>JAYUKW010000001.1:0-519468 GCA_043764155.1 Bdellovibrionales bacterium
GCCTTATATAAATTCGAAGTAGATATAAGATTTTAAGTATAAGTTAAAGCTTAAGTTAAATTTCAAAATAGATTTAATTGTGAAATGTAAGGTGATTAGGTTTTTTTAATATTCGAAGGGAGGTTTGGGTTGTTTCAATATGAATCAACCTAGACCTTTGGCTTATAAATATCTCTTAATTGAGACATCAATTTGTTTTTCGTCTAACTGTCTTAACTTCATTTGAGATTTGTATAAATAAGCGAGATAATAACCATAGGAATTTGTTCCTTATAAGTTCCTATAGATTAGACCAACCTATACCAAGAAGGGGATGTCTTTAAAATGAGTTCTCAAAACCTTAAAGAAATTTTAGAAGCTACAGAGCTGCAAACTGAATTCAAAGACTTAAGTTGGTCTGGTGATTTTGATGCATACTTGGATGTTGTGAAAAAAAATCCTCTTGTGACTAGAAATGCATTTCAGCGTTTATATGACATCATCATAGAAAAAAATTACACAAAATATATTGATGCAAAAAAAGAAGTTCTTCACTACAAATTTTTTGATGATCCAGATAATAACGGTAAAGATGCTGTTTTTGGATTAGACGTTCCCTTAATGAAATTAGTGAATGTTATTAAAGCTGCTGCTTTAGGATATGGGACAGAAAAAAGAGTGATCTTGCTTCATGGTCCTGTGGGAAGTGCAAAGTCGACTATTGTTCGTATGATGAAAAAAGGCGTTGAGCAGTATTCAAAAACTAAACAAGGTGCCTTGTACTGCTTTGAATGGATTGATCCAGATGGGGAGCATCCAGAAATCTTTGGTGAAGATGTTCGTGTTTTTCCAAGTCCTATGCATGAAGATCCACTCTTATTAATTCCTGAAGACATGAGACCAAGATTTTTAGATGCACTTAATAAAGATATAAGTCACAAGGATTTTACAATTAAAATTGATGGCGAACTTTGTCCACCAAGTCGCTTTATCTTCAAAAAATTATTAGATAAGTATGATGGTGAATTATTAGAAGTTTTTAGACACGTTCGTGTGAAACGCTTAGTTTTAAGCGAAGCTGATCGAATTGGTATTGGAACATTTCAACCTAAAGATGAAAAAAACCAAGATAGCACAGAACTAACTGGGGACATCAACTATAGAAAAATTGCCCAATATGGTTCGGATTCAGACCCACGTGCTTTTAACTTTGATGGTGAATTTAATATTGCCAACCGCGGAATTATTGAATTCGTCGAAGTGCTAAAACTAGATGTAGCTTTTTTGTATGATCTGCTTGGCGCCTCACAAGAGCATCGTGTGAAACCCAAGAAATTTGCTCAAACCCATATTGACGAAGTCATTATTGGTCACACCAACGAACCTGAATATAGAAAGCTTCAGGACAATGAATTTATGGAAGCCTTAAGAGATCGTACTGTCAAGATTGATATACCTTACATCACCAAGCATTCCTATGAAGTGGAAGTTTATAAGCGTGATTTTAATTCTAGACGCCTAAAAGGGGTCTCGATTGCTCCTCACACCATTGAGATTGCAGCGATGTGGGCGATTTTAACAAGGTTAGAAAAACCTAAAAAAGCCAATTTAAATCGCTTACAAAAACTTAAGCTTTACGATGGCCAGACTTTAGCTAATTACACGGAAGACAATATCAAAGAACTTAGAAAAGAGGCTAAGCGTGAAGGATTAAGCGGAATTTCGGCAAGATACATACAAGATAAAATTTCAAATGCGATCATTATTGCACAGCAAACTAATAAAGGGTCTGTAAATCCCTTCATGGTGATCAATGAATTAGAATCGGGATTAAAAAGCCATTCTTTGATTTCGAACGAAGAATTGAAGCAAGAGTATCGGGAATTATTGGCCATAGTAAAACAAGAGTACGAAGAGATCATAAAACTTGAAGTTCAAAAAGCGATTAGTGCTGACGAAAGTGCACTTCAAAGTTTATGTTCAAACTACATAGATAATATTAAATCCTACACTCAGCGAGAAAAAGTAAAAACTCCATCGGGTGCTTATGAAGAAGCAGATGAAAGACTAATGCGCACTATCGAAGAGAAAATCGATATTCCTGAATCTAGAAAAGACGATTTTAGACGAGAAATCATGAACTACATCAGTGCTTTAACTTTAGATGGTAAAAAGTTTGATTATAAAACCAATGACAGACTATACACGGCGCTTGAACTTAAACTTTTTGAAGATCAAAGGGATAGCATTAAATTAACAAGCTTAGTTCATTCTGTGATTGACCGCGAAACCCAAGAAAAAATTGATTTAATCAAATCCAGACTGATCAAAAATTTTGGATATGATGAAATTTCAGCTGTGGATGTTTTAGATCATGTGGCTAGTATTTTCGCTCGTGGTGATGTGAAAGATTCTGGACGAGGCTAGCCAAAAATATGGGAATCCAATCTGATCACTCAAGGTTTAAAGACATCATTCGGGGAAAGATTAAAGAGGATTTTAAAAAGTACATCACCCATGAAGAGATGATTGGCCGTCAAGAAAACGACTACGTTAAAATCCCAATACCAAAAATTAAAATTCCAAAATTTGTCTATGGTCCTAAACAAAGCGGTGGAGTAGGCCAAGGGCAAGGAAAGCCTGGGGATTCTGTTGGTGAAGCAGATCAAGAGGGAACAGGCGAAGGTCCAGCTGGGGACTCTGAAGGACAGCATCATATAGAAGTCGAAATGAGTTTTGACGAGCTGGCTGAGATTTTAGGTGAGGAGCTTGAGCTTCCCCATATTCAACCCAAGGGTAAAAAAATAATTCAAAATGAAACTCAAAAATATAAAAGTATTTCAAATGTCGGGCCTCAAGGACTAAGGCATTTTAAGCGCACCTATAAAGAAGCACTTAAGCGTTACATTTCAACCGATCAGTATGATCCCAATGATCCAATCTTGGTTCCTATTAAACAAGACATGCGTTACAGGTCCCCAAAGCTCACAACATCGCCCCAGTCTAATGCTGTAGTGATTTATATGATGGATGTGTCAGGTTCAATGGGGGAAGAGCAAAAGCGTATAGTTAGGTTAGAAAGCTTTTGGATCAACACCTGGCTTAAGAAAAACTATAAGGGTCTGGAAACTAGATTTATTATTCATGATGCTTCAGCCAAAGAGGTTGATGAAGACACCTTTTTTAAAACCAGTGAATCCGGCGGAACTTTAATTAGTTCAGCTTATAAAAAATGTTTAGAAATTATTGATCAAGATTACCCTATCAACGATTGGAATATCTATACTTTTCATTTTAGTGATGGGGACAACTGGAGTGGTGAAGACACCAAATTATGTTTAGAAATTCTTAAAACTCGATTTTTGCCTATTGTAAACATGTTTGGATACGGTCAAGTGGAATCCAAATATGGAAGCGGACAATTTATTAAAGATCTAAATCAGCAATTTGAAAATGAAGAACGAATCATTCGAAGTCACATTAAAGATCGTAGTCGAATTATAAAATCCATCAAAGAGTTTTTAGGCAAAGGACATTAATGGCTAATCTTTCAAAAGAACTCGCAGAATTTCAAAAGTCTATTCAAGCCATAGCAAAAGGTTATGATTTGGATTTTTTTGAGACCGTCTTTGAAATGGTGGATTACAGTCAAATGAACCAGATTGCGGCATATGGGGGATTTCCTATTCGTTACCCACACTGGCGCTTTGGGATGGAGTATGAGGGGCTTTCTAAGGGTTATGAGTACGGTCTTTCTAAGATATATGAATTAGTGATCAACAATGACCCTTGTTACGCCTATTTACTTGAAGGCAATTCGACGACAGATCAAAAGTTAGTTATGGCCCATGTTTTTGGCCACTGTGATTTTTTTAAAAACAATAAATGGTTTGAAAATACGGATCGAAAAATGATGGACACGATGGGGAATCATGCGTCTCGTGTACGAAGACATATTGATAAGTATGGAATTCAAACGGTTGAAAATTTTATTGATACTTGTCTTAGCTTAGAAAATTTAATTGATCGCTATCGACCCTATGTAAAAAACCCTAACCGTAAAAATACAGATGGGGAGGCTTATGCCGAAAAAGATATTTTAAATTTTTTAATTCAGCATGCAGAAATCGAAGATTGGAAAAAGGACATCATTCAAATCATTCGTGCTGAGTCCTATTATTTTTCCCCACAAGGGATGACAAAAATCATGAATGAAGGCTGGGCGTCTTACTGGCATGCCAAAATGATGACACAGGATATTTGTCATGATCACGAGATCGTTCAATTCGCTGACGTCCACAGTGGAACAATGGCCATGAGCCCTAATGGATTTAATCCTTACAAAATTGGAATTGAACTTTATCGAAATATTGAAGAACGCTGGAACAGAGGTCAATTTGGGCGGGAATGGTCAGATTGTAAAGACATTCAAAAGAAAGCCAGTTGGAATTTGAATCTCAATCAAGGCAGAGAAAAGATATTCCAAGTTCGTCGTGATTATAATGATGTTGGTTTTATTGATGAATTTTTAACTGAAGAATTTTGTGTAGAAAATAAACTTTTCGTTTATAAATTTAATAAAAAAACTAACAAATTTGAAATCGACACCAGAGATTTTAAAGCCATAAAATCTAAATTACTTTTTCAACTAGCTAACTTTGGTCAACCTATCATTAGTGCTGTCGATCATAATACGAATAACAAAGGTGAACTGTTATTGTCCCATTTATTTGAAGGCGTTGAAATGCAGCCTGACTATATGAAAGAGACCATGGCTCGTGTCTTTGAGATCTGGCAAAAACCAGTTCATATTTCAACTGTCTTAGATAAAGAGGCTAAGGTTGTCACTTATGACGGCCAAGAGTTTCAAATCAAAGATTTTGAATCTATTTCGAATAGTTAAAAATTAAGATGGATTAGCGTGTCTATTAACTAATTTTAATAGAATAACTTGATCAATAGGTTTCGTAATATGATCATTAAATCCTATTTTTATGCTTTTTTCTATATCTTCTTTTAAGGCATGTGCTGTTAAAGCTATAATAGGCTTACTATATCCTGAAATTCTTAATTTTTCACAAACCTCATAACCGTTCATAATTGGCATCTGAATATCAGTTAAAATGACGTCGTAATTATTACTTAATGCTTTTTGTAGTCCGATTTCACCATTATTTGCAAAATCAACTATTGCTCCATATTTTTGAAGATAATGACTAATTAAAATTTGATTATCAATAGAATCTTCTATTAATAAAATTTGTTTTCCAGTTAAATTAATTAAATTTGAATTTTTAAGGTTAATTAAATTATTCTTATAATCAGAATCATTTTGGAATGATGTTATATAAACATCATCATATTTTACATGAAGACTGATTTTAAAAGTGCTTCCAACATTTGGAATAGACTTTACAAGTTTAATGTCACCACTAAGATGCTGAGCTAAGCGTTTAGAAAGAGATAGGCCCAAGCCAGTTCCGCCAAATCGTCGTGTTTGAGATGAATCAGCCTGTGAAAATGGTTGAAATAATTTTTTAGATTGTTCATCGGTCAGTCCTACACCTGTATCGCATATTTCAAAATTTAATTCTGAAGATTTTCTATCAAAAGATGCATTAGCAACGACAATTCCAGATTCAGTGAATTTTAAAGCGTTTCCAATAATATTAATTAAAATTTGTTTTAATCTCATGGCATCTGTATATATAAACATTGGCAATGAAGTTACAAAATTAAATTTAAAATCTACATTTTCATTATTTGTAATTTTTGGACTTAAAATAATAAGAACCTCTTCTAAAAGATCATTCAAATTTACTCGTTCAATGTTAAGATAAATTTTTCCAGACTCCACTTTTGAAAGATCTAGAATTTCATCTATTATATCAAGAAGGTGTTTTCCATTTTTTTTAATTTTTAAAGCCCAAATTTCAATACTTTTTAAAATTTCTTCAGAATTCAATATTAAATCAACAAATCCAAGAATAGCACCTAAAGGTGTTCTAATTTCATGACTCATATTTGCTAAAAATTCCGACTTAGCATTGTTGGCTTTTTCTGCATTAATTTTTGCATTTAACATTTTAGTTTTAGAATTATTTAAATCTTCAAACATATTAATATTATCAATTGCTAATGCAAATCGGTTGGCCAGTTCTTCAACAATAATTTGGTCTTCTTCACGAAAAATAGAAGATTTAAGTAAACAAATTGCACCAATGTTTTGATTTCTTAAAATCAAAGGCACACAAATGTAAGAAATTAAACCGTTCGATTTAATCATTTGAAAATGCTCAATATCATCTGAAAGAAGCCTAATTTCTTCATCATTTATAATAGGTTTAAATATAGCAAGGCCAGTCTTCATGACTTGAGATAGTCCGAACAATGAATCTTCTTTAGGGAACTTATTAATTAAATAATTACTTTTAGCTGATTGACTTACTTCATACAAATTACTTTCAGTATCTAATATTTTTATTGAACACCAGTCCGCCAAATCGGGGACTAATAAATTTAACATTTTTTCTTCTGTTACGTTTCGGTCTAAAGAACTTCCAATTTCACGCGTCGCTTTGGCAAAATAATTTAACATGTTATCAGATGTTTCAGTTTCAGTTACATCTTGTATTGAAATTAAAAATTTAATATCTGCCAACCTAATTTCTTCTAGATTTATATTACTTAACTTAATTATTAGAACTTTTTCGGGATAACTATTTGTTTTTATTTTGACTGCAGCATCGAGAATTTTGGATTCAGAGATATTTTTAAAATATTGGTTCACTATTTTAGAATCCAAATCTGATAAATAGTTAGTGAATGGAATACCAATACTACTTATTTCATCCAAAGATAATATTATTTGCGCAGAGGCGTTAAAACCATAAATTTCAGCCTCTTGGTTTAAAAATATAAGACCGTTAAATGAAGATTGGATCATTGTATTAAGCCAATCAGGAAATTTAATTTTAGAAATCATTGAAAGTCCCCTAAAAAAATTTGAGTAAAATAAATAACTTTTGTATTATATATAAAATAACAATTAATCGATTCATGCATAATATCAATTTAAATAGAACAATCATGAAATTTTAACGAAAGGATAAATTATTGTAGAAAAAAATAAGAAAGTTGAATAATATATAAAAATAAGTTAAATTTAATTAAAGTTAATTTTTTTTATGGAGTTAAAAGCTTGATTCAAAATAATGTTATGTTTATACACGGGGGTCCAGGGTTGAACTCTAATCCTGAAAGAAAGGGTCTTTCCAATATTTTCTTAAAAAATAAAATTTCATGCATATTTTGGGATGAGCCATCCGCTTTGAGACAGCCAAAGCCTTTTTTTGGGAATGAATTGGCATATTCAAATTGTCTTAAATCCATACATTCTACAGTTCAACTTTATAAACCTAAAATTTTAATTGGCGGATCTTTTGGTTCACAAACTTGTTTAGATTATATAAAAAATTATAAACATGATGTCGACTTAAAACTTATTTTTATAAGCCCAACATTTGATATTTTTAAAACAATATTAAATATGATATTGATCTCTGAGAAAGACTTCTATGAGTTGGATACAAATAAGTTCTTTAAAATTCAAGAACTAAAAAGTAAGATTAAAAGTTTTTGGGATGAAAATATGAAGCAAGCTTTAATGTTAGCTTGGGAAAATCCAAAATTAGCTAGCTACTACTTTGTTGATACTGAAAAACTAAAAAACTGGTTTGAATCTATTTCAGAGCCAAAATATCTAGTTGATTCAATTTCTCAAGATGCTGTTTTCAGCGAATTTAAGAGCTGGATTAAAAAAGATGCTAAAACTAAAAAATTTAAATTAGAAAGAAATGTTACTTTACTCGTAGGTGATAAAGATCCAGTGTGGAACAACAAAGAAAACATTGAATCTCTTCAAGATAATTTTAAGACTTTTGAAACTGTGGTATTTAAAAATACAGCGCATTTTCCACATTTGGAAAAGCCAGAGCTATTTGTTAAGTTAATTAATAAGTTATTATTAAACTGATAATACTTAAAAATTATTTTAAAAATTTATTGATTTTACTTTTTAAGATTCTGTTTTTTATCCAATATTTAAATTGATCTTTTAAGGAATAGCGATATTTATAGAGATCAAGTTTCCAGCCAGTGATAAGGTGTTGTGATTCTGCGAAATTCAAAACTGCCGGTACAATAATTGCTGATAGAGCATCTGAAGTGCAACCCATTTGTGATGCAAAGCTAATTTTATTTTCAAGCAAGTCTAATACCAGTTGATAGCAATGAGTAGGTACTATTTGAAAGGGAAAAATTCTAAAAAGTGAAGCTATCGGATGATTTGCTTTTAAAGCGAAATCTGCTTTACCATCTAAAAATTTGATATCTTTATTCCGATAATCATAGCTTCTGCCCCATTGTAAGAAGCCAAGATCTAATCCTGTTAAAACGGGTTTTTTATATTCGGAGCATTTTTTATGTAATAGTATTTTAGCTTCAATTCCATCTTTAGTAGTTACATCAACAGCGTCAAAAACTAAATCTACATTTCTTACATAATCATCAACATTTTCCTTTGTAATTCCTTTGTTGGTAAATTTAATATTTACATAGGGGTTAATTCTTTTAATTTCATTTGCATGAAATTCAGCTTTATTTTGATTTAGATTTTCTAACCGGGCATGTTGTCTATTTAAATTACTCAGTTCATAATCTCCATTATCAGCTAAATAGAAGTTGCATACCCCTAATCTGGCTAAGGACTGAGTGCAGGCGCCCCCTGTGCTTCCACAACCCGCAATTAAAATTTTAAAATTTTTTAACTTTTCTTGAACACTAGCAGGCACAAAATGATAGTTTCTTGAGGTTAGTTCTTTATAAAAAGTTTCATATTCATTATTTATTGAAATAACTTTTTTAATTGCACTCATTTTGACCTCGATTTATTAAATAAGTTTATAAAACTAATATTTTATGGATTTATATAATATCGGTATAAATGCTTAATTATAAATATAAATAGTTTAAATATGTCTTAAAATGGAATACAATACTTCATTTTTAGTTTTATTTGATATAAATAAAAGATAATTAAAGTTTTTAGCTTTGGTATCCGTTAAGCTATAATTCAGACTAAATAACAAACTAAAATAAAGGTTACTCTATGGGGTTAAGCCATTTTGTTGATATTAAAAATTCTAAATTAATGCCAAATTTAAGATTTGCGATTTTAGATTACCCTAAGCTTCTAATGGACAATAAGGTAGCGCAAAGCCTTTTGTCGGATGTTCTAACAGCAAGACAAATCGGGTATGAAAAGGCATCAGATTTATACATATCTAATGATAAATTGGATATGATTGGAACTCATATTGTAGTCTTTGAGGTGTCCAATATGTATATTCCAAAAGTTATTGCAGGACTAAGATTAAGTTATAGCGATCGTTGCGAAAAGCATTCTCTTGATTTGCCAATGAATGTTAATATCCAATACACATCTCAAACAACGCAAAATCTATATAAAAAATTTAAGATAAATAATAAATGTGTTGTAGAATCTAATGCGCTTTTTATTGACTCAAATTATTCATTTTCGAAAACTAAAATTGACCTTTCTCAATTTATGATGACATGTGTTGTGGCTTATATTCTTAGAAGAGGACACACGAATTTTATTACGGCTACCAATGAAAGGTTTAAAACTTCCAGATGGGTTGATTTTGGTTCTTATCCTGATGGACATCATTTCATACATCCAAATATGCCTGACACTCATAAAGTGATTTTGGTAGACGACTTTTATAAGGATGTTTTATTTCAAAGGTTCACTGATTTGGATTCGATGTTAAGTAAATCTTTTGAAATGATACCTAGTTCAATTTCTTTAAAATCTATAGCAGATATAACTAGTGAAATGTTGCTCGTTTCAAAAAATACAAAAGCGGCTTAAATACTCTTACTGTATATTTAATGAACCCAAGCAGGGTTTTAAATCGATTTTAAAAACGCACTTTTGATCTCCAAGATGTTCACAAGCTGTATGTGTCACATTTGCGTAAGGAAGTCCCATATATGATGGGGCACTGGCGCAAAAACCACGCTTAAGCTGACATATATGTTCGTTACCTAAGTGCTTAACGCCCAGTTGACTTGCAACCTCTTTAATCGATTTCATTGTCAGGAGTCCCTCAAATTGATTGATTTGTGTGTATGAATAATCTGAGTTCGTTTCAAATAGGGGCATCATAACATTTATTAAATCATGATAAAGTTCTTGAACTGATTCTGCACGAGCTAGCGTTCTTGAAAGAATACTATTTTGATTCCCTTTAACTGTATAGGCACCCATTTTAAAAAAATCTATTTCGTTGAATTGGCGTGTATGTAAATATTTACAAATTTCAGAAATAAGTCGCATGCTAACCGGTTCAAATGGATCTAAAAGAGCTGATTCTTTGATTTTAAATATTTTTAGTACATCTTGTTTTAATCGCCAGCCGTAGTTTTCTTCTAAATAATTAATAGATGTAATGGTTGTTCGACGACGACTAAAGGGTGCAACCATGTAGTAATCAGCGATTCCAGGACTGCTAGGTTCAATTAGAATGGCCAATTTTTTGAAATCAATATTATTATTTATTATGCTTTCAGATGAAATATTAAAGTACTCACTAAGTTGAATGAGTGAGTGATTGGATAAATTAAAACATCCCATTTTAAATTGTTGATAGTTTTTCCAAGAGATCTGTAGAAGTTCTAACCATTCTGTGTCATTAAAATTTGAAATAGATTGAAGACGAATAAGTGTTTCAATTAAGCTTTCCCCATTAACGAATGATTTTCTATTCAGATTATTTTTAGAAATGTAAATATTCATAATTTCTAAATAACATTTGTATGCTTGTTATTATATCTTTTAATATAAAAAGTATAATAATTATAGGCTAGGCCTATAATTGGCACCATTTAGTAAATTATTATTTTATCGTTTAAAGCTTGAATATAACAATGATAAATAAATTTAATCTAATCTAAGTATTTTAAATACTCTTCATAACCTTCGTCTTTCATTTTTTCTTTGGATATGAATTTCATAGATGCGGAGTTCATGCAGTACCTTAAGCCTGTTGGCTTAGGACCATCCTTAAACACATGTCCCAAGTGAGAGTCTGCAAACTTTGATCTCACTTCAGTTCTAGGTAAAATCATTTTAAAATCTGTTTTAGTTTTAACAAACTTATCAACAATTGGTTTTGCAAATGAAGGCCATCCTGTTCCAGAATCATATTTATCTTTAGAACTAAACAAAGGTTCTCCAGACACAATATCCACATAAATGCCGTCAGCTTTATTTGAATTATAAGCATTTTCAAACGGCTTTTCCGTTCCATCTTTTTGAGTCACCTTAAATTGTTCCTCATTTAATATTTTCTGAAGTTCTTCTTTGCTCGGTTTTTTGAAATTATCCCATGACGAATCCATTTTTTTTCCTTTAGTTTGAATTGAATTTAAATTGATATCAGACTTTAAATTTGATGCAAATTTAAAGTCTTCCCACAAAGACTTTAATCTGCGATCACGCCCTGAACCTTTGCGATAAAAACTATATTTAAGGCTTGAGGTTTTATAATAGTTTTGATGGTAATCTTCGGCATTATAAAAAGTTTTGAATTTTAAAACTTCTGTAACAACAGGTTTTGTAAAAGGCTTTGTTTTATTTAGATCAGCTAAGACTTCGTCAATTACTTTTTTTTCTTCATCTGAGGAATAAAAAATAGCTGACCTATATTGTGGCCCACGATCTACAAATTGCCCGCCAGAATCAGTCACATCGATAGTTAATAAAAATTTCTGAAGTAAAGTTTTGTAATCTAATATTTTAACATCATATAAGACTTTAACGCTTTCTATATGACCTGTTTTTTTGGAACTGACCTCTTCATAGGATGGATTTGCCTCATCTCCTCCAGAATACCCAGATATGACTTCGATCACGCCCTTGATTTTTTCAAGATCTGATTCGGTACACCAAAAACAACCCCCAGAGAAATAAGCCACCGCTTGAGAATTTGGAGTTTTAAAATCAACTTTATTTTTTGCATTTAATGTTATTGAAAATATAGTTAATAAAAAAATTATAATCTGATTGGCCTTGCTCATATCTGACTTTCCTTAAATTAAGTTAATTTTTAGTTAAATTTAATAGTTCTGTTAAAAATAAACGTGTTTTTGATTTAGAAAATTGCATTTCAACTTTAAAACACGATAATTTACATATTTGTTATACAGTTTATATAAAATTTACTAATTCTTCTTATATTTTAGCCAAAAATTGTCACTTTGAGTATAAATAAATCTCAATAAAAAAGAGTTTCAAATGCCACGGAGGTTTATTTTGAAAATGACATATACCATTCTAACTCTACTTGCGCTTTTTATCAGTAACGCAAAAGCGAATTCCAACTATATACAAATGTCGATATTAGATGGTGACTGCTATGCAGTAGATACAGATCAAGAGTTGGGCTCTTTGCCATCTACAGATCAATCTCAGTATCAATCTTATCAGTCTTTTTGCGAAGGATACGGTGATTACAGAATTTTAAAAGAAGGTTCTGAGAATTCTTTTGTAATGGCTTTAGACTTTAATAATAATGAAATTCCCTTAAGCTTGGAAGAAAAACTATTTTACAGCGAAAATGTTACTTGGGTTTTTAGTTCAGATGATATTACAAAATTAAAACCAATAGCCTTAATTTATTCTTCGTATGAGGACGTATTAATTGATAAGACAAATAATATCTGGGAGCCGAAAGAAACCTACACTGTTGTTTCTTTGAATGCCTTAAAGTCTTGTGTTGTGGCCGAAGTCAGTGAAAGTAAAAATAGAACAAGTGCAGATCTTTGGACAGAAGCTCTTTCATTAGCTGAGTCATTAGCAGATCAACCCCTAAGTATAGATTGCCGTTAATCCATTTGTCCTATCTCTGAATTATTTGCATTAATTAATTTTTGAAGATCAAAAATAGCTTGTTCTATTTTTGATCTTTCTTCTTTTAAAGATTTGATTTCTTTATCAAGGTTAGAAATTTTTTCTTGAATTTCTGGATCTTCGGAACTTTTTGGAATTTCATAAGCCTCTGATAATTTTTCAGTATAAGTATCTTTAACTAAGGTAATTTTGCTTTCTTTATTTTTTATTTCATTTTGAAGTCTCAGAGTATCTTTTTTTAAGAAATCACGACGACCATTTTTATAGCTTTCTTCGTAAGACGTTCTAATTTCACCTTTGCAAATCTCAGAGGCGAGCTTGCCATCAGCTCCGATTTTGTAAGCATTTTCGGCGGTGCAAAATTTTTTTAATCCTGATTGATATCCGGAAAGATATATAGTTTTTTTGTTACAGAAGTTGTTAATGCTTTTTCCGATGAGGGCATCTGACTGCCCTAAATCACTAGTGCAAAAACTTTGCATTCCGTAATCGTAACTTTTTTTATATTTTACTTTTTCAGCACAAACCGCTTCTGGGCTTAGCGATTGAAAGCCTCTTGAAAAAGCCGATTCGTCACTGCAAAATTGATCCAGTCCTTTTTCATAGCTTTCAAGGTAAGTAGTGCTCTCTACATTAACATTATGAGGTGAGCATTTAGCCAGAAACATAGATATTCTGCTGGGGCGGCCTACTTTTCCATCCTCAAAACCTTGAGTCGGCCAGTGGGTTTTAGCACAATCTTTTTTATCAATATTTGTACAACTCATGAAAAACATACAAATAAAATGAATACTAAAATGAATTAAAATACTAGATTTATAGTTTTCGTCCATGGGACCTCATTCTTATGGACTTGAAGACCGGCGGTCAACGTGAAATCTTGATCTCTTCTTTTCTCAACTGGGCACACACCTTGCTATTAAATATTAACAGTAGAGGTCTAGAAGGCTTTAAGTTATATACCCCATGTTTACGGAGCGTTTTTTTGAGAAGATTTTTAAGTAGTTTATTATTTATGATTGGATCGGCTTTTGTCGCTTATGGAATTTATTTAAATTACTTTGGAGATCCGACAGCTTTTATGGCTCGAATTTCGTGGTGGCCCTCTTTAGGTGTTCTTGGTGTTTTTTATTTAGATCATAAGCTTTTAAGAAATCAAAACCAAAACTTATCAGACCAAACACAGTTTAAATCTGACTTTATTGGCGTTTTGTCTCATGACATTAAAACCCCTTTGGCTCGAATCAAATCTATGGTTGATATTTTATCGTCCGACACAAGCCAGCTTAAATACGAACAGAAAATGGCTTTGGTACAAATCGAAAAATCACAAATTGAACTGACTAACTTTATCGACAATATGGTCCAGATGAGCCATTTAGAAGGTGGAGATTTAACTTTAAAACCTAGAACAGGTGATATCAACAAGCTTATCACTGAAGTTGTAAGTAGTTTAAAGTTTCAAGCTCATGATAAAAACATTGATATAGTAACAGAGCTTGAGCCCATTTTTAGTTTTAGATTTGATCCGATTTTAGTTAAGCAAATTCTAATTAATATTCTAGAGAATGCTCTGAAATACAGTCAAAATAACACAAAAGTATTTATAACCAGTGAAGACAAAAATAACGAAACAATTATCCAAGTTAGAGATGAGGGTATGGGGATTTCAAAATCAGATCAGCCATTTATTTTTGATCGCTATTTTAGAACTAAAACAGCCAAAACAACTTCGACCAAAAGTTCCGGTTTAGGTTTATATTTAGCCCGTGAATTCACTAAGCTTCATCAAGGACGCATCGACGTGTCCTCTGAAGTAGGTAAAGGGTCTACTTTTACAATTAGGCTTCCCAAAGATGGGGTATCAAACTGATGAGCTATAAAGTATTAATTATTGATGATGATCAGGGTTTAAGATTAGGTTTAAAAATGTTTTTAGACTCTAAGGGCTATGAAGTTTTAGAAGCTTTTGATGGCATTAAAGGTCTGGAAGTTTTTGAAGCCAACGATCCTTCAAGTTTTGATTTTGTGCTTTTAGATGTAGACATGCCACGCTTAAATGGCCTTGAAACATTAAAGCGCTTGAAAGTGATATCACCCGCCACGTCCATGATAATGATGACAGCTTATGCGACGATAGAAAATGCTGTTGAGGCCGTAAAAAATGGCGCCTTTTCTTACTTACAAAAACCATTAAACTACCCAGATTTAGAAGTTGTGATGCAAAAAGCATTAAAGGCTTATGGATATATTGAAACTTTAAAGTACTCTGCCCCCATTTTTTACGATCAAAAACAAAAAATTATTGGTCATACCGAAAGTATGCATAGCATTTTTTCTGTTATTGATCGACTTAGTCATGTGGACACACCTGTTTTGGTTCGGGGGCAGTCGGGAACTGGAAAAGAGCTTGTCGCTAAAGCCATACATTATAACTCTAATAGAAAAGATCACCCATTTGTCGCAGTCAACTGTTCAGCCATTGCCGAAAATCTATTTGAAAGTGAATTTTTTGGCCACGAAAAAGGTTCTTTTACTGGGGCTGAACAAAGAAAAATTGGTAAGTTTCAATTTGCAGATCAAGGAACTTTATTTTTAGATGAATTGGGTGATTTACCACTTCACATGCAAGTGAAATTGCTTCGTGTGCTTCAAGAAAAGAAATTTAATCCTGTGGGTTCAAATCAAGAGATTGAAGTTGATGTTAGAATTATTGCAGCCACTAACCGAGATTTAGAAAAATTGATAATAGCAGGTCAATTCAGAGACGATCTTTATTATCGGTTAAATGTGATGCCGATAGTGCTTCCTCCACTTAAAGAAAGAATTAATGACTTAGAACATTTAATATCTGTTTTTGTGAAAAAATTTAATGAATCACAAAATAAAAAAGTCAGAAAAATAAACCCTCAAGCTTTGGATTGTTTAAAGGCTTACACTTGGCCAGGCAATATCCGAGAACTTGAAAATGTGATTGAACATGCGTTTATTTTAAATGATGGTGGTGAAATTTTAATTCAACATTTGCCAGAAAAAATTTTAAAAGACACTAAGGTCAATTTAAAATCTAATTCTTCTAATCAAGATACAAATCAAAGTCTATTTGAGCAAAATATTTTAAAAAATAATTTAGAAAAAGAATCAAAAATAGTTACGTCTGGCGTTGGGTTATCTTCAAAGATTGAAAATATAGATTTAGTAGAGATTAGATCCATTAAAATTGAAATTGAAGATATGGATTTTCAAAAACAGAAAGATGAATTTGAAAAACTCTTTATCATAGAAGCTCTAAGGGCTAACAAAGGTAAAATAAACCAAACTGCCTTAAAATCTAATATCCCCAAGAAAACGTTACTTAGAAAAATTGAAAAGTATGGAATTGACACCCAAGCTCTGAAATAATTTATATGCAGCTGCTCACAAGGTTGTTTATAAAACATCGTTGAAGATGCAAAAATTTAAAAAATCTATTAAATGCAAATTCTTTGCACAATATCTGGTCAAAAACCAAGCCTGTCTTAAAAATCCCTAGGCCTAATCAATTTTTAATTGCTTGTCAGAATTATAGACAATAAAGTTATTTTCTATGACGAGAATGCCACCACAAGCTTATACTAGAGAGGTCCTTGCGACAGCTTTTGATTGGTTATCCCGCCAGCCAGAAAATATTAAAAAATCAATTCGAACATCAGATGATTTAGTAGGCTTATATTTAAAGTCCAATCGTCACAAAGACAGCCAAAGTGGTTTTCAAAATGGGGCACAGCCAAATCCTAATCATTTGAATTCTAACCCCCAGTCTGGTGCAGATCTATCAAGTGCAAAAAATTTTAGAAATGAACTTCAAGGCTTAGCCTTAAATTTAAAACAGTTTGAAGATAAATCAGAATCTACAGATCAAATTGTATCAGACCCCCCTGCGGTTTCAGACTATTTACATGAGCTAAATTTAATGATGTCGACGCAGGCTTCTCAAGTGCAAATACAACCGCATGTTGTGAGTCAAAAATCTAATGAGATAATTCCAGAGTCTGCGGATACAGTTTTATTCAAACTAGATAAAAAAACAGTGACAGCTATCAACCTGGCTAAAGAAAGGTTAAACTTAAGTTCAAACACTGAAGCTATTCGAGTTTTAATTTCCTTAGGTGAAAAGCATTTAAGAAAAATCTTTGGAACCGAAGAGTAATCCAATCAATAACGGAGTTAAAATCAATGGCCAATCCCGAAGGCTTTTCAAAAACATTAAAATTACCTGTTACAGAATTTCCGATGCGAGCATCACTTGCAGAAAAAGAACCTTTGATGATCAAGAAGTGGACTTACACCAAAGTCTATCAGCAGATTATTGATAAAAATAAAGGCCAAAAAAAGTTTGTTATGCCAGACGGTCCACCTTACGCCAATGGATCTATTCATGTGGGTCATGTTTTAAATAAAGTTTTAAAAGATATCGTTATTAAATATAAAAACATGCAGGGCTTTCATGCCGAATTTATTCCAGGTTGGGACTGCCATGGTCTGCCAATTGAACTTAAAGTCACCAAAGATTTAGGGGATAAGCGAAAAGATAAAACTAAAAAAGACATCAGAGATCTTTGTCGTAAAGAAGCCAAAATTTGGGTGGCTCATCAAAAAGAACAGTTTATTCGTTTAGGTATTTTAGCAGATTGGGAAAATCCTTATTTAACTTTAGACCCTGACTATGAAGCTGAAGAGGTTCGTGAGTTAGGACGTATTTTAAAAAATAATGTTTTGTACCGTGGGCAAAAACCTGTTTTTTGGTGTCCCACTTTGCAAACGGCTTTGGCAGACACAGAAGTGGAATACAAGGACATTGAAAGCCCTTCAATCTATGTGAAGTTTGATCTGACAGATGAAACTTTAAAAGCCCTAAAAATTAAATCAAATGCGGCTGTTGTGATTTGGACCACAACACCTTGGACATTGCCTGCTAACTACGGAATAAGTTTTCATCCTGACTTTGAATATGGTCTTTATGATTCAGATCATGGGGCTTTAATTATTGCGACTAAATTGAAAGTCGCTTTTGAACAAAAAACGTCAGTTCAGCTTTCAGATGTAAGACAGACATTTAAAGGTCATGAATTTGAAAATTTAAATGCCAAGCACCCTTTTATTGATCGTAAGTCCTTACTTATCAATGGCACTCATGTGACATTGGAAGCTGGCACTGGGGCTGTTCACACAGCACCGGCACATGGTGTTGACGATTATAATGTGGGTCAAAAATATGGCCTATCTACAAATAGCCCAGTGAATGAAGGTGGAGTATACACTGACGCCTTTCCTGAAATGAAAGGTGTTTATATTTTTAAAGCCAATAAGTTATTGGTTGAAAAAATGAAAGAGTCTGGTCACTTAATTCACTTTAGTACATTCACACACAGTTACCCCCACAATTGGCGTTCAAAAACACCTTTGATCTATCGTGCGACTCCACAGTGGTTTATAAACGTAGATGAGCCTCAATTTAATATTCGTGAAAAAGCTTTAAAGGCCATTGAAGAAGATATTAAATTTTATCCTGCGTGGGGTAAAGCTCGTCTAAAAGCTATGATTGAAAATCGTCCCGACTGGTGTTTAAGTCGTCAACGAATTTGGGGTGTTCCCATCCCAGTTTTTTATTGTGATGACTGCGAAGAGTCCTTAATCAATGAACAGATCATTAATAAAGTGGCTGATCAAATGGAAAAAGGTCAGGGTGTTGAAGAGTACTTTGAAGCGCCAAAAAATCACTTCACCCAAGGGCATTCATGTGCAAAGTGTGGCTCTAAAAATTTCACAGCTAGCCAAGACATTTTAGATGTGTGGTTTGACAGTGGTGTTTGTCATGCAGCAGTTCAAGACCGCCGGGAAGGTTTGGCGACCCCTGCGGATATTTATTTAGAAGGCAGTGATCAGCATAGAGGATGGTTTCAGACCAGTCTTCTGTCATCGATCGCATCAAAAGGATATCCGCCGTACAAAGCCTTGGTGACTCATGGTTTTGCTAATGATGAAAAGGGCCACAAGATGAGTAAAAGTGTGGGGAACGTCATTGATCCACAAAAAGTCATCAAAGAAAGTGGAGCCGAAATTTTAAGGTTGTGGGTGGCTTACGAAGATTATGGTCAAGATGTCACTGTGGGCCCTGAAATCTTTAAGCGAGTGTCTGAAACCTATAGAAGAATTCGAAATACGATGCGTTTTTTACTAGGTGTTCTTGGAGATCAAAAGTCAGAACAAGGTGATGAAAAGATAATAAACTTTAATCCGAAAGATTTGGTTCAAGTTTCTGAATTAGATTTTATGGATCGTTGGGCCTTACATCAGTTCAATCAATTAATTAAAGAGACCACACAAAGTTATGATAATTTTAATTTCTATAAAGTGTACCATTCGTTGAATCAGTTTTTTACTGTGCAGTTAAGTGCAACTTATTTGGATATTTTAAAAGATCGTCTTTATTGTGATGGGTTTGATTCTAAAAGACGCAAATCTTCCATGACTGTGATTTATTATATGACTCGTGAATTGACAAAAATGATGGCTCCAATTTTATCATTTTTAAGTGAAGAGGTTTTTGATTATTTGCCTGGTGATAAAAAAGAAAGCTTATGGCTTGAATCATTTCCAAAACCTAATCCTGAATGGGATTTTGAATCTGAATCAGAAGATTTTAAAGTTTTGCTCAACATTCGAAGTGAAGTGACTAAAAAACTAGAAGACTTAAGAAAAGATAAAACCATTGGATCGAGTCTTGAGGCTAAGTTAAGTTTAACTTTGGCGGGCGAGGATTTTAAAGTCGCTAAAAAACACGTTCAACATTTGGATGAAATCTTTATTGTCTCTAAAGTGGAATTGGCCGAAGGTCCTGTGCACATTGTGGCTCAAAAGTTTGATGCTAAGAAATGTGAAAGGTGCTGGAAGATTTTTGATGAGTTAAGTCAAAACCCGGTACACTCAAATGTTTGTCAACGCTGTTCGGAAGCATTAAGCTTGTAGCTTAAAGTTTTAGACGCGTGAGCAATTAGCAGCTTTTGTACTTTGGATTTAAGGAAAGAGACCTATGAATAAAAAATATCTTTATTTGATCATCATCACGTGTTTAGTTGTGGCTATAGATCAGTTGACTAAAATGTCGATCACAATGAACTTTAGGCTTCATGAATCTTACCCTGTGATAAAAGATATTTTTCACATCACATATGTCAGAAACACAGGCGCGGCCTTCGGAATATTTAGAGACGCCAATATTGTTTTTAGAACTTTGTTTTTTTTAAGCTTGCCTCCGATTGCAATGGTTGTGATTTTCTTTTTGTTGAAAGCCAGTCCAGATAAAGATGTGATTCAAAACACTGCTTTATCAATGGTATTTGCTGGGGCTTTGGGAAACTATATTGACCGAGTAAGATTTCAATATGTCATCGACTTTTTAGATTTTCATTACAAGCAAGCTTGGTCTTATCCAGCATTCAACGTAGCTGATATGTCAATTGTGTGTGGTGTGATTTTATTATTTTATTTCATGATTAAAGATGAAATGAAAAACAAAAAGAGCGCTTAAGACTTGTTTCCCGTCATTGAATTTTCAGGTTACAATTTTTCGTCCTATTTTATTATTTTATCAATTGTGTATTGTATTGGAATTCAGTATTTTTTTATTAGATTAAAAAAATTTCCGCTGAAGTCTTCGGTTGGGGCTGACTTTTTACTTGTGCTGCTTATTTTTGGAATTATTGGTGCTCGATTATTTTACGTCTTTTACCAAGATTCAGACTTTTATTTAAAAAATCCAAAAGATATTTTATTTCTTTGGAAAGGTGGCTTTGTTTTTTATGGTGGATTTATTACGGCTTTTATATTTGGCGCTATATTTCTTAAACTCAAAAAACAAAATATTTTAATCTGGCTAGATGCTTCTGCCCCGGTGGCAGCATTAAGCTATGGTTTAGGCCGCTTAGCTTGTTTTTTTAATAGCTGTTGTTACGGCGAAATAACCCAAAATTTTTTAGGTCTAAAGTTTCCACAGCTTCCAGGTTTAAGACATCCCACACAGCTTTATGCTGTTGTTTATGAATTAGTAATTTGGATCGTGCTTTTAATTTTAGAACGTAAAATAAACTTATTTAAAAAAAATATTGGCTTACTGTTTTTTACATGGATTTTTTTACATGGAATCGGAAGAATCATAATGGAGTTTTTTAGAGCTGATCCCAGGGGTGAGTTGGTTTATGGATTCACAATATCTACGCTAATCAGTGTATTTTTAATTATTTTAGACATAATTACATTATTATTTATTATCAAAAAAAGTGAAAAAGGAAAATAAATGTTAATAATCTTTGTTATTTCTTTAATGGCTAATGCTCAAACAGTTGTAGCACCTCAATTTGGAACAACCATAAAAACCAAGGTTGAAACCAGTTCTTATTTTTGTAAATGCGACGAATCTGATGATCATTACACTTTAACTCGTGTCGATATCTCCAAAGGTCAAAAGCTAGAAACCAAAATTAGAAAATTTCAAAAGAAGAATTTTACACTACCAGAATGTGAAGGGCTTATATCAAGACACCCCTCCTGCGCTTCTGATTAAAAAGCCATGCTGATTTGATTAAAAAATTATTTGAAGAACCTACCTAAAAAATATCTGAAGACTTCCAATCTGACTTGTCCATAATATAAATTTTATTATGATCTTTAGTTTTTAGTTCTACATTTTTAATTTTATTAATGATGGTAGAATAAAGATCTATATTGGATAGCCCAAGTTGAATTCCTAAATAATTATTGTGAATGTCCATTTTGTCATATTCAGAATTGGAGTTTCGTTCTGTTAAGGCCGTAGCTATTTTTACTAGATGAGGCGAGGCATAGCGGGCCACAAAAGCCGACGTGTAAGTATGCCTGAATGCATCTTGAGGACCACCCCTTGCCCCCTCCAAACCAGTTCTTCGTGCGGTAACATACATACAAGTGATAAAAATAAGGGGTAGGCTTGTAAGTATAAAGCAGAATATAAAAATATTTTTTTTATTAATTATAAAATTTTTAAATTTCATAAGAATATTAAATATTTAATATTTAAATCAGTAAAGTTATAAATTTAAAAATAGGCATTTAAACCTATACTTAGATTAAAACCATTTAAGGTATCTGATTTAAAGTAATTACCATCAATGGAAAGAGACATCTTTAAAGAAGGGACATAATTTTGAAATTTTAATGAAGTTTGGGCCACATAATCTGGATCGTTTGAAAAATCATAAACCCAGACGGGTTTGGCCTCTAACATTAGATTTTTATTTGCTGTAAATCCAATTTTAAGTCCTAACAAAGGGGCGATTCCATATCTTACGGAATTTTCAAATCTACCACTGGATTCGAACGTATTTGAAATTAAAAAATAGACAAGTAAATTTTGTCTTTTTAAAAAAGCTTTTGAGACCCCTGTATCAAAAGTAAAAAAACCTACTTTGTGATTCCAGTCATTAAAAAACTGTTCAGAATCTAATCCCATTTTTAAGCGCCAGCTTAAATTAGATTCAAAAATTTTTATTGGTAAAAATGCATCTACATTCAGTAAGTAAAAATAGTCTAAAATAAATTTTGGATTTGATGAGGATTCGGTTATTACATTTTTTTCTTTAAATAACAAAAATGAAAAATCAAAATAATTAATGGACATGTTTGGATTAAAACCTTGGCTTGAATCTAGAATGTCATGCAGACCCTGTTTATATCTTAAGTTAAGACCTAATTTTTGGTTTAAATTTTTAAAGCATTGTTCTTTATAACCTACTGAAAGTCGCTGATCTGGATGAGAGGTGTGAGGCGCATTGTCCAATGAAAATTCAATTTTATTTGGGTTTGAAGCTGTCATTTGGCTTCGAGCTAAAAGCAAGGGCTGCTTTTGTTGTAATAATTTTTTTTCATTAACTACAAAATTTTTGGCATTAGTATAATCATATAGAAGTAGGACCGATTCTAAAAAATCTGGTGTATATTGAATAAAGTCTTTTTCAGAAGATAAATTCGAATTTAGATCATTTACAATTTTTTTTAGTTGTTTAGCTTGGCTATGCTTAAGATCCTTAGTCTTATTTAAAAGCTGTTGTCTTAGCGATGGTCGATATTTTATATTTTTAACTAAACCCTTAGCTTGAAATAAATTTTTAACCGTTTCGATTGGGATAATAAATAGTTTTGAAAATTGATTTGAAATGTTTAGTTGTGGGCGAATGGCCTCTAAAACTCGAATGGCCCAGTAGGAGCAATTTTTATTTAAAAAGTAATACCATGAAGAGGCTTGCCCCAATTCCCAAATGTGAAGGGTTAAAAAAAAGGTCTCTTTAGTGGAAAAATTTAATTGATACTCCCAAAGATCTCTAGATTGAAAGTCATTGTACTCTCTGACTTTGTAATAGTAAGGGACAGCTGTGAACTCGCCTCGAAACAATCCCACAAGTCCTTTGAAGGCAAACACAGCACCATTTTGAGTCTCTGTAGTTGCTGCATAATTGATCCCGTAATTAAGCAAGTCTAAATTTTGATTTTCATCTTTATTGATTTTAATAAAAGTGTGTCCAAAGGCTGACGAAGGATTATTGATGAAATAGGATGAAAAAATAAGAGAAACAGACTGTCCTTGGAGTCGAGCTAAAAAATTGTTTAATTTTGTACATTTTGAAAGTCTATTCAGTTGACTGCTCAGTTCGGTAGGATGAATTTTTTTTGTTAGTAAATAAAAGCGGGCCGGAAACTTACAAATAGAAAGCTCGTCCATGTCTTTAATATCCTCCATGCCCTCATTGCCTTCAAATTCTTCAAAAAATAGTTTTAGACTTGATCTGAGTTCAGCCTCTGGATTGGATTTACCCTTGGGATTCAAAAAGAATTTAGGGCTGTCGACTTCACTGTTATTTTTTTGATAATATAAAAGTCTGGTCCATTCTTTGGATTTGGCTATGTCCTTAATTTGTTGATCCGACTGACTATAGCTTTTATGAGTAAAAAAAATCAGAATTAAAAGAGGATAAAACTTAAAAAAAGATAAGTTTAATGGACCTAAAAAAATAGAATTTTTAATTTTTACAAAATTGGGGCTAATAAATAATTTTACTGTTTTAAGCACAAAAAACCTTATTTTGTAATTTTGGTTTAGGCAATAAAAAGCCTCAAGATTGTATCTTGAGGCCAATTAAAATGTATCAAATTTAAAATAAACTATTTTAAATTATTAACTTAAATCACCACCGCAAATTTTAGAATCAAGAATCACTTTGTTGATGTTATCAACAATTTGTTCTGTTGAAACTTCAGCGCCAGTGATAACTTGGCTGTACTTTGATTTAATAATTTGACCAAAATTTGAATCGTTTGAGCAACTATAGATGTTAGATAAAACTGACACTGTTTCGCCTTGTCCTATGGCTAACTCATTTATAACTGAATTTTTATTTGCTGAAATAAATATTTTTGCCTTATCAGATTTGCTAGCTAATTTATTAGCGTCGCAATTTAATGAACCAAATGTAATTGCAAATGTTTGGCTGGCAATTCCGTTTGTAGTTGCAGCCATAACCTGTTCATACCACTGGTTTTTACCTTCAAAAACGATTGAACCTAATCCACATCCAGCAGCACCGTATCCAGCAGCTAATGTTTCAAATTCAAAACCTAATATAAGTACTAATGCTAATGCTTTTTTCATGCTTTCTCCTTGTTGTTTATTTGTTCTATAATTTTTTAATCTTAAGTTTAAATTTAGTTGAATAAAAAGCTACATCTATGTTTTACCTTTTCATTAACAAAGTAAATGGTTTCTAGGAATCATAGATTTAAATATGGTTCGACTTACTGATGGTATTTTGGGCCTATTTTTTTGAATCAAGTCTTCTGTTACTCATTTTTACGACTTTTTAAATATGGCCTAAAAGTTGCCTAGTTTAGGTTGTGAAAAAGCGTAATCTCTTAAGGCTCTTATGGATTGGATTTTCGGTGACAAATATTGTCAATTGTACATCTAATAATGATTCAAAAATCACAACTTTGCCCCAAGTGATCAACCAGGACACAGGCCTTCGTGAGCTTAGGTTTCGTCGCTATGATTGCCTTCATTTGCCAGATAACGAAACTGAAGAAGATTGTACGAATAACGAAGAGATTCAGATTGAAGACCCAATTGGAAACCCAAAGTTAGCACCGACAAATCTTTTGCCGTCAGCACAACCTAACTTAAGAGTGAATGAATTAACCCCTTGGCTTCAAAATAAAGCTAGAACAATTGTTAACCCTTCAATTATGTACAATGACTTGACTGAAAAAGTGGCTGCCACGGCCTACTTAAGAATGTACGACTCTCAAAATATCCAGAAAAGTTATAAATATACTTTTGAAGCTGATTTGAAAAGCTTTCGAGAAAGATTTCGTAAGTCTGGACAACGGGAATACTTAAGGCTTGCTAAAAAAGAATCTGAATCTAAAGAAATCATAAATGCTGTTATCCATTGTTATGATAATCCAACATGTAAAGACATCACTTTAGTTTTTTCATTTTTAAATTATGATCAGCAGGGCAAAAGTTTTATTGATTCAAGGCCCTTTCAATTAGACCAACGTGAAGAAGAAATAGTGGCGACGGATTCAGTCCCTAACAAAGCCACCAGAACTTTAACAGACCCTATTTTAAACGTAGAATCGGACGAGGAACAAGACGGAAATTCGGGTGATAATACTGGCTATAATTTAGATGAAGAAGATACTGAAGAAGAAGATATAGATCATACTGATGAAGCATTTTCCAGAGGTCCTGTAGGCCCTGTATTACCTCAAGATAAACAAAATAGTTTGTGTGAAGGCTTAACTACTGGAAGCGAAGTATGTCCTAGTTATTTATTAGATCCTTCAATATCAAGATTACCAGAAGAAGAAACGGGTCCAGATAGTTTGGGTTTAGATGAACCTATTATTAAAACAAGTAAAGAGCCTACAGTAAATATAATTGATGAAGAGGTTTTCCCTGATGAGGCCAGAGTTCTTCAGCCTGAAGCTCCAAGATTAGCAGAGGAAAATATTGATCTTTTACCTACGAAACCGGTGTATGACCCAAATCTTTATCATCAGTTTATTTTACGTTTAAAAATTCAAAAAGAACTCGCATTAATAGACGCTCATAAGAACTCGGGTAATCAGTCAGAAACAATCACCACATCAAATATACAGTTCCCCGATCCTGAAGACGCGCCGTCGACACCATCTGGGGCATCAAAAAGCTCGATTAGACCACGAGCAAGACCTAAGGGTTTGGCGCATCCTTCTGAAGACGTTGAAGCACAACCAGTTACAAAACCAATTATCAGGCCACGGGCTCGTCCCTCCAATTTAAATACAAATAATAAGGCAGTTGAAAAAGTAACACCTGTTCTCGCAGAATCAGAAAAGGAAGTCCCGGATGACGAATTGCCAACTGAAGATAATACAGCAATCGCTTTAACTGATAAAAGACCACGAATGAGGCCTGAAGGTCTTGGAGAAAATTCTTCGACAGTTTCTTTTACTAGTATTGATGGACATTTTGTTTACGATCTTGGGCTGTGTGGGGATCATTTGATTAAAGCCAAAAATATCGAGTATCATCAATCACGTGGATATTATTCTCAAAAAGGCTCGATTATTAACTCAACACATTTTAATAGATCTGATTACGATCCCAATCAACATGATAAGGGAAAATCAAATCGCCACTATTCATCTGAAATATCTAAACAAGTTTTAGAATTCTCGGCTTGTGTTTTAGAACAAAGATATGGGGCCAATCTTAAAATTGTACTTAAAAGTTTTTCAGATCATAACGGCGGACACCTTAGTGGTCATGGGTCACATCAAAATGGTCTAGATGCAGATGTTTCTTATCCACACATAAATGGTAATACAAAAGGATTTGATGTTTTCTCTAATAACATGCCAGATTACAGAGTGGCGGCAGCCATAGATTACGCAAGACTTCTGCTCTACACGGACAGGGTCCACGTACTGTTTACTGATAATAAAATCAGAACTCGTTTTTGTTCTTATCTCAAAGACAAAGGCAAACTTTCAGATTATCGAAATGTGGTTGAGCGCTACATGTATCATATAAGTGGACACAAAAATCACTACCACGTCCGAATCAAATGCAATCCACAAAATGTAGGTTGTGTGGTTCAAGATGATTTTGCCGACGACAATCACTGTGGTCAGTAGAATAACTATAGAATACTTTCTGTGAATTCAACATCAAGTTTTGGATCAAGATTTTTTTCTTCTGGTGGATTAAAATCTAATAAATTTGCTGGGACAAGATTTAAAAGTTCTTTATTATAAATCCAATCTGAATTGAACAGTTCACCAAATATAAAATTAGATCCCAAATCTAAAAATTCATCGGGATAAGTATTTATATGATCGTATTTGGAAAGCATAGCAAATCCAGAAGACATTGCTGCGACAGAAATAAAAAAACCTTCAAGAAGTGGTAAAGGAACGGAGTATCCTAAAATTCGTCCTTTATTCGATACTTGTAAATCTTTAAACTGAACCGTTCCGCTCAAAAGTCTAGCGATAGTTCTGTTGTGATATTTAATCAGATGATAAATATGACCGTCTTCAATAAACTCCCTAGAAGATGACCCCTAATAAAAGAAGTGATTATCACTTTGCCTCTTGTTATTAAAATGTAAATCATATAATTTCATCCCAGCTTGCTTAAAAGCCTTGAGGGGGGCCTACAATGAATCGAAGAACATTATTGCAAAGTATTTCAATGCTTTTTAGTTATGGTGCTATAGCTTCTTTTTTACCACGAGGGGCGTATGCCGCCCAATGTGATTTTACACCCCATCTTTTAGGCTTGATTCCTTCAGATGCAAATCCCGCTGTTTCTACAACAGGACAGTTTCATCACTTCCATTTTTTACATGTGCCAGAAATGATTTTAAATTCACCGCCTATAAATGGATGGTCTACACTTTCTAGCATGATGGTTCCTGAATTAGGAATTGATGGATTCTTCTTTGGCGAGGGCAAAACTGGTGTAGCTAAAGAAAGGGAAATTCAAAAGCAATTTCACTGTCATCAAGTTTATTTTTCAAACAATCAATTAAAGCAAATCGCTTTAAGACAAACTACTGATGTCATTGCCTTTATCCGTGGTCGTGACGGTAAGCCTTCTCGAAATCATACATTTACATTTAATAAACCAGGTGACGCTGCTAAAGTTATTTTTGAAAAAGATAAATTAAGTATTCAACAGATTGCCCGTCAAAGAAACTTAAGAACAACCCGCGAAACCTGTGATGTTCAAATCCATGGAGGCGTCATAGTATTTAATGGCCAAGGCCAACGTGTTATTTCCAAAGTAAGTGAATTAAATGCACTTAAGGGATACTAAATAATTTATAATCTAAATAATAAACCAAAATTTAACAAAGATGAGTATTGAATATGAAAAATAATTTTATAAAAAATTGGATTAAACTAAATTTATTAAAAATAGTTTATTTTTTTGGATTTATATTTTTAATACTAGAAACTAATTTAGTCTTAGCCAATGTGCCTTCGCCAGACTGTTCAAGATCTAATGTTTATTGTTTAGAAGAATTTTTAAAAGACATCGAATCAACCAGAAGTATGGAAGAATCAATTGATAAAATTCCAACTTACATTAAACGAAATATTACTTTTAAACGTGGGAACAACTTAACTAAACGAACAGTAGGAATTTTAGGACCTCATGGTCATAAAGTTTCAGATAATAACAGTCAAAGTGCAACACCAAGTCAGCCTCGGGTCTTAACTTGGGATGAGTCTTCTGGTTTAGTTGTAAGCTGGAACAGTGGAAATCCAAAGCATGCTGCTGGTGATAGACTAGATATTTATGATTTTGATTTCGCATCCAAGACCCATCGTTTAAAAGCTTACTTCCCTAAAACAGGCCAAATAGTCGATGAACACTTTAAAGATCAAAATGGAAGTACATGTTTAACTTGTCATGGACCAAGTTCACGTCCTATCTTTCCGATGTATCCTGATTGGCCCCAATTTTATGGCGAATTTAATGATGAGCTTTCGGGCTATGGTCCTGGAAGTTTAGCCTTAAGATCTGATTTAAGAATAATGTCCAACGAAGTTCAGCCGATAGAACGAGAATTATTTTTTGATTTTATTCGTGGCGAAGCAAGATCAAATCCAAGATATTTAAAAGTATTTGACGTAAAAGCTGTGACTCAGAATACAAATCCTTTTTATCCCTTTAGACCTGATACAACCACAGCACCATTTTCAAGTGTATCTAGAGCTTTTGCCAACAGACCTAATTTAAGACTTGGGGTTTTGTTTAATCGGCTTACAGCTCTACAAACTTTTGAAAAATTAAAAAAATCTCCAATATTTAAAAAATATCCAGATATTATATTTTATTCACTTTTAGATTGTAATTGGGATTTCGTTGATGGACAGGGACATATTGGTCGTGAACAGATTTTAGGTCCATTTCTTCAAGAGATAAAAAAGTATTCTGAACTTAAAAACGTAAATTTGCGTGGTGTTAAATATTCTGCTAATGAAATTCCGGTGAACTTAAGAAGTTCTTTTTTAGCAGAAACAGAAAATGGTCAGACCGTGTATTATAAGTCTCCAGCTTACAACGATAGAAACTATAGGCAGATACCTTACGAAGATTTGCTTCAAATTTTAAATTTGGATCTTCGTGATCTAGATATTCGGTTTAAATATGATTCGTCCTTAAAAGTAAATAAAGGATATAATGTCTTTGATCTTAAGGCTTATCACTTCACAGATAGTGCTATGGATATTGGATACACTGCTGAGCGATATGCATTTAATCCAGTTTGCGATAACAGAAATAGCTCTTGTGTCTTTACCTACAACAACACTTATATGTCTGGAATGCAGTACTTCAATTCTTACTTTGATGGATCGGCTACAACCAATGAGTTGCTAGCAGCCCAAATGTTACTTTATTTAACTGATCTTACAGAAGACTTTCAGAATGAAGCTGATCTAATGGATGTCAGAACGCATTACAGATCCAAAGTTTCTAATCCGGATTTTTATTTTGAAACATTACAAAAAAAATACTCGCACTTTACTGCCAGAATGGGTTTGGATCGTGAGTTCTTTGGTCGAATGGATGCAATAGGACCTTGGATACAACTTCCGTATCCGCCAGATTTGCTAAATATTCATAACCGTGAATCCTTCTGGGGTGATGGCAGTAGAAAAACACAACAAATTCGTCATCGTCATGCCCAATGGACTAGTCTGCGGAATCGTCAAAATAACGTGAAAAATATAAATGGCGGTCAAAATTTGTGTTGGATTACTTATGATAGTTTAAGCAGAAGATATAGAAAATAATTAAATTATTTTCTATATCTATTAAATTTATTTATAAAAATTAAATGAATTAGAACTTTTGATTTAACATATAAATTTATTTTACAAATTTATATAAGAAACTAGCTCCACCAAGAATTTTTTTATTTTCAGCAGTTTTAAAAGGAGCTACTTTTAAAATTTTATCAACCAAGTTTTTCCCAGAGGGAAAAAGCGATGAAGATTCACAAAGATACTTATAAGCTGATTTTTGTCCTGAGATAAGGCCACCTACTATTGGCATGATGTAACTAGCGTAGATATTGATTAATGGACTTAAAATTCCAGCATCTTTGGAACCTGTTTCTAAGATCATAAATCTTCCACCAGGTTTTAATACTCGGTGCATCTCTTGAATGGCTTTTTCAAAATTTTCAACATTCCTGATCCCATAAGAGATACTGACAATATCAAAAGTTTCACTTAGAAATTTTAAATCAGTAGCATCGCCCCAAATGAACTGAATTTTGGAGTCCTTTATTTTGGCTTTGTCGTTGGCAATATCCAGCATGGGCTGACAAAAATCGATACCGATAACTTCAGCTTTTTCATTCGTATAGTTTAAAAAATCAAAAGCTAAATCCCCAGTGCCAGTTGCAATATCTAAAATTTTATCATCAGGTTTTGCATCACTCCATTTTACTAACTTCTTACGCCATGATCTGGCCATACCAAAAGTGATTGCATCGTTGGCTGTATCATAATTTTTCGAAATATCTGAAAATAAAGTTTGAATCTTTGAAGCATCAGGACCTTTCATTTAAAAACCCACTTAACTTTGTACATTTATCAAACACAACTTTAAATTGTTCTAAATTTAAGGCTTGATCCTTGTCTGATAAAGCCTCTTCTGGATTATTATGAACTTCAATTAAAAGACCATTTGCACCTGCAGCAACAGATGCCAAGGACCCATATTCGACTAAATCCGATCGTCCAGTCCCATGGGATGGATCTGAAATAATAGGGTAGGGGCTGTTCATTTGAGCATAGGCAATAGCGTTCACGTCTAAAGTATTTCTTGTTTTAGTTTCAAATGTACGAATTCCTCGTTCGCATAAAAGGATAGAACTATTGCCGCCCTTTTCTAAGTATTCAGAGGCAAACATCCATTCATCAATAGTGGCTGAAAAAGCACGCTTTAGTAAGACAGGAATTTTTTGTTTACCCAATTCTTTTAGCAAGTCGTAATTATACATATTTCTTGCACCGACTTGAAAGCAGTCGACGACTTCAGACATGCCTTCGATCTGACGGGGATCAGTCACTTCACTGACAAAGCCCATGCCAAGATGTTTTTTAACTTCAACCGCCCATGGGTAAGCCACTTGTCCATGACCTTGGAAGGCATTGGGGCGAGTTCTTAATTTGTATAAACCACCACGCAATGTTTTAACGCCAATATTTTTAAGTGCTTGGGCAATAGTGAAAAACTGTTCGCGGGATTCGATGGAGCAAGGACCAGCAATAATTTGAAACTTATTAGTGAAATCACGATCTAAAATTTTAACCGTGTGCTTTACCGTACTTTTTATTAACATTTTAACATCCAAATATAAATCGTATTAACTTTAAAACAGAAGCTAGAAGATACGCATCAATAAAAAAACAAAAATATAAATGATATATAGAACTCAGAATTACAGCTAAATTTTGAAATTGTCTGCATAAATCCATGGATTTGGGTTTCATTTTCAAATTAAGCGTTTAATTGAGACAAAAATCCGCTATAAATAGAAACACAGTTTAATTTTAGGGTAGGTGATTATGGCCATTTCATTTTTAGATTCTGGGTCTATTTTGACAATGGCAGATCATAAAACTTACTTCGTGGAGACTTCAAAAAAAAACCTTTCAGGGGATTTACAAGGCTATATTCTGTCGCCCCGGTTCTCATTAAAAGAATTAAAAAATTCAGTTCAAATTCATAACCTTAAAGATAATATAGTTTTAGGTCCTAACAATTCGACATTAGAATCTTTAAAAAATGCGGATTGGATTGCTGATATCCAAGACTATAAAGTCAAATACGAAAATATAAGCGCAGCCATTTTAAGTAAAGAAATTAAAAAGGCCGTGCCCTTTTTAACCTACCGACTAAAAAAACCTAATGATTTTAATCAGACTTATTTAAAAGAGATGATTCGATATTTGAAGGAAAACAAACCTGAATCTGAATTTATTTATGGGTCGTGGAATCAGACCGAAGGATTTATTGGCTGTACCCCAGAATTTTTAATTCAAAGAAAACCCTATAATTTAAAAATTGAAACGATGGCTTTGGCTGGAACCCTGCCTGCCGTCGACAATACAAATATGCTTAAAGATATAAAACTTAGTGAAGAGCATAAATTTGTCATGGATGATATTTCTGAAAAACTAATTGGATATAAAATTAATTGGAGCCAACCTAAAGAAAAAATTTATGACATGGTAAAACATATTCACTCTTTGGCGGAATTTGATTCTAAGACCAATGGATTGGATTCAAAATTAAATTTCAATTTATCAGCTATACATTTGGTCGAAGATTTAATTCTTAAGTTGTCCCCAACTTCGGCTTTAGGTGTCTATCCCAAAGAAAAGCTAAAAAACTTTGAAAACATTTTATGCTTAGAATCACGAGGCGCTTACGGGGCTCCTTTTGGCTTTGTATTGAAGAATCAATTTAATATTATAGTAGGCTTAAGGGGCCTGTTCTGGGATGATGAATATTTGAACATACATGTTGGTGGTGGGGTGACGGATAAAAGTGATTATCAGTCTGAGTTATCAGAATTAAATTTAAAATTTTTAAGTACAAAAAAGAAATTAGGATTTTAATTTATGTTTATGTTTAGATTTAGATAAAGTAATGAAGGATTTGATGCACAAAAAAAATGATAATTTAGAACTAAATAATTTATCTAAAGCCAAGATGATTTTAGATAAACTCTATTCACTAGGTGTAAGAGATTTTGTGATTTGTCCAGGGGGTAGAAATGCACCTTTTGTTGAGTTACTAGAAAAAAATCAATCCAAAGATATTCATAAACACTGGGGTTTTGAAGAAAGATCAGCCTCTTTTTTTGCTTTAGGTCTAGCAATGAAAAATCTTCAGCCGGTAGCAGTGTTTACAACTTCAGGGACGGCATTTGTGGAAACGACATCGGCACTTCTTGAGGCTCATTACTTAGGTCTTCCCTTGATTGTGGTCAGTTCCGACAGACCAGAGTATCAGTGGGGGACTGGCGCACCACAAACAATGATACAAAAGAATTTTTTGATCAGCCACTTGGGTGAAAGCTCTGATCATGAATTTGATTTTAACAAAGTCAGCTTTCCACTACATTTAAATTGTACTTTTGATGAACCACTTTTAGATCACAAGGTCTTTGCTTGGACTTTTGATTTTCAAGTCCAAAATAAATTTAAATCATTTAACTTAAATCCGTATCTACATGATTTTAAAACCTATAGTTATGATTCAGTTACAAAGATTTTAGATTCAAATAAAATTAGTAATAAAATTAATAAACAAATTAAATTTAAAACGCTATTTATAATGACAGGTCTTGATTTGGAATTTAAAAATTCAATTTATGAGGATTTAAAAATATTAAATGCCGATATTTATTTTGAAGCTACGGGTGAAATCCAAGGCCATGAAAATAACATTAATTCCAAATATGTTAACCAACTGGATGTCATAAAAAATTATGATTTAGTTGTTAGAGTTGGTGGAATACCGACTCATCGCATTTGGCGAGATTTTGAAATTCAGAAATTCAAAAATATAATCCACTTTTCAAAACTTCCTTTACCAGGTCTTTCATTTGGCGAAGTTTTTAAAATTGAAGATTTTACTGTTTTTTTAAACGATTTTAATTTTAAATTAAATCCAAAGCCAAAGCATAAAGAAATGACTAAAGTAAAAGAATTAATTAGTGAAAATAAGAACAACAACAAAAAGATAAATAATAATGCATTATCGACTGCAAACTCTGTGAATAATTTCACTAAAGAGCAACTGTTTTTCAAATCTATTAAAAATCTGGATTCAGAAACTATTTTTTATATTGGCAACAGCCTTCCCATTCGACATTGGGATCTGTTTAAAGATAATTATTTCAATCATGTTTATGCTAATCGTGGACTTAACGGCATTGATGGACAGTTATCTACAGCGATAGGTTTGGCGGTTCAAAACAAATCTAAAGATCATAAAACTATTGCTATATTGGGTGATTTAACTACTCTTTATGATTTATCAGCACCTTGGTATTGGATAAAAAATAAATCAAAAATAAATTTTACATTAATAGTAATTAATAATTCTGGTGGCCAAATTTTTTCAAAAATGTTTGAAAATGAATTATTTGTAAATCATCATCAGATGACTTTTAAGTCTTTTGCAGAAATGTGGGGATTAAGTTACATGCAAGTTAATTCTAATGAAGAATATGATCAGCTCAAATGTGTCCCAGATGTGATTGAGTTTAAAGTTTGAACACTATGAATAACAAACCCTATGCTTTAGTTTTTCACGGATTTTTGGGCGAGGCCTGTGATTTTCAAAATTTAGATAATCACTTTACTTATTTTGCTTTGGATTTAAAACCTATAGGACAGAACAAATTATTTTTTAATCAGGATAGTTTGGATTCTGATGTTCGATTGAACACGAACCTAGAATCTTGGGATCAAATGCTGACTCGTGTTTTGATTCAAACTGAAAAAACATTAAACGACATTTTATTTCAAATTAAAAATGATCAGCAAGACACAGCTCAAGTTTATATTTTTTCATATTCAATGGGGACTAAAGTTTTTATGTCCATTTATGAAAAATTGATGGACATAAAAAAATTTAAAAATATCAAATTTAAACCTGTATTTCTGTCATCACATTTTGGAATCTATAATAATAACCAAGATGTTGAACTAAAGTTCAGATCTGAATTAAACTTAAGATTTTTAGATTCATTAAAAAACCAAAGTTTGGATTTGTTTTTAAAAGAATGGAGTAGCTTGCCCTTATTTATTAACGATACTAAGATTGAGACCTCTTGGTCTTTGGAACAGATCAATCACTATTTTAAATTTTGGAATCAAAGTCAAATATTAGATTTGACAGAAAAATTGATGAATCAAGACAATGTAAACGAAGTATCTGTATTTTTTGGCGAACTAGACCAAAAGTATAAAGAGCAAGCTTCGTTATTTGAACGTAAAGTTAAAAACATTAAATCTAGTTTAAATGCTAATTTTTATGAATTAAAAAATCGAAGTCACAGAATTTTATCAAAAGAAGATTTTAGATTTATAATTAATAAAATTAAGATGAATTAGTTTTTAATAGCATAGTAATTAATTAAATCTATAGATCGACTAAAATAAAAAAGTAGGATGAGTATGACTTTTAGAAATTTAATTTTAGCATCAAGACCGCAAACTTTAACAGCCATTTTAGGGCCAATACTAGTTTCTTACTTTTTAGCATTAAATATTTCAATCGATACACTACAGGCTATATATATTCTTCCAATTTTAATTTCAGGACTTTCTATTCAAATTGCGACCAATTTATTTAATGACTATTTAGATCACTTAAAAGGTGGAGATAAGGCAGATCGTCTGGGTCCAGTAAGAATCACCTCAGCCAATTTAATGTCTGCCAATAATGTTAAGAAGTGGGCCCTGTTTTTTTGTGGCTTGGCTATTTTGAGTGGCATTCCAATTGTTATGAAAACAGGTTGGGTGTTTGTAGCCCTTGGATTGTTCTGTGTATTTTTGTCTTACCTTTACACAGGCACTCGGTTTTCTTTAGCTTATACAGGGACAGCCGATTTTTTTGTAATTGTGTTTTTTGGAGGCTTTGCAGTGTGGGGTAGCTTTTATACCTTAACATTAAAGCCTGATTTATTTCCGTTTTTGCTGGGACTTCAGCTTGGGGCTTTATGTGATATTTTGTTGGTGGTAAATAACTTAAGAGATCAATATCAAGATCATCAAAATAATAAAAAGACAATTGTTGTTCGGTTCGGAAGGACGTTTGGTCTTTTATTCTATTTAGGACTTATTTTAACAGGCTTTTTTGGAACACTTTTTTGGCCAGAAGGTTTAAAAGACTTCCGCTTGTTTCTTGTTGGTGTTCCATGGCTCTGCTTTAGTTTATATTTTTGGAACTGGGTCAGAACTCATAAGCCAAGCCAAACGTACAATAAGATACTTAAGTTTAGTAGTTTGACCTACTTTGGGTTCTGTTTATCTTTAAGTATTGGATTTATTTATTTTTAAATCTATTATTTCATAATACTTAATTTATATAAAAATTATTTTTTATGATAGAAAACTAAAATTTATAAAAATATGTGAGATTTATTTGAAATTATATTATTCAAAATTCAGTCTTAAAACTTTATCAGCATTAAATGCTAAACAAGATTTAATTTTAAAAAATCAGAATATAAAAAGCAATAAATTTATCTATGGATTAAATTTAAAGTATATATTTAATGATACTCCTGTTTATACTAGTGTAATTTTTCATCCTGAGTTGGACGGTCTTACATCTGATCAATTTATTTTAAATTCAAATATGAACTTACCTGATGTCGTGTTTCAGAATTTAAAAGCTGAATTTGGCATTAAAAAATCAAATAAAAGTTTATTTTCTTTGATTGATCCAAAACTCCAAACTCATTTTACTATTAGGGCTTTGGATTCTGCCAAATCTGCGCTTCTTGAGGTCCAACAGAAATATATAAAAGGATTTAAGCGGTTTAAATTTAAAATGAATTTAAGTTCAATGCTTAATCTTGAATCTTATTTTGAATATTTAAAGTCAAATTCAGATGTTGAATTTATATTTGATTTTAATGGAACGGCAAATATAGATAATTTTTTAAAACTTAAAATTGATTCAAATACTTTAAAACGTTGCTTTTGGGAAGATCCAATTGAATTCAATTTTGATAAATGGACAAGCTTAACAAAAGCCGGTTTTCGATTGATTCTAGATCAAAAAGTAAATTTATCTTTGAAAAATAATAAATTTGATAAACTCACAGACAATGTATTCGAAATAGTGTCTATTAAGCCGACTAAGGAAAATGTAGTCCAGGTCATGGATTTATATCCAAAGTCTAAACTATTAATTACCACAAATATGGGCGATGAAATGGATCATAGAATTTCAGCATTCTGGGCCAATGAAGTTTTTAAGTTTTACCCAGATAGATTTTTTGGCGCTGGTCTTTACACAAGACATTTTTTTATTGAAGGAAAAGATATTAATCAGGAGTCTTATTTGGTAAAAAACTCTTTTTCCGAAATGAACCAATCAATTGATGCGGCTCAAAATGAGGTTTTAAAAATGTCTGGAACTAATAATTATGGATGGGGATTAGATGGTGATATGAATACTAGGGAATGGTTGTTTCTAAAGGATGTTAATTTTGAGTTTTGATCATTTAAAAAACAGTTTTTTAAAAAATATCTATCATATTGAAAATGATATTTTTTGTATTTTTGACGTGAGTCAGTATTCAAAAGAAATGGTATCAAAAATTTGTATCAGAGCCAAAGAAGAAGTTCAGCACGGTTTTTTATTTCAAACATCAGGTACAACAGCAAATAAAAAATTTGTTTTACATGACTTTGATGGTGTTAAGGCTTCGTGTCTGTCTGTAAATTCTTGGGTCCATTCGGATGCTGAAGATACTTTTTGTGCCCCAATTTCTATTAATCATATGGGTGGATTTAGTGTTTTAGCTCGTAGTTATTTCGCCAATAGTAAAATTCCATTTATAATTAAAAAATGGGATTTGAATTCTTTTATTCAATTCATTGATAAAGAATTTGTGACCGTGACGTCTTTAGTTCCATCCCAGGTTTATGAACTTGTTCAAAAAAATATTAGGTCACCAAAATCATTAAAGGTGGTTTTTGTTGGTGGTTCTAAAATAGACGATAATATTTATAATAAGGCTTTAGGGCTTCATTGGCCGCTAATAAAAACATTTGGTTCATCTGAAGCCTGTTCACAAATTTTTTCTCAAAAAATAGAAGCTAAAATTCATAGACCAGACGAAGACAAAACTTTAAAACAAGATTCACATAAATCTAACTTACACCTGCTTTCTCACTGGAAAATCAAAACTGATCAGAATCAAAGGCTTAGTATAAAGGGGCCTTCTGTTTACAAAGGCTATTTAATTTTAAAAATGGATCAAGTCAAATTTGCGCCAACTCCGTTAGACGAAATGGGATTTTATCACACAGAAGACAGGGTTGTCGTGGATAAAAATATTTTATCTGATTTCTTAGGTCGTATGAATGACTTTGTTAAAATTAATTCAACACTAGTAAATTTGGAAGTTTTACGAAATGACTTCAATAATTTTTGTCATAAAAATAATTTAGATTCATCGAATTTAGTTATTGTTGAAATTCCAGATCTTAAAAATGGCTTTAAACTTTATATTTTTTCAGAACAAATAAGGCCTCAACATTCTGAAGTTATATTGGGATGGAATAAAATTAGCAAATCGTATGAGTCGATTAGTGGTATTTATCAGATTGAAAAAATACCAAGAACCGAACTTGGAAAAGTAAAATTTAACGAGTTAAAACAAATCATTAAATTAAAGAACTAAATATCTTTTTGTATTTTTCAGGCATAGCTACTTTTTTCATTTCATGGCGATCAACAAAAACTTTTACCACTTTCACATCGCAGTGAAGAATATTTTCTTTTTTTACCAAATAGTGAACTGTTATAGACGAATCGGTTGGGTTTATGAAATGGACTTCAATGTCATAGACTTCATTGCCTTTCATAGGTTTTAAATAATCACACTCAACCTTTCGAACTGGGGCGCCTAGATTTGATGAGAACCATTCCTGCCATGTGATACCAATTTGAGGTAAGGCCACTTCAAGGGCTTGATGTGTCAGCCTATGAATTGAGCCATAAAACATGATTCCAACTGGATCACAGAGATCGAATGGAACCCTTTTTTGAACTTTCACCATGACTCTAAGATGAACTTGAATTACAAATGAAGGCATGACCGTCGCGTCATCATCAACATCATCGGAGAAAGTTGTAAATGTTTGGCAGAGATTTAAAAATTTACAGCTCTGATGATTTTCCCAAAGAGCTCCCACGTTTAAGTGAGCTTTACGATAAGCTTTTTTCTGACGGAAAAGGCTTCCGTGGGCAACTGGTGTCTGAAGTGGCGTCTTTTTTGTCTTTAACTCAAAAAGAAAAACAGTTGTTTGCCCAGACCGTTGAATTTATTCATAACTCTTCACTGCTTCATGATGATTTAATTGACCAGGCCCCTCTTAGGCGAGGAAAGACCGCAATTTGGAAAGAGTTTGGGGCCGAGTATGCGGTGCTTGCAGGTGATTATTTACTTGCTAGAGTCATGGTGAATCTTTCTAGAAGTGGAAGTTTAAAGTTAGTTCAGATCACGTCTGAATCTATTAGTGAACTTTTAGAAGGGGAGTGGCTACAAGATAGCGTTCGATACAAACTTGATGTGAGTTTTGAAAAAATGCAAAGAATTCATGTGCTTAAGACTTCATCGCTATTTTCTTGGTGCTTGAAGGCCCCCTACTTTTACAAAGATTACTCTGATGATGTGATTCAGGCCCTTTCGATTATTGGTCGAGATATGGGTTTACTGCTTCAAAGAAGTGATGACCTGTTGGATTTTAATATACGTAACTTCGAAGACAAATCTTCGTTCACTGATCTTAAAGCAGGATTTTTAAATTCATTTTCAATCTACTTATTTCAAGGTCTGGCCTTGGATCAAAGTGTATTCAAAATTCAGTCAGAGGCCGATATTTTTAAAATTGTGGACCAAGAGTATTATCAATCTAAATTAAAATCTTTTGATGAGCTGAATGAAAGTCTAATTTCGGAGATCCATCAAAAATCTGAAGATCTTTTTAAAATGGATTCTAGTTTTAAAAAGCTTAAAGATTTAACAAATAAGATTTCGCCCAAACTCTACTGGCGTAAATAATTTATTTTATGTCTGAGTTTCTAAAAAATATCCTAGATTTAGATTTTACAAACACTGAAATTCTAATAGATCAAAATCATGATTCGAATGATGTGTTAGAAATTTTAAAAAATAAAATTTCAGCTCAAGATTTTAAGCCAGAAAATAAATATTATCTGACCTTTAAAGACAATAAATTGTCGATCCTATTTCAAAATCAAAAACCGATCTATGTTGATTTTTTAAGTCCAAGCTTGAAAAAAATTTTTGGACAAATTTCAAAAAATGATATTTTTTGTAAAGCTATCGGTTTGAAAGACGAAGTGTCATGTGTTTATGATCTGACTGCTGGTTTTGGAAGTGACACTTTCGTGTTATCTAAATTTGTTAATGAAATTGTTTGGGTCGAAAGAAATTCAGTGATGTGTCTTTTACTTAATGACGGGTTAAGGCGTCTTGAAGAAAAATATTCAGAACTAAGCTGTAAATTTAAAATTATTTATAAAGATGGTTTAGATTTTATAAATGAAAATAATTTCGAAATAAATAGCACTATCTATTTTGATTTCATGTTTGAAAATAAAAAATCTAAAAGTAACAAAGAGATGTCTTTTCTAAAGCACATCACAAAAAATGATAGTCTTAATGATGTCTCTATTTATATTAATCGGGCCTTAAAAAAATCAAAAAATAGAGTGGTCCTAAAGACAAAAATTTTAGAAGAAAAAAATCTTAAGCCAAAACATATTTATAAAGGTAAGACAGTTCAGTACTTTGTTTTTAAATAAATATAAGCGTCTTAATTGATTTAATTTTATATAATTAAATTAGTACAAAGCTTATTATTAAGTTTACTTAAGAAATCAATGGGTTTGGGTCTGCAAATCTAATGAAACGTACTTTAAGCCTTTTAGTTCAATTAGAGCTTGAATAATTGAAGTTGAAAAATCTTTTTCTGCAACATAGTTGGAATACTTTTCTAGATCTTTTAGTGCCTCTTGAAAAAAACCTAAATTCTTATTCAGAAGTCCACGTCGTGCATACCAAAATACTTTTTCAGGATAAAGTATTAAAATACAATTGTAGATTTCAATGGATTTTTTTAAATCATTTTTAATTAGTAAATGATCAGCAATTCTAGTTAAAATATTATAAATTAATGACTGAAGGTGGGCTGTGGATTCTTCTGGCAGCTCTGACAAATCCTTTCCTTTAGCTCTTTTACCTTTATCATTTAAATTAAGAACATAGGTTTTATCATGATCAAAAACTTTAATTAAATGCGATTGAGTCGAAGACCAAATCTGAAATTTGATGTTTAGCTTTTTTAGTAAATATTGATATACAATTGAAACCAAATTAATATCACCCAAATTTTTATCAAAAAGATATTTTAGAAATACAGGCGCATCGTCGTCTAAACTTATATAAAGCCCTTCTTTTTCAAAAAAGACAGAATTTAAAACTTTAATTTTTTCGTCCATGGACATGTTGATGTTTTGAAGCTGTTCGCCAATCATTAGAAGCTTGTTTGAAGATGAAAAATTATAATCTTCATTATTAAAATGGAACTGAAGTAGGTCTAGTCCGTAAACTATGGACTCGGGCTTTTCTAAAGACATAGCCTTCAGTTGTGTTATTAGATCTTTCATAGGCTCCTCTTATTCCACTTTTTAATAAAAAGAGATACATTTGACAATGACGGGGTGAATTGGATTTTTCTGAGTCTTTCATTTCTTAAAAAAAGTGACACGGGTGATTTGTGAAAAATGAAATTGAGCGCTTACAGCAAGAGTGTGAAGAGTTAAGGCTTGAGCTTGTTCAAAAAACCAGTGCTATAAATGTTTTCAAGTTTGAATTGGAAAAAGCTAATGAAACACTCATTAAATTAAAATTACGCCTAGACCTAGATTATAAATCTTTATCTGAATTATTCAGACTAATTGTCCCTACAAAAATCCCTAAGATCTCTGGCTTCCAATTTAGTACACAGTTTAAATCTGGGACGGATTATTATGGTGATTACTTTGATGTTTTTGAGCACAAGGATAAATTAAAGTTTGGAACTTTACTTTGCAAAAGCCCAAGCCCATCTGTGTCTGCTGTTGTCCTTGCTTTGTTGATGAAGCTTAGTCATGAATTTGAAGAAAAAGTTCTGATTGATCCTACGGAGTCCTTAAGTCACCTAGTTGGTGAACTTAAAAACTTTGAAGTTTTGCCAGATTTATTTTTAGGTTATTTTAACAAGCGTGATTTCTCGTTTACATACTCTGGTCTTGGTCTAGTCAAAGGACTTCATAAAAGTCGCAAAACTCAAACTGTCACATGCTTTTATGAAGGACAAGATGATCTAGCCACTCATAAAATTAAATTGGATGCCGGTGATATACTTATTATGCTTACAGATGGATTTTTTAAATCTAAAAATCAAAATGATAACTATTTATCAGTGGAAGAATTAATGAGTGTGCTTGGTGTTTTGCCGTCAGACGCCAATGTTCACGACATTCGTCACGAGATATTATTTGTTTTAAATAAGCATCTTCAAGGCTTAGTGCCCTCGCATGATACAACCTTAGTCATTTTTAGTCCCGACGAGCCAGTACTTAGGTTGGCTTAAAAGAATTAAGGTTTACCTTAGGATTATTTTTTGATAACTATTAGTGAATATTAAAATTTCAAAAATATTTTTAATCCTAGAATTAAGTTTTATTTTTTAAGCACTTTGAGGAGTTTTAAATGGCAGAGGTTTATGAAGGCGCAATTGATCGTGGTTTAGAAGGTGTCGTTGCGTGTTCAACAGGAATATCTTCTATCATGGATGCAACCCTTTGCTACAGAGGTTATACCATTGAAGACTTAGCTGAAAACGCAACTTTTGAAGAGATTATATATCTACTTTGGAATGATCAAAAACCTAACGCTGACCAAATGAAAGAATATAAAGCTAAGATCAAGGCTCATCTTTTTTTAGAACCAGAATTAATGAAAGTATTAAAGGCACTGCCAACAAATGTTCACCCTATGTCTTGGCTAAGATCTGCTGTTTCAATTATGGCACATTGGGATTCACTAGAAAGTGAAATTGACAAAAACTCACAGATTGAAATTGGTTTTAAATTAGTAGCAAAGCTTCCTTTGTTAATTTCATTTTTTGAAAATTTAAGACAAGGTACACTTGATAAAATGCCAGCACCTATCGCTGAAAAAGGCATTGCATGGAATTTTCTTTATACATTAAATAGAAAAGAACCAAGTACTATGGCAACGCAAGTTTTTGATACCTGTTTAGTTTTACATGCGGATCATGAATTAAATTGTTCAGCTTTCGCTACGCGAGTTACAGCGTCCTCTTTAAGTGACATTTATTCATCGATAGTGAGCGGAATTGGCGCTTTGAAAGGGCCTTTGCACGGTGGAGCCAATGAGCAAGTGATGCTGATGTTAAAAGAGATCGGCACCTTAGACGGCGCAAGAGCATGGGTCAAAGACGCTTTAGCTAAAAAAGAATTAGTCATGGGCTTTGGACATAGAGTTTATAAAAACGGGGATCCAAGAGCAAAAATTTTACGACAAATGAGTAAAGAGCTTTGCAAAGAAACTGGCATGTCCAATTATTATGAAATGTCAGAAATCATTGACAATACCGTTCTAAATGAAAAAGGTCTTTTACCCAATGTCGATTTTTATTCTGCGACAGTTTACTATAGCATGGGAATTCCAATAGATTTATTTACACCGATTTTTGCAGCGTCCCGAGTTTCTGGATGGTTGGCCCATATCTATGAACAGTACTCCAACAATAGAATTTATCGCCCCCGTGGTAAATGGGTTGGTAAGACTAATCTGGTTTGGAATAAATAATTTCTAATTTTCGTAGCATTTATAGTCGTATAAGTTTTATTAGTATTAATTTTTTAAATTCAATACTTTCGTCTGTGCTAATCAAAAAAAATATCTATTAAAATATTATCATGAAGATTTATTTCAAAATCATCCAGGTTGCAATTACTGTATCCGTTCTAATTTCATGTAGTTCTACAAGTATAAAAAAAATCGGAAAGACAAAAGTTTTAAATCCTACAAAATTAAATGAGAAAAATGATAAATTAGATTTTACAAACTTAAAGAGTTTTAATCATAAGAATTCTAATAAATTAGAAATGCAAAAAACAAGGTCAATCGCAGAAGAAACAATAGGTGAAGTTACAAAAAGTCAGCTTGCAACATCGAATAGCTTAATATCCATGCTACCAACGCAGAACTTAAAAAATGCAGTCCGTGAATATTTACAAATGATAGGGTTAGAGAGCTATGAACATGATAGTTTTGGTAGCGAAAATAGCGGACTTGCTGCTTACAATTTAAATCTGATAGGCAAAAATCCATGTTTTGCTAAGCTCGTATCTTACTATTATTTTAATGTTTTCAAGAAAAATTCAGAACAGATGAAAAATTACACTACAAATTCCACCTACTTGTTTGAAAATCTTTCTTCGAACACGAAAAATCAAGATCTTGATTCGGGTTGGATTTGGAAGTTTGCAAACGACCTTACTCAAAACGATAATAATTTGTCTATGAATTTAATTGGTATCTGTGGGCACGATAACACAGCACAGTTGGGTAAATCTGAAGATATTTGCAAAGAAATATCCAATGTCACAATCTGTGAATCTGTTGCGAATACTTTGTCGTTCTATAATCAAAATCATAAAGCTCAATATCCTAGTTTGGTGAACCAATACGCAAAAATAATTAAAGAAAAATGGCAGCCACAGGATGACCAACAAGAATTTTTAAAAAGATTGGTTTTTGATGAAGATTTTCTTGAAGATATGAACAAGGGTTTATCTTGTCCTTTTGTTGGACCTTTTTATCTTCAGGGTTCGTTGAGTGAAAAAAGTATTTTAGATCTAAATTTGGTAAATGAAATCGCGTCGATACAAGCCCCAAAGAAAGGTGCTAAGTTTTTACCAAGTAAATACTATCACACCATAGGCGGAGCTTTCACGTCATGTTCATTAGTTCAAAATGGTGTTCCTCAATTTTTAATTCGAAAGATTCAAAGCGTTGCTGTCAATACATATAGAATGAACCGTCTTTGTGAAATGTATAGTTTTAGTCAAGATTATAGTGATCTAAATATGTCGTTAAAAGAAATAATTGCTTTTGTTAAAGAATTCAGAGACGAGCAAAGTCTCTGTATTGTTGGACAATATGATGATGGCGGAAATAAGTATGATTACGAAAAACCTATCTGTAGTTTTTTACAGGATTATGATTCTTTAATTACTGGCGCAAACTTGAACTATATAGATTTAGAGAAAAAAATTGAAAGAAAATTACACGTTCCGATTGCTGAAAAAATGTTTAAAGAAAACATCTCTAAAGAACAATGTTTATCCCCTCAATTAACCTATTCGCATATAATCAAAATCAAAGAAGTCGCAGACAATCAGAGCTATTGTGAGCGGGGTATTTCACCTGAGTCTTGTGATCTAGCCAGAGACATACTAAAAACATGGTGGATAGACTTTAAATGGTCAGAAGCTCAACAGATGAAGGGTGTCGAATTCGCTGTTGAAAATTGTAAACCTGAATCAAATTATATTGACACTAAATTAGAACAAAAATCTTGTGAAATTTTAAAGACTTTAGAAAATTAAGCAGCTTTGTCTTTTTTAAGCTTTAAAGCTGCGGTGATATTGAGATATGATAATATCTCCACAAGTTTATCTAAAGTCATATGCCCAATCTGTCCATTAAAAATTTTAGAGATTCTGTCATGAGTAAGTCCGGGAACCATTCTAGCTAATTGCCTTTGGCTGATCTCTTTAGCGTCACATTCTTTTTTTACGGCTTCAATAATTTGAGATTTAAGAACAACAAGTTGGTAATCAACGCCCATCATTTCTGCGAATCCCTTAAGGTCTGTTGTTTTAACTGATTTCATTTTTTAGCTCCTTTACTCTTTTAACAATTGTAGATTTATCTTTTTCTAGCAGAGCCTGTGATTTTTTATGAAAGGCATATACAAAAGTTAGATCGTCTTTGCCAACCATACAGGAGATGGCTCTCCAATTTCCTGTATGATCTTTGACTTTAAATTCTTGGATCTTGATCCCTTTTTGTAATCCGAAAGTCTTAAACAATGTTTTTGGAAGTCTTTTGCCTTCTAAAAAATCCATAACGAGATTGAAAATATCATCTTTAGCTTCTTGCGGGAAACCGTTGATTTCTTTCTTGAACTGATTGGTATATTTTATAGCCCGCATTTAATAATGGTAGTTTTTTTACTACCATAAGTCAATATAAATGAATAAATTCCTTATAAATTAGGCCAAATTAACGATGACTAAGTCTTGGATTTTTACAAATAACGTATTAAGCCATTTCAAGGAATTCTTTGATGGCTTTTTGTATCCCGTTAAAAATTTTGTGAGGCTCATCGTCAAACATGTAAGCTGGGGTCGAAATAACTTTGGATTCACGGTCGCTTATGAAGTCATCCACAGAACAGTCCACATGTTCACACCCAGACTTAAGGATTTTATCTGCCAAGGCTTTGTTATTTCCAATCGTTAAAGTGACAGATCTTTTTTGACCTAAGATTCTTGCAATCAGGACTGGGGCAATACCAATTGCTAAAATAGGTTTTGAAGACTCAAAGACGTCTTCAATCACTCTTCGAATATCTTTGTTCACACTACACTTATGGCCATCCTGAGCCCAAGAACATAAATTTTTAATAACACCGAATCCACCTGGTAAAATAACTCCATCAAAGAGTGATGAATTGAGTTCAGATAAATCTTGAATCTTTCCACGACTAATTCTGGCGGATTCTTCTAAAGCATTTCTAAAGTGACTTTCAAGCAATTCGTCTTTGAAGTGGGAGGTGGGTGAAAATCTTTGGTTGGGAGCGAACACTTGATAGGAAATTTTGCTCTGAGACAGACACATAAACGTCGATATAGCCTCAGTAATTTCAGATCCATCCAGATAACCGCTACCCGAAAGCACTACGGCGACTTTTTTTTGCATATTTTCCTTTGATTAAAAATATAGGTTTAGTATACGTAATCAATCACTACCAGACCGCAGGTATTTTTAATGTCTGATTTGATTAAAAATGAATATTAAAAAGAAGTCACTATGTCCGTCAAAAAGTTGATCTCATTATTAAAAAAATATTACCCCGATGTTACATGTGCTTTAAATTATTCGACTCCGGAAGAGCTTTTGGTCGCGACCATTTTGAGTGCTCAGTGTACGGACAAAAGGGTGAACATAGTCACTGATACACTGTTTAAAAAATATAAAGTTCCAGAGGACCTTGCCGCCGCCAATCTCAAACAGCTAGAGCAAGATATAAAGCCCACAGGATTTTACAGAAACAAAGCTAAAAATATAAAATCTTGTGCCTCAGACCTAGTGAACAAATATAATTCAAAAGTCATTCCTGAACTTAAAATTTTAAAGGAACTCGCCGGCGTAGGAAGAAAAACAGCCAATGTGGTTTTAGGGGAATGTTTTGGAATTGCGGAAGGAATCGTAGTCGACACCCACGTTAAACGGCTATCAAATCGGCTGGGTCTGACTAAGTCTGATAATCCTATAATAATAGAAAAAGACCTGATGAAGATCATTCCTAAAAAATATTGGATTATATTTTCCCATTGGTTGATTCATCATGGACGAGGACCATGTAAAGCCAGAAAAACAAAGTGCCAAGATTGTTTCTTAAAGAAGAACTGTCCATCTTCAACATTTTAGTTTAAATTTAATATATGATTCGTGAATTATTAGAAAGTCTTAAATATGTAGGACATTACTTTGCAATTTTTTTTCTAAGAATGTATGTGGGTTTATATATATTTAATTTAGGCCTTGATAAGCTTTATGGTGCTTATTTAACAGAACCCTTACTTGCGGCACAAATTAATGAATTTTTAAATATCTCCAAGACTCCTGCAGGAATAGATTATTTCTTTCTTAATATTGTAAGACCCTATTGGACAACTTTTTCTAAACTTCAAGTGGGCATCGAGTTAGGTGCTGGATTGTTATTAATACTTGGATTTCTGGTAAGGCCGGTCATGCTTATTATAATATTTTATTTATGGATTTTTTCTTATATCCAAGCTCCAGAGCTGTGGCCTTGGATGTCTATGTTATCTGCCGTGATGTTTAGTTTGGGTTGGGCCGGAGCAGGTCGATGTATGGGCGTCGATTACTATTTTTACAAAAGATATCGTGGATTTTTGTGGTAAAAATTTTAAGTTACATAGCGGGCTTATTTTTCTTGCTTGTTAGTTTAACTTTATATTACTACGACAAGACTGAAATTAAGAACACTTGCGGTGTTCGAATGTTAACCTCTAGCTCTTTTTATGCAGGTTTAGGTGAAGACCTTAAAGGCCTATATTTTAAAAAATATAAGTGCCAACTTAAATTTGATGTTGTGAATGGAGCTAATTTAATTTCAAATTTATTTATAAAACAACCTAGTCGCTATGATGTTCTAGTCGGTCTAGATCAATTTCAAATTGATAAGTTAGATTCAAAATTACTTTGGAATCTTGAAGCATTAAATTTATCCGATTCGATTACAAAAAATAATTACTATATTGCCTATGATGAAGCCCCGATAACGTTTTTTTTAAGAGAGCCCATCATGAAGGAATTTAAAGATTTGATCTCTTTTTTTGAATTTGCCAAAAATAATAAAATCTCTATTGCTGTTCCGTTAAAAACCACAAGTGTCTTGGGAGCAGTATTTGATTTATGGCTTACACAAAATAATAGTCTTGAAATAAAAAAATTACCACAAATTAAGTATGTTAAGTCATGGTCAGAATCTTTTGGGCTTTTTGAAAGAAAAATTGTTGACGGGTTTCTAAGTTTTGAAACTTCTGAAATCTATTATTTAAATAATCTTAAAATAAAAAAAGTTATAATTCAAAAAGGACATCCTAATTTAAAAGAGTACTTTGCATTTTCTAAAGAGGCTCGTATCTCTTTAAAGCAAAAATCTGAATTTGCGGATTTTATTAATTCTAAAGAAGTTCAAAGTTTGATTTTAGAGAAAAACTATATGTGGCCCGCATATGACTTAGATCATAAAAATAAAAACTTAAGAAATTTAAAATTGATAGAGCTAGATAGTCATAACTCTTTTGAAACGGTGAACTAAATATGATGTTTTTGAATCGTTTTTTTTCATTCATTTCAATTTTTGTTTTAAGTTTATTTATGCTTCCAATTATTTCAATTTTATATCAAGTCATTAAAATTAAAAATTTGGACCTTCAATTCATATATTCCAGCTTCACATATGTATTTATGCAATCTTTTTTAAGTGCAACAATGTCTGTGTTAGTTGGACTTTTGATTGCACTTTCTTACTTAAAAAGATCTTCAAAAATCCAAAATACGATCTATTGGGGGCTTCTGCCACAAGCCCTGCCTACTGTTTTAATTGTATTTTCATATTTTAAAATATTTTCATTTTTTGGATTTTATCCACAGTCTTATTTTCATGTAATTTTAGTGCATGTTTTAATTAATATGGGACTAGTCAATTTTTTAATTTTTCCACATCTTCAAGAACAAATAGAAAAAAAAATTCATTTAATGTTGAGTCTTGATTTAAGTTTTTTTAGATTTTTTAAAATGATTATTTTGGGTGAATTAGCACCGACTATTTTTTATATTTGGATTCTGGTTTTTTCTTTTAGTTTAACAAGCTTTACAGTTCCACTTTTATTATCAGGCTCAATCCCTAGTAGTTTTGATTATTTAATTTTTGTTAAAGGATATGTTGAGGGGGACTGGTCCTCGGCGTCTGTATTGGGGATTATAGAATTTGCTTTCTTGGGTTGTTTGTTTTTTCTAAAAAGTCAAAAATTAAGTTTTTTTTCAAGGAACACTAATTTCACACTTTTAAGTGATAAAAAATCATTTTTATTTTTAATTAACTTTCTTCCAATTATTTTTGTGATTATAAGTTTGCTTCATTTCGGAGACGCCGATTTTTTAGATTCAGTGAACGCTTTAAGTAAAGATTTACTTTTGATTCTGCTGAATACTTTGTTTTTATCTTTGTGGACTATTTGGGCTTATAGTTTAATCTTCTGGACTCAAGCTTATTTGCTAAATTATTTTTTGGTTCGAAAATTTCATCAGTTTTTTTGGCCATTAAGTCCCATTTTACTTTCATTTGTAATTTTAAATTTTTCGGACTATTTTTCAGATTCAGCCGCATTAAAAGTGGCTTTTTCCGGACTTGCGATTTCTGTTTTTGTATTTCCGATTGTGTTTAAGTTTTGGATTTTACCTGAATATGCAAATTTTGATTATTTTTTTAAGAAATCAGAAATTTTGAATTTGCCTTATGATCAAATGTTTTCAAAAGTTGTGGTTCCCTATTTAATGCCTGCATTTAAAACCTCTTTGATTTATATTTTGTTATTTGCTATTGGGGATTTTACAATAAGTGGGATATTGCTATCAGACATGCAAACCATTGGCTTAAGTATGCGAACCTACATCCAATCTTATCAATTAATCGAGGCTCAACTTTTAGCTATGATTTTAACATTATTATCCCTATGTTTAATTTTTGGAGGACGTTTCCGTGATCATTAAAGAATTTAAATCCCACATCGGGTCTTGGAATTTAAAGGTCGACGAAATTAGTTTAGAAAAAGGTCAGGTCACTCTAATTTATGGTCCATCTGGAAGCGGAAAGACCAGTTTCTTTCAAGGATTAATTGGACTGAATTTTGCTGAATTTAAATTGATGTTTGATGATGTCAATTTATCACAGGTTAGACCTTCTGATCGTAAGTTTTCAGTTGTATTTCAGGCCAACAATTTATTTGAACACCTTTTAGTTGAAGACAATTTAAAATTGATTCAACCATCAAACATGCCTGACAAAGACTTTTTAGAACAGGTGAAGGCTTATAATATTGAATCCCTGTTAAAGAAAAAATCTAGTATTTTATCTGGGGGTGAAAAACAAATGATCTCATGCGTGCGTGCGTTTATGCATCAGGGGCGACGCCTATTATTAATGGATGAGCCCTGGAGCTCGATGGATTTTGAAAAAAAGATGGAATATAGAAATCACCTAATTGATTTTTTAAAAAAAGAGAACATACCTTGTATTCTAATCAGTCATGATAAGGATGAAGAGATATCCTTTCTAAATCCAAAGTATATGTTTGATTTTACTCAAGTCGCACGTTTTACAAACGGGCAGCCTTCGGTTTGATTTGAAACTTTGACTTTCTTTTGTTCTGCATACCAAAGCATAATTTTTTGAGCCACATCTGAAGGTGATTTTTCTAAATATAAGCTTTTAAACATAGAGCTTTTTTGTATATCACTAGGTATTTTAAGCCTTTGATCTGCTAGTTTGCAGATCACTCTCGCCAGTTGTGGGTTGTTTATAGACTTGGGCTTTATTTCTAGTAGCAAGTTATTGATGCAAAGAGCCGCGGTTGTTCTGTACTCCGGATTTAGTTTCTTGTTGTTTATAGACGCAATGCTTTCATCTATAATCACTTGAATGATCTTTTCATAGGAATTCAACGTTTCAAGTTCTGATTCAATATCGGTCATCAAGGATGTCACCAAGTTGTCATCATTTGGTCTTGAAAGTAGCATTTTTAAAGTTTCTTTTAAGGGTGTTAGAGTTTTTTCAGCTTGTCGTGGGTACTGAAACTTTCTTGATGTGTTCACGGCTGTATTTTTAATCTGCCTGAATTCGTTGTACTCCATAAATCTTAATTTATTGTAGTCATAGTTAGAGGCGAGTGACACTTGTCCAAAAGTTAAAATCGAAATTATTAGAATTAATCTCATTTATGACCCAGTCCTTATTCGTGAAATGATTAAATGGTTCCAAATTGGTGCTTTATAAATGGCATTTACCTATTCTAAAAATCTTCGAATTGAATCTTTAAGTGCCTTTAATACAAAATTTATTTTAGATCAGTCTTCTTAAGTTGTAATCTATAAGCTTTAAGTGGGCTTGACTTAGGTGCAGTCGTTTTTTGTTTTTTTCTTTCTTGTTCTTCCAAGATAGAGCCTATAAACTAAGTCCTGAAATTTAAAATTAACTTTAAGGAGAATTTAAATATGAAGAATTTAATACTAGTTTTTGTGTCATTGGGTCTGCTTTCTGGCTGTGGTAAAATTATAAAAAAAGTGATTGAAAACGATCCTGAAATCGTGTTTAGCGCAATCAAAAAAGATCCAGAAGGTTTTTTCAATACAATTGAATCGACCCAAGAGCAAATGAGAGAAATCGCTCAGAAAAAAGCTTTAGCTAAATCATCTGATGAGATGGAATCGGCGTTCAAGAACCCTGTAAATCCTGAAGTTGCTGCGGGAAGAGCCGTGTGGGGAAATAAAGATGCACCAATAACAATTGTTGAATACGCAGATTTTTCTTGTGGATATTGCGCTGATGCAGCCAAGACAATCACAAAAGTCAAAGAAGCTTACGGTGATAAAGTAAGAGTTTTATTTAAACACTTTCACGTTCTAGGTAACCCCAATTCTGTTTATGCGTCTCAGCTAATGGAAGGGATTGGAAAAATCGACGTCAATAAAGCATACCAATTTCACAATATTGTTTTTGAAAATCAGGGTAAATTAAGAGACGACAAAGCGAAATCTTTCTTAGAATCTGAAGTAAGTAAACTTGTTGGTGCGGGAAAGTTGGCTCAAGTAATTAAAACTGCTAGTTCTGATGAAGTTAAAAAAATGATTGATTCTGATAAAGAAGAAGCTGGTGGTAAGTTTCAATTAAGAGGAACTCCTGCATTTAACATCAATGGAGTTACTTTGCGTGGAGCTGAGCCTTTCGATAAAATCAAATTGATCATCGACAGACATTTAGAGAATAAAGCTCAAAATTAGTATTAACTTTTAAAAATCAAATTTTGTTCAAAAAGGCTTAGTGATAAGCCTTTTTTTATTGAACTTTACATTTCTGATCGTTTAAGTGAAAGTGAATTAATGAAAAATTTAATATTCAAAACCCACTTGTTAGCCCTCTTTCTACTTTTAGCAAATTGTGCACTTTCTCCATTGAGTGATCCCATCACTCCGAAAACTTTAGGCAAAGGAAATCAGTCTCACAGCATCACGGCGGGTTATCCATATGTGGGTTACGTCTATACAATGGGTGTAAGTGATTCAGTTGATTTGGGTCTTCAAATGGAATCCCAAATCAAAGGATTTACAATGGGAGCCAGACTTGTTTTGCAAGCCACTGAATACTCTGAAACAGAATGGAGTGGTTCGCTTTTAACTGGTGCGGGCTTAACAACAGAAGGGTCTTACGTTTACGGTGGTATGATTTGGGGCCGTAAGTATGGTTTTTATGAATTAGCTTTAACTCCTAGAATTAATTATACAAATATCTCTAGGGATATTGATGACGACGTCACGTTAGACTTTAAAGATTATTACTCAATTAATTTAACCGAACAGGGGGATTACTTTCATGCCTCTTTAGGAATTTCAAATACATTTTGGTTTAGACCTGACTTTGGATTTTCACTTGTTTTAAGTGGTGCTTATTTATTCCCATGGGTTGGATCTACTGACAGCGGATTTTTAGCCCCTTACGGCGGTATCGGCCTTACTTTCCTATAAAGTGCCAGGTTCCGTTTGAGAATTAAATGCTTTTAATTCGATTTCAGGGTTCACTTTTTTGAGAATTTTAAAAATATATTCTTTTGATAAATTAAATTATTTAATATCTTGGGAATTAAGTGAGGCAAACCTTGTCATTCTCCTTGTAAAACTTGGAAAAGTTCCATCGAGTTGGCGAGGGTGCGTAGCCCCTCGAAAGCCAACGAGCTCACTTAATTCCCAAGATATTAAATAATTTAATTTATCAAAAGAATATATTTTTAAAATTCTCAAAAAAGTATTTAGCACTATTTAAATAGCCCGGTGATTTTGGTTTCGTTCGGGCCGAAATTAACTTTTAAGGCAGTGACTAAAAGGCCATTGTTTTTTGCTTTTGTTAAGGCTTTGTCGTAGATGGGGTCAATATCACTTGCGATTTTAAATGTGTTAATGTCTTCCCTTTGAATCACATAGACCATTTCACAGGTATGACCAAGGTCGATAAGTTTAACTAACTCTTCTATATGTTTGGCCCCACGGGATGTGACCGCATCGGGGAACATCGCAGTTTGATCAATAGCCATTGTGACGTTTTTTATTTCAATAAAATGTATTTTAGTTTTAGATTTTTTTAAGTCCTCGTTGTTTTGGATAAAATCCATATTTAGTTTTTCTAGTTGTGGAAAGTCTTTTGAATTCCATAAAGTCATATCCAATCTAGATTCATCATTAATTTTGACTTCTTTTTGTCCACGATCAAACTTTGTCCAATGAGGAATAAGTTGATTTTGCCAGGCCTCAAAAACTAAGTTGTTTGGAATTCCAGTATTAACACCCACCAGGGACTGATTGATTTTAATACGTTCTAAGGTCCACTGAAGTTTTCTTTTAGGATCGGGATTGTGGGTTAAAAAACATTCTGCATTGTCTTCCATGCAAGTTTTCATACTTCCTGTATTGGGAACGTGGGCCACCACCATTTTTCCGTCGACATCTATGTCTGCAAAAAAACGTTTATATCGTTTGATAAATCTACCTTGAATGAGTGGGCTTTTGTGTATCATTCGATTTTTAAATCATTATTTTTATAAGGGGTCAAAGCTAAATAATTTGATTAATAATCAAGAACGCGACCATCGTTGTCCCAATCGATATAGATCTTGTGCAAAATCTCGATGATCAGCTAGAAATTCCTTTGATGCTTGGAATCCGATATTATGTCGTCCAAACATACGTTTAACATTGGGAAGTAAAATCGGGGCCAATTGTCTACGCTCTACTAAAGGTCTAGCAACTTGATTTGGTAAAACTCCTATTCCTAATCCCTGAACGGCTAAAGTTTTTAATGTTTCAAAATTTAAAATGTAATGAACTCCATTTTTTAAAATTAGTTTTTTAAGTAAATGCTCTAAAGTATTTCCATTAGCATCAGTTGAAAATGGGTGGAGGAGAAGAGGTGCGGAAACATCTGCTTCCATTTTTTCTGAAATATAAAATGAGTATTGATCTTCAAATAGCAGAAAATATTCTGAATCTTTATTCGGCTGATTTGTTAAATTAACACCGATTGCGATATCAATATCTTTAGATTTAATTGCCTGTGCAAGATTTTTACTTGTGTCTACAAGAAGTCTAACTTCTAAGTCTTTGTATATTTCTTGGATATATTGCATCAGTTCATTAAAAAAATAAACAGCAACACTGTCATACATCCCAATTTTCAGTTGCTTTGGAACTTTAACTGATTTGAGCGACCTTAATTTTAACTCTAAACTTTCGGCTTGAGAAATAATACTAGTTGATACTTCTAATGCCAGTTGTCCTTCTTTAGTAAGGACCAATCCTTGATTTGATCTTACAAAAAGCGTTACACCGAGTATGTCCTCAAGCGTCGAAATGCTTTTCGAAAGTCCTGCTTGTGAAATCCCAATGGCCTGAGATCCTTCTGTAATAGAACGAAATTTTGTTAACTTATTAAAATATCTTAATTTTTCTAAGTGTTCAGTTAAGGACATAACGTCTCCATTACTTTTAGTTATGATGGTATAACTCTAATAGTGTTGTGTATCAAGCTTTACATAGGTATTTTTTTGTTAAGGCTGGGGGCCTTTTAATAAAACAAAAAGGAGAAAACATGAAAAATTTAATTATCACTGCAGTGTTACTATTTTCTATTTCTGGGTATGGACAGAGCCAATTCCAAATCGAACAAGACTTGCTTAAATTTGACAACGAAAGAGTCGTTAATGGGCTATTAGCGGCTAAAAATGCGTTTAATCCTGATCATTTAAAAGATGGGTTATTGGGTATGGATCCAGTCTCTTACTTCTCTGTAACGGGCCCTTTAACGGGTGATTCTTCTTTTACGTCCACTAGAAATGGAATAACATATAGTTTTGCAAGTGCAGCCAACAAATTAATTTTTGATAATGAACTTACAAATAAATATGAACCTACATATGGTGGGTGGTGTGCTTGGGCCATGTCTCAAGGAAGTCCAATTCCAATAGAAGTTGAATTTTACTCGTTTGATTATAGTGATACAGGGGAAAAACTAAGAATTCATTTTTTTGTGAGTCAGCGTGCTTTAGAAAATTTTAATAACAGAGCTAAATCTAGAGGCACTAATTCTTTAGGACTAGTTGAACTTACAATAGCTGAGTTGAACGGAACAGATTTAAATCAAGATATTTTAATCAGTTCGCGTGGATTTAAAAATGATGCAAATAGATTTTATTACGGTCTATTAATTAATGAAGTAAAGTAAATTAAAGTTACGTTAAGTGATTTTTTAGTTTTGGGAGAGAGGGATGTCACTAAACTATTTTAAACAGTTTAAAATAATTTTTAGCTCAATGATAAACCTCTTTTTTGTTATTGGATGTGGAAATAAATTCATACAAAAAAATGGGACTGATCCAAGTTCATTCGCAACTGTAAATGGTTTGAGTTTTCAAGATGTCTTCAATCAAGTTTTAGATAAAGATAAAAACTGCACTGAGTGTCATAACTCTTACAGCAACTACCAAATTGTATTTTCAAAAGCAGATAGTATTTTGAAAGCTGTTTTATCAGACAGAATGCCAAAAAATAAGTCACCATTAAGCAATGAATTAAAGGCTATTTTAGCTAGTTGGGTTAAATATGGTGCGCCTAATATTCCGGGCTTAGTCAGTGAAATGAAACCCTTGGAACCCACTTTTGAATCATTATTGGTTAATGTCTTTGCACCTAAATGTTTAGATTGTCACAGTGGCATTGTAGGTGCGCCGGGACCCATTATTTATAACTTTTCAACGTACATGGATTTTATAGAATCTGATAAAAACTTTCAGTTCAGAAATGGAATAGGCTTGGTAGACCAGAGCGCTCCTGAAGACTCAGAGCTTATTTTATTAGTCACCGACAAAATAGAACCTATGCCGCCATTAAAATTAAGAGGTGTTCCGCCAGAGTCATTACCCAAACAGTTAACCGAAGATGAGGTGAATGTACTGATTGAATGGATTGCTAAAGGATATCCTGAAAAATAATCGTCTTAAGTTTTACAATAAATTACAGAAAAGGAAAATAATATGAAATTTGTATTAATATTTATTTGGATAGTGAATTTAAATAGTGCCTACGCTTTACAAGTTTTTAATATGAAAGCGAAAGAGGGCCAAGTAGAATTTTTAGCTAAAGGTACTTTATTAAAAATTAACGGCAAAGGTAAGGGAGTCGAAGGAAATGTTGTTGTAGACAATGACATAGCTAATGGTGAACTGATTTTGGATTTAGATTCATTAAAAACCGGAATTAATCTTAGAGATGAGCATATGAAGAATAAATACTTACATCTCAAAGAATACCCTAATGCAATTTTAAATATTGAAAATATGCCTGTTCCAAATAATTTTAAGGGCAAATCAAATTTTAATGGAACTCTTTTGCTCCATGGTATCAAAAAGCCAGTCAGTGGAGTTGTTGATTTAAAAGGAATCAAGGATGGAAAGCTTCACATTTATGCGGAGTTTGATATCAAAATTTCAAATTTTAATATTGATCTTCCATCTTTTAAAGGAATTACTCTTACTGAAGATGTAAAAATTAAAGTGCAAAGTAAAGCGTATGAAGCAGAAGATCTAACTGCTAAAAAAAGTACGACATCAAAAAAAGAGATTTAATTTTCATCATTAGGTTCCAATATGCGATTATTTTTAATAATAATTTTTATTTTTAGTCCATTTTTTAAGGCTATGGCTTTTGTAGAAAATGTTATTCATGGATACTCCAACTGTATCACATGCCATTACTCCCCTTCCGGGGGGGATATGTTAAATGATTATGGTCGTAGTCTATCCGCAGAGTTGATGAGCACTTGGTCAAAAGACGGGGCTGAAAAATCTTTTGGCGGTTTCGTTAAGGAAACAGAATGGATGCGCGTTGGCGGAGATTTAAGAACACTGCAAAGATACATTGATACTCCATCTTTTTCCGAACGGGCCTTATTTCTAATGCAAGCCAATGTTGAAGTAGGACTAAAATATGGAAAGACAATGTTTGTTGGTACTCTTGGTATTGTTGGAGGGCCGAATAATTATGTCGGTGGACCTTCTGATAGCATTGTAAAAAATGATTTTATTTCAGAGCGACATTATGTTTTAGTTGAAACGTCTTCTACATCAAGAGTGCGTGCTGGAAAATTTAGAGTTAATTTTGGAATTAATGATCCAAATCATAATAGACCAATTAAAAGAGGTCTTGGGTTTGGTTCGAATTCTGAAGTTTATAATCTTGAATATACAAAGTTTTTTGATACAGGTGATATTTTATTTAATTTATCATTAGGTCGAATAGATTTAAGTCGCCCTAACGGAGACGAAAGAAGCGTTTCTGCAAAAGCGAGTCATTATTTATATGGTAAATCCAAATTAGGTTTTAATTATTTATATGGGGAAGCCCTTACATCTAGGCGTCATCTGCTGGGGGCGTTTGGAATCAAACCTCTTACGGAAAAAAGCTATATACTTTACGAGCTGGATTATGAAGATGGAAAAGCAAATTTTCAGAGCTCAGGTCTAAGAAAAATCATAAACCATACTCGTATTGGGTATGAGTTTTTTAAGGGTTTTAAATCATATACTCTTTTTGATTATCAAAAATCAATTAGTGTTGCAGACACTCAGGTCACGGCCCCTGGTATTGGACTGCAGTGGCTGCCATTTCCACATTTCGAAGTACAGATTGAATACCAAGCTATGAAGCGTATATCAGAAAAAGTAAATCATTTTGGTTTTATAATGGTGCATTCCTATTTTTAAAAGTAAGCTTCGACTCCGCCTAAAAAATTAGTTGAACCCATCTGCATTAAATTTTTATTTACAGACGAATGATTTCGGGCTTCGGCATTAAATAAGTTCTGAATTTGCCAGTAGACTCTAAACTGGGTGGCCTCTTTTTTTAAATTAAAACTATTACCTAAGTTCACGACTAAATAACCATCTGTTTCGGTTTCGTTAGGTGCAAGTCGAGTGGCTTTAAACACCTGCTGTAATTCTAAATGACTTAAAATATGTTTATGTTTGTGTTTTAAGGCCAACTTTACTCTTGGTGGTGTAAGTCTTGGAATGTTGGTGTCATCCTTTAAATTTTTTCCATATAACACATCCGAGGAAAGTTCTAAGAAAAGATTCTGTACATATAGTGGAGATTCCAAAACATACTCAGCTCCATATAGAAGGGCCGCTGAAGATACATAGTTATAAATTGGAAAGTCGTCATCACTGTCACCAGCGGTTCCGCTTTCGTCAGTGTCATCAATATTTCCTGTGTTGTTCAATGAAACAAAGTTTGTAAATCTATTTGCGAAAACATGCAGTTCACTGCCCAAGTCTTTATTTTTAAATTTTAAACCTAAGTCTAAACCAAAAGAATTTTCTACATTTAAATTTTTATTTCCTACTTCATAAATTCCAGTCGCAATATGGGCGCCGTTTGCAAATAGTTCTGTGGCATTTGGATTTCTTTGATTAAATGAAAAATTTAATGAAGAGCTTAAATTATTTTTAATTTTATAAGTCATGCCTGCTGACCCACTAGCTAAAACGTAATTTTTATCTTCTAGGTTTACAAATAAACTATTTTCATTTGGGCTTAAGCCAGAAAAATCAATACGAGCCCCAGTTGAAAATAATGTTTTAGCATTTATCTGATACTCTTTAAAAGTAAATCCAGCTAAGGAATAGTCCTTGCTTGATGGCAAAAAAGCTTCCGCCCCGTTCACACTTAAGTCATTGTATTTTAAATGTAAGCCACTGATTCCAGATCTTTTTTCTGACTTTTGATCCAATAATTCTAAGCGGGATTCAACGCTATTTTTTTTAAAAACAGTGCCGACGTCTGTCCCTTCAAATTCGGTGTGCCCGTATTGTGAAACAGCTGTTTTAGTTTGAAAAGTTTTAAAATTTAAAAGATTAATTTTATTTTTTGTAAAAAAATCAGCTCTATTTTGCTGAGTGTCGATTGTGACATTGTCTTCAGTAACGACTCCGTAAAGATTATTGTAATTTGAAAATGAAGCCTGAACGTAATCCTGTTTATCGTTTAAAAAATAAGTGCTACTAAAATTAAATGAATTTTGTTCAGCTTGGCTATTTTTAATTTTATTTTCAGCGGTGGGGACTTTTAGATCTTGGTTTTGATTGATGCTGCCGTCGAAATGAAACATCCAATCTGAAAATCCATAATCTAATTTACCAACGTAGTTGCTAAAATTATTAACAGATTGAAACTGCATTCCCAGGCTTGAACTTAATCCCGAATAAAATTCGTTATGCCTCCTGGAGCTGACAATATTGACTACACCACCAATGGCCGAAGATCCGTAAAGTAAAGAAATAGGTCCTCTGACAATTTCAACTGAATCCACAGCTAAAATATTTATAGGCACAACGTGGTCTCCGCTTAAGCCCGACACATCTAATGTTCCCAGTTCATCTATTAAAATCAGAACTCTTTCTCCACCTAAACCCCGAATGATGGGGCGGGTGGATGTAGGGTTAAAATCTGTAGAGTTCACACCAGGTGTGTCACCTATTGCACTTCCAAGGGAAGATTTGCCTTTCTGTTGAAGTTCTTCGGCGCTTTTTTTAGTCGTGGCCATGACCGATTCAAAAAGCGAACTTTTTTTATCGCTACCAAAAACACGTATGGGTTCTACCTCATGCTGTTTTTGATGTTGATGGTCTTCTTCAGCTAGGGCCATGCGTGAAGGTGCTGCTAAAATTAGCTGACTTAATATGAGTGAAATACTAAATGAGATCGTATTTATTTTTGATTTAATGTTAATGTCCATTAAACACTAATGCAATATATTTGCATTAGTGGCAAGCCCTGATTGGACTTACCGCAGAGAGACTTCGTCTCTCGTTTGCGAGCCTGGGCTCGCTCCGGCGGGGAACTTTTCTTTTGCTGACTTTGACTTCAAATTTGGCTAAAACTTTAAATTATGAAACCAAAAATAGATAAAATCCCGTCTGGTCGAAATCTGATGCCTAAACCGTCATGGATCAAAATGCGTCCTCCTGCGGGTGAAAAATATCTTGAGCTTAAAAAAATGTTCAAGGAATTAAATTTATCTACGGTTTGCCAAGAAGCTCAGTGTCCAAATGTGGCAGAATGCTGGTCCGGCGGAACTGCGACTATCATGTTGATGGGGGACACATGCACCCGCGGATGTCGCTTTTGTGATGTGAAAACAGGAAATCCAAAAGGTGTTTTAGACACCGAAGAACCACAAAAAGTCAGCTACGCTATTTCTAAAATGGGTTTAGATTATGTAGTTTTAACAAGTGTTGACCGGGATGATTTGCCAGATGAAGGTTCGGGACATTTTGCTGAAACAATTGAATTAATAAAAATGCTTGATCCAAATTTAATAGTTGAAGTGTTAGCGCCTGATTTTAAAGGTAATAAAGACTTTGTTGCAAAGATTGTAAATTCTAAACCAGATGTGTTTGCTCACAACATAGAAACTGTTGAAAGATTAACACCAGCGGTCAGGGACCCCAGAGCGGGATACCACCAAAGTTTAGATGTTCTAAAAATGGTTAAAGAGATTGACCCAAGTCGTTACACTAAATCTTCGATTATGTTGGGCTTAGGTGAAACAGATGAAGAGGTTTTGGTGGCACTACAGGATTTAAGATCCGTAGGTTGTGATGTGGTGACTTTCGGTCAATACTTACAACCTAGACGAAGACATTTAATGGTCCAAGATTACATCACTCCAGATAAATTTAAACACTGGCAAGTTGTAGCTGAAAGTATGGGATTTTTATATGTTGCAAGTGGTCCCTTGGTTAGAAGTTCATACCGCGCCGGGGAATTTTTTATGAAAGGCATGGTTGAAAAGCAGCGTTTAAATTCAATTAATAAAAATTTAGAAATTAACATTTAGATTTAACAAGAGAGGAAAATATGTCCCAAATTGAAGTTACACTTCCAGATGTCGGTGAAGGCGTTACAGAAGGCGAAATGGTCAAATGGCTTGTCAGTGTGGGTGACTCTGTTGTTGCAGATCAACCAGTAGCTGAGGTTATGACGGATAAAGCCACTGTTGAAGTTCCAACATCCCAAGCGGGTATTGTGAAAGAACTTAGAGTCAGTGAAGGGGATGTGGTTCCAATTGGAAAAGTCATGATGATTTTAGATACTGCAGGTACTTCAAAGGCTGCGGTTCAAGATAATTCTAAAAAATTAGAGTCAGCTTCAAATGTAAAAAGCGCGCCTCAAAAAACAGAAACTGAAGTAAAAGCTAAAACTAACTCGATGACATCGAAAGATGTTGTTCCTCCTGCGGCTCAATCAAAAGTTTTAGCAACACCATCTACACGAAGACTTGCTAGAGAAATGTCTGTAGACATTAATCAATTAGAAGGTTCGGGAATGGCGGGACGTGTGACTCGTGATGATGTGATGTCTGTGAACGGCGGTGGACCTTCAACGGCGACAACGTCTTATGCTGTTGCAACAACAAGCCCGTCAGTTAATTCATCGGCAAACACTTCAGTGCAAAGACTTACACCTGTCATGGAAATTCCAAGATCATCACTTCAAACATCTAATAAAGGCCAAGAAGAGCGAGTGGCAATTCGTGGTGTTCGTAAAAAAATCGCAGCCAATATGCAAATGGCAAAACATGTGATTCCACATTTTACTTTAATGGATGAAGCCAATGTCACTGAGCTTGTTAGATTCAGAGAAAATGCAAAAGCTGTTGGTGAGAAATATGGTGTTAAAATAACGTACTTACCGTTTGTAATGAAAGCTTTAATTGCCACATCAAAAGAATTTCCAATGTTCAATGCAAGTATTGACGATCAAGCCGAAGAGATCATTTATAAAAAATACTTCAACTTAGGTTTTGCTGCCGACACTCCAAATGGATTGATGGTTCCTGTGATTCACGATGCAGATCACAAGACTATTCTACAATTAAGTGCTGAAATTTCTGATCTTGCTAAACGAGCTCGGGATGGAAAATTAAAATTAGAAGAAATGAAAGGGGCCACGATCACAATCACTAATATTGGAAGTGTTGGTGGAAGTTATGCAACCCCAATCATTAATCACCCTGAAGTTGCGATTTTAGGAATGTACAAAATTTCTGATAAACCAATTATGATTAACGGAAAATTTAGAGCTGCAAAAATGATGAACTTAACAATCACAGCGGATCACCGTTTAATTGACGGCGCCGTCGCTGCGAACTTCTTAGCTTCATTTATTAAGAAACTAGAAAACCCCAGCGAATTAATGTTGAATATGATTTAAAAGAAAAGTTCCAAGGAGATTAAATGTCGACTCAAATTAAAGACGGATATGATGTATGTGTGATTGGTGCAGGACCTGGTGGTTATGTGGCGGCGATTCGTAGCGCCCAGTTGGGTTTAAAAACATGTATCATCGAGCGTGAATATTTAGGTGGTGTCTGTTTAAATGTGGGCTGTATCCCTTCTAAGGCCATGATTGCGGCCTCCGAGTTTTTACACAAAGCTCAACATCAATCCAGCAGCATGGGAATTATGATTGGAAACATAAGTCTTGATATGAAAAAATTAAAAAGTTGGAAGGATTCAGTCTCTCAGAAAATGTCTGGCGGAGTGTCACAACTTTTAAAAGGCAATAAAGTTGAAATTATTAAAGGTGAGGCGACTTTTAAAATTGGAGCTGCAAGAGGGGCTGTCTCGTTAACGGTAAAAACAGAAGTTGGTGAAAATTTTGAAATCAACGCGAAAAACTTCGTTGTAGCTACGGGGTCTCGTCCGATAGAAATTCCTGGATTTAAATTTGATGAAAAAACAGTTTTGAGTTCCACAGGAGCTCTAGATTTAGAAGACGTTCCAAAAAAATTAGTGGTGATTGGCGGTGGTTACATCGGTTTAGAAATCGGGGGCTACTTAAATAAACTTGGCGCTGAAGTGACAATTCTTGAAGCCAATGACCAGTTGTTAATGGGAATTGTTGAACCGGACTTAGTGGCTGTCGTTGAAAAGAAATTAAAGAAAGAAGGCGTTAATATAAAATATAAAACCTTCGCAAAATCCTTTGAAACAAAAGCGGGTAAGACTATCGTTAAAGCCGAAGTGGAAGGTAAAACTGAAACTTTTGAATGTGATAAAATTATTTTAACTGTGGGAAGAAAACCAAATTCAGATCAAATGGGCTTAAAAGAATTAGGTATGGCTATTGATGCGAAAGGTTTTGTGATGGTCGATGCTAAGCGTAGAACCAACATTCCTGGTGTGTATGCGATAGGGGACATTGCATGTCAGCCGATGTTGGCGCATAAAGCCAGTCACGAAGGTGTGTTGGTTGCAGAAAATATGGCAGGCCACAACAGAGCTTACGATGTCAAAACAGTTCCTGCAGTTATTTTCACAGATCCAGAGATTGCGTCTGCAGGAATGACTGAAAAAGAATGTCATGATGCGGGTTACACGAATCTAAAAATTGGTAAGTTTCCGTTTGCGGCCAATGGTAAAGCTGTGTCACTACAAGCCACCGATGGGTTCGTTAAAATCATAGCTGACGAAACTACAAATTTAGTTTTAGGCGTTCATATTGTTGGGCCAGAAGCTTCGAACTTAATTTCTGAAGCGGCTCTTGCCATCGAAATGGGTGCAACTTTAGAGGATATCGCCTTAACTATACATCCTCATCCCACTTTGGGCGAGACCATGATGGAAGCTGCGGAAGCCACATTAGGACATGCGATTCATATTATCCAAAAGCCTTTGACGACGGCTTCGAAAACCTTGCAGCCAGAAAATACGACCCGCCATTAATTGGAATATAATGAACTGAGAAGAGGCTACTAATATGCATAACAAAGACACTATCGCTAAGATTGTAAAAGTGTTGTCTAGTTTAAATTTAATGAAAATGTATATCTTTGGTTCACAAGCTAAAAGATCAAGTCGCCCTGGATCTGATTATGATATTTGTATTATTTTAAGTCGAGAAATAGACAAAAATAATTTTTTGGATGAGGCATATAAAAAAATGTGGGAACTAAGAATCCCAACAGATCTCCTCGTTTTTTATGAGGATGAGTTTTTAGCTCAAATGTATTCCGTAAATACTATTCCAAATGAAGTTGTAAATACTGGACAGGTCATTTATGCCGCCTAAAGATTTTAAATTATCTAAAAAGTGGTTTGAATATGCTAATCACGATATTAGAGTTGCAAAACTGTGTCTTGAACAACCAGATGAAGCTTTTTTGAAAGCTGCCGCATATCCTGATTCAATAGATCTTATTGGCAAAGTCGTACCTCTTAACAAATATGTTATTATTTCTAGATATCCAATGGATGAGGAAATTAAAAAATCAGATATTTTAAAAATGCTACCATTAAGTCAAAATTTGTATGAATATTTTTTTGATAAGCTTACCAAACAAGGTTTATAATTGGAGTTTCAGGATTTAGGTCTTATTGATTATGAAAAAGCTTTGGCTTTGCAAGAAAGTCTTGTTGAGCAAAGATTTAAAAAAGAAATAAAAGATCAAATTTTATTTTGTTCCCACAACCCAGTTGTAACGTTGGGTAGATCTACACAGCCAGAAGATATCTCCGGCTGGCAAGGCCCTGTTTTTGAAGTTAGACGTGGGGGGAGGGCGACCTATCACGGTCCCAATCAACTTATTATTTATCCTATTATTTCTTTAGATCAGAAATTTAAAACTTTAAGACCCAAAGACATTATGCACTTTTTAACTTCCTTTGAAAAATCCGTTTTAGATTCTCTTTTCGAAATTGGATTTGAAAATATCACTTTAAAAGAAGATGTAGCATTTGATTCAGAAGGACGAAAACTTTTAAACCGTGGGCTTTGGTGTCAGGGTAAAAAAGTCGCCGCTTTTGGAATCGCAGTTCGAAGGTGGGTCACCTATCATGGTTGTGCTATAAATCTTTATAAAGACCCGCAGGCTTTTCAAGGAATTCAACCTTGTGGGTATAAAACAAGTGATGTTGGTAGTTTGGAAGAAATTCAAAAGTTTGAAGAGCATGAAGTGGTGAGACTATTAAAAACAAATATCCAAAAATATTTAGTTTAATATTGAATTTCTAATTTAAAAAAATTCGTAAATAACTAATTTTTTTAAAAAAAGTTAATATTTCAAATAATACTAAAGTGTTTTTTCAGATAAATTTTTAATATTTAACATTGTGTTTTCAGAGTTTTTTCCGAAATCTATCGTTAAATTATTATTTTTGATAGTCATAGCAGGTGTTTCATAGGACTTTGACGATTTAAGATTCACTTCTTTTAATCCCTGGATCGCTTTTAAGTAGTCTGCATCGGAACAAAGTGCGGTTAATCCTTCAATACCAGCCACAGCTTTATAGTTCGGGGCTTGAGCGAAATCACTAAATTTTACTTTAGCGCTACTTTTACACTTATCTTTTATATAAGCTTGTGCTGTATCAATTGCGATTTTTACATTTAAAAATTTCGCTCCTTCAGCTAATTCGTAGTCTTCAATTATTTTTTTAGCAGACAAATCTTTTGGGGGTGTTGTTTCATGAAAAAGAATATCTTTTTTTAATCCTGCAAGAGTCCAAACTTTTTTTATAGTCCCTTTTATTAAAGTTTTTTTGTCGTAATCAATTAAAATCAGATTCGAAACTTCATTAACTGGCGCATATCTGTCTTCGGTGAGCTTCTTAAATAAAATAACCTTTTCATTTTCTGATTCAGAAGTGCCAGTTAGTTTAAAGTAAAGTTTTAAATTATTTGCTTCAGTAATCTCGAGTAGACTAATTTTGGCTTTGGAGTCAATAGCCGAAAAAAATCTTATGTTTTCAGCAGAATAAGCACTTAATGAAATAAAGAATGTTAATAAAAAATTGATCATGTTGTCCTTTTTGAGATTCACGTTAAGACAAAATTCTAACTTAAAAATCAATTCAAAGTCCAATTATATTAGTGATATATAATTTTAGGTTAAATAGTCCAGTTGATAAAAATTTAGTGAAATATTTAAACTTATTAAGTGTAGAATAAATTTTAAATAAAAATTTAAATGGAGAACTGATGTCTAATTTAAGCATAAACAAAAAATATATTTCTAATACAAATTTATTTCTTACATTAATCATTGGATTTACACTTTTATCAAATACATCCAGTGCCTTACTTGTTAAAGATGGAAAAGCGATTTTAGAAAAGCTAGATGACTATGAATTATGTCAAACTAGAGATTACACAGGTAACTTTTGTAATGAAGCTTTAACGGACTGGGTTGAAAAAACCCCTGCAGACGCTTTTACTGCTGGAAAGTTAACTCGAAAGCATATGAATCATTGGGGTGCGATTCCATTTTTTGACAAGGCTTGGAAGCTTGGACAAGGAAAATGCGAGGATAGTGATGTGAAGCTGGCTGTGCTTTCGGCCTTAACTCAATCGTCAACAAATAGAAAGGTTGTTGTTGATCAAGCATTGGATATTTCGCTTAATCATTGTGAAAATCAAATGAGCCAAGACGTATTAAATTTAGCAAAAACAAATGATGAAGCATTAAAAAATTCATGTAAAATGTTAACGTCAAAAAAACTTTTAACAGGGGTTGCTGCTAAAAAGTGTTCAAAAATTTAAATACTTAATTAAATATAATAATTTAAAATGACAATAAAACTAAATTATACACCAAGGAGAAAAAAATGAAATTATTAGTAAGCACATTAATATTATTAGCTTTTCAAGCCTCATTTGCGGGAGTTGCAGAAAAAAAAGCCATTAAAGAGGGTGACGCCGCTATTGCTGAGTATGTTGTTTCTTTTAAAACAAAGTGTGGAACTGATGTGTCGGTTAAATCAAATCATGCTGCAGCTGAAAAAATGAAAGAAGATGGAAGAACTCCTGATAATGTAATTTCAGTCGCCGGTGGTATTTGTGCTGGATACGTAGGTACTATATCTGACCTGTGTTCGGATGCTGATTACAAAGAAGAAATTGTAAAAATTAAAACAATTACATGTAATCCTAATCAATCATTGTCAAAGTCGCCTTATTTTAAAGTTTCAAAAGACGGTGCAACTTTAAAAATGGAACATCACCCAACTACACTTGATAATAGCGGTGCTTACACTGCAATAAAATCAGTTTTCTAATAAATTATAATAATTTATTGTCTGTACATCCGTAAGGACAATATTAATTTTATAAAATTTTAGATGTATAAAATTTTAAATAGATAAAAGAAATATTCACTTCAGTTTTCTGGATCCATCGGGTTCGTATTGGTGATTTTCAGAAAGTTGACCTTTGTCGTCATAATCCCAACTTTCAATTAAAAGACCATTTTTGTAAGTTGTTTTTCTAAATATCAAGCCCTTATCCGAAAAATAACTTTGTTCTCCGTCCAATTTTTCATCAGCGTAATTTTCTTTAGAACTAGGTTTCCCATTTTCATAAAAACAATTGTAAGGGCCATCAAAAAAATTGTACCCTCGTACGTTTTTATTTTTATAAGTACAATTTATTTGATTATTATCATAATAGGTTGTTATATAAACGACATCATTTTTGCTTTCATACTCTTTCTTCTTTGATCCATTTTCATAAAATTCTTTATCAGAAATAATATCAAAACCATTCTTTAGGGTAATTTGTTTAAGCTTACCACTTGCAAAATAAAAAGTTTCTGTTGTTTTTTTACCATCAACTAGACTTTTATAATTACCTTCCGCGCTGAAGTGATCTTCTGATAAAAGCTCTCCGTTTTTATAAACTTTTTTAGATACTATTTCTTTTTTATTATTAAAACTTAAAACTTCACCTTCTAATTTTAAATTCTTGTAAGTTAGTGTTTGGTTTAGATTGTCTTCTTCGGAAAAGTAAAGACTGACTTTTTTACCTAATCCATTTCTGCCACAAAGATCTTTATCTTCTTTTAAAGGTATGTTTTTACAAGCTAAATGAGTTAATTTCCCAGATTTATTAAAATACATTTCTGATCCATTTTGATTTGGAGAAATCATTTTTAAGCTTTTAATTTTTCCTGAGTCTTCGAAATATTCTTTAGCAAGGCCAACCAAAATTCCTTTACTATAATCCCATTCCTGAATTAATTTATTTGTGTCGTGATGATATCTTTTAAAAAAACCATCTCTGATATCATCATTCATCATCGCTTCTTCTTGAATGTGGCCTTTATCGTTAAAAGATTTCATTAATCCACTTTTTTTACCTTTAACATATTCAGACGTTTCTGAAATTTTTGTATTACTGTGATAACATTCTTTTTTTCCGGTAAAGTTTTCAGGAATTTCTGAAATAAACTGAGTTCCTAATTCAGTTGAAGACTTAGAAGTATCAAGAATTTTACCACTATACTTACAGCCTTCGTGAGCGCTTGAAATTTGAGGTGTCAATTGGTTTAGAAAGATAAGTAGTATTAAACTTTTATAAGATCGAAGAACCACTATTGATTCCTTATGCTTAATCCAAGTCTTTTTATTCCGCCTAATTTAATTTGGTCCAAAATGGCAATGACGTCACCATGTGGGACTTTTTCATCAGCAGAGATTACAGCCTGGCCATCTGGATTTTTTGCTATAAAATCTTCCGCTAGTGTCTTTAAATTCTCAAACTGAATGGCTTGTCCGTTTAAAGTGATTTGATCTTTTGCTGATACCGAAAGTTGAAAAGGCGTGTATTCAGTTTTATCGCCAGAGCTTGCTTCGGGAAGTTGAATTTTAAGAGATGGCCGCATGACGATGGGTGCGGTCACCATAAATATAATTAGAATAACAAGCAAAATATCTACAAAGGGTACAATATTAATATCAGATATTAAATCATCATCGTCGTCTTTAACTTTACGTCCCACTTAAGAAGTCCTTATTTTTATACTATTTTGTAATAGAAATTTCTAAAAAATATTTAAACTAAATTTTCTTTTTATGAGCCACACAAAGGTCTCTGATGGTGTCGATGTGGCTTAATACTGTTTTTGATTTTTTCTGAAATGTATTAAAAGCAAATGTCGCTGGAATAGCCACAAATAAACCGATGGCTGTCGCCATTAACGCTTTTGATATTCCTATCATCACAAGTCCAGGGTCGCCTTGGTTAGAAGCTAGACTTTGAAAGGCCTCCATGACTCCAAATACTGTTCCTAGAAGACCAATAAAAGGAGCGTTTGATCCAATAGAAGCAAGTGGACTTAAATATTTTTCTAGAGTGGGTCGAATGTTTTGTTTATAACTATCTAAATACTCTTGAAGACCATCGGTTCCGGCATCTTTAACATATTGAAGACCTAACTTTATGGCTTCGGCTTCATACCCGGTATTAATATCGGTGAAAGATCTTAAGGAGTTCACATCATTATTGTAAACTGCATCGCTAGATGCTTTTCGAAATTGCTCTTGGGTTTTTTTAATTTTGTTAAAAAACAAAATACGCTCTATAATAAAGCTAACACTGGTAATACTTAAAATTATAAGTAAATAGAGAGTTAAATTGTGACCAAATTGTGCGACTATAAAAAACTGTTCAGTAAAAAAATCCAAATTTTCCATTTGTTACCTCGACTTTGTATTGTGATTAGTAGTTTAAGTCTTTTTGGCTGTTTATCAAACAACAACAAATCGCCGTCCTATGTCATTATTGCGATCGACCGCCTTGGTTCTGGAACTGTGTCCTGTCCCGAATACCTTGAGCGAGGTGAGGGTGGATTTTTTATTTTATGTAATGACTTTGTTAAGTTAAGTCAGGCCTACACCACATCCATTCAATCCCCAGCGGCTATTGCAAGTATACTGACCGGGGAATATCCAATAAATCATGACCTACGTCATGCCGATAATCAGTTATCTTTTAATTATCCACTGATACCTCAATATTTGATCAAATTAGGATATAAAACTTCATTTTTTTCAGAAGGAGACCCTGTTAAAACTTATCAGGGACTTAATCGTGGTTTTGAAAATTTTTATGATTTTTCAATGACTCCAGAAAACCTAAGTGTCACAGAAGTCTTTAGAGCTGCTGAAAAATTTATTTTCAAAGACAATAAGCCAAAATTTGCATTTATTTATTTGTCATCGCTCGTAAACTTATCAGAAAATGAAGTTAAATTAAATCATATTGAAACCCATTTGGAATCCTTTTTTTACGATCTTAAAAAAAGTAATAAGTGGCACAACACACATATTTTAGTTGTAGGATTACAAGGCTCACTAGAACAGTCTTATAAAAGTCCATGGCCAGTGGTCGATTTAAGTGAGAGAAATATTAAGGTTGATGCATTTATAAAACCAGCGTCCAAACCCAGAGATAAAGAGTTAAGCTTTCAGATTAATGAAAACATCTCGTTAGCAGATATTGGTCAAACTTTAAAGGATTGGGCTGGCTCAAAACCCTTAATAGGATCATCTAAAAGGACGTTACCTATTGTAACAAAGTCAAAATCCTTTAATCATTCATTATCGAGTTTAGGTACTTCTAATGCCAAAACTAAAATCAAAAAAACAACTAAGGATGCTTTTTTGATTGAAAGCTCATGGCCAGATTGGAGATTCGGATATGCGCCAATTTATTTAATACTTGATGATCAATATCGAGTATTTCTTAACAAAGAACTTAAAATTTTTAACACTTTATTAAATAGAGAGATTTCAATAAACATAGACGAACAGATTCCGAATGATCGACTTAATTTTTATCTAAGTGTTGCCGCTGAACTAAATTCAGAGGGAAAAGATCAATTTAAAGAAATAGATATTAATAAATTTTCTTTAGGATACCAAATTTGGGGGCTAAAAAATTATAAATATCCAGACATTTTAGAAGATTTAGAAAATCTTAGAAAAAACGAAAAAGATGATAATGGCGAATACAATAATGATGAAGAGATAATTGACTGGATGGCAAAAGTTGCTGTTCAAAACTTTGATTGTAAAAAATTACTTCAACTTTCAAAAATTAAAAATAATAAGAAATGGAGATTAGCTGCTAATTCTTGTCTTAATGTATACACTAAATTCACTAAAGAGTACCGAACGGGATGTTTAAGAGCGTTTTTTAAACAGGTCAAAACTTGGTCGAATTTGTGTCAAAATGATTTATTATATTACGCATGGAAATATATTAATTTTGATAAATCAGAAACAGAGTTGAAGCGCTTCTACGAAGTATATATAACGAATCAGACTAAAGAACAAAAAATTCAGTATAATTGGAAGACGTATTTATCAAGTTCGCTATCAAATGAAATTGCTATCGAACCTTCAGATTTTGAACTCTATTATTTACAGCTTTCAAAGGATCAGAGAAAGTTAATCGACCCACCCAAGCCCCAGCTTTAGGGTAGGACATGTACATATTTTTAATTAAGCTTTCGTTATCTAGTTGGTTTGATTTAGAAAAATCTTCAGGTAAATGCTGGCTTTTTAAAAATAGTAGCTCTTCACCTGGATGAAGTTTTGAATTTTCAATTCTAAAATTTAGACTGTTATGAATTCCAAGTAATGAGTGGGGTAGATCCGGCGCCTCAAATTGCTGGCTAGGTCTTTGACCTAAACTATGGTCCAAACCAGTAATATTATTTTTAGTCACTAAATATATATTAGGCCAGCCAATTTGGGCCCAGTAGATTTTTTGATTTACCTTTTGAAGAATTAAAAACTCGAACCCTTGCGAGTAAGTGCTTTTATTATAATTACTATAAATGTAATCATTTAAAAACAATAGCGTCGTATAAATTCTGTTAGATACTCCATCTAGACAAGTTAGTTTTGGAAAAGGAGATGTAATGTCAAAGTCTTGGTTTGCAGACAGGTATTCTCTTTCACATTCATCAAAAATTTTATCAATTAAACTTGGATCTCCATAACTAGTGCCTAATATGAAAAAATTAGATTCTGCAACCAGTCTATGCTTAGGGGGCATTTGAATAAAATCACCCCTAAACCCGATTTCATTAAATATCATAATCGCCCTTCAAGCTATAAAATATAAATATTTATATTTCAGTCTCGTAATTTTTAAGTTTGCCTTCTGCTTTTTGATAATAATCTTCACCTGGTATGTCTCGTTCGATAATTTGTTTCCATTTTGAGATTGCAGTGTGAATTTTACCAATGTCTTCCATTAGAATACTATCTTGATATAAAGAACGAATTTCAATTCGTAATAATCCAAGGGCATCAGACTCAATTTTTTTAAGTTCAACGTGTTGCTCGTCTATTTTTAATCCCTTTCTAGCTGAGATAACAGCATCTCTAAAATTTTCTTTCCCAAATTCAAGTTTTGCATCCTCTAATGCTTTTTTAAGTGTGCTTTGGAGTGCTGATTGTATAGAAGCGATTTCTCTTTCTGCTCTTAGCTTATTTTTTTGATTTGGATCTGGAAATTTTCCTTTAATATAATTACGGTAATACTTGATCGCATCTTCCCAGGATTGACGATCTTTAAATCCGTCAGCAGTTTTTAAAACATTTGCTCCGTTAGCTAATCTTTTTTGATAGGCGTCCTTTTTTAATTTTTCAGCCTCACGTTCTCTATCAACCGCATCTGCAAGATCAAACAATTTAGCAATGTCTTCATTTTCTGGAGAAAGCTCGATTGCTGGCTGTAAACATTCTTTAGTTATTTCGCTTCCGAATTGTACTTTCTCCTTACATTCATCAACAATTAGTTGAACTTTTTGAATAATAGCTAGTCGCTCTCTTTCTTGGGCTTCAAGCTGATTTTGACGTTCAAGTTTTTCTAAGGCTGTTTGGCAACGAATACCAATTTCTGCCGCATCAGCATCATCAGGTCTAATATCTTGAATTCTTTGAACTTCAGACAAGCACGTAGACCAGTTGGCTTGATCCATGTACTGAAGTGCTGCGATTTTTGCATTTTCAATTATTTTGTTCTCTTCGGTTCGTTCTTTTTGATTAGCGAGTTCTCTTTGAACTACAGATTTATCGCCAGAACCCAAAGGTAAAAATGCGGCTAAAGCTAGCATTGTAACAAAAGTTAAAGTTATACCAGCGCGAATTTTTTGTTGTTTATTCCACTGTTTAAATTGAAAAGCGCCTTGCTTTACTTTTTTAACACCTAAATCAGAACTTGGTGTTGGTGAGTTACCAAGGTGTCCTAGATCTACTGGCTTATAAAAATCTGGAAGATTATAAATTTGTTTTTCAACAAATTTATCTTTGATTTCAAATAGAAGTTTGTAATCATGGATTGAAATCACATCCCCAGATTTTAAATCAATTTCATTATTGGCCGGAAGTTGGTGTCCGTTTAAGAATGTTCCATTAGAGCTACCTAAGTCTTTAATATAATACTTATCGTTGATTTTAAAAACTTCAAAATGCTGTCGACTGGCTTTTTCGTGATCTACAAAAACATGACATGTTTTTGTTCGACCAAAAGTCCATTTATTTTCAGACATATGAAATTCATCAACAATATTTCCATACTCAACTCTTTTAAAAATAGCAGTTAAGTCTTGTGTGCTTGCCGCGGTCTTTTCAAAATCTCCAGCAAATGTTTTTTCTTGTTTAAAACTATCTTCACTTTTATCCTCTGCTGATTGTGAATCATTAGAATTAACTGCAGCTACAAAAGCTTCGACTTCTTGTAAAACTTCAAAATTATAAGGAGGAACAGAAAATTGCCCTTGCCCGTTTATTTCAATAGATTTTTCACTCAAGCCGTTAACAACTAATTTTCCTGCCTGGGACATTCTTTCAACGACTAGTTTATCCCCTAAGTGAATCAGCTTTAAATGCTCTCTTGAGATTCCAGGGTAAGAATCCAATTTAATATCACAGGAGTCATCTCTTCCAATAACAATCTCTTGTCCTGGGTTGAGTTTCATTTCTTTAAATAGCTCGCCATCTATAAAACATTTTATATTAAACATTATAGATTTCCTTTTTTCATCAATTCACACTCTTCAGCTACTTTTTTAGCTTCTAAATATCTAGAATTTGAAGGGTTATTAGTTAGATTCATTATGTTTTTCATTGCAGATTTGCAAATTTCAAATCGACCCACATCGCGACTGGCAAGTCCTTCTTTGAACTGCTTTTCTAACAAGTCTTCTGAATACTGCTGCGAAAGTCTAAGCATTCTTCGTGCTTCTGGGTGCGAAGGCTCAAGGGACAGAACGGCGCCGAAAGCATCACGAGCATAAAAGAATTGGCCTCTATCAAAATCCCGTTTACCTTGAATAAATAAAGATTGGGCGTTTTTTCCGTTTTCAGAATAAAATATGGATTCTTTAAATTTTTTATCAAGGGCTTCAATACTGTCGTCTAAGCTATCTATACGTCTTTCACTTTTTGCTTCAGATTCAAAAGTTTCCAATTTAGATGTAACTACTTTATTTGAAGGTGAAGAAAAATAAAATCCAGAACCTAAAAATAAGCCAATAATAAGGACTAATCTTAGTCTGTTGCTTTCTGGTTTTTTAACAATATTAAAATTAGGGTTATTTTTTTGAGGTTCAGTTTCTACATATTGAAGAACATGATCCCCAACCTGGATAATTTCATTATTTTTTAACTCACCTTGTTTAACCTTAATTCCATTAACAATAATATAATTATTTTTAGTAATATCTTGTACGAAATATTTTTGATCTTTGAATAAAAGTCTAACATGGTGACGACTGATTTTTGCATCGTTCTTAAGTTGAATATGATTGGAAGGATCTCGGCCAATCAACACTTCGTTTGATGACAACTGAAATACTGATCCTTTGTCTGAACCTTTATTTATTTTAATAAAATACTTCCTATCGCTGTTCGTTTGAACAGCTGTATTTTGTGATAGGTTTGAGTTATTTATATTTAAAGAACTCAAGATTCAATCTCCTGAGGTATCAGAGAAACTATATAATATGAAATGTCTTTCATTCCATAAATGGCTTGCATTGCAATCTTATACGAGTCCCCATTAAATTCTAAATTGTCGTTAACAACATCGTCAGGAGTTAATTTAATTTGTTCAATTAAGCTTTGAAGATTCTTTCTTAAAGATTGATCTGTGATATTAAACACAGAAGTTCCATTAATATTTATCAAGTGTGTCACTTCATCGAATCTAGGATTTGAAGCCATAATGACATCATCAGAGGCGCGAATGGCAATGGCAGCATAACCTACAAGCTCAACCACATTTTGCATTTCTCTGGTTCGATCATAATCATATGTTGCTTCATTTTCGCCATTTGTTGTATTTTGTCTGTTCAAAGCACTGTTCAAGTTAGAGTATAGTTTTTGTAAAATTGGAAACTTAAGTTTTGTTTCTAACTGAGCATTCCCAGTTCTTAAAAAAAGATCTACTTGGCGATTTAGAACTCTAAGTGGGTAACTAATAAGTCTCGATACAAAGAAGTACAATATCAAAGCTACAATTAATGAAAGTGAAAGTGTTTGAACAAATAAACTTAAAGTTCTGTTAAAGTCCATCATACGAGTATCAACATCGTATAAAACCATAGCGTAGTAACGGGTCGATTCGATAGACTTTTTAGGATCATAATATTTAAAAGCTTCGACAGCTAAAATATTTTTACTACTTATAAATTCTATAAAAGTTCTATCATCTGCAAGTTTACGCCCTTTATGAAAGGCATTTATATTTGGTGTTTTTCCTGCATATCTGGCAGGGGCCACAATTTCGCCTCTGATATCTGTTATATAGGCTTGGACAACACCTTGCTTTTGGTAAGTTGAATCTAAATCGATCGCAGAAAAAAGTTGTTTAAATAAAGGGTCTTTATTTTGGCTCACGATCTCTTTAACGATATTTTGAACGTTTCTTAAACTTGATTCTTCGATGCTAGACCTAAGAATTTTTAATAAAGGTATAACGGATAGACTGGTTGATAGAACGACCACAAGGATAAAAAATAATCCAACAACCCACTGAAAATCCATGTATTCAGTTAGCTTATAAATTCCAGGAAGAACTGTATTTTCAAAATAGTGATTTGTCTTTTTTCTAAATTGATCTACTGGGGCATCATAGGGTTGAATCAAATCCGAATCATCAATGTGCAGAGCCAAATCTTGTGTGACATCAGAATTGGACGCTAACTCATTTTGTTTTTGGAATAAGGCTAAGGCCCCTTTTTTCTCTTCAATCACTTCCGCGACGGTGTCATGAAAACTAAGTTTGTCGCCGACATAAACTTTGGATTCTTGAATTTTAACACCATTTATATAACAGCCATTAGTAGATTTTAAATCTTTAAGAATTATTAATTCTCCTTTTCTTTCAATGCTGGCATGTTTTTTGGAAACATTAGTGTTGGCAATAATAATATCACATTCAGGAGAACGACCTAACACAGATACGCCATCTTTTAGATGGATGACCTTGCCCATTTGATGACCTGTTAAAATCTTAAGAGCTAACACGTAATGAATCTCCTAGTTCAATTTCAAAATCTAAATTTTTAGCTTGAAATTCAAAACATGACTTAGATTTAAATCCGCCCCAGCTTACACCCCAAGGGTCTACTTCTCGATCAATCCGAGTCACTTTTAAATTCAAATCTACATACAAAACATCAATCGCGAATTTCATAAAAAATGTATGAATGCTACTGCAACTGTGAATCCATAGACATTCATTTCCATCTAAACCAGCTTGCCCTAAAAGACCCTTGGCTCTTTGTCGAAATGATTTGGCTTCAACAACATGGTTCGATATAAATTTATTTTTTGAAATATTAAATAATTTTTGAGTGGTTAAAATCATTTACCCCCCCCCTGAAAAACTTAAAGCCACGGGCGCTAAAATCATAATGAAGACAGCTGGAACAATAAATAGCATGATCGGAATAAGTAAAGCTTGTGAGGCTTGGGCCCCTGCTTTCTCGGCACGAACAAACCTTTCTAATCGCATCTGAATAGATTGATCTTTTAAAACTTTAGTTATGGACGCGCCGGTGTATTCAGCGTCTACAATGACTGCTACAAAACTTGTGATTTCATTTAGTTCAATGCGATCAGCTAATGCTTTTAAAGCTACAGATCTAGAGCTACCAAGACTAATTTCTCTGATTACGACTAATAGCTCTTGAGCTAAAATACTTCCCTTGGCTTTGTCAGAAATTCTTTGAATTGCGCCAATAAAATCAAGTCCTGCTTCAGTTGAAAGTGCCAACAGATCTGTAAAAAAAGGCAGATCAAGTTGGACAGATAAATTTCTTTTTTTCTTTTCAGAGTTGGCATACAAGTGTGGAAACATCACGCCAAGTCCTACAATAAAAACGGTGCTGTAAAGAGGTAGTCCTAAATCTAAAGTGAAGTTCAGCATCAGCATAACAATCGGAAACATAATGCCCCAAAAAATTTGTAGCCCAATAAATTCGTCAACGTTAAGTTCATTGGCAAGCCCGGAGGTAAGTAATTTACGCTGAACATTTTTTCTGTAACTTTCACTTTTAATTTTTTTACTGTGCTGAATAGTAAAACTATGAACTAAGGGTCTTGAAAAATTTATGATAGGAGATTTTGAAACAACAGGTTCATCACCAGAAGCCCATGCAAGCGAAGTGGATTGGCCATCAGTTTTTAAGATTGTCCTTAAAAATAAATAAACACTGAAGCCAGCAAGCAGTAGACCTAGAATAAGAAATATGAGATTCATTGATAAACCATCCATAAAAAAAAGGTCCTTTAATAAATGCAAATAATTTTAGTTTCTGCGTCCCCAAGAAGGAAAAAAATCTTGTCTGAAGCAGGTCTCGTTTTTCACACTGAGACAGTAGAAATATCGGAAATTATTGATGAAAACCTGAATTGGAAGGACGCCGTGTCTCAGATTGCGACGGATAAACTTGATGCCTTTCTGATGTCAGATAACTGTCTGAATTATATGGATTTTTTAGCTATTACAGCAGACACAATGGTCTGCATTGATGAAAAGATTTTGGGTAAGCCAAGTTCGGTTGATGTCGCCAAAGAGTATTTACGACTTTTGTCGGGTCGAGACCACTCCGTTTTAACAGCAGTTTGCCTTTACAACTCTAAACTGAAGACCAGACAAAGTTTTGTTGAAGAGTCAAAAGTGACCTTTAAAAATTTAAGTGATCAAGAAATTGAAGATTACGTGGCTTCAGGAAAATGTATGGATAAAGCCGGAGCCTACGGTCTTCAAGACGAGGAGCATGATTTTGTTGTTAAGGTTGATGGGTCATTAAATAATGTCATCGGATTTCCTATCGAGCGTTTTTTAAAAATTATGAATCTACAATCACGCTATTTAAAAATTAAAAATGAAATCGAATCAGAATTACAAACTAACTCTGATGATAAATTAAATACTAAACTGATTGCCGTTTCAAAAAAGTTTTCAGTTGACGATATTTTAAAAGTGCATGAATTCGGACAAATTGATTTTGCAGAAAATTATGTTAATGAATTTCTAACTAAGATTGAGATTCTAAAAAATATTCCAATAAAATGGCACTTTATTGGTCACATACAGACAAATAAAGTGGATAAAATTGTGGGTCATGTTGATTTAATTCATTCGGTTGATAGCGAAAAACTTTTAAATAAAATAATAACTGTTTGTGAAAAAAAGCAAATTTGTCAGAAAATTTTATTACAAATAAAATTTGGTGATGAAGACACAAAATCTGGCTTTGATTTAAACGAAATAGAAGAGATAATTGAAAAAATAAAATCGAATAAAAATATAATCCCATCTGGGCTTATGACAATTTTGCCTCTTGGAATCAATGATGAACAAAAGCGAATTTATTTTCGACAGCTTCGTCATAAATTGATTAAGATTAAAGATCAGAATAGCTTAAGTGGATTCAATGAACTTTCAATGGGAATGTCGGATGATTTTAGACTAGCCATTTCAGAGGGTTCGACTATGATAAGGATTGGAAGTGCAATTTTTGGAGCCAGATCATGATGAACGACGTGTCGAATACGAAAAGCACAATCAGTCCTTTTTTAAATTCAAAAAAATTAGGATTTATTGGCGCGGGTCATATGACGACATCGGTGGTATCGGGTTTGACTTCTTTTGAAAAAATCTCTCCACAAAAAGTTTTAGTGACAAGTCGAACACAAGACAAAGTTTCGGCACTGGCCGCTAAATATAAAATTAGCGAATGTTTTTCTAATGATGAAGTGATCGAAAAAGTAGATATAGTTTTTTTATCGGTAAAGCCTCAGGACTTGGGACAACTTTTAGATAATATCGGAAAAAGTATTGATGAACATCAAATCGTTGTCAGTTTTGCGGCTGGATTTAGCTCGAAACTTTTAAGAAAATATATTCCACGGGCTGAATCTATTATTAGGGTCATGCCAACGACAGCGGCTAAAATTAGCCAAGGGATTTTGGGTTACACATTTGAAAATCCAGAATCACAAATGAAGCATGAAACAATGATCAAAGAGATCCTGTCTGTTTTGGGGACGCCAATATATGCCCCTAACGAAGAATTATTCGATGCGTTAATGGTGGGCTGTAGCAGTGGAATTGGATTTGTTTTGGAGTTCATGCAGATTTGGGCGGAGTGGCTGGAAGAAAAAGGTTTTTCAACTGAAGAGTCAAAAATTATGACAACAGAAACTTTTTTGGCGACATCCATGTTAGCCAAGTCATCACGGGAAAGCTTTGCCAAGCTTCAAAACCAAGTCACATCAAAAAAAGGTGTAACAGGTGAAGGCTTAGAATCCTTTAGAGCCATGGACTTAGACAGAACCTTAAGAATTGGTTTTGAAAATGCAATTTTAAGAAGTGCTAAGTTAGCTCGTGAACTTAAGCCGTTTTAGAACAATCAAGAATTAATATTTTTAATTTAAAAACTCTTTACAGTCAGTCCAATCCTCTTCTAACATAAGGTGTGTAGGTTTAAACCTAAAGCGAGTGATTCATGAAATTTAACTCTTTAGAAATCAATGAAAGAACATTTAGAAAGAAATTATTTGGATTAGATCCAGAACAAATTTTTGATTTTCTAAGAAAACTCTCAGTTGAGATGGATCTTTTAACTAGAGAAAAAGCGGAATCAAAAAAACAGTGTAAAAAACTTGAAACAGATCTAGATGAGTATCGTCAAAGAGACGAACTTCTTAAAAACACCATAGCTAATGCGACTAAAATGTCAGATAGAATCAGAACTGATTCAGATCGTGAAGCTAAGCTTATTATAAATGATGCTCATCAAAAAGCGGATATGATTATAAGAGACGCCAAAGATTCATTAAAAAATATTTACCACGATGTATCTGATCTTAAACGAGTACGTATGCAGTTTGAAAATAACTTAAGAGCATTAATTCAATCTCATATTTCAATGTTAGAGCAAGGCAAACAGTTGATGCCAGATCCTGTGATTGATTCCGAGGCCCTAAAAGCCAGAATGAATGCCAATGCGATGGCAGCTGGTCGTGGACTGTCTTCGGATGCGGGTCGAATTGTACGTGATCAATTAAATCCAAACCAACATTTAGATCTTTAAAATCTCAGCGCCATTAATTGTCTTTTTTGATGGACATTGCGGCCTTTGCAACAAGGCTGTTGATTTTATTCTTTTACATGACAAAAAAAATATTTTTAAATTTAGCCCCTTACAGGGCGAATATATTAAATCTCTAAATACTAAAGCGGTCGGGTTTACACACCCTGTCCTGCCGACGGCAATTGACCCAAACAAACTAGATACTATTTATGTTTATGATGGAACTAATATTTATTCTAAAACTGAAGCTATTAGATTGATCGGAAAAAACTTAAGTGGAATCTGGAAATTTCTATCCCTATTCACATATTTATTACCACTTCCAGTAAGTGATAAAATTTATGATTTTATTTCAAGAAATCGTTACAAAGTCTTCGGTCGTTCAGACACGTGTCGCCTTCCAACACCTTCAGAAGCCCCGAAGTTTCTGCCTTAATCAAAAAAGATTTTCGATCAAGGCGTTGTTGATGTTTCTTATACTTACCTTACATTTAATATGCGTTAATTTACTGAATTCTTGGCTGCTACCAAATAATTCGGTATCATTTAGTTTGGAGCAATAATGAATAAAGTTATTAAAATTATAGCAGGGCCGAATGGAAGTGGAAAATCGACTTTTGCAGACTCATACCTAAATCAAACTAAGCCAGCGGTCCCTTTTTTAAATCCTGATTTAATTGCAATAGGATTTGGTCCATCGGATTTTGAAAAAGCATCATTTCAAGCCGGTAGAGTCTTGCTTAGTGAAATTAAAATGAGGATTCAACGCGGGGAATCCTTTTCTTTTGAATCAACTCTAAGTGGATTAACCTATGCCAAAATTATTAAAGAAGCGAAAGCTCACGGTTATAAAATTATTATTTACTTTATTTTTTTAAAAAAAATTTCATTAAACATTTCAAGAATAAAAAAAAGAGTTAAAATGGGTGGCCATAACATTCCCACTAAAGTTGTCAAAAGAAGATATTTAAGGTGCTTTGATAATTTTTGGAATATATATAAAGAATTAGCTGATGAATGGATTGTTATAGACAATTCATCAAATAAGCCAAATCTTTTGCAGAATTCATCAAAATTTAAAAAACTTGATGATCTACATAAAAATGAATTTGCAGCTAAATTTATTAAAGGTCATTTATGAAAAAAGTTAAAAAAGTGTCAAAAAAAACTAAAAAAGAAAAAATCGAAAAATTAATACCATCTAAAGAACTTCAAAAGGCTTTCGATTTAATGCCAAAAATAGTAAAGCGAAATGAAAAAGCAGCTAAAGAAAAAGCAAAAATTATAAAAAACTTCAGAAGTGTTGAGCATAAAATTTTTGCTAAGTCATAAATAAAAAAAATTTAAATTTAATATTCTATATATGAATATAGGATTTTTATATTTAGCCCTTTTCTTCGTTAATTTTTTTTTGAGTAAGCAAAATCAAGTTAAATGAAGTTAAAATAACAGATAAGTAAAACGGCTCCACTTGGTAATCGGCGGTTTCTTTTAAACTTAAGCTTCTTGTGATTGATGGAAATAATTTTTATTCTAAAAATGAAGCTATTAGTTGAAGCCCCAAAGTTTCTGCCTTAATAAATTAGTACTTCTAAAATGAGATTAGATTTGGAACTGTTAGTCTAGAATTAAGGACTTCAAATAGATATCAAAAGACTTATTTTAAAATTTAAAATAAAATAAAACTAGAGGTTTTTTTATGATTAGTAAAAAAGGTTTTTCGTTGATTGAAATGATGGTAGTGACTGCTGTTTTTGGAGTAATTGCAACTTCTATGGGAAGCTTGATTTTGAATCAGCTTCAATCAGTTCAATACATGGAGGATAAAATTTCACAAAACAGTTTTAATATGGATTTAAAACAACTAGTAGAAAATAGTGATGCCTGTGATGCAAGTTTATTAAATTTACTTATTCCAAATATTGGTGCTGCACCCGTATCGACAACACTTAAAGATAAAAATGGAACTGTTATTTATGATACAGGTGATCCAACAAAAAATATTTATGATCGATTACAGATTTCTTCCATTATGGTTTCAAATCTGGATATTACGCCTCTTCAGACTTCGGGAACTTTAAAGATGACAGTAGCGACTGAACGTCAACGTCGTGGCGGAGGAGGATCAATGTTGCGTCCAATCGAATATAAAATTAGTGTTGGTGTAAATGCTGCTCGCCGAGTTACGGAGTGTTCACCTTCTGCTTTGACGCCTCCACCAATACGCTTTCTTTCTGGTGCCAAAGCCTCTTGCCCCGTAGATACAGCTGCTTCTGGATGTAGCGCTGATGGTGAAAAATCGTGTGTTCCAGACGGAGGAGGAATTTATGGTTGTTACAACACCGGAGCTAGAGGGTCCTCTTGCTACTTATTTTGTCGTAAGTAAATTTAAATATTTTTGGTTTCTTTTTTGCGATGTGTAAACATTGTTAAACTAAATAAAGTCAAAATTGCTGATAAGTAAAATGGCTCTACTTGATGAGCTTGAGTGTAAATTAAGCCTGCGATTAAGGGCCCTAAGATTCGGCCTAAGGCGCTTAAGGATTGAGTAACACCCATCAGGCGTCCTTGGTGATCGGCATTTTCTTTTAAGCTCAAGCTTCCCGTGATTGATGGGGATAGTAATCCTTGTGCGACACTTAAAATTGTCACAGGTAAAATTAACAGCCAAAAATTATATGTTATGGCAACGCCAAAGACCCCTAGGGCAAACATAAACAACCCATATTGAATCAATATCCGTTCTCCAAATTTAGGTAAAAGTTTTCTGATTAAATATCCTTGGGTGAAAACCAAAACTGAGCCGGTATAGGCAAATCCATATGAGGCTTCTTTTAATCCCAATCCAAAACGATCTTTCACAAATAAAAACAAACTGACTTCGATCAAGGCCATGGATAGTGCGTTTAAGCCATAGGTAATAAGTAAGGCTCTGATTTCAGATTTTTTAAAGTACTCAAAAATAAGTAAAAACTTTTCTGGAATAGAATTTACTTTGCGTTGGCTAGATTTTTTAGGGCTAAGATCTGAATTAAATATTTTTCCAGTTACTTTTTTTAAAATATTTGGATTGGTTTCAGGTAAGTAAAAATATGCGAAAATAAAATTTAAAAAACAAATCAAAGAGGCAACAAGGGCTGATGTCCAAACACCAAACGGGGCTTCAGTCGAAATCAAAGCACCTTGGGACCCAATGATGCCACCAAAAAATGGCCCAATAGTAAATCCCAATCCAAAAGCTGCGCCAATCAAGCCCATACGTTTTGATCTTTCGGACTCGTCACTGATATCTGCAACGGCAGCCATGGCCGCCGATATGTTGGCTGCAAAAACCCCTGCAAAAAGTCTTGCGCTAAACATCATCCAAAAACTGGTGCTAAAGGCAAAACCTAAATGACTGACGGAAGCCCCAATCAAACTGATTAGTAAAATTGGTCTTCGGCCAAACTTGTCACTTAACTGTCCCCAAAAAGGATTAAATAGAAATTGCATTAAAGAATATATAGACATTAACAGTCCTGCTTTAAAAGAGCTGTCACTTAAACTTTCCCCCAAATAAGGAATTAAGGGGATGATCATTCCGAATCCAACCAAATCAATAAACACTGTGAAAAATAAAAGTGTTAATGTGCGCTTTGGTATTTTAGTCATAGTTTCAATTTACACATCTGAGTTTGAAAAGCAAAAGCGGAATTGATTAAAAAAGCTATTCAATTGAAGTTTCAGTTTATATGATGAGATCGAGTGTTAAATAAAATTTTTATTTCTCTTTTACTTCTTGTAATTTCAATTTCGGCCTTTGCGGACTTAGGGCACAGAAATGTCCCCCTTTTTCAATCCCGACGTTTACAATTTGGGATCGAAGCTCAAAGTTTTAGGTCCACCAAAAATTTTATTGAAAATGGAAAAAAAGAAATTTTGCCCTCTGGATTTAGATACTTAAGTTACGATGTATTACTATCTACAATGTATGATCTTTCAAATGAATGGGCCTTATCTTTAGATTTAAATGTGTCTTATGCTGAAAGTTTTAACACTGTGACTATTCGAAATAACCGAAAATTGAAAGATATAAAGCTTGGGATTTACAGACTCTATGACTTAAAAGAATACGGCCAAGTTATTTTAGACGGCTACTACCTTTTTAATTTTGTTGAAAATGACGTGGATCAAGATCAAGTCTCGGTTTCAGATGGAATCTCTTGGCTTCAATTTGGAGCTTGGTGGCAGCCATCAAAGTTAAATTACTCATTGAGTGAGAAAGAGTTGGACTATCAAAAAAAATTCGGTCAAAAGTCTGAAATTCAACCTACCATTAGAACTTATTTAGGTTTTAGAACCAGACCTAATTTTTCTGATTTAATAATTCTTAAAATTCATCCTCAATTTAAGACTAATAAATTTATTTTTGGTGCTGAATTTAATAGCCAATTTAGTGTTATTAAAGAAAGCAATTCAGATAAAATTCAAAAGGCTTTGCTCAACCAAAGATACAACGCGTCAAGCTTTAGATATAACGCGTGGAATCCCACTGTATATGAGGTTCTTTTATGGCTAGGATTTCAACCTAATCCTTACACCCAATTTAAGTTTGGAACGTCTCAAATTTTAGGTGCTGAAAATACAGCTGATGGATTTGGTGTCTTTTTTGATTGGCAAACATCTATGATCGCTACATCTTCAGGAATGATCTTTACAGATTTTTTTGACAAATTAAACGAGAAAAACCCAAAGAAAAACACGGATATTAAAATTAAAAACTATGGTCCAGAACCTAAAGTTACACCTCAAGTGAAGCCATCAGATCTTCAAGATTTATAATATTACTTAATTTAAATGAAAATCTTAATATCAAACGAAATTTACAAAGCTGACAAAAAATAAGAATAAGATTAAGCATTAAATTGAAAATATATATATAAAAGCGAGCCTGAATGACAGAATCCAGTTTAGATAAGCAGTACAATCCCAAAGAAGTTGAATCCAGAATTTATGATTTATGGATTAAAAATCAGAGCTTTAAGTCTGAGGATGTGTCGGCAAAACCCCCCTACTCAGTGATCTTGCCTCCGCCGAATGTGACTGGATTTTTACATTTAGGTCATGCTCTTGATCACACAATTCAAGATGTATTAGTTCGTTGGAAGCGCATGTCTGGTTACAACACAGTTTGGGTTCCAGGAACAGATCATGCCGGAATTTCAACTCAAAGTGTGGTTGAAAAGAACTTAGCCTTAGAGGGTGTTTATCGCACAGAACTTGGACGTGAAAAGTTCGTTGAAAAAGTTTGGGAATGGAAAAATCAATATGGTGAACGTATTGTTGATCAAATGAAGCGCCTTGGAAATTCTTGTGACTGGGATCGCTTAACGTTTACATTAGATGAAGGTGTGTCTCGCGCGGTCAGAAGAGTTTTTGTAAATCTGTATAATAAAAAAATGATTTATAAAGGGCTTAAGCTTGTCAACTGGAGTCCAAAACTTGAAACTGCAATTTCTGATATTGAAGTGGAATACAAAGATGTGAAAGGAAAACTATATCACTTAGCCTATCCTTTAGAAGATGGATCGGGTGAAGTGATCGTAGCCACAACACGACCTGAAACTATGTTGGGTGATACCGCTGTAGCAGTTCATCCCAAAGATAAAAGATATTCTAAAATGGTTGGCAAAAATTTAATTTTGCCGTTAACCGATAGAAAAATTCCCATCATTGTAGATGATTATGTGGATCAAGAGTTTGGATCTGGGGCTGTTAAGATCACACCTGCCCACGACTTTAACGATTATGAAATGGGTTTTAGACACCATCTTCCTATGATTAATATTTTAAAAACCAACGGAACTTTAGTTGAAGGGTACGGCGCATTTTCTGGATTAAAAACCCAAGAAGCTAGAAAAAAAATTGTTGAAGCTTTGGAAGAGCTAGGTGTGATTAAAAACATTGAAAATCATAATCACTCTGTGGGCCACTGTAGTAAAACAGGTGTTATTGCAGAACCTTTTTTATCAGAGCAGTGGTTTTTAAAAATGGATGACTTAGTTAAACCCGCTATTCGAGCGGTTGAAAGTGGGACCACTAAATTTATTCCAGAAAGTTGGACAAAAACCTATATGCATTGGATGCATAACATTCAAGACTGGTGTATCTCAAGACAGCTTTGGTGGGGACACCGAATTCCAGTTTGGAATTGTCAGGACTGTGATTTTGTAAATGTATCTGAAACTGATTTGTCTGAATGTCAAAAATGTAAATCTAAAAACATTATTCAAGATCAAGATGTATTAGACACGTGGTTTAGTTCTGCTCTTTGGCCTTTTTCAACCTTGGGTTGGCCTAATAATTCTGAAGCCTTAAAAACTTTTTATCCCACCAATGTGTTAGTCACTGGTCATGACATTATCTTTTTCTGGGTCGCAAGAATGATGATGCAGGGACTTGAATTTGTAAAAGACGTTCCTTTTAGAACGGTTTATATTCACGGCTTGATACGTGATTCCCAAGGACGAAAAATGTCAAAGTCTTTAGGGAATTCAGTGGACCCTGTTGAGATGATTGATCAAGTGGGTGCTGATGCCTTAAGAATGGCGCTGATGTCGCAGTTGAACACAGGTAAAGATTTAAAATTTTCAGAACAACGTCTTGAAACCTACAGAAACTTTATGAATAAGATTTGGAACGCCACTCGATTTGCATTTGGGGCCTCCCAAGGGGCTTCAGTTGAAAAACTGTTAAAAGGAAAAACCTTTCATGAGTTAAGTTCAAAAAGTGAAACATCAGTTTTTGATCAGTGGATTGTGTATCAGATGGGCCAAGTGATTCAAAACGTCGACGAGGATTTAAATAATTATAAATTCTCAGAAGCCGTCAATACCTTGTATTCATTTTTATGGAATGACTTTTGCGACTGGTATTTGGAATTTTCAAAGCCCACTTTATATAATAAAGATCCTGGTTTTGAAAAAGAACAGACCGCCACTTTATTAATTCTATTTCAAACTTTAGCTAGGGCCTTAAAGTTAATGCACCCTTTTATTCCTTTCATCACCGAAGAACTTTATGACAAGCTTCCAGTCAAAGATTCTAAAATTCTTTGTACTTCTGAATATCCCACATTAAAGAATAATAAAAATTGGTTATCAATGGGATCGGTCGAAGCCTGGGAAGAGGTTGAGCTTTTAAAGTTAGTTATCTCTGCTATTAGAAATATTCGTGGTGAAAATTCGATTCCACTGGGCCAAGAGATTTTTGCCCACGTGGTACCGAAAGATGAAAAGTCTCAAAAGATTTTAAGTTATCATAAATCTTTAATGATGAAGTTCTGTAAGCTTTCAGATATTAGTTTTGAGGAACGTGCAAATAAATCCAAATGCGCGGTCAGTCCCTTAAGTTTCATGGGTTCAAGTTTAGAAGTGATTGTTCCTTTAGAAGGTATTGTGGATATTGATGAAGAAGTGAAGCGACTTCAAAAAACCATAGAAAAAGTGAAAAAGGACATCAATATCTTAAATCAAAAATTGAATAACGAGAATTTTATTAAAAATGCGCCAGAAGATTTGGTCGAAAGCGATAAAAATCTATTAAAAGAAGCTGAAACTAAATTTAGGACTCTGCAAGACAGCCTAAATCGGTTAAGCTAATCAAGATGAGTTTAAACGTTTCAAATAAAAATCATGGGTTTATAAAAAGGCATCCCGATGGGTATGCCTTTTTTATTTCAAAAAACGACAGTCAAAGTGATGTTTTCATTTCGGCAGAAGATCTAAACGGAGCGATGTCTAATGATGTTGTCGAGATTAGAATTTATGGCCAATCAAGGGGTGATAAACCAAGGGGTCGTGTTGAAAACATTTTGCAAAGACATTTTACTAATGTTGTTGGACGCCTTGATGCCGATGGATCGCATTTTTTAATTAAAGATTTGTCTTACTCTTGGGGTGAAAACTTAATGATCCCGAGTAGTCATGTTAATGTTGCAAAAGCCGGTGAATTGGTTTTGGTTGAAATCTTATCTTACCCTGGAACTAAAAAAGGCTTTGTTGGAAAAGTTTTATCAAGCCTTGGTCAGCCCAGTGATCCAGCCATTGACGTTAAGCGAGTGGCGATGACTATGGGTTTACCGATGGAATTTCAAAATCAGTCTGTAAAAGAGGTTGAAAAATTTGGTTTACAAATACCAGCCAGTGAAATTAAAAAGAGAAAAGACTTAAGGTCTTTAGAATTAATAACAATCGATGGTGCCACAGCTAAAGACTTTGATGATGCTGTTTATGTGGAAACCAAAGGAAGCAATTACCGTTTAGTTGTCGCCATTGCTGACGTCAGCTTTTATGTTCAACCCGGCATGAGCGTAGACACCGAAGGCTACGAACGAGGTACTAGTACCTACTTCCCCAATTTTGTGATTCCGATGCTACCAGAAGGTTTATCCAACGAGCTTTGCTCGCTTAAGCCCGACGTAGATCGTTTAGCGATGGTCGCAGATATGATCATTGATTCTACGGGAAGATTTTTAAATTATGATTTTTATGAAGCTGTGATTCGAAGTCATGGTCGTTTAACTTATGGTGATGTTCAGCAGATTCTTGACAGTGTTAACGGAAAAAATGCCGACGATAATTCGAACAACAGTGCAAACAATAACGTTAACGAAAAAAAGTCAGACGATAAAGATAGTGCTGACAAAAATTTAGACGACAAAAATTCTGGCGAAAAAAACATTAAGACCAAGATTCCTGCAACAATCAGATTTGCGCATTTAATTGATCGTTTAAAACTATCTGAAAAATTAGCCAATATCCTAAAGACAAAACGTTTTAAAGAAGGCTCACTAGATTTAGATATTCCAGAAGTATTGGTTGAAGTGGACGAACAAGGACAAGCCGTTGACATTCATTTGTCTGAACGTATTTTTGCTCACCGCTTGATTGAAGAGTTCATGTTGAAAGCCAACATTGCAGTCGCTGAATTTATTGAAAAGAAACATAAGCCACAAATTTACCGTATTCACGAAGAGCCAGATGTTTTAGCTTTAGATACTTTTATGAGATTTTTTAATCAGTTCACAGGGTTTAAATATCAGTCTCCAGATCCGTCCCAAATATGTGAAGTCTTATCTACAATGGAAGGCAAAGAGAAAAATATTCTTCAGACATTATTTTTACGGTCTATGCGACAAGCGAAATACAGTCCAGAACAGATTGGTCACTTTGGATTAGCGTTTTCGCATTATGCTCATTTCACTTCACCAATTAGAAGATACCCAGATTTAATCACGCACCGAATTTTAAAGAGCATCGTAAATGGAACAGGCGCCGTTAATTATATTGAGTCTGAGTTAGACGAAAAAGCCGAGTTCTTAAGTCAGTGTGAACAACGATCTGTGAAAGCAGAACGTAAAGTTAAATCTATTAAAAAAGCCAGATTTGCAGAAAAACTTTTAGGCCAAGATTTTGAAGGGTCTATCACTTCGGTTGCAAAATTTGGTGTATTCATCACATTAGATCAGTATCCAATTGAAGGCATGATTCGGATTGGGGACTTAGGGAATGATTTTTTTGCATATAACGACGAACAACTTTGTCTTGTGGGTCAGCGTTCTGGAAAGCAATTTAAATTAGGCGACAGAGTGAAAGTGACTGTGGCCCAAGTGAATACAGAAGATGGATTTATTGATTTAACTTTAGAAGAGCACCAAGGGCGAGCCCAGTCCAAAGCCATGTCGTCATGGGCTAACAAAGAGGGTTCAAATAAAAAAGGTCCTAAATTTAAAGGTAAAAAATCTAAATCTAAGTTTTCTAGAAAAAAATCTGGCAACAGATCCTCTGACTTCGAAAACAGATCTGGTGGAAATGATAAGCCTGATAGCGAATTTGGCAAAAAATTTGACGAAAAATACAGTGGTAAATTCATTCAAAAACCTAAAGAAAGATCCAGTGAAAAGGGCGACAAGATCGACGCCAAACTAAATAACAAATTTGCTCTTAGATCCGGCGATACGCCAAATGATAAAATTTCAAATAGAGCTAATGACCGAACGTCTGATAAGTCATCTGACAAATCAAATAACAAGCACAGTAATAATTCAGATGGTAAAGTCAGTGATAAACAAGCTGGTCGATTCCCAGAAAGATTTTCAGATAAGTTTTTACAAAAATCTACAACGGCAAATCAATCCACTCAAAAGTCGACGTCAGCAAAAAGTGAGTCGCGTTCAGCCCCTAAAGGCGGCAAAGTCAAAGCCAGTGACTTGTTCAGTTCCTCTCACCGCCGTATAGGTTTCGGTAAGAAAAAATAACCAACCAAAAGGTGCCACGAAATGTGCCAGGTTCTTTTTGCGAATTTCCACGAAATGTGCCAGGTTCTTTTTGCGAATTTCAAATTAAGTCTAGAATTTAAAACCGGACAAGCCTTGTCATTTGCCTTGCAGAGCAAGGCTTCACGCCAACGAGTCGGTTTTAAATTTTAGACTTAATTTGAAATTCGCAAAAAGAACCTGGCACATTTCGGAGACACATCTTGGACTAGGCCTTATTCGTGTAGGATAAATTTATGTTTATTTTAGTATTCCTGTTTTTAATTTCAATTTTTACATCCGCTATTTCGGGTGTTGTGGGTATGGCAGGTGGAGTGACTCTGCTTGCCTGTATGACCTTAGTTTTACCAATGAGTGTCGTTATTCCTGTTCATGGTGTGATTCAACTTTTAAGTAATGGGCTTAGAACTTTTTATTTACGAAAAAATTTAAATTTAAATATTTTTGGATATTTTTTATTGGGAGCACCAATTGGGGCCTTCTTGTCGTTTTATTTTATTCAAGGTCTACCGTCTGAAAAAATTCCTCTACTTATAATTATAGTTTTTATTTTTTATGTCGTTTTTAAACCCAAAACACTACCTTCTATTCGGTTAAAACCCTGGCAATACAGTATTGTAGGTCTTACTTCTGGTTTTTTGGGTTTATTGATTGGAGCGACAGGAGCTTTTTTAGCGCCCTTTTTTCTAAGAGACGACTTTACAAAAGAAGAGATCATTTCGACTCAAGCGAGTTGTCAGATGGTGACTCATATTTTAAAAATACCAGTTTTTTTGTCTTTAAGTTTTAATTATTTTGAGTATCAATATTTAATACTAGTGATGCTTGTTGGAACAGTTTTGGGGACATCTGGCGGAGTTAAAATTTTAACAAAAATGAATCCAAAGATTTTTGTTTATCTATATAAGACAGTTTTAGTTTTAGTTGCGATTAGACTTATCATAAAAGTAATTATTTAAAATAAGTATTCTAAAAAGTTAAATATTCAAAATTAATAATTCAGATTTAAATTTTGACTACAAAGCCCCATAGACTTTCTTTGAAATCTTCACAAAAAGTAATGTTATAACAGGTCCTAATAAAACTCCGATTGGACCTAAAATAACAAGAGCACCAATCGCAGATATCAATCCAGCCAGCGGATGTAAACTGTCGTAGCGATTTAAAATCCAGGCTCTGATCACGTTATCACTAAAACTAGATATTATCGTGGCTATTAGAAAAATAGTTACTGCTAAAAAATTATCCTGCAAGTAAAAATACCCAAGCACACCAATCGCAATCGGAGCAGATCCAATAATAGGTATTTGAGCCAAAAAAAATGTCATAAAAAATAATGTGAAAAAATGATAGATTCCTAGACTTAATGCAGTCAATGAAAGTATCAGTGATTGGACGAATCCAGTGATCACGGCGGCGAACATGGTGGACTGACAAGATGACTGAAGAATCTTACTAAAATCAGAAAGCTCTTTGTCCTCAATGAGTTTAAGATGAGATATGAAATTAAAAATTTGTTTTGAATCTGCTAAAAAATAATAAAGACTGGCAGAAAAAAAGAAAAGCCCTAGAAATATCATCGGTAGACTTAGAAAAAAATTTGATGCGATTTGAATGGCTGGTTTAATTAAACCCTCAGCAGCTTTTCGTAAGTATTCAATCGCTTTGTCTTGGTTAATTAAAGAATCCAGAATTGGAACTTGGGTGTAAATTCGATTTACTATGTTGTTAATGGACTCAAAAGACTCTGCGTCTTTTAATTGTTCAGTTAAAGCTTTTCCTTCAGAAAAGAAATTTAGAAAAGATAAAACAAAGGGCACCAGAAAAATCATAAGTATGAGCAAAATAACATAGACAGATATTGTCTTATTTATTTTATATTTTTTAATTAAAAATTTATTCTGAATTGGCTTGATTGAAAATGCAATAATGGCTGCAAAAAGAATCCAACCTAAAAAAGGAAGACAAAAGCTTAGAAAAAATAAGCCTGTGATTATTAAGATGATGTTATAAATATTTTTACTTATGAAATTCATTTGATTAGGTTCGACGCCACGCCCTTCTGCTCAGGCGCTACATAGATACGTTCAATCATACGCATCTTCTCGTAACGACTAAAAATTTCGGTTGTGTCTTGAATTCTGGTTGGGACAATAGATTTGTCGTAGTGATCAACAACATAAATATTAAAAGCTTGATCTTGTGGGGTGGCTCCATGATATTTACTTAACCTAGCTTCAGAACTTACGTAGATATAATCAATGTCTTCTTTTTCAAGTTTTAATTTTATACTGGCCGTCTTTTCACTGGCATCATCAGAATGTGTTTCAAATAAAACTTTATAAGGTGTTCGAGTTGCAATACGTTTTGCCCAAATATTAATATCTTGAGCGTCGTTTAAATGCTCATATAAAGAATAATCTGTACACTTAATATACTGCTTAAGACTTGCGGGAAGTTTAAAAGTACAGTTATCAGATTTTAAATATCGATTTAAAATTTCTTCGTATATAATTGCCTTGTGATGGAAGTACACCATCAAGTGCATGTGATGTCTGGAAAGTAAAAAATCATCAAAGGTGTATAAAGCGCGCCTGTTTAAAGCCAAATGAAGTTTGTCTTTAACTTGGGTGTAAGTCAGGTTGGCCACAAGCCAAGACAATTCAATGTTCCCGTAATTTGTTCCACAAAAGTAGGCATCACGAAGTAAATAATCCATCCGGTCGACGTCTAATTCAGAACTGACCAATTGACTTAAGATGGGTCTAAAATCAACGCCATCAACTTTAAAAAAATCATCTTTTAAAACGATTTTGGAATCGACAAGGGCGGCGACGTGAAGGGGTTCGAATTCGCCGTGGGCATTTATAATATTTGTAATTTCCGATTCAGTGACAAAGGCAATGGTGTAGTCTTCGTGGTTGGCCTGTCGGTCATTTACTCTGTTTTGGTCTTTGTAGATTTTTATATTCAGTTCAGATAAAAGCGGCATGACCTCTTCTGTCGTATGACTAAGAGGCCCGTGGCCAATATCATGAAGTAAGGCTGCAAGCTTCACACACTGACGTAAACTATTTTTAGTTTTAAAATCTTTAAAAGGATAATTTTTAAAAATCGTATCAAAAGCATGACCCGCAAGATGTGTGACGCCGACAGAGTGTAAAAATCTATTGTGGGTGGCCCCAGGAAAGCTGAATTCAGAAAACCCAAGTTGTTTGATGGCTCTTAAGCGTTGGTATTCAAGAGAGTCACAAATAGACACTTCAACAGGTGATAACGCAATGGAGCCATGAATCGGGTCTCTAATTTCCATGCTTAAGTTTTAGGAAGCTAAGCAGTAAACGTCAAGTTTAACCGCAGGACGGCTGACGCGAACTGAGTGAATATATCTTCTGCGGCGCATGGACATCATTTACTTAAGGAGCCTTGGTTCAATTCTTGTTATAATTTTAGAAGTTCTCTTAAGGAAATTCCTCTAAATATGAATTAAGAGCAGCTATTGGAGACCCCATATGAAGTCTTATTTAGATTTGATGCAAAAAGTTCATAACGAAGGATTAGATCGAAAAGACCGAACAGGCACTGGAACTCGAAGTCTTTTTGGCCACCAGTTAAGATATGATTTAAAAGACGGATTCCCTTTAGTTACAACTAAAAAAGTGCATTTAAAATCCGTGGTGTATGAACTGCTTTGGTTTTTAAAAGGGGATACTAATGTTAAGTATCTTCAAGACAATGGTGTGCGTATTTGGAATGACTGGGCTGATGAAAATGGTGAACTCGGTCGAGTGTATGGCGCTCAATGGCGCTCGTGGCAAGCGGCTGATGGAACGACCATTGATCAGATAGCTAACGTGATTCAATCGATAAAAAATAATCCATCATCACGACGTCATTTAGTTGTGGCGTTTAATCCTGGGGAAGTGGATCAGATGGCGCTTCCACCTTGTCATGCGTTTTTTCAATTTTATGTTGGGGATGGCACTTTAAGTTGTCAGCTGTATCAACGAAGTGCGGATTTATTTTTAGGCGTCCCGTTTAACATCGCCAGCTACTCGCTTTTGACGATGATGATGGCCCAAGTGTGTGGATTAGTTCCTGGGGAATTTGTTCATACTTTTGGAGATGTGCATATTTATCACAATCATTTTGAACAAGTGGAAACTCAACTTAAGCGTGAACCAAAACCTTTGCCTCGAATGATTATGAATTCTGACATCAAAGATTTATTTGCTTTTGATTTTAATGATTTTACTTTACTTGATTATAAACCTGATCCAGCGATCAAAGCTCAAGTTTCAGTTTAAGGAATTTTATGATTGTCAGTCACATCGTTGCAGTCAGTGAAAATAACGCCATTGGTGTTAAAAATGATCTGCCTTGGAATATTCCCGAAGATTTAAAATTCTTTAAAGAGAAAACATTAAATTCAATTATTATTATGGGCCGAAAAACCTATGATAGTATTGGTCGCCCTTTGCCTAAAAGAACCACCATCGTCATATCTAAAACGGCAACGACAAAGGATTTTCCGGAAGGAGTTTTTTTAACTCATTCGATTGATGAGGCTATTAAAAAAGCTGCTCAATTGGCAGAAGAAAAAAATTTAAAAGAAGTCTTTATCACAGGTGGGGGCGAGATCTACAAACAAAGTCTAGGTGTCGCCAATAAGATTTATTTGACCAAAATTCATCAAGTGGTTGAAGGTGACGTTTTTTACCCGACACTGAATCCCAAAGAATTTAAAACATTATCTGAGCGCCCTTCAAAAGATGACAAACACTCTTACACCTTTTATGAGTATATCAGGTCATAAATAATAAAATTTTTAATTAAAATTAGGTGTAGTCCGATTACGTTAAAAATTTTATTTAATTAAAAGGATTCAATATGAACGTTGCAGTTTTAGGAACCGGTGGCAGAGAGCACGCCCTTGTTAAAGCCTTAAAACAAAGTCCAAAAGTGGACCACGTGTTTTGTATTCCAGGATCAGATGGGATAGCCCTAGATGTAGAATGTAAAAATATTTCACTTCAAAACACTAACGAACTTGTGACTTACCTTAAACAACAAAATATTCAGTTTGTTGTGATTGGGCCTGAAGACCCATTGGTGAATGGTCTAGCCGATGTACTAAGAAAAGAAAACTTTAAAGTGTTTGGCCCGGGCAAAGAAGGCGCAAAACTTGAAGGCAGTAAGATTTATTCTAAAGAATTTATGAAGCAGGCTGGAATTCCAACTGCAGGTTTTGCAATTGCGAAAACTAAAGAGTCTGCGCTATCTGCAATAAAAGATTTTAAATTCCCAATTGTAGTCAAAGCCGATGTTCTTGCTGCGGGCAAAGGTGTTTTTATTTGTAAAACCAAATCTGAATATGACCAAGCGATTGATCATATCTTTGGTCAAAAAACTTTTGGTGAATCTGAAGCTTTAATCGAAGAGTTTATTTCTGGTTGGGAATTAAGTTATATTTGTATTACTGACGGTGATAACTACGAGGTGTGTCCTTTAGTTCAAGATCACAAGGCCTTAAAAGATGGGGGACTTGGCCCTAACACTGGTGGAATGGGTGTTTTTGGTCCGATACAAATGGATGAGAAGTTAAGACAAGAAATAAATTCAACTATAGTCGAGCCCACGTTAAAGCAATTAAATAAAATGAAAATTAAATTTCAAGGAGCTTTATTTATTGGTTTAATGATTGAAAATAATAAACCTTATGTCTTGGAATATAATGTTCGTTTTGGTGATCCGGAAACACAGATTATTATGCCTTTGATTGATGGCGACGTTTTTGAAATTTTATTATCTTCAGTCGATGGCCCACTTAAGCCTATTAAAACAAAAAATAAATTTGCAGCTTGTATCGTTTTAGCTGCTGAAGGTTATCCCGACAATCCAGTTAAAAATTCTAAAATTGAATTTACCGATTTAAAATCCAAAGACGACAGTTACTTTGTTTTTTCAGGAGTTAAAAAAAGTGGTGAAGATTATTTAGTCGCTGGTGGCCGAGTTTTAGGGGCCGTTGCCATTTCTGATTCAAAAGAGTCTGTATTAGAAAAGGCTTATCATCAAAGTGAAAAGGCCCACTGGAAGGGCCTTCAAAAACGTAAAGACATTGGCCGTTATTTCTAAAACCCTCTGACCCTTTTTTCTGTCTAGAATGCGTCAAAAATTAATTATACAAATTGAGACTAATTTTTGACGCATTCTAGACAGAAAAAAGGGTCAGAGGGTTTTTAGTAAATATTTGGAGCAATTTTCTTTTTCAGAGGGCATTAAAATTTTAATATCCTTATCTTTTTCTACAGACATCCAAAGAATCAATAGAAAGTCAGCCAATTGATTTGGAGTTAAGTCATCATTTAGATTAAACGAGATCGTTACATATTTACCAATTTTAGCTACTTCACGATTGAACCCATCTTCTCCATAAACAAGAGGCTCTTTATTATATTGAGATTTTGAATGTTGACTTGAAGCAATCAGAATCTTTAGTAAATTCTGAAAAATGGGTTCAGGATTTGGTGGATATAAAAGTAAGTTAGCTGAATTTCTAACTGCTAAAGTGTAGGTTTGATTCGAAACAGGTGCTCCAATCACAATCTTAATTTTTCTATCTTCTGAAGTTAGATAAACTAAATGATCATTGGTGCGTCCCACAACATAAATATTAAAGACTTTTCTATTTTTTGTTCCAGTTCGACTTAAGTAAGTTTTTCCTAACGGAATCAAACGATTTTTATAGGAAGAAAGTTTAGCCACAAGCTCTGGAGCTTCAATGCCTGAATTAAGCATTAGTATCCATTTTGAAGCAAGCTGAACTTCCTCAAATTTCCTAGAATATTCAGAGTTATTATCTTCTGCCGCATTTAATGAAAAACAGGTAATCAAGGTAAATAAAAATAAATATTTTTTTATCATCTAAAGCTCCTAATTAAAGGATTAAATATGATTAGTTTATTTTTTTGTCAAACTGATCATTAATTTGGATTTAAAGTCATTTTGATATGAAGTGTAGAGTAAACTTAAAATTTGTATTTGATCCGGATAAGATATCGATATTATTAAGTTAAATAAAAATAGATTTGAAGAACGTCGGTTATTTAAAGTTAAGACGTAGAATTTTTTAATTATTAAGTTCGTGTTCTTCTTTAAGGCCTTTCTTTTTTATTTTTTCAACTAAAGTGGTGCGGTTGATTTTAAGTAGGTGTGCGGCTTTGTTACGATTCCAGCCTGTTTTTTCTAAGGCCTTCATGATTAACTTATTTTCGTAGTCTGACACCATTAGATTAAAATCCAATCCTGAATCTGGGATTTCGATATCATCTTGAATCGTTTTAGAAATAATATTTGAGTACCTTGGTGGTAGATCTGAAAGTTCAATTGTGCCTTCGCCAATAATAATTGTTAGGCGTTCAATCAAGTTTTCTAGTTCTCGAACATTGCCGGGCCAGCTGTAATTTTGTAAAGCTTCAAAAGCCTCGGTTGAAAATCCAGAAATACGTTTCTTTTTCTCTTGATTGAATTTTTGAATAAAATAATTGGCCAATATCGGTAAGTCTGATTTTCTATTTTTTAATGACGGAATATGTACTGGAATGACGTTTAATCTGAAATACAGATCTTCTCTGAATTGGCCTTTCTTAATCAGTTGCTCTAAATTCTTATGAGTGGCTGCAATTACACGAGTATCAATGTGAATAGGCTTCGAAGATCCTACCCTTTCTATTTTTTTTTCTTGCAGTACCCGAAGAAGTTTTACTTGAAGCTTGGGACTCATGTCGCCAATTTCATCTAAAAATATAGTCCCGTTGTGGGCTAATTCAAATCGACCCTTCCGTTCTTGATACGCGCCTGTAAAAGACCCTTTTTCATGACCAAAAAGTTCACTTTCAAGTAAGTCTTCTGGAATCGCGCCACAATTGACAGCAATAAAAGATTGCTTGGCTCTGTCAGATGCAAAGTGAATTCCTTTTGCTATCAATTCTTTTCCTGTTCCACTGTCACCGGAAATTAAAACTGTAGAATCAGATGGGGCAATGCGTTCAGCCATGTCGATCACTTGGCGCATCTCACGACTTTTTCCAATGATTTGGTTTAATCCAAAGTGTTTAAACAGTTCAGACTTTAATCTTTCATTTTCTTCTTTGATTTCTTTATGAGTTAAGGCTCTTTCTACTAAAGCCATCATTTCGCTGAGTTCAAAAGGTTTCGTTAAAAACTGAAATACACCTTTTCTAGCGGCAGTCAGTGCAAGTTCAATGTTTCCGTAACCTGTTAAAATAATAACTTCGCATTCAGGCTGTTGAGCTTTAATTTCAGTTAATAGATCCAGTCCGTTTCCGTCTGGTAATCTTAAATCTACAATTGCTAAGTTAATTTTAAGTTGGCTGGCCATAATGGATTCGGCTTCGCTCTTAGTTTGCGCCGTGATCACCATGTGATCGTAACGTTGTAAAACTTTAGCTAAACTTTTTCGGACTATTGAGTCGTCATCAACTACAAGTATTTTGTAATTACTTTTCAATAAATCCCCTCGATTTGGCTTTAGGAACCAATCACACTTTAATCATAGTGAGTTAAAAAATGAACGTCAAATTTTTAACACGACCTAGGTTTAGGTGGAATTAAAGTGCGTCAAGGTTCTTGTTATCTTTAACACTTTCTAAAATGGATTGAATCACATGTTTACAGTCCAATGCTGAATTCAATAAGTCTTGAACATCAGTTTGGGACTCGATATCCAGTAATTCCTTATCGCTCATCATTAATTGCAAAAATGTAATGATTCCAGCAAGAGGATTATTAAGTTCGTGTGCAAGGCTGCCAGCTAGGATTCCAAGATCTGACAATTTTGTCTTTTCAATGATTTTCATTTCAATATTTTTTTGCTCAGTGACGTTTTGATAAATGTTAATAAAGACATTTGATTTCTGTTCGTAGTCTTTCATTGTCTGGCTGGTGATCTTATGCCACTCGTGGTTTTTTTCTATTTCAAACTTTTTACCAAGCTGACAGCCTTCACAAGGTTTCGGGCTATTAAATAGTACCATGTGACATCTTTTTTCCGACAGAATTTCGTGATCAAAGTTGGTGTTTAGCAAATTAAAATTAGAATCCACCACTGTGACTTTATGTTGAATGGCCTTAAAGGTCTGCTGCCATTGAGATTGTGTCATGACCAAGTCATTATAATTGATAATCTGATTGATTTTTATACTTACTATCTCACTTAACTGAAGCAAAAAAGCCTCATCTTTCTTTTTAAATTGAGTCTCTTGTTTCGCAAAATAAATATGTCCAATGCTTTTTTTACCAAAATATAATGGGGTACCAAAAATTTTAAACTGATTCTGCCCCTCAATAATTACTGTTTCATTATAAAGTTCTTTTTGACCTACAAGGGCGCGAATCCATTTCACTTCAAATTGATCAAAAAGTTTTTCTGTTAAAAAATCTTCGATTTCAGGAATAGATTTAGAATTTTGAATTCCTAAAATACATTCATACATTAAATTTAATTGCTGTTTTATGCTCAGTAGTCTTGCTTGTGAACGCTTAAGGCTAGAATTTTTAGTTATAACTCGTTGTTCAAGTTCAGCATTTAGTTGGGTCAATTGTTCGCTTTGTTCATGAAAAAGTAAATAAAAATTATGATTTTGCTGATGGTAATCGTGTCTGCGTATAGCTAAAATAATAGACTCTTCAATACTCACAGAACTTAAGTTGTGATCGTATAAAATTGAAAACGGATTTAGTATTGAGATCAATATATTATTTAAAGTATCATTGGGTTTTAAAATTAAAATCACTTCAGAGTCTTGATTTGGTTGTTTTAGAAGTGCGGCGAGCACTTCAATATTTTTATTATTAATTTCAGGCTGATTTAAAATTAAAACTTTGATTTTTTTATCTTCAATTAACTCTTTGACTGAATGAATGTCTTCTAAATGAACAAGTTCAAAATTATCAGATAATTTTAAAGGTTTCCCCCAAATCATCAAATTTGAAAAATGAAGCAAAGTCGTCATACTTTATCATCTTAAATAAACCGAATCAGATAAATAGCATATGGACTAGTTTGTTGTGGATTAGCTACAAAAAGCGAGTAGATTTGACCAAGGTACGGGACTTGTTAGAGTTTAGCCTAATACCCCAGCCATCATTTAGAGGAGCAATCTATGAAGTGGGATGCAATTGTTTTAGCTGCAGGAGAAGGAACCCGTATGGTTTCCAAAACTCCCAAAGTCCTTCATCATGTAGGTGGTCAACCTATGATTGTTCGGGTGATTGAAGCTTTAAATACATCTGGAGCTGAACACATTCATGTCGTGATATCTAAAAAAATAAAAGCAGATTTAGATTACTTATCAAAAATTTATAAAAATCTAACCTTTCATATTCAAGCTGAACCTAATGGAACAGCAGATGCTGTGAAATCTGTCAAAGCTAATTTAAGTGAATATGTGTTGATCTGCAACGGCGACCATCCCTTGATGAACCCCCAGGATATTCATTCGTTCATACATAGCGCCGAAAAAAAGACCACAGATTTAACTGTAGGTATTTTAAATCTAAAAAATCCAGGCGCCTTTGGACGTGTGATTTTAGATGATGCTGGATTTGCTAAAGAAATCATTGAAGCAAAACACTGTAATGAAAAGCAACTTAAAATATCAACTGTGAATTCTGGAATTTATTTTTGTAAATCAAAACGAATGACGGAATTCTTTTTAGAAAAGTCTAAAAATAATGACTCAGCTGAAAGTTCAAATAAAAATTCAAATAAAAATTCAAGTAAAAGTGCAGTTAAAGGTGCTACTAAAAATCAAGAATTTTATTTAACAGATATCGTAAAATTTTTAAATGATAAAAAAAATCCCGTATCTGGTTTTACAACCACAGATTTAATGTGTTTTGGTGTGAATGATGCCATGGCCTTAAACGAAGCCAATCAAATGGCGTACATCATTTTAAACCAAGAGCTGATGAACAAAGGAGTTAAATTTATTAATGCCAATGCCACATATATTGAACCAAACGCTAAAATTGAAGCTGATGTTTTGATTTATCCCAACGTCTATATTTTTGGTGAAACTGAAATAGGGACTGGGACAATTATTGAATCTGGTGTTCATATTAAAAATTCTAAGATCGGCCCTAACACAATAATTAAAGCAGGATCCTATATCGAAGGTGCGAAAATTTTAGGTTACAGTTCTATAGGCCCATACGCACATTTACGTGATGGCAGCGAAATTCATGAAAATGTAAAAGTAGGTAACTTTGCAGAAGTTAAAAATTCAATTTTAAAAAAAGGTGTTAAGGCGGGCCATCAGTGTTATTTAGGTGATGCCGATATTGGTGAAGACACAAATATTGGGGCTGGGACCATCACATGTAATTTTGCAGTGGATGGAAAAAAGTATAAAACTATTATTGGTAAAAATGTATTTGTTGGAAGTGACACTCAAATCGTGCCACCAGTCACAATTGGGGACTATGCCGTTTTAGCTGCAGGATCAACAGTGACTAAAGATGTTGAAAGCCAAAGCCTGTATGTGACCCGTGCTAAGGCCGTTACAAAATCTAATTACAGAAAGAAGTGATTTTAGGGAATTAAACTATGTGTGGAATTGTTGGTTATCTTGGAACTAAAAATACAAAAAATATTTTATTTGATGGTTTAAAATCCCTTGAATATAGGGGTTATGACAGTTCTGGCATTTGTATTTTAAACCATGGGGAATTCGTCAAATACCGTGCTCCTGGAAAAATTAAAGAACTTGAAAATAAAGTTTTAAATTTAGATATTGAAGGGCGGGTTGGCATTGCTCACACCAGATGGGCCACCCACGGACCTGCAGTTGAAAAAAACGCCCATCCCCATGAAGTGGGCGACATTTGTATTGTCCACAATGGGATTATAGAAAATTATCAAGAGATTCGTGCTCAGTTGATTGCAAGGGGTGCTAAAATTGCCTCTGACACTGATTCAGAGCTGATTGCGCATTTAATAAATGAGCAGTTGTTAATTACGGGTGATTTTTTTAAAGCTGTGTTTGAATCCAGAAAACTTTTGCAAGGGGCTTACGCTGTATTAGTGATTTCTAAAAAAAATCCTGATGAAATGATTGCGTTTAAATCAGGCCCTCCGATGATTTTAGCAGCCGGAGAAGACGGCACTGATGTTGATTTTTTTATTGCGAGCGACGTTCAAGCCGTCATCAAATATACAAAGAAAGTTTATTATTTAAATGATCAAGAAATGATTCATGTAAAAAACAAAGATGTAAAAGTTTTTGATTTAAAAGGACAAACCCTTCCTATTCATTTTGAAACTTTAAACTGGAATGCCGAACTAGTAGATAAAAAAGGCTACTCGCACTACATGTTAAAAGAAATCTATGAGCAGCCCAATGCTGTTAGCCACGCACTGATTCCCCATATTGATCCCATTGATCAAAAGCTTAAAATTAAAGGTTTTTTTGATTCAGAAGAACAGACCCATGAATTTTTAAAAAATTTAAATCACATTCAAATTGTGGCCTGTGGAACTAGTTTTTATTCTGGCATGTACGCTGAATATGTTTTTGAAAAGTTAGCTGGAATTAGCACTGAAATTGATATTGCGAGCGAGTACAGATATCGAAATCCAATTTTATCAGAAAAAACATTGGTGATTTTTATTTCTCAAAGTGGCGAAACAGCAGATACTTTAGCAGCTTTAAGATTAGCAAAATCAAAAGGCGCTAGAACATTAAGTGTGTGTAACACCTATAAATCTAGTATTGATCGTGAAAGCGAGTTTTCAATATACATGAATTCAGGTCCTGAAGTGGGTGTGGCCAGCACTAAGGCTTTCACAAGCACTTTGGTTATTATGGCCACTTTAGGAATTGCCCTTGCTAAAGCAAAACAAAAAATCAATTCAGATGAAGAAGCCCACTGGATACAAAGTTTATTAAGTCTTCCTCTTAAAATGGAAAATGTTTTGGCCTACGATAAATTTTTTAAAAAAGTCAGTCACAGCTTAAAAAACAAAAAAGGTTTTTTATATATGGGACGTGGGACTAACTTTCCCATCGCGATGGAAGGGGCTTTAAAATTAAAAGAGCTTGCTTACAAGCATGCTGAAGGCTACGCCGCAGGTGAAATGAAGCATGGACCTTTGGCTTTAATTGATGAAGACATGATGATTATTATGCTTTGTCCAGAAGATGATTTATACGAAAAAACCATGAGCAATTTAGAAGAAGTTAAAGCCAGAAATGGGCATGTGATTGGGATTGGAAGTCTTGGGGATCAAAAATTAGAAAACATGTGTGAGCACTTTTTAGGTTTACCTACAGCTAACTGGATTACATATCCGATTTTAGAAACTATTCCACTTCAACTTTTAGCTTTTCACGTGGCTGACAGTTTAGGTCATGATGTGGATCAACCACGTAATTTAGCGAAGTCAGTGACGGTTGAGTAAAGATTATAGTCCAATCTCTTTAAGAAAACTTGTTAGGTTTCTAATTTTTACACCTTTGATTCCTTTGTTTTCAGTATTTAATCCGACAATAAATGTTTCGTTAATACTAGGAATATAGTTTTTTATTTTTAGTAAGTTTAAAGCATCTCTTGAATCAAGATTACCGGATTTAATTTCAATGGCATATGTTTTACCCTTCATTTCTAAAATAAGATCCACTTCAAATCCACTTCTAGTTCTAAAATAAAAAAGTTGAATAGGAATATCATGAGCTTTGGCAGAAGATTGAATTTGGTTGATTACTATATGTTCAAACATCATTCCTTTTCTATCATTTGAAACATTAAAATTTTGAAGTAATCCGTTTAAAACTCCGACATCAAAAAAATAGAATTTGGGTCGTTTTGTTATATCGGCATCAGATTTAGAATAGACATCAAGTTTTGTAGCTATAAGCGTATCTTCTAAGATTTCAAAAAATCGAGAGCAGTTTTTTCTTTCAATTCTAGCTTCTTTAGCTATCTTTGAGAAATCTAAAATATGTCCTGCGTTTTCAGCTGCTACCATTAAAAATCTAGAAAAGCCTTCAAGATTTCTTGTTAAAGATTCTGCTTGGATTTCTTCTTTTAAATAAGTCCCAGAATATGTTGATAATAGTTTTTCGCTCACATCATCTTGATTATTTAAATAGGGCTCTGGTAAAAAACCATATTTTAAAGATCTATTAATATTTATTTTGTAATTAAGTTCCGCGGCGGATAAGGGACCAAGTTCATATGAAAAAATTCGTCCAGGGAGCAAGTTGGCTTGTCCACGTTTTAGTTTACGAGCGCTTGATCCAGAAATATAAATTTTAAGTTTATTCTTGTACTCTTTGGAGTCTAGAAGCACTTGAAGTGTATTTAGTAACAAGGGGTGTAGCTGGACTTCGTCTATAAATATTGATTTTATATCAGGTACACCATCGATCCTTTCATATATTTCATTTGGATTACTTTTAAAGCTTAGGAATGTTTTTTCATCACCTAAGTTAATAGTTAGGTCAGGGCCTAAGCTTTCAATTAAGGTTGATTTTCCAACCTGTCTAGGTCCTAAAATAAGAATACTTTTAGGGCTTTTAAGTAATTTGTCTTTAAGCAATCTGGATATCATATGTCCATAATAGCATGCAAAATGGACATATCAAGTCCTAATTGCAGATCTCATTTTAATACAAATACAATACTTAAGTCCTTATCTCAATTTAAAGACTTTCCGATAAGGGTTTATGAATAAACACATAGACTTAGATGTAGTCAGTTCAAAACATAAAGGTCTAAAAGGATTCTTCGAAATTCTTTTAAGACGTTTTAAAGTTGTAACTCAAATTGCAATTATGCTTCCCGTTTATTTTATTGGATGTTTGATTTTTGGTTTAAGTGCAGCGCCAGGGATTTGGGTTTATAAAAGTATCACTGAAAATTTTAATGAAGGATTTCTAGGTTACTTTGCTACTGGCTTTTCTTTGTCTCTTGGATTTTTTGTTTTCGGGTTCACACTTTTATTTCTAGTTCCACTTATTAATTTTTTATTTCGTTGTTACTTAAAGCCTTGGCGAGGGCCCTATTATTCTTATGAGGCCTTTATGTGGTACTTGCATAATGCTCTAGTTTATATGCCTAGGTTTACTTTTTTAAATTTTATCACTCCTTCGCCTTTAGCTAATTTATTTTATCAAATGATGGGAATGAAAATTGGTCGTGGAACAATAATTAACACAGTTTATATTTCAGATCCGTCATTGATCACACTTGGCAAAAAAGTCACCTTAGGTGGATCCGTCACTTTGGTGGCTCATTATGGACAACAAGGTCTTTTGGTGATTTCGCCAGTTAAAATAGGAGATAATTGCACATTGGGTCTTAAAAGCTCAGTGATGGGTGGGGTTACGATTGGGAACAACGTTAAGATTTTACCCCATTCCGTGATTATGCCAAAAACGACAATTCCCGATGATGAAATATGGGGTGGCGTTCCGGCTGTTAAAATTGTTCATGAGCCTAAAAAAGATTTGGCTCCGCTTAAAATTTCTTCTTAAAATAATCAAATAGTTGGAATATAAAAAATTATCCTCGATCTAAATTATTTTGCTGGTGCTATCCAACTTAAAAAATCTTTTTTCGCAATCATCAACTGAGTGTCTTTTCTTAATCTTTTCAAATCAGATTTCTTAATTTTTTTCATCGTCATCTTTTGCAGATCTTCGTCCGTCAATTTTGGGAATAAACTAAAATTAATATTCATGGGCTGGTAGTTTTCTTTTTCTTCTCTTAAGAAGTTATATAATGAACCTAAAGCACTAGTTCTTGGCGGCGGGGTGAAGGGCTGATCCGTTAACTTTTGATAAATGAATTTGGCCACTAACATTCCAATACTGGTGGAATCAAAATAACCTTCAACACCTGTGATTTGACCTGCGAAATATAGATTAGGATTGGTCTTAGATGATAAATCTGCATTTAAAAGTCGGGGGGAATTGATGTACATGTTTCTGTGGATGCTTCCGAGTTTTACGAAGTCGGCGTTTTCTAATCCAGGGATCATTGAAAAAACTCTTTTCTGTTCGCCGTAAGCCATCTTGGTTTGAAAGCCCACCATGTTGTAGGCGGTAGCTTCTTTGTTGTCTTGGCGAAGTTGTACAACAGCGTAACAGCCTTGTCCTGTTCTTGGATTTCGTAAGCCCTTATAACTTAAAGGACCAAATCTTAACGTGTTGTCCCCACGATTGATGATCTCTTCGATGGGCATACAGTTTTCAAAAAATGGTGTGTCTTTTTCAAAATCTTTGGGTTCAACTTTTCTGGCTAATTTAATCTCTTCAATTAATTTAATATATTCGTCACGATCCATGGGACAATTGATGTAATCCCCTTCCGTGCCGTCCCCCCATCGATCCGCTTTCCAGCAGATGTCCATATTGATCGTATCCGCATCAATGATGGGGGCAATCGCATCAAAAAAATAAAGAGAATTTAAATCAAAGTGATTTTGTAAGGATTGGGCTAATTTAGAATCCGTTAATGGCCCAGTCGCTATCACAGTCAGCCCTTCTAAATCATTAATGTCTTCGACCACTTGATCAATACATTCAATGTTGGGATGACTTTGCATAATTTCAGTCAGTTCATAGGCAAACTTTTCCCTGTCGACACTTAAAGACATTCCTGCGGGAACTGCATATTTATGTGCTAGTTTTAAAATAATAGAATTTAACTTTTCGGCTTCCCATTTTAATTGGCCCGGGGCGGAGTATTCCGTTTGGCTTCCAAATGAATTAGAGCAGACCAATTCACCGAAATCTTTACTTTTATGAGCTGGGGTCAACTTAATTTTTCGCATCTCGTAAAGTCTGACTTTAATGCCGTGTTCAGCTAACTGGTGGGCGCACTCAGAGCCCGCAAGCCCAGCGCCTACTACATTGACTAAAGTTTCGCCTTTTATAAAATTGTGCATAGGTCTTCGTACCACTAAATATCGAAATATAAACATAAATTTTAACGTAAAGACTGGAAACTCTGATCCAGAGCTGTTTTAATAAAATTGTGATTAAAAAACCTAAACTCAGTACAGCTACAGAAGTGCTTCAAAGCTTGCTCACACAAAGCTCGATGCCGATTTCTAACGAATACAATCGTTGGCGTCTGATTCAAAATTGGGCGGACATCATTGGGCCACAATTAGCTAAGCGTACATTTCCGGTGAAGTATTTTAGGGGCCACTTATATATTTGGGCGTCGTCATCATCTGGACTTCAACAATTCTATTTTGTATCGGATATTATTCAAAAAAAAATCAATGCTTATATTGGTAAGAACTGGGTGCATAAAATCACATGGACACAGAATAAAGGTTTATTAGAAAAAATCACAGAAGAAGATAAAAAAGTTTTAGAAAAATTGATTGGAAATCCAAACTTATAATTTTTTATTTAGGTCGAACTAGTTTAAAAATAAATTATTTTTAAACTAGTTAACTAATTAGTTTTCTTTTCTTTCGCTTCGATGCTTTTTCGCATTAGAGATTTAATGTAATTATCATCTTTTTCTTCACCTAAAAACTTCATCACTTTAGTGTGCAATGAAGGGTCATAAATAAGTTGTCCTAAGGTTCCTTGTTTAGAGTTGATGGCGTCTAAGGATTTATTTAAGCGATCCAAAGTGGGTTTCACATTGGCTTGCTCTTTAATAGTTTTAGCTGCGCCAGCAAAGTTTTCTAAAGCCAAATCAGCATTTCGACCCATGCGTTCAAAGTTAGCACCAGCAGAAAAATTGGTAATGATGGTGTCAATTTTCTTTAATGTCACCGTCACTTGTTCTAAATCTGAAAGTTTATTTCCAATCTGATCAAAAAGATCTGGTGTATCATCTGTTGCGATTGTTGAATTATTTTTTAAAGCTGATCCGCCTTCGCCTGGTGAAATATAAATAAATTTATCCCCTAAAGCCCCTTGGGTCTTCATCGAGACCAAGCTTCGGTCTGTGATTAAGGGTTCATAAGATTTACTCACTTTAAGTGTCAGTTTAATTTTTTGGCTTTTGGAATCAAATTCGATGTTCGAGACATGTCCAACATCAATCCCAGAGAAGGACACAATAGAGCCAAATAAAATACCTTGGGAATTGGTGACGTAAGAATAGTATGTGCTTTTTCGACTAAATAAAGACTCATCACTTGTAAGTAACACAAATGAAATAATAAATAGTGCAAATCCAATAATAACAAAAGCCCCAGTCCATAATCTTTCTTTTTGCTGACTCATCTTTTGGTCTCCTGTTCTTAGCCATTGTTTTAACTAAATTGAATTAGAAATATTATTTATAATTTAAGTGTTCCATCCATAAACTTTCTTAAGCTACTGTTCGAGCTTTCAATATCTTCAGGCAAAGCCTCTTCAGCGATTTTACCATTTTTAATTAATAAAATTCTATCACAAACAGCAAGGGCCGTTGGCATGTCGTGGGATACAAAAACTGAAGTGAACCCCAAGGATTTCATTTTTAAAATTGTTTTTTGAATATTTAAAGTATTAAAAGGATCTAAACCCGCTGTGGGTTCATCAAATAAAATGATTTCAGGTGAAAAAATAATGCTTCGAAGTAAGCCCACTCGTTTTTGCATTCCGCCTGAAAGCTCGGCTGGATACAATTCCTCGGTGTTTTCTAATCCTACTTCACCGAGTAAAATTTTAATTTTTGAAGCAATTTCGGTTTCTGTTAAATTAAAATGTTCACGAAGTGGATAGGCTAAGTTTTCTTTAACGGTTAACGAGTCAAACAAAGCCCCATTTTGAAAAACGTAAGATATTTTTTTTCGAATGTGTTGCCATTGATCTTCATTAAAATTTTGGATCTGTTGACCCTCATAAATAATTTGACCAGAATTAATTTTTTCTAAACCAATTAAAGCTCTTAAAATGACACTTTTACCAGTTCCCGATCCGCCCAATAACCCTAAGCATTCGCCTTTATAAAGTTTAAAACTAATATCATTATGAACACTTTTGTTACCAAAGCTTTTTTGTAAATTTTTGACTTCAAGTAAGATATCTATCATATGTGTCTCAAGAGTAAGGGTAAATGATCCAGTATATTTTAGTCATAAAATAATCACTTATAAAAATTAGAATAGAACCTGTAACAACAGACATTGTCGTCGCGCGACCTACGCCTTTGGTTCCATCAGAGACATTCATTCCGAAATAACAAGCGGGTAAAGCTACGCACAATGCAAAGCCAAAAGGTTTCACAAATCCAGAAATAAATTCCCAAGGAGTGATCGTCGTCACTATTTTTTGATAACTAAAAAGAAAAGGTAAACCTAATTCGCCTCTAGCGATAATTGCGGTAGCTAATAATGCTAAAAAAGAAGTTAATAGAGTTAAAATTGGAAATGAAATCAAGCAGGCTAAAATTCGTGGTAAATAAATTTTTTGGTAAGGTGAGCTTCCTAAAGCTCTGATGGCATCAATTTGTTGGGTCACTTTCATAGATCCAATTTCAGATGCGACACCTGCGCCGACTCGGGCCGCACACATAAGGGCCGTGAAGACGGGGGACAGTTCTAAAAAAATGGCTAAGGACATTACTTTGGGAACATAGGGTTTGCCGCCATACTTTTCTAAACCTAACCCAAACTGCAAAGTCATTACAAATCCAGAGCTAAGCGCTGTGATGGCTATTAAAGGTATGGACTGAATCCCTAGATTATAAACTTGAGTGTAAACGTCAGAGGATTTGGGTCTTTTTCTTTTAAGTTCACGAATGGATTCCATAAAGACTTCTGCAAGTCCACCCATTGTGTCTAAAGAAATTTTAAATAAGTCGGTTACCATGCTTTAAAGCTCTCAAGAAAATTCTGATAAACGGGCAGATCTTGCTGATAGCTTGAAGGTGGAGACGTAAGAACAACGATATACTGACACGAATTTTTAATAAAACTAGTAATTGCTAAATTATTATCAAAACCCTCAAGGCTGGTTTTCAGTTCTGCTTTAAGTGCTTTTCGATTATTAAATTTAACTTTTTCATTGCTGATGATATCGCTGGTTTTAAAGCTCGCAGCTAATTCAATAAGCCAAGAGTCCAAATCCACTTCTATATTTTTTATGCATTTAGATTTTACAGACAGGGTCGATGTTGTTTTCTGTGAAATCCACGCCGCATCTACAGCTTCATCTTTAATGCGATAAAAATCTTTTTGAGGTGAATTGTAGGAATACCTTTCAGATTTTTTCGAAGACGATGTTCCAATTTTAACTGAAACACACCCGTAGGATAAGATAAGTAAACACATTGATAATAAAAAAAGGTAGATTTTCATAGAGCTCTTTAATATTGACATAACTTAATAGTGGTCACAATACAGTTCTGCTTATAAATGCACAAGCTCGCAGGACTAAATACTTGTATGTATTAGATATTTGAAACCAAACCTAAAATTTAGGCTCTAAAAATAAAAAAGGCCGGTTTAAAACCAGCCTTTCAATAAATTAACTTTTTAGGGTTAATTATTTTTATTATTTATTCTTTTACTTGTTTTTTAACATAGATTTGAATTCGCTACCTGGACGAAATTTTGGGTACCAAGCTGCTGGGATTTTAATCGCTTTACCAGTTTGTGGGTTTCTTCCAGTTCTTGCTTTTCTTTTTGATTTTGTGAAAGTTCCGAAACCAACTAATTTAACTTCGTCACCTTTTTTAACTGAACTTCTTACTGTTTCGATGAAAGCATCAAGAACTCTTTCTGTGTCTGCTTTTGTAAGTGCTACGTCTTTAGATAACTTGTCGATTAATTCTGCTTTATTCATTTATATCCCCCATAGAGTGATCTATTTTGTTGTTTACAGATATAATTGAAGCTGGATTTCAAATGGTGGTCAATAGTTTTTATAATAAAAGTTCCAGCGAGTGTGCCGGGTGTGCGTAACCGCCCTAAGTGCGCGCGATTGAACGCAACATCTTTAAATATAAATTCAGATAAAATATTTTTAATTTCTTATTTTAAATTTTAGTTTTGAATAATAAAAAAATCTGATTTTCCGATCGAAGCATTTTTATAAAACACTTCAGCGCGAAGCCTCTCGCTGTTCTTATCGCCTTGATAAATATTTAGTTTAAATTGGAACCCTGGACGTGGTTCAAAATAAACAACTGTTTTATCGGTGATATTGCAGTCAATTTGCGCATTGGGTAAACTAATTCTTTGAACATCATAGCCTTGTCCCGTCATGCCATTTGGGTATCCTGATAGTGTTGCGTCAACTACGATATGAGCACGGCGCGGGTCATTTCTTGGAAATATAATCCAAACTTTAAAGAAATCATCCCAATTGCTACAGTTGGACTGACCAGCGGCATAGTTGAAAGCATACTCCCATCGACCTGTATTTTGATTGTACTGCCATTTAAATCCATTGCTGTTGTTAATACAAAATGCACCAAAGTCCCCAAGAAAACTTCTGTAAATACCTTGAGGTCCACTATTCCTATCAAGTCTGAATTCACCTAAATAAATATGTCTCTGGGCTGAGTCATAGGCTCCATTAATTGGTGTGTATCCATTGCATGATACGCCTGAACCACTGCCACCGCCGCCGGGTGTTCCGCCGCCGCCATTTCCACCAGATCCAGAATTGCCACCACCGCCAGAGCCCGAATCCGAACATCCTGCAATAAAACAAATGGCAATAATGAATGTTAGTTTATAAAACTGAGAGAAGTGAAAACCCATTCCACTATAATTCAATTTGTATCCTACGATTAGATTTTTCATAAAATCCCCCACAGGCTACACATCACGAAATGTGCCAATCAGAATGCCAGAATAATGACACCTTAGGCTTCTGAGCTGTCTACTTTTTTTACAGCTGATTTAACGATTATCAAATACAAACCATCAAAAGGTGCTGTGATTTTTAGTGAAGATAGGAGCGACAGGAATTAAATTGTAATGGCTGTGTCCTAGTTTGATGTATCAAACTGAGACGTATTCTAGAATAGGGTGGATAGTCGTTAGGATTTAGATCCAATAATTTTAATAGATCATAATACGTTCCAGCATTTAAGTTGGTTTTAATATGTTCGCTGGCCGCACTTAAAAGGATCTGTTGATCTCTATTTATATGATCAATAGCACTGAATGGATCTTTGAACTCATTTGAAGGTGTTTCAGAACCAACTCGGATTAAAGCTTCAAATAGTCTTCCCACTAAAACAAAATCTTTGCTGTCTACAAGATCAGATAATCTCATTTCTAGTGTAGGCGAGAATTTAAAATCACCCAGTTGAAGAAATTTACCATAATTAAAAGCGCGAAATTTCCATCGGTGTTCATTTTCATTGCCCGAAAGAATAAACTCTTCATCCTGATACTTTAAGAATAAATTTCTGACATTGTCATAAGTTCTATTAATTCTTGATAAACTGGAAAGCTCCGTGAGTAAAGCCCTTTGATTAAAGCTTAGGGGCACAGCAAATGTATTCATCACAAGGCCGTAGCGTGCAGGTTGAATCATATGATAAATTTCTAGTATATGATTTTCTATAAATAAAATAACATCAACGAATTTAGAAATATTAGAATCAGCTGAAATAAAATCACTTATGTCCGCAGTGTAATGAGTCGACGAGTATTTGCCAGTTATAAATAAGCTTGAATTTTGTATTTGATCTAGCACTAAGCTCACGGCTTCGATATCATTCACAGAATTTAAGGGAGGAGTAATCAATTCATAACCATCATAAGTATCTTCAGTCATTATCTCCGGAACGACCTTCCATTGGCGCCCCTTTAAGTCCGTAAAAAAAGCATACTTTGTGTTCATCGCATCGCTATATCGATTCCAAGGTAAAAGTTTTATTTGATCGCCTGGAAATTTATTTTTTACAAATCGGAGTAAGGAGATATAACCCTCACTTTTTGAAATATTTAAGGTTTCGCCTGAGCCTGCATATTCGAACTCTAAACCAATAGGTCTAAATTCTAAATCCGTTGCCAGGCTTATAGTCGATTGTAAAACGATAAAAAGAATATAAATAAATTTAAACATATAGAAGTGCGAAATATTTCCTAAATGCTAATAAATAGCAATCCGTAGTGAATTAATGTTAAAGGTATGAGAGGGTTTAACACGATGTACTAACTACCCAATCCAACATCTTTTCTTTAAAGGCCTGGTATGAAAATACACTTAATCGATGGGGCTCAGAACACTTTTGCTCTTGTGTCCTATTTAGGCGATTCTAATTATGTTGAATTGGAGATCTTATATAAGAACAAAATCCAATTGTCTAAAATCGCAAAAATCATCTGTAAACATCCAAGCATTAAGGTCGATGGCTGTGTGTTTGTGTTTCCACAAAAAGACTTAGATTTCGCGTGGGAATTTTTTAATTCGGATGGCAGCGATGCACTGATGTGTGGGAACGCGGCACGTGCAGTGGCTTTTTGGTATTCGCAATTTGTTAACAACAAAAAATTAATTAATTACTATACGCCAAGTCAAAATGTTAAAGCAGAAATTCTAAGTTCTTTAGGCTCAATTCAATCTAATACCAAAGATGTATTTTATCCTGTAAGTGGTGCGGTTAAGGTTTGGTTAAAGCCAACGAAGTTCATTGCTGAAGACGAAGGACACAGAATTTATAATTCTGGCGTTCCTCATTTGTGTGTTCACGTTAAAAATGTGGATTTAAAAGACACCAGTTTTCAGTCAGTGAAAGACAAGTATTTTGACAAAGCGCGCTCCTTAAGATTTCCAAAAGCCTTAGATTCTAAGGGTTCAAATGTGACGTATGTTTGGCAAGACCCTGATGATCTATTAAAAATAAAAGCGATCAGTTTTGAGCGAGGTGTTGAGAATTGGACTCAAGCTTGCGGGACTGGAGCTATGGCTGCGGCGTATTTCGCAAATGATTATTTGGACATGAAATTCCCTATCAATGTACAAATGCCAGGCGGTGTATTAGAAATAAATGAATTTGAAGGTCAAACGTCTTTATCTGGCCCAGCCCAAATTTATAAAATTTTAAATATTGATATTTAATAGTATTTTTTATCGATGTTTCTTAAGGAGTCTTGGTTTTGAGCGAATATAAATTAAAAATTTTAGAAAAAAAAGTTGTAGCTTCGGATTCGGTCTCAATTAAATTTGAAATTCCAAATGCAATTAAGCCTTCATTTAATTACAAGGCCGGCCAATTTATTGGCATCCAAGCCGATATCAATAATGAAAAAGTTGTTCGCAGTTATTCACTCAGTTCTAGCCCTGAAACAGATGATTTTTTTCAAGTCACATTAAAGAAAATAGTCGAAGGTAAAATGTCGACATACCTTGTGGATAAAATAAAGGAAGGAGATTCACTTGTGGTCACTCCACCGGTGGGTCAATTTATTTCAGGAGCTAAAGACCGCCATCACATTTTGTTTGCAGCTGGTAGCGGAGTTACACCTATTTTTTCAATGATCAAAAGTTTACTTTTTCTAGGGGCCCCTAAAGTCACTTTGATTTATTCTAATAAAAATTTAGCTAATACAATTTTTGTTGAAGAACTAAAAGCATTAGAACTTAAGTATCCTCAGTTTTCTGTGAAGTGGATTTTTACCCAACAAGCACCTGATTGGGAAAATGTAAATCTGGGGCGCGTGTCTTCAATACTTTTAGAAAGTTTATTTTTACTTTGGCAAAGCGCTTTTGATCCCTTGTTTTATATGTGTGGACCAGAAGGATTTATGGAATCCATTGAGTCCTTTTTGGGCCATAAAGGTTATGACAGCTCTCAAATTCGAAAAGAAAGCTTTGTCAGTTCAAAAGCAAGCCTTGATGCCGACGAGGTTATTGTTGGCGAATTCAGCGGGCACAAAGAAACTTGCACCCAAATCACGGCTGAAATTGATTTTAAAGACTGTGTGGTTAAACCTGAAGACGGCGAGTCAGTGCTTGAGGCTTTACTTCGTGAAGGATTTGACCCCCCTTATTCTTGTTTAGATGGAAATTGTTTAGCTTGTCAGTGTGTTGTTGTTGAAGGCGCCGTTCAGGTTCGAGATACAGGCATTTTAAACGCAGGCGACTATAAAGAAGGCCGAATCCTTTCCTGTCAGGCAAAGCCTTTGACTAAGAAAGTCAAAGTTCAGTATGAGTTCTAATTGCTTTTTATATTTTAAATGAATAGATTTTGTATATTAAAATTTAATCCTAGGGGGGATTTTATGAAAATATTAATGTTATTAAGTCTAACTTTATTTACAAACTTTACATTTGCAATGGATAGGGCGACTTTGGTTCAAGACGCAGTTCTAATTTTAGAAGCTCAACTTATACAAGACAATTATAAAATAGAAACTACCGACGACAATGCAAAAGTACTTTACCTTAAAGATTGGCCAAGCCAGGTGATTAATGGACTGACTTCAGCTTTAGTCAGTGAACAGTATGTAGTTACAGACAATGATGGCTTAGGGGTGTTTATTGATTTTGTCGATCCTTCCGGCGAATTTTCAGTGCGTGGTAAAATTTTAAGAAGTGTCGAGATATCTTTAAATACAAATACTTTATTTATAGCTGTTTACAGTGTTTATGGTGGTGAGTATGGCCGAAATACAGAATTTAAAAAGTACTATATTTTAAATTCACTAGGTCAGATATTAGCTCAGGGTCAATATAACTAATTAAGATTTAAAAAATCTTTTAGTTTTAATAAAACTTCTATAGGTATTTCGTGCCCACCTTGAAAAATTTCAAGGTGATGTTTTTTAGATTTAGAAATAGATTTAAAATGATGAGCTCCCTGCACCGGTAAAACAGGATCATACTTCCCATGAGAATGAAAAATTGGTATCCCGTCTAAGCTGCCAGACATCCATAAATTTTGTCTAATAACTGTTCCAGATAAATGAATCAACCCTCTGGGTTTAAATTTTTTAGAATATATAAAATCTGTCGCAACCATGGCGCCCTGACTGAACCCACCAATAATTATTTCTTTGGGCTCAAGTCTCATGGATTCAATAAAGGTAAAAATTTTGTCATTAAGCTTATCAAGATTTTCTGGTTCTCTTGAATAGTACTCTTTGAAACGTCCTTCTTGAATTAAAGTTTGGAAGTGACTGATATCGACATTAAACCAAGCTTTTCCACCAAAAGCCGCCACTTCAGGTGGGGCCATGGGTCCATCTAAAAAAATCCAATTGAAATCTAAGTCCTTGATAAAATTTAATTCTGAAATTGAATACAAATCCTGTGCATTAGCTCCATACCCATGAAGCATAATGACCGTCGCATGATCTGGGTTTCCAGGATTAAATAAATATTTTAAACCAGATTTTTTATCTTGTTGTAATTTCATAGGATCACCTTTGCTGCTTTTTCTAAACGATTATGAATGGCGGACCAATTTGAATCCAGTTCGTCATGGGTCCATTCAAATAATAAAATATCAACGTTTTTAGATTCTTCAATTAATGTTTTATATAATACGCGTGCGAATAAAAATGGATTTTCTGGAAATATAATGGGTTTCACTATTTTATTTTTAAATTCAGGATAATCGTAGCTGATGGGTTTATTTTTAAAAAGATATAAATCAGCCGAGGGCTGGTAGTGCTCTTTCATTGAACCAGGGCCTTCTAGATTAAAGCTTTCAATGACTTTAATATTTAAATTTTTAGATTTAAAGAAATCAATTAGATTTTGTCTAGAAATTTGACCAGGGCGAAGAATAAGTAAAGTATTTGATTCAGGAACCAATTTCACAATTGTGGATTCAAGGCCAATTTCGCAACTTCCACCGTCTACGATATTTAAGTTTGGAAAGTACTGCCTGACATGATCAGCTTCAGTAGGACTGGTTTTTTTAAATGGGTTGGCGCTTGGGGCTGCAATAGGTGTATTTAGCTTCGATATAATTTGTTCTGTCAGTGAATGATCAGGCCATCTTATCGCGACCGTGTCAGTGCCGGAAGTGATAATATCCGAAACTGTGTTTGGATTTTTATCAAAAACAAGAGTTAAGGGACCTGGCCAAAACTCTTCTGCGAGCTGAATTAATATGGGGTGAGGGTTTAATGTCAGGTTTGAAATCATTTCTAGATTAGAGACATGAACAATCAGGGGATCAAAAAAGGGTCGTGCTTTGGTTTCAAAGATTTTTTTTAATGCTGATACGTCATTAATTTTTGCGGCTAACCCATAAACGGTTTCCGTAGGTAGGGCTACAACCCCACCAGAATTTAAAACTTCTACAGCTTTATCAATACTTATAAATTCTTTCATGACAGATTGAGAGTTATATAGTTAAAAATAGGCTTATGAAAGTTTTATTTGTCTGTTTAGGTAATATCTGTCGATCTCCCACCGCGGAGGGTGTTTTTAAGCATTTTGTTGAGTCTGAAGGTTTATCGGGAATTATTACTTCAGATTCTGCAGGGACTTCAGGTCATCATGATGGTGGCCAAGCTGACTCTCGTTCAATGCATCATGCTGAACTTCGAGGGTATCAGCTAGCCAGTATTTCACGTCAAATAAAAGTTAGTGATTTTTTTGATTTTGATTTGATCTTAACTATGGATGATTCAAATTTTGATAAGGTCATCCGTTTGGCTATTGAAATTGATGCCGACACTGAAAAAGTTAAAAAGTTCACAAGCTACTGTCAGATTCATCAAATCAATGAAGTTCCAGATCCGTATTACAAAGGTCATGATGGATTTGAAGAGGTCTTAGATATTATTGAAGATGGGTGTCAGGCTTTGCTTAATGAAATCAAATTAAACCTAAAAAAATAAAAGATTATAAGGATTAAAAATGTTAAATTTAATTAAATTTCGAATCCTATTTATTCTGTTACTAAATTCCTCTTCTGCGCTTGCAACTAGTCTTGATACTAATCAATTAACAAGTGTAGAAAAATGTAGTCATATTCTCACTTTGTATCCTGATGCCATTGAAAGTTTTGATGTTCAGAGCAACACATTAGTTTTTAAAAATGGACATCGTAGTTTTTGTGATGATGGACAGGTTTACAATTTAATTCAAAATTTAGATTATCAAAAACAAATGTCCCAAGTCGATTTAAGCGATATTCTTTTACAAGCTTATCCAGATCATTACATGGCTCCAATAACAGAAAAGAATTACTCTCCAGGCCGATTTCGTCACGATCAACTTTTAATAAATACATATTTAAATATAAACGCCCTTTCTAAAACAGATCTTCTAAAATCGGCCAAAGATGATCTTACAATTGACGATGTAAAAATCCTAGCTCGCTACTTACAAATGGAAATCGTAAAAGTTAAATTTCTTGGTTTTGATATTAACATGAATCAAAGAAATGGGGCTGCTGAAGCCCTTGCACGAGTAGGGCGGCGGTTAGAAAAAGATTTTCCCCAGGGGGCTAAATGGCTTATTTCAAATCGAAATATGTCTGGGGGATTTAACATGCGATTTATCAGCGGAACTAAAAGACTATCTTCTCATTCATGGGGGATTGCGGTCGATTTCACATTAAAAAATGCGACTCCAAATTTAAAATGGTTTGATTCCTACTGGAAGTGGATTGCCGTATGTGCACCAAACTTAAAATGTTCACCAGCAAGAACTGACGAAGGGGCCAAATATCGAAGAGATTTAAGTGAAGAACTTTTAGATGTTCAGATCTATCCCCTAAACTTCGACCACTTCCCCCCAGAAATTGTTCAAGTCTTTGCCGACGAAGGTTACATCTGGGGCGGTCACTGGCACCACTTTGATACAATGCACTTCGAGTACCGTCCCGAATTCTTCACCCATCAAAAATAGTCCTACACTTACTAATTCTTAAAAAAACTTATTTAAAGTCTATTTTGATTATAAATATAATTTTCATCATAGAATTTAAAATAGGCTCGTTGGCGTGAAGCCTTGCTCGAAATCTATTCTGGTTTTTATATAAATTTAAAGATCATTGGGACATTTAAAACAGGGCAGACCTTGTCATTCGCTTTGCAGATTAATTTTGTTCTCTAGACATTGCTTAACAAACTATAATGGTTGTTTTAACTTATCCAGCAGAGCAAAGCTTCACGCCAACGAGCCTATTTTAAATGTCCTAATGATCTTTAAATTTATATAAAAACCAGAATAGATTTCGAATGCAAGGCGAATGACAAGGTCTGTCCTATTTTAAATTCTATGATGAAAATTATATTTATAATCAAAATAGACTTTAAATAAGTTTTTTTAAGAATTAGTAAGTGTAGGACTATTTTTGACAGGTGGGGCAGAAGTAGCTGGATCGGTTGGACTGGGTGATTTTTTTAATTGTTGTTTGGCAGATATTGCATTTGGAATTTTCTTGGCCATAGACTTGCCAATGATTTTGCATATCGCCTTGTTCGCCGGCAACGTTTTTATAATCTCGAAGTGAGCTTCCACCTTTTTTAATGGCTTCATTTAACACATTCTTGGTTTCTGTAATGATATTAATCCAATCATTAAATTTTAATTTCGATGTTATTTTTGTGGGTTTGATTTTTGTTTTAAAAAGAATTTCAGAGGCATAAATGTTACCTACGCCTAAAATATTTTTTTGATTTAAAATCCATGATTTTATTGGTGTGTTTGATTTTTTTGCTTTTGAATAAAAATCATTTGAATCAAGCTGGTCATGAATGGGATCGGGGCCAAAATTTTTAAATGTATTCTGATCAAATTTTAAAATATATCCAAAACGTCTAGGATCATTGTAAATTAAATTTATATTACTCCATTCAATTACAACATGATCGTGTTTTATTGGTGCGTAAGTAGCTTCATATCGCCAGTGACCAGTCATACCTAAGTGTGAAATAAAATGATGAGTATTAGTTTTTAAAATTAAAAATTTACCACGACGATCAACAGATAAAATACTTTTATTTTTCAAGTCCTTTAATTCTCTTAAAGGTAGTGGGAAGCGCAAATCTTTTCTTAGGAGCTTAATTTCTTTGATTGCCTCTTTGGGCAACTGGTTTTGAATACCTAGTTTTATAATTTCGACTTCAGGGAGTTCTGGCATTAAGCACTCATAGCTTTTCGGTATTTAAAGTCAATAGTTGATCGTGTAATATGAAGCATTCTAATGTGTGATTGATAAAGTAAGGCCTAATAGGCTGTAATATAATCGACCACTTATAATCTGAATGTTTTATAATAAATTAGTTTAGCTATTTTAGACATTAGTCTCTTTCATTATCGTTCAACCAAAATTAGAATAAGTAAGGAGAAAACAGTCTATGTTTCATTCTTTAAATAAATACTTACGTTTTATTATTATTAATATACCTATCCTGGGACTTATATTTTTATTTCAGAATGCAATAAATGTGACCTCTGATGGAGCTATAATTCAAATGGCAATCTATCAAGATCTTTATCCAAAAAGTTTTTCTTTATTCCCAGGACAATCATCCGCCGTCGTTTTAAATCCAAAGGCGTTATTAGCTATTCATGAAAGTATGGAGTTGGGGGCAAATTCAGTATGTATCGGTGTTAACTGTAGTTTGGCGTCAACTCCTGTTAGTGCCTGTGTGCAATATAATTTTGAAACTTTTGCATCTGTAAATTCACCGGCCTTGGTAGTGCGTTATGCCCATGTTCCACAAGTAGGGGTTGCACATTGTGCAGGAACATATTGTGGATCTTCTCCAGGTTTAGTTTTATTCGGTCGGGATAATATAAATCAAAGCTGGTTACGCCTAGGTTATGCAGAACTTAATGGTGAGATCAATAAAACAAGCATAAGTGAATCCAAAATTTTAGAATTAAATAAAATCTACACACAGGTGGCTTTATGTAGAGCTGGCGGAGGATCAAGTCGAGATCATTTAAAAATAAGCAGTCTTGTGCAAAGATATGTTCAAAAAAGCACTAATTCGGCCCCTGATAAAAATCAATGTGTGGCTCAGGTTCCTTCCAGCGTAGATAGCCTACGTTGGAAAATTCTTTCTGATTTTACACCTAAGTATAAAAATCTTATTTTAAATATTGCCACTTATCCATTTAATAGCATGGCCTATCAGTGTTTATACAAATTAAATGCAGCTCAAAAACTAAATTTGGGTTGTGAAATAAATGAAGCTGAAAGAATTGGAAAATCCTTAATAGAACAAAGTGATTTAGACGGTGATGGAAAAATGGGTTGGGGGATTAGGTCTAATCTTGAAAATGAAAAGTGTGGTCTCGGTGGTTATGATGCTTTAAATGATGGGACCTGTAATCCACCAAATACAGCCTATATGTTTCAAACAGGTTTAGTTTTGGATTGCTTAGGAAAGCTTTACGAAGTCACAGGAAATCCGGATTATTTAAAAGCTGTAAAAAAGGGTATAGCTGATTCTATGAATTTTGGATCTAGTCAATTGGGTGCTTGTGAAGACTGCTTTGAGTACAGTTATTCGTATTCGCCAAATGAAGTGGGTCGCTTTGTTCGCAATACTAGTTTAGAAATGGCTGTGCCACTGGCTTTTTTATATAAACATACAGGTGCACTAAAATATCGTGACCGACTTTTTCAAGTGTTAAAATCAGAACAGTTTAATTACACCAATGGAAACAAAGGCTACTTAAGTATTTATGATCCTAAATACAGCAGCTCCGAAAAATGGCGAAATGAAGACCATATGCCCTCACACATTAGATATTTAAGTCGCGTTTCAAGTGAGTTAAAAATAAATAACTTAAATCTGCTAAGTGATAATTTGCAAAAAGATTGGCGTTTTTGTTCAGGCAATCCTTGGTGTGCTAAGCAAAGAACCCAACAAGACCCAACAAATCCATATCAAAGTGGTGATATTGATGTGTTTACAAACACATACACCACTTTAAGTTGTTCAGCTTATGGAATGTCTGCACAGCTTAGAAATGACTGTATTCATGAAATGAATGATTTTTATTTGCAAAAGAAAACGCCGACATCAGATATGCTAACTTTTATTCTTGAAAGCTTGTAACTTTAAAATTAATTTCTATATAAATTTTTTGGTGAAAGATGACTAATTTTTTTAAATTTTTAGTTGTAGGATTTTTTAATTATTTTAGTTAAATCTGTAAGCTTGACGGTTTTTTCTAAAGGATGTCGTAAGGTTTTATCTGCTTCGACAATATATTTGTTAGTTCTGCCAATTTTCTCTCTTTTTATATAGCCAGCATCTTCAAGATCTTGAATTATGGTTAATACAGCCCTTTCTGTAAGGCCGACTTTCGATGCGATTTCTCTAACTACGACATCGTTTTCAAGCGCTAAAATAAAATAGACATGTCCGTGATTGCTAAAAAAAGTCCAATTATCTCTGACCATATCCATACATTAATCTATTATGATGCATTATAATACATGAAATATAATACATGAAAATATTTGCATATATAAAATGATTTTGTTATGTTTTTTTAAAAAGGAGAGCTTTATGTCATCGAATTTATTAAATTTTGCATTAATTTGTCTTGTTTTAAGTCCACTAAGTCTACCATATTTAGTTTCTCAAAATTCTAAATCTACATTAAGTTTTGGAATTTACTTCGGCCCTATTTTAGCCCTTATTCTTTCAATTCAATCCTATGCTATAAATACACCGCTTATTTTAAATTCAAGAGCAGTTTTTTTACCTAATGAAAATTTAGGTTTTTACTTGGATATTTTGTCAGGATTTGTATTAAGCTTTGTTTTATTAATTGGCGCTGTGACTACAAAATTTTCGTTCAGATACTTAGAAATAGATAAAAATAGAAATCTTTTTTTAAAATCAATATCATATGTCCTTTTTTCAGTTACGGTTATGCTTTTATCAGATAACTTTATTCAATTTTTTGTATTTTGGGTTTTAACATCTTACTTTCTTCATAAGCTTTTGACTCATGTTAAAAATGATTCAGAGGCAGAAAGTGCGGCTCGTCAAAAGTTTTGGACTAGCAGATTAGGCGATCTATTTTTATTAATTTCAATATCTTGTTTTTATGTAATTTTTCGAAGTTTTAATTTTTCAGAATTAGTAAGAACTGATTTAATTCACAACTGGAATAATAAATGGTTACTAGATGTCGGATGCATATTTTTGGTTTTAGGTTCCATTACTAAGTCTGCACAATGGCCATTCCAATCTTGGTTACCACTTACGATGAACACGCCCACGCCTGTTTCAGCTATTATGCATGCAGGGGTTATAAATTCTGGTGGTTATTTATTAATCAGACTAAGTCCCCTCATGAATCAATCACATTTAAGTTTAGTATTTTTGACTCTAATAGGTGCTTTAACAGCAATTATTGGCGTCATGGTGATGTGGACCCAAACTGATGTTAAAAAAAGTTTGGCCTATTCTACTATTTCACAGATGGGTTTTATGATGCTTCAAATTGGAGTTGGAGCCTATTCTTTAGCTTTGATTCATATGATGGGCCATGCATTTTATAAAGCCTATTCATTTTTAACTATAGGACAGGTTGTAGATTATGGACGACTGAATCGTATTTTTGCATCTGAAAAATTGAAGTATAATTTCAATTTTGCGTTTTCTATCCTCTTTGCTATACTGATGACAGGTGTTCTGTATTTAATTATTGATCCAAACTTTTCAAATAAGAACCAAGGCTTAGTGCTTTTAGGTATCTTAAGTCTTTCACTGTCACAAGTTCTACAAAATTCAAAAAATATATTAACGGGTTTAATAACTTGTGCTGCCATTTGTGTTCTTTACGGATTGATTTATAAAATTTCGATATTTACTTTTTTAGATGTTTTAAATCTCCCCAAGGGAATGGACTCAAGTATGTCCTTACTTATTGATTTTGTATTAATCTTTGCTTTTTTAACTTTGTTGTTAATGCAAAGTCACTTTGTGTATCTAAATCAGCATCGTTTTTTTAGAAAAATCTATGTCAAATTATTAAATGGATTTTAATTTAAATCATCTAAAGGAGAAATTATGATTCAAATACAATTTGATTCTAAAACTAAGAATTTTGATTCGAACATCCAGAATTTATTAAAAAAATCGAATATTGTAGATGTAAAGCACTGTGTTCAATCTGTTAAGCAAAGATTAACTCCGGTATGGGATCTAAGAGATAATGTGGCAGTAAACCCTTTTTTTGGATTTAGGGATAAAAATTTTTTAGATACTTTATGTTTTCATGAGAGCTTAACTGGTAATAGTCTTTTACCTTCATATAAATATTTTAATTCCCTTTACAGATCAGGAAAAATTACTGATGCAGATTTAAATCTAGCATTAATTGAATATAATAATAATTTCGCTAACACTGACAAAATAAGTCTACATGATCTTAAAGTGGCACTTGAGATAGGTCTTGAATCTGATATTGTTAAAATTAATTCAGGATCTGATGTTTATGATTTGCAAAATAAAACACAATGGACCCCTAAAGTTAAAAAACATATTTCTAAGTGGTTAAGTGCATACTTTGACGAAGGTCAATCTTTGTGGTCAATGCCAACTAAAAATCTTCGCCTTTTCACCGCTTGGAAAGAATTAGTGATTTACGACAAATCATTTAAAAAATTAGGATCTAAATTCAATAGTACTTTTTTTGGTTTGTCGGATCAGCCGTCAGAAGTAATTGAAAATTTATCTGAAAAGTTAATACAAAAATTTGATTTAAGTTCAGAACAACTTGAAATATATTTTTTTAAACTAATAAGTCAAATTCAAGGTTGGGCTTCTTTTGTTCAAAAGTTTGAATTCGAAGCGGCTCGAAAAAATCAAAATGATGATTTAATTAGAATCGGTGGATTTGAAGATATTTTAGCGATATGTCTCTGTTATGATTACAGTTTTCTTAATTTAGTAAATTTTGGACCTAAATTCATTTTAATAAATACTTCTTTTGATGAAATCATGACGAACGACAATGTAAAAAAAAATATTCTTCTTAAGGCTAGTGAAGATAATTATCGCAGCCAGCTATTATCAAAAATTAATGTTAATACTTTAACTGAAAAAAATAATTTTCCTGAAGCTCAAATGGCGTTCTGTATAGATGTTCGTAGCGAATTGATTCGACGTCATATTGAAAATTTATGTCCTCAGATTCAGACGATAGGTTTCGCGGGATTTTTCGGTATTTCGATGTCGCATAGGACTTTGGGCGCTTCTCATGCAGAACAACAGTGCCCGGTTTTACTAAATCCAGTTTGCGAGATTCAAGAAATATCTAAATCTAAACATTTAGGAATAAAAATTAAAAATAAAATCAAAAATATTAATTTTTTAAAATTTTTAAAATCTGGTGTTAATTCAAGTTTCACTTTTGTAGAGACTTTTGGCTGGACATACATTTTTAAAATGATTAAGTCTAACCATTTCAAATGTAAGATAAATTTAAGTTTTGAACCACTTATTATTAAATCATCGAAAGATAATCAAAGAAGACCTGATCTAACATCCTTATCTTTAGATCAAAAAACTAAATTAGCTTTCGGAGCTTTAAAAAATATGGGACTCACATCAAATTTTGCTCCCTTTGTTTTTTTTATGGGACATAAAAGTAAAACAGAAAACAACCCTCAATCTTCGGCTTTAGACTGTGGCGCTTGCGCAGGTCATAGCGGTTTGTCTAATGCTAGAACTTTAGCGGGCCTGTTAAATGATCTAGGATTGCGTGAAGAATTAAAAATGAACTATAAAATTGATATTCCATTAAACAGTTGTTTCATATCTGGAGTTCATATCACAACAACAGATGATTTTGAATTTGATGAATATCATATTACAGACGCATCAACTTTAAAGTCTTTTTATAGTCTAAAAAATAAACTTAAATTTGCTCAAATTAAAACACTTAAAGAAAGATCAAAAAATTTTAATTATTGTGAAAATTTAAGCGACAAAGATTTAATTGAACAGATCCAAAATAAATCTAATGACTGGTCAGAGGTTCAGCCCGAATGGGCCTTAGCAAATAATGCGGCTTTTATTGCTGCACGACGAGAGCTAACTCGAGGTCTAGATTTGAACGGGCGTACTTTCCTTCATAATTATGATGCCAAAAAAGATTTGGATCTAAGTATTTTAGAATTAATTATGACAGCCCCTATGATTGTCGCTAACTGGATTAATATGCAATATTACGTTTCCGCAGTAAATCCTAAGGATTATGGCAGTGATGATAAAACCTTACACAACATTGTAGGACAAATCGGATTAATCAGAGGAAATGGCAGCGACCTTTTGATGGGTTTAAGTTTACAGTCCTTATTTAGAAATGGTCAGCTGATGCATCAACCTTTAAGGCTACAAGTTATATTAGAAGCGGCTACAAAAGATATGGATCAAATTATTTTAAAACATAAAATGGTCAAAGATTTAGTCGAGAATGAATGGTTAAATTTAATTTCAATATGTCCCGACTTTGGATCAAAAAAAATATACTGTAAGGGCGAATGGGTGCAATTAAATTAAAAATTACTCTTCAAATAAATGGTACTGTTGGTCTAAGGCATCGAAGTACAGGGTGACGTCTTTACCATCTTTACCTAAGGCTTTAATGATATTTCTGCCGCGGGTGTTGTCCCAGGGATCAAAATAATCTTGTGTGATGGCATGGGTGAACGAAGACGTAGATTCCAATTCATCAAACAGATCTATTTGTTCATAATCTTGATTTTTTAAAGCTAAATTTTTCATATTTTCCTCCAGTTATCTTTTTTTTATTTGTGCTTTAGCATAATTTCTCATCAGACCAATCACTAAACCTTGCAAAGTGATTTCATGGGGTTCGTACCACATGGATTTCATTTTGGAGTTGGCAGGTCTAAGTTCCACCTGACCATTTTTATAAAATATTCTTTTAACAGTGGCTGATTCATCTTCTGTCGAAACCACGGCAAGACTGCCTTCAGAGGCAAAGGAATTTTTTTCGATAATCACTAAATCACCACTGTGAATGCCTTCGTCAATCATAGATTCCCCTTGAACACGAAGGACAAAACTTTCCTTGGGTTTTTGAACTAATGAAAGAGGAACATCGACCCACTGGTCAAAGTTTTTTTCTTCTAAAGGGAGGCCGGCCGCCACCTTCCCAAGCAGAGGGAGGGTGACAGCGACGGACGGTTTTTCCATCAGATCGGCAAGGTAATCTGTGGAAGATTTTAAAAGCTTAAGGGAGCGTTTTTCATTCGAGTTTCCTTTTTGAATATAATTTTTGGACTCGAGCTGTTGAATGTAACGTTGAACTGAATTGATGCTGGCAAAACCAAAATGGTTTTTAATTTCAGTAAAAGTCGGAGAGATTCCATGGGTTTTTACATAGGTTTCAATAAATTCCAGTGTCGCTTTTTCTTTGGATGTTAAGGACTTTGCCATCGTGTAATCTCCCTGTGTAAGTTTTATTATAATAGTTGTAAGTTTAGTGTAAGTAAAGAAAATATTTAAAATTATTTATTTTTTAGACCAAAGGATAATTTTTTATTTTTAAGTCGACATTGTTTTATTCCGAGACATATTAATGCGCATTATTTTTGGGCTTATCTCCCTGCTTTTTTTTATATCTTCTGCTCAAGAAGTTGGTGACAGTTCAACGGCGGATATTGAGCCCTCGACCCGAATTGAAATGGGTACGATTTTGGGCCTCCCGATGAAGGAACCAGAAGCGCCGATTGAAACTGGACTAAGGAGTGGAATCCCTTTAAGGGGCGATACTCGAAGACAGTCTTTAGAAAATCGTAGCTTCAATATCGTTGAAATCGACACTTGTAATAAACAGACTACAATTAACTTTGAATTCGGTGGGGGCGAACGTTGTCGCACTGAAAGAGAAATTAATCCTTTAGCCGTCGATTTTATCAATGCCAATTTATTCGATTGCGCCTTTGAGGGTTTAAAGGCCGTTGGCAATACTAAGAAAATTCGAAGAATTGTAATCGGAAGCCAAGGGGCTTATGCACGAAGGGCTATTTGTGAAGGTTGCGTGTGGAGCACCCACTCCTTAGGTACAAGTATAGACATGAACCATTTGCAAATCGAGTTCACTGACGGATCAAAAGGTATTTTTCCAACAGCCGCTACTGATTTATCAGGCAACATTTATCCTGGATTTTCGAGATGTCGAAGTGAGTGCGGAGAGCGAAGATTTAATAAAAGGGGTTCGGCTCGATTCTTTGTTGATTTTCGAAAATGTATGAATGATCGCATTTACATTTTAAAAACTGAACTTCAAAGGACTCAAGGCGATTGCACTGGCGGTCTTTTAGACTGTGATACAAATGCGGATCACAATAATCACATTCATCTTTCTGTTCCGTTTTGCCCTCAACCTAAAAACACGGGTGAGATATGATATTTCGGCTTCTGTTGGATTTAGATTCGGGCAGTAATTGTGGGTGTAAAACAAAAGCTGAATTTTTATCTATTGATTTAAAAGATATCTGTTCGGTAAAGTAAACCATGAACGTTTTATTATCCGACTTAAAAAATCTCAAAGGGTCTTGGAAAGAAAAACTAAATTCTGAAGTCAGCAGGCCTTACATGCTGAAATTATTTAATTTTTTAGAAACTGAAAGTCAAAATGGTAAAATCATTTATCCTGAAAAAAAAAACTACTTTAAGGCTCTAGAGCTATGTCCTTTTGAAAAAACAAAAGTCATTATTTTAGGTCAAGATCCTTATCACGGTGAAGGCCAAGCTCACGGCTTAAGTTTTTCGGTCTCTAGCGATACAAAATTACCTCCATCTTTAAAAAATATTTTTAAAGAATTACAATCAGATCTGGGTTCTGGTTGGAAGGCCCCACGGACCGGGGATCTTTCAACATGGGCTAAATCAGGGGTCTTATTACTAAACACAACTATGACAGTTGAAAAATCAAAGCCAGGCTCTCACCAAAAAAAGGGCTGGGAGATTTTTACAGATTTTTTATTAACTGAATTATCTCAAGATTCTAGACCCAAAGTGTTTATTCTTTGGGGGGCGCCGGCATTAAAAAAAGTAGGACTTATTGACCCTAATACTCATTTCATCATTCAGTCGTCACATCCGTCGCCGCTTTCAAGTTACCGAGGATTTTTTGGGAGCCGTCCCTTCTCTAAAGCCAATGAATTTTTAACAAGAACTGATCAAAGTGCCATTGATTGGTCTTTGGTTTGATTGAAATTTAAGTTAAATTAGCTCTAACTTAGATTTAAGTTAAAATACGCTTTGTGTGAGTAGTCCAGAAAAAAGCGCTATTCGTGAATTGATTCTTAGCATATAATTTAATTAAATTATGATAAAAAAATTCTTTGGTCCGTTTAAAGAAAAAATCCTTATCGTTGATCAACTCACTCCAAAAAACTTTGAACCAAAACACAGCCTGTTGTTTATTGATGAGAATTTAAAAGAATTTCCAGAAATCAAAAAGTTGGAATCTAAATTTCAAATTTTATTTTTAAAAGCGGGCGAAGATTTAAAATCTATCGACGGATTAAAATCAGTTTTAATAAAGATCGAACCCCTGCTTGAAAACATCCAACCCCCATATTGTTTTGTGGCTATCGGCGGGGGAAGTATGGGTGATTTTTGTGGATTTTTAGCTAGTATCTATCATCGTGGTGTCGATTTTATACAGTGCCCAAGTACTTGGCTTGCAGCCATTGATTCGTCACATGGGGGTAAAACTGCACTAAATGTTTTAAGTTTTAAAAATCAAATTGGAACTTTTTATCCAGCAAAACAAATAATAGTTTCTAAATCCTTGCTTCAACATCAAAGCCCAACAAAAGCCATGGGCGAGATCACTAAAACTATTTTGCTTTCTAGCCAAAATTCGAAACTTAGAAATTTTATAAATAAAAATTGGCCGGCTGATTTTGATACAGTTTGGTCTTCGATCACAGACTTTATTAATGTTAAAAATTCTTATGTTAAAAAAGACCCTAAAGAAAAAAAGAAAGAAAGGTTTAAATTAAATTTAGGTCATACGGTGGGACACGCCTTAGAAAAAATTTATGGTTTACCCCATTCAGAAGCTGTTCTAAGAGGTGTTATTTTTGCTGTCACGTGGAGTGTTAAAAAGAAATACTCACATATAAAGCTGCTTCAAGTTTTAATTCATTATCTAGAGATCAATCAATTTTTCCTTGGCGACCTACCCAAAAAGTCTGAAGTTGAATTCGAAAAGGCTTTACTAAAAGATAAAAAACGAAGTGGTGAAGATATTAATTTTGTTTTTTTAAAAAACTTCAGAGCTGTAATTAAAAAAGTCACTGTTCCAGAAATTATTAAGGAACTTAAAAATCAAGGCTTAATTGCCAAATGAAATTTAAATATTCAGGCCCAATTGAAAGTTCAAAGTCGATAGTCAACCGTGCTCTGATTTTAAGTGCGACGTTTCCAAATTTAAAAATAAGTTATGAAAGTAAAGCTAAAGATATTTTAGAGTTAAAAAAATCTTTAGATGAATTCAATAAGTCTCAACATACGAATTTAAATACTGAATCTTTAAAAGACAGCTTTGGCCCTTCGGTTTTTGATTTGGGAAGTGGCGGCACAACATTTAGATTCTTTGCAATTTATGTTTCAAAATTTAAAGGTCAGTGGGTCCTAGAAATTAGTCCTCAATTGGCGAAAAGACCACATGATGGAATAGTTGAAATTTTAAGCCAATTGGGGGTTAAGTCCAATAGCTATTTTAATAAAAAAAAACCTTATTTTATAATTGATTCTGAGGGTTGGGCAGGACATCAGGTCGATGTCGACTTCATTAAATCGTCTCAGTTTTTTTCTGGACTAGCTTTGGCCGCAGCAGATAGTAAAAACGATTTTAAAATAAACTGTTTAAACAGAGATCAAAGTTCTGGATATGAGGCCATCACTCTAAAGTTATTAAAGGATATTGGCTGTCAGGTGAAGGACCAAAATAATGTGGTTGTAATTAAATCAACCCAAAAATTAGAAAAACCTGTGGAATTGAACATTGGTGCGGATTGGTCTTCCGTCATCTATTTACTTAGTTTTTGTTTTTCAGGATCTGAAATTGAAATTACAAATTTAGATTTGAATTCAGCTGAGCCTGATCGTAAAGGTTTGGAATTTTTAAAAGAATTGGGTCTGAATTTTGAACTTAAACAAGGTATTCACTTTTATAATGTTAAAACTAAGCCTAGTGAATTTAAAAAGTACTTAAAAATTATGAACCTAAAATATAATCCGGATTTATTTCCAGTGATGGCGATTTTACTTAGCCAGATAGCACTAGTACACAATATTGAAGTGGCCATAGAATATCCGGAACAGCTTATATATAAAGAATCTGACAGATTAAAACATATGATTATAGTTCTGGGTCGTATCGGATTTCAAATTGATTCAGATTTAAATACCAAAAGACTAATTTTAAAAATAAAATCCAGTCCGAAATGTGATCAATTAAAAAAAGATGAAAAATTTGATTTTGACTCAGATTCAGATCACAGGCTTGTTATGAGCTATGAGCTTCTAAAGTCCTTTGGTTATAATATTAGTTACGACAAACCAGAATCAGTTAAAAAAAGTTTTTCAAATTTTTTTGAGATCGTAAATGGATAAAATATTCTTAATAGGTCACAGAGGTGTTGGCAAAACAACCTTACTTCAAGATTTAAAACTAAAATCAAAAAAATATATTTGCTATGATTTAGACCAAGAGATTGAATCTAGGGGGCAAATTAAAATTCAAGATTTATTTGAAGACGGTCAAGAAAAAAAATTTCGTAATTTGGAAATTAAAATTTTGAATGAAATAATAAAAGAATTTACATTAAAAAAAATTAAATCTGAACATAAGACATCTTTGAGTCATAATAAAAAATTAAAATCAGACAAGATTTCAAATAGGGCGTCATTGCAATTGGTTGTATCTGTTGGAGCCGGTTTTCAATTAGAAAAATTTAAATTTCCGAAGCAAGCTATGGTTTTATGGCTCAGACGAGTGACGGATTCTAAAGGTAGAATTTTTTTAAATCGCCCAGTATTAACTAAACATAGTGATCCTCTAAAAGAATGGTCTGAACTATTTCCTGCTCGTGAAAAAAAATACATGTCGTATTCTAATGCTCAAGTCTTTATTCCAGAATATTTTGACCCTAAATTTAATGCTCTTTATGAGTATTTAAATTTTAAATCCCCTAAGCATGGATTTGTAACTTATTTGCCGAAAGAAAATGATTTGATTTTAAATTTAAATCCGAGTTCCATGGAATTAAGGTCAGATTTAATTGAAGAAAATCAAATTTTTAAAATTTTAAAATCTAATCCGAAGGTTCTGCACATAGTATCAATTCGAAATTTAAAATCTAATATTTTAAAAAAGCTATCATGTATAAAAGCTAAGTTTTTAGTCGACTGGGATATTGCTTTAGGTTTACCGACAAAAGAGCAGCTTAAATATATTGATATTTATTCTAGTCACAGCGAACGTGCTGTTGAAGAGATTTTAAATTTTAATTTTGAATTATTAAATTTATATTCATCAGAAATTAAAAAGCTTAACTACGATCCCCATTTTAAGATCTGTCCTTTGGTTTCGTCCCATGAAGACGCTTTAAATCTAGATTTAAAATTGAGTCAGATTTTTGATCAGTTAAGTTACTCATTTCTGCCTAGATCTGTTGGTGCAAGTCAGTCCGCTAATAGCTCCGCTTCCACCGTAATTAAAGATTCGGCTAATAATAGTCTATCTTATGATTTGTCTTACTTAAGACAATTAAAATCTTATCAACAAAAAATTGGATTCTATAGATTTGGTGAAGGATCTTCTTGGGATCAACCTTTGTGGTGGCAGTGGCCTAAAGACAAGCCTAAAGGTTTTTATGGAATCTATGGGCAAAATATAAGTCATAGTTACACCCCTAGTTTTCATTTTAATTTTTTTAAATATAAAAATTTTTGGCCTTTATCCATAGATTCATTAGATCAGCTTTTGAGTCACAAAGATCAGTTTATAAAAAATGACCTTAAGGCTTTGGCTGTCACAGCACCTTACAAATCTGAAGTCTATTCTGCGTCTAATTTTAACAAAATAAATGATGTATCAAAGGTAATAAAGCACAATTTTGATCAAGATAAAAATTTAGATTTCAAAACTGCGAATACTTTAATTCTAAGTCCAAAATTAGTTAATAAGGTAGACTCTTTTAATACAGATTATTTTGCATTAAAGAATTTTTTGAAGATTCATTTTGATACTAATCAAAAGACTTTTGTTTGGGGCGGTGGTGCTCTTTTAGAGCAACTAAAAAAAATTAATCCAAACGCTTTTTTTTATTCTGCTCGAACAGGAAAGCCTAGAACTTTGTCTGGTGTTGATTCTTCGCTAACTAAAAAAGTTCAGCTGATTTGGGCCAGTGGTGAAAAGGGTCTTAATCCAGATGTTCTTAATCAAAAATATACAATTACTAAAATTATAGATTTAGATTACAGAGATAATTCCAAAGCAAAGCTTTACAGTTTCATAAATAAAATTGAATATGTGAGTGGATTAGAGTTTTTTGTACAACAAGCCCAAGCTCAGCAATCCATATGGGATAATTATGAGTTTTAGAAATACGTTTGGTCATATGTTTCAATTGCACACTTTTGGTGAAAGTCATGGTCCATCTATGGGACTTGTGATTGATGGTTGTCCGTCAGGTCTAAAAATTGATGAAGCTAAAATTGTGAAGTATTTAAATCGAAGACGTCCTGGTCAAAATGCTTTCGTGACGGCAAGAAATGAAAGCGATGATTTTAAAATTTTAAGTGGCATTTATGAATCTAAAACATTAGGAACACCAATTGCTGTTGAAATTTTAAATCAAGATCAGAAATCGGCTGATTATGCTGAAGTTAAACCCAGAAAGGGACATGCGGATCAAGCATGGAAAGATAAATTTGAACACGTGGATTTGCGGGGTGGCGGAAGAGCCTCAGGGCGTGAAACTGTCAGCCGTGTTTTTGCCGGAGCCATTGCTAGACAGGCTTTAGAAGTTTTAAATCCCGAACTTAAAATTTATGTGTGGATAGAAAGTGTAGGACCAATTAAAAGTAAAGCTCAGTTTAAAGACTTTAGACTTCAATTTGATAATTACTTAGGACTTAAAACGGATTTAGGCTTTGCAGATGACTCCCAATTAGATGTTTTAAAAACCATGCTTGAAGACGCCAAATCTAATGGTGAAAGCTATGGTGGGGTTATCAAGGTTAAAATTAAAGGCCCCAATGCTGGATTAGGTCAACCTGTGTTTTCAAAATTAAAATCTGACTTGGCTTCAGCTTTATTTTCGATTGGGGCTGTTCAAGGAATTAATTTAGGCGATTCAAATGTCAGTTTAAAGGGCAGTGAATTTCATAAATTAGATCAGCCCTACGGCGGTATTCAGGGTGGGATTTCTACAGGACAAGATATTGAGCTAGAGGTTTTATTTAAACCCACGTCAAGTATTCAAGATGTAGCAAAAACTGGAAGACATGATCCTTGCATTATGCCTCGGGCCTTGGTTGTTGTAGAATCGATGATCGCTATGGTGCTCCTTGATCATACACTGCTTAAGCGTTTAGATCGTTTAAATATATGAGAAACTTTTATTATATCTTATTTTTATTTCTCACGAACTGCACATTTTTAGGTTTGATCCCTGAGCTAAACCAGGTCACAAATGATCCTAAAATTGAAGCTCAGATTTTAGAAGAAACAAATCTTCATCCTTTTGCTATTTGGCAGGGTTTAACGACTAGCTCTACGACAAACATAAAAATTTTAGCAAAAAAAATGGACAAGATTTATTTTAAAGTTTTTGAAAATGAAAAAGAAATTAAAACTATAAATCAAGAGCGTGTTGACGCTGGAACTACAGACTATGCTGTTTACAAATTAGAGATTTCAAAACTGTCTATTAATACAAATTATACGTTTCAAGTTTTTAAAGATTTACAAATTATTGATCAGCGAAATTTTCAAACTGTGGATTTAAAATCCAAAACTGCTAAAATCGGTGTTTTGTCCTGCACTCATGATATCTACAGGGATATTCAATTTAAAATGTGGAATGATTATTTAAAGCAAGACCCTACATACACCTTCATGATTGGGGATAATGTTTACGCGGATACTCTTCTGCCGTCTAAGGATAAAATTTTTAATTTTAAACATGCCACCGAGCCCATGTTATGGAAAAGGTATGTTGAGACCTTTAATATTCTTTCTTATTACAGAATAGCAAGATTGGTTCCCACTTTAGCCATTTGGGATGATCACGATTACGGATTTAATAATGGGGATCAATCTTATCCTTATAAAAAAGAATCTTTAAAAGTTTTTGAAACATTTTACGGTTCTAGATCTGTGCCACAAATCACTGAAAAATTAGCAGGTGCAGGGTATATATTTAATGCCTTTGACCAAAGATTTATTTTTTCAGATGGACGCACGTTTAGATCTGAACCAAAAAAGATAAAACAAATGGCTAGTAAAACGCCTGATAAGGAATCAGAATCTCATTGGGGCAAAGATCAAACTTCTAAAATATTAAGATCGATGACTATTGAAAAACCTACTTGGATTATTAAAGGAGATCAATTTTTTGGTAAGTATCACACTTTTGAATCTTTTGAAGTGAATCACCCCAATGATTTCAAAAACTTTTTAGCTGAATTAAAAAAAGTTAAATCTAAAGCTTTTTTTGTAAGTGGGGATCGACACTTAAATGAACTGATGAAAATTGATTCAAATGAGACCGGCTACGAGACCTACGAACTGACTTCAAGTGCTATGCACGCGGCTGTTTTTCCTAACGCATGGAAAAAAAACCCAAATCCAAGACAAATTTTTGGTGCCTCTGGGGTTCATAACTACTCTATTGTTGAAATTAAAAGTTCTTCGCCTTGGCAGATGAAGGTGCTTTCTTACGGACCAAAAATGAAAATCCTTTATCAGCAAGACTTAAACTTTTAAAGGATCTATGTATGGCTAGTGTATTTACAAAAATTTTAAGTCATGAGCTTCCGTCTTATAAACTTTATGAAGACGAGCACACACTTGCTATTTTAGCTTTAAATCAGATTCAATTAGGTCACACACTTATTATTTCTAAACGTGAAGAGAATCATTTTTTTGATCTAAATGATGTGGAATATACGGCATTAATGAACACCACAAAAAAGTTAGCTAAGGCGATTAAAAAAGCTACGGGTTGTAATCGTGTGTGCACCTTTTTTCAAGGCTTTGAAGTCCAGCATGTTCATCATCACCTAGTTCCAACCCAATCATCTAAAGACTTTAATTTAGCAGTTCAAACACCCAGGTCTGTAGAAGATATGAAGTCTATTCAAGCCAAGATCATTGATGCATTATAGACTTTATTGCTATGAGGTTGATAAATGAATTTGAATGAATTTACTAAGATAACTTATAAAATAGTTGGGATTTTTTTAAGCCTCATTTTGATAAATTCATCAGCCTTAGCCGAAATTGTATTTAAGCCGTCCTTGGGTATTGGGGCGGGGGAGTACTTAAATGATAAGTTCACCGAAATCAGACTTGGTGGATCACTCCATTTGGTTGAAGCCCCCCTTGCTTTTGAACTGCATGGATTTCAAAGAGTTATTCACGAGAAAGAAGATTTTTATGGCTTAGATTTAGAAATGAAACTTAAAAGACAATTTAAAATTTCCGATCAGTACATGATAGGAACTTACATTGGTCCGGGATATAGATTTGCGACAAATGATTTAGATGCTCCACTTCTAGATTTTTCACTTGTGGTGTCCAAATCAAATGCATTTAGTTTACACCTTGGATACAAAATTATTTTATTGGATTGGGGCAGCCAAGATTATAAAAATGATAGTCTGGCCTATTTTGGATTACAGCTATAAAACGTAAATTATTATAATTATAAAATCTAAAAGGACAAAAGTTATATGTTACATATTATTGTAGGTACGGACCGAGTGGGCTCAAATTCAGCGAAAGTGGCTAAAATCGCTCAAAAAAGATTTCAACAGCTTGGCGTAGAAACAGAATTAATTGAACTTGAGAAATTGCCCCTGTCGGAATTGAACGGCACGATGTACGGAGCTAAAGATAAAATGCCACTTGGTATTTCAAAAGTAATCAATTCATTAAACGAAAGTGATGGCCTTTATATCGTTTGTCCCGAATACAATGGTTCAATGCCTGGGGCTTTAAAATATTTTATTGATTTTTGGGAGTACCCAACGACGTTTGAAAATAAACCAGTGGCTTTTGTTGGATTAGGCGGAAAATTCGGTGGGCTAAGACCTGTAGAGCACTTACAGCAAGTTTTTGGATACAGAAATGCGTATTTATTTCCAGAAAGAATTTTTATTACTAACGTATGGAATGGATTGGGTCCAGATGGACTTTTGGATGAAACATTAGATAAGCTTTGGATTAAGCAGATTCAAAGATTTTCTAAATTTGTTGGTGTTAGAAGATTAGTAGATCTTTAGTGATTACCGATAAAACATTAGAATAATAGTTTTATTTAAAATTGTTTATTGAAATTAAAAATAAAATATATGTATTAAGAAATAAGAAGGCACAAATGAAAATTGAAAGTTTTTTTGAACAGATATGGAATCAGTACACAAATCTAAATCCAGAGGCTTTAAAAATTCACCAGCTTTTAAAAAAACAAGGTGATGAAATTTTTAATGATCATATTGCTTACAGAACTTTGAAACATCCCAAGTTAGGTATTGAATCTTTGGCTAAGTTTTTTAAAGATTTTGGATATGTTGAAAAATCAGATTATCATTTTGAAGTTAAAAAACTTTATGCAATTCATTTAGAAAATATAAAAAGCCCAGAATTACCAAAAATTTTTATTAGCGAACTTTTAACGGATAAGTTTTCGCCTGAATTACAAAAAACTATGAATCAATTAGTAGATCAAATTCCAGCAAAAACACTTTCGGACCCATCTTTGTGTATGGCCGGGCGTTTGTGGACGGCGAATCATAAAACATATCAATCCCTTTATAAAGAAAGCGAATATGCGGCTTGGTTTTATGCCTATGGTTTTTGTGCGAATCATTTCACGGTAAATATTAATAATTTGAAAGCCTTTAAAGAAGTTCAAGATTTAAATGAATTTTTAATGAAACATGGGTTTCAAATGAATGAAAGTGGGGGATTGGTAAAGGGAACACCAGACGATCACTTAGAACAAAGCTCAACTATGGCTTACGAAAAAGAATTAAAATTTGATGATGGTGTTTTCAAAGTTCCTTCTTGTTACTACGAATTTGCAAAAAGATACCCAATGAAAGACGGAAAAATGTACCAGGGATTTGTAGCCAAATCTGCTGATAAAATTTTTGAAAGTACGAATCAAAGAGGTCATTAATATGAAATTATACATATCTTTTATGTTATTACTGTTTTCAGTTAGTTCATATGCAGGACTAGCAGAGTTTGGAACTATTAATTCTACTTCACCAGGTGTTGTTGTCTTTACTTTGCATGATGGAAATCCAATTAAGAAATATTGTGTGATTGAACTAACTGTATCCGAAAAAAAAATAAAATGGATCAGTCATCCCTTAGAAGAAGCTTATGTTAAGCGTGACCCACGTTTTTTGTATAACTTTAACGATAAACAACTTTTAATTGGTTCGATTGGAAAAGATAAGAAAGATAATATTACAGCTCAAGTGCACTTCTACACAAAGGGTTTGCAAACTCTTGATCTTTTGGCTGAAGCAGAATGCACTGACCGTGCCGAGATCACAGTTGAAAACAAAGCGATTGATTTTTCGTGTGGCAATAAAGTTAAAACAGTGAAGTTAGAGCAAGATTTAAAATCAAAAGTAACAAGTGGTTTTCCAACAGAATCCATCGAGTTTAAAGGTAAAGTCTCAGAAGTCAAAAATGATGATTGGCGGTTCGAAATTGCTGAAACAGACAATTATTTTAAAGATAGATTTCTAGTTTTTCAAGGCAATCAACTTTTAAAAGAGTACAAATCCAAAGACTTTATGCGTTGCTTTGAGTATGAAACCTTGAAGGGCTCACAAGATAAGTTTTCAGAATAATATTTTTTAGATAAATAAATCTAGTTTCTAAATTTATTGAATTACTAGATTAAATTAATATAGTAATTAAGCTGACCATTATACGTAAGGTCATGTAGGAATTATTTGTATTTTAATATTAGTGTCCTACTCTAATTGTATGAACCTAAAAAAAATATTTTCTGTGCTAGTAGTCTTATATTTTGGAATTTCTTTTGTCAGTGCAGAGGTTTCTAAACCTCGAACTTTGATTCCTGTTCCAGCTAAATTTAAAAACTGTAAAGTGGACTCAGACTGTCAGCTTGTCGGAACTCTGTGTGGCTGTTGCGATTATGATGTTATCAACTCTTCAAAGGTTGAAGCTTACACGAAGATGGAAAAGCAATGCAAAGTGGTGCCACCACCATGTGATTGCCCTAAGTCTGATAAAACCTTTAAGTGTGTAGCTCAGATGTGTAAAGTCACTAACTAGAAAAGAGATCTAGGTATAATTCTTGGAACTTGTTTTAAATATTTTTTATAGGGTTCGCCAAATTGCTGAGTTAAAAATTTTTCCTCTAAACTTACTTTAATAAGTAAAATTATAATTAGAAGGACAGAGCTCATGAAGGCATACAAAGACAAGAAAAATAGCGACCAACCAAAACTTAAAAAAACTCCGGATAAATAAATTGGATTTCTGACCCAAGAAAAAGGCCATTTGGTCACAAGTTCTGATGTAGATCTTTGTTTCGCTCGAACTTCAAAATTTGTACTCATTGTAAATATCGAAGCCAAAAATAAAAAAGCACCTAAAAAAATTGAAATTAATCCTATAATAAAATGTACACTTAAAGGTTCTAAGTCTAAATTAGAATATTCAAATTCATAAAATGGAGCATAAAAAATTAAACCGATAGTTAAGAGCTGCGCGGTTAAAACTAAGTTTGCTTTCACAGATTAATCCTCAATTGAATATTCGAACGGATAATCCATTCGAGGGATAAGGGCTTGTTTCACTTCTGAGAACCAATGTCTTTTTTGTGGGTCCCAGCGAAATCCAATTCGACGGGCTTTATCTCGGTCATCAAATCCAACGTGAGCAAAGACCTTAACAAGAGGGGACTGTTGAATCATCACAATCTCTTCAATGTCATACTTAGATAAAAGCTTTAAAGTGGTCAAAACATCAAAAAGGGCGCGGTGGGCAAATGGATTTAAAAAACCGTGCTCAGCGGCAAGGTAGGACAGCTTTCTGGTTTTAATTTCTTGGGCGTAAGGAATATCAGTTAAGGTGTCGATCCAAGGTTTTTTAAGCTTAGGCATTTGGTAACTTAAATAGGCTTGATTTAAAAACTCAGAATCAAAGCTAATGGCGTTGTGGCCCACTAAGTATTCAGCTTGGTTAGCGAGTTCAGTTAATGTTTTAAGAGCGTCACTTAAAGGGATCCCGTACGTCTTCAAATCTTCAGATGATATTCCAGTGATACTTTGAACTTCGTTCGAAAGATCTATGTTATCGAAATAGATAAGTTCGTTAAAAATCTTTTTGGGTGCTTGTCCTTCGGTGTCCCAAAGCACAGCCCCAATTTCAATGATTTGGTCTTTTTCAAAACTTAATCCAGAGGTTTCTAAATCGACTCCTAAAACTAACATGTGATGTCCTTTTGTTGGAACTTTTCTTTTTATAAAATGGCGGGGGTCTTTCGACCCCCATTGACGAACCTGTAAGTTTCTCTTTAAGCCGGATTCTGTAACTTTAAAAATCGTCACAATTTTTAAAATCTAACCATCATTCCTCTAGGATTAAAGTTACCTTTAACCTCAAGCAATCTACCCGAAAACTGGTGCGAGCCGCACTCATAGCGTTTCCCTATTTGACCTTGCTTCGCGCAGAGTTTTGCTGTTTTCACTCCAACAGCTCCCCGAAGATCTCCCGTTCCCGATCTAAGGATCATAGCCTTGGACATTCTCTCTGTTCCACTGTTCCTCATCTTACGATGGAGGGGCGTTACCCCATGCGCTGCTCTACGAAGTCCGGACTTTCCTCCAAAATGGTTTAACCCATTTCAGCGATGGTCTTTCAAAACTTACATTATAATGGATATTGAATTTTAGACCGAATGACAAGGACTGATTTCCTATATCTGAATAAGATAGGTTTAAACTGTTTCGGTTGCAGTTTTTAAGCAGCTATTTTATCAAAAAGCTGGTGTTCAGTACGATCTATAATCATATTTATGTCTTCTTTAGAACCTTTAAAATTTTGTTGAACAAGGGTTTCTAATTTAGCAATTGATAATTTTCGTTCTAATAATAGTTCATTTTGAATGGCGTTAAACAATTTAGCTTGCTCGCCAAGAACTTTTTTAGCTTTGACCAAGGCTTCATTGAGCCACTTTTCTTTCAATAAATCGTCTTCAAATTTTAATGAGCTTAAGTTATGAGGCAGGTCATTATGTTTTAAGGATTGACCTATATGAGACCCCATTCCGACTTCAGAAATCATGTGAGAAACAAGATCTGTAGCCATTTTTAAATCTTCATATGCACCACTACTAAGTCCCGATTTTGTAAAAAGCATTTCTTCAATGGCATAGCCAGATAAAATCATTGCTAAATTAGATTCGGCGATTTCTTTAGTTATAACTTTGATTTCTTTAAATCTAACTTGTGGATTTACATTTTGAGCATATCCTTCTTCGAAAATTATGCGTTCTGGAAGCTGACCAAATAAGGTGACACCGACAACGATATGGGCGGCCTCGTGATTCGAAATATATTTTAGTTGTACGTTTGAAAATGTTACTTTTTTGTTTTCGGAAGATTTATCAAAAACGAGTTGATCTTGATAAATTATTTTATCATCAGAAATTAAACTAAAACTATTTTTAAAATCATCAAAATCAACCACCGCAAGCTTAGCGTTTATTTTATAAAGCTCTAAGATCCACGTTGGGACTCTGACGTCAATTACTTCACCAATTGTGGAAATTATAGGTCGTACACCTTGGGATGGAATTAAACCATTCTTTAAAATAATTTTTTTAACGTTATTAGTAAATTGAATTTTAAGTAAAAAATTATCCTCAATGTTTTTTGAAATTTCGGTTAACTTTTTTTCAACAATTCGTTCATAATCATGCTCTTTTAAATTTTTAAAAATAACAAATGAAGTGCCCATCCGTGCTACTTGCTCGGCTCTAAATCTTTTGAACAAACCTTCTTTAATATTTGAAGTCGTAATTTTTGAAACTTTGTCAGCAAGTTCATCTGGAGTTAAACTAACAGGCGAGACAGTTTTAATATTGCTAAAGGATTCATCAATATTGCCTGACAGAATAATTAAGCACTTGGTAAAATCTAAACACAAAGTTTCTTTTTCATTTTTCTCTAATTTTGATAAAATCCATAAAATAACATCAACGGGATTAGTCTCAAGAGCTGTTAAAAGTAATTTTTGTGATGCATTTGAAATATTTAGATATGGAATTAAAAAACTAATTTCAAACTCAGATGGACTGTAAGTATAACCCTGTTGTTGCATATTTAAATTTTTTAAAATATTTTTTATTTGGCCTATATTACTTTTAAACATGGAACTTGAGACTTCTACCTTACCAGTGTCTAACAGAGCCCAAAAATTTCTTAAACCAATCCTGTCAATTTCTTGTCCTCCGTCGCTTATAGTTCTGGCTATTTGAATCTCATCAAAAAGTAGGACTCCGCACTGGCCAGATAAATTAATAAAACTTTGAATTAATGCCCCTTCGTCTCGCTCTGCATAACTGTCCACGTATTTGCCCATGTCATTGCCAGTATAGAGACTTCTTTTATCTAGTTTTGAAATTAGGCTTTGAACTAAGCTGGTTTTTCCAACCCCAGTCATTCCCCAAAGTGAAACAATGACAGGTCGTCTTAACGATTCTGGAATTAGAAACCAAGGTCGTATATACATTATAAGTTGATCAATTTGATTATCAATTCCAATAAATTCAGTTTTAATTTGTCGACATGCATTTTGAAGTAAGGCTTCTTTTTCTTTAATAATTTTTAAATCGTAATTTATTTGTTTATTTTTATCTTCAATTTTTTCCAATGATTGAACAAATAGATTAAAATTAGATTTTTCATTAACTTTAAGATCTTCCATGTTCTGTTTTTCGGAAAAAAGGGGTTTTTAGTACATGTGTATTGAGCTAAATTTTATAAACTGGACCTAAATCTTAATTGCCTTAGAGATCTATTATAACAAAATGTGTCCTGGTTTAGATGCACAGCTCCGTGGATCATCCCTGGACCTCAATAAATTATCTGGGTAGCCTTTTCTTACAGTTTGGATTTGGAACTTTGAGTCTTTAAAGTCCAATTCATAAATTTAATTTAGGCGGGGTTTATGTTTAAAATAATAATTATATTTTTAACTTTTTGGTTGTCTATTGGATCAATTTCCGCCGAACTAAATATCAAATCAGAAGAAAAATCTTGGGCTGAACTGTCTCCTTCAAAAGAATTCTTATATCAAAATGCTAAAACAATTTTAATTAGTCTGTCAGACTATTTAGAAATTGATATCAATTCTATTCATTCAAATGATCCTCTATTTAATGAAACATTAAAAAATAAAAATTGCTTAGTTAGATCTAAATCTTTAATTTTAGATTCTAGATGTTTAAGACTTATTAATACTGAATTTCCAGATGCATTTGAACAAATGGTTTATGATCTTGTTAGCTTTTATGATCAAGACACACCTTCTTTTGATGTTAAACTTTCTGCATCTGAATATTCAAAACTAGATAAAAATGAAGTTTTTGAAAGATTAAAAAGTAAGATTGATAGCTCAGTTAATGAAATCAACCCAATTTCAATTCTTTCATCTCAAGTCTATAATGTACTTTGGACTGTGCCGGGCTATGATGCGAATTGTTTTGGTACGGCGTACACAGCTGTGACCCCAAATGTTCCTTTAAAGTACCGCGATTTATTATGGAGCAATTATAATCCCGCGGGATATGACCGCTATAAAATCAATGATGAATTAGTTTTTGGTGATATCATTGAGTTTGAAATTCCTGGTGATGGTCACGCTATTGTTTATGTTGGTACAGATCAAGAGGGTGAACAATTAGTTTTAACTAAAAATGGATTTATGCCTTCTGTACTTCAAGTGATGAAGTACAAAGATGTGTATAGAATTTATGAAGTCTACAGCATTACAAAAGTAAATGTCTGGCGCTATAATTCAAAAAAAGTGGGTGGGTCTTCAACGATTTTATCAAATTCGAATGTGCCAAACATATTTAATCCCAGAAGTGGTTACGTCAAATTGTCAGTCGATGAATTGATGGCTAAAGATTTTGCTTTCAGATTTAAAAAGTGGATGACTTCAAACTAAAACCAACCCTTATCTTCCACCACAAGTTCAATGTCATCTTCAGGTAAAGGAATATAAAGCTCTTTGGCGTCTTCAGTCAGTTTGTAACTTGAGAAGGATTCTGACGACACGCCTTCGGGCCAATCAAAGTCAGATGCCACCTGACCTAGGTTTTCTACCCCGCGCATATAATCCGCCCACACAGGTAAGGGTTGGCCAGCGCCAGATAATTTGCTTCCAGTGCCTTCGTCATAGCCGACCCAAGCTATAGCGACGTGGTCTTTTGAAAATCCAGCAAACCAAGAATCTTTGTGAAAACTAGTGGTCCCCGTTTTTCCTGCATAGACCCCTTGAAGATTCCAATGGCTAGCTGATTTTGCAGTTCCATACTTTAAAGTATTTTTTAACATTCCAATGACTTCAGCTGTTTGAATTTTATGTTCAAAGTCTTTTGAGGGTTCTGGAATAAATTCGTACACCACATCCCCATCAAATTTTTCAATTTTTTTAATAAAGTGAATTTTCTGATAGTCCCCAAATTGTGAAAGAGAACTATAAATTTGCAAAGCTTCTAAAGGGTAAAATTCAAAAGTTCCCAAAATCAAAGCTGGATAAGGTTTAAGTCTATCTTTAACTCCAAACTCTTCAACAACATCAATGACATGATTTAAATCCGTGTGCTCTAGACCGATCCTAGCTGTAGGAATATTTAAAGATAACATCAAGGCTTGAAACAAATAAACCTGTCCGCCAAAGGCAGATTTGTCATAGTTAGATGGGGACCAGGTTTTTAATCCATCTTTAAAATCAAACGTATCATTACTGATTAAGCTTTTTGGATTTAATTCTTTGTCATCTATTAAAGCAGATAAATATACAAAGGGTTTCATTAATGAACCGATTGGTCTAAAATTTAATAGAGCCCTGTTGTAGGGACTTTTTCTAAAGTCGGATCCGCCAACTAAAGCCAAGACTTCCCCGGTTCTAGGATTAGCTGAAACAATTAAATTTTCTAATTTCCCTGGATTTTCTAATTTAGCTTTGAATTCTTTAATCTTTTTTTGTGCTACGCTTTCTGCAATTTTTTGATGATCAGGCGAAAGTGTGGTGTAAACTTTTAGCCCTTCGGAAGGGTCAATACCTTCGGCGGCTATAAATGAATTCACTGCATTTACAAAATACGGCGCTAAAAAAGAATCACTGCTTTTAGATCGAACGTCTAAAGTCTCTTGGGTGGCTAATTTAAAATCCTTTTTAGTGATCCAATCTAATGCCAGCATTCGATCTAATACGGCTTTAATTCGTAATTCATTTTTTTCTTGCTTGTGTGGGCCGTAAATTCCAGGACCTTTCACCGACCCAGCAAGAGACGCGCACTCTTTCAAAGACAATTGATTTATATTTTTATTAAAATAAAATTCAGCTGCCGCCGGAAAGCCTCGTACTTCAAAAGGACCATCTTGGCCCATATAAATAATATTTAAGTAATTTTCTAGAATTTTATTTTTGTCGGCCGTGATCTCAATTAAAATAGCCATCAAAGCTTCGCGCGCTTTTCGGATTAAAGTTTTTTGACTGTCTAAAAATTTATTTTTTATTAACTGTTGGGTGATGGTGCTTCCGCCTTCAGATAATCGACCGGCTTTGATATTTCTAAAAAAGGCGCGACCTATGGCTTTAGGGCTAATTCCTTTGTGTTCTAAAAATCGATCATCTTCAATAGCTAAAATAGATTCCAAACAATAGTCAGGCATTTGCGAAATAGAAGTGAAGGTTTGTCTGACCGCTTTTTCGTCAATGAACTGGGCAAAAAGTTTACCGCCAAGTGAAAAGCTTTCGATAGATTCCATTTTGCTGTCTTCAAATATTAAAATCTCTAAAATTTGATCAGGGCTTAAAACCAGAAGGCCACTTTGAGTTTCGCCTTGAAAAACAAGGCAGCTTGATCCTGATTTAGGAAGCTCGGTGTCAATACGTTCCTCACAAAGATTAACCGGTAAAAGTGTAAATTCCTTTTTTATGATGGGTTGATCTAACCCACGTTCTGTCCAGCCGCTCGCCTTGAATCTATTGACTAAAACAGTGGCAGAAATTTTTTGTAGACGCCGAAGTTCTTGGCTTCCAGTGTAAATTTGTACTGGTTGACTAAACCAACCCTCATCTAAGCTGGCTTTAATGTCAGAATTGACTTTTAAGGCCCAGATAAAAATCAAGCCGAAAAGAAAACAGCCAAGGGATAATGCAAGGACTAAATACTTCTTCATAATTCTTCCTAATGTGTTCTTTTAATATTTTAAATTTTCTTAAAAACCAACTATTTCAAGGTCTTGACAGAATTGGCTTGGACTCGTTTAGTGTTTATCTATGAAACTATCTCAAAATCAAATTCAAAGATTAGTACAGCACCTTTTTACTGAAATAAAAAGTTCACCAGCGGTAGAGTTTAAGGTCGACGATGCCGTGATTAAATCTAAAATTTTAGCGGTGATTCAAAATAATATTGAAGAAGAAAGTAAAATTGATCAGCTTGTTGATGGCATGATGGATCAGCTTGAACGACAAAATGCGGACTTTCAAAGATACAAAATGTTTCCACTCTTAAAAAAGAAGCTGGCAGAACAAAGAGGATTTATTTTATGATTTCTGAAAATAGAGCTTCTCATTTAAGTCATTTAATTTTTGAAAAATTATGGAATGATGATGTTGTTGAATACTCTGATGAAGGTGCGGCCCTAAAAGATTATAAACGTGGTTTAGATAAGTTTTTAAAAGAACACACGGATGTCGATAAAAAAGCAAAAAGCATGATTTCGTCGCAAAGCCGAAGTATTCTTGAAGGAACGGCTGAGTGGGAGACTCTTTATAAAAAATATTACGAAACTGAACTTAAAAGAAAGGGTATAGATTAATGATCAAATTTGTATTCGCCGTATTTTTATCCTTAAGTGCTTTAAATAGTTTTTTGAATGTGGCCCAAGCTGATATTTCTTGGCAAGGTCGCTACAGAGCCTCTTACAATTATATTACTGATCCTAGTTTAAGTGGTGATGGTTCAGATAAAAATTATTTTTTACATCACTTGGTTTTAACACCTAAAATTATTTTGGCAGATGGGTTTGAACTCATTTCAACTTTAGATATTTTAAACAATGGTGATTATGCAGTTGTTGGATCACAGGCAGGACAAAGTCTTGGTTCTGGTGGATCTAAGCCTGCAAATACTTTTTATGGTTCTGATGGATCCCCAGCTTTAGCAGATAATCAAATTGGTAATGTGCGTGATGCCAATATACGTGAATTTTATTTAGTTTATAAACATGCAGGCGGAAGATTTAAGTTAGGTCGTGCGCCGCTGCATTTTGGACTTGGAATTAATTTAAATAACGGCCAAGGTGCTTTCGACCATTATTTCGATAACAGAGACATGGTGTCTTACGAAGTTCTATTCGGTGGAATGAAGTTTCAGCCTTATATTGCAAGAATCACGGACGGGTTTAATAGCTCAGGCAATGCGGCTAATGAGCTTGGTTTGATAGCAGATTGGGATAAAAAAGATTCAGGACTTAAGCTTGGACTTTTGGGGCTTATTCGTCACGTGCCAGGCAGTTTAAATAATAATCAAGTCTCAACATCTGGAGCCGCTGATTTTCAACGATATGGTGTTTATGTTGAAAGAGTAAATACAAAAGATTCGGATTTTAGATACGCTCTCGAGCTTGGTTTAAATTCTGGAAAATTGGGATTAAATTCAACCGGTAAAGAAATCAAGTACAGTGGTTTAGGACTTGCTTTTGAAATGGATTATTTCACACCAGTTCGGGGTTTAAAAATGGGACTCAAGTCAGGTTATGCCGCTGGAGCAGATGCATCTAAAGATGATAATTTTTCCGCGTTTGCATTTGATCGAAATTATGATGTAGGTATGCTTTTATTTAATCACCCAATGGGAAATAAAAACTTAGACTTGTTTTCGTCGACTGCTTTTGGAAGGCAAGGAGCTAACTTTGGTTCGGGGTATCAACCCAATCAGTCTATTGATTCCGAAACTGTTGCAAATTCAATTTATGTAGCCCCATATATTTCATACGATGTTGATGCAAAATGGAATATCACTTCGTCTTTACTTTGGGCGCAGTTAGAAAATACAAATGTAAATTCACCATTTTTCTCTACAACATCCAATTTAATAGTAGATCGAGATTTGGGTTTTGAAGTTGATTTCGCACTGACTTATAAACCATTCAAACTTTTAACTTGGGAGACACGTCTTGGTGGATTCTTCCCTGGAAAAGCGTTTGAAGGTGGATCGCAAAACTTTGATACTAAAAATGTGATTGGTGGAGTGTCTCGTATATCTTTAAGCTTTGAGTAATATTTTATTTCTAAGCTGTCTAGTTCACTCGTTGGCTTTATGGGCGGCATCGTTCAGTCCGCTTCGCTGGGACTTCCGTTCGCACGCCCAGCCAACTCGCTGGAACTTTTCTTTATTGTCTAGTTCACTCACACCCACACGTCGAACTTCGTTCGAATAACGTGGGGCTCGTTGGAACCCGCAGAGAGACTTCGTCTCTCGTTTGCGAGCCTAGGCTCGCTCCGGCGGGGAACTTTTCTTTTTATTACTGTCGAACGGGTCGTCTTGTAGTGACCTGTTGAAAGCCTGGGCCAGCATCTTGTCCACGCTGAATTCCTTCTGAAGCACGAAGTGCATTTATGTTAACATCCCCACTAACAATGTCACCATTTGGAAATGCAGTAGGTGGTAATAACATCGCATTGCTTGGATCTAAGTTTGCTGTAGGGGAAGCCAAGTCAGTAAAGATCGAAGGTTGAATTCCAATGGGGTTTTGAGTTGTTACAGTCGGAACTTGAGTCGTAGACGACGCTTGTAGTGAAGTTATTGGCTGACCTTGCGCTATTTTCACAGACTCTTGGGCCCAGTAGTTAACTGCAAAATCAATATTTGTATTTGCTGAAGCTAGAGCTGCCGGATCTGCGGCTAAAGCAGTACTGGCTTGAGCTTTTAAACTTGCGCTGATGTTTGTTAATCCTGATTGTAGCTCAATTAGTTTTGTACTTAATTGTGTCTGTGATAACTGGTCACTTGGGTTCAATTTTAATTGATTTTGTAATGCTGTGATCTCTGCAAGCTTAGAACTAATTAAGATCGCGGCCTGTCCATGAGCTTGAGCCCCATACTGTAAACCCAACTGGTTTCCTGTGGCTGCGTCAGCTTGACCAGCAGCTGTGTAAAAGTCATTGGCTGTTCTTTGTGTTGCATTTGCAGAGCCCATGTTGTCACCTAATTCGTCGGCAAAAATGGGAGCAATGTTCGCATCAAAGTAAGCTTTTTGATCTGCTTCACTTAAGCCTTCAAGTTCTGCCATATGACAATCTTTAATTTGATTGAATTCGGCTGGAACATCTTTATTTAAAAATGCAGATGTTGATGCTGGTGCAATTTCAGAATCTAAATCAAGGTTAAATCTTTGATCATCATCAGAGTCTTCAGAATTGGAACGATCACCAAAATCATGATCTAGTAAACCTAGTGCAATTAGTTTTTCTGAAACCTCAGTAAAAGCCACAGCTTTATCTTCACGACTTCCGCGTTCATTTGCTCTTTTGTATCGGGCGATTAGATCTGTCATTTGAAGACTGTCTTCTTGGCGAACTAAACACTGATTGCTTTTAGTTTGGTAATTTCTTAATGCCTGTCTGACATCATCAGTTGATGGTAAATTTTCTGGAATCAAACCTGTAAATGTTCCGTCGTCAGAGGACTCGGCTTCGCCATCTTCAATATTACTAACTTCATCGCCGGCATTTTCACTTAGTTCATCAGCATCTTGGATTCGCATAGGAGGAGTCGCAGCCGGAGGACTATCTTCAAGGTCTTCGGCATTATAAGTGCGCCCATTGATAATCAGTGTATTCCCGGAACCTTCAATTGATCCGTCGACAGCGACTTCATTGGCAAGCTCGCGGTGTATTTTATCAGAGTTAAAAGGTTTCATAAAAAAAGAAACCTGAAACACGGCTAAGCTTAAAACGGCGGTGGCTTTAAAGATACCCTTAATATACTGACTTATGTTTTTCATACTTTTCCCCCAAGTATTATTTTAATCTTTATTACAAGAATTCTGCCAACTTAAGGCCATGCTGGGGGTTTTGGGTGTAAACACTCTAGACATCTGAAAAACAAATCCAACATGAATCTCAAAATGAGACAGCCTAAAATAAGTGGGTTTATTTGGTCGTGAAATTGACTTTATCTGACTGAATATAGATGAATACTACAAAAACAAGTGCCTTTCTGATTAAAAAGAATTAATGGTTTTCCATGGCCTTCATATTTCCTAAAATCACACCACCGGATAACACCAATGAAAAAGACTGGCTGGATTGGAAGTGGCAATTAAAAAATGCAATTAAAACAAAAGAAGATTTGGAAGCTCAAATCCCACTTTTAAAAGAAGAATTAGATTTTTTTAAATCCTATAAATCTTCGGGCTTTAAATTTCAAATCACACCTTACAGTCTTGAAGTTTTGAAACAAAAAGACACAACCCGTGTTTTAAGAAAAATATTAATTGGGGATTTCTCAGAATACTCAGAACAAAAACAAGCTCAATTAGACCCTTTAAATGAAAGACAAAATAATCCTGCTCCACGTGTGATTCATAGATACTCTGATAGGGCCTTATTCTTAGTGACTGACTTTTGTAGTGTGTATTGCCGTTACTGCACCCGAAAGCATTTCACCGCCAAAGACCAAGTGTTTCCATCAGCTTCTGAATACGATCAGGCGATGGACTATTTTAGAACTCACAAAGGGATCAAAGAAGTTATTTTGTCAGGGGGCGATCCTTTAACTTTATCCGATGATCGAATTATAAAAGTCATTTCAGACTTAAGATCTATTTCTCATATTGAAATCATTCGTATAGGAACCAGAATCCCAGTAGTGATGCCGATGCGGATCACTGAGGACTTAGTTAATAAGCTTAAAGCCTTTCATCCGGTTTATATTATGACTCACTTCAATCATCCAGATGAGCTGACAGAGGATGCAAAGTCGGCTTTAAGTTTATTGGTCGACAATGGTTTTCCTGTATTTAATCAAATGGTGTTTTTGAATGGGGTGAATAATGAGGCTTCATTGATTCAAGCCTTAAATCGAAGGCTGACTTATTTAAGGGTTAAACCCTACTATATGTTTCAATGTGACCCTTCTGAGGGAACTGATCACTTACGAACTTCGATTCAAGATTCTTTGGGTATTCAGAAAGAACTTTGGGGACATATGTCAGGTTTGTCGATGGCTAACTTATCTGTAGATATCCCGAGTGGTGGGGGAAAGGCGTATTTCGTTCCTAATTTTGTTGAATCTCAAAACGAAAATGAAATTTTATTTAAAGGCTGGGACGGGGTGAGTGAAAAGTATATTAATCCCAATTCAATAAATTTAAAAAAACCAGTGGTTGATGATAGTTATAAAAAAGAATGGTCTGAGATTCTAAATTCTAAATTCTTATAGGTAAATTCATTTATCTTTTATTCTATTAGCTTTAAATAGCCATTTTTTGAATCTTCAAAGAAAGGATTCTTTTCTAGAATACCTAGCGTTAATGGAAGAAATGGGAATCCAAGAGCTTGCATCATTAAAAAAAAATCCGGCGTATCAACAACATATAATTGAAAACCTAATAAAATAGCGCCAGCCATTGTAGATAATTGAAATCTTTTGAGATGTTCTTTTTTTAAACGTCTGTAAGGGGGTAGAAATGAATATTTTGACGGTAGTTTTTGGATTTGATAACTATGACCTGTTTCATTTAAAAATCTTAATTCACCATGCTCATTAAAAACCATATCTTTAATTTTTAATTGTCCATTAATTTGACTGCCTATTTTTTTGACTACATCAGGATTAGAAGAGTCTGTGATAACGAAATAGACTTTTCCAGAAAATGAAGTCGTACCTATATAAGTTTTTATATTTGAATTTTCTGAAGATTCCAATAATATCCACTTAGAAAGCGTTAAAGGATAAATCTGAGTTTTATTTCTAAAATCGTAAATAGTACCGAATTTAATGGCTGTCTGGTGAATTGTAAACTCGCCGAATGTGATTTCATCAGGATAAAAGTCATCTGGATTAGTCTCTATGTCTAAATAATCCACACATTGACTATTTTGAGCTCTTGAAAAAGTGCTAAATGTAAACAAAAAGAAACTAGTTATTAAAATTGTTTTCATTAGGATTTTTATTCAAATGCTATGCCATCGATTAAACTAGATTCAAAATAATATCTAATTGTTATTTAGATATTTTAAGACAGTTTGTGATTTTCTTATTTTTTTATAATATTAAAGTTTTTTACTTTAAAAGCTTATTTGGCTTAAGCACAATCTGTTGAGTCTCTTCGCTTTTTAAGATGACTTCCTGTTCATCAAATTTACGACTTTTTCTATTCACAGCGCGGACCACAACCTTTTTGTCGGCGTGATATTTGTAGCCTTTAATTGGCAAACGGTCGTAGATTGGGTTTCCGTTAATATAAACAATAGATTCCCTTGGCATAACGTCAATGTCTAAATAACCCACTCTGATTTTTTGTAAAGTGCCTTTGTAGTCTGAACTTGAATAGTTGGATTCAATTTTTGTTTGGTAATCAATATAGTCTTGCTTTTTTAAACCCAATGTAAAGTCCATGTCTGAAGGCACTTTGACTCTGGCTGGTGTTAATTGACCTGTGCTGACTCCGTTTACAACCACTTCTGCCCCTTGGGGAAAGCTATTGATGGTGATGTACTTTTCGTTAATTCTTGAGTAAAGAGTTTCTGGAAGCTTTTCATTCATTGATGCCATTTCATCAACGTTGTTCCCAGGAAAAAGTTGAGACGCTATTAGTGCTAAACCTGCCGCGATTAAAAACATAATGACGTATTTAGTGTAATCTCTAATATCAAAATTTTTATTATTGCGTGCTCTTTGCCTATAATTGGTTTGCGAAATACTTCTTTGATTTTGAGATTGGGTGTAGCTCGGTTTTGACTTGTCCTTGCTAATGGTAATACTTTTTATATCAAAATTTGATTTTTCACTTTTTTCAAAATCACTAAATAGATTAACTTTGCTTTGCTCAAACCCTAAATCATCAATGTCTATATCGGTCTTTGTGACTCCAACGATTGTTTTTTCTTGCTCCGAATAGGAAGTACTATTGGCTTCAAACTTAACGCTGGAATATTCAATTAATTTTTTTCTATTTTGTAATATTTCATCTGCATACAAAGATTTAATAAATATAGAAAAATCTTGAGAAGAAAATTCGGGATATTGAATATTCAAAAATCTGTTTAAATCCTTTTGAAAATCCGCACAAGTTTGATAACGATCTGTTGTCGACTTAGTTAAAGATTTATTTACAATTCTTTCTAGTTCTTCAGGAACATTAGGATTTAATTTTCTAACAGATGGAATTTTTCCTTCACGGATCTTTTTTAAAGTTCCAATTTCACTTTCAGCAACAAATAGTCTTTCTTTTGCTAAAAGTTCCCAAAGAACAATACCTAATGAAAAAATATCTGTTCTTAAATCTATACTTTCGCCTGTAGCTTGTTCTGGGGACATGTACGCGAACTTACCTTTTAAAGTTCCAGCTTTGGTCGATTCAACTTGGCTTTCCGCTTTTGCAATTCCAAAATCAACAACTTTAACTTCACCTTCAAAACTAACCATGATGTTTTGTGGACTCATGTCTCTGTGAATAATATTTAAAGGCTTACCTGTTGTTCCATCTAAACATCTATGGGCATGATCTAATCCAGCCGCCACGTCTTTAATAATATTTACGATTTGATCAATAGAGAAGTAGGTGTCTAATTCCTTTTGCATACGAGTTAAAATTTGACGTAAATTTTTACCGTTAACATACTCCATAAGAATATAGAATTGGCCACTTTCAACGCCAAATTCATATATAGGCACTATGTTACTGTGTGATAAGTTTACATTTATTTTAGCTTCGTCTTTGAACATGTTAATAAATTCAGTGTTAGATGAGTACTGAGGCAAAATTCTTTTGATTGCACTGAATTTTGAAATTCCGCCTGTACCTGAGCTTCTAGCCAAAAAAATTTCGGCCATACCACCCATTGCAATCCTTTCTAAAAGGATATGTTTACCGAAAATTTCAAACTCTTTCTTAGCCAATTAAAACCCCTCGATTCTAATATTTTTCGGCGTTAAAACTTATTGTCTTAACTGGACTTTGGAAGAGCAGTTGAGATATTCTGTCTATATTATGAAATGGATTGGTTTAACAGGATGTATGGGGTGTGGAAAATCCACAGTAGCCCAAATTTTAAGGCAAGATCATGATCTTGAAGTCATTTCAGCTGACGATGTGGCACTAGAAATTTTAAAAACGGACCAAGAGCTTCAGGACTACATATCTAAAAATTTAAATGTTGGCTTTGATCCCGACTTTAGTTTGTATCGATCAAAGATCTCGGCCAAAGTTTTTGGCAATCCAGAGGCCTTAAAAAAATATGAACAGATTTTTCATCCTAAGGTGAAACAATATGTAGCAGGACTTAAAGAAAAGCTTTCAAAAAATCAAGATCTTGCTTTTTATGATATTCCTCTCTTGTTTGAAAAAAACATGCAATCAGATTTTAGTGCCATTATCGGTGTCTTTGCTGATCATGATGTGCAAATGGCTCGACTTAAAGAGCGAAACCAATGGACAGATGATCAAATTGCAGAACGCTTAAAACATCAGATTCCAAATAAAACCAAAATCGACCAATGTGATTTTATTATTTTTAACAACTCATCCTTAGATAGTTTGAAAACTCAAATCATCGACATCCTGGCTAAACTCGTCAGTCATTAAAATCTCATTTACATAATATTTAATTTTTATATTTTAAAGAGATCTTCACAATTTAAAACAGGCTCGTTGGCATGAGGCCTTGCTCGAAATTCATTCTACATTCTATTTAAATTCAAAGATCCTTAGGACATTTAAAACAGGGCAGACCTTGGCATTCGCTTTGCACAAGTTGGAAAAGTTCCAGCGAACTGGCGAGGGTGCGTAGCCCCTCGAAAGCCAGTGAGTGAACTAGACAGTAGCAAAGCTTCACGCCAACGAGCCTGTTTTAAATGTCCTAAGGATCTTTGAATTTAAATAGAATGTAGAATGAATTTCTAATGCAAGGCGAATGACAAGGTCTGCCCTGTTTTAAATTGTGAAGATCTCTTTAAAATATAAAAATTAAATATTATGTAAATGAGATTTTAATGGCTGACGAGTGGTTGGCCACTCGATGTGAGGGATTAGTTTTACCAGGGTAAAATGGTGTGGTCGTAGTTTAAGAATTGGCCTTGGTTTTCAGGTTTTAAGTTTTCAATGACGTTAAAAATATTTTCTGCAGACTCTTTTGGTGTATGAATTTTATATTTTTTTTCAGCTGCTTTCATAAAGGGTTCTGACAGACGAGTTTGAGTGGTACCTGGATGAATTGTGACAACATACTTTTCTGTGCCTAAACGTTTAAATTCTAAGCTTAAATTTTTAATAAACATATTTAAAGCAGTTTTTGAAGCGCGGTACGAATACCAGCCCCCAAGAGAGTTGTCAGAAAGACTGGCCACCTTTGCAGATATTGCGGCAAACACGGCGTAGTGTTTATGTTTAAAGAACTCTTTTAAATACTTGGCAAAAAGCATTGTGGGAATACTATTCACCAAAAAACTTTTTTTCATATTCTCAAGGCTAACCTCTTCGACTCGTCGTTCAGCAACTAAGCCTTCGATTTGTAAAGCGCCAATACAATTAATAAATCGGTGAATTTCAGTTATACTTAATTCATGAAGCGTTGATTTCATATTCGAGAAGCCGTCTTCGTTTTCGATATCTAATAAAAACCATATTAAACGAGTTTGATATTTTGTTTGTAGTTCTTCCATTAGATTTGTGATTGTGCTTCGGTAAGTACCAATCACAATGTTTTCAGAATTTGCTTCTAAATAGGTTTGGCATAAACTAAGGCCTAACCCTTGACTTGCTCCGGCAATAACAATGTTCATTTTTTAGCTCCGTAGTTTGAATTTTAGCTTGTATTTAACTTAAATTAATCTCAAATTTTATTTAATTTATGACTCAAATCAATTGTTTAAATTAAATAGGTTCGAGTGAATGATGCAATTCATTACTGCCTGATATGAATATACATTTAAATTTTATTAAAACAGAATAAGGTTCTTTTAATGTTAAGTAAAACCAACAAAGGAATAGATTATGATTCATAATTTCAATATCAATAAGTTTTTTAAAATCTTAGGTTTATTTGTGGGCTTTTTGTTTATTGGATGCTCTTCGCCTGAAAAAACAAAATTTACTGAGATACCGCTTAAAGATTTTTTTAAAGTTCCTATTGCTTCTCAGTTTAGGATTAGTCCCAATGGTCAAAAAATTGCGTCTCTTCGACCATACAAAAACAGAATGAATCTTTTTGTGTCTGATTTCGATAAAAGCAATTGGAAGCCTTTTACAACTTACAAGGACAGAGGAATTCAAATTGTGGGTTGGAAAGGAAATGAAATTGTTCTTTTCACAAGAGATTTTGGTGGGAATGAAAATTTCCATCTGTTTTCCGCTAATATCACTTCGGGAAGCGTTAAAGATTTGACTCCTAACCCTGAAGAACGTGCTTTTGTGGTCAATACTTTAGAAGATGTATCTGACACTAATGTATACGTTTCTTCTAATCGAAGACTTAAAACTGTATCCGATATTTATGAAGTGAATGTTTTTACTGGTGAAGAAAAAATGATTCTTCAAAATCCTGGTAAGCAAACTGAATGGGTGATTGATCACAAGGGTCAAATTCGAATCGCCATGGAATCAGATGGTGTAAACAAAACATATTTTTATAGAAAAAATAATGATCAAGCATTTAAAAAAATCAAAACTTATTCTTTTAAAGAAACTGTAAATCCTGTCTTTTTTGATTTCGAAAATAAAGATGTCTATGCAATGACCAATGTAGATTCTGATAAAGTTATTGCCGTTTTGATGAATCCAGAAAATTTTAAAACTTCAAAAAAAGTGTATTTCAATGATAGTTACGATGTTGATGATCTAACATTATCTAAGCAAAAAAAGGAATTAATTCAGGCTTCATATACAGATTGGAAATTTAGACGAACGATTTTCAGTAAGTACTACAGAGATATTTTTGAAGATATCGAAAATAAAATTCCGAATAAAGAAATTCATCTGACCTCATCAAGTAAAGACGAAACTCTTTTTACTGTTCATGTTGCCAGTGATCGAACTCGTGGAATGTACTACACTTACGACGTAAAAACTAAAAACTTACAATTCTTGATGAATCCAAGTCCATGGATTGATGAAGAAAAAATGGCTTTTGTTAAACCTATCAAATATAAATCTAGAGATGGATTAAATATCGAAGGCTACTTAACATTGCCTCCGGGTAAAGAAAACATGAAAGGCTTACCTCTTGTTGTAAATCCTCATGGGGGACCCTGGTATCGTGACAGTTGGGGTTATAACCCTGAGATTCAATTTTTAGCTAACCGAGGTTACGCCATTCTTCAAATGAATTTCAGAGGATCGACAGGATACGGAAAAAAATTCTGGGAAGCTTCATTCAAACAATGGGGTCAAAAAATGCAAGATGACATCACCGATGGTGTGAACTGGGCTATTGATCAACAGATCGCGGATAAGAACAATATTTGTATCTACGGTGGAAGTTACGGGGGCTACGCAACGCTAGCGGGTGTTACATACACACCAGATTTATATAAGTGTGGTGTCGATTATGTCGGTGTATCAAATCTGTTTACATTTCAGGCGACGATTCCTCCTTACTGGGAGCCATTTAAAAAAATGCTTTATGAAATGGTAGGACACCCAGAAAAAGATAAAGACATGCTGACGAAGTTTTCACCGGTATTTCATGCAGACAAAATCAAAGCGGCCTTGTTTGTTGCACAAGGGGCTAACGACCCTCGAGTTAAAAAATCTGAATCAGATCAAATTGTTAAAGCTCTAAAAGATAAAGGAATAGATGTTCCTTACATGGTCAAAGACAATGAAGGTCATGGTTTTCATAATCAAGAAAATCAATTTGATTTTTATACCGTGATGGAAGCGTTTTTAAATAAACATATTAAAAAGTAGAAATTTAAAATATGACTCAAGGTGGATTTCTTACTGATATAGGAATTGTGTTAGGTGTGGCTGCGGTCACATCATTTTTAGCTCGAAGATTTAAGCTGCCTACAACTTTAGGTTATCTATTTGCCGGTATTATAGTTGGTCCCTATGTCCCCCTTCCGCTATTTGCTGATCTTCATCGTGTTGAAACCATGTCTGAATTTGGTGTGATTCTAGTTATGTTTGCAGTGGGCTTGGAATTTAGAATTAAAAAACTATTTCAAGTTTTACCAAATGCAGGTTTCACCGCGTTCATTGAAATGAGCACCTTGTTCTTAATCGGAACTTTAGTGGCAGATTTTTTGGGTTGGACTACGACACAAGGAATATTTTTAGGCTCTGCCTTATCGATTTCAAGCACTATGCTTGTGAGCAAAGTGTTTGCAGATCAACCTCCGCAGACAGATGTACGAAGGCAAGTTTTTGGTATTTTGATAATTCAAGATATCGCGGCCATTTTAATTTTAGCTTTGTTAGGTACTATTGCTGCGGGTTTAAATAAAGACAGTCCAAAGCCTGTAGAGGTCATGACTCAGCTGGGAGCTATTTTAATTGCGATTAGTGTCGTTGGACTTTTTGTTATTCCAAAATTTGTTCGAAAAGTGTCAAAACTTAAAAGTGAAGAGACTCTGGTCGTGGTCTCTATGGGGATCTGTTTTGGTTTGGCTTTGATAGTTGAAAACTTAGGTTATTCCGTGGCCCTGGGTGCATTCTTAGCTGGAATGTTAGTTTCTGAAAGTGGTTTAGGAAATAAAATTGAACATTTGATCTTTCCTATTAAGGATATGTTTGCTGCTATATTTTTTGTTTCTATTGGTATGCAAATCAATCCGGTGCTCGCTATGGACCATTTGCCTTCAATATTTTTATTGTCTTTTTTGGTCGTCTTTTTTCAATTTTTGAGCGTCAGTGTTTCTGGAGTTTTATCTGGTGTTGGTTTAACAAATTCGATTAACTCTGGTTTTGCCTTAGGACAAATAGGTGAGTTCGCTTTTATTATTGCGGCTATTGGAACAAAAGCGGGTCTGCTGCAAGATTCTTTTCAAACCATAATTATTGCCGTGGCTGTAGTAACTTCTATCTCAACACCATTAATTTGGAAGTCTAAATTTAAATTTATTAGTTTTATTGATAAAAACTTACCTAAAAAAGCAGATGTTTTAATTAACCTTTACGAAGCTTGGTTTAAGCAACTAAAAAAAACTGCTTTTAATAATATTAACTTACCGCGAAGGATTCTATTTGCAGTATTTATTGATTTGGTACTTTTGGTTACAATCCCCCCCTTATTACTTGCAGTAATGCCAAAAGTACAAAATCTTTTAGAAGATTTAGATCTATCATACGGGGCAATTCAACTTGTGATAGCCGCTGCTGTGATGACCTTGTTTATTCCAATTGTATTCAGTTTAATTTCTAATATAGGTAAGCTTTTGACTGCATTTGTGAACGAAGTCTTTCATTTTGATTCAGAAATTAAATCAGCGTCTTCAGCGAATGCAATTCAACTTTTTAGATTGGCTTTTCAAATCTTGGTTTTATATGTGATTTGGATTCCACTGATGATTAGTGTAAAGACGTTTATAAGTAGTGATATTATTTATTACATGGTTTTAATTACAGGCTTATTGGTTACAGTTTATCTTATCTACAAATCAGACTCTGGATTAGATTCTAAGAAAAATCGTATTATCGTGAGTGGGGGCGAACGTATCTTAGATGTCCTTTCCAAGCACTCATTTCCCGATAGTGATGAATTGGAATCTATTGGACTTTCTGATTTAATTTCGATCAAAGTAACAAATCCAGAAGTCATTAATAAAACTCTTTCCGAAATAAATCTTAGGGCGAAAACGGGTTGTAGTATTATTTCTATTAAACGAAATAAAAACAGAATATTATTCCCCAAACCAACTGACATATTATACCTAGGTGACCACGTTCAAATTTCTGGTGATACCCATGCCGTTTCAAATGCAGTAAAAGCATTAAGTATTGAGCACTAGCCAATTTTTGAATTGTATATTCTTTTATAAAAAATTAATTTTGAATTAAAGATTCTCAACAAAAAAATCTACCACTTTGCTTCGATTAAAAAGTCCATACCATGCGACCGTGTTCACATGATTTAAATGACTGACCTCAACTGAACTTGCTTTAAAAAAATCATTGGCTTTTTGCTGATTTAAATAAGGAACAAGTTCGTCATTAGTAGAAACAATAGAACCTATTTTTTTACCGATCGAATAATTTGCGTGTTGGGTCGTGGGCTCAAATTTAAAAACTTGTGATAACTCTTTTAAATACTGCTCGTCATTTTTAAGATTATATTTCGTATATCGCTTAGATTTTAATTCTGTCATTGCGGGTTGATTCGAAAAAATAATGACTTCAGGTATAGGTAAACCACCAACAATAATAAATCCTGTTTTAATATAAGGGTTTGTAGCCATTGTAACTGAGGCATGAAGAGCCCCTACACTTGTGCCTAAAACTCCGTAATTTTTTGTAGATGAATATTTTAATACTTTATTTAAGGCAACCTGTGCGGACCCATAAAAAGAATTATGAAGTTCATAATTAATAGTTTCGATTTCATAGCCAGTCCATTTTTGTAAAATAAAAACTTCATACCCTTTGATAGCAAGTTGTCTTGCGTAAAGTCGATCTACAATATTTTCACCACCCGTCGGAGGAAAAATAAAAATAGTTCCTTTAAAATTTAAAAGATTTCGTTTGGTTACTTTTCTGTAATTTACAAACCCGTCTTGATCTTTAATCTGATGAATTATGTTTGTAGTTCCAATAAAACTTAAAAAAGATTTTGTCGTTGAAAAATCTAATATTAAGATGAGTAGTCCAATTAAAAGTAAAAATATTAAGGTTAATTTAATTTTTGAAACGGGGTTTCCTAAAAATAAATTTATAGTTTTGGTTAACATACTGCTTTAGAGTCTAGCTTTTACTAAGTGTCGTCAATTTGGAATTGAGCCTGATATAGAATTTAATATTTAATATTTAATTTAATATTTAATTTAAAATTGAATCTTAGGCTGAATCTTAGGTTAAATCTTAGGTTAAACCTTGAGTTAAACCTAAGGTTTAATAAATTAATATTTGAGATGCAAAATAATCTCAAAACCTCTAAGATCTTAAATAATTAGTTATTTAAGGAGTTTTATTTATGGCTATAAAAAGTACAGCTTTAATCACTGGAGCATCAAGTGGAATTGGTTATGAGTTGGCTAAAATTTTAGCCAACAAGAACTTTGACTTAGTTTTAGTGGCTCGTTCAAAAGATAAATTAGATAAACTTAAAAAAGAAATTTTATCTACAATTAAAGAAAATAAAGTCGATATTAAAATCAAAAGAATAGTGCTTGATTTGGCTTTACAAGAAAGCCCTTTAAAACTTTTTGAAATTTTAAAGCAAGAATCAATCTCAATCACCCATTTGATTAATAACGCTGGCGTGGGCGAACTTAATCGTTTCGATATGACAGATTGGTCTAAGTTGTCCCAAATGATCGATCTAAACATGAAGGCCTTAACTCATTTAAGTCATTTGTTTTTGCCTGAGCTTAAAACTAAATCTTCAGCCTGTATTTTAAATGTCTCTTCGATTGCTGCTTTTTTACCTGGTCCAAATATGGCCGTATACTATGCAACTAAAGCCTATGTGCAGTCTTTTTCGGAAGCTTTAGCTGAAGAGCTTTCAAATACAAATTTAAAAGTTATTTCTTTATGCCCTGGACCTACAAAATCGGGTTTTCAAGAAGCGGCCTCTATTTCAACTAACAGTCCCTTATTTGCAGGGGTGCCATCGTCATTTGAGGTGGCTTTATATGCTGTGAAGCTGATGGAAAGTAATTCTAGAGTTGGTGTTCATGGATTTAAAAATAAAGCTATGGTATTTTCATTAAGGTTTTTGCCTCGCAGATTAATCACCAAAGTGGTGACAAAAATTCAAGCATCAAGAACTTAAACTTAAATTATTAATTATAAAAAAGGAATATGCGATGGTATCTGAAATTTTTAATCCCGAGTTGTGGACTACTGTAGAAGGTTTTAGTTTTTCAGATATCACTTATCATCAGGCTAAAAATCAAGGAACAGTTCGAATTGCATTTAACCGCCCTGAGGTTCGAAATGCGTTTCGTCCGCAAACGGTGGATGAGCTTTACACCGCTTTAGATCACGCTAGACAAAATCCGAGAGTTGGAACTGTAATTTTAACTGGAAATGGGCCTTCCCCAAAAGACGCCGGATGGGCTTTTTGCTCCGGCGGGGATCAGCGGGTCCGCGGTGAATCTGGCTACCAGTACGATCCCTTATCTAAGGCCGGTCGTCTTCATATTTTAGAAGTGCAGCGCCTTATTCGCTTTATGCCAAAAGTTGTTGTGTGTGTTGTCCCTGGATGGGCTGTGGGGGGTGGGCATTCACTTCATGTTGTGTGTGACTTAACTTTGGCGAGCGTTGAGCATGCCGTCTTTAAGCAAACCGATGCTGACGTTGCTAGTTTTGACGGGGGATACGGCTCCGCATATTTAGCTAAAATGGTAGGACAAAAGAAAGCTCGCGAAATTTTCTTTTTAGGAAAAAGTTATAGCGCACAACAAGCGCTAGAAATGGGAATGGTGAACGCCGTTTTTAATCATAATGAATTAGAATCAGAAGCTTTAAAATGGTGTGCAGAGATCAATTCAAAAAGTCCAACTTCGATCCGAATGTTGAAGTATGCATTTAACTTAGCCGATGATGGAATGGTGGGGCAGCAACTTTTTGCAGGCGAAGCCACACGTTTGGCTTATGGAACAGAAGAGGCCAAAGAAGGACGGGATGCGTTCTTAGAAAAACGAGATCAAGATTTTTCTGAATTTCCATATCATTTTTAAAAACCCTCTGACCCTTTTTTCTGTCCAATCTGCGTCAAAAATTCATATATATTGGAATAATTTTTGACGCAGTTTGGACAGAAAAAAGGGTCAGAGGGTTTTTATGCCGCGTTTTTTTAAAGATAAAGTCAGTTCAAAAGTCATGATATGGTCGTTTAAGTTAGAAACTTCGAAGGCTTTTCCACGAATAATTTTTTCTTCTCTTTCGCCAGAAAGTAAAGCTTTTGAGATCAGATCTTCAACATCTTTAGTTTGTTCGCAAATAAAATGAACATCACCTTCTGCTCGTTTTAAGAAGTCAGCTTTAAAATCTTTAAATAAAAAATTGATAGGCTTCTTTTTTAAAAAAACCAATTCCACAGCTTTAAGCGCACACGTCAACTCTGCGCCCACAGTCAAAGCCCCAAAGTACATAGCCCCTAAATGGTTTTTAGTTCTACGTTTAAGTTTAATTTCAACTACAGATCTTTTTTCACTAAGCTCTAAAACTCGTGGTCTCATAAATGCAATAATTGGAATCTTAAAAAAAGTTAACAAATAAATCATAAAACTTAATTTCGTTTCTGCTTTCATATTTACTCCAAAAAGTGCCAGGTTCCGTTTGCGAATTAATGTTGTTATTATCGATTTGGTATTCAATTTAAATGCATTTCAAACCATAACAAATGCGTTTAATCCACAAACGGAACCTGGCACTTTTAGGTGGGTTCGGCGAGGTTGTGATCTTGTAGGAATGTTTTTTCTTTGTAGAAGTAGGCGATGATCATAAAGATGATTCCGGCCCAAAAGACCATAGCGGTGAAAAACCAAAAGTAGTTCGCGCCGGCGAGGATATTAAAACCAAGGGCTTTGTCTTTGGCCACAAGACCATTGACGTTGGCCGTGACGATATTTCCTAAAGATATTGAAAACATAAATAAGGCCATAACAAACGACTTCATGCTGTTTGGTGCCTGAGTGTAAGAAAATTCTAAAGCTGTGATTGAAATTAATATTTCAGCCGCAGTGATCAATACAAAAGCTAGAACCTGCCAAAGCATAGATGGTGTTGCACCGTTTTGAATCCACTGCTCTGTTATAGCGATAACAGCAAATGAAGCTGCTGTTAGAAAAAAGCCAACACTGATTTTTCTAAGTGGAGTTACTTTTACCCTGCGTTCAAAGAAAGGATAAATAATTAAAGTAAAAAGTGGAATATAAAGTAAAACTAAAACCGGATTTACTGCTTGAACTTGCGCAGGCAAAATAGTGAAGCTAGCAAAACCTAAATTCACAATACGATCAAGCTTGTCAGCTTGTAACACCCATGATGAGCCCGTCTGGTCGTAGAGGGCCCAGAATACAGCGATCACTAAATAGATAAGACCGAGTTTTAAAAGAGCAAAAATTCCGTCTCTGCTTTTTAGATCTTTTAAAAATGTAGCTCCGTCAGCAGGCATAGCTATGAACTCGTGGCGACCCATATAAAATATGACGGTCGCTACGAACATTAAAATCCCAGGAATACCAAAGGCGACAGATGGACCATAAATCTCTAACATCCAAGGAATGATTAATATTGAGAAAAATGATCCAAAGTTAATAGACATATAAAAGTAACTAAACACTTTATCTATTAAATGTTTTTTACTAGCGTCGAACTGATCGCCAACATGCGCAGACACACAGGGCTTGATCCCACCAGAACCAATAGCGATAAGTCCCAATCCTACAGCAAGTAAAGTTTTGGGTTCAGCAAGAGTTAAAATAAACGGAACTTCCATTAAGGCTAAAACCAGATGTCCAACACAATAAACCAGAGACAATCCAATAATCGTTTTATATTTCCCTAAAAATAAATCAGCCAGCAAAGCGCCAAATAGTGGAAAAAAATAAACTGCAGCAACAAAATAATGATACCATTCAGAGGCTTCAGAACCGGTAAAAAAAGCATCCTTACCTTGGCTATCTAAAATAAACTTAGTCATAAAAATCATCAGAATAGCTTTCATTCCATAAAAACTAAATCTCTCAGCAGCTTCATTCCCGATGATATAAAAAACCCCTTTAGGCATTTTATCTTTTGATGCACTAGTCATTTGATTTTGAGACTGGTTCGGCGTTTTATTATTGGTGCTACTAATTGAACTCATAAATCCCCTTAATTATTTATATTTAATTTTTAAGTTCACTTTGCATTTATACATTTTAATCAAACTGAAAACTAAAAAATAAATAAACTCGTTAAAATGCTAACTTTAAACAAAATACAGATCCGCCAGATTTTAAAAACTCAGACGTATCTACCTTTTTAATTTTAAATTTATAATCACCTAATCTAGAAATCGTATCTACATTCTGTTGATCAATAATGACTGTTTTGCCATCGGGGCAAAACAAATTACAAGCTAAAGACTTTCTAGCTTCTTCAATTGGAATTTCAATTTTTAATTTAAAGTGCTGATCAAGTTTTTTTAAAGAGTCCTTATCAAAAGCCTCTTTAACGTAAGCGCACGTATCTTGGTCTAAAATCGCTAAACAAGTATCTAGATGATAAAAATAAGGACTAATAAGTTTTAAATTGATTACTGGTTTTTGAATTATCTTTTTTAACTGATTTGCGACATCTTGATGGGTCCGATAACCATGGCCTAAAAAAAGTTTATTATTTTCAAACGACCATAAAGCATCGCCCATACCTTCAAATGGACCAATATTAAGTTGGTACGTTTTGTAGCCTCTTTCATTAGCCCATTGTTTAAAAAATATAACTTCACCTGCCCGTTCTGCCGTTGCCATATGACTTAGAACAAAACTTAGCTGGTTATAGTTAGAAGGATCTTTAAATGGTAAAAGCTGATTGGCAGTAAAGACCATATCCGGATGCGTTTCTGAAGCTGTAACTTGAAGAACATTAAAGCCTAAATCCAAATAAATTTGCTGCAAAGCATCCCATTGTTGCCGAGCAATTCGTTCATTTACTATTTTCAGCTCACCATCGACGGCCCGCATAAAAGGATTGATTTCATAGCCTATTTTGAAATATGTCGGTGGCACCATTAATATATTTTGAGTCCGAGATTCTTTATTCATGGCCCACTTTGACAGCCCGTTTGTCCAAAGTCTAGCATAGACACTGAGCCTACAAATACAAACGCACCTATGCATTTTAAAAATTAATCTTAAAAGCTAAAGTTTCGTTTTAATTTAGGTATCAACAACAAAAGGGGATCTTATGCTTCGGAGCAAACTAAACCAATTTATCGGGATATTATTTTTAGGACTTATTACCACGCAGGCATCAGCAGATATTATAAATATAAAAAGTTTATCTAAGAAATTAGATCCAGCAAAACAGCAGCTGATTTTAAATCATAATTCTAGTGTGACTCAATCGGGTCAATGGCTTAATTCAACATCAACACCTGGCCTTACAGTTAAAAGACCTGTGGCTGAATACGAAGATGCGGGTTATCTACTTTTTTATTCTGAAACTCACTTTAATTCAGCAGATGTAAAAGCTAAATTGATTCAGAATTTACCTTCTGGTGTTACGGCTGTTATTTATACAGATTCTGATAATAGAAAAGATCAAGAAGCACTTTATAGATACTACAGTGAAATGGCGCCTAACAAAGACCAAGTAAAGGTTATTAACATTCCTAATCCTTCTAAAATCATCACTTATAAAGATGAGTCTGGAGATGAACAAGAAGAAGAAGTTCAACCTGATGGATTTTGGTCAAGAGACACGATTCCAGTTCCTGTAATTCAAACATCAAATGTGAGCCCAATTCGTGCTCTCACAGAAAAATTTACTGTTGTAGACGCTAAGTACTACCAAGAGTATGAGCCGGATCAGTATATTTCAGATTATTTCAACGCCAGCCTTTTATCTCATAAATATTACTACGAAGGTGGGAATTTTATGGCGAATGCAAATGGCGACTGTATTATGATCGACACAGAGGCCGCTCAGCTTATTCCTACCCAAGTCTTAACTAGAAGCTATGGATGTAAAAATTTAATGCGTATGCCGTATCTTAAGGGTATTGGGCATGCCGATGAAAGTTTTAAATTTATTTCTGATAATCATGTCTTAACTGACGACACTAGATATAAAAGGATGCTTGAAGCTAAAGGCTTTAAAGTGTCTTTGCTGCCACGACCGAAGAGAGATTATGAAACGTATGTGAACTCATTAATAATTAACGGAACAGTTTGGGTCCCAGTTTATCAACAGGCCACAGACCAAACTGCATTAGATGTTTATAGAAACTTAGGCCTCAAAGTGATTGCCGCTGACAGCACCATTTTATCTAACGAAGGGGCGGGGTCTATTCACTGTATAACTATGACTTATCCTAAAACAACAAACTTTAATGATTTGCTAGCTAATTTCGGAGCCACAGATGTTGTTGATAGCGCCTCTATTGACTCTTATGTTGAAAAAAAAGTTTTAGTATTTAAGCAAGAATTAAAAGATCAAATTGAAATCTTAAAAGACCCAGGATTAGATAGATATTTAGATACTCTTTATGAAGAGGAAAAAGAACTGAAAAATTAGTTTTTTATTTAAACTTGAATCCTTCAGGCGATAGATTATAACCTAAGCTTGATGGATTTATTTGAAACTCAAGAAAATTTAAATCTAAATCAGCCTTTGTCGGAAAGACTTAGGCCTAAGTCTTTCGAAGACTTTATCAAGCAAGACAAATCCAAATCTAAATTCGAAAATTTAATTAAACAGTTTAACGAAGGTGTCGTTTATAACTTGATTTTATGGGGTCCACCGGGAAGCGGTAAAACCAGTTTTGCAAACATTATTAAATTAAACACGAAGGCTTTTTTTATTCAGTCCCACGCAGTTGATCTTTCCACTAAAGTGATTAAAGATTTTTGTGAGCAGTCAAAAAATAGATTTTTAATGCAAAATCAAAAATCTATTTTATTTATTGATGAAATCCATCGCTTAAATAAATCCCAGCAGGATATATTCCTACAATATATTGAAAAAGGGTTTATTTATTTAATAGGGGCGACGACCGAAAATCCGAGCTATGAATTAAATAAAGCCATCATGAGCCGTTGTAAGCTATTATTTTTTGAACCTCATAGTCCAGATAATTTAAAATCACTATTTTTAAAAGCCTTAGCTAGAGATGACATTTCATCAACAGATTTAATTGAACATGGAACCCTAGAGCTTTTGATTCAAAGTTGTCAGGGGGACGCAAGACTTTTACTAAATAAAGCTGAAGACTTAATTCAAAGTTTTAAATTTAAAACGCTAAGCTTCCCATTAACTATTGAAGACCTAAAAAAATATTTTTTTGAAACTTCAATTGCTTATGATAAATCAGGGGACGAACACTATAATGTAATCTCTGCGTTTATTAAAAGTATACGTGGCAGTGATCCAGATGCCGCCATTTATTATTTAGCCCGCATGATTTATTCAGGTGAAGATCCAGTATTTATTGCTAGAAGACTTATTATTTTGGCTTCAGAAGATATTGGAAATGCCGATCCCCAAGCCTTAACTTTAGCAGTCTCAACACTTAAAGCCGTTGAAGTGATAGGCTTACCCGAGGCTAGGATTAATTTAGCTCAATGTGTAATTTATCTGGCATCTGCACCTAAATCTAATGCATCTTACTTAGCTATTAATAAGGCTATGGATTTAGTTGAGCGAACAAAAAATTTAAAGATTCCGCTGTATTTAAGATCAGCTCAAACAGAGTTGATGAAAAACTTAGGTTACGGCAAGGACTATAAGTATGCCCATGACTTTCCAAAGCATTGGGTGGGTCAGAATTATTTACCTACAGAAATATCAAGTGAAAGCTTTTATCAGCCCACCCAGCAAGGTTTTGAAAAACGTATCACTGAGTATTTGAACTGGCTTAAAAAAACTGAATAGAAGTGCCGATGGATGACTCGTAACGGCCCCAACTTTAAGTAAAAATCTTATCTACACATACGGCGATATTCACTTCTACCAACATCATTATTGGACCAACGAAGCTCGCGTTTTAATTTTCTGCAACCACATAAGTTTACATACTGTTCGTAAGATATTAAAGTTGAAGTTAAATCTTTATAATATTTAGCGCCGTCGCCTAAACTCATAGAACACATATATTCTTGATCAAAACTTCCTTGTGTTGCTAAGGGTGTTGTTGAAGCACTAGCTTCGTGGGCTGTAATCATTGGCACTTCAGTTGTAAAGCCATTCATGAAATCTAACACTGGTCCGACTGGGCGATTATCAAATGCAGTTCTAGTTAAGCAGTCTGTTCCCAAAACACTGGCCCATGGACCCTGGTATCTGATCGTGTTGTACTTCCCGTTTTTTCGACACCACTCAAAGCGTTCCACTTCTGAAAAGCTAGTTGAATGTTGAACACCAATAATTGAAGGATCAACAGCCGCTTTATTTTCTTCACTCAAATAATTTTGATCAGCATAAATGATTCGTTTAAATCCATCATTTAATTTTGGATAGGGATGATCTAAAACTGAAAATTCATAAAGGTCGCTATACAAATAAAACGAATTTACAACTTTAACCGGGATCGAAGTTTGTAAACTTTTAAAGACAATGACAGCTAATTGATACAAATCTTTGTCCCTGACGCGAATGCAGCCGTGGGATACAAAGCCACGCTTAAGTGCGTCGTTATCAATTTGGTAGTGAAATCCGATCTCTTTATATTTAGTTCCGTTATTGTCTAAAACACCTATAAAGGGACGGCCGCGGTAATAATCGGGGTGGTTTCTTTCTTCTTTAATTTGGACATGAGTGGGATCACCTGAATCATCAGGCGGCGGGTTTCGAGTAATCACAGCATTATTTTTTAATTCTTCTGTCATTGAACCAACAAAATTATCCATACCGCCTAAAGTTCGAATATCAAAAGATCCAACGCCAACCGGAATAACTTTTGTGATTTGATTTATTTTGTCAGTTAAAATTAACTTTCTGTCTGAAATATCAGTGAACACTTCAAAGTGGGTGTCTGTAAGTGGTATGTCTTTAATAACTTTAATAACTTTAACACGCTCTAAATTTCCAATTGGAATTTTTGCAGCATCAGTTTGTACTACTAATTTTCTAAAATAATATTGGCCTTCGGGGCTAGTAGATCTAAGTCGGTCATGAATAAACAAAATAATTTTAGCTTCGTAAACACCTTCTGAGATAAGACGAATAGAATTCGGTCCGTCAAATTCAACTGAATAAATAACATCATTTCGCGACCAGCCTTTTTGATCTGTCTGATAAAAAACTTCATTTTCTGAATAGCCATCCGGACCTAGAGCTCCTTCACGGGTCAGCTCTATATTAGGGTTAGTTGATAGTCTTAAGTTCACATCACAATAATTTAAGTCTGGTTTAGACGTGCTTGGATCTATTGGTGCAATAAAATAACAAGGTCTATTTTCAATGGCCACTTGTAGTGTACCTGTAGGCAAATCATTAAAAGTACCAAACTTTATGTGATCCCTCAGATCGATATTGTAGTATGGCCCCGCGTACTCTGCAAAAGCAGGTTGGAACAGTGTCAAAAGACTTAACAATGGCATTAATTTTAGACAAATTAGACGCATATAAAGGGACCCCTTCTAAGTTATAATTAAAGAGATCACTTTTCGTGCCAGATTCATTTATAGTGAGTGAATGAAATTAGATCTAAAAAAATGTAAAGAGATACTAAAATTAGCGTGGCCGCTTATTATTGCCAACAGCTTTTGGAATCTACAACTCACCATTGACCGGATTTATTTAGGTTCTTATTCAACAGAGTCCTTAGCGGCTTCAGTTGCAGTCATGAGTATCTTTTGGACCCCAATGGCGTTACTTCAACAGACTGGAAGTTACGTCACGACTTTTATATCCCAATACTTGGGTTCAAAAAATGAAGATATGGTTGGGCCCTCTTTATGGCACTCAGTCTATGTTAGTTTTATTGGTGGAATTTTATTTATAAGTTTTATATTTATTTCAGATTCATTTTTTGACTTAATAGGTCACTCTGATTCTGTAAAAAAGCTAGAGATCGAATATTTTAATGTGATTTGTTTTTCAGCCTTACCGATGGCTTTAGTTGCCAGCTTTAGCGGGTACTTCATAGGAATCTCAAAAACACGTGCTGTGATGTATATCAATGGAGCTGGTTTGGTTGCTCATGGATGTTTAGGCTACGTACTTATTTTTGGTAATTTTGGATTTAAATCTTATGGCATGCGCGGAGCAGGCTATGCGACAGTCATTGCAAGCTTTGTGTCAGTGTTTTTGGCTTTGGGACTTATCTATTACTCAAATGAAAAAGTAAGATTTAAAATTTTTAACTCTTTCAAGATAAATAAAGATCTTATTTCCAGGTATTTAAAATTTGGTATTCCCAGTGGACTGCAATGGTCGCTTGAAGGTTTAGCATTCACTGTGTTTTTGATTATGATAGGTCGATTTGTAAATGGTGAGGCCGCTTTGGCGGCCAGTAGCATCGCGATAACTGTAATGATGATTTCAGTATTACCATCCATGGGCGTGGCTCAGGCTGTTATGGTGAAAGTCGGTCAGTATCAGGGTCAGGGAAAACCAGAGCTTTCAAGACAATACACTTGGGCCGGAGTTCAAGTAGCTGCAATTTATATGGGAACAGCGGGTTTAAGTTTTTTCTTGTTTCCAGAATTTTATATGAATTGGTTTAAAAATGAAGACAATGCCCAGCTTTGGTCGCAAGTCGCTTTAATCACCCCAACTATTTTAGCTTTCGTAGGGGTGTTTACTGTTTTTGACAGCATGTATTTAAACCTATCTTTTGCATTAAAAGGCGCAGGCGACACTAAGTTTGTGTCTTTAGTAGCACTTATTATTCCATGGCCCTTTATGGTTCTGCCAACATTATTCTTAGCCAATAATCCTCAGGCCGTCATTTATGCCTGGGGATGTGCCACAGTTTACATTCTTATCACAGCCCTAATTATTTTATTAAGATTTAGAGGTGGGCGTTGGATGAAGATGAATGTGATTTCTTAATTTAATTCGTGTTATTTAATTCTATAACTTCAAAATCAGTCACAGGATGATCAATAAGTCCTTTCGGTGTTTGAAGATAAGTATGACCACCTAAAATCCCTAGACTTTGATTCATGAATTCAACAACTTGGGGAAAGCCTTTGTTTTTAGATAAGTAAACCCCTGTGTGGGACCATTTGTTTTTATTAATATCAAAACTATACACATCGTCGACATAATCTAAATCATTATTAGCTTCATCTTTTAAGATCATCCCACCTATTAAATATATTTTATTGTTTATAATACCAGCGCCTGGAGCAAACGTCGCAAATGGAAGTCTTGCTTTTTCTGACCATGATAAATTTTTAGTATTTAAAACGGTGACATTATCAATCCAGTCAAAATGACTTACTCCTTGACCAATTCCACCCATCAAATAGATTTCATTATTTACACTTACAGCTGTGAACGCACGCCTCAAGGGGGCGGGTAGTGTTGTGGGTAATATCGAGACAGTTTCGGATTTTAAATCAAAAACTTCTATAGAGCTGTGAAAGCGACCGTTTTTGTCGCTTTCAAATTGAGGAGTGCTATCCCAGCCCCCGATTAAATACACTTTGTCATTCACAACAGCCAAGGCATTCGAAGATCTTGGACTTAAAAGCTTAACGGGTAAGATCTGCCACTGATTTGTTTTAATGTCATATCGTTCGATGGTGTTTACGGATTTCCACTTAGGTTTATGTACAGCACTAAAAGTAAAACCACCGAAGACATATATAAAATTATTATAGGCGGCGATTTGGAAGCCATGTTTGGCCTCATTCATTGGCTTAAGCGTGACCCAAGTTTTTGATTTAATAGTGTAGGCCTGCAACAAATTTAAGAAAGACTCTTTAGGATAGGTGTGTTCAGGTCCCTGGTGACCACCAGCTATGTAGATTGTGTCATTGTATGTAACAGCTCCAAATGATGATCTTTCGGGCTTAGGTAAACTTGAAAGCACAGTTTTATTTAAATCTTCAGAATTAGAAAAAGAAACAACGTATTCGCTAGAAGCGGCATCATTTAAAAATGCAGTGGGTGCGCTTGCATTTGGTATAAAGTTTTTAAAATCTAGATCACGAATTGAATAAATATCGATCAGTGGGTTTGATGATGTGATTTCATTCGAATTTCCATTAAGGTTATCCGTAAATCTTGTAAAATAAATTTCATTATTAGATTTAAAAGTCGGGGTGAATTCCATTTCTACGTCATTGGTGACTTGAATTTTTTTTAGCGTCCATAGATCAACAACAAAGATATCCCACTGGCCCCCATCTTGACTGACGAAAGCAACAAAGTGATCGTCTGGAGACAAGGATGGGAACATAGCGTGCTCGTCTTTAAGAGTCAGCTCCAATTCAGTCTGTGTGCTTCTATTGTAAGATATTAATTGCTTAGGCGCTTTTTTATCACTTTTATTTTCAGTGCGATGATAAATAATTGTACTGCCGTCGGAAGAAACAGCGGGGGCATAACAGTCAAAAGGACTTTCTATGATTTCATATTTCGGGTTAAAAATATGGGTGGTTTGGTTTTTAACAGTCTGAATAGAGGCAGGACCTAATGCTCTTTCCTTTTCTAAATCGACAACATAAATATTTTGTTTTAAATTTTTTGGATTCGGACCGCTAAAAACTAAATACTTTTCATTCCCTGAAAACTCCACATGGATAAATTGATTTGCCTTTGGCGTCCAAACTTCTGTGATATTGTTTTTTAAGTCTTGGATCACTACTTCTAATTGAGTTTGACCACCAGGTTGAATTTTTCCTCTAGAATAAGCTAAAAATTGGCCTGAGGGACTTAAATCCGGGTGGTAGGTGTCTTCAGCTGGATTAGAAATCACAGTTTGATTTGTGCCGTCATTGTCTGCAAGAACAATAAGTCTTTGGGTGCCTATTTCTTTTTGAAAAGCTATTTTTGAAGACAGTTTTGCGGACGAGGTGCAAGCCACTAAATTAATAGTGAAAGAAAAAATAATAAAAAAACAAAATTTCATAAAAATCCTCAGTTAAGTAAAATTAAAAAATTATTATTAAACCGGTTAAAAAACGGATTTAATTTAGTCCTGAAATATAGACATAATGTTTAAATGATTTTGTACTAAAGTGAACGTTGCAGAAGGGCAATTGATCATTCAAAGAGTTTTGTATGGTCTATATAAAAAAACTACTGCACAACGTTAATTGTAGGTTTAATAAAACTATTGTCTATACTCAGATTTTGATGAGTTCTGAATATGATAAGCCCTTCGGTGTTGTTTTAAAAAAATCCCTTTTTGGTATGAAAGAGTACACGTGGTCTCTGGTCATTTACACTGTTGCCATAGGGATTTTAAGTCTTGCAACACCAATCACTGTGCAGTCTCTAGTTAATACCTTTGCTTTGAGCACAGACGTAAAGCCTTTAGCAAATCTAAGTTTGATGTTACTTGTTCTGCTTATTTTTTATGGCTTTATTAAATCATTTCAATATATCACTGTAGAACTAATGCAACAGAAGCTGGTTGCACAGCTTTCAGTCGTTATTTCTAAAAAAGTCATCTTTGGTCCTAGGGCGGAATTCCAAAAGCATAACATCAGAGAAAAAGTAAATCGTTTCTTCGAAATCATCACAATTCAAAAATTAGTCGCGATGTTAGTAACAGACGGGCTTTCGATTTTAATTCAAACCTTTATTGGCTTAATTCTATTATCTTTGTATCACCCCTTTTTTATTCCGTTTAATATTTTGATTGCAGTCGTGATTGTTTTTGTATTTAGAACTTATAATTCAAAAGCAAAGATATCATCCATCAAAGAATCAACCGCAAAATTTGCTGTAGCTGGCTTTTTACAAGATATTGCGGCGACTGAGTCCAGACTTCAAAATGAGGACATCTCTTTAAAACTAGCAAAGCATTCTGATAGTTTAATTCAAAATTATATTATAGAACGAAAAGAACATTTTAAAGTGCTCTTCTCTCAGAGTGTTATTTACTTAGCTCTCTACGCCGTTTTAAATGCGGCACTTTTGGGTTTGGGTGGATATCTAATCACTTTAGGTCAGCTTTCAGTGGGTCAGTTGGTCGCTGCAGAAATTATTATTAATGGAATATCAATACAACTTGTTTATGCGATGAAACACCTGCAGTTAGTTTATGATCTTTACTCTAGTTGTGATAAGTTGAATTGGCTTATTGAAATTAAAGAAATTGCATTGTCTTGCGAAAATCAAAATATTAAAACTCTAAAAAATACGAATGACATCGCTTTTGAGTTTAAAAATTTAAATATTGGGCTTGAAACTAAAATTCCAGTGAACTTAATGATTTCTCCTTCGTCATATCTAGAATTCAGATATCATGACTCTAGACTAAAAGAGCAATTGATTGGCTTACTTCTTAAAAATGAAGAGCTTCGGGGTGGGGACATAAGCGTTGGCGGAATTAGCTACAAGGATCTTTCAAGCCTTGAAGTTAGAAATCTTGTTCATAACATCGACGAGCCTATCGTATTTGAAGGCACTGTCAGAGAAAATCTATTGGACTTTGATCAGACATTAGATGTGTCATTTATTTACGAAGTTTTAAGAAAGTTTGATTTGGACGAGCGAATCTTAGCTTTTCCCAATCAATTAGATCAAAAGCTACATGCAGCGACTGGGCTTTTAAGTTATAGTCAGAAATACAGATTAAGTTTAGCTCGAATCTATATTCATGAGCCAAGTTTACTAACTTTACAGACCACAAAAGAAATTTTTTATACTCCAGTCTTTAAGAAGTATATTATGGAATTTAAACAAAAAGGCTGTTCAGTTATAAGTTTCATCAATGATGAATCAATTTCAGAACTTTATGATTTTAGAGAGTTAAATTAAATGTCAAAAAAGCTTGAATCTTACAAAGACTATAAGAATTTTAAATCTGTAAAAATGGTGATAATTCCTCGTCCTGTGGAAGTATTATCAAAGCTTCTATTTGTATCCATGATTTTTCTTCTAATCTGTTTAGTTATCGTTCCTTGGAGACAGACGTCTAAAGGAACAGGACGAGTTATCGCTTTTGATCCAAACGAAAGAATTCAAATGATAACGGCCCCAGTATCGGGTGTTTTAGAAGAGTGGCTTATTAACGAAGGTCAAACAGTCAAAAAGGGCGAGCCCTTAGTTAGAATTGTAGATAACGATCCAAATTATTTAGAACGTTTAAAACTTGAAAGAGATGCTTCAATTAAAAAATATGAAGCGTCTAGATCTGCAAGTGAAGCCTCAATGTCTAATTACCAACGACAATTGTCTTTAGAAAAAGAAGGTTTAAGTTCAAGAAAAGATGTTGAAGCGGCAAAAATTACCTATCAAAAATTAATAGCAGAAGAAGCTGAGGCCGCGTCAGTCTTAGCTCAAAAAGAAGTTAAATTTTCAAGATGGCAGACTCAGCTTGTGACCGCACCGGCCGATGGAACTTTACTTCGAATTATGACCAGCTCGGGTGTGGTTAATATTAGTCAAGGTCAAGATCTAGCTTACTTTGTGCCGGATAGTAACGAACCAGCGGCAGAAGTTTATGTTGATGCTAACGATTTGCCATTAGTGTCTATGGGCCGCAAAGTCAGGCTGCAGTTCGAAGGCTGGCCGTCGATTCAGTTTAGTGGATTTCCATCTGTGGCGATTGGTAGTTTTGGGGGGATAGTTAAGGCCATTGACCCTTCGGTTTCAGATAATGGTTTATTTCGAGTTTTAGTAGTTAAAGATCCTGAATCTTCTGAGCACTGGCCAAGCCAAATTTATTTAAGACAGGGGACAAGGGTTATTGGTCTAATTCTCCTTGACACAGTGTCCTTGGGTTATGAATTATGGCGCCAAGTGAATGGGTTTCCTAAATCAATGGATACATCTAAGCAAGATAGTTTTTATTTTAATTTAAAGGGTTCAAGAGTAAAAGATGAAAAACCAGAATCAGAAACTAAAGAGCAATAAATATTTCTTTTATACTAATAATATTTTGATATTGAGTTTAATTTTTACAACTCAAGTTTTTGCTTCAAAAACTAGTTTAAATAACGGAGCTGATACATTCAGTCTTTATCAAGTCATTGCATCAACGTTTAAACATCATCCGATGATTATGTCTCAAATGAAAGAGTTAGATCAAGCCAAACAGTATGTAAGGCAAAGTCTTGGGGCATTTGATTTGAATTTAAAATCAGATGCACAAGGCTATACAGACGGCTACTATGATGGCCAGGCTTTTAATGTTTTTTTAGAGAAACCCTTGTTTTATTTAAATTCGAAAGCCTACGCAGGGTACAGAAAGTCAGATGGGACATTTCCTGTTTATAACGATCAGCTTACAACATTAAGTGAAGGTGAAGCCTTTGCCGGCGCTATGATTTCGCTTCTCAGGGATCGTTCCATTGACGATAAAAGATTTAAAAATATTATTGCAAGGCAAAATCTCGTTCAGTCAGAACTAGAATTAAAAAATCAATATGTAGAGCTTCAAACAATGGCTGCCAATGCCTATTATAAATGGCTAAGTCATTTAGAAAAAGTCAGGGTTCAAATCGAATTGCTAAGTCTAGCTGAAAGCCGCGTACAAAATTTCTCCACTCGAATAAGAAAGGGAGATTTGGCTAAAATTTATGGACTAGAAAACGAACAGTATATTTTGAAACGTCAAATAAATCTAAATCAAGATAAGCAAAAACTTTACCAAGCTTCTTTATATCTTTCGCTATTTTATCGGGACTCGAACGGAAGTCCAATTATTATAAAAGAATCAAATTTAACTAAAATGGGCGAATTAAAAAATAAAAAAGTTAAAGACCCAATTGAGCTTTTAAACTTAGTGAATGCTCAAGATCTGATGATTCAAAACTTACAAAGCCAAATTCAACAGACTGTAGCGGATCGTAAAATGGGTTATAATGAACTATTACCTAAGTTAGATTTAAAATATGAAATCAGTGATGACAGCGGGGCTGGAAATACAAATCTTGATCCCTTACAGCAAAGCGTATATTTAAACATGGCCCTACCTATAGAAAGAAGATTGGGTCAGGGTCGGTTGAATGCAGCCAAAGCCAAGCGTGAGGCACTAGAAATCAAAATAAAATTTAAAAAAGAAAAAAACCAAATAGAAGTGATGTCTTTACTAAATAATTTAAAACTTTTTAAACAAAATTATGAACTCACTCAAAAACAAATTGGTCTTGCTGATAAACTTAGGGATTCAGAAATCATTAAATTCAACAAAGGGGCGAGTGATTTTATCTTAGTGAATCTTAGAGAAGAGAACTTTGCAGAAAGTAAAATTAAAAACATTAAGGCTTATTTAGATTATAATCGCAATTTTGTAGAACTTCAGCGCTTAGCCGTCGATTTAATTATTCCAATTCCAAATTAGTCAAAATAATTAAAGTTATCGCAAAGAAGTCTAAATTTAAATTAAGGGGCTTGAGTTGAAAGATATATTAAGTCTAAAGCATGATTTTAAATCCTCAGTCGTAGTCTTTTTAGTCGCACTTCCGCTTTGTTTGGGAATCTCTTTGGCCTCAGGAGCTCCACTTTTTTCTGGAATTCTTTCAGGTATTATTGGTGGTGTGATTGTTGGTTTTATTAGTAATTCTAAAACTAGTGTCTCGGGCCCCGCGGCAGGATTAACTGTTATTGTATTGGGCGCGATTAATACACTTGGTGACTTTTATTTATTTACAGTAGCTGTTTTTTTAGCAGGATGTATTCAAATTTTATTGGGTGCTTTTAAAGCTGGAGAACTTGGTGGATATTTTCCCAACTCGGTGATCAAAGGAATGTTAGCTGCTATTGGGATAATTCTGATTTTAAAACAAATTCCACACGCCTTAGGTTTTGATGTGGACTATATGGGGGACGAATCTTTTTTTCAAATAGATGGTGAAAACACATTTTCAGAAATTTTAAAGGCTTTTAAGTATTTAAATTTAAGTGCAGTGATGATTTCTTTTTTATCACTGGCTGCTCTTTTTTTATGGGATATAATAAATAAATCTAAGAAATATTCATTTTTTAATAATGTCCCGGCTCCTCTTTTTGTTGTTTTACTGGGTGTAGTCTTAAATGAATTTATATTTATCAGACTTTTTGGTTCAAGATTGGATCAGTCCCACTTAGTAGATTTACCAATACAAGGTGGCTTCATTTCTTTTTTTAGTGAAATCCAACGTCCTGATTGGAATGGATTTTTAAATCCCGGTGTTTATAGGGTGGCCATCACTTTGGCGATTGTTGCCTCATTAGAAACTATGTTGAGTGTCGAAGCGGTTGATAAAATTGATCCCAGTAAAAACGTAACAAATAAAAATCGTGAATTTATTGCCCAAGGAATCGGGAACATGGCTGCAGGACTTGTAGGTGCCCTGCCGGTAACATCTGTGATCGTCAGGTCGTCCGCAAACGTCGAATCTGGTGGTTTGACCAAAGCCTCAACTATGCTTCACGGTCTTTGGTTATTAGTTTCGGTATTATTCTTTTGCAATTGGCTGGAGATGATCCCCCTAGCTTCACTTGCTGCTATATTAATTCATGTTGGTTTTAAATTAAGTAAACCTTCATTATATATTCAAACATCAAAGCTTGGTGAAGCTCAGATGATACCCTTTTTAATCACGATTGTAGCTATTTTATTTACTGATTTATTAGTTGGAATTTTCATAGGTCTAATTTCAGGATTTGTTTTTATTTTAAAATCAAACATGCATACTGCAGTCGTGGTTGTAAACAATGGCCCAGATTATCTTATTCGTTTTATAAAAGATGTTTCGTTTTTAAATAAACCGAAGGTGTTATCAATTTTTGAGAAAATACCTCCAGGTTCAAATGTTACAATTGATGGTTCTAATCACGTTTACATTGATAACGATATCATCGCGATTATTAAAGATTTTTTAGAAGTATCAAATGACAGACGTATTAAGTGCCAAATTATTAAATCCTCTTACGCTATTAATTCGTTTTTTAAGGAAAAAAATGAAATTACTTAAACTTCTTTTACTTCAGAACACAGATCTTAATACTATTGTTGAGTAAAATGTGATTCGACAAGTCAAAAATTTAAGTCAAATCCCTGCAATTGAAGAGGCTTGGGAAAATGAGCAGTACTTAAAACTTGTAGGTTGGGTTTATGATATTAAAAGTGGTTTAATCAAAGAACTTAAAGCTATTGATCCATTAATTAAAACTGAGATTTAACTTTTAGTATTTTATAAATTCGTTCGGGGGGAATGTGATGTTTAGATTAACTTTATTTATTTTGTGCTTTTTTTACTTTCAAGCTTCAATTGCCAACACAGAAATTTGTGTTGTTGGTGATACAGGAACCGGCGGAGAAGACCAGTATAAAGTGGCCGAAGCCATGTTTAAGGCCAATTGTAAAACAATCCTTCATACCGGTGATGTTATTTATGATAAGGGTGTGAGTTCAGAAACTGATCTTCAATGGATAACAAAATTTGAAGATCCAAATGCGCCATTAATTCAATCGGGTGCTGAATTTTATATGTCCATGGGAAATCATGATCACGGCGCTGGAAAAAAAGATAAAATAAAACAAATTCACATGGCCTATGCCAATAAGAATTCGTTTTATAAGTTTTTTGGTTTGCAGTATAATTTTAAACTTGGGAATAATTGCTTCTGGGCTGTAGATACAGATAGCTTCGGAGATGACGAAGCCCAAGAGGTAAACTTAAGTGTCGATAATGCTAATGACAAATGTGATTGGAAGATCTTTTTTGGCCACCATCCTATAGTTTCTTCTGGCGACCACGGGGATGCTAAACCTAATAGTTTTTTAATAAAAAATCTTGATCCGATATTAACCAGGCATGCCGATGTTTACTTTGCAGGTCATGACCACAATCTTGCAGATGAAGGATTTTATCCTAATGAAAATGGTTTTAGACAAATCATTTCAGGTGCGGGCGCTAAACTTAGAGCAGTTAAAAGTTGCAAACAGACAGGATGTGTATTTGTTCAATCAAAATTAGGCTTTGCTAAAGTTCACATAAAACCAGATTTAATGGTGATAGATTTTTTAGATTTAAATCAAAATATTTTGCATACAACTGAACTAAAAAAATAAACTTAAAAAAATTGTTAATAGATTTTTGAATTTTGATTCAATATTAATTTTTTTTAAAAGGAAAAATCTAATGCCACATCTTATAATTGAACATTCTAAAGTCTTAACTTTAAAAACAGATCTTCCTGCTTTAGTTAAAGATCTGCATTCTACTTTTGCAAAACAAGAAACTGTGAAACTAGAAGCTGTAAAGACCAGAACTATAGAATCAAATCATAATATCGTTGGTGACGGTTCTAAAAAGGAACACCTGTTTTTAAGGGTTTTTATGCTTAAGGGCAGATCTGAGGACTTAAAAAACACCTTTACTAAAGCCATTGTTGAGGTCCTAAAAAAACATATTTATTCAGATAAATGTTGTCTTTGTGTTGAACTCTGCGAGCTTCAACATTACTACACCGAAAGATAATATTTTATAAAATAATAAATTAAGGAGATTTTAAATTGAAAATCAAAGCTGCAGTCGCTTGGGGCCCAGGTGAAAAACTAAAAATTGAAATCATAGATTTAGAGCTTCCCAAAAAAGGCGAAGTTTTAGTTAAAATGATCGCAACAGGTGTTTGCCATACTGATGCTTACACTTTATCTGGCGCGGACCCAGAAGGTCTATTTCCCGTTGTACTTGGTCATGAAGGCGGGGGTATTGTTGAACAGATTGGCGAAGGTGTAACCTCTTTAAAAGTCGGTGATCATGTGATTCCACTTTACACACCTGAATGTCGTGAATGTAAGTTTTGTCTTTCTGGAAAAACTAATCTGTGTCAGCGTATTCGTGAAACTCAAGGTAAAGGTTTGATGCCAGATGGAACAAGCCGTTTTTCAAAAGACGGACAACCCATTTATCATTACATGGGGACATCGACCTTTTCTGAATACACAGTTGTTCCTGAAATTTCTTTAGCTAAAGTCAGTAAAGACGCTCCATTAGATAAAATATGTTTACTTGGATGTGGTGTAACAACAGGTATTGGTGCAGTTCTAAATACCGCTAAAGTAAAAGAAGGGGACTCGGTTGCTGTTTTTGGATTGGGTGGTATTGGTCTGTCCGTCATTCAAGGGGCCAAGATGGCAAAAGCAGGTCGAATTATTGCCATTGATATTAATGAAGATAAATTTGCAATGGCTGAAAAATTTGGAGCGACTGATTTTATTAATCCAAAAAAATATAAAAAACCTATTCAGCACGTGATTGTGGACATGACTGAAGGTGGGGTCGACTTTTCTTTTGAATGTATCGGAAAAGTAGATTTGATGCGTTCTGCTTTGGAGTGCTGTCACAAAGGGTGGGGCGAGTCGATTATTATTGGTGTGGCTGGTGCAGGTGAAGAGATCAGCACTCGTCCTTTTCAATTAGTGACTGGACGTGTATGGCGGGGCAGCGCCTTTGGTGGAGTGAAGGGTAGAACTGAACTCCCCGGTTATGTTGACCGTTATATGTCGGGTGAAATTAATCTGGACGATCTAGTGACCTTTACAATGCCATTATCTGAAATTAACACGGCCTTTGATTATATGCATGATGGTAAAAGCATCCGCACAGTCATCGATTTTACAATCAATTCAGTAGTGGACAAGACATGAGTCTAACTCAATTAAAAAAGCATAAATGTTTTTCAGGACACACATGCTTTTATAGTCATGAATCCGGAGTCACAAAAACACAAATGAAGTTCTCATGTCATTTTGGAAGCGAAAGGCTTGAAGCTGATCACTGCATTATCTGGCTGTCGGGCTTAACCTGCACAGATGAAAATTTTATTACAAAAGCAGGTTCACAAAAATATTTAGAAAATACTGGGGCTATGATTTTATGTCCCGACACTTCACCTCGTGGATTGAATTTACCAGGCGAACATGACAGTTATGATTTTGGTTCAGGAGCTAGTTTTTATTTAAATGCCACAACGGCTGGGTATAAAGATCATTACCTAATGTACGACTACATCGTGAGTGAACTAACGTCAGTTGCAAAAGCTAATTTTGGAATCAAAACTTTTTCAATTATGGGTCATTCCATGGGTGGTCATGGGGCACTTGTCATTGGATTAAAAGAAAAGGATTTATTTAAAAAAGTCTCAGCATTCGCCCCGATTGTGAATCCAACCAATTCTTCATGGGGTGAAAGGGCGTTTAAAGGTTATCTTTCAGATCCTTCTGATTGGAAAAACTATGATTCGACAGAGCTTTTAAAAAATGGTTTTAAGCGAAATGACACAATTTTAATTGAACAGGGCTTGTCGGATGAATTTTTAATTAAAAATCTTCAAACTAATAATTTTGTTGAAGCTGCAAAATTAACTGGTCAAAAGTGCCAAGTTAATTACAGGGAAGGCTATGATCACAGCTATTATTTCATTTCAACATTTATTGAAGATCATATTAAATTTCATTTAAATTGATAATTCCAAATAATTAATGATGAGTAATTTTTTAATTTACTTATCTTTAATTTGAAGCCAAATTTCATTCCTTCTCAAAAACCATATTTTAAAAGGTGAATTGTATCTAGCAAAAATAGGATCGCCTACGGTTAATATTTTATCTTTTTCAAGTTCGGTGATGAACTTTCCAAGCATATCTAGGTATCTAGATTCAGACCATGATCCGGTGTAAGTATAAACAGCAAGCTTTCTGGCTGGAATTTCTAGTAGCTGAATTCTGTCATCCTCAGGTTTGGGAAGATCATTTAATTTCATTTCATTTGGCATTTTAAACTGAATTAAATACCCGCCAGTTGTCTTTGTTTGGATGTAAGTGCCTTTGGCCTCTACGTCTATGCTGTTCGCTCGCTGAGTTACAGGAGTCGTCATTGGAATTTCTGTTTTCGAGATATTTGCTCCTTGAATGTAATCAAATAAAATTTTAAAACCACGATTACTAGATTCCTTAAACTCTTTATTGATATTAACTTGTGCCACTATAATCGGTTTATAATTTCTAATCTCGTAGTATTTACCTTTATTTTCTGTTTGGTATTCTATTTCTTCAATTGCCAAAATTTCTCCGTTATAAAAAAAAATATTAAATAAAAAGATAAAAGTTAAAAAACCATAGGACATCTTTTTTTTATTCGACATAAAACCCTCCTTTTATTAATTGCTAATCCTAATATCATTAATTACATTCATAACGCCCGGTGCATTCCAAGCTGCTGTGCACGCCTCCGTACTTTCTGACAAAGAGTGAACTTTTCCGCTCAAAGTTACGGTATCTCTTTCAACTAATACTTTTATATTATCACTTTCATCGTCAGCAAATCTTCTTAAAGACTCTTCAATTCGGTTTTTGATATCAAAACTTTGAGGTCTAGGCGTAATTTTAATTTCATTACTGACACCTCGTACTCCCATCAATCGAGTGACATCATTTTCAGCAGCCATTCTTTGATAATCCCAAGTGGTTTCCCCACTTAACGTCACCCATCCGTCAGTCACAACAGTATTAAGTCCTTTGGGCACTAGATAGTTCCAATCAAGTGCATTTACGACAGCCAAAGCGATTTCATCATCACTTTTTTCAGATGGTTCCATAAATTTCACTTCTATTTCATCTGCGATGGCTCTGACACCACTAACTCTTTGAACAATCTGTTCTGCTTTAGTTTTTTCGAAATAGTGTGGCACAGTTCCTCTTAAAGTGATCACGCCTCCATTGGCTGTCACGCTGATTTGATCAGACGAAATGCTAGGATCCCAGCTTAACTCATCTAAAATGTCTTTTCTTAATTTAGTGTCCTTTTTTTCATGAAAATTAAACATATTTTGTTCCTTTGTTTAGATGTTAAAAGTAATAGAAATTATTATAGGCAATATTAATGCCGTAGAATTTGTGATCTCAATTAGGATTAAAACAATTTTAAAAATAAAAAAAGAAAATCGTGAGACTAAATTACTCGTTAAAGTCACAAATATACCCGATTAGAAATTTTAATTTGAATATAAAAGCGGAGAGCAAATAAAAAGGGAATCTAATTTTGGCATAGGACTTGAACTGAAGTTTGGAGTTCCTAAAATTGAATTGGAACATAACAAAAAAAGGAAGGCCTTATGAATTTAGGTAAAGAAAATAACAAAAAGACTTCACCAATCAAAGGTGAAAAAAAACATGCTTCTGATACGTACCCTGCTGAGTTTTATAAAAGAAGAAAAAAGGATAGGGCCGATAGAGGAGACGATAACGAGGATGATAATTATGAGGATTCAGAAGAAGAATCTATTGATGTAGAATCAAAAACGAAAGAATATTATAAAAAAGAAGACCGATTTAGTGAAATACCTAATCTGGCTTAGGACAAAATTTGAGAATTAAGCTAAGTTTTTTATTCACAAAAAAGTGAAGTTGCATTAACTTCACTTTTTTAAAAAATATAATTTAGTAAGGTTAATTTTTATTTAGTTATAAATTTTATTATACGCATAATTTCTTATTCACAAGAATATAGACCGATGTTTTTTGTGACGCCATTTTTTGCTAAAGTTGCATTTCCACATCCATTAAATTCAACCAAACCAGTAGCATTGATGGATCCAGATATCGCGACACTAATTGATCCACTGGTAGGATAACAACATGTCGTATCGAAATTCAAATTAGAAGGTACAAGAGCAACAGTGAATTTGCGAATATTGTGAGCTATTTCTAGTCGACCACCATTTATTGATCTGGAAATTCTAGATAATGAAGACATTGTAATTGGACTGGTTGTGCGTATTGATAAATCTAAAGCGGATCTACCACCAGCAGTTGTTCTGGTTTTATGTTTTCCATCAATTTCTAGTATAAAGTTTCCACTGACATTTGTTAGTATCCCGCCACCGCCATAAGGAGCACCGCCTGTGTAATCGACTTTATTGTCATCAGTTGTAGTGACCACAGCGCCCCAAGATGTTGTTCGTGTATAATCATATCTTCTTGTGACTGATTCGCCGTTGGTATCAAGTGTACAATTTGCAGTATCAGAGTACATTAAAGAAACAGATCCGTTTAAAACTTGGTTTGTCGACGGAATAGTACAATTTAAATAATTATAGTTTTTTTCACCTGCGCTACAAGTGAGGCCACCTGCGCGCCCAGTGCAATCCGCTGCATGCGCTTTTAAAATTTGAACAGATTCTAATAATTTTATCCAAGGTGATTTTTTTAAATAATTTTGATTCGATGCTAAATTTTCATTCGAGACATCATCTGGAATATCGTTCATTGATGAGATCCCGGCTTCAATGACATCAATTGTTTGATCACCGATAAGAATGTCTTCTTTACAACCTAAGTTCAAAAAAATTAAACTGATTAAAATAAGTTTTAATTTCATAATTATCCTTTCAATTTTAAAGATTATAAAATTGTTTTTTATGAATAAACATTTATTGATTATTCTTTAAGCTAGTTTAGTTTTTTTCGTGGGCTTGAAATAGTCCAAATTTATTAACTAGGCTTTAGTTGCAATGATGCTAAACTATATGAAACCAAGGTTTGTTTGCGAGACAGCTAAATCCCACTGAACCAAGGTCCACCAAAATAAACTAAAAGTGAAGTTAGGCAAATGTAGGCACTTGTTCCTATAACTTGTTTAAACTTAAGTTTAATTATCTTTGAAAAATATAAACTTAAGACTGATAAAAGTGAACAGACTGTTAAAACAAATCCAGCGGAATTTAAAATAAACTCAAAATCAAAAATAAGTAAGAAGGCCGCGGTTAAAAGATACTGAAATAAGAACACCTTGTGGGGATGGGTGTTGGGCTTAAAGTAAAAAAACTTTGGAATGACTTTGTCTTCAGCCATTTTAGAATAAACCCTTGGAACAATAATCATAAATGTTGAAATTGTAGATAATAAACCTAGTGCAATGACGGCCGATATGACTCTTTCCATAGAAAAACCAATATTGGTTTCAAAAAAAACAGCTATGACTTCTGGGGCTCCGCTGAGTTTGTCAAAAGATAAGCCAAATAAAAGTGGAATGTTGATCAAAACATACAGCAGTATAACAAGTGCAGAGCCTAAGAACGAGGCTTTATTGACTTCGGTTTCATTCTCGGTCAGTTCGCTTGCGACATAGTAGACCGCGTTCCAGCCTGAGTACGCATACGCAATCCAAAAAAAGGATCGGGCGTAAGTGTAAATATTAAATTTCCCATTTGTTTCTGGCCACTGCCAGTCGGCTAATAAAAACATAATCAATATTAAAACAAAAAACAAAATCAGTTTTAAATAAATAAAAGCATCATGCCATTTCATCCCTTTATGAAGTGAAGCGTAGTGAAGAATAAAAACAAAAGTTAAAACCATCAGTGAAAGATAAGTCTCATGAACACCAATCTGCGGAAGAGCTCTTAAAAAGTAAGCGGCAAAAGCCATGCAAGAGGCTGCAACGGGGGCTGTAAATCCCATTAAAATAGTTGCAAAGCCAGCTAGTGTTCCAACTTTGGGATGAAGTCCTTTGGATAAAAAATTATATTCACCACCTGAACCAGGAAATTTCTGATGTAGAGTGGAATAGCTGTAAACTCCTAAAAGGGAATAAATACCACCCAAAATCCAAATAGAAAGCGCAAGCCAAGGTGATTGTAAATCTCTAAGAATAAAACCAGTCGTAGTGAATATTCCTGTTCCAATAGCATTGCCAGCAATAAGACAGAGAGCTCTTTTTTTACTAAAAACAGTGATACTCATGATCGGACTCCTGATGCTATAAATATTAAAGATATTTATAGATTAAATTTAAGTTGATGTGAATTAAACTTATCATGAATGAAGGATTTTATGAGTTTAAATAAAACTTGGGGTATTGTGGGACTGGGTTGGTTAGGTTTAGCGCTGTCCAATCAACTTAAAAAATCGGGTCATGACTTTTGGGGGACTCATCGAAGCTCTTTTACTTTTGGGAATGATCCATTTCCAACCCTTGATCTAAAAAATAAATGTGACGTTTTATTTTTAAATACGCCGCCTATTTTAAAACTATCGCCGAACGATTTCGTGCAGCAAATTTCAATAGAACCCAAGTTTAAATTAATTTTTATAAGTTCCACATCCGTCTTTGGTGATAATCAAAGTTTATGTACCGAAAATTTAATTCCCAAGCCTCAAACAGAATCGGGCCAGTGGTTACTTAGTGTTGAAATTGAATTATTAAAAAAGTTTAAAGATCAGTTGTTAGTCATAAGACCCGGGGGACTGATCGGGGATAAGCGTCATCCAGTTTTTTATTTTCCAAAAGATATTGAAAATTCTGGCGGTATGAATCCGGTAAATCTAATTCACAGGGATGACTTGATTGAAATCATTTTACAAGCTGAAGATTTAAATCTTAAAGGGACCCTTAATGCTGTGGCCCCCGAACATCCTTCAAGACAAGAGTATTATAATAAATGGGCAGACAAATTAAACTTACCAGAGATTAATTTTAAAAATGAATGCACTAGTTCAAAACAAGTTGAATCCATTTTGCTTCCTCAGTTTTACACCAATTGGAAATATCCCAAGTTGGACGAGCTCTAAATTTATTTGTCGCTCGATTCATTCAAACTATTTAAAGATAATTTTAAACTATGACAAATATATTTTTATCTATGTTTGTCTTTCGCCAAATGCTTCGCCATGTCTAGGTTGTGACTATTATACATATAAATAACGAAAACTGATTGATGTGTCTTCATCAGTTCAGTAAGCTAATTTAATAATAAAAATTTGATGCATCTTATTGGATTTACTAAATTAAACATTTAGATATTTTAAATTATAAACTCTATTATTTAAGGAGAATTTATGCTCGTAAAAAAATTGTTCTTACCGACCTTGTTCGCTTTAGCTTCGCTTCAACTAGCTTGCACTCAAAAAACAAATGAGATTTCAAAAAGTAGTGTAGGTATGGATAACAAACAAATCCAATTTTGGTGGCCGGATAGACTTGATCTTTCACCACTTCGTCAGCACGGGGTTGAATCCAATCCTATGGGTGAAAAATTTAATTATGCGGAAGGTTTTAAAAAAGTAGATGTAGCTACTTTAAAAAAAGAAATCGAAGTTATAATGAAAACACCACAAGCTTGGTGGCCTTCAGATTATGGTAATTATGGACCATTTTTTATTCGTATGGCTTGGCATAGCGCCGGAACTTACAGAGTGGCCGATGGTCGTGGCGGCGCTGGCGGTGGTCAACTCAGATTTGAACCTTTGAATAGCTGGCCTGATAATGCCAACTTAGACAAAGCAAGAAGACTACTTTGGCCAATCAAGCAAAAATATGGGGCCGATGTTTCTTGGGCGGACTTGATGGTCTTAACTGGTAACGTAGCTTTAGAATCAATGGGTTTTAAAACGTTTGGTTTTGCTGGTGGGCGTGCTGATGACTGGGAAGCAGATCTTGTTTACTGGGGACCTGAATCCAAATTTCTTGCAGACGAAAGATATAAGGGTGACAGAAAATTAGCGAAACCTCTGGCTGCTGTGCAGATGGGTTTAATTTATGTTAATCCAGAAGGTCCTAACGGAAATCCAGATCCTTTGCTTGCCGCGAAAGATATCAGAGAAACTTTTGGTCGTATGGCCATGAACGATGAAGAGACCGTGGCTTTGATTGCCGGTGGACATACTTTTGGTAAAGCCCACGGGGCGCATAAGCCAGATAAGTGTGTGGGTGCAGAACCTGCGGCGGCCGGTGTTGAAGAGCAAGGTATGGGTTGGAAGAATAAGTGTGGAAAAGGCCATAGTGAAGATACAGTCACGAGTGGTTTGGAAGGCGCATGGACTGCGATGCCTACAAAGTGGACTCATATGTATTTAACAAACTTGTATGCTCATGAATGGGAAAAAACAAAAAGTCCGGCCGGTGCTACTCAGTGGATTCCCAAAGGTGGAGCTGCTGCAAACACAGTTCCAGATGCACATATTAAAGATAAGACACATGCGCCAATTATGTTTACGACGGACTTAGCTTTGAAGATGGATCCTGAATATCAAAAAATCACTAAGCGTTGGTTGGACAATCCAAAAGATTTTGAAGTGGCGTTTGCAAAAGCGTGGTTCAAGTTAACTCATAGAGATATGGGTCCTCGCACTCGCTACGTTGGAAAAGAAGTTCCAAATGAAGAGCTATCATGGCAAGATCCAATTCCAGCGGTGGATCATAAATTAATTGGATCACCAGATGTTGATGCTTTAAAAAATAAAATTTTAAAATCTGGATTAACAAATGCAGAATTAATTCGTACAGCATGGTCTGCGGCCGCTTCTTTTCGTGGGACAGATCTTCGTGGTGGAGCTAACGGTGGACGTCTTCGCTTAAGCCCACAAAAAGACTGGGCTATTAATAATCCAGCTGAAGTCGCTAAAGTTTTAAAAAGTCTAGAAGACATTCGAACTGAATTTAATAAGTCTGGCAAAAAAGTATCAGTGGCTGATCTTATTGTTTTAGGTGGTGTTGCTGCGATTGAACAAGCTGCAAAAACGGCTGGCAACAACATTAAAGTTCCATTCACACCAGGTCGTATGGATGCAACACAAGAACAAACAGATGTGGCTTCATTTGCGTTTCTTGAACCTAGGGCTGATGGCTTTAGAAATTATTATGGTGAAGGCAATACGATGTCGCCAACTGAAATGTTAGTGGACCGATCAAACATGCTGACATTATCAGTTCCTGAAATGACAGTTTTAGTTGGTGGTCTAAGAGTGTTGGATGCAAATACAGGTGGATCAAAACACGGTGTATTAACGGCTAAGCCTGGTGTTTTAAACAACGACTTCTTTGTGAATTTACTTGATATGTCCACAGAGTGGAAGAAGTCCACGACAGATGGAATCTATGAGGGCTTAGATCGTAAGTCAGGCGACATCAAATGGACGGCAACCCCTATTGATTTAATTTTCGGATCCCACTCTGAACTTCGCGCCATTGCAGAAGTTTACGCAGCTGAAGACGGAAAAGCTAAATTCATGATAGACTTCGTAAGCGCATGGAACAAAGTGATGATGCTAGATCGTTTTGATGTGAAGTCGAATTAGTAAATAAAGTTTTTGCTATTGAATTTTTAAATTACATTTTGAAATAAAATGAAAAGCCTTGTTGCAAATCTGTGACAAGGCTTTTTATTTATTAATTTAAATTTATGAATTTCTATTTTTGGTTTTAAATTTTTAAGAGAAAATTCTTACGATATTTTTTTTATATCCATGAAACTCAGCCACATCTGTTGTGACACCACGCTCAGAAATTGAATATGCTTTCGAAGGTGGTGTATCAATTTTAAATGTTTTATCTTTTCCGTAAAAATCTGAATTTCGACATTCTAGCCAAATTGTTAACTCATTAAAATTAATTTTTTTTATTGGTCCTAGATTATTAACAGGCAAAATATAAATTGTATTATCAAAGCTACCTCTAATGGATTGGGTATGTGTTGAATAAATTGTGTAATCTTGAATCTTGGTTTTTTGAATAATAAAAGCTTGATCCTTAGTTTTTTCCAGTTGAAGTTTATTTTCTTTAATTAAAACGACATCTTTTAAATATTTTTCTAAATCTTCTCCAGCTTTTAATATTTGTTTTTCAAATTGGGCAGAAGCTAACATAGATTCAAGAGCCTCAATCTCAGAAGGACTATTCATTAAAAAATTATCATAAGCTTGAATCAAACACGCATAAATCTCTTTTTTGGATTCTAAGCTAGTTAAGTCGATGACACTCATGACGGCTCCTAAAATATTTTGCTTAAGTGATATTAACGGGAAGATGTCAGGTTCATCAAGTTTGATAATGAAGTGGTCGGGGAGACAGGATTCGAACCTGCGACCCTCTGGTCCCAAACCAGATGCGCTACCAGACTGCGCTACTCCCCGACGGAGCTGAAAATAAAAAATTCTGTATACTAATTTATAAAGAAGAAAATTATATCATTCTTTGCAAACTCACAATGATTTATTGGATTAATTTTTAAATGCTTAAATTTTAATCCCAAATGCGGTCCTAAAAGTGACTTTTAATGCGGCTTCATGTAACTTTTAAAAAATCATGAACCAACTTTATTTTCTTCTCATTTTCCTTACATTCAATGGGCTTTTTTTGCATACCACTTGGTCCGCTGAAGAAAATCCAACCTATTTAAAATGGTCCGGCGAATACAGAACCCGCTATGAGTTTCTGCTTCCACCCTCTGGTGAAGGCACTTCGTCTTTAAATACATTCAGTCACAGACTTATATTTTCTTCGAACTTTAAACCTGAAGAAAATATTGAAATCAAAGCGTCTTTGTTACTGTCTGAAAACTTAGGTCAGGACTATAAAGGCTTTGCCGGCTACAAGGTGAATACCTCTCAAGATGAAAGCGTTTCAATTTATGAACTGTACGCCAACTGGTTGGCTAACTCGGGGCTTGGATTTCAAGTGGGGCGGTTTTTATTTAATAACTCGAACGACAACATCTTTTCAAAAAATTTAGATGATGCCATTCCGACCAGGTTTGATGGGGGTTTATTAAAATACGACAAAGATTTTTTTAATTTTTCTGGGGGAGTTTTTGTCGTCTCTCAATTTCAAAATGCACAACTTAAAACTGAAACCTCAAGGCTCTATTTAGTGAGTGTTGATTTAAAAATAAATGAAAATTTATTTAAAAATATAAACTTTAGTTTTATCAGTTACGACACTAAAGAAAACACTATTGTTGACCTTAACAATTTTACTTTTCCAGAACAGTCATTCACGATGTACAGCGCTTCGTTGACAGGCGAATACGAAAGATTTTTTTACGATGCTGACGTTGCCATCCAACAAGGAGATAATAAAACTACAAATCAGTTGATGGACAACAGCATGTTGAATGGAACTTTGGGGATGACCTTACATCTTCCGTCAAAACTAAAAGTTTTTAGTCAATTCCATAGGGACACTGGGGACGTGGCTTCAACCACTGAGACCAACGAAAGCTACAACCCGATGTTTTATAATCACTTCCTAAATGCGGGACGTATGAATTTATTAGGTTGGGGCAATTTAACGTCCTATTCCTTGGGTTTGTCTCGAAAGTGGAGTGATAAAACAACTGTCCACTTAGAATATATTAGTTTTTTAAGAACCAGCCCTGATTCTGGAATTAATGGCCTCAGCGCGACAGGCCTAACACCGCTGACTTCTGACAATTCAGGCAATAATACTGGACCCTTTAATAATATTTTAGCTTCACTTAAAAAAAATATTGGGGACGAAATTGATCTTGTCATCGATTACACGTCACCAATAGGTCTTAAATTTCAAAGTATCACAGGTGTCTTTTTGCCTGGGGCTTACTTAAAAGACTACAGCAAAACGGACACGATATTTTTTCAACGTTTTGGCCTAGAGTTTCTATTCTAGAGTTTGGTCCAGCAAAAATAGACGTTTAAGTGTGATTTTTTAGAAACATAAGTTAACATTTATATGTGAGATCATTAAAGTTGACCCGTTTTTCACTTTTCTTCCACTTAAGCTTAATTCTTTTTATTAGCTTCTTGGGTTTTGCCAATGCTTCGGATTGGGCTCAGAAAAGAATGAAGATGGATGGCAAAGTTTCAACTGGTATCGAAGAAGTTTTGGCCTTAACAGCCGAATTTCATAAATTCAGAGTCAGTAAAGATAATGCGAAATCTATGAAGATTGCTAACGAAATTGCATCAAAATTAGGTTTAGTTGCAAATATGACTGAAAAAAACAGCTCTGTTCAAAGTCTTCATATCACCAAAATTATTCAATCAGCCCAAAGCGCCATTGAACTTTATAAAGAAGATCCTATGTCTAAGGATGCAAATCTAGAACTTAAAGATTTTTTTAAAGAAATAGTTCAAATCACCCAAGTCTTTGATGTTAAAAAATATAAAATCTTTTTTTGCCCCCAAGATAAATCTCTTTGGCTGCAAACCTTACCTAAAGCCCAAAATCCAGTCTCTCCAGATTTAAAAAACTGCGGCAAACCCGTATAAATTGTGGATCAGATTTTAGCCAAAATTTTTAGATATATACCCGAATGGTTATTTGTACTTATTTTGATTGTAGCTGCTACGGGATTAGTTTTCTTGGACAATCCAATGACCACTGTTTGTGACACTCAGATTGCCGACTTTGCAAGTGGTCAAAACGGAAAACTTTTTCCTAGGGCAGTACAAGTGTTAGATCCGTTAACAGGTGGTCCGCACTTTGAAAATACATTAAACAAATCCAGAGACAGCTGCATTTATTCCCTTAAAGGCGCAGGTTGCTATAGCTACTTCAAAATAGTTCAAGGTGTTTTAAATGACTTTAAAAAGTTAAATAAAGAATGTTTATTAAAACTATCTGAAAAACCTATAATTATAAAATTATTTAGTGATTATACAGCCACAATGACACAGCTGGCTTGGGGTGAGCGTCCACCCACAACACAACTTAATAAAAAAGGCTGGTTATCAGATACAGAAATCAAAACTTTTTGCCAAGTCAGAAAATATTATAACATTTTTTATCCGCCAGCTCAGTGGGACAATTTAAGTCGATACACATTGTCTAAATTAGTCATCGATCCAAATAAAGTTCCAGAAGTAAATAATACCAAACAGCAGGAATTTTCTGAATCTGTTGAAGTGGATAAAGAATTTGTGTTTGAAAAAGCCCCTATGGACTTTAAAAAAGCATACGATTTAAGCTTATTGAGCTACGATTGCCTATATTATCAATAAGCTGATTTTTGACGTAAAAAACCCAACTTTTTTCGAAGTTGGGTTTTTTTAATTTAGATATTAAATAATTTATGAGTTTTTAAAAACTAATACTCAAAAGGTCTTGGGCTTACCGGATTGGGACGTCTCATGTTGTCATAAGCCATTGTTCCAACAGGTAGTAATGCCAATTGACGTGCTTTTTTAATAGCATGGTTAAGTGACTTCTGTTGTTTATAGCTTAATTTGCTAACTCTAGCCGGAACAATTCGTCCACCTTCGTACAAAAATTTGCTTAAAGAAACTGGGTCTTTATAGTCAAATTTAAAATCTGATGGGTAATCTGTACGATATTTAGTTTTATAATTCTTACGGTCTTCTTTTTCGTCGAATCCGCCGCCAAAATCTCTGTCTTCCATTTAATACTCCACAATGGTCATCGGGGATGAAATCAGTCCACCCCTGTGGTTTTTAAAGGTTATAGACTAGTTTTTAGTTGCCAACAAGCCCAAATAATCATTATAAATACCTTTTGCTTTTGAAGGAGAAGTTAAACCATGTCTCGTTGTGAACTATCAGGTCAAAGTCCTGTCGTAAAAAACTTAGTCAGCCATTCTAACATTAAAACTAAATCTACGGCTTACCCAAACATCCAGAATAAAAAGTTTATCAGTGAGGCCTTAGATATGGCTTTTTCTTTTAAAGTTTCTGCTCGTACTCTTAAAACTATTGAGCACGTAGGTGGTTTTGATAAGTATATTCTTAAACAAACAGATACGACTCTTTCTAAGAAGGCGTTAACTGTTAAGAACAAAATCGCAAAAAAAATTAAATTTAAATCAGCTGCAAAAGCTTAAAGTAAAAGGTGTTAAAGATGAAACTTAAAATTAAAAAAGGTCAGAAAGTTAAAGTTATTTGCGGTAACGATAAGGGCAAAACGGGTGAAGTTTTAGAAGTTAATACTTTGAAGCTACAAGTTAAAGTTTCTGGAATTGCTGTAAGAACACATTTCGATAAAAAAGAAGGCTTACTTAAAAAAGAAGCTTTCATCAATTATTCAAATATCGCGTCTGTAAAATAATATTTTAATTTAATAAAAATTATTAAATTAAATTTCAATAACTTATAAAAATTTAGTTTTTTTACTTTAAAAAGGCGGGCGGTCCAAATGACTCTTCGCCTTTTTTGTTTTTAAAGGCAGTATGATTAAAATTGGTATATTTCAAATGACTTCAGGCTTAAGTTTAGAATCCAACAAAGCTTGGATTTTGGATCAATTATATAGTCATGATTTAAGTGAATATAAATTTTTATTTTTTCCTGAAAATAGCCTTAGCTTAAAAATTACCGACAGCGACCGTCTAGAAAGAATCTCTATGATCGATCCCTTTTGGGATGAACTTAAAACAATTTGTGAAGCTAATGATTTAGAAATGCAAATTTCAACTGCCATTCAAGGCGTGGTTGGTAAAAATAAAGGACCAACGCTAAATTCCTCTTTTTGGATTACAAAAGATGGAATTAAAAGTGTGTACAATAAAATTCATTTATTTAAAGTGATGCTTCCCAATAAAACGATTGATGAAAATACGACGTTCAATGCGGGTACCAGTCCTATGATTCACAACTCTGAATTGGGATTAACTTTTGGATCAAGTATTTGTTTTGATTTAAGATTTCCAAAGCTCTATCAGTATTATGCGGATCAAAATGTGAATGTGATTACTGTGCCTTCTGCATTTTTAGAACGAACTGGAAAAGATCACTGGCATGTGCTTTTAAAAGCCAGGGCTATTGAAACCCAAGCCTATGTGATTGCATCGGCTCAGTCGGGTCACCATGTCTGTCCCAACACAAATCAAGTCAGACATACTTACGGACACTCACTGGTCGTTGATCCCTGGGGAAATGTGATTCTGGATGCGGGACAGGATTCTGGATTATTTAACTGTTATGTTGATATTGAATTTTTAAAAAAAACCAGATCTGCCATTCCTATGGATCGAACATTTAAAGGATAAATTATGCCCCAGTTTTTAGCTGTGTCTTCCCGTGGACTGCATCAAGCATTATTACTTGAAATGCAAGATCGTGGTTTTGAAAATTTAAAAAAAGGTCCATCTGGTGTGTCGTTTGAGGGCTCTTGGAAAGAGTGCTACCGCGCGAATATGGTTTTAAAAACCAGTCCTAGAATTTTAAAACCGATTTTAGATTTTCCAGCTTATAATAAAGATGAATTTTATCATAACGCAAAAAAACATGATTTCACAAAGTACATTAGTCCCAATCAAACATTGGCAGTTCAGGCCACGATCAAGGATTCTAACTTTAAAGATCAAAGATATCCAAGCATGCTTCTTAAAGATGTGGTTGTGGATCAGTTCATGGAAAAATATGGGGAACGTCCCAATGTCGACAAAGATGATCCTGATTTGCCTTTATCAGTTAAGATCTATAAAAACCAGGTTTCTATATCTTTAGACACCAGTGGATTTTCTTTATCTCAACGTGGTTATCGGTCAGAAAGTATTGAAGCCCCAATTAAAGAGCATGTGGCCGCAGGACTTATTCAACTGATGAAGTGGAAGAAAGAAGAGCCTTTTTATGATCCGATGTGTGGATCAGGAACTTTTGTGATTGAAGCCTGCAGTTGGGACCAAGCTCACTTAAGATCAGATTTTGCGTTTCGAAGATGGGGAAATTTTCAAGAAGAATCCTATAACGAATTAGTAAATGATATAGGTGCTAAGCACCAAGACGTTAAGCGCATAGATTCTAAAATAATGGTCAGATCTAGTGGTGTGAATGAAATGGAACAACAAAATATGTTTGTTGCCGGTTCTGACATTTCACCTAAAAATTTAGATGTAGCCCGAATCGGAATAGCAAATTCAAAGTTAAAAGTCAGACCACATTTATTTCAAGTTGATTTTTTTAATCTAACTCAGAAAATTTTATCTGAACAAATAAAAAATTGGCCAGAGCGTGGTTTGATTTTAATGAATCCGCCGTATGACTTAAGATTAAAAACTAAGATGCATTTGCTTGATTTATTTGATCAGATGATTGCCCAATGTCATAAGTGTTTACCAGGTTGGCGGATTGGTGTTCTTGCACCAGAAGATTTAGATGATCGTGAGCTTAGAATTATTCCAGATTCGATTGCACATTTTGAATCTGGGGGTTTAAAAATTAAACTTCTAAGATACAGAAGTGCTGACGGAAGTCTTTAATCCAAAATCGAATTCTTCTGAATTTTATTTAAAATGGTTTGTATAGCGCTAAGTAGGCCATGATTGCACCTAAGACACCATAAAAAGATAGAGTTATTATGGGACTCCAAGACTTAGTGAATTTTGGAGCCATACCAATAATCAACCATCCAACTAGTTTAAGCCAAACCCAAGCGGGCCATGGGTAGGGCAATTTTAGTTTTGCTATCAACCCAAATCCTGCCACAAAGATGACAATTAAAAAAATCCCGTGAATGGCTCCAAAAATTTTTCTTGAGGTTGTTCCTTGAGACAGCGCGGATAAACCACCGATAGTTATAAATAAAAACATAATGCAAACGATGTGAATAAATTTATAAGATAGATAAGTCATACCAATCTAATAAATTTATATGTCATAAAAGACAAGTCGAGACTTTGATTGCCTAAAATATTTGCTTTTTTAAATAACCATAGTTTTAAAAAATATAGAAAATAAGGATTAAAATTAATATCCATTAAATAAGTTTGGTGTTTTTTATTAAGATACAATAGCTTATAACTAAGTTTAAATTATAAAATCAAAAGGTATTTATGGCGACAAAAACTAGAGTCTTAAAATCTTTTGAAACATTTTTTATTGAGTCTTATAATTCGTCATATCGGAGTGACTTCTTTAATAAAAAAACATCTGATTTAAAGATTAAAAACCTATTCTACGGAGAATCAGGTGAATTTAATTTTTTTGATAAATTCTATGGCGAAAATGATGAATTTGATTTTTTTGATAAAAAATTTATAAAAAAAACTTTTAAGTATACTCAGATGGGGGATGATCATATTTTAGTTGATCAATATTTTTCAAAAAATCTCACGAAGGTTGCATTAGAACTCTTTAATAGAAATGAATACGGCACATTTTGGGATGGTTGTTTCATATTATTTGGAAATAATCCTAAAGTTGCATTAGAGCCCTTAATTAAAGAGTACGTGAGTGAGTCTTTAATTAAATTGAAAGAAATTGATGAAGAAGCAACAATTAGAATTTTTGAAACGTTAGGTCAGTCGTGGGAAATTGGGATTGAAAAAATCATAAATATTTTACTTCATCACAGTCTAATCGAAAGTTCACCCATTTCTTGGGCTAAAGTTATTGGTCAAACCAATTCACTTATTCTTCCTGTTGCCTACTGTCAGTGGAATGGTAATTCACATGGTCTGCTTTGCGAAGGTGAAGATTCACTTATATACATCTATCATTCTTCTTCATAGTTTAAGGACAAATTTTTTTATTGTTTTAAAATTTAATATTAGTACTAAGTATGGGGCTTATTTAAAGAGGGATAAAATTATGATTTTTAAATTATTAGTTATTATTTGTTTACAATTGTCTTTAATTTCTGCAAATGCTTTAGACTGGCCTCTGGGGTCAGCGGGAGAAATAGATTCCGCAGAATGTTTAAAGAGCTTCCCAAACTCATTTTTTATTGAAAGACCAAAAAATAATTTAAGTTTGGATTCTGAAAAATTTAATTTTTTTTATTTTTTAAATCAAAAGTTTGATCGATCTAAACCAACTCTACTTTATGTAGATGGGGGCCCGGGGCAAATCACAGGGGCTTATGTGAATACCTTAAGATTTAAAAATTTAACTGACTACAATGTAGTTTATTTTCACCCAAGAGGTTCGGGCTGCAGTGTCGTTCCGCAAGATAACTTGTGGGACCCCGATTTAAGAATGTCCAACTCAATGTCTGATCTTGAAGCTTTGAAAATTCAATTGGGAATACAAAAATGGGATATCATTTATGCAGTAAGTTATGGGACGGTATTCACCTTAAAATACTTAGATCAATTTAAAACAGCATCTATTCAATTAATCCTAGAAGGATTTTTTGATCCCTCTTTCGTTAAGTCAGATGAGGATCAAATTGGTTTACTTATAAATAAAGGTATGCCGTCTTCGCTTCTCATTATGAATACATGGAATGAGTTTGGAGGGCTTGATCAAAAATATAAAAATCATATTGAATTGCAATTTAAGAATCTCTTAGAAGATAAATCAATTTATTCTTGGAATGGGGCAGAGATTGATTTTTCTGATTTCTTTCAAAAATCAAATGCTTTATTTTATCACGGGGTCGCCGGTCAAGATGACTTTAATAAGACATTAGCTTTAAATGCGATGTTAAATATTTTAAGCCTATTTATCCCGGAGTCTGAACTTCAGAAATTAAATATCCAGCTTAAATTTACTGTTGATAATAAGTTTCCTATATCTTCACAAAGATTGGCAGTGCTAACAAGAATTTATGAAGGTCTTGATTACGAGCTTATTGATTTACTAAGTCAAACTGGCTTTGGTAAAGCCGTGTCAGCAGCGTATGGTCAAGATGTAGGCCAGCTTGTTTATCCAATTAAAAATTATGTAACTCAAGTTGAAAGTCTTAATGTTAACCTTGATCCATCTGTTCGTGTGACAATCATTCAAGGTGAAAAAGATGGTATTACGCCAGTTGAAGCTGCAGAAAGATACTTTAGCACTAACACTTCAGTTAATACTTTAATTAAAATGACAGATATGGGGCATGCAAGACAATTTAATGAAGATTGTTATCCGGTACTATTTAAACATATTCTATCTTCGAGTTTAGAAGATAATTTGTTTTCTGAGCCGGCTTCTAAATGTTATTCACCATATGGACATAAATTATTTCAAAAATTCGAAATTTAATTTTATAGAATTAAATTCTTGGAAATAATGGTTCTGGTTTATTTATTTTAGAACCAGTCTTTAAGCCGTACCAGTTTTGACATTCCTGTTCTGCGTCTTTCAGATCAAAGTTGTAATTTAAACTTTGAAATAGACTGTTCATTTTGGTCTTTAATATTGGCGAAAGCAAAATGGCAGAAATTCTTAAGGCTTCTAATGTATCTCGTAATACAATGGCAGCCTCTGCTGGATTTTCTTTGGCCATTTTCCATGGGGCTTTGTTTTCTACAAATTGATTCACCGTTTTTAAATACCCAATCACTTCAGAACAGGCCATATGGGGTTCGTTATCTAAAATACTTTGTTTTACTTTTTTAAATAAATTGAGGCCTGTTGTTTTTAGTTCAGAAATATCATTATTACCTTCTGGTATTTGACCTGAATAAAACTTTTCAATTAAGTTTGTAGACCTGCTTAATAAATTACCTAAAGTGTTTGCCAAGTCAGAATTAATTTTTTGGATCACAAGGTCTTGCGAAAATGGGGCATCATTTCCGAATCGGATTTCACTCGCAATATAATATTTAAAACTTTCAAGCCCAACGTCTTTGACTACTTGAAGTGGATCTAAAACTTCGCCTACAGATTTACTCATCTTTCCGCTGTCTTTATTTAAGATCCAGCCTGTTGCAAATATCTGATCAGGAACTTTTATTTTTAAGGCCATTAAAATCGTACACCAGTACACAGCGTGGGTGACTAAAATATCCTTGCCTATAATATGCTGAACTGTAGCTTTATTCCACCATGTGTCGAATATCTTTTTATCAGAATCATCTTCAGAAAAAAGTCCCACAGCTATGGCATAATTACTTAAAGCGTCCACCCAAACATAAGTGACGTGCTGATCGTCAAAAGGGATAGGAATGCCCCAATGAATTCTACTTTTAGGACGACTAATGCTTAAGTCTTCTAAAGGCTTTGATAAAAATCCTAAAACTTCATTTCGTTTACTTTCTGGTTGAAGAAAATCTGGGTGAGATTCAATATGTTGAATAAGCTGTTTCTGATATTTAGACATTTTAAAGAAATAATTTTTTTCAGAGACTTTTTCGACAGGTTTTCCCGTTGGAGATTTGCCATCAACTAAATCATCTTCAGGATAAAATGTTTCATCACTGACACAGTACCAACCTTCGTAGTTCTGTTCATAAATGTCACCTTGATCAAAAAGCTTTTGTAGAAGGATTTGAACTGCTTTTTTATGTTTAGGATCAGTAGTGCGATAAAAAATATCGTAATTAATTTCTAGATCTTTCCATGTTTGAATATAATTTGTGGCAAATTCATCGCAATGTTCTTGCGGAGTTACTTTTCTTCTTTCTGCTGTCTGTTGGATTTTTTGGCCGTGTTCGTCGATGCCAGTTAAAAACAAAGTTTCAAAGCCAATTAGCTTCCTAAATTCATTCATTGTTGCCGCCATGCAAGTGGCGTAGGCCGTTCCTAAATGAGGTTTGTCGTTCACATAATATAAAGGAGTCGTTGTGTAGAATTTCATTTAAGTCAGTTCCTAAATTTATTTAAGTATTTTTCAAGTCATCACAAATTAAATAATTGTAACTTGAGTTAGTCTTTCTTTAAATTTAAATGTTTCATAAGACGGCTTATGTCTTTTCTAAACTCTAAAATTTTTGTGCTTGAAGATAAGACTCTAAGGTATTCATTTAAAGGTATAAGTGGATGTCCACCATACTTTCCAGATTGGGTGACACTTTTCTGAACCCCAGATAAACCTGCAAGTTGAACATGATCTGTGATTTTAATATGTCCAGTGACCGTTGTTCTTCCACCACAAACAAAAAAGTTACCAATTTCAGTGGAGCCGGCCACCATAAAACCACCTGTTATAAGGCAAGATTTTCCTATTTTACAGTTGTGGGCTATATGGACCAAGTTATCAATTTTAGTAAAATCCCCAATATAAGTTTCACCGTAAGTGCCGCGGTCAATTTGAGTTCCAGCCCCTATGTGAACATGATGGCCAAATCGAACACGACCCACATGTGGAATTTCAAAGTGCTGGCCCTTAGGGTCAGTGGCATATCCAAATCCATCACTCCCGATACAACTATTAGATTGAATTAAGCAGTGATCTCCCATAACTGTGCCCCAAGAAATAATGGAGCCAGAAAAAAATTGTCCGTGAGTCCCAACTTCAACATCACTCTCTATGACGACATGAGACGCAATTCGAGAGAAGTCGCCGACTTTTGTATTCTTACCAACAACAGAATAAGGCCCGATCTTAACTGATTTTCCCACTTGAGCTGAAGGGTGAATTATGGCGGTGGGATGAATATCCGATTCTGAAAATTCAAAATGATGATTAATTCTCGGATGAATCAGATATTTTTGACTTACAAGGGCCATGGCCAGTTTCGGATTTGGGCTTTTTAAAGTAAGTATCGAGTGCTTATTAAATATATTTATAATTTCAGGCTCTACATTTAATGGTAAAACAGCTACTAAAGGTGGCGTTTTTAAAAAATTTAAAACCAATTCAGATTGTGTCGATGGGTTTAGATCTTTTAAATTTAGAAACGGACCGATTTCAGAAATAAAAACCATACTTTTTGATTCTGGATTTTCCACTGAGCTTATAAATAAAACCTCAATATCTGATGATGTAATAGCTTTTGGATCTGATAACGCTAAAAGATCGGGCCAATTTTGTAAAAGTTCACCTATTGGAATCTTCTTATATATTTTTGATAAATCGGTCATTGCGGTACAAACTCATAGCTCTATGCCTCTAGTCAAGAGCTTCGAATTGATGTACCTTCAAACATTATTAACGCTTTGTTTAAATTAAAAGAGGGTGAATTATGGCCGCTAAAAAAGCGACTAAGAGTGTAGTTAAGAAGTCTAGTGCTAAATCAACAGACAAAAAAACAGAAAAAGCGACTGAAAAGGTAACTAAAAAATTAGATGATAAAAAGTCTAAAGTTGCTAAAACCTCTACTGCAAAACCTGAGACTAAAAAAGCAGCGAAGGTGACTCCAGAAAAGTTGTCTTCAAAAAAGATAAGTTCAAAAAGCAAATCTGATTCAGATGTTGTTGCTGAAACCCCATCTACCTTAGTCAGTGCTGCAGAAAAAGAGCCTGCAAAAAAGAAAAGAATGACCAAAAAACAGTTGGCCGACCAATCTGAGAAGACTGAGTTGACTGAAAAATGGGCCAAGTTAAAAGATATTGATCATGATGTTAAGCCTCAGAAATATAGAATGTCTGAAGCTTATGAACCCAATACACCTTTGGATCATCCTATGTTTGGCTGGGGATTTATCTTGTCCTTAAACGAAAACAAGCTTGAAGTTTTGTTCGAATCTGGCATTAAGATGCTTGTATCCAATTTAAAACTTTAAATAATAAAAGGTAAGTTAATGGCTAAAGACGATCTCGCTCAAATAGATGGTAAAGTAACTGATGCAGGTGCGGGTGGCCTATACAAAGTTGAATTAGAAAATGGTGTAGGAATAAAAGCCAAGCTATGCGGAAAAATGCGCAGATTTAATATCAGGGTTGTCGTCGGTGACAAAGTGACCGTTGGGGTTTCTCCATATGACCCCACTCATGGTTTAATCATGTACAGACATAAATAACCTTTGAGGCAATAAAATTCATTTTATTCAAATGAGCGTAATCTATGAAAATATTAAATCAATATATCAAGTCAAAAACTAAATTTACACTTAATGATAATCAGATCAAATCTATTGATCTGATTTCACAAGGTCGCTCCCTTGAAGAGGTTTTCTTTAATAACAAAGAAAACGGATTTGACGTGCAATATTGGCATCTGGATTTATTTGAAACTTTGGTACGTGATTTCGGTGAATTAGAAAAGAAAAAAGCCAAAATTGTTTCAGATATAGAACATCAGAATATTGAAAATAAAGTTGAACTTTTTGAACAAATTAAAAATATTGTAGACGACTCTAAATTAGAAGATCTTTATCGCCCATTTAAACGTAGAAAAAAAACCAAAGCCACTTTAGCCAGAGAAGCCGGCCTTGCTGATTTTTCAGATTGGATTTTAGATGTAGCTTATGGAAAGACAGAGTCTACGTTAAGTCTTGAAGTCAAAGCAAAAGAGTTTCTTAAACCTGCCTTAGGTTTCATTACTTATGAGATTGTTTTAAAAGGGGCCCAAGATATAATTGTCGACCGACTTTTAAAAAAATCTGAAATTAGAGAAAAACTAAGTGATTTATACTATTCTAAATCAATTTTAAAAGTTGAAAAAACAGATAAATTTAAAAATTTAAAATACACTTCGCTATTATCATTTAAAGAAAAAGTGTCTTCTCTTCTTGAAACTAAAAATTATTATAAATTTCCTATGGTTAAAAAAGCATGGGAAGAAGGTCAGCTAAAAGTTTTGCTTGAAGTTGATAAGTCAGAACTAGTTGATAAATTAAAATCTGAGATTTTAAAATTAGAAAAAGAAAATCCTTGGGCTATTTTTGTAACTGAGGCCTTTCATAAACTAGTTGATATCCATTTAATCCCATCTATCACTCAAGAAATCATCGAAGAGCTTTTACTGGTTTCTGAAAGTGAAACTGTTAAGCGTTTAAAACAAGATTACCATAAATTACTTATGACTCCTGCTTTTGGTGATAAACCAATTTTAAGTTTCACTCAGATTAAAGACGATCAGTTTGAAATGGCTTTGGTCACTGATTTAGGTGAGCTTGTGTCATCAACATCAGTGTTAGTGAATAAAGACAATTCTAAAGACGAGTTTGTAGTTCTAATTCAGGGCATTTCAAAACAAATTTCAATTGGGGCCTTAGCCATTGGTTTAAGTCCATTTTCTAGAATTATTGAAACCTTTATTTTAAATTGTTTTGAAAATGATATTAAAAAATTACCTGCCCCTATCGCTTTCGTCGATATGCGAGGTATTTCTTCGTATGTTCACAATGCGTATGAAGCCGACAGAACTAAAACAAAAATGGATCATACGCTTTTAACTATTGCTCGTCGTATGCAAGATCCGTTGTCAGAGCTATCTAAATACACGGCCAAATCTTTACTTGATATTCCAAATTATGTTTCTGACGAAAAACTTTTGCCTGAATTACTTAAAGTCTTGAAGCACTGTCTTTCGATTGTTGGCTTAGATATTAACAAGGCGACAAAACAGCAGTTGGAAATGATTCCTGGCATTCAAGTAGATATGGCTGACAAAATCATTGAGTTTAGAACTCAAAAATCAAGATTTGTTGAAAAACAGCAGCTAAGATCTGACTTAAGCATGACCGAAGAGAATTTTGACTTAAGTTCTACTTTTATTAAAGTGATGATTTCGAAATCAATTTTAGATCGATCTCAAATCTCTGGAAAAGATTTTCCTGCGATTAAAGACTTTATTAAAGATCAAAATTTAGTAGCACCATTTATTCTGACGTCAGAGCAAGAGACCCAAATTAATGATTCCAAATGGAAATCAATTTTTGGCGAAGCCAAGCTAAAGTTTATTTTAAAAGAATTAAAATCTCCTTACGCTGATCCACGAAGAACTTATAAGTTTTTTAGTTTTAGCGATAAGTTAAAATCTTTAGCTGAAATTAAAGTGGGCTGGAACTATCCAGCACTAGTGACTAAATTTTCTAGTTTTGGTGTTTTTGTAGATTTAGGTGTTCAACAGGAAGGCTTAATTCATTTAAGTGAGCTTTCAAGTGAATTTGTATCTGATCCAAGAAAAGTCATTGGTTTGGGTGAGTGGTTATATGTTCATGTCATTGATTATAACCCAGAGAAAAAATTAATTTCGCTATCTAAAATTAAAGCTGAGAAATCATCTGCTAATAATAAATCGAACAGTAAGAGTGATCGTTCATCAAATGTCAGAACTCCTCAGTCAGCCAGAAATTCGAATTTAAATGGAAAGTCTGGCTCTGGACGAACAAGTGATAAAAGTACTACTTCAGAAAGAAGACCTGCGAGATCGGGTGAATCGGCCAATGCAGCTGCCAACGGAAAGACTGGTGAAAGGAAATTCTATCCACCGAAGTCTTCAGATGGAAGCAATCCTAGATCTGCATATAATAAAACTAATGATCGTCCTGAAAGAAAAAATTACGACCGATCTGAGTTCGTTAAAAAAGAATTAAGCCCTGAAGAGAAACTGGCTTTGGATAAAGAAAAAAATAAGCCAAAAACCAAGAATCAAACTCGCACTTACGCAGCGAAGCCAAATTCTAAATTATCTAATGGGCCAAATAAAGATTCAAGCCGAGGTTATAGTTCTGAAACTAAAGACGGAAATGGATCATCGAGAAACGAGCGTTTTGATAAGAACAAGGATCATAAGAAGTTTGATAAAAAAGATCAAAAATCCGATTCGAAACAAAACTCAAGTGGTTCTAAATCAAAAACTCCATTTAATAATCCCTTCGCTGCACTTTCAAATATAAACGTTAAAGAATAATCTGGTTTTTTAAACTTACGATTTTATTCAAAATATATATTTACTTGAGATCATTAAAATAAAAATCAAGCAAGGCGAGTGTCACTTGCCTTGCAAAATGGCAAGGCTTCGTGCCATCGAGCTTGATTTTTATTTTAAGGATCTCAAGTAAATATATATTTTGAATAAAATCGTAAGTTTAAAATGTGAATTGCATAAAGCCGACTTAATTATAGCCAATAGTAATTAAACTGAAGGTTTACTTAAGGTTGAAATAAAGCAATCATAGTCTTTATGAAGATCATTGTTTTTATAATATTTCAGATTTCTGTTTTATCTGCTTGGGCTCTATCAACTAATAGTTTAAAGGTCTTTGGTTCCTATTTGGCTCAGGCTCAAAAAGTACATATTCAATCTGAAAAAAAGTTAATGACCTTGGGCGAAGCCCACTTAAGTGACCATGCGGATGCTTCGGAAAAGTTATCTTTAGCCGAAATGTTACCTAAGACTCAAAAAGAATTAGTTAGCTTTTGTAAAGGGCATTTAAAAAGTATCGCCTACTATTACAATTTGGTTAGCGTTAAAGATATTAAGACTATTAAAAGTCCCATCTTTAAGGACTACTTCAAAATGATCTCTTCTGAATGTAAGAAAAAATAACAACATCTACCTACGTAATCAAGAAATGGCCAATATTCTTTTATCTGAAATATAGATTATTAAGGAATTATTCAAATAAAACTTAAGCGAAGCGAGTGTCACTCCCCTTGCAAAATGGCAAGGGTTCGCGCCATCGAGCTTAAGTTTTATTTGAATAATTCCTTAATAATCTATATTTCAGATAAAAGAATATTGGCCATTTCTTGAAAACCCAGTCCGCCTTCTAAATTGCAAATATATTTGGGCTTGAATTCTAATTGAGGCAAATACTTTTGAATATTTTTAACTCCGACAGTGTGTTCAAAATATTTAAACATGGGTTCGTCATTGGGTGAGTCACCTATAAATAAAACCTCGTCTTTGATTTTTTTTTCATCTTTTAAATTCCAACGTTCATTTAAAAAATCTAAGGTTGTGGTCAACTTATCATGTTGACCAAACCAACCATTCACATGAATAGAACTAATCTTGGCTTCAGCCCCATGAGATTTAAAAATATCTACGATCTTTTGAATTTCTTTTTCTGGAATTGCTGGAACGTCTTCACAAAAGTCGATGGCTAAATCCACAACTCGACAGAACTGATCTGAAGCTATATCTGTGCCTTTCACTTTGGTTAGGATTTCGTTTTGAATTTTAAGTAATTTTTTTGAATTTTCAGTTCTAACTTTTTCATCTTGTGAATACTTACGATGCATTTTGTTTTTGTTGTAATAATAATAAAAAGCCCCATTTTCACCGACCACACCTTCGACGGGCCAAAATCTTGCTATCATTTCACACCATCCGGCGGGTCTTCCGGTGATGGGAACTACGTTCAATCCGTGGCTTGTTAATCGCCATAAAGAGTCGTAAGATTCAGATAATAGTTTCCCTTCATGAGTTAATGTGTCATCAATGTCGCAAAGAATGTATTTGATTTTTGCTTTTTTAAGTTCATTAATATTAAGAATAGTTTTGCTTTGAGTCATAAATCCTCTTGCTTTAATGTCTTATAGAACTTTAATTTAAATAAGAAAATAATGTTAGTTAAGAAATTAAATTAATAAGACAAGGAATTAAGATAACAAATTAAAATAAAAAATTAGTAAGAATTTAAGCTTAGAAATACACTTCAGAATAATTTCACATACATACAGAGGTCTAATGGCGAAATCAGTGCAGGGAAAAACTTTAGTTATTGTTGAGTCACCTACGAAAGCTAAGACCATTAGAAAGTTTTTACCTAAAGATTACGTGGTTGAGTCCTGCATGGGACATATCCGCGATTTACCTCAATCTGCTAAAGACATTCCAGATAAATATAAAAAAGAAGCCTGGTCTAGATTGGGCGTCAACGTCGATAACAAGTTTGATCCTATTTATTGTGTACCTAAAAATAAAACTAAAATTGTGACTCAACTTAAAAATTTAGTTAAAGATGCTGATGAACTGATTCTCGCCACCGACGAAGACCGCGAAGGGGAAAGTATCAGTTGGCATTTATTAGAAGTGCTAAAGCCTAATAAATCAATGCCTGTAAAACGAATGGTGTTTCATGAGATCACGAAAGACGCCATTTTAAAAAGTTTAAAAGAAGTCAGAGATATTGATTACAATATGGTTCGTGCCCAAGAAGCTCGTCGAGTTTTAGATCGTTTAGTGGGTTATACAATTTCACCCGTACTTTGGAAAAAAGTCGCCTTTGGTTTATCCGCAGGTCGTGTGCAATCCGTTGCGGTTTGTTTAATTGCCGAACGTGAACATGAACGGATTCGATTTGTAAAATCTAAATACGGAAGTTTAATTGGCGATGCTATCAAAGTCGATGAGATGTTTCCTGTTCGTTTAAACACTCACAAAGGAAAAAAGTTAGCTATTGGAAAAGATTTTGATGAACTGACCGGGGAATTAAAACCTGACCGTAAAGATAAAGTGATTGTCTTGGACGATTCCAAAGCCCAAGCAATTAAAACTCAACTTAAAAATCAAAAATTAAAAGTCATTGAAGTTGATGAAAAGCCAGTCAGCAGAAAACCTGCCCCACCATTTATCACTTCAACCCTACAGCAGGAAGGCAACAGAAAGTTAGGCTTAGCGTCTAGAGAAACCATGCAAGTGGCACAAAAGCTTTACGAGCAAGGTCTGATCACTTACATGAGAACGGACTCTACGTTTTTATCTCAGCAAGCGATTGAGGCTTCAAGACGTGAAATTAAAAATCTATACGGTGCTAAATTTTTACCTGATTCACCAAGGGACTACACATCTAAAAAATCTAAAGGCGCCCAAGAAGCCCATGAAGCGATCCGCCCCGCAGGTACTGACTTTATTAAGCCTGAAGATTCTGGATTAAGTGGTGTGCAGTTAAAAGTTTATGATTTGATTTGGAAAAGAACAATTGCGTCCCAAATGGTGAACGCAGAACAGAAGCAAGTCAGTGTGAAAATGGAAGCCATGGACACAGAATGGAATGCGTCTGGAATGACAATCACTTTTGCAGGATTCTTAAAGGCTTACGTTGAGGGAATGGATGATCCAGATGGTGAGCTTTCAGAACGAGAAACTCATCTACCAGATATGAAAGTCAATGATATGATTGATGTTAAAGATTACAAATTCAATCAACATGAAACTAAACCACCAGCACGATTCACAGAAGCCAGTCTTGTTCAAAAGTTAGAAAAAGAAGGGGTGGGTCGTCCATCAACTTACGCTTCTATTATTGGAACGATTCAAGATCGTGGATATGTAAAAAAAGTTGGAAATCAGTTACAGCCCACATTCACAGCTTTGATTGTTAGCCAGTTGCTAAAGAAATTTTTCCCTGACTATGTGGATTTAAATTTCACGTCGTCTATGGAAGATTCGCTAGATGAAATTGCCGCCGGTGCCAAAGACTGGGTTGATTACTTAAGCGAAATCTATTTAGGTAAAGAAGGCTTAAGGCATTTAGTTGAAACCAAAGAAAGTACGATTAATCCTGAAGAGTCCAGATCCATTACACTTAAAGGCTTAGAAAATTACAGTTTTAAAGTCGGCAGGTACGGGGCTTATGTGTGTAGAAAAGATAAGGACGGCGTTGAAGTATGCGCGTCTTTGCCAGAAGAAAGTGCACCTGCGGATGTATCAGGCGAAACCGCAGATAAGTTGATTGATCTTAAAATCAACGGGGCTGATTCATTAGGTGCAGATCCTAAAACAGGGCTTCCTGTTTACGTCTTAAATGGAAGATATGGCCCTTATGTTCAATTGGGGGATTCAACTGATGATGCTGAAAAACCAAAACGAGTTTCGATTCCAGCGCAAATGGATCATGAAAAATTAGAATTTGAAGCGGCCTTAAAGCTTTTATCTTTACCCCTTATGCTAGGAGTAAATCCAGATACAGATAAAGAAATTAAAGCGGGTATAGGACGATTTGGTCCTTATATCGTTCACGATGGTGATTTTAGATCTATACCCAAAGAATTTGATATTTTTGAAATTGATTTAAAAATTGCCTTAGGTATTTTGTCGACACCCAAAAAAGGTCGTGGAAAAGCTAGTGCATTGAAGACCTTAGGAAATCACCCGAAATCAAATGATGTGATCGAAGTTTACAATGGCAAATTCGGACCCTATATAAAATGTGGTAAAGTGAATGTGTCTGTGCCTGAAGATATTGGTGTAGACGGAATTGATTTGCCAAAAGCCCTCGAGCTTTTAAGTTTAAAAGAAGAAATGATTGAAAGTGAAGGCGGATCTAAAAAATCTAAAGCTTCATCTAAGAAAACGACTTCTAAAACTAAAACGACATCAGAAGAAAAAAGCCCATTAAAAAATGGGGCGTCTAAAAAAATAACGACGACAAAAGGTGTAAAATCTAAAGTTAGTCCTAAGCTTAGCCTTAAGGCTAGTAAAACTGTAGATACAAAAAATCTGGCCCACAAAAAGTCAGAAGAAAGTAAAAAAGTCATATTAAGAAAACAGAAATAGGCTTAAACCCATGTTTATTAAAGCTGATTATTGTTATTAAAAACAATGATTAATAACTTATATTAAATTTAGCATGGGCTTTAGGCCATTCGTTCAATTCTGTCCTACTTAAAAGAATTTGATTGGGTTTATAATTATTTTTTGAGTGATGAACTTTTAATACCGAGGTATAACGAAGTCATCTTGAAGGAGCTCTATTCATGAAATTATTAATGTCATTGGTGTTTTTACTAGTCTCTTATAATGCAGCGGCCGAAATGGCCTTATCATGTAAGCATGTTCCATTAATTCAAAAAGGATTTTTAGATCAGCATATCAATTATAAAAAGTATTCTGACAATCTTGAACAACGAGTTTTTGATCAGTTTATAAAAAGATTAGATCCGTCGAAGCTTTATCTTACCGCTTCAGATATTACAGATGCATCTAAACAAATGAAGGGTATCTTAAAAAGAACTCAGCAGGTTGATTGCACCGCCATCATGAAAGTTTACACCACTTACCAAGCGCGTGTCGCAGACAGATTAGCTTTTGTTAAAGAATTTCTAGGTCCTAAATATGTTTTTGATAAAAAGGTTAGCTTTAATATAGACGCAGATTCAAGACCGCGTTCAAAAACTGTAGCTGAAATTAATGATTATCATAAAAAATATCTTCACTTCCAAATTTCAAATTATCTAGCGACTGATATCGCTTTAGATAAAGCTAAAGACAAAGTGATTAAAAATTACGAGCGAGTTTCTAAAAAAATTGCAGGCCTGACTGAGGAAGAAAGGCTGTCTGATTATTTAGATTCTTTTGCTAGAGCTTTAGATCCCCACTCTAGTTATTTTTCTAGAGACGCTTTAGAAAATTTCAAAATTCAAATGAAGCTTTCTCTTGAAGGGATTGGCGCGACATTAAGATGGGAGGATGGTTTTACAGTAGTTGAAAGTTTAGTTGAAGGCGGATCAGCGGCCGTCAGTGGTCAAATTCTACCTAAAGATAAAATTATTGCTGTCAGCCAAGGTGAAGGAAAGCCCATGGAAGACGTTATTGATATGGATTTAGGTGATGTTGTTAAAAAGATCAGAGGTAAAAAAGGAACGCCAGTGTTTCTTACTATATTAAGAAAAAAAGGCGATCAGACTCAAAGAGTTATCGCAAAACTTAAGCGTGATAAAATCAATTTAGAAGATGAAGCGGCAGCTATCAGCTACCATAAAAGAAAAATTGGAACGAGTGAAAAACTAATTGGTCTTGTAAACTTACCATCGTTTTATTCTGATGGCGTTCGTGGTGGAAGATCATCGGCGACTGATTTAGAAAAACTTTTGGACGAAGCAAAAAAGAAAAAAGTAGATGGCATTGTCTTAGATCTTTCAAGTAACGGTGGTGGAAGCTTAGATGACGCCGTTAGAATTTCTGGATTATTTTATAAAACAGGAAATGTTGTTAAGCAGTCGACGAGTAATCCTCAACAGCCTGCGATGGTTCTTGCTGATGTAAATCCAAATGTTAATTACGCTGGTCCATTAGTGATATTAACGAGCAGAGTCAGTGCTTCAGCCTCTGAAATTGTGGCTGGAACTTTACAAGATTATAAACGCGCAGTTGTTGTGGGTGCGGACCATACTTTTGGTAAAGGGACTGTTCAATCAGTTGTGACCTTACCAAGTGTAGGTGCTTTAAAAGTCACTGTAGGAATGTTCTTCGTACCTGGTGGTTACTCGACACAACACCGCGGTGTGATTTCAGATATTAGTTTCCCAAGCCCATTAGATACAGACGAGATTGGTGAAAAAACGTATGACTATTCATTACCACCTCAAAAATTAGAATCCTTTGTGTCTTCATCGGCTTTTGTCACTGATGGAAATGAAAAATGGCGTATATTGGATAAAAAAGTGACAGATCAGTTAAAGGACTCTTCAGACAAAAGAGTCACTGCTAATCCTGAATTTAAGAAAATTAAAGATGATTTAGAAAAGGCTATTAAGCGTGGAAAAATCATCGATTTGGCTGAAGTGATGAAAGAAAAAGAAGCCTCTAAAAAAGAAGATGAAGAGAATGAGGCTCCTATGAGCAAGAAGCAGAAACAAGATAAATACGTTAAGCGCCCCGAAATTTTAGAGGCGATGAACGTTGTTTCTGATTTAATTGCGGTTCAAAGTGATATTCCATTATCTCAAGTTAAAAATCCAACTCCTCAGGCGGCTATTAAAAAAGAAAATACCCCGCCAAGTATGTAAGTTGACTTAAATGAGTGGCCCTTTGGTGGGCTAAGTGTTTGACGCAACTTTAAATGCCATTTAGACCTCATTAAGCTAATCTTCCAAAAGAGTTTAATGAGGTACACATGATTCAAAATCAAGATAACAAGCAAAAAGCCAATCAAAAAAATAAAGCTAAATTAAATAAAAAATCAAAAGATAATTTTGGTGGTTTAAGCGAAGATCTCATAAAAAATATGTATTCATTGATGTTAAAATCAAGAGTCTTAGAAGAGCGTCTAATTAAAATCTACAAAGCTGGAGAAGCTTTTTTTTGGATCGGAGCCCCAGGTGAAGAGGCCTTTGGTGTTCCACTAGGTCTTTTAGTAAAAAAAGGTCAGGGTTTGGATTCTGATTATTTACATTTACATTACCGTGCAACACCCACAGTTGTGGCTATGGGTATGCCGATGATTGATTCCATTCGATTGATTATGAATAAGGTTACAGATCCTCATACGGCTGGAAGAAATTTTAGTAATCATTACTGCATACCCAAATGGAATGTGACCCCAATCACGTCACCTATCGAAGTTCAATATAATTTTGCAATTGGTACGGGCTTAGCTCAATCCAGAAGTAAAAAATCTGGAATTTCAATCATCACAGGTGGTGATGCAGGCACAGCAGAAAGTGATTTCGCAAGTTGTTTGATTTGGTCCAGCCGTCCTGAACGCCCACTTCCACTTTTGATCACGGTACAAAATAATCGTTGGGGTATTTCGACAGCTTATAAAGGACAGCATGGTGAAAAAAATATTGCTGATCGTGGAAAGGCATTTGGAATTAGAACCCGAATTATTAACGGCAATGATCCTATCGAATCCTATTTAGCTTTAAAAGAAGAGATGGATTATATCCGGGAAGAAAGAAAACCAGTTTTACTAGAAGCCGAAGTTTCACGTTTGTTTGGTCACTCGTCAGCATCGGGTGCAAGCATAACTGAAAGTGAAATTGACTGTTTAAAAGTATTTGAAACTAAATTAATCACATCAGGTTTGTTTTCAGAATCTGAAGTTTTACACATGAGACAAGAGTTTGAAGACGAAGCTCGTCAAGGGATGGAGACCGCAAGAAAAGAGGCTTTTCCACATCCAGATAGTATTTGGGATCATACGTACGTAAATAACGAGAATGCAGATTGGAGGAATTTTTAAATGGCAAATATGGCTCAAGCTATTCGAATGGCCCTTCATTATTCGGAAAAAAATCTTGGTGTAACTGAAATTTTTGGTCAAGATGTGGGGGCCCCACTGGGTGGCGTTTTCACATGCACCCAAGGATTAAAAACAGCGTGGAATACTCCATTAGATGAAAGGGGTATTGTGGGTGCGGCCATTGGATTGGGTTTGGCTGGACAAAAATGTGTCGCTGAAATTCAATTCTGTGATTATATTTTTAATACTATTGATCTACTTAAAATGGCGGGGAACACATTGTGGACCACGGGTGGTCAGTACAATCTGCCTATCGTTTTAATGACTCCAACTGGGGCTGGTATTCGTGGTTCCGTTTATCACAGTCATAGTTTTGATGCGTGGGCGAGTCGTCTGCAAGGTTGGAAAGTTGTAATGCCATCAACACCCATTGATGCGTACGGGTTGATGTTAGCTGCAGTGAAAGATCCAAATCCCGTCATGTTTTTAAAACCTAAATCTTTACTTCGTGTGCGAGGGGAAGAATTAATTCCTGGTGAACCGGAAAATGAAAAAGATTTAAAACAAAGAATCGATGCTCCACTTGGTGATCGAACACAGTGGAAAGCCAATTGGCCCAACTTAGAAGATTTTGAAATTGAAATTGGAAAAGCAAAAATTGTAAATGAAGGAACAGAACTAACTGTTGTAAGTTACGGGCGAACACTTCCTTTATGTCAAAAAGTGGCTCAAAAGTTAAAAGCAAATCACGGAGCAAGTATTGAAGTCATTGATTTAAGATCTATTTATCCTTATGACTGGCAAACGCTTTACAAATCAATTAAAAAAACGGGACGCGTTTTATTTGTAAATGAAGACACAGAAGTGACAAACTTCGGTGAGCATTTAGCTTATAGAACTACACAAGAGTTATTTTATGAGTTGATGGCCAGACCACGAGTTTTAGCTGGAAAAAATGTTCCTGGGATTGGTTTGTATCCTGCTTTAGAAGAAGCGACCGTGCCTTATGAACCAGAAATTGAAAAAGAAATTTTAGAAATTTTATCTGAAGTGCCATAAAGGGGTTAAAAGTGAATAATTTTGATAAGTACAAATACTATAAAGACGCCGTTCAATCGCCAGAAAATGATGTGGCCTTTTTTAATCAAATATATAAAGAGCATTTCAAAGCAGAACCAAAAACGTTGCGTGAAGACTTTTGCGGTACGTTCGCGATCTGCTGTGAATGGGCTAAATTAGATGACAGTAAAGTGGCCTTTGGTGTGGACTTAGATCAAGAGCCTATCGAATATGGTTTTGAAAAAAATTATATTGAGTTAACAGAAGATCAGCAAGATCGTGTTACGATTTTACAACAGAACGTTTTAAATCCTGAATTGCCAAAGTCAGATATTGTGGCGGCTCTTAATTTTTCCTATTTTTTATTTAAAGAAAGAGAATTACTAAAAAATTATTTTGCAAATGTATTTAAAACTCTAAATTTAAATTCATTGTTTGTGATCGATTGCTTTGGTGGGCCAGCTACTCAAGAAAAAAATGAAGAAGAAACAGAACACGATGACTTTAGCTATTTTTGGGATCAAGAGTCTTATAACCCAATCACTCAATTCGCTCAGTTTCATATCCATTTTAAAATCAATGGCCAAGATAGAATTGATAATGTCTTTAGCTATGACTGGCGTATGTGGAGCTTACCAGAACTACAAGAAATTATGAATGAAGTAGGATTTAAAGATGTCCATGTTTTATGGGAAGCCAACGGAGAAGATGGTGAAGGCAATGGCGAGTTTTACCGTGCTGAAGTGGGTGAAGACTGTGAAGCTTGGGTTGCTTATGTTGTAGGTAAGAAACTTAGTTAAAGAGTTGAAACTTTTTGACTAGTAAATTGTTATACAAGTGTGACTAGGAGGTCTCTATGTTAAAAATAATAATGACTACATCAATAGGGTTTTTTTTAGTATCAGCTGCCAGTGCCGGATATGAAAAAAGACAAACTATTCAGACGCAAAAAATTGAAATGGGTGTAAACAATGGAACAATTTCGTCTAGCGAAGCTGAAAGGTTAAAAAAAGGCCAAGTTAATGTTGAAAAAAGAGTTGATCGTCTAGAAGCAACGAAGGCTGATATTAAGTCAGATGGTGTTGTAACGAAAGATGAAAAACAGCAACTCATAAAACAAAGAGCTAGTGTTAGAAGAACGCAAGCAAGACAAGTTGAAAATATTCAAAGAAAAAAACAGAATAATAGATAAAATAATATTTATCTAATTTAAAAAAGCCTAATTGGATCAACTTTTGAATAGGCTTTTCAACTCAAAAAAAAAGGAATGCCGATGAAATTCAAAATTATTCTGGTTTCAATATTATCTTATTTTATTTTCAATTCTGCCTATGCTTGTAAACAGACAAATCTGGCCCAGTCAAAAAATAGTATAGATGCAATATTAAATGATATTATGAAAAACTATGGTTTTGTAGGCGGGGGTGGCATCAGTGAAATAAAACAATTGGCGACGAATACTTATAAGGTGTCTTTACCTCAAGAAGAAAAAATAGATTTATTTACTTATGAACTTCAAATAAAATCAAATTGTAAGGCTGTCATTTTAAAAAAGACGGAATCTTCCGAGCCCCAAGGTCCAAAAAATATTAAATAAATTAAAATTGACTTGTTTTAAGTTAAAAAGACCCTTATTTTAATTCAAACGTTTGTTTGAATTAATCTTTAATAAGGAATTTTATGGGTCTGTATTTAGATATTTATTTAAAATTTAGCATTTTATGCTGTTTAATCTTTAGTTTTAATTCACTTGAGGCCAAAAACTTAAAGCAAGTAGATTTAAAGCAAGAAGACCCAATTGTTAGCGAAGTGAAGTCTAAAGACGAAGTGCTGTTGAACGAATCATTATTTAAAAAAATGATCGAAAACAATCCTCCAGAAGTTCAGCTTATTGAAGCCAGTTTTTTAGAGCTCAAACGAACTCACTTGGCGGCCAAAGATGAGCTTGCTCTAAGACTAGATGGTGATGCTGAAGTTTATAAATCCAGAGAAAGACAATTGGCTCCATTTGATGCTTTCACTCAAAGCTCGTCGCAATATAATGTGGCTTTAGTCAAACCCACTGCATATGGAGTGGATTTAAGCTTGAAGGCCTTTGCTCAAAAATCAACAAATGTCTTTGTGAGCGGAGCCACAATAAATGGTTTAGCCTTGGGTTTAACTGTTGATCTTTTTCAAAATTTTTTAGGAAGAAAAACTAAAACAAGTTTAAGACAGACGGCGGCAGGACTTAAGCGAGCCAATTTAGAAAAGCAAACGGGCTTAAAAACTTTTGAATCTAACTTAAGAAAAATTTATTGGTCTTTGGTTGCGACCAAAGAACAAAAAGCTCTGTTGGAATCGTTAATTAAAACGGCTGAAGCCCAATTAAAAGATGCCGAAGCAAGACTAAGATCTGGAGTCACAGACGGCGGTGAGGCTGCCAGATTTAGATCTCAGCTATCAACTAGAAAATCAAATTTATTAAGTTTGAATTATCAAGAAAGTGAATACTTAAAATCTTTAAGAAGCTTAATACCTGAATTAGACGGCAAAACTATAAAGCTTAGTTCTTACAATGTAGAGCAAACTATTGGGCGTGTTTTTGAGTGCATAGCTGTAATTAAAACTCAAACGGAAGTTCCATTTGAGTTTACACCTTATGACGAAATAGTCGATTTAATGCTTGAAGAAGAAAGATATGAACAAAAAATATTAAGTGCTTACAATGATCCTAAAATCTTACTTGTCGGTGAGTATTCAAATGTTGGTAAAGACTTTAGTTATGCTGATGCAAGACAAGATTTTAGTAGTGACCCCAGAGACCGCTCAAGATTAGCACTTACATTGTCTATGCCTTTAGATGGTTCAAAGACCAGAACAAAAGACGTCGCAAAACTAGCTGCCAAAAATAAATATATATCCATGGCCCAAAGTAATTTAGCCAAAGTTAAATCATTTCATACGGAAACAATAATTATTATTGAAACTTTGCACGAAATCTTAAATTCACAGAAAGATACAAGTAAATATTTAGGAATTAGTTTAGACGTAAGTAGAAGAAAATTTAACCAAGGCCGAATTAGTTTGCAAGAGCTTATAAGCGAACAAGATTCACATATTCAAAATAAACTTAACGAAATAAATAGTAACCTCACTATTATTAAAACATTGATCGATTATTTTAGCATCTACACTGAAACACCTTGCGATTTCAACAGGATTTAAGTTTATGAAAAACATCTCTCTCTTCTTTATTCAAAATGCTAAATTCACAACTGTTCTTTCGTTAGGTATGGTTTATTTTGGGTATGTTGGCTACACGACCATGAATGCCGAAAGCTTTCCCTCTGTGTCACTCGCGACTGCTATTATTGTGACGGCTTATGATGGTGCGACAGCTACCGATATAGAAACGAAAATCACTAAGCCTATTGAAGATGAAATTCGCGGAGTGACAGGTCTTAAAGATGTGAAATCAATCTCTCAATCAGGTATTTCTACAATTGTTGTTCAGATTGATATGGATGATCCAAAAGTTGATGTTGATAAAACTATGACGAATTTACAAAAGGCAGTTGATAGGACGCAGGGATTGCCTGCTGATTTAAAAGATCTGCCTAACTTTACGGAACTTAAAAGTGATGAATTTCCAGTGATGGAAATTGCTGTAATTGGATCTGATGAAAATAGAAAAAGAAACTTAGTGACAGATCTGCTGAAAGAAAGTCTGGAAGATAACACAGCTGTCAAACAAGTGCGCCCCGTAGGTTACAAGGAAAGAGCCTTTGATATATTTCTTGATTTAGAAAAAATGAAATCAAATTATATTTCTGTATCTGAAGTGATGAGAAAAATCCAAAGTCGAAATTCCAATACTCCCGGTGGTCCTTTAAGAGCTCAGGTGCAGCAACAATTAGTTCGTGTTGAAGGAAAAATAAAAAATGTTGGAGATCTTGAAAATTTGGTTGTGAGATCTAATTTTAGTGGCAAGACTATTTTACTTGGTGAAATCGCGACCATTAAAGACTCGTCAGAAGAGTCCAAAGTGATTTCAAGATACAACGGAGATGAGGCCACTCTTCTTGTTGTGACTAAGAAAGCTGGGGCTGACACCATTGAAATGGTAAGCCAACTGGACATAGTCTTGAAGGACTATCAGACAAGATTTAAAGATTTAAAATTTGTTTTATATTTTTCTGAAGGATTAGCTGTTAAAAATAGAGTCGAAGTTCTACAAAGTAACGCTATTTCAGGACTAGTTTTAGTTATTATATTTATGTTTATGTTTCTTCCTGGAAAAGTGGGAATAGCGACATCGATATCTCTGCCTCTTGCCATTCTAGGAACTATTGGTGTTATGCCAGCCATGGGAATGAACCTGGATGCCATTTCAGTTTTAGGTCTTGTGATCGCATTGGGTATGTTGGTTGATAACTCGATTGTGATTAGTGATAATTTTATTCGATTAAGAAGGGAAGGTTTTAATAATATTGAGGCTTCGATAAATTCGATTGAGGTCTTATGGCTTCCGATTGCGATCTCTGCATTTACAACAATTGCGGCCTTTTTGCCGATGCTTGTGACTAAAGGAATTTTAGGTCAGTTCATTAAAGCTATTCCTATTTTAGTCACAATCTCTTTAATGTTTTCACTGTTTGAATCGTTTTTATTTTTACCTATGAGATTAGTTTGGTCAGGTAAAAACCTGAAACAAGAAGATCTTTTAAAGGTCAAAACTTTTGAAGAGCAAAAACCTGGCTGGTACGAAGTCATAGAAATTTGGTTTGAAAAACTGATGTCATGGGTTGTAGTTCATAGATATCTTGTGTTTTTAGGCTTTATTTGTACCGTTGGATTTTCTCTATTTATGATGACTTTCATGAATAAGTTTGAATTGTTCCCAGCAGAGCAAACTGAAATTTATGTAGCTAGACTTGAAATGGCCAAGGGGACTCGACTTGAGCAGACTCATGAAAAATTAAAAGAACTCACAAAAAAAGTAAAAGACGTTTTAAAAGACGATGTAGTTCATATTGTTTCACGAGCAGGTATTTCTCAAATGGACATTGGAGATCCTAAATCTCAAGAAGGTAATAATGTAGGAATGCTGTCGATGTATGTCAGTGACAATGCTAAATTTAATCGACTTTACACGGACGTCTTAAAAGATTTAAAAACGATTAAAACTGAAAATGTAGAATCACTCACATTTCAAGAGTTGATCAATGGTCCCCCTGTGGGAAACGCCATCGAAGCCACGTTCAGATCTAACTCTGAAGAAGATATTTATAAAATGATTGGCCTAATTACCACGGAACTTAAAAAAATTGACGGAATCGAAAATCTTAAAATTGATGATGTTGTTGGTGATGATGAAGTTTTTGTCGATATTGACTACGCGAAGGCGTCTCGTTTAGGCATTGATGTAGAAAGTGTTGGATCAACTATTAGAACTGCGATTTCTGGAAACAGGATTTCGGATGTGACGCTTGATAATAAAGAGATTGATTTGATTTTAAGATTCGAAGAAAGCTTTAGGGAAAATATTGATAGTTTAAAACAGCTTGTTGTGAATGATCCTATGTCAAATCTTGTGGAATTAAGTTCGTTTGCGACATTTAGAGTTTTACCAGGAACACCCCAAATTAAAAGATTTGATTTTAAACGCGCTAAAACTTTGACGGGCGACGTCGATAACACCAAAATCACTTCGATTGAGGCCAATGCTCTTTTAAGTAAAGTCTATGAAGAAAATATAGCTAAATTCCCAGGGATAAATTTAGTATTTGGAGGCGCGCAGGAATCAACAAATGATTCTATGAGTTCACTGTTTGCCGCTCTAAACTTAAGTTTAATCGGTATTTTTGCGATCCTAGTATTTTTGTTTAGATCATATTTAAGGCCTCTTATTATTATGACAACGATTCCTTTGGGTCTGTTTGGCTTTTCGATTGCGTTTTATTTACATGATAGGCCTGTTTCATTTTTGGCCTTGATTGGAATTATCGGGTTAGGCGGAGTCATTGTGAATTCTGGAATTATTTTGATTAGTTTTATTGATGAGTTAAGAGCTGAAGAAAAAAATAAAAATTTTAATGAAGTTCTAGTTAAAGCGACAGGTTTAAGGCTTCGGGCTGTTATAATAACCAGTTTAACTACAGTTGTTGGTTTGTTTCCAACGGCTTATGGTATTGGTGGTAATGACCCATTGTTAATACCCATGACCTTGGCTTTGGCGTGGGGTTTAACGTCGGGTACAATTCTAACATTAATTTGGATTCCTGCCGCTTATGGAATTTTAGAAGACTTTGATGTTTTTATGAAAGAAAAAGTTTATCCTCTTATTCCGAAATTCTAGGTTTAAATTAAACTAAACTAATCTAACTAATGTAGATTAGTTTAATAAAGATAAAGATTGTTTTTTAAAATTAATTAAAAAATTATTAACAGAGAGGCTTTTTGACGACAGTAGAAATGGAAAAAAGTACTAAGGATAAAATTCTAGAAGCTGCCAATGTACTGTTTGCAAAAAATGGTTTTGGTGGAACTTCAATCCGAGACATTGCGTCTGAAGCCAATGTTAATTTGGCGGCTATTAATTATCATTTTAGAAATAAAGAAAATCTATACTTAAAAGTTTTCAATTATAATTACGAGTGGCTTGAAGTCGGAATGCAAAGTTTAGATGAAGATCATTTAAGTACAGCTGAGTATTCGGTGCGTGTTTTTAGATTTTTTTTAGAGGAAAAATTAGCTATAACTAACATATTTAAAATTATACTTTCAGATCATTTAACTCATTTTCAGGATAATATAGGATTAGAAGACGAAGTCGATGAAATAATGGGACCTCCAGGATACGAACTTCTAATGAAGAAGATTGAACACGAAGTGGGAACTTCTGTAAATGTGGAGTCTTTAAGATGGGCCATGAAATCAGTTTTTACAATTATAAGTCATCAAGGGCTTATGATGAGTACAGAATATATTAAACACAAATGTAAAAAAGAGTCTGACCTGAGCCCCGATTTTGTAGAAAAAGAAGTTTATTTCGCAGTTGAAGCGATAGTCTTATATCTAAAATCAAATTCCAGGCTTCCATTCTAGTATATCAATTTCCTGCAACATAAGCTGCGGTTAGGTCTTGTTTAATAGAAAAATTTTGAATTTTTACAGATGAGCGTGGTTCTTAATAAAATTTGTTTATTTGTTTAAACCACGAATCAAATTGTTTTTTTGTAAATAAGGGCCACATATGCAAGTGGCTGTCTTTTATTTTAGGTTCATTGTTTTTGTCTTCACCACGATAAATCACACACAAGACACTATCTATAATAGCCCCAAGTTCACGCAGATATTTGCAGCTTTCAGCCACCTGTCCCCCTGTTGTGATCACGTCTTCAATTATGCAGACTTTTTTGCCTTTAATATCTGGGCCCTCTGCAAGCTTAGCAGTCCCATAAGACTTGGCTTGCTTTCTGACTAAAATTGTAGGCAAACCTGTTTCTAGGGACAAGGCGGTCGCTATTGGAATCCCCCCCATTTCAAGTCCAGCAAGAACTTCAGTGTCTTGGGGGACTAAGTTAGAAAGCTCTTTAGCAATGGCACGTAGAAGCTCTGGTTGGCATTCAAATTGATATTTATCGAAGTATTCGGTAGAAGTTTTTCCAGATCTTAACGTGAAGTTTCCAGTTAAGTGCGATATTTCATAAATTTTTCGTGCAAGTTCTTTCATTTAAATTCCTAAACCGACTTTGCTTTTGCTGTTGCAAATGTGACTCTGGTTTTTTTACGCTCTTCCCATAATTCACGGGCATACTTTCGCATGTCTTCGACAGAATCAAATTCATCTACAATTTCAACACCCAGCAATGTTTCAACAACATCTTCTAAAGTCACAATTCCAGTGGTAACACCGTAATCATCGATCACTATAAAAATATGTTCTTTACGTTTAATGAACTGATCTAAACACGCGGCCACTGTTGAATCTTCTGGAACACTATGGATAGGCTTCATAAAATAATCTAAAGTTTTTTCATCTAGATCTTGGGCATAAGCTTCCATTAAATTATATCTTAAAATCACACCTTCAACATTATCCATATCGTCGTTATAAACGGGAATTCTAGAAAATTGAATGGACTTGTGATCATTAAACACTTCACCCACAGTCATTTGTTTTTCAAAACCAAAGACCACAGATCTTGGAGTCATAATGTCTGTAATACTGATTTTATTTAACATTAATAAATTTCTAATGACGACGGATTCTTTCTTATTTAATGTACCGTCATCTGCGCCCATTTCAGCGGTCATGATCATTTCTTCCCGAGTCACTTTATGATTTGCATCCCCACCTAGCATAGAACTTATAAATTCAGATAAAATAACTAGTGGGTAAGTTAAATAGATCATGAATGGAATGATCGTGGCCGCGAAAGGTGCAATTTTCTTCCAGTGTACGGTTCCCAAAGTTTTAGGAATGATTTCAGTAAATACTAGAATTACAAAAGTTAAAACTAAAGACGCCAAAGCAACAAACTCATCACCGTAAAACAATAAAACTTGAGCGCCTACACCGGCAGAGCCCAAAGTGTTTGCGGCCGTATTTAATGTTAAAATTGCAGCTAAGGGTCGGTCGATCTGTTGTTTTAACCTTTGAAGTTTAAGTCCAATTTTTGGAGATTGGACAATTTTAACTGCAATGTAGGCGGGAGTGACGGAAAGGATCACAGACTCCAACATCGAGCAAACAGACGAGATAACAACCGAGATTAAAAAATAAGATATTATTAAGCTCATAATCAAGCTTTCTCGGTAGCGTAAATTTGTATTAAAATTTCTGAGTTTATAGCCTGAACTAAAATGCTCAAAGTCAGTGGAACGGGATCGTCGTCCATATAGTGTTCAAACACTCCTGTGATAAGGTTTAGTCAACGTAAGTTATCTTTAGCTTGAACCAGTAATTTGGTAGGCGACAGACATCAAAGCGTAAACTTGTAAGCTTAAATATTCGTTATTGTAACGAGTTATAATGAATATGTGAACTAAAGGCTATGAGTCAATTACTAGTGAAACATAATATTTTTTATTGTCTCCCAAGTAAACTTAATGGATTTAATAAGAATTTTTGAAAACTCTTCGCTTGTTGGTATCTTAAGTTTTCAAAAATTCGAGTTTCTAATAGCGTGTGCAATCATATGCTTTAAACTAATGGTTTTAATAAATCATAGTTGTGTAAGTTATTTCTAAACGATAGTTTTATTGCATGAAATCACTAATAAAATCTATTTTTCTAGTTTTTGCCCTTGGATTTTTAACTACGTTTATATTTAGGCTTGTATTTTATTTTAGTTTTAAAGATCTAAGTTTAGATCATGAATTTTCTTTAACTTTTTTAGCTTTTATCCACGGTATTCGATTTGATTTGAGTGCTTTGATTTTATTAAATTTAATTTTTTTTGTGTCGATCTATTTTAAAAGTTTTAGGACCCACAAATTATTTTTAAATTTATGGGCCATTGTAAATTTATTTTACTTATTAATTTTGGCGTCTGATTTTACGTATTATTCTTTGTACTCTTCTAAGTTAGGATGGGATTTTTTAGCTGCGTTTAATGGACTATCAATTCGAATTTTTCTATCTATGAGTTATCAATTTATGATTTTAATTCCAATCTTTTTTGCCTTATTTTTTATTTATAGGATGGTATTTTTAAAACTATTTTTAACTAATAATGTAGTTTTTAAGATTTCATATTTCCCTATCTACTTTTTTATTTTAATAACCTTTGGTTTTATTGGATACCGGGGGGGATTTCAAAAAAGAGTTTTATCGCCCCAGCACACTTGGCTTTATTCTAGCGGCAGTGCTTTTTATGCCACTTTAACTTCTAATCCTCTACATAATTTAATGAGATCTAAAAAAGGGGCTTCAATCCCGGATGCTTACAAAAACACTAAACAAAGTTATCTGCCTAAATGGAGCATGAAAAGTAGTCAAACATCCGCCGTGGTTGCTAAAAAACCTAAAAATGTTTTGTTTATATTTATCGAAAGCCTATCTAGCTATCCTTTTGATAATAATCATCTGCCCGAATTTAAAAGTTGGTCTAAAAATAACAAAAAAGATATTCAGTTCTCGTCCAATTTTTATGCCAACGGAAGTTTATCTAAGGATGCGTTACTGTCTGTTTTTTTTGGTCTTCCATCCTATTTTAATATTCACTATTTTGAATCAAAGTATTCAAAAAATAATATAAATGGAATAGGACAAATTGCTAAGAAAAATAAAATGGATACATTTTTCTTACATGCAGCACCTGCAGGAACTCAATTTTTTGATGTGATTTCTAAAGCCGCTGGTTTTGAAAACTACATTTCAATTCATGATCAGTTTAAAGGTGAACCTCGACTTAAAGGCACGTGGGGTGTTCATGATGAAGTGCTTTATGATGAATCTAACAAATACATTTCAAATTTAAAAAAGCCATTTATTGGAACCGTATTTACTACGTCGACTCATACACCTTTTCGTGGAACACCCAATAACCCCTCTGGTAAAGGCTCGGAAGAGTCTAACTATTTTTTAGCCCTTCAGTATGCAGATAAAGCCTTGGTTAATTTTTTTAATGAAGCATCAAAGACGGATTGGTTTAAAGATACTTTGTTTGTCGTCACTGGCGATCATTCTCCACCTCTTTCCGCAGACTGGAATAGAAAACTGGAAGAACTTTCAAGAATTCCAGTTCTATTTTTTTGGCCCAACTCAAATTTAGGAGAAGTTAAATTTAAAAACCTTGGACGGCATGTCGATATTCCAAAAACCGTATTTCAACTTTTAGGTATTTATCCAGAAAATTGGACCCCTTACGGCGAGTCTCTAATAGTAAGTCCTAATAATCAGGACACCAATGTTTTTTACACTAATTCTAACACTATAAACTTAGTGTTAGAGCCAAAACGAATTTTATCTCAGTCTATATATGATAACGATACAAAATTTTTAAATGAAGAATTGAAGAATCAAAAAAACGAACTCCAAATTCAAAAAGCAGATTTAGAACTAAAAGACTACGTTTTTCGTCTAGAGAAAAACTCGATTTATAAATAATTAAATTTACTTTTAATTTTAAAATTTTATGTAAATTTTTCATTTTAAACAATAAATTCTAAGGACAAATTAATTCTACTACAAGTGTGAAATAATTTTGTGTTCAAGTAAATTAAATAGAATGTGAGAACTAAACAATTGTATTTTGTTACAACTAAATCATGATAGTCTGTATTAATTCAGATTTTTATAAAATAAATATTCTGCATTCTTTGAGCAGTTTTTTGACTTAAAAAAGTAGGTTTTATTTTTACTTTAAGACAGAATGAGAGGCCTTGTAATATGTTAATAACAAAAAATAAATTTTTCCTAATTATATTCCTCCTTTTTTTTATATTAAATTATTCGCAAGCTTTAGAAATAGGCTATACTGCACCATCTATATCTGATAATAGAACTAAGCAAGATGAAGTCACTGTGGTAGCCATTTGGGCCACTTGGTGTAAACCCTGTAAAGAATTGATTCCTTTTCTAAATTTACTTAACGCTCAAAAAAATGTTGAGGTTATAGGCGTTGCTTTAGAAAAAGGAGACTCAATTGAGGAGCGACAAAGCTGCTTAGACAACTTTATGAAAAATGAAATTAATCGGACTTATATTCCTGAATATTCAATTGTTTTAGATAAATTTGACGGCGGAGCATTAGAGCAAATTTTTTTAGTTGAAAGCGGTTGGTTTGGAATACCAGTTGTATTTGTTATTTCATCTGATGGACGTTTAGCAGAAATCATGAGTATTAGTTTGAGCGACAAAGAAAATTTTTTAAAAAAAATTGAAATTATATTAAATAAGAGGTGGGATTTTAAACAGGCTCAAGAAGCCTTTGAGCCCTTAAAAAAACAAGGTCAGTCAGAGTGGGCTACCTATCAAAGATCAAAGAAAGTTAGACAACAGTTAAGCTTAAAGGAACCTCAAGTAGCCTATCTTTTTTTAGTTCAAGAACTTAATGAGGATCCAAACTTAAAAAATTTTTTCTTTTACGATCCTCTATTTCTTGCTATTCAAACAAATAATGTTAACGCCGCTCAAATGCATTTTTATGAAATTTTTGATTTCGTTAAAAAAATTGATTACCTGCTTGAATATCTTTTAACTACATTTAAAAAAATAGTTACACCAAATTCAAATTCTAAAATTTTAGAATTACAAATTCATGTTGCAAAACATTTACACGTAAATTCTGAGGGAACAAATTTAGACGCTAATAAAACATTATTTAATTATGGCTTTAAGAGTGTTTGCATAGGAGACATTTGTATCCCAGTTTCAAGCAGCTCAAATAATCAATGCACGACTTTTCTTTCTGATTAGAAATCTTAGTTTTGTTCTTAGCGTATTTATTTAGCTTCGGAATCCATGTAGACGCGGCTTCCAGTAGAATTTCTTTGACCTTGATATTTTCCATTATATGGGTTTTTTGCCGCTTGATCCATCTTACAAAAAACAAGTTGGCAGATGCGTCGCCCAGCTTGAAGTCTAATAGGTAATGAATTTGCATTGTAAAGTTCTAGTGTAATTTGACCTTTAAATCCTGGGTCTACCCAGCCTGCATTTTGAATAAATAAACCGATGCGACCAATTGAACTTCGTCCTTCTACAAAAGCAGTCAGATTATTTGGAAGCTCTATGTACTCTTGGGTGGTGGCTAACAAAAATGAATGGGCGGGCATAGTGATTTCATCAGCTTCAATAGAACGATATTTAATTTCAGTATCTAGTGAGATTATTTCCATATCACGATCTTCAACTAATAAAAAATGAGAACCTAAAGTGCAATCGATAGAAGCGGGTTGAATGGACTCCGCGTTGAGAGGCGACACATGCAATTCTTTTCTTTCAATCATGTCAGCTAAGGTTCTATCAGATAAAATCATGACTATTCGTTTTCCGCAGCACGTTTAGCAAGGTAAGCTTTCACTAAATCGTCTTGAACGTTTCTTGGTGCAGCGGCGTACCTGGCGAATTCCATTGTGAATTCACCCTTACCCTGAGTCGCAGATCTTAGTTCAGTTGAATATCCAAACATCTCTGACAAAGGAACATCAGCCATAACAGTGCTAGACCCTTCTTGAGTTGTACTTCCTTGAATGAGTCCACGTCTTTGGTTGATCTGACCCATAACGGCCCCTTGAAACTCTTCAGGTGCAGACACTTCCACTTTCATTAATGGTTCTAAAGCCACAGGATTTCCTTTCATGTAAGCTTGTCTAAATGCGGCCATAGCACAAATTCTAAACGCCATTTCGCTTGAATCCACATCATGGTAAGCGCCGTCATCTAAATTACATTTTACGCCCACAACCGGAAATCCAATTAAAGCTCCGCGGGCCATTTGCTCTTGGAAACCTTTATCACAGGCTGGAATAAATTCTCTCGGAATACGTCCACCAGTCACATTGTTACTGAATTCATAAGTTTTTTCAGAGTTAGGATCCATAGGTTCTAAAGACCCCACCACTTTGGCATACTGACCAGAACCACCCGTTTGTTTTTTGTGAGTGTAATCAAAAGGTGTGGTCACACTTAATGTTTCACGGAAGGCCACTTGAGGTTGACCAGTTACAACTTCACAGTTGAATTCACGGGCCATACGAATCACATAAACTTCTAAGTGAAGTTCACCCATTCCAGCAATAATAGTCTCGTTGGACTCTTCGTCTCTGGACACTCTGAAGGTTGGATCTTCTTTCGTGAATTTATTTAAGGCTTTCGTAAAGTTGCCAGATGTGGCTTTATCTTTTGGACGAATAGAAAGTGAAATCACTGCATTCGGGACAAACATAGATGTCATCGTGATGTTCACTTTACCATCTGTGAAGGTATCTCCGGAGGCACAGTCCACACCAAACAAAGCTACGATGTCACCAGCATAAGCCACATCAATCTCTTCCATTTCGTCTGAATGCATTCGACCTAATCTTGGAACTTTAACTTTTTTGTTACCGCTCATGTTGTAAATGAATTCACCTTTTTTTAAGGTTCCTTGATAAATACGCATGTAAGTTAACTGACCATAACGGCCTTCTTCTAATTTAAATGCTAAGGCCACAAGGGGTTTATCTGCATTGATTTCTAGAATAACTTCAGCTTCTTTATTATCTTGATCTAAGCCTTTATTCACAACATCAGTTGGACAAGCTAGGTAATCTTCAACTGCATCTAATAATTTTTGAACCCCAACATTTTTAAATGCAGAACCACAAAATACAGGTGTTAATTTTAAACTTAGAACCCCTTTTCTAATAGCCGCTTGAAGTTCAGGAATAGTTGGCTCTTCTTCCATCAAGAATTTTTCGGCTAAAACGTCATCAAAATCAGCGGCCTTACCAATTAATTCTTTTCTGTATTTCAAAGCATCTTCCATCATTTCTGGTGGAATTTCTTTTTCGATAACATTGTCACCATTTTCGCCTTCATTGTAATAGGCTTTCATGGTCACTAAATCGATAGCCCCGATATGTTTTTCTTCTAAACCAATTGGGATTTGAGCCATAACGGAGTTATGTTTTAGCTTGTCTCTTAAGGCGTCAGAAACTCTAAATGGGTTTGCACCCTGGCGATCAAGTTTATTAACAAAGGCTAATCTTGGAACATTGTAGCGCTTCATTTGACGGTCAACTGTATAAGACTGTGATTGAACCCCGGCGACACCACATAATACTAAAATGGCTCCGTCTAGAACTCGTAAAGATCTTTCCACTTCAATTGTAAAATCCACGTGTCCAGGAGTATCAATGATATTTATATCGGTCCCTTTCCATTTAACAGCAGTGGCAGCGGACTGAATTGTGATTCCGCGTTCTCTTTCAAGTTCCATAGAATCCATTTTTGCGCCGACTCCATCTTTTCCGCGGACGTCATGGATGGCGTGAATTTTACCAGTGTAGTATAAAATACGTTCTGTTAAAGTGGTCTTACCAGAGTCAATGTGAGCCGAGATCCCGATGTTTCTAACTTTGTTAATGTCCCATTTACTTGCCATACAATTGTCTCCTTAAAGAATAAAAAATAATAAGCGTAAGCTTGAAGAACTATCATCAAAAAATTATGAGTGCAATAAGTCCTAAAAGATATGAGTTAAGCTAGATCTTGTGATAGAAATAATTATGAATTTAGAGCACGTCTTAAATCAAAAGTTTAAAAAACAAGCATTTCGGGAAGGTCAAAAAACCATTATTGAAAATGCACTTTTGGGCAAAAATATTTTTGCTACTATTCCCACCGGCGGGGGCAAAAGTTTATGTTATCAACTGCTCGCGGCATTAGACTTGGGACAAGTTTTAGTGGTGTCGCCACTGGTGGCCTTAATTGATGATCAGCATCAAGAGGCTAAGGATTTAGGCCTTCGCACTTGTAAAATCCATTCTAATTTAAAAGCTTCAGATAAAAATAAATTCTTTAAAAATATAGCTGCCGCTCAGATTATTTTTTTAACACCAGAACGACTGATTAAGCCTGAATTTTGGGACCGGGTTCAAGCTCAGATAAATATAAAGTACTTTGTTATTGATGAGGCCCACTGCATGTCCCAATGGGGTAATGACTTTAGGCCTGACTACACAAGGCTTCCAGATTATTTATCCCAATTAAATGACCCTGTAGTCATGGCTTTAACGGCTACAGCTACAAGTCATGTGAAATCGGATGTCGTTGAAACCTTAAAACTAAAAAGTGATAAAAAGTGGTTTAACTATTCAGCGCCACTCGAAAGACCTAATATTGAGTTGAAGATTTTTGAATGTTTTGGTGCTGTTGAAAAGTTGGACCGTATTTATGAATGGGTTAAAAAAGTGGATGGCGCAAAAATTATTTATTTTTCATTGGTTAATAATTTAGAACAGGTCAGTCTTGAACTCGAAAGCAAAGGAATCCGTCACACAAAATATCATGGCCAGTTGCCCTCCCATATCAAACGAAAAAATCAAAAGTTGTTTTTTGAAGATCAAGAGCCTTTGATGCTGGCCACTCCGGCTTTTGGTTTAGGTGTGAATAAAGCAGACATTCGTTTAATTATTCACTATGAAATGCCGTCATCAATTGAAGCGTTTTATCAGGAAGTAGGGAGAGCCGGGCGAGATGGTCTTCCAAGTCAGGCTGAGCTTTTATATAACAAAGACGATGCTGAAATTCATATCGATTTTTTAAAATGGAATCATCCAGAACCCGGATTTATCACCTCTGTTTACAATTTGATATTGGATCACCCTCAACGGTATAGACAAGAGGGTCCAAATTTCTTAAGAGAAAAATTAAATTTTTATAATAAAAGAGATTTCCGTGCTGAAACGGCGTTGAATCTTTTAAAACGCTGGGACATTTTAGTTGAGGATGAAAAATCAGGGCCTAGATTAAGTGGAAGAGATCAGCTTTTAGCGATTCCAGATATCGATGAGGAGCTTTATTTAAAAAGAAAAAAATCTGCCCAGATGCGCTTGTTACAATTTATTCAACTGATTGAAAAACACAAAGACGATGATGACGAGTCACTAGGCAGTTTAATTAAAGGGGACCAAAAACAACAGGACCAACTGCAAGTTAATAGCATTCAACATGACATCGTGGATTATTTTTTAAAATGAAATATTTCAAAAGTTCAGAACCAGTAGATCCGTCTGGGGTAGTGGCCTGGAGCCCTTATATTGAACCCGATCAAGTTATTGAAGCTTATGAAAATGGAATATTTCCTTGGCCTGATCAAGAAAGGTCCATCTATTGGTTTAGCCCTTATCAAAGAGGCATATTAGAATTTCAAGACCTGAAGTGGTCCAAGTCTGATTTAAGTTTTTTCACAAAATGTAATTATGAATTTAAATTTAATACCAATTTCGAACTGACGATTGAAACCTGTGCCGAGGTCAAAAAAAATCCAGTTCAAAAATTAAGTATTGAATTAAAAAATAATAATGCGAATGATATCCAATCCAAAAATAAAATCGAAGCTGGAACTTGGATCACAGAAGATTTAATTGAAACCTATGTTGAACTGAATAAAAAAGGCATTGCGATTTCGTATGAAGTTTATGATCAGGATTGCTTGATTGGTGGAATGTATGGGGTCAAATCTAAAAATTATTTTAGTGCTGAAAGTATGTTTTATAAAAAGCCCAATGCATCCAAGTTTGCTTTATTTAAGGCTATTGAGCATTTAAAGCAGTTCAAAGTGTCTTGGATTGATACACAAGTTGTGACTGATTTTACGTCTCGATTAGGGGCAAAAGAGATTCCAAGAATTGAGTTTTTAAAGCGAATTTTATAATGTCCCGATAAGATAATATATACTTTTTTGCCCTCATTTTTTTATACTATCTTTAATAAATTAGGTTTTTGGAGGGGATATGAAAATTGAAAAAAATAAAGTCGTATCCATGACTTATTCTTTGTACAGTGATTCAGGTCAAGTCTTAGAATTAAGATCCGTAGACAACCCAGTTGAATTTATTGTTGGCCATGGTCAGATTCTTCCAAGTCTAGAAAAAAAAATCTTGGGCGAGTCAGAGGGCTTTAGTGGAAAGTTTTTACTTCAACCAGAAGAAGCTCATGGGATTTATAAAAAAGAATTAGTTAAAGAAATGAAAAGCTCTCAATTCCCTGACAACATGAGTTTAAAAAAAGGGATGAAATTTGAATCTACGGATGCCGAGGGCGAACCTTTAGCGCTTCATATTATTGATATAAAAAATGATGTTGTGCTTGTTGATGGCAACCATCCCTTGGCTGGAATTTCACTAAGTTTTGATTTAAAGATTTTAGAAATAAGGAATGCGGCTGAAGAAGAGATTTTTCAAGGCAAAGTGTTAACGGATCTTGAGCCAGTATCAGAAACTAAACACTAATTTTTAGTTTCTAGATCAATGATTTGCGCATTTAAGTTACCTATTTCAGATTTTAAGCGTTCATTTTCAACACGGTAGGATTCAAGTTCGTTATAAGCATTCACAGCAAGTGCAGGATTTGTATTAGATTCTAATTCAAATTCATTTTTTTTACGCCAAAGGCGCGCGTTAGATTCTTCTAATTTTTTTGATTTTGAATCAAACTGATTTTTTAAGAAATCCAAACGACCTAATTTATAGTTTTTGAAGAAATCAATTTCATTAGCATGTTTTTCACATGTGCCTTTGTAAATTAGACCTGAGGCCCCAAATTCACGACCTGCCTCAGAAAGGCAAAATTGACTTGCGCCTTCATCAAAACCTTCATCAAAGGACTGTTGATTGAGGTCCACTTTAAATGGTTTACATTGATTTTGAAATTCAATAAATTTGGTTCGGTTTTCGCCTTGAAGGGCGACGACAAAAGCTTCTTTGCGCCAATTTGTATCCTCACAATATTTTTTACTAATATGTTGGCAGCTTAAAAAAAAGCACGTTTGGGCCATTGCAGTTAAAAAAATAAGTACTTTAGATCTCATTTTAATTTATTACCTGACAAGATCAAAAAGTGCCAGGTTCCGTTTGTGAATTAAACTCATTTAAAATGATTTGAAATATTATTGAGTTGATTTCAAATCATTTTAAATGAGTTTAATTCACAAACGGAACCTGGCACTTTTTAACAAGGGTTGTCTTTGCTACGGATATAAAAAAAGCTAAATTAATACTTAAAGCTAAGTTATAGACACTTAGCTTTAACTGGGGCTCCAAAATGAAATTCAAAAAATCTAGTGTTATAGTTTTGTTAAAAATCTGCTTTCTAAGTGCAGTTGGTCTTTCAGTGACTTTAGGTTGTGCGACCTCAGCGGGAACAAACACAAAAAAAGGGGCAGGGATTGGCGCTCTTGTTGGAGCAGGCGTTGGCGCTCTAATAGGAAGTAGATCGGGCAAGACTGGCGAAGGGGCTTTGATGGGGGCCGCCGTTGGTGGACTTTTTGGAACTGTCGCCGGTAATCGAATGGACAAACAAGCCGAAGAATTGGCAGCCATTGCTGAAACTAGACGCACAGAACAGGGCATCGTCACAAAGCTTCAGGGAGATATTTTATTTGCTTCTGGTAAATATGAACTGAAACAAGATGCGGTCATGAATATAAATCAAATAGGTGAAATTATTAGAAAATATCCTGAAGATCGTCTTCGTGTTATTGGTCATACAGATAGCGATGGATCAAACGAAATTAATGCAAAATTGTCTTTGCAAAGAGCAGACTCGGTCAGACAGATGCTGATTCGTTCCGGAGTTCCAACTCAGTTTATTAAAACTTATGGAATGGGCGAAGCTCAGCCAGTCGCATCAAATACTACATTTGATGGTAAGCAGTTCAACCGAAGAGTTGAAATTGAAATCACGGTGGATGAAAGCGCTGTTCCAAAAAAATAAATGCTAAAATAGTTTTTATCCCGTTAGGATTTAGTTTGAAATCTTTTCGGGGGAAATTATGTTCAAAAAACCACTGTTTGCATACGTCGTGTTATTCAACTTATTTTTCAATTTAATCCCATTTCAATTCTCTGCTTTTGCTTTAGTTGATCGCACAATTAGTGAAACAACTGTCATCGGATACGGTGGTGAAAATTTAAAAGTCAGTTCTATCAGCCAAGACTACATGGTTGAACTGTTTGATGAATTGAAAGCGAATAAAAGTATTCCATTCAGATATATTGATGATGGATGTTTTGCTCGTGCACATAAAATGTCGATCTTACTTGAAGATAAAGGTGTCATCACTGTTAAAACTTTTTTGATTGGTGATTTGAGAATGATTGATCCAAGTCATCCAAAAGGTTTTGTAGACTGGTGGTATCATGTAGCCCCATCTGTTTTTGTAAAAGAAGTTGGCGCACTGGTTATGTTTGATCCTTCGGCTTCAGATGAACCAACAACAAGAAAAGATTGGGTTTATAATTTAACTTCACACCCTTCTGGATCGGTAGATCAAGATTTTGAAACTGTTCGATTTATTTATGGACCGGATGATGTTTTATACAATCCAAATCCTAAAAGTTATAGCAAATCCGACATTGTAGATATGGACGAGGCTTTGGCTTACTTCACAGAAATGTTAAGCGAAAGATTAGGACTTGGCGAAGGACCTGTAAAACTTTATGGTTCAGGCAATTCACCGAACTCACCAAGATTTCACAGACTCAGCCCACTTAAGACTAAAAATATTTTTAATAAATAATTATAGTTTACTTTATTAAGTATTGAACACATATACCAGCTCTATGAGAAATAAAGCTGGGAATAGCTATGGGGTCATTTACTATAATCTGCGAACCTATTTGATTTGTCGGCATATCGGTTGCAATAGATTCTATTTGAGACCCTTCAGTTAGACCTTCGATTTCGGCATTGATTTGTGCCAAGATTTCATCCATAGACAGGAATTCAGCGTCAGTGGATTTTAAACCCACTTTTTTTCTAATAAAATTACCAGTCGCATCTGTTAAGGCTTGGAAATTTGCATTGATATAGCGATAAAATCTATTTTTATCTAATTTATTGACTAAATCTACACCCTTGTAATTTGCAAATACGCCCACTGCACCCATGGCTAGAAGTATAGCTTCTTCCATAGTGTTTATATTATATAGGCTTGCGTCTAAACCATTGTGAGCAGGGATGGCGGCAGCCAAGATGCCAATGACTCCTAATTGTAAAGTTCTTAAATGAGTGACCGCATTTGTAGATAAGTGAGTCTGATTTTTAAGTTTTTCAGTCAAAAAACTATAAGGCGAGCTTGCGGCACCAATTAATAAAGCGTTCTTTATAATGAATTCTAGATTCTCAGTTATGTTTCCATCTTGAAGATAATAAAAACCCATTTGGAGTGGAATAGAAAATCCAGCGACCCCAGCCCCGACTTTAAACGCATTATATATTTTAGGGTTGGCTTGGTTTAAATAAACATTACGACCTGTTACTTTAAGAGCTAATGCACGTAAAGCTTGCCATGGTGATCTTAAAAAATCGTAGGCGATATCGAAATACTCCCGGGTTAAATTTTCATTCCGGGGTATTGAATAAAGCAGGGCAGTGCTAAGAGCAAATGACATAATCATCTCTTTAGACATTGCGCCATCACTGACATAAACCCAAGATGGGGCCACGGTATTCATACCAAGATAAGTTAATCCAGTGGCAATAGCTAAACCAGAAACACTTAAGTTCTTTAATGAACTGACAGTGGATGTCGCTATTTTTACTGGTGCTAATAGCGACATTCTTAGTAAAGAGCTTTCTTTTTGGATAGCTGTGACTAAATTCTTAGGAGCATCTTGTTCAGAAAAAATAACATCAGATCCTTGAAGTCTTAAAACATAATTGTCGGCTTCGACTGAGTCTTGGTTTATTTTTTGATTCTCAGCTTGTAGGTACTCTTTTATTTTTGCTGTAAGTTTATAATTCACCATCTGAAGTCGAACTTGAACACCTTTGATTTTTTTGGCCTCTTGGGATGCTATATCGATAAGTGAAATGAGCTGATTGTAATAGGAATTATTTTTAGTATTTGGTTCGATGACGATATAAATAATTTTATTTTTTGGGGCATGTTTAATCAGCTCAATAATAGCATCTGCCTTATCTTGAACAGAAATTCGTTCATCAATTGTAGTTAAAGCAATTCCATAAGTTGGGGAAACCCTAATTATGGCCCCAGTTCCTATATGTTTGATTTCTTCTGCAACAGCTAAATTTGATGCTAATCCAACAACCAGACATTGGGTTAAAAAACCTATAATTAAAAGCTGAAAATTAATTAAATTGATGATTTCTTTGAATTTTTTTAACATTTTTCGGCCCCTTAGGTTCGATAAATTAGTTCTAAATTAGGAACATTCTTTTTAAAGAAATATACAGCAATTCCAATGCCGTATCTAAGGACCTTCTGCCTTTTGTAAATAATCCAAAACCAAACTCCAAGAGTAACGGACTAGAGGGGGAAACCAAAGTGCCAACGAAGAGGAAAACCAAAACCCATAAGTTAAGCCTAAGGCTTTAATTTAAATAAACAGCTCTATTGGTTTTGGATGGTGGTTATAGTCACTAGACATTGCGAAGCCATATGCACCTGTATCCATTATTGCTAATAAATCCCCAGAGTTTACGTTTTGGAAACTTCGATCAAAACCAATCACATCTGAGGACTCACAAATGGGTCCGACGACGTCGGCTCGTAGTGAAATCTCTTTTTCGCTTTTTTTGAATACCAAAGGTAAAATTCTGTGATGAGATTGATAAAGTGGTGGTCGAATTAAGTGGTGCATTCCGGTATCTACAATTATGAAATTTTTAAATTGATTTTTTTTTATATATTGAACTTCAGTAACCAGTATTCCAGATCTTGCAACAATAGATCTGCCAGGTTCAAGATGAAATTTTAGATTTAAGTCTTTAACTTTAGAATCAATGATGTCAAGCCAGGTTTTGATTTGTAAAATCTCAGGGTCTTCGTCAGAAGATAAATAGTCGATCCCGATGCCGCCACCTAAATCTACGTCGGTAATATTAAACCCTTTTTTTCTGAAAAAATGGACACACTCAACAAGCTTTTCTAGCGAATTAACAAAAGGATCTAGGTTCTGTATTTGAGATCCAATATGAAGACCTAAGCATTTTAAATTCACTAATTTTTGATTTTTTAGCATTTCAATAATTTCGGAAAAATCATCATGACTGACCCCAAATTTATTTTCTCTAAACCCAGTTGCAATGTAGGGGTGAGTTTCAACAGAGATATCAGGATTAATTCTTAATCCGACATTTATAGATTTATTTAAACTGGTTGAGATTTCAATTATTCGGTTAAGCTCCGGGGCGCTTTCTATGTTAATCAAACCCAAGTCACTTTGAATAGCGTTTGTAATCTCTGATTTTGTTTTTCCAACACCTGAAAAAATAATTTGTTCAGGTCTAAAACCAGCTTTCATAGACAGTTCGGCTTCGCCCCAAGACACTACATCCGCCGACATTCCATGTTTGCAAATAAATTTTAAAAGATCTTTATTGGTGTTGGCTTTTAAAGCGTAGTGGATACTGAAGTTAGATTGCTTTTTTGCCATATAAGCTTTGATTCGGGTTTCAATAGAATGACTGTTATATATGTAAGTTGGTCTTTCGTAAGTTGGAATCAGTTCTTTAACAGGAATTGAACCTAAATTATTTTTCAAATTAAGAACGTCAGTATTATAAAAGTAACTATGAAAACTCATCCTGATTAACCGTCCAATCCAAACTCAGTATGAAGGGCAATAACGGCTTCTTGTGCTCGAGCTTCAGGAACAACGGCTGAAATTTTAATATCTGATGTTGTGACTAACTGTGGGGCTAATTTAAGTTTCGCTAAAACTGAAAAGAATCTAGCCGCTACTCCAGAATGATTTCTCATTCCAACACCTATGATAGATACTTTAGCCATCTCGTCCATGTATTGAATATGGGCTTGGGGGCCTGATAGATTTTTTACTAATTCAGATGCTAAGGCCCAATCACTTTGAGGGATTGAAAAGGCAAGGCGTTGGCCTTCTTCCATTATGGATTGGGAAATAATATCCACTACAATCTCTTTTTCTGAAAGTTGACTAAAAAAATCGGCTAAAAAATGGATGGATTCTGGAATTGGAAAAATTTTAATTATAGCCGTTTCCATTTCATTTGTTACTGCGGATACAACTGGGTTTTCCATAATCTTGTCCTCTGGTAAAATCCATGTGCCTTCAACATCTTCAAAGGCGGATCTTACGTGAATGGGTGTTTTATATTTTGCAGCGATCTCTACACATCTGAAATGTAAAACCTTTGATCCTAAAGAGGCCATTTCCATCATTTCATCAAAACTTAATTCTTTGATTTTTTTAGCCTTCTTCACGAATCTGGGGTCAGAGGTGTAAACACCGGAAACATCAGTGAAAATTTCGCAGACAGAACCAGGAAGGGCTGCGGCCAAGGCGACAGCTGTGGTGTCCGATCCACCACGACCCAGAGTCGTGACTCGGTACATGGAATCTATACCTTGAAACCCAGCAACGATTGGAACTTGACGTCGCTCAATACAGTCTAAAAGTTTTTTGGAATCAATACTTTGAATTCTGGCTCTTGAAAAAATAGAGTCCGTATGAATTCCGAGTTGAAACCCAAGGAAGGACTCTGTATCTATGCCTCTTTTTTCTAATGCCATCGCTAGCAACGACATTGAAACTTGTTCGCCAGAAGCTAAAAGGGCGTCGTAAGCCGGACCTCGGTAATTGGGGTAAATGTCGTTGGCTAATCTAACTAAGCGATTCGTTTCGCCGGCCATTGCAGATACGACAACGATTGGTTTTTGACCTGCCTTTATTCCTTGATGGATAAGGTTTGCAACGTGTTCGATGCGCTCGATTGAGCCTACCGACGTCCCACCAAATTTTTTTACAAATATATTAGTTAACATATAAATTCTTATATAAATTTTGAGCTTTAAAAGCTAGTTCTAAATTAAGTCAAAAAAGGGATCCATATTACTGATTGTTTTGATACTGATAATGTTGAGACGCTGCAACAAGATCTCGGCAAATTGACTTCTGTCTTCGAAAAGATGACACCTTGTCAAGGTCTTAGGGGGTCTAAGCCATCATTCGAATCCGGGGGGAATATGTCCAAAAATTTGGTCACTGCTGTTCTGTTTATAATTTCAAATATAGCTTTTAGTTTATCTGCGTCTGCTCAAAACAGAGTACCAAATGTATTCACAGGGAAGTCTCCTGCCCCGGCATATCAAGATTACTCTAGATACAGAAACAAGGTGGACGGAAGAGATTCTACTGGTTTCGCTGAGTACAAACTAGATGTAAATAAAATCAAATCTATAAGAAAGTCTTCAGGAATCACTAGTGTTCACGCTCACATTCGTGACATTGCCAAAGATGGCATTTGCACTGGAACATGTTTCAGAGCTTATATTTATGTTAATGGTAACGTTGAAAGCGGTGAGCACGTGGCTACTTTTGTTGTATCCCCTGGAACTGGAAGACGAACTCCACTAGTTAATAATGCATCACTTCGTCGTTTTACTAGAAGTTTGGCAAGCTATGAACGTCCAACACAATATCGTAACTTTGATATGTACAGAATTTATGGGTCAAAATCATACCCAAGTGGTACGCCTAATATGCCTAACGCCATGTTTTTTCTAGATGCGATTGCCCTTCATGGTTCTTTCGATACGGTTGATGGAAATAAAAGATCTCATGGTTGTGTTAGAATGTTCCCTGATGAGTCTTACTTCGTTCATTCACTTGTTATTGAAGCCGAAGGTAACTTAACATTTGATGTGTTACATACACGTTAATTAATTTGTTAGGTTTTTTAAATATTGCATTTTTACTTTTTCAAACTCTGGGACGGTAGAACCCATGCTTCCGGAGTAACCTAAGGTGATTTTGTTTTGATATTTTTTTACACACTCTTTAGCTAAAAGAGTTTTTGGCTGTATTGTTACACACAGCTCATAATAACTTTCAGGTACCATAAAAATAGATATCTCTGAAAAATGGCTATAGATGTCGCCTAAAATTTCATAAGCTTTAGCTTTTTGACTCAAAGACGTCAGATTTTTAAGTTTACCATGCAGTGTATTTTTGACATTCAATGAAGTGAACATGAATTTATCAAAATTAGCGATATCTTTTGAATACGTATTAAATTTCGCTAATGCTTCATCAAAAGTATTTATAGATTTGCTTGATTCAATGTCTAAAATAATATTTTTAAGATCGTTTCGTGTGCCCTCATTTTTTGAAATAGCCAATACGTTTTGTAAGTCTTTAACTACTTTGGTCTTTGGCCAATCACTTAAGAGCGCTGCATTTAAATAGCTGACAAGAATATCATTAATTTTAAAGTAGTTTTCATGGTATTTATTGTCGATTAAAATTGATTTAAAAATTTCTCTTGAGGCTTCATAATCTCTGAGTGCTAGTGCAAGGCGACCTTTATCAGTTGGCGGAATTTTTGTGTCTTTAAATAAACCAAATAAGTGTGTCGATTTACCGCCGTTAGAGTGGCATGAAGCACATTGTCCTATGGCGCTTCTTAAATAAAAAATACTTTGTTGTGTAGAAAAAGCCATTGTTTTTTCAGCCATGTCTAAATTATTTTGAAACTGATGATAAACAGCTTCAATGGCCGGATCTTTTTTAGAAAAATAATTCATGACAGAAAATTTTAGTCCATGGGATGTATTTCTTAAATCTTTAATTGCAAGTAGCAAAGACTGTTTTTCTTTTGGGTCAAAATTGGGCTTTGTTAAATCAATGGAATATATTCTTATAACAGGACCCACAAAGTTCATCATTTTTGTAGACCATTCATTTGTGTTGGCGAATGCAAACAGGCCTGCAAAAAATAAACAGATTATTAGAAGTTTTATTTTTATATTCATATTTATCTCCAAATGATGAAGTTCGAATCATTGGCTCACTTAAAGCCGAGCTATACAAAGTAGGGTGCGTAATAATGAAAATGATTCTAGACTTTAATTAATAGATCCAGATTTGGTTGACTTCAGTTTTTATAAAGCTGATTCACGTTAAAAATATGTGGAGCCGTTATTATGGACACAAAGATAAAAAATGAGACTAAAGCTTGATCTGTAAAATGATCAGTCTGATTAAAGCTTAACTTTAATCCAATAATTATAAACATAAGAATTAGAGCACCAATGGTTTGTGGAAGTGTTTTTCTATAAAGTCTTAAATGAGTAAATTTTGTTTTATGTATTAATCTTAGCCATGCATTAAGACTATGAATAGAAAGAAAGTAAATCATAAACGCAATTAGAAGTGGTAAATAACTTAATATTTGATGACATGTGATTAATAAGAACAGGGCAATATAATTATTCTTATTAATTTTAAAAAAGAATAAAATTAAACTTAAGCGTAATCCAAGTGCTAAATATTGTAAGTAGGTTAGATTAAAATATGTTAGCTTTTTAAGTCCAAACATATTTAGATAGGAAATAAGTTCGTTGGGTTGGGATAAAAGAAGTGATCCTAATGTGGCTAGACCTAAATAAAAATTTAAATACTTAGAGTCAGAATTTAAAAATGTACTGTCAGCTTGCCCGAAGTGCCACGCACTTAAAACAATGAACACACTTAAACCTAATCCAGGATGAATTAGCCATGTTAGCCCCATTAAAAACATCTTAATTAAATCTGATTTTAAGCTATGGTTGTTTTTATTTGATAGATGATCTACAGCTCCATGGGGAATGCCAATAAGTATCAATCCAAGACCAGTCAAAGCTAAAAAAAAATAATCCATACTAAAATTTTGGAGTTTAGATAATCCAAAAGTGAGAATCGAAAAAAGTAGTCCAATTAATACAGGAGTTGTAGAAAAAAAAAGAGAGCTGGATTTTGTCCAGCTCTCTTTAAAGTTTGTCATTTTAAAATAGTCCTGATTTATTAGTTATCGTTACGGCTTAATGCGTAAATAACTAATCCAAAACCAATTTTGTTTACGGCATCACCGATGTTATAAATGATGTCCATTGAGGCAGCGGCAGCCGCAGGATCACTTACAATTTGCATTCCAAATAATCCACCAGCAGTTCCTAAAATGTAACCAATTGGATAGATAGCCCAACCAACAAGTACGAACCAACCTAACGCTCTGTTGGCATAAGCCACAGCTGCGCTGCTTGATTGTGCAAGTTTAGCAACTTCACCAAACCAAATGACATAAAGAATATAGAAGTAACCTAAAGAAGAAATTAATCCCCAAACCCAGCTTATAGATTCTTGTCCGTAAATAGCTTCACCAATATAACCAGCAACTAACATTAAAACAGAAGCCGCGATTAATTTCCATAACAGAGCCACTTTCGCTCCTGCTTTTTTAGTGATTAAGTAGAACTCAACGCACATTAATGGAACAGTTAATAACCAGTCTACATATCTAAAAAATGTAGGAGAAGTCCCTGTCTCTAAAAAATAACCTCTCATGTAGTAGTAATGAACTGCTGCGATCATTGTGATTATACCTGATACTAGAACTGATGTTCTCCATTTTGGAGTTGTGTTTCCAACTTCAAAAAAGAAGAAAACAGAGGCGGCCATCATTGCCATTGTTCCTATAAAAAATGTAAATGCGACATAATTGTCGGTTGCTATCTGTGTAACTTCATGTGTCATTAAGGTCTCCTTAAATATTATTATTTAGTTAGTTAATTTTTTTTATAATGTTTTATTAATTATGAGCATATATGGTTTTTTAATCAAAGAAATTTAATTTCTCAAGATGATAATGAAATATTATTATCAATAAGAATTATGCTGTTGAAAGATAATGCTTTTTCCCCATATCCTAAATTGAGTTCAATTAAGTCTTTTTTTAAGAAAAAAAATCACTTTGCCACCTAATTTTAAAGCCCCAGACCAATAGGCAATACTCCAAAAAAAGTTTTTGTTTATCAGGTTAAAAAATGACCTTAAAAGATGTTTGTATTTAAAGTTGGGAACTTTATTAATATATGTGGTTAATACTTTATTTTTTTGAGAACTATTTGACTGGTTTAAATCATAAATAAGCTGAGCTCCCAAACGGCCATAGCGAATAGCTGTGTGAATCCCTCCGGCGGTTAGCGGAGAAACGTAGCCTGCTGCATCCCCAATCACTAGGCAATTATTTTTAAATAAATTTTTTGAAGTGTGTCCTACGGGAATTAAGCCTGATCTTGATCCAATCATATTCGATTTGTCTAAATTAAAAATTGGTTTAATGTGATTTAAAAAATTGTCTATTGATAAGTTATGTCCTCTATCAACGGCCAGTCCAACTTGTAGTACTTTGACTCCAGGGATGAGCCAACCAATGTAACCTTTGCAAATTTTAGGATGAATAAAAACGTTCATAACAGAATCAATATTAAGATTGTCCAAAGGGAACTCAAGTTCATAGCCAGCTAAAAATTTATCATGAGTTTCGAAATTAAACTGTTTTAAAAAAGAAGAATTCGCCCCGTTGGCGATAACCAAGTACTTTGCTTTAACCTTATATTCAGGAATTATATAATAGTTATAATCGTAAATAATCGTTTTAACTAAACTATTTAACCATATTTTGAGATTTATGTTATTAATTTGCTCTTGCTTTTCTTTTAATACTGCGCCGGTGTCTGTTAAATAAAAATTATAATTCGAAGACTTAAGATCGATATGTTTTAAATTAGGTAAGAATAATTTGACATGATTAATAGGTTTTAAATGAACTGGGTTAATGTCCCATTCATTAAGGGCTTCATCTACAATGATCCCTGTAGTATGAATATGTTGATCAAGTTCTTTTTTTTTATCAAATAATATTACCGAAAGACCTTTTTGTGAAAGTTTCTCAGCACATGATAGCCCACTAAATCCGGCTCCGATAATGGCAACATCAAAAATATCCATATGTTATATTTAGCATAAATTAAATCTGAAAGTCGGTTTTTTTAATGCTGCATAACTTAAGCATTTGTTATAATTTTACTTATGGATATAAAAAAACTAATTTTAGACGAAGAACTTTACTTGAACAAAATGCACGATTTGGTCACGGAGTCTCTAAAAGAAGAGGAGATGCTAACAGCTAAATTGATGGAGCTTGAAGTGGATTCAGGTTCTACTTTTGGGCAAAGATTAGCCGATGGTATAGCTGAGTTTGGTGGAAGCTGGACATTTATCATTTCTTTTTTTGGTTTTTTAGGCCTTTGGATTTTAGCCAACATACTTTTACTAAGAAGTCCTACTTTTGATCCCTATCCATTTATTCTTCTAAATTTGATTTTGTCTTGTATTGCGTCCCTTCAAGCGCCGGTCATTATGATGAGCCAGAATCGTCAAGAAAACAAAGATCGACGACGAGCCAGAAGTGATTACATGGTTAACCTAAAAGCTGAAATGGAAGTGCGAGGTCTTCATTCCAAAATAGATATTTTAATTGCAGATCAAATGAAAAATTTATTTCAAATTCAAAAGGCCCAGCTTGAATTGCTTGAAAAGATTGAAAAAAAGATAAATCTATAATTTACTTAAGGGATAATTTTTTAAATTAATTTTCATAAATAAATTTCAAAATCCAAGCCAGTAAATTGAGTCACGGGCTTGGATTAAAATTAAATTATAAATTTCTTAATAATCATTAAAAAGATACATTATTAATGTTTTGGCATAATCACTGTGTCGATAATGTGAATGACACCATTGCTACAAGTAATATCTGCTGTCACTACTTTGGCTCCGTTGACTGTGACGCCTTTTGTTCCGTCAACTTTTAAATTTTCACCTTGAACAGAAGCTGGTGACAATGTCTTACCAACTACATCTGCAGCCATTACTTTTCCAGACATAACGTGAAATTTAAGAATACTTGCTAATTTTTCTTTATTTTCTGGTTTTACAAGACTTTCTACTGTTCCTGCTGGTAGTTTCGCAAATGCGGCATCACTGGGTGCAAAAACTGTAAAAGGGCCTTTTCCTTTAAGAACATCAACCAAGCCTGCGGCAGTGACTGCGGCTACTAAAGTTTTAAAGGATCCTGCGGCAACTGCTGTATCTACGATATCGTGTATTTTTTCTGACATTAAAAACTCCTATGAATAACTTTTGAATTATATCAAAAATTAATAGAAGAACTAAATAACATTAGCGTTTTAAAAATACAGTTTAAGATTATTATAATTTGAAATAAATAAATTATTTGCTTTATAAAACATAAATCAAAACACGAACAAGTCCATAAGAAGTAGCTACTTAGCTAAGTGTTTATTTGTAATTTAATTTTTTTTAAGCAATGAAACCCATTTTCGGCTTGTGTTTAAATTAAAGAATTTAAGCTTATTGGTAATCATCTTCAAAAAGATAAATTAATTTTTTTAGAAATAATATTTTTGATTTTTATAAATAAATTACTTTTAGATTTAAAATCAATTTGTTTTAGCTCGTTGACTTCCAATTTCTTCAAGGATTAGATAAACATAATGACTAAAGATAACTTTTTAAATTTTTTTGACACTTTGTTTTTAAAATTTCTATCTGAGAAAACAAAAAATCGTACTGAAGTTTTAATACTTATGATTGCGATTGCCTCATTTTTTATTCACTTAGTAATTATTTTTCTTGTAGATTTTAAATTTATTGAACTAAATGATCATTCAAATTTATTTAAGAATCCTATTGCTTCGATTTACACCCCATTTTCTTTTATTTTAATTTACGAAGTTTACTTGCTTATTTATTATTTACCGAAGTCGATAACGGTCTACATTGGTAAGCAATACGAAATCATGACATTGGTTTTAATTCGACGGCTTTTTAAAGATCTTTCAAATCTACAACTGACTTCTGATTGGTTTTCGGACAAGGGCGATTTGTTGTTTACGTATGATCTGATCACAGCCGTCATTCTTTTTTTTCTTATTCTAGTTTTTTATAGTCTTAATCCTCAGAAAGAAGATAAGGGAGGGCCTCAAGCTAAGCTATCAGATGGAACTTTTCTATTCATCCGGATGAAAAACTGGATTGCTACACTTCTTGTTCCTGTTTTTGTCGTTATGGCAACTTACAGTTTAGTAAATTGGCTTTACATTAGTTTTTTTAAGACTATTCAGTTTTTAGAAAAAGCCCCTCGGGTTGACGGAATCTTTTTTGATCAGTTTTTTACGATTTTAATTTTAGCTGATGTGCTTTTGCTTTTAATTTCATTTTTACGAACAGATCGATTTAGCACTGTAATACGAAATTCAGGATTTATTATTTCTACAATTCTAATTAAAATCTCTTTTGGAACTGAAGGTCTTTTGAATAATGTTTTAGTGGTTGTAGCCGTACTTTTTGGCGTGACAATATTAGCGATTCAAAAACGCTATGATCGCCTAGGATCTAATTATTAAACTTTTTCTATATTGGTCTGTACTTAAATGGTTTTAACTTTTTATTTTTTAAAAGATTGATTTGTAACAACACTTTTTATGAATTTTGACTTCCTTCACTTTTTCTAGTTTGCTATCAGGAATAAACACTAAATGCCAAATCTCTTTGTTTTCCCCAGGAAAAGGCATTATTTTATAAGCATAAATAGTGTCGCTGAAGAAATAACTATCTGGATCACCAAGAGATTTTCGTATATTTTTTCGATCTTCGCCAACATAAAGTGATCTTTTAATTATATCTACAGCCATAGGGGCTCGCTTTGAAAGATTGCCCGCTTTAAACTCTTTAGTATTCAGTGTAATCGATCCCCATTTTTTTTCAGCATCAATTATATTAATGAACTTAGTTCCAAAGTAATCGGTTGATCTAACGAGAATACCCGTCATTAGAAAAACTGAAATAATGCTGAGGTTTATTAAGTATTTTTTCATTTTGGCTCCGTAGGAATTATTAAACCGTATTTAAGAACACTAAGTTTGTTATCTTTTAACTCATTAAGCGCTTTTCTTTCTAGTGTTCTTAGACACCAGACGTTTTCTTTAATTAAATTTTGTGCCGCGATTTGGCCTCGATTATTGTTAAACAAATCCATTTTTTTTTGATTTTCTGGTTGTGCGGGATCCTCTTCGTGTGCATCTAGAAATTCTCTGGCTTTATTTACTCCTAATTCCTTAGTCAGTAATCCTGACCATATAAAATGTCTAAATGCATCCGACTCATCATTCAGGCTTTGATCTGGAAAGTTACGACTTGAAGAGTTTTCTGCAATATTTTTTTGTAGATAAACAGTTAAAGCATCAATTGGATATTTCTTAATAAGTTTGTTTTCAGCAGGTGTCAGACCTGGATAGTAAATAAAGTTTTTCAACATATTTAATTACTATTTTTTTTACATAAAGATTTGCATTGGCTACTACAGGAAAAAGTTCCCATATCAACTCTAAGGACTTCACATCGCAAATTACAATCTTTTGATTCTATGCTGATTTTTCCGTTTTTAAACCAGTCTTTACAGTTTTGACTAGGTTCATTTGCTAGAAGACCTGAGTTATAAAAATAGCAAATAAAAATAAAAAACACTTTACTCATCTTTTTAGCTTACCTTTTTTTATTCGTTAATCAAGAGACATCAAAGGTTCGCAGTGTTGACTTTAAATTATATAAGAAATTTATCATAGGTTCAAACTGTAAATGTAGAACATAGAATTAAATTGAATTTGATCTTAATCAAATAAATTTAAAGCCAGTTTTTTCTAAACATAGTTTAGCTTCAATCCAACTCTCACTTTTTACTAAGATATAATCGGTATCAAAAGTAGAGACTGCAAATATACTAATTTTATTTTTAGCCAAGGGATTCGCAATTGAAGCCAAGATTCCAGTTAAAGAAAAATCCAAAAGACCTTCAACTTTAAACGCTTTCCAATCTTTGTTGCATTCAATATTTTTTGGAATAATGGACTGTTCGCAAACAATGGATAATTCTTCTGATGTTTTTGTAACAGAATAAAATGCGCTGGCCCGAATCCAGACGGGTAGATCTTGGTTTGGTTTAAGTTTACAAATTGCTAATGTGTAGGGAAGTTCTTTAAGATTTAAAACATTCACGTTTTGGGAAGTTTTTTTGTTTTGTCCATAATTTCCTAAAGGCATATCAGGCATTCAGTATCCTGATCTGAATTCAGAATACTGTTGACCGTATCCTGGGTATTGAATTGTTTTAAGTGGCGTTCCCTACGGGAGTCGAACCCGTGTCTCATCCGTGAAAGGGACGTGTCCTAGGCCTCTAGACGAAGGGAACAAAGACAAATGATGGTGGCTCGTCATGGGCTCGAACCATGGACCCTCTCCTTAAAAGGGAGATGCTCTACCAACTGAGCTAACGAACCATCAAGATTTCATAAATTCAATTTTTAACGGAAATTAGTCAACCTTTTTTCTGTATTTTAAAAAATTAAAATAACTTAATTATTGAAAAAGCGGACTTAACCAAAGTGTTTGCTTACGGCTTGGGCCAACAGACACAACATCAACAGGAACACCAGTCGCTTTGGCTATAAAGCGCACATAATCAATAGCTGCTTTTGGAAGGTCTTCGTAATCTGTGATGTCTTCGATATTTTCTTTCCAACCCGCAAATCTTTTATAAATTGGTTTCACATCTTTCACAGCCCATGACGACATTGGAAACTCTTCTACAGTTTCACCGTCAATTTCATAAGCCACACACACATCAATATATTCCATTCCACAAAGTACATCTAACTTCATAAGTGCTAAAGATGTTAAACTGTTTGTGCGAATAGCATATTTTAAGGCCACTAAATCTAACCAACCACAACGACGAGGGCGTCCTGTCGTTGCCCCGAACTCAACACCTTTCTTTTGAAGCCATGCGCCGATCTCTTCAGTCAACTCTGTTGGAAAAGGACCAGAGCCTACGCGTGTCGTGTAGGCCTTCGTGATTCCAACAACCTTATCAATAAATTTAGGGCCAATGCCCGAGCCCACGCATGCAGATCCTGCTAAGGTAGATGAGCTTGTGACGAAGGGATAAGTTCCATGAGTTAAATCTAAAAGAGTTCCTTGGGCGCCTTCAAATAAAACGCGCTTGCCGCGTTTAAGAGCTTTGTAAATCTCCCAAGAGGCATCTTTACAACGGTATGGAGAAAGTTTTTCAGCATAAAGTTGAATTTCAGCCAAAACTTCATCTACTGAGATCGGCTCTTCTTTGTAAAAGTGCTCTAACAAAAAATTTTTTTCATTTAAGCTTTTTTCAACTTTATCTCTAAGTTTATCTACTGGTAAAAATAAATGACCGAAGAGTAAAGCGCGCCTAGACGCACGGTCTTCGTATGCAGGGCCAATACCTTTTCCTGTTGTTCCAATTTTTTCGTTCTTCAAAGCCTTTTCACGAGCGGCATCAAGCTTTCTGTGATAGCTCAAAAGTACAGTTGCGCCTTCAGAGATTTGCAGCTGTTCAGGATTTTTAATAAGATCATTTTTTTGTAAGGCTTCAATCTCTTTTACGATCTGTTGAATATCTAAAACTACACCCGCCGCAATTAAACATTTCGTGTTGGGATGTAATATTCCTGATGGCACCAAGTGAAGAACGGTTTTTTTACCATCCACAACAAGTGTATGGCCGGCATTAGCACCACCTTGATAACGAACAACAAGGTCAGACTCAGCTGAAAACACATCAACGACTTTACCTTTACCTTCATCGCCCCATTGCGACCCGACAACAATAATTCCTGGCATAATTAACTCCTAACTGAATTTTTAAATAAAAGAAATACTAACAAGATTCACCCTTATGGGAAGACATAATGCTTTAAGGCTTAAAATAGCTTTCTATCTAGCTTCTATATAAGTTTCTAGGCCAATTCAAGCGTATCAATACACGATCAACAATTCACAAGTGCTTTGCCCACAGCACGTTGGGAGGTAAAATATTTTTAGGCTCCTGATGGTGTAAAAAAAATTGAACTAATCCTGAAGACGCCTCAAGACAAGATTTTTCAAAAGCCTGATGAGTATGAGCCCCAATATGTGGTGTCCAAAATATTTTTGGATGATGTCTTAAAGCTGACGACATAGCTAAGGGCTCGTGTTCGAAAGTATCTAATCCCACATATTTTAAAATGCCTTTATCGATAGCACTTAGCATATCTTGGGTGTTCACAAGCTCGCCTCTGGCGCAGTTGATTAAAATTTTATCTTCACCAAAAAGTTTCAAAGTCAGCTTATTGATCAGATTTTTTGTTTCGACTGTGAGTGGAGTGTGTAAAGTGATCACGTCACATCGACAAAGTAGTTCTTTAAGTTCCAAGGGTTGTAGATTGGGATCAATCGGTGTGCTCTTTAAAAGATATGGGTCATGGTAATAAACTTTAAATCCAAAACTTAAAGCTCGTTTAGCGACCTCTTTTCCGATTCGACCTAAGCCAATAATTCCTAAACTTTTTTCAGAGGTTTCAGATCCCAAAAGCAGCTGATTCTTCCAATTGAAATTAGTTTTATAAATTTCAGGTAAAAAATTATTTCTTAGAGTCATTAAAAGATGAAGCATCGTCAAATCGGCAGTGCTGATGACGTTAGCGTCGGGAGTGTAAAAAGCCTTAATGTTTTTTAATTTCAAAGTTTTTAAATCTAAATGATCAAAGCCGCTAGTAGCAGTAGCTACAATTTTTAAATCTTTAAAATAAGAAATTAGCTTTGAATGAATTTGTGTTTGAGACCTGATCATTAAGGCTTCAACATTTTCCCATTTATGATCCATTAGATTTTCAGACGACAATCGCAAAACTTCAAAATCTGGTAAATGAGCCGAAAGTTTGGACTGCACCCATTGGGGAATTTGCGTTGTTAAATATATTTTTTGCATTTTGCTTCCAGTCATCTTGTATCCTAAAATTGGATATCGGGTCTACATGGCCGCCTTGTAGACCTGATATCTGGTGTTTCTATGTAAATTCCTTAATTGCGTCTTCAAAGATGTCCATTGCTTTTTGTTGAGACTTAAGAGTGATGTCGCCCATGTGGCCCCATCTTAAAATTTTGTCTTTTAAGTGATCTTGTCCACCTGCTAAGTAAAGACCATTTTTTAAAAGTTGATTCTGGAAGTCGGCTACATTTATTTTTGTGGGCAAATAAAATGCACTCAGCGAATCAGATGGGGATTCACTAAAGTAACAACAACCTTGTGATTCTAAAAAAGAACGGGTTGTTTTTTGTAAATCACGACTGTAAGAAATAAAATCCTTAATACTTATTTTTTTAATTTCATTTAATTTGTAGTGAAGGGCATTGATCATGTTCACAGGGCTACTAAAATGAGTCGCATTTTTTAAATTCATTTTTTTTTCTAAAACCAAATCAAAATAATATCTTGGAGTTCTACATTCCAACGCTTTTTTCCAAGCCGAATCCGAAAAGCTAACAAAAGAAAGTCCTGTCATTAGGCCCAATGATTTTTGGGACCCGGCAATCAAGGCATCGATTTTTAATTCATCCATAGGAATGTCAATGCAACCCACAGCTGTAATTCCATCCACAACCAGTAAACAATCGGGCTGAATAGATTTTAACATTTTAGAAATTTCAGCAATTGGATATTTAGTCGCCGTTGACGTTTCACAGGCATGCACTAAAAAAGAGTCATATTTTTTTTCAAGTAAATGTTTTTCGAAAACTTTAAAGTCAAAAGTTTTACCCCAAGGGTGTTTAATAACATCTACATCCGCACCGAAAACTTTAGCCATTTCGGCCCAACGCTCTCCGAATTTACCTGCATCAAAAGCTAGAACTTTGTCGCCAGGATTTAAAATATTGATTAGGCTGGCCTCCATAGCTCCAGTGCCGGTAGCATTTAATATAAAAACGTGGTTTTTAGTTTGAAAAAAATATTTTAAAAGCTCAAAGGTCTGCTTTAAAACAGCCTCAAACTGATCTGTTCTGTGATGGATAGGGTGTTGGCCTAAAATTCGTAAAGAGTCCTCAGATATTTCAGTTGGTCCTGGGCTAAACAGTAAAGGGCGGTTGTCTTCTTTCATTTATTTTGTTTTAACCTCTATAGTCTAAGGAATAAAGATATTTATGTTTAAGTCCAATATTTTTTTTATAATCATACTTTGTTTGCAAGGCTGCGGATATCAGTTCGGCTATGGTCTGCGTTCGCTTCCGGAAGGGGTTAAAAGCGTTCATATCCCTATTTTTGAAAATGAGACTTATCAAACAGGCGCCGAAGTTCAATTCACCAATGCTTTGATTGCTGAGATTCATGATTCCAAGATTGCTCGAATCACTAACCAAAAAGCAGCTGAAGCGATGCTAAAGGGGCGTGTGATACGAATCGACTTTTCACAAGCGAACATCGATAGTCGACGTCGTGACGAAGCCAGTAAAACATCTGGTGTTAAAAATTTGCCTCGAGGAACAGTGATAACAACTGAATATCTGGCGCGGGTGACCTTAGAGGTGCAAATGTTTAAAAATGACAAATTAGTTTGGAAGCAGTGGCTTAGAGATGAAAGACTATACGATGCTCCTCAATTAGGACTTGAAGGCATTAATACGGCCAACGCCAATTACAATCGCACAGCTCGAGAGGTTGTTATTAAAGATTTGGCCCGCGTGATGATGCACGAGCTATATGGTCGATTGACTGAAAGTTTTTGAAATTAAATCTTTTTTTTAGAACTTAGTTCTTTATTTGCAAGCGAAATATTCTGGATTCCATCAAGACTTGAATTGGCTTGGCAAATGTTTCGTCTTTAGTTTATCCTTATTAGATGTCAAAACCGTGGGACCTAAGAACGCTTCAGCAAAGCTTTTCATCTGGAAAAGTCAGCCCCTGCTATACAATTTTGGGCGAAGATCACTATTTAATCCAAGAGTCTGTAACTGTTTTAAAAAATCATGTCGAAAACTTGGGTGTTAATTTTGATTTTAATTACGAATGCATTTACGCCAGTGAAACTAAATCCGCTGATATCGTAGACATCATTGAAACTTTGCCCATGATGTCCCCTTACAGGCTTGTAATTATCAAAGAAGCCCAGCTCTTAAAAGAAAAAGATTGGGATACATTAAAAAAATCCATAGAAAAAGGCTTGTCTCAGTCTGTTGTTATTTTTGTCCATGAAGCTAAATTTGATAAAAGAAAAAAAATCTACAAGTGGATTACATCCAACACTCAGGTCGTTGAGTTAGTGACCCCCTATGAAAATCAAGTGCCCGTTTGGATTCACTATATGGCCCAAAAAAACGGACTTATTTTTGATCAAGGGGCGGCCCTACAGTTGCTTCATTTAGTCGGTGTGGATTTAACTGAAATTCATAATGAAATATTAAAATTAAAACATTACTACCATGATCATCAAGGTCAGCTTGTGATTGATGATATTTTAAAAGTGGTTTCGAAAAAAAGAATTGAAAGTGTTTTTGATTTAACAGCATCAGTCGCCATGGGAAATAAACCTGAGGCCTTACAACTTCTGAATGATCTGATCAACCAAGGGCAGAACGAAGTCGGTGTGATCTCGTTGATCAGTAGACACATGCGTATTTTAAAAAAAGTTTTAGAGTTTTCACAATTAGGGCTTTCCCAAAAACAGTTAAGTGCCAAGATTGGTGTGTCGCCATTTTTTATTGATCAATACATTCAACAGAGTCGAAAGTGGTCTTTAGACAAAATGAACACAGTTTTTGATTTACTATTAGATACAGATAAAGCTCTTAAGACGTCGCCAATTTCATCTAAAATTTGGCTTGAAAACTTTGTGATTCAAACGTGCTTACTTGCGCAAGGAACAAATTTCAGACCCTCAAATTTAATTTGAAGGCCTAACAAAACAACTTAAGAAAATAAAAACTTAAGTTAAAATGAATAAGTTAAAATTTAACTTATTCATTTTATAAAATAATTAATTAAGTGTGTTTATTAATATTGAAAGTCTAGATACTTTTCTTGCGGCAGTGTTTTTATGGAAGACTCCGCTTTTAGATGCTTTGTCCATTTTACTTGAAAATGTAACTAGTGATTTTAAAGCTAAATCTTTGTCACCAGAACTGACAGCTAATCTTACTTTTTTCTCGATTGTTCTTACGCCAGCTTTAGTTTTGCTGTTAGTGGCGTTCTTTTTAATAGTTTGTCGTGCTCTTTTAGCGGCTGACTTATGATTTGCCATTTATATTCCTCTCACTTTTCGTTGCATAAAATCAAAGGTCATTTAATTATCATGGCTGTAGGTTGGACGCAACAAACATGTCTGATCTTTAATTTTACATTATCATAGGCTTTCAATGGGATTTTAAGTGTCCATTTCAAGCTTCTTACTTTAAAGCTTTTGTTTATAAATATGTCAATGAGATTAAATGTTTATGGGGTGCTTCGATGTCTGAAAAGCTTAATGATTCTAAAGATAAAGAGCCTATTAAAATATCTTCGATAGATAAAACAGTTATTATTAAGCCAAAGGCCTCCGTATCTAGGCTTGCGGGTCTTATGTCCTTAGGCACTTTAGTTAGCAGAGTTTTGGGATTTGTTAGGGACCGTTTGGTGGTTCAGTTTTTTGATGTCCATGTGGCCGATGCATTTTACGCCGCCTATAGGCTTCCCAACTTTTTTAGAGTTTTATTAGGTGAAGGGGCTTTGTCTGTTTCCTTTTTGCCAGCTTACGTTGAGCTTAAAGAAAAAAACCAAGGTGAAAAGATTTTGGCAGGGACAGTTTGGACCTTCTTATCTGTCTTAAGTGCTACGATCTCTGCTTTAGGTGTATTTTATATGGCTGATTTTCTGCCCTGTATTGTGGATGTAGAGCAAATGAGCTTAATTCCAGGAAAATATGAGTCCACCCTGTTTTTTTCTCAAATTATGTTTTCTTACTTATTTTTAGTCAGTCAATTTGCTTTTTTTATGTCCTTACTCAATTCTCATGATGAATTTTTCTTTCCTGGGCTTGCGCCTGCATTTTACAATTTAATTGTTATTGTATTAATTATTTTAAGACCTGAATTTTTTAATTTCAAAGGGGCGAGTTTACCTATAGCTGTTGTTATGGGGGGGGTAGGCCAAGCTTTGATTTTATTTTTCAAATCTTATCAGCTTAAAATCATCCCGCGGCCCAACTTTTTATTTTTTAAACCCGACTTTCTTAAAGTCTTAAAGCGAGCTGCGCCGAGCTTACTTGGAATCGGGGCCATTCAATTTTTGGGTGTTATAAACTTAGGATTCGCAAGCTCGCTAGAGGCCGGATCGATCACATATTTATATTTAGCGGATCGCCTGCTTGAGCTTCCGCAGTCTATATTAGCGATCAGTCTGGGGGCCGCATTGTTACCAAGACTAAGTGCGTATTGGGCGAATCAAGATCAAGGGGCGTTTAAAGATCAGTTGCTTGACACTACCGAAACCTATTACTTTTTAGCCATACCTTCTGCCATTGGGTTGTGGTTTTTGGCAGAACCACTAGTAACACTTCTTTTTGCGACTAAAAATTTAAACCAAGAGAGCTTAAAAATCACAGCCAGCATAGTGCAGGTGTATGCTTTTACTTTGATTATTAATGGGACTGCCAAATTGATGCTTCAAGGATTTTATGCGGTTAAAAATACAGTATATCCCGCTTTGGCTTCAGGTTTTGTTATTACAATTCATTATTTTTTAGCCCCATTTTTAATGTCTAAATATGGTCTTCAAGGACTTGTGATCTCAACAACTATATCGTCAACATTAGCTCTAGTTATCACATTTATCATGTTTCAATTTATTGTGACTCGTATGAGTTTGATTAGATTTCTTAAACCATTGCCGCCGATATTAATATTAAATATATCAACTGTTATAATATGTTTTTGCACTATGTACTTTTGGAATTCGGAAGACCGACTGCTTATAAAAAATATTTATTTAATGATAGGAGTTTTTATTTCGGCTGGGGTCTATTTTTTACTAGCTTTTATATTTCATTTTGAGCAAACAAAAGTCATTGGACAAATATTAAAAAAAATAAAAAAACGCTAAATTTGAAATTAAAAATTGTTTTTAAAGTTAATCTCTCTTCTTTTTTTAAAACTAGCTTGGCCTTTTTCCAAAAAGATTCAAGCTCGTCTGATGTTAGATTTTCAAATTTTAAATTATTAGAGTGAATTATACTTTTCATTTCAGAAACTCTACTTAAGTAGCGTTGATTGGCAATTTCCAAAGCCAGTCCTGGGTCTAATTTTAGATGCCGAGAAAGCTGGACTAATGTAAATAATAAATCACCTAGTTCGTGGGCTTGATTGAATCGATCCAAGTTTAAAGCTTCACTTAATTCGTTCATCTCTTCGACGACTTTAGTCATGACGGATTGGGCGTCAGGCCAATCAAAATGCAAACGGTCGCTTCGACCTATACTTAAGGCTTCACTTAAAGGGTCTTTTTTCATAATTATTTATACTTTAATCTGGATATAGGACAATTTATTTTTTAAATTTCAAAATTAGGCTTAATTTTGGCTTTAAGTTTAATGCTAAACAGCAGCGAATTTATTTAAAACTGAGCTAAATAAATTCTTTTAGTCATAATGACATAATCTTGATTTATCATCTATTTAGGCCGATATCTCTTATGAATGAAAAATAAGAACTTAAAAGATCCTAAGCCGGTCACTAGAAAACTGTATCAATCTATTGATCAGACCAGAACTTTTGAAGATTGGGTTAATAAAACTGAACTTAAAAATTCATATTTTTTTAGTTTTCTAGTTTTTATTGATCAAAAATTTTCACTTAAAAACTTAGCAATCTGGTCTGTTTTTTCTTTAAGTTTTTCCTTTTTACTTTTTTCTAAGTTTGATTATCAATCCACTGTTTTCGAAGGTGAAATTGCAGCTATGGACTTGAAGTCACCAATTAATTTAACGATGGTGGATGTTTTAACGACAGAATCAAAAAAAGAAGTGGCAAAAAAAAATGTACTTTCTATTTTTAAATATATTCCCTTAGATGTGGATTCACAACTCGATCAGGTTTATACTACATTTTTAAAATTCAGAAGATTGGCTTTAATTAATAAAAACAAAATAGATTTATTAAGTAAAGAAGACTTTGAAAAAAGTTTAGGACAAAAAGTTTCTGATCGTACATTTGAATGGTTAGTAGAAACAAGCTTCAGCCCTGAGATCGATAACACGTTAAGATCAGTTCTAGAAAACTGGTCCAGCCATTTTTTAGCAGATAGCCCTGAACGACATATTTTGCCAAATCAAAAATACATAATTTTACTTAATACTTACAAAGATAAAACTGAAGAGACAAAAATATCGACTGATAAGTTAAGAGACGTTTATCGACGCAGTCTTTTAAAAGAAGATGTGCCCATGAGATTTAATAAACTCTCAAAAATGAATCAAAAGAAAGTATTAGATTTGGCTTTTGATCTACTTCGTCCAAATGTAATCTACGAGACCGAACTGACAGAAAAGCGTCGCAGCGACGCTGTGGATGAAATTTTACCTGCCACAATTTCGATTAAAAAAAATCAAACCATCATTACAGCAGGATCTATTGTAAGTCTTGCTGATGTCAAAATTGTGAATCATATAAGAAAAGTACAATATGAAAGTAAAAGGGGATTTGTTCCCGTCAGTATCGCATTTTTATTTTTACTTTTTATTATTATTTCTTCAAACTTAATTGGGGCTTTTAAAGCCATTGAAAGAAATTTAGATTACAGAACAAATATTTTATTTTTAGTCTCGATCACATGTTTGGCTTTGTGGAAAGTCTTTTTATTTATGTTCGAAACTAGTTTAGCTGAAAAATTTGGTAATTACCCGCAAGAAGTGCTGATACTCGCATCGCCGTTTGTTGCGCCTATTATTATTTCTGGATTAATCACACGCTCTCCGTATCTGTTGTTTATGTTCACTCTTTTTACGTCCATGGCGTTTGCTTTTTTAAATGATCAGGACTTTTCAACTTTTGTGATTATAAGTGTTTCAAGTTTTGCGGCCATTCGAACAATTTATAATTGCGAAAAAAGAAATGATGTTTATATTTCGGCTTTATATTCAGGGATGGTGGCTTTTGTAACAAGTTTGATTTTTATATTTGTAAATCAACCAGAAGATTTAGTGTCTATTGAATCATGGCTACTGTTATTTGGTGCTGCTTTTGTGGGTGCGGCTTTAAGTTCCGTTTTAACGTTTATCTTAGTTCCTATTATTGAATCTGCATTTGAATTTTCAACAGATTTAAAACTTTTAGATTTAGCTAGTATGAACCATCCATTAATTCGTGAAATGATGGTGAAAGCCCCTGGGACTTATCATCACTCTATGGTTGTGGGCAGTATGTGTGAAGCTGCAGCCAGAGAAGTGGGCGCCGATGCGCTGATGAATAAAGTGATGGGTTACTTTCATGACATTGGTAAGTTAGAGCACCCCTCGTATTTTATTGAAAATCAAAGACAGGGCGAAAATCCGCATGATCATATATCTCCACATTTAAGTAAAACCATCATAATGGCCCATGTGAAAGATGGTGTAGAGATGGGTATTAAGGCCAAACTTGGACAAGAAATTATTGATGGAATCAAGCAGCATCATGGAACTACATTAGTGTCGTATTTCTACAATCGTGCACGAAAGATGACGGATAAGCCTGATGACGTTAAAGAAGAAGAATTCAGATATCCAGGTCCGAAACCTCAATTTAAAGAATCAGCTATCCTGATGCTTGCCGATAGTATTGAAGCCGCCGCCAGAGCCATGGAAGATCCTAACCCAGCTAAGCTAGGTCATCTAGTTGAAAACATGGTTGAAAAGAAAATCATGGACAGTCAGCTAGACGAGTGTGATTTGAATTTTGTGGAACTGACTATGATTCGAAAATCTTTTTATAGAACTATTTTAGGTGTCTACCATCACCGGGTGGATTACAAAGATATGGATGGCCAAAAGAAAGTGATAGATAAATCGGCCAATGCATGAGTATTTTAATTATTAATCAACAGAATAAGTATCGTGTTCCTAAAAAGTTTATTGAAGTTATAGCCCCAAAAATAATTCGTATTTTAGGAACAAAAAGAATAATTTCTTCTAAAAAAATAAAATTAGAATTAAGCTTTGTTTTTGTGACATCAAAACAAATTCAAGATTTAAATAGAAATTTTCGTAATAAAAATAAGCCGACGGATATTTTAAGTTTCAATTCACTAGATCCAAGTCTATTGGGCGAGCTGATTCTTTGCCCTGAAATTATAACTAAGAATGCAAAAACCAATCAGTGGCCCCATAAGTATGAATACCTTTATATGCTCATTCACGGTCTGCTTCATCTTTTGGGTTATGATCACGAATCCGAAGTGGATTCAAAAAAGATGTTCAAACTTCAAGATCAAATTTTTAATTTGATTAGTGATGGACCAAAGGTTTCTGGCTAGTTCAATCGTGCGCTCTTAGGGCGGCTTCGTTAAGTCCGCTTCGCTGGGACTTCCGTTTTATTACCGTAGCGGTAGTAAACCAGATTGAATTTTATATTTATATTGATTGTGTTGGGCACAAAGAGATTGAAAGTTATTAAGATCATTTGTTCCACCAGCCCAGCGTGGCTGAATATGATCGACCTGTAAAAACTTTTGGCTGCCACAGATTTTTTTAGATATCGGATCTTGAAACTGACAACAAGATGTCTGGGGATCTAAAATCAATTTTCTACTTTTTTGATCTAGGTATATTTTGCTGTATTTTATTTTCAATTGGTTGGTAGTATCTTGGTCATTAGACTTTCTTATGCTGTTTGCATGCTGATGTTGTGTTTTCGTTTTTTCAGTTTGAATTTGGTCGGGCAATATGGGATTTAAAGGTTTGGCTTTTATATTTAAATTTGATTTAGGTGATCTGGATTTAATTTCTTTCTCAGCTAAGTAAGTGAACATATCTGCCCATTTTTTATCTGGGACAGAATGAGAAATTAAATTTTGGGCTTTCTCTAACAATTCTATTTGTTTTTTTGTAAATGTAATAGTTAAAGTTATGGATTCGTCTTTATGGATCTGCTGTTTTTCAATTAAAGTACTTTGTAAAGGTAGATTGAACTCTTGGGCCAAGATTAATTCTGTTTTAGCTTGATTAGTAAATTCGATTTTATTTAAAATTTCTTTTTTATGAGCCGTCATGATTTTATGATTTGATGTTTTTTGAACCGCACGAATAGTTTGCTGTAATTTAGATAGTTGAGATAAGTTGATAGCCCCACTTTGTATTTTTTCTGATACCTCTGGGATTTCTCTTAAAAGCCTGGCAGATTCAATTCGGCGCATAGCGGATGAGGGACTATAGCCAAACTCTTTTACCAAAAAATCAAATAGACTTGGATAGGCTTTTTCTAAGTATATTTTTCGTCGGTCAATTTCCAAGATACATTCTAAAACCAGTTGTGTGATTTTTCGTTCTGTTTGAACCAGTCGCCCAAAGCGATGAATTAAATCTAGATTAGATAGGTCTTTGATTTTATTAACATCAAATTCAGTTGTGGAATTAATTTCTAAAGGACTTAAGTGATCCATTTGTGCTCCTATGTTTTACTACTGCTAGGGTAATGAATGAATATAACATGGGTTTCAGAAGTAAATTATTGGCAAATTCTGTATTTTTAACGCCAGTTTAAGTTAGCTTTGAGAGACTAAAAAATGACTCTAGGAGACCTTAGAAATAATTTGAATTTTAACTTCGAAGACGGGTGCGTCTGGAATACTTTTTAAGTTTAGAATTGATTTTATAAATCTAAATAACCTGTCAACAGAAATGTATACATAAAATATATTTTGCATTGAATCAGGATTTTTTTTTCTGTTCCGGTTGTATTTAAAGCTACAATTAAAGAAAACATCTAAAGTTTTTCAGTTTGCATCAAATTGGATAGAATTATTGAATTTGTTTACTTAACTAAATTTATATTGATTAATATTTATAAAGGAAACAATAAAATGAATATTCTAATAATCCTATTAATTAACATATTTTCAATTTATATTTGGGCTTGTCCTAATTTCACTGGGGATTACAAATTTAGAAATAATATGCCTGCTGGTGAAATCGCTAATAAACTTATAATTAAGCAAACAAATTGCGAACAAATAGAATTTCGTCACATCAGTTCAGATTACAAGTTTGATTTTACTTTTATTTATAAAATTGATGATATCGCTTACCAAGGTATTTACTATCAGCATATTGATCCAAAGTTTAAAATAAATAACAAAACTGAAGGTCCTGCTGATTACGCTACAAATAGTTTCCATAAAGTTAAGTTCGATGGAAGTAAAATATCTATCCAAATTTTTGATGGTGCACAAAAGAATTGTCCTAAGTACACATTTTTACTTTCAGAATGTACAAAATATGAGCTCTCGTATGAACTAAATGAAAATGGCTTGGTTGAATATGCGCAAATTGGATTTGGAAAGTCAAAAAAAGACTATACATCAGACTATTTTTATCTGGAAAAATAGTCTCTTAAGTAATAATTAAGCAAGAAAGGATAGTCTTTCCAATTAATGTTTATTTCAAAACAAAAAAGTTAATTTTACTTTCAATTTTGTTTCAATCAACACAGTCACTCGACATAGATAGTTTAGATGATTTTAAAATCCATTTAAATTTGACTCAGGCTATCACTGCTTTGTTGTTAAGCGGTCCAAGTTCTAAAGATTTAGACTAAACATTAAATCTAAAGTACTTTAATCAATTGAAGCAAAACCAATTGCGCATTCATCCCAAGGAGTCACACTTTGAGTATCAGCACAGAGTATTCAGAAAAGCTAAAAGCGCTTGAAAATATTCAAGACAAAGTGACTGAGCTTCGGGGGTTTCTTTGACATCGAACAAAAGCGAAAGGCCCTTAAAGATTTAAAAGAAAAATCTGAAAGCCCGAAAGTTTGGAATGATCCTGCTTTACTACAAAAAGTAAACCGCGATATTTCAGCCTTACAAAAAACTATTAATGAATTTGATCAAATCAACAAGCGTGCTGAAGATGCTATTGTGCTTTTGGAAATGAGCCAAGAAGAAGATGACGAATCCACTTTTTTGGAAGTTAAAAAAGAAGTTAAAGATTTAGAAACCGTTTTAGACAAGCTTGAAACACAAAAGCTTTTAAGCGGAGAAATGGATGCGAACTCAGCATTTATCTCAATCAACTCGGGCGCGGGTGGCACTGAGTCCTGTGATTGGGCCCACGCGCTACTTAGAATGTACACTCGCTTTTCCGAGGCCGAAGATTTTACGGTTGAAGTCATGGAGATGACTGACGGTGAAGAGGCAGGAATCAAGTCGGTTACATTATCTGTTCAAGGGGCTTACGCTTACGGTCTATTAAAATCTGAGACCGGTGTTCATCGTTTAGTCAGAATCAGTCCCTTTGATTCTAATGCCAGACGACATACAAGTTTTGCATCCGTCTTTGTATGGCCCGAAGTGGATGATGATATTGAAGTTGAAATCAATGACTCGGATTTACGAATTGACACGTATAGAGCTAGTGGGGCCGGGGGACAGCACGTCAACCGAACTGACTCCGCTGTTCGAATGACCCACATGCCGACGGGTTTAGTCGTTCAGTGCCAAAAGGAAAGATCCCAGATTGCCAACCGCGAGCGGGCTTACAAAATGATGAAGGCCGCCCTTTATGATTTAGAAGTTAAAAAACGCCAAGAAGAAAAAGACAAACAGAATTCAGAAAAAAAATTAAATGAATGGGGCAGTCAGATTCGGTCTTACGTTTTACACCCCTACAAAATGGTCAAAGATCACAGAACAGGACACGAGTCCTCGCAAGCAGAAAAAGTCTTAGATGGGGATCTGCAAGACTTCATGCAGTCGTACTTAAAAGCCATCAACAGATCTGAAATTAAAGCGACTGACAGCATCGCAACCTCAGGATCTAAATCATGATTTTATGGTACGCACTAAGAACTCTTAAAACCTCGAAAGGTTTATTTAACCTCTCAACATTGCTTTCACTGATCAGTTTAAGTTTAGGGATTGCAACCCTTATTACAGTTATGGCTTTGGTCAGTGGATACGAAAAGGCCTTAAAGTCCTCGGTCTTCGATGTTGTGGGTCACATCTTAATCACTAAATCCCCGATCCCTATTTATAGTGCCAAAGAAGAAGTGGCAGAACTAAAAAAGAAGCTGTCCACAAAAGATTTTGAATATTCCCCTTACGTTCAAAAAGAAGCTTTGATTGTCAGTCGTGGAAAAATCCAAGGTGTTTTAGTCGAAGGATTAGATTTTAAAACATTTAAAGAAGTCTCTGGGATGGGGAACAGAATTATCAGGCCAGACACTTTAGATTTAAAAAAAGCGTTAGACGAGCAAGGTGTTTATCTAGGTAAAGGCTTACAAGACCAATTTGATTTAAAAGTTGGGGACAAAATAAATATCGTTGTGCCATTTTCTGATTTTAGTTTTGGTATTCGAAGAACGGTTAAGAACTTTAAAGTTTTGGGATTTTTAGATTTAGGTAAATACGAATACAACAACCGCTACGTTTTAACTGAAATTCAAAATACAAGACAGCTTTTTGAATTCACTGAATCCGCATCGTCAGGACTAAGATTAAAATTTAAAGATCCAAAACTAGCGCTGAAGGCTCAAAATGAAATCATTGAAAAGAACATGCCTTACAGTTCGCAAACATGGAAAGATACGAATTTAAGTTTATTCGAGGCTATTAAAATTGAACGAGTGATTATATTTCTTATTTTATGCATTATGGTGATCATCGGTGCGTTTAACTTATCAACGGGATTGTTTTTAAGTGTTTACAAAAAAACCGCAGACATTAGTGTTTTAAGATCTTTAGGTTTAAGAGCTCAAAGTGTCGCTTTGATTTTTGTAGTCCAGGGCATGATCATCGGGGTGGTTGGATTTATTTTGGGCAGTGTTTTAGGTTATGTCATGATTCAAGTGTTAAATTTAGTTTTATCGTCAGGCTTATTTTTACCCCCTGAAGTTTACAAATTAAACTCATTAGTTTTAGAGATGCGATTTTTTGATTTGATATTTATTTTTATAGCCAGCATGGTGATCTGTTTCTTATCTACGATCAGCCCAGCTAGAAGAAACTTTCGACTTAGACCTGCAGAGGGACTTAAATATGACTGATGTTTTACTTAAAGCCACAGGTATTAAAAAAAGCTTCACCAGGGACCGTGAACAGCTACAAATTCTTCATGGATTAGATTTTGAAATTCAAAAAGGTGAAAGTGTGGCCATTGTTGGAGGATCGGGAGCTGGGAAGAGCACACTCCTTCAGATTTTAGGGACATTAGATGCTCCATCAGAAGGGGACGTGTTTTTTAAAAATCAAAATGTCACCCATTGGACCGATCAAAAATTGGCGGATTTCAGAAATCAAAATTTAGGTTTTGTGTTTCAGTTTCATCATCTTCTGCAAGAATTTTCAGCGGTAGAAAATGTGATGTTTCCCTGTTTGATTCAAAAAATGCCTAAAGATCTAGCTCGCGAAAAAGCGACCTATGTTTTAACCCAATTGGGTTTAAAAGATCGACTCGAGCATTTCCCATCCCAACTGAGTGGGGGTGAGCAACAGCGAGTGGCTATTGCTAGATCTGTTGTGTTAAAACCTGCCTTGATTTTAGCAGATGAGCCCACTGGTAATCTTGACGCAAAGAATACAAAGCAGATTCAAAAGATCTTTCTTGAAATGGTGGATAAATTTGAAGCCTCAGTTGTGGTTGTCACCCATGATAGGGAGTTTGCTTCAGGATTTGATCGTATTTTAGAGCTTAAAGATGGCCTTTGGGACCAATTAACCTTTGCGTAATTGGCCATTCAAATTTATCTTAAATGTCTTAAAGACGATGTTATTTAATATACGATCAACTTCTTATAGAGCTTTTTTATTAGCCTTGATGGCTTTCTTTCCCTTTATTGTTTCCACAACGGCTTTGGCTGAAAAAATCACAGCAATTATTATTGAAGGTAATCAACGAATAGAAGACGAAGCCATTCTGTCAAAGATTAAATCCAAGATCGGCTCAGAAATGACCGCTACAGAAGTTGCGACAGATCTACGACAAATTTTTACGTCTGGATATTTTGATGATGTAAAAGCAGATTTTGATAAAGGTGTTTTATCTTACACAGTTGTCGAAAGAAAGATTATTCAAGAGCTAGATTATATTGGAAACTCAGAAATTGATGATGATGAAATTGCGGAAGTGATTGACGTTAAAGCCTTTCAGCTTTTGGATGAATCGACTATTGAAGACGCTTTACAAAAAATCCAGAAGTCCTATGAAGACAAAGGTTTCTTTCTGACTCAAGTGACTTATAAAGTTGAAGACCTATCTGAGCCTCCTGGCGCGGTTAAACTTAAAATTATTATCGATGAAAAGAAAAAAGTAAAAATTAAAAAAGTTCGTTTTATTGGTAACAAAGGTTTAACTGATGATACTTTAAAAGAACGTATGCTAACTAAGCCAGCTACTCTTTTTGGTGGTGGTAATTACAAAGAAGAAGATATTGAAAGAGACTTTGAGCTTTTAAAATATTTATATCTGAACGAAGGATACGCACAAATCAAAATTGATCCTCCAAAGACTATCGTAACCCCGGATAAAAGTGGAATCGAAGTTATTTTTAGGATTGAAGAAGGGCCCAAATTTAAAATTGGTGAAATTACTTTTCAAGGGGATTTACTAAAAACCAGTGATGAGTTTTTAGAAATCATGCAGATCGATGATCAAAAGTATTTTTCACAACAGATCATCATGAAAGACTTATCTGAAATCCAAGCTATTTATGGGGATAAGGGTTTTGCCTATGCAAACATTGTCCCCCGACCTGTGATGAACAATGAAACAGAAGTTATGGATTTGGTTTTTCAAATCACAAAAGGCGAAGTGGTTTCCATAGGTGAAATTAAAATTTCTGGAAATACAAAAACCAGAGATAAAGTTATACGTCGTGAAATTAAATTAATTGAAGGCGAACTTTTTAATGAAACTAAAAAGCGTGAATCCATTGCTAATTTAAATCGTCTAGGTTTTTTTAAGACGGTAGATTTGCAACCACTCACAGATTCTGGTGAATCTAATGTTATGGATTTAAATGTTCAGGTAGAAGAAACAAGCACTGGAACATTAAATTTAGGAGTTGGATTCGGAGGCTTTCAAGGTTTTGCTGTGCAAGGTTCAATGAACCAAACTAACTTGTTTGGTCGAGGTAAAAACGTTGGGTTCAGTGTGAACTGGAGTGAAAACGTAAACCGACTTTTTAATTTAAATTACACCGATCCTTATTTCTTAGATACTAAGTGGTCTTTTGGATTTGATCTCTATCAAAGTTTAAGAATTTTACCAGACTTTAGAGAGCAAAGAATTGGTGGATCAATCAGGCTTGGGCGACTTTTGACTGACTTTTGGAGAACATCTATAAGATACAGATTTGATTCCACAGATTTAATTTTTCCACCGAATGCATACACTGATATTTATACTCCTGAGTTGGTTAAAGATTCTGAAGGCAACGCAAGTTCTTTAATGTGGTCTTTAGAATATGATAGAAGAAATAATAGACGATTTCCAACCCAAGGTTTTTATTCAAACTTATCTTTTGAGTATGTTGGGATTGGTGGAGATTTGAGTTACTCCGAATCTAGTCTTAATTTAAGATATTACAAACCTGTAGTTGGATCTTTAGTGTTTAGAAATAACTTTGTTTACGGGTTTTTAGCGTCGAATAATTCTGATAAAACTGTACCTCTAAGTCAGCTCTACAGACTCGGCGGCGCCAATACGATTCGAGGTTATAACTGGTTTACTTTGGCTCGAAGAAAGCAATCAAATATTGCTTTTGGTGAACTCATTGGTGATGGTGCAAGTTTTGCTTTTGAAAAGTCTTTTAGACCTTTCGGGGGCCTACAGCAGATCTATTATAATCTTGAATTTGAATGGGCTATGATTAAAGAGGCAGGCATAAAAGGGGTTGTCTTTTTTGACGCAGGTATGGCTGAAGATGATCTGGCTGTATCTAAAATCAAAAGCTCTTACGGGGCTGGGATAAGATGGATTTCTCCACTGGGTCCACTAAGATTTGAATGGGGATTTCCGATAGATCCTAATATAAAATTGGGTGAAGACAGCATGCTCTTCGACTTCTCCATCTCGTCTACTTTCTAATTTTTGTGTGTTTTTTAAGAAAAATATCTTAATAAAGATCTCGTAGGAAAACCTAGGATCGATGGCGCGAAGCCTTGCTTTCGGCCAAAAGGCCTAGCAAGGCTTCGCGCCATCGATCCTAGGTTTTCCTACGAGATCTTTATTAAGATATTTTTCTTAAAAAACACACAAAAATTAGAAAGTAGACGAAATAGATTTTCTGCCTGGGGCGGGCGGCCATTTATCTTTTGGTTTTTTGCTCAAATATTTGTTATGGTTACAGGAATTTAAATTCGATTAATTTAAAAAGTTTTTATAAAGGATGGTCCTATGAAATCATGGTTATTAGCTTTAGCTTTAACTTCATTATCAATAACTTCAGCCGTTTCTGTGAGCGCAGCGGAACAAAAAATGGGTTACGTGGATATGCAAATAGCTATTCAGCAAACTAGTGATGGCAAAAAAGCTAAGAAAAGTCTTGAAGGAATAGCTAAAGGTAAAGAAGATAAACTTAAAAAAATGGAAGCAGATCTTAAAGTCAAAGGTGACGATTTTAAAAAGAAAGCGTCTATTTATGATGAAGAAACGAAAAGAAAAAAACAAATGGAACTTCAAAAAGAGTTTTATGACCTTCAACAACTTTTAGGCCAAAGCCAGCAAGAGCTAAGACAAAAAGAAGAAGAGGCACTAAAGCCAATTGTGGAAGCTATACGTAAACAGATTGAAGTTATTGCCAAGAAAGACAACTACACAATTATTTTAGAAAAATCAGAAAATTTAGTTCTTTTTGCAAAAAAAGAAATTGATATTACAGATCAAGTAGTTAAAGCTTACGAAAAGTCTAAATAGGCTTTGGTTATAAATTAGGATTGATATGAGTCAGTTTTATATTCCAGATATTTTTAAAATACTACCACATCGGGCCCCATTTTTATTAGTGGACCGAATTTTGGAATTAACTCCAGGACAGTCTAAGGGTCGAGTTGGACGTATAGTTAAAGCCATTAAGAATGTCACATACAACGAACCTTTCTTCCCAGGACATTTCCCTGACAACCCTGTGATGCCAGGGGTTTTGATCTTGGAAGCGATGGCTCAGGCTGGAGCTATTGCTCATCATTTAGATAATGATCCTGAAATGACATTTCTGATTGCTGGAATAGATAAAGCCAAATTTAGAAAACAAGTGATCCCTGGGGATACATTAGTGTTGATTTGCGAAATTATTGCTGAAAAGTCAAAAATGTCGAAACTCAGTTGTGTGGCAAAAGTGGATGACAAAGTCGTAGCCGAAGCTATTTTTTGGGCCTATGCAAGTCCCACTCAAGTTGAAAATTCATAAAAAAAGCTAATAGGATCTAGAGGTCAATTGTGTCACAAAATATTCATCCCACATCGGTGATTGGGCCAAATGTAAAGATTGGAAACAATGTTCGCATTGGTCCTTTTTGTGTAATTGAAGGATTAATAAGTATTGGCGATGATTGCCACTTTGAAAACAATGTCACTTTAGGTTGCGAGCAAGCAGATATCCAAATAGGCAAAGGGAATGTCTTTCATCCAGGCGCTGTGATTGGTGGAAGACCTCAAGATTTAAAATACAAAAATGAAAAAGTGAAACTCGTTATTGGGGATTTTAATGTTTTCAGAGAATGCGTCACAGTCAATTTAGGAACTTTAAGTGGCATTGGTGAGACTCGAATTGGAAGTCATGGTTTATTTATGGCCTACGTTCACATAGGTCATGATTGTATTTTAGGTGATCATGTAGTTATTGCTAATTCTACAAATTTCGCAGGTCATGTGACAGCTGAAGATCATGTTAAAATTGGTGGGGCTTGTAATTTCAATCAATTTGTTAAATTAGGAGAGCATAGTTACATCGCTGGAATTAGTGGGGTTAATAAAGATATTTTACCTTACACCATTGCTAGGGCCCCTGATGGCGGAATGTATGCTGTTAGTTCGGTTACAAATAAAGTTGGTTTAGAGCGTGCGGGTTTGAGCCCTGATGAGATTTCATCTATACACAAAGCCATTAGAATTTTTCTTAAAGGCCATGGAACTGTCGACGAGTTGATTGAAAAGATAACTCATGAAGTTGAAGTGAATCAGTACACTCAGAAAATTATAGATTTTATTAAAAGCTCAGAAAGAGGCGTCGCTAAAGCATGAGCTATGACCAATCCTTACTTATAGTTGCGGCAGAAGAGTCGAGCTGTAAATACGCATTAAAGGTCATGTCCTATTTAAAAACCCTAAATAATAAAATTAATTTTTGGGGTGTTGGAAATAAAGAAATGCAAGACCATGGGTTTTTAAGAACAGGGAATTCCGAAGACTTAGCAGTGATGGGTTTATTTGAAATTTTAAAAAATCAAAAAAAAATCAGATCAGCTTACACTGGAATATTAAATCAATGTGATATTAAAAAAACAAAAGTGGCTTTGCTGTTAGATTATGGTGGATTTAATTTAAGACTAGCTAAAAGTTTAAAGCTGAAAGGAATTAAAGTTATTTATTACATTCCGCCAAAAATTTGGGTTTGGAAAAAAAATAGAGTTTATAAAATTAAAAAATATGTAGATGAAGTCCTGGTGGTTCATCCCTTCGAAGTTGATTTCTATAAAAAGTATGATGTTAAAGCCCAATATGTTGGTCATCCCTTATTAGAAGAGTTTAATAATTATAAATCTAAGTATTCATCCTTAGAACCTTTTAAGAAAAAATTAGGTTTAGATGGAAGTTTAAATTTAGGCTTAATGCCTGGAAGTCGAAATTCAGAAGTAGAAAGATTATTGAATTTGACCTTAGACACGGCAGAGAAAGTATTAAAATTGAAATCTAATATTAATATTAGTGTCTTAGTCGCCCCTGGTTTTGAGATCGATGATTTTAAGAACAGACTAAATAAAAAATATGAATTTCCAATTCACTTTGTGAAAGAAGACTCTTGGAAGATGATAGATCTGTGTGACTACATGATCACGGCTTCTGGAACAGCTACGCTTCAAGTGGGTCTGCTAAAAAAACCCCAAATCGTTGTTTACAAAATGAATCCAGTCAGTGCAATACTTGCGAAAATCATTGTGACTGGCATCAAGTATTTTGGTTTAGTGAATTTAATATTAGATCGACAGATCTGTCCTGAATACTTTCAAGGGGCTGCGAAGGTTGAGGTTATGGCCGCTAAGGTCGTGGACTTGATGCAAAATAAAAACAACTTACGGTCTAAGATGTTGGATGATTATTCTGAATTAGAAACACATCTTAAAGGTCCAGGCGCAGCAAAGCTCGTGTCTGAATCCGTACTGAAATACTTATGATTCTAAAACGAGCCTTGATTCTTTGTCTTTTTTTTATTCAACAAATTGGAATTAATTTTATATTTTTTCTTATTCGAATTCCTCTTTTACCGTTTTCGTTATTTTATTATATTATAATCAAAATTAGAAACTATTTTTATGATAAAAAATTTATCAAGATAAAAAAGTTACCCCGTCCTGTAATAAGTATTGGTAATATTACTATAGGTGGATCCGGAAAAACTCCGTTAGTGTTAGAGCTACTAAATCAATTCGATCATGCATGTGTTTTAACTCGGGGATATAAATCTGAAATCACAAAACAAAAACTTTATCCTGCATTTGTTCCTGATGGATTAAGTCCAAAAAAATTTGGGGATGAACCAAGCCTTATTAAGACTAAAAATATAAATGTTAATGTCATTATTGATCCAAATAGATATAGAGGCGGGGAATTTGCATTAGAAAGTATTCCCAATATTAAATTTTTTATTTTAGATGATGGTTTTCAACATAGACAGCTTCATAGAGATTTAGATCTTCTGGTTTTTGATATGGACGCCTTTATGAAGCTAGATTTTTTATCTAAAATTATTTCTTTTAGTCAAATGTTGCCCACTGGTAAATTCAGAGAGCCTTTGTCATCTTTAAAAAGAGCAGATTTTATTATTCTATCTAAATGGTCTTATATTAATTCAAAGCTGCTTGATGAGACTGTTTTAAATATTAAAAAGCTGAATTCAGAAGTTCACTACGCTGATTCAAAAATTATTGAAATAAAAAATCTTAAGGGACAACAAATTACAATAGGTCCAGTTTTATTGTTTTCTGGACTGGGCCAGCCCAAATTTTTTGAACAGGATATAAAATCTGGCTTTAACGGTTTGGTCGTTATGGAGCATGTTATTTTTTCTGATCATTACGATTATAAAATCAAGGATATTAAGTTTTTGATTAAAAAAGCGCAGTCTATCAATGCGAGCTTGGTCTGTTCTGAAAAAGATTTTATTAAGATTAAAAGCTTACATGAAAATATTGGTCGGACTATTGATCCTACTATTGATCCTAATCTTTATCTAAATAGTGATATTAATCAGATTTACTTTGCATGTCAGAAACTTAAATTACCCGAAGTGCTTTTAAATAAAATATTGAATGTTAAAGTTAAATCTATAGACTAAATCTTATGATTAAGTACCTAGGCCTAATATTACTACTTTCTTTAAGTTCATGTCAGATGAGCAAAAAAAAGTTAAGAAAATTAAAAGCGAGTACTGTGATTGAAAATCCTTATGATATAAAAAGTTTGCCCCAAGATAGCAACCCCACTTTGGGAGACGAAAAGCCTAAGTTTGATTCTAATACAAAATTTCATAACTCTGGGCCAACAGTCGTAGACTCTAAAGATCCCGAAGCCGTTCCTGTTCCTTCGAATGCCGAAATTAATCCGACTTTAAATAAAGGCCTTGCTCCGGCCATAGTAAAGGCCCAAATTCAAAAAGAAGCTGTAATTAAAAAAATTGAAGCAGAAAAAGATGTCTTAGCTCAAAAATATCCTTTTAAAGTAGGCGAAAAAATTGAATATGCTGTTAACTATTTTGCTTTAGAAGCGGGGCGATTTACTTTTGAAGTTAAGCCTATTAAGCAAATTCAAAATCGTCCAGTATTTCATTTTTACGTTTCAGCCAAAACCTCTAGTCTATTTGCATGGGTCTATACATTAAAAGACTTTGCGGAATCATTTTGGGATATGAAGACCCAAAGGCCTTATTTAATGAAAATTTACGGTCAAGAAAGCCGTTACATCCGAGAAGTTCAGACAGCCTTTGATTGGACTAAGAAAGAAGCCAGATACCAGGCCAAGATTGTAGAGGTTGGAAAAGGTTTAGACGAAGAAGATAAAATTTGGACGTTAAAACACATGGACGCGCAGGATGTTGTATCTGCACTTTATTTTTTAAGAACTAAGAAATTAGAAGTCGGCAAAACCTTTGAATTTAGAGTAGCTGAACGTGGCAAAGATATTTTAGTTAAAGCTCTTGTCTTGGAAGAGGTAGAACTAAGTACAAAAATTGGAAAATTTATGACCTACGTTGTGAAACCGACTTTTTCAGTCGACGGGGCCTGGAAGCAAAAAGGCGAAATCAAACTTTGGCTCACCAAAGATGAATTTAAAGTCCCCATCCAATTTGAAGCCAAAATCAAAGTGGGAACAATCCGCGGTCGACTTCACTCATTAACAAAAGGTCTCTGACCCTTTTTTCTGTCTAGCTTGCGTCAATAATGGAAGACATCACTAAGGTGCCAGGTTAGTGATGTTATAAATATTAACTATGATAAGAATATTAATATTTCAGAAAATGTAGGGTCGGCTTTAATTGATTAAGGTCGCCATTAAGTTAGCCTAATTTTATAATATTATCTTTATATATTCACCTCATGTATTTAGCTGTTCTTTATGTCATTCTTATCATCATAAATATGTTGAACAATTTTAATAGGACATGAGGTTTTGATGACACCCTATTTTAGATATCCAGTGATTTTAATCAGCGTCACTTTGATTTTACTTTTAATCAGTAAACCTTCAAATGCAGAAGAGAATAAAATACCAATTTCATGGGGATTTTTTATAGATTCGCAATACGCCTATGATTTAAATTCACCAGCATCTGGAGATAGAGCCTTTACAACTCAAGCTGCACGTAATAACGAATTCAATATAAACCTTGCGCATGTGGAAGCCAAGATAGACGAAAACAAGCTAAGGGCAAGATTTGCCTTACAAGTCGGTACTTCAGTACAAAGAAATTATTCCTCTGAGCCCACAAATGGTTCTGTCAGTGGTGGCGATTTATCCAGACATATTCAAGAGGCCCGAATTGGCTTCAAGATCTCAGAAAAAACGTGGATTGATGCGGGTATTTTTTTTGCTCATGTTGGAGCAGAGACATGGATATCTAAAGATAATATAACTTTAACCAGATCATTTGTAGCGGACTATTCACCTTACTACTTGTCGGGCCTAAAGATAAACCATAAGTTTTCTGATCGTTTAACGGCTCAAGTTTTGGTTACTAATGGATGGCAAAATATATCTGAAAATAATAAAGATAAAAACATTGGAACCTCTATTGAATATTCATCAAAGTATTTTTCATTAGCCTATAACACACTTATTGGTAGAGAAATTTCTGGGGACTTAAATAGCGTCCCGAGATCAAGTCAGTTTAGACATTTTCATGATTTTATTATTAAAAGTATAAATACTAAGTCTGTTGAGTGGATTGCCCAGTTTGATATTGGATTTCAGAATAAGCCAATCGATTCGCCGCCAAGTAAGTGGTACGGGACCTCTTTAATGCTTAGATATAAATTAAATGAAAATCAAAAAGTATCTTTTCGATTTGAGCAGTTTAGAGATGATGATCAAATTGTTTTGGTTACTGAAGTACCAAATTCCTTAAATATTATTGGGGGATCTATTGGTTTTGATCATCAGTTTGATAAAAATTTATTTTGGAGAAACGAGGTCCGCTATTTAAAAGCAACAGAAAATGTTTTTCCTAAAGAATTAAATGAAATAGCAGATTCCAATCTGACATTTATAACTTCCTTAGCTTTTAATTTCTAAACTTACATAATTTTCAGAGCTTATTTCTACTAAACCTGAAATAGTTTATAGATTTTTAATCTAAATAAAATTCTAATTACTTTTAAGTTTTAGAATTATCCTTCTAGGTTTTTAACATCTATATTATATTTTTTGATTTTTCTAAGTAAAGTATTTTTAGGTATATTGGCCGTTGCAACAGTTTTATTGATTCTACCGTTATTAGCTTTTAAAGCGGCAATAATAAATTCTTTCTCCATTTCTTCTTTAAAAATATCGTATTGGAGTGGGCCATTGTAGGTCCCTGTTGAATCTAAGTGGATTTCGGTTCTTTGATTGTGGGCAATGTTTTCTGGGATATCTTGAACTTGAATCCAATCTTTGTTGGTCATAATAAACATGCGCTCAATAGTGTTTTCTAGTTCTCTGATATTGCCTGGCCATGAGTATTTTTTTAAAACTTCAATTACTTCTGGAGCAAAACCCTTAATTTCCTTTTTAAGTTTTTTGTTTAATTTTCCCATAAAGTGATGAACGAAATTTTCAATATCACCAACCCTTTCTCTTAATGGGGGAAGAAAGATGGGCATGACATTAAGTCTATAGAATAGGTCTTCCCTGAATCTTTTTTCTTCAATCATCTTTTCTAAATTTTGATTGGTTGCCGCTAAAATTCTAGAATTAGTTTTAACTTCACGGTTGCTTCCAACAGGCAAAAATTTTCTTTCCTGAAGAACTCTTAAAAGTTTCACCTGCATTTCTGGTTTTAACTCTGCGATTTCATCTAAAAAAATAGTTCCGTCATTAGCGTATTGAAATTTACCAATTTTTCTTTCTGTAGCACCGGTAAAACTTCCTTTTTCGTGTCCAAATAGTTCGCTTTCCATTAAGGATTCGGGAATAGCGCCGCAATTAATAGCCACAAACTTTCCTGACTTTCTAGATGAATAGTAATGGATGGCTTTCGCGACCATTTCTTTTCCAGTTCCGTTTTCACCGCGAATCAAGACTGTGGTGTCTACATTTGTAAGTTTATGAACAAGTGAAAAAATCTCTTTCATTTTAGTTGTAGATCCCACAATTTCAGATTCCACGTCGTCATCAAATATGGGTAAACTAATTTTAAGATCGCTCACTAATTGTCTAGCTTGATGAGCTTCATTGACTAGTTTGATTAGATCTTCCGGTTCAACTGGTTTTTCTAAGTAGTCATAAGCCCCAGATTTAATGGCTCGGACGGCATCGTTTAAGTTACTGTGTGCAGTCATTATTAAAATACACACTTCTGGATTTTGAGCTTTAATTTTTTCTAATGCAGTTAAACCATCCATTTCTGGCATTTTAACGTCCATCATAACAAAGTCGAAATTAGATTCAGTGATTATGTTTAAGGCCTCTGCTCCATTTTGAGCTTCATGCACTTCAAACTTAATGTCTTCAAAGGAGTTTTCAAAAATCGATTTAACTGAATTTCTTAATTCTTGTTCATCATCTACAATTAAAACTTTTAAAGTTACATGTTCCAAAGTTAAACCTCAGTTGGGAGTTTTACAGTAATCGTGGTCCCTTTCCCTAGGACACTCTCTATATCAATCAAACCACTGTGTAATTCAATGAAATACTTCACTAAAAACAGTCCAAGTCCCGTCCCTTGAGCTGTGGATAGGCTTTCGCCTCTAAAAAATTTTTCAAATATAAGATTAATATGTTCGTCCTTAATGCCAGGCCCTTGATCTTTAATCTCTATGTTGACGTAACCTTCGTGTTCATAAGACAAGATTTCAATTTTTGTATTTGGATTAGAGTATTTGATAGCATTTTCAACTAGATTGATCATGATTTCTAGAACTAAGGTTTTATCTGCTTCGATTAAAAACATAGGTTCTAAATTTAAGTCTAAGTTAATTTTCTTTTCATTCGCTACTGATGAAAGTTGTTTGCACGCAAGCTCGATGACCTCGTTAATATCAATCGGTTTTTTAATAATTGTGAAATCTTTGGATTCTATTTTAATTAATTTTAAAATAGACTTTATGTATCTATCTAAGTGTTTGCTTTCAGAATAAATAGAATTTAAATCCACGGATAGCTGTGGCGCATTTAAAATGGAGGGATCACTTCTTAGCCTGTGCACTACAGATTGAATTTTAGCTAGCGGTGTTTTTAAGTCATGACTGATTAAACTTACAAAATTAGTTTTAAGCTCTTCTAAAGATTTTAAATAATCTTGCTCTTTTTGCATTTGCCAGACATTTTTTTCACGCTCTAGAAGCATCTGGCTTATGATGATAACATAACTCATAAAAATACTTGAAAGCATAGTGATTAAAGGTGTCCATAAATAGTAAATATCAAATAGAAAAATAGAAGACGAAATAGATATAAAGGCTAAACTAACAAGCAGTGTGACGCCAACGCCCTGAGGAAAGTTTAAAATCACCCAAACGCAAACCAAAATAAACGGAAATAATAGTAGGGCGTAAGTATAAATAGGCCACTTTTTAATCCATGTTTTGTTATTGATATTATCAATAATATTTGCATAAATTTCGGCTCGGTTCATGATGCCCAAGGGGGTTTTAATTAGATGATCTTTTCCATAGTCGGGGGCAATAAGAACGGTTTTTCCTTTAATTAATTCTTTTTTTAAAGTTCCATCATAAGCACTTAAGAGTGAGTAGTTGATAAAGGTTCCAGGCGGACCCCTGAAATTTATGAGTTGTTCCTGAGCATTCGACATTATCTTCGGCCAGGTATTAGAAAGCACTTCTGGCAATTGGGGGATATTTACATTTGAGAAATAGAAATTTCTTAGAATCCCATCATAATCAGGACGAAGTAAGTTAATGCCAATGTTTTCATTAAAGTTATTCGTAAATTTCGATGGTAAAAGTCGACCCAAATTATCGATGTCAGATGTCCAAAAAATGATCGGGTCACTTGAAAAAAAATTGGCTACGCTCCATGGAATATTTAAATTTTTTGAAAAGTAAAAATCTACACCAATTTTTTTGGCCCCCAGCTGTTTTAAGTTTTGAACGGTTTGAACCCAAAAACCCTGATTCCAGTAATAAGAATCTGTCACTGGTTCTTGGCGATAAATCATAGATTTAAGAATTGAGGGTTTAAAGACTTCGTCCCACTCAGCTTGGGATACAGACAAGATCACAACATCAGGGCTTAACTTTTGGGGACTTCTTAAGTTAAATCGACTGTCATAATTTTTTAATCCGATATCAGCGATTAAAATAAAAATAGAAATGAACCAAATCGCAAGAACTCTTAAAAAAACCGGACTTTTATAAAAAAAACTCGCTTTTTTTAGACTTGAATTAAAATGAATAATTAGGTTTTTAAATACAGCCATATTGCAATGCATCTTTTACCAAGGCTTGAACTACAAATCAAATCCAAGCATCTTCTAATTCATATGATAAATTCTATTAATGGTTCTAAATCCGATCACTTGCTCTCTTGGACGAACTCAGCAGAGATTAAATCCGCACTTCCTGCAGGATCTGGTTTAGGTTTGACCATTGGGAACTTTGATGGAGTTCATTTAGGTCATAAAAAGTTATTGAGTGATTTTGTTGAAGATTGCAAAAATTATAATTTAGGCAGTCTTGTTCTGACATTTGATCCACATCCTAAACATGTCATTAACCCTAGAGATCCTTATGCGACAAGATTGTATCCCATTGGCGACCTAAAAACTCAATTGCAGACACTGAATTTAAATCACCTTTGGGTGCAACATTTTGATCATAAATTATCGTTATTAACTCCTGAACAATTTATTGACGCATTTTTAAATCCTTTGCCTATAAAGTTTTTAATGGTGGGTCATGATTTTAGATTTGGTAAAGAAAGAGCAGGTAAAATAGATGATCTACTTATTTGGTGTGAAAGTAAAAAAGTGCCAATTAAAATATTTTCACCCTATGAAATTCAACACAAGCGAGTGTCTACGTCTTTAATTAAAGATTATTTAATTGAAGGTGACATTGAAACGGCGTCTATTTTTTTAGGTCGAAAATATTCAGTTTTTGGCGAAGTCGTAAAAGGTCAAAACAGGGGCGAGGGGATTGGTTTTCCAACCGCGAACTTAAATTCTCCAGTACCACTAAAAAACGGTGTTTATGCTAGCAAATTGAAAGTTGCAAATAGTGTTTATCTTTCAATCACAAATGTTGGTTTAAGACCTACGGTTAATAAAAATCTGGATTTATGGAATAAAAATGTTGAGACCCATGTGCCTGGTGAAAAACTTGACCTTTATGGCAAAACCATTGAGGTCGAGTTTCACAAATATTTAAGACCTGAAAAGAAGTTTGAAACTCTAGAAGATCTTAAAGAGCAAATAGCTAAGGACATAGCTAGACTTAAGTCTTCATTTTAATTTAAGAAAACCTTAACTTCACTCATCATATTGTCGATAAAGCTTCTAGATAATAAAAAACAGTCTTGGAGTTTGTTTGAAAAGTGGTATCGAAAGAGTCGTCATTGAGAACAAGATCTTATCCCAAGAGGAAGTAAATAAGACGCGTGAAAGTGCTGAAAAAAGCAAGATTAGCTTTTTATCAGAACTTATGAAAACTGGTAAAGTCACTGAAGAAAAAATTGTTGAATTGCTAGCGTCACGTTTTCGTGTTCAAAAAATTGATCTTGATAAATTTAAAATTAATCCAGATATAATAAAATTGCTACCTCCACAGCTTTGTCGAAAACATAAAGTTATTCCTGTAGCCAAATCTAAAACTAGAAAGTTAGTGGTCGCTTTTAGTGATCCAGGAAATTATTTTGCTTTAGATGATATTAGTATGATTGCTCAAATGCAGATTGAAATTGTTGTTGCCACAGAATCGGCAATAGAAAATGCAATCAAAAAGTACTACATTCCAAAGGGCACGGACATTTCAAAAATGATGTCTGAAATGTCTGTCGATAGCGGTGCAGCCGAAGTCGTTAGTTCAGAAGTTATTGATGATGAAAAAACGTCCGCAGGTGACGGACCAGTTATTAATTTTGTGAATAGAATGCTTGCAGAAGCTATTCAATCCGGAGCCTCTGATATTCATATCGAACCCTATGAAAAACGATTAAGAATCAGATTTCGTTTAGATGGAAGTTTATTAGAAAAAATTCAACCTCCTCAAAATACGGCGTCGGCCCTAATAAGTCGTATTAAAATCATGAGTAGATTAGATATTGCAGAAAGACGTCGCCCCCAAGATGGTCGAATGAAAGTTCGCTTAGCAGAAGGTAAAGAAATCGACTTTCGTGTCAGTATTATTCCAACTCTATTTGGTGAAAAAGCAGTTCTTCGTATATTAGATAAATCAAACTTAAATGTGGATTTGAAAACAATAGGTTTTAGAAAAGAAGATTTGCCATTTATAACAGACGTTATTTCTAGACCCCAAGGGTTAGTGCTTGTCACTGGACCTACCGGAAGTGGAAAGACAACCACATTATATTCATTTTTAGATGCTATGAATACTATTGATAAAAATATTTCTACAGCTGAAGATCCCGTAGAATTTAACGTTGACGGAATTAACCAAATTCAAGTGCACCCAGATATTGGTTTTGACTTCGCTGCGGCCTTAAGAAGTTTTCTGCGACAAGATCCAGACATAATCATGGTCGGAGAGATTCGCGATTTAGAAACTGCTAAGATTGCTTTTAAGGCGGCCTCTACTGGTCACTTAGTATTATCTACTTTGCACACGAATGATTCGATTGCGACGATCTCTAGAATTATGGACATGGGGATTCCAAGTTATGTGGTGGCAGAAACTATCACCCTTGTTATCGCACAGCGCTTAATGAAGAAAAACTGCTCAAGATGTTTAGAGCCTGTAGTAGTACCCGATGAGAATTTGCTGCAAATCGGCGTAAAGTCGCAAGATTTACCTAAATATAAAAATTTAAAAAGAGGAAAAGGCTGCGGAACTTGTAATAATACTGGTTTAAAAGGACGTATTCCAATTTTTGAAATTTTACGCATGACAAGCGAGGTCAGAAATTCAATACTTAAAAGTGACTCGCCTGTGGATATGAAAAAGAGGGCTATTGCAGATGGAAATTTCTTGTCATTGAGAATGTCTGCTTTAGATCGTCTAAGAGAAGGACACACCACCGTCGAGCAAGTTATGAACAGCTCGGTGAACGATGAACAATAAAGTTAAATTATTTATAGACAAATTTTTAAGTTCTGAACACATACGGTCCGTTTATTTTACACCACACTCCCAATTAGGATTAAGATCAATCAACGGTCATTTAGAGCTTTTAGGGGACACCTTAAGTCCATCAGGTACATTAAAGTTTTTTACAGATTTTTTGGGTGAAGATGCTTCAGGGCAATTAAAACATCAAAAAAAACTTTCCTCTGAAATAAAATTTGAAAACATACAAGTGGTGGTTGAAGGCGTGTTAACGGACTCTGGTGTCACTTTCACATTAACTAAAAAAGAAACATTAAAAACAAACATAGATGATTATCCGCAGATGATAACTAATTTTTTAAATGTCGGTTCAGGTTTGTTGATTGGTGTTCATAAAAAAACGAGTGAAATCACCCGTATCGAAAGAGAAATTTTTTCTCATAAACTGAATCAAAAGCCAATATCTGGTATTTATGTACGCAGTGAAAAAGAATTACCCATTTTTCATAAAGACGCTTTTGTTATCAATGTTGAAAGTAAAAACAAATCAGACCTAGCTTCAATGTCTGAAGAGGTTGATCTTGTAAGATATGGCCTGATTGAAAATCAAATGGATATTCAAAATATTAATTCGTATTTAGCCACTGGTTCATTCGTGATAGCTCATATTCATGCGACAAAAGTTTCTGAAGCCTTGGTTTATTTACAATCTCTATTAACGACTTGGGAATCAAGGTATTTAATGAGCCAATCTTTAATAGGCCTCTTCTCTTTTTTAAATTGGACTCATGACAATAAACAAAATTATGCATTTGAAGCTTACCCCTTAGGTCCAGTTTCAAAAAATAAATTTTATTCACTAGAACCAAAAGAATATTTTAGTTTTTTTGAAAATGATTTTAAAACAAATGGTCTAAGTTTTTCACAAAGCTTACATACCAAAGTGCTGAAAAGGTCCATAGACCTTCGAAAAGCGTTTGAACTTGCCCCTGATCCAAGCGATCTTGATTATATACTGAAGAAATCAGGATTATAATTTTTTTCGGGGGAATTAAAGTTGGCAAAGTATAACTACCTGGCGAAAGATGCCAGCGGAAGGCTAATTAAAGGCATATTAGATGTTTATAGTGTAGCTGAGGCAAGAACTGTTCTGAGAGGGCAAAATTTAGCTCCGGTTTCTATTAAACTTCAAAATAACTTAATTTCTGGAATAAATCGAGCCTCATGTACACCTAAAGAGCTTCAAGTTTTTAGTCGTCAGTTTGCAGTGTTGATTGAATCCGGTGTTCCAATCTTAGAAAGTTTATCAAGTATTTCAGAGGGCCAAGCTAATAAAAAATTTCAAATGGCCATTGATGATATTGTTAGACAAATTTCTACAGGTCGAAAACTATCAGAAGCTTTGGCTTTGTATCCCGGAGTATTTAGTAAGTTGTATGTGAACCTTGTTAAAGCCGGCGAAGAAGCCGGAGTATTAGACGAGGTCTTAAATCGCCTTGCTGTCTATATCGAAAAAAGTAATGCGTTGAAATCAAAGATCACAGGAGCCCTTTGGTACCCAGTAGCCACAATGGTTATTGCTTTCAGTGCAGTGACTATTGTTTTAGTTTTCGTTATTCCTAAATTTCAACAGCTTTTTAGTGAACAGGGTCAGTCTTTGCCTGCGTTAACTCAAAAGGTAATTAACTTGAGTGAAAGTTTACAAGCCAATTGGTATATTTATCTAGGTGTTACCACCGCAATTCCAGTTATCCTTATGATGTATTATAAAACGCCAAACGGAAGATATATTATTGATAGAATTTTAATTCGAATTCCTGTCTTTGGTGGACTGATTATAAAAAGTTGTGTCGCGAGAATGGCAAGAACGTTGGCCACTTTACTTAAGGCTGGCGTGCAACTAGTTGAAGCTATCGAAATTACAGCGGGTGTTGCAGGTAACGCGGTCCTAGAGCAAGATCTAGAGACCTCAAGAAAATCAATCATTCAGGGAAAGTCTTTTGTTGAGCCATTAAAAAAATCATTGATGATTCCATTAATGGTGTCACAGATGATTGCCATTGGTGAAAAAACCGGAAATATCGATACTATGTTATTAAAGATAGCTGATTTTTATGAAGCGGAAGTTGAAACAGCTGCTGATGCCTTAACCAGTTTGATTGAACCTTTATTAATTGTTTTTCTCGGTGGTACAGTTGGGGTGTTGGTAATTGCAATGTTTTTACCAATATTTAATCTGGCCGGAACGGCGATGTAATTCAGGTGCATAAATCAGGAGACCTCATTTTTAGTTCAAAAAGTGAAGGTCAAAATTCTAATAAACATCTTAATTTGCAATTTAATATTCTTAATTCTTGGATTATTGAAGCGATTCGAATAGGGGTTTATTTTTTTGCTGTCGCAACGTCGATTGTTTCCCAGTTGCTAAATCCATATTTTATAAATTTTAATATATGGGTTCCTGTTTATAGTTTAGTGATATTGGGTCTTGTCCTGCATTTTTTTATTGTTTTTAATTTTCAAAATTTGAGAAAAATTATATTTTTTGAGCTTTCAATTTTTATATTTGATGCCGTATTTATATCTGCAATAAGTTATTTTACTTTTTTATCTTATCCAATATTTACGGTCTTATATTTAGTTAATATTGTTTTATGTTCTTTTGTCTTAGGAAGTTCAATAAGTTTTTTAATGGCTGGTGTATCAACTTTTTTTTATGCGCTGACTTTTTTACTTAGAATATCAGAGGTAAGTTTTGATCCGATCACTTTTATTTTAAATGTTATTGTTTTTTATTTTGCGGCCTTATTTTCTGGACATCTGGGTGATTTGCTTTTATCAAAATCAAAAGAGTTAAGTCAAACAACAAGTGACCTGAAAGATTTGAAAAATTTAAGTCAAATAATAATTAAAAATATTGGTGTGGGTTTAGTCTCTTTTCAAAAAGACAAACAAATTTCTTTTGCTAATGAATCTGCAAAAAAAATCTTAGGTCAAAGTTTAGATTCAGAAGACCAATTTATAAAAAATAAAATTATTGTGAGTGATAATAATCAAATTTCTGAAGATTTTTCGAATAATCAGGGCAATACCCTAGCGCAAAATCATACTTATACCCAAAGACAAGAAGTTGAACTTGAATTGAAAGGCATTAAAAAGAATTTAGAATTTATTACGACCTACATTCCTGATGAACAGATGCAAACGAGATGGATACTATTGGTTCAAGACTTAACTGAAATCAAGGGTTTGCAAAAAGAACTTCAGATGAAAGAAAAGCTTGCGGCTATTGGTCAACTTGCTGGTGGGATTGCCCACGAGATTAGAAATCCGTTGGCAAGTATTAGTGGAAGTGTCGAGATGTTAAAAGAGTCCACATTGGATTTGAATCCTGAGAATTCAAAATTATTTTCTATTATTATAAAAGAGATTGATCGACTTAATTTACTGATCACTGATTTTTTGAGTTTTGTAAGACCCGAAGTTAAAAAAACAGATCAAGTTCATTTAAAGGATTTGATAAATGACATTATAATTTTAGTAAAACATGATAAAAAATTATCTGAAAACGTAATCTTTAATCTTGAGCTTTCAGACGTAAAAATTAGATGTGATCAAAGTAAGCTTCAGCAGGCCTTTATCAATATTATTACAAATTCATTACAGGCTATCCAAAAATCTAATCAGCCTACGTTGACTTGTCGTATTTCTAAAGAAGGATTTTTTGTAAGCCTTGAGTTTACAGACAATGGTCCAGGTATTCCTTCAAATGTGATTGGTCGAATTTTTGAACCTTTTTATACAACTAAAGAAAAAGGGACCGGCTTAGGTCTAGCTATTACTCATAGAATTATTGAAGGGCATGAAGGAACTATAAAAGTTTATTCAGACGATAAAAAAGGGACAACTTTTTTTATAAGGCTGCCGATAAATTAATATAGAAACAGGAGATTATCATGAGTTTAAAGCACCGTATATTAGTTGTGGACGATGAAGAGTCTATCAGAGAGTTCTTAGATATCATGCTTAAAAAAGAAGGCTATGCGGTCACTACGGCTGAAAATGGAAGAGTCGCAAAAGAGATTTTAGAAAAAAAATCTTTTGATTTAGTGATTTCTGATTTTCAAATGCCAGAAATGACCGGTATGGAATTACTTAAATTCGTCAAAGATCATTTTCCGCAAACTATATTTATGATGATCACGGCTTTTGGAACTACGGAGTCTGCGGTTGAAGCCATGAAAATGGGAGCTTATGATTATATCACAAAGCCATTTAAAATTGATGAAGTCAGAATCAATATTGCGAATGCTTTAAGAAGTTTATCTTTAGAAAAAGAAAACAGACACTTAAAAAAAGAATTAGTCAGAGAATATAATTTCAGTAATATCATAGGAAACACCGAGGTCATGCACTCTGTATTTAACATGATCAAACGAGTAAGCCTTGCGCCGACTAATATTTTGATCACAGGTGAAAGTGGTACTGGTAAAGAAGTCATTGCTAAAGCGATCCATTATAATGGTGAAGCCAAAGAGCGACCTATTGTAACTATAAACTGTGGTGCGATTCCTGAAAATTTAATGGAGTCAGAACTTTTTGGACATAAAAAAGGATCCTTTACCGGTGCTATAGCTGACAAAGAAGGTCTATTTCAGGCGGCTAACGGCGGAACTTTATTTCTGGACGAGATCGGTGAGCTTCCATTAAACATGCAAGTTAAAGTCTTACGCGCCATTCAAGAAAGAGTGGTCCGTAGAGTAGGTGATAACGAAGATGTTAAAGTGAACGTTAGAATTATATCTGCAACCAACCGTGATCTAAAAGACATGATTGCAAATAAAACTTTCAGAGAAGATTTATATTTTAGAATTGCAGTCATACCTATACATGCACCGGCTTTAAGAGACCGTTCGGCCGATGTTCCACTTTTAGCCAATCATTTCTTGAAAAAATATAACGACCGACTTGGTAAAAACATCCAAGGTATTACAGCTGAAGCCATGCAGGTTTTAAAATCTTATAACTACCCAGGTAATGTTAGAGAACTAGAAAACATCATTGAAAGAACTGTGGCCTTAGAACCAGGATCTTCTATTCTTCCAGAAAGTTTACCTCCTTTTGTAAATACATCTGAAGGTAGAAAGTTAGCCTCTAGTCATGATATTGAAGTGACAGAAGAAGGCTTAGATCTAGAAAAGATTTTAGGTCAAATCGAAAAAGAATTATTAATTAAAGCGATGCACACTGCTGGTGGTATTAAAAAACGTGCGGCGAAGTTGTTACAAATCACTTTTAGATCTATGCGATATCGTGCTGAAAAACATGATTTGAAAGGCCTGATAGACGATGATGGTGACGACGAAAGCGCAGAAGCTGGTTAATTCTTCAAATCGAATTTAATCTTTTCTATTTAAGCTCTTTACCTTAATTTAACATACCAATTTACAAACATCCGCTAACGGCCGCAGGCCCGTCTCTTGTGTCGCATCACTTCGTGATGCACCACTAAGATACGCCCAGCGCGATCGCTGATATGTTTGTAAATTGATATGTTAAATTAAGGTAAAGAACTTAAAAAGAAAAGATTAAATTCGATTTTATGAATTAACCAACTTCGCCTTGGTCTTTAGATCGGTGCTAGAAATAAAATAAAGTCTAATTGTTTATGTAAATCGCGCTTATAAATTAAGATTTTTTAGAATTGATCATTTACCCAATTTTAATAATTGACCGACTTATTGTTTAGAAATTACTGGACGCTTTTGATTTGTTAAAGTGTTCAGCTTTTCTTATAAAACAAGGCATTTTTGATCAGAGAATTCTTAAAGCCTGCTAAAAGTTTAATTAGAGAAATTATACTTGAAAATTTAGAAGAGATATCTCTCAAAAATTTGGAGGTGACAAAAGCAGAACTTGAGGCATTAAAAATCTTAGGACACGAATATAAAACTTCTGGAGTTTCTTTTTGAACGACTTTTTTTACTGGCTAGATCGTTCTTTCTTTCAGAATCCTGTAGCCCAATCAAAGATCTTCACATGACTTTAATAGCTCGATTGCTCGCCGAATCGATATTTGGGATTTCCCTACAGTTTAGAAGCGTTCCGTAGTAAAAATAATTAGGTATGGTGTTATTTATATTGGAGCAACAATAAACCAACCAAGACAGTCTTTGTGATACTTTGGTTTGAAGGGGTAGAAGATCATCTGTTCTTCTCGAGATGGAGTTTTAAGTATACATGAGATTTCAAGCCTGCTTTATATTTTTTCTTTTGGAAATTTCACTTTGTCTTTTCCCCTACTCGATTTTCGCGGCCGATGATAGCGACTCCTGTCTGTCCGTATCCACCACCAAAGATATTCTTCTTTGTGCTCTTAAGAGGCATCCGTTAACTCAAGTATCATTATCGCAGGCCGCCGTGGCTGAAGCCAATGAAAGAATCGTATCGCAGAGGCCAAATCCTGAGTTGGACGTTCAAAGTGCGTTTGGATCTAATCGCGGTCAGCCTGCATCTCAGATTCAGGTTATTCCTTATTTCAGTCTTGAACTTGGTGGCAAGCGCGATGCTAGACTCAAAAAGGCGAGTGCAGAAACAGATGTTAAAAGGGCTTCATATGGTAAGACTTTGGACGAAGTGCGCATTCGTGTTCTGGAAAATCTTTTCAGCCTCAAATTCAGGATTAAGGAAGAGAAGTTATTTAGCGAAGCCTTTTCAATCATCAAAAGGATCGAAAAACAATATCGTGTCAAACCTAGACTGTCTCCCGATCAAGAAGCTTCTCTTTATGCTTTCGAGTTGTCAGAAGCACAATATACTGTTTTGTTGAATAGAAACGACCAAGACAAAAAGATCCTTCTCAACGAACTTCGCATTGCCACAGGGTTGGACGATTCCACTATTTTACGAGCGATCAACTCCGATTCGACGGCCTCGTTTCGTTGGCCAACAATTTCCGAATTGGATAGAATTAGTAAGCACGAAAAGTCGGCTGATGCCAGACTCGTCGACACTGAACTAAAATTGAGTTTAAGCGAATTAGAATTAGCCCGTTCTTATCGATGGCCGACGTTACGATTTGGACCACAATATCAATGGAATGTGGATGGAGAAAACAAATATGAGAGCTATGGCTTAGCATTTGCCGTTCCAATTCCAATTTTTCATACGGGCCGAGCTGAAGTTGTCGCATCCGAGACAGGATATTCACTTTTTTTACTTCAAAAAAGTATTGTGCTAAATCGTATTTCTGAAGAGCTAAAATTAGAACTCGAGGGCTACCAAAAATCAAAACAATTATTTGAAGAGATCCAAAAGAAAAATGAAAAAATAAGATCGAAGCACAAACGTTTAGAGCAGCTTTTTTTACGGGGCTTAGTTACAGCGACATTGGTTTTCGAAGTTCACCGCCAACGCATCGATTTCGAAAGATCAAAATTTGAAACAGAAATGAGTGGTGTTGTTTCTCTTGCGCGCTACTTGGCGCTCCAGGGAGCAAAAGTCGAGGATTGGTTATGAAGTGTTCCTCATGGATAATTGGCTCAGGACTCATAGTGGCTACGGCGATAACAACCACCTTAACCGAGTCGCACGACTACTTAACCGGTCAGGTTAAGCTCTCTGAAATGGCAGTGGCAACCTTTGACGTAAGATCGGTTCCAATAACTAAATACGCTGTTGTTAACGGAGCTTTAATTATTCCTAGCACGGCACTCATTCGATCATTAGATCGGACAGGTATATATTTAAAGAGCGGTGATTCGTTTCATTGGGAAGAGGTTGATATATTAGAGAAAAAAGACTCAGATTTTTTGGCGGTTAAACCTCAGAATTCTATTTTGCAAACTTCAGAAGTCGTTATTAGTGGCGCAAATTTTCTTCGCACAATTGAACTAAATCTAAAAGTAGAGAACCCCCAAGTAGGAAGGAAGAAAAGTCAAAATGATTGAGAAACTGATTCATTTTGCAGTCTATCGCCGTGGTGTCGTGTTTTTCCTCATTGGATTACTAATTGTTTGTGGCGCAGTCAGCTTGCGCAGTCTACCTATTGATGCTGTTCCTGACATTACCAACAACCAAGTTGTTATTAATACGTCTGTACAAGGATTGGCTCCGGAAGAAATCGAAAGGAGTATTACAATTCCCCTTGAAATTGCCCTTCAAGGAATACCAGGTGCAATACAAGTCAGATCACTGACTCGTTTTGGATTGTCGCAGATAACCATCGTTTATGAAGATTCGGTAAATATTTATCAGGCAAGGCAGCTTGTTTTAGAACGAATTATTGAAGCTCAAAGTAGTCTTCCACAGGGAGCCTTTGCTAAGATAGGTCCAATAAGTACGGGACTTGGAGAAATCTACCATTATCATGTGGAGTTCGACAAAATTGAAACTGATCCCAACGCTCGATATAGACAGCTTGTTGAGCTTTACGATCTACAAGAATGGTTCATTAGGCCTAGACTTTTAAGTGTACATGGTCTTGCAGATGTGAATTCAATGGGAGGTTTTCAAAAGCAATTTCATATTCAGCCCCGCCTCTCTGAACTTACGAAGTACGGTTTGCATTTTGAAGACATAATTACGGCGCTTGATCGGACGAATCAAAATGTCGGCGGTGGATATGTAGAGCAGGACTCTGAAAGCTTTTTGATTCAAGGGCTAGGGCTCTTTGCTTCCAAAGCCGATATTCAGCGTGTACCTGTCAAATCACTAGAAACTCTTAGGACTATTACTATCGGCGATATCGCCCACGTTAAACTTGGGAAACAGTTGAGAACTGGCGCGGCTAGTGTCAGTGGACAAGAGGCAGTCATCGGAGTTGCTATGATGCTTGCAGGGGAAAACAGCAGAACAGTAGCTCATCGGGTAGGTGAAAAGATTGAGGAGATTCAACGCGAACTACCCTCGGGTGTTCGTATCAATACTCTTTATGATCGGTCAAAGCTCGTGGATGCCACCCTCAGGACGGTAGAGCACAACCTTTTTATGGGTGCACTGTTAGTTATTTTGGTTTTATTTTTTATGGTTGGAAATCTAAGGGCAGCACTCATAACAGCGATCACTATTCCCATCACTTTGCTTATAACTTTTTTGCCTATGCGATATTTTGGAATTTCTGGAAATTTGATGAGTTTGGGCGCTCTAGACTTTGGAATCATCGTCGATGGTACTGTGATTGTTATCGATAACTGCGTAAGGGTTTTGAGGGAGAGAGCAAAAGCAGCTGGCCGTGAACTATCTACTGATGAAATAAAAAAAGGTGTTTATGATGCCGCCGTGGAAATTCGTCATGCGGCGGGTTTCGGTGAGCTTATTATAGTAGTCTCTCTTTTACCTATTTTAGGGCTTTTGGGAATTGAAGGAAAAATGTTTCGTCCGATGGCTGCGACTTTTTCGCTGGCGATTCTGGTCGCGGTACTTCTTTCTTTTACTCTTGCACCAGCCTTAGCAAGTATTATTTTTACTCGTATTGGAAAAAGTCATGAACCAGTAATCATGGTTTGGATCAGAAATCACTACATACGTTTACTTAACTTCGCTTTGTTAAAAACAAAATGGGTTTTTGCTCTTGCCGGCGCTTCAGTGATCCTTGGTATTTTTCTATTTTCCGGTTTAGGCGGGGAGTTTTTACCTCAGCTCCAGGAAGGGGCATTTGCGCTTGAAGTGGTTAGACCCGTTCAGACAAGCCTCACGCAATCACTAGCTTACGAAGCCAAAACCCAAGAAATTCTAAAAAATTATAAGGAAGTTGAACTTGTATTTTCCCGCACTGGAAATGCGGTGATAGCCTCCGATGCCATGGGTATTCATCAATCCGATACCTTTATCATGTTAAAGAAGCGTGATCAGTGGCCCTATTATAAGGGCAAAAAATTAAGTTACCCGGAGCTTGCTACAAAAATTAAAAAAGATTTACAGAATGCGGTTCCAGGACAGGATTTTATTGTTTCACAGCCTATTGAAATGCGTTTCAACGAACTCCTAGAAGGCATAAGAACCGATGTTTCAGTAAAAATATTTGGTCCTAATCTTGGGGAACTTATGCGCCTCAGCCAAGAGATTAAGGAAGTCATCGAAAAAGTTTCCGGCGCCGGAGACGTGGAAACCGAATTATCTAGTAAATCGCCCGTGCTTCAAATTAAACCCAAAGAAGACATTTTAAAAAGCCAAGGAATTTCTGGCACGGAAGTGTTAGAGGCCGTTTCCATGGCGCTTGGAGGCCAACAGGTCGGCTTCCTTTATGAAGGCGAAAAGCGGTATCCTATCCTTTTACGACTTGCCGAAAGGGATCGAAGCAATTTGGATCTTATCCGCAGCCTTCCCATATCTGTTGCTCCAAATACAAATGCATCTTTAAACGATGTTGCGGATATTGAGTTCAAAGATACCTTTGGAACAATTTTGCGCGAGAATGCAAGGCGAAGGGTCGCCGTTCTCGTCAACCCTCGTGGACGGGACACAGAAGGCTTTGTCCAAGAGGCTCAAGTTAAAGTCTCTGAACAAGTAAAGTTGCCTGAGGGTTACAGTCTCGAGTGGGGCGGTGATTTTAAAAATTTAAGAGAGGCGAAATTAAGGCTTTTGATCCTTGCGCCACTAGCTCTATTGTTAGTATTCGCCATGATCTTTTTTGTCATTAGAAAGATAAGAGACACTTTTCTAGTTTTTTTAGGAGTACCCCTAGCGTTAGTAGGTGGTGTACTTGGTCTTATTTTTGCCGGTCTGCCGTTTAGTGTTTCAGCCGGAGTCGGCTTTATCGCTCTCTTCGGTATTGCGGTTTTAAATGGCTTAGTGCTGGTTCATTTTTTCATTGATCTCAGAAACCAAAAAAACAACTCTGAATCCTTAACAAACACAATTAGTGCGGGGACTCTTATTCGATTAAGACCTGTGCTTATGACTGCGCTTGTCGACATTTTCGGTTTTCTACCAATGATTTTTTCCCATGGAATAGGGTCTGAAGTTCAAAGACCTTTAGCTTCTGTCATAGTCGGAGGAGTTATTTCATCTACCATACTCACTCTCATCGTAATTCCAGTTGCCTACCTTTATTTTAATAATAACTTGGAAAAAATTATGAATAAAAAATAAAAATGCTCCTTTTTTTATAAGGATTGCCTCTCCGAAATGTTAATTGCGTCTATTTTGCAATCCAAAGTTGTAGCGTTGAACAAGGGTGTGGGTCGTTTTAAAAATCAACTAAAAGCTGGACAATTGGAATTTCCATGCGTAGCTCCGGTATAATATTGGTCGGACATAACCCATAATAAATTTGATCTAAAATAAATAAATTAGTCATATACCTGTTCTAAGCCACTCTGGTGAGACGGTTCACATACTTAACTCTGACGGAATGACTCTAACATTGCTAAACTTTTCAAAAAATTTTCCAAATAACTTGTCTAGACAATGCTCGTACGCATTAAACCAGCTTGAATCATCAAGTAGCTTAGCGTTGAACTTCAAAGTAAATATAAAGCATAAAGTTGCAATTAAATTTTCAAAGCTACACTCCTGGATTAAAAATGAAAGTTTACGGACATACCCAAGAATTTTACAGTAGATACTCTTTAAGTCTGTTGCAATGTAATGCTTTAAATGTAACGTTTCACACTTTGGCACATTAAAAATGACCAAAATTGTTAATTTTATTCAGCATGGTTGTATAAAAGAGCGCCATTGGCGCAGCTGAGCATCAACTTTTGTTGAGTCGGTGAAAACGTCACGCAGCCTTCGCTATAGCCTATAGAAGAGCTGTCTTTGATTTCGTCCACGACGTATTTTGCCGTGTGCATGACGACGTATCTTTTTTTTGCGTTGTTATTTGAACACTCAATCCCGTCTAATTTAATTCCATTATTTGGGCCTGGGCCAAAGGTATTTTTAGAACTTGAGTAAGGGTGATCAGTTAAGTAAAATCCTAATGATGTTTGGAGTGACCCAGACGTGTTTGAAAATTTTGTAGCCTTCAGATCATCTGCTTTTATGTTTGAGCCTTTACCATGGGCTGTCAGTAAAGTATGAATTTTATTTTCACTGAATTTAAAAACATGAAGTCGTGGATCTAATTTTGACTTTGTGTAGTCGGCAATAATTAAACAGTCTTGATTTCTGATTTTTACTTTATTTTTAACATTGTCGGTTCCAAGACATAAATTTTCTTTTTTTAATTCATCTTTATTTTTCATAAAAAATTCAAACGATTTTTGTACGGCTTTGGGATTAATACTTGGATTTTTTAAAGCCTCTAAATATAGTTTTGAAAAAGGACTGTCATTTGGAACCACTAGCACTTGGGGCTGACCAACTGGAAGCGTTTTAACTGTTTTTAATGTTGAGACTAATGGAATCACGAATAAAGAATTTAAGAGAATCAGATTTAGAATTTTCATATTCAAAATATAAAACTTGAACTAAAATCTGACAACCTTGTCCATTGAATTCAATCACTTTTTAGATCCCACAGACGGCAACGCGGTGTCACTTATGGCAGTTTCAAGATTTCCAAAAACAATGTCCCCGTCAATCTGATCTTTAATTTTAGTCGTAAGTTCTCTCTATTCCGTTCTGACCCCGTAGGCTTCAATTATTTTTCATGCCATGTGTAAAACACTTATTGATATAAACTTGTAGGAATATTTTTGTTTGCATTCCTTATTTTTATAAAATAATACATTGCGTAGAACATTATTTATAAATCAATCTATCGGGGGAGAGAGCATGGGGAAATTTAATCAATTTTTATTTGGTACTTTGGTGGCGGCTTTTTTTGCAGCACCTAGTTTTGTTTACGCACATGGTTCAGCTCATGCTAATGAAACTGTACAAATTAATGATTTTTCGGCTCAACAGGCCGAAGCTCTTCCACCTGAACAATTAGGATTTTCAAGCGCTCGACTTTTAGATTTAAATATCAAGATTGAAGGTGGTTACGGCCGTGGTTGGTATTTTGAAACTCCAAAAAACTTGTCGGAAGAACTGGTAAATCAAGGTTTCGCTATGTTCAATATGTTCCAATACACGGATGCGTTCAGAAGTTTTAATTCAGCCATTAAATTAGATTCTAAAATGACAATAGCCTACATAGGTAAAGCACTTAATGCTTCAAATCTTGATGGTAGCAACACTTTTTATTTAGCTGAAGCCTATCAACATATTTTAGACAATGCTTCCAATTTAGATGCCAGAACTACAGCTTGGGCTAACCTTTATTTAGCTATGGTGGCAGGACAAAATTTAGCTGGTGCAAATTTTTCTCCGCAGCAGGCTTACGCCGCATTAAAAGTGGCGGATGCAAATAACTATGAAGTCTACACTTTGGTAAATTGGATCACTAATATTTATAATATTCCTGACATGGAAATGGTTCTTAAAAAAGATCCACAAAATGCAGGTGCAATGCACTATTTAATGCATTTGGCGGAAGGTAATAATGATCACCAAGGGGCTTTGGATTATGCTTTATCTATGGTGCCTTTGGTTCCCAAATCCGCCCACGGTCAACATATGTTAGGCCATGTGTTACCCCACTTTAATCGTTGGGCTGAAGCCGATAAGCAGTTTGAAATGGCTCACCAACTTCATTTAGATTGGGCAAAGCAAAATAGTGCTGATCTAAAAGCGGCAGGACTTCAAGAGATTGGACCCGATGAAGACTGGCATTATGGCCACAACTTAACTTTGTTTTCTGTCACTAAAATGGTAGCGGATTCAGCCAATGCTTATAATGTTTTAAGTGAAATTGAAAAAGTAAATCCAGGTGCCATTATTGATACTTTGGATTACTTGGTTGCAACGACACCAATGACAGAAGCTCAAAAACTAAATGACTATTTTAATCAGATCGAAGGCATCTCTACACAGTATAAAGACTATGTGGTCAGTTCAAGATTATTTTATAACTTAGTTTTTGATTCCTCAGATCCGGCGACTGTTGCAGACATTAGTGCTTCGGTGAATGCAATGCCAAATTTTAAAAATAAATCATTTTTGCAATTAGCTACACGAATGATTAAAGCGAGCAGTAGCAATAATACAGTTGAATTAAATAAAGTTTTAGCCACAGCTATAAACCAATTGAACTCTAACTTTTCTAGAGGCGGGTTTGATGGGTGGCAGCAGTCAGTGATCGAAGCTTTAATGTACAAAAAAGTATTTGAAGTTTATGGTTTAACTTCAGCGCTTCAAGAATTAGATGCTAAAATTATTGGCGTCTACATGAATCCTGTAAACTAATTAACACCGGAGTTTTTTAAATGGGACCAGTCACCACGTTTATTAATGAACACTTTAGACATTTTAACGCAGCCGCCTTAGTGGATGCGGCCAAAGGCTACACTCTTCACAAAACTAAGGGTGGCAAAATGATGGTCACCATTGCTGGGGCCATGAGTACGGCTGAAATTGGTCGCAGCCTTGCCGAGATGATCCGCCAGGGTCAGGTGGATATTATTTCTTGCACTGGTGCAAACCTTGAAGAGGACCTTATGAATCTTGTGGCTCATAAGTCCTACAAACGTGTTCCCCATTACCGCGATCTTTCCCCACAAGACGAAGAAGAGCTATTAGCCCAGGGTTACAACCGTGTGACTGACACCTGTATTCCAGAAGAAGAAGCCTTTCGAAGACTTGAAAAGCATATTTTAAAAATGTGGAGTGGGGCTGAATCTAAAGGCCAACGCTTCTTTCCCCACGAGTACATGTATCAAACGTTAATGGCCGGCGAGTTAAAACAGTATTATGAAATTGATCCAAAAAATTCTTGGATGTTGGCGGCAGCTGAAAAAAACTTACCTATGGTTGTTCCTGGTTGGGAAGACTCAACGATGGGAAATATTTTCGCGAGCTACTGTTTACAAGACGAACTTAAGCCTTCGACAATGAAATCAGGCATTGAGTACATGACTTGGCTTGCCAATTGGTACCAAGAAAATTCATCTGGACATGGTATTGGGTTTTTTCAAATTGGTGGTGGTATAGCTGGGGACTTTCCTATCTGTGTTGTACCGATGTTAAATCAGGATATGAAAATGAAAGGTGTTCCAATATGGCAGTACTTCTGTCAGATCAGTGATTCAACAACAAGTTATGGTTCGTATTCAGGTGCTGTTCCGAATGAAAAAATCACTTGGGGCAAACTGAGTTCTAAAACCCCTAAGTACGTGATTGAATCCGACGCCAGCATAGTCGCCCCTTTAATCTTCGCTTATATCCTAGGATATTAGCAGCCGACTTTCTTATTCATTCAAAATTATTTTATTTTTAAAGTCTCAATTCTTTAATATAAAGATAATCCTTCTTTAAATTCATACGATGCTCGTTGGCATGAAGCCTTGCTCGAAAGTTGTTTAAATATTTCATTATAAATTAAAATTGACCTTAAGAGATCTAAAACAGGGCAGACCTTGGCATTTGCTTTGCAAGCTGTCTAGTTCACTTGCAGCTGCGCTGCTCGCTGGAACTTTTCCAGCAGCAAAGCTTCACGCCAACGAGCCTATTTTAGATCTCTTAAGGTCAATTTTAATTTATAATGAAATATTTTAGACAACTTTCGTTTTGCAAGGCGAATGACAAGGCTCGCATCGTATGAATTTAAAGAAGGATTATCTTTATATTAAAGAATTGAGACTTTAAAAATAAAATAATTTTGAATGAATAAGAAAATTGTTTGTTAGTTGCCATTTCCTTGGATTTTTCTAACCCTAAATTCCATATCTAAGGCTGTCGCTCGAATCATATCTAAAAGTGGATCAGTATTATTTAGATTTGCATAAATTTTATTTAATCTGCAGGAGTCGGCTGTTCTGCTGACTGTTCTGTTCATAGAGTATGACATAAATTTTTCTGCAAAACAGGCTTTAACAGTGCTTTGTTGAGCCACAAATCGACTTAATCCAGCCGCATCAGGGGCCGCCGCACCCGGGCCAAACAACGAACTTAAATCTACAGCGGAATTTACATTTAAATAGGATTCAATCACATTTTGACTATCTCTAAAAATTGGCTCTTGGGTGATAAACATCCCCAATGAATTATGATTAGAAAATGCGAACCCCAGTGGATTAATTAAGTTATGACATCCAATGCACGAAGATCCTGCTGTTTTAATTCCAACTTTTTCTCTAGTCGTAATATTATTTGGTACAACTATACCATTAAAAGTGTCCAAAGCATCTGAAGGTGGGGCACCTAAATTAAGACACAAAATGTCTTTTCTTAAATGGGCGCCTCGAAGTATTGGATTAGCAAACTCACTTCCTGAAATTAACATTGCTGGACGAGTTAAAATCCCTGCGCGCTCAGCGGCTGGGTGTCTAAGTGCATTCGTTAAAGTCATGGTCTGGTAATTAGGTGCCGCTGTAACTTGATTGTGTACTCGCATTAAATTAGCTGATCTAGCCATAGAGATATTAGACATAAATAAATCTTCGAATGTCCCACCTGAAGTTGTCAGGAACGATCCAAGCTCTTCCACTTCATTAATCATATCGGTTCTTAAAGCAGAGTTAAAAGTTATGTTGGGCGCCATTAGCGCAAATCTTGGATTGGCGTTAAAATTGGGTGTTCGTTCAAGACGAAGCCAATCGTAGTAGTACTCTCTCATGGCGTCGTCTAATTTATTTCTTTGGGCTAGAACGTAAGTTAAAATATTATTGTAACCGGTATTTGTGGAGAAATTTTCAGTTTCAACCATCTGCCACAACGTATTGTCTGGAATTGAATTCCAAAAACTCAAAGTCAATCGACTTATAAATGCATGTGGTGAAATACTGTAGGTGTTACTTCCTAAATTTGATCCTTGAATTAAATTCTGATCCTCAAGTTGGTAAATAAAATGCGGCGCGATTAAAACTCTGAAAACAAGTCCATTTACACCAATTTGTGTTGTCACATTATTAAATTCTGAAACTAAAGCTGCGACTTCATCAATTTGTTCACCAGTGGTTGTTGATAAATTTTGTGCAGGGTCTCTAAGAGGTCTTCTGTAAGCACGGCTTGCAAAATTTCTGACAAGTTGGGCTCTACATGCTGTTGATAAATTAGATATATTTACTGTTGTGCAAGTTCCTGGATTAATTTGAATGAATGCGGTAACGAAATTATTTAAATGGGTCGTTGATATAGTTGTGGCTAATCTATCTGCAATATCAAAAAATCCTTGTGCGTGAGATCCGCCAAATACATTATTCACTCGACGAAAAGTTTGACCCGTATCACTTGGTAATTCAAAGGTACTTAAAGCACTGTCAACCATAGTCACAACTGTAGGTCTTGCGATAGCCATATTAAATAAATCTTTTAATGAATTTGAATACTGACGAACACTTAAACGCTTAGCACTTGTAGCTGTTACTCGGCTTGGAACAAAAGTATCATCTGTACATTCAAATACAGATTCATCAGCTGGCATTTCTGCAATCCAATCATAAATAGCTTGATAGTCAGAATTTGCGATCGCTTGTCCACCAAGGGGCATATTGTCTGTGGTTACAGCCAAATCATTAAAGTTTATTAATCTAAAAATAAGTTTAGATTGTCTTGGACGACCGGGAACAATAAGTCCTGCGGTAATAAATTGTTGTGGTGTAGTGAATTCAAATGAACTTGCTGCACCACCAGCTCTGTGACATGAATTACAATCTTTTTGTAAAGTAGCTTGGGACTTTTGAAATAATGAAGCCGAGGGGTTAATTACATTATCACCATCAATTTCTGATGATAAGTTATCTGTGGCTATAAATTCAGAACAGGCATTCATAGAGGCCAAAAGTAAGCCTAAGCTAAAAGATAATAAAACAGCTGTAACTTTTCGATTAAAAATCTGTTTTGATCTACTGCTCATTTTAACGTCCCATTATTAAATTTTTATTATGCAGCACTGCTTGGTGGAAAGGGCAAAGAGTTCTTATAAAAATTATAGTTGTATCTTGCATATTGGTTTGTATAAAGTTGGGCGTTAGTTAAATACCAAACACCACTTGCTTGTGAACCAATATGTCCATATCCACCAATTCTAGAAATTCCATTATTTTGCGACCCAATTAAGTTATCTGTTCGACCTTGAAAGAATCTATTAATATCTGGGTCTTCATAATCTGTAGGCGATACACCTAGGGCTTGAAGAATCGTAGTTAATGATCTGTTGTAATGGGCCCCGTAATACACATGACCAAATCTAGGATTTGAAGGATCATTTTCAAAATTATCGCCCTGTTCAGGATGAACACCTAGTTCACGTCTAGAATAATCTATCATGTGACCCGTCGTCAGTGATCCGCCGGCACTTCCAATTAATAAACATGGTTTATTATAGTCCGAATGAACAGTCGAACACTCTAATGTCATATGAACTAAAGAATTATCTAAAACACTTCTTCCATTGGCTTCTTTAAAAGAATCTAGTTCAGAAACTAGTCGTGATAAAAAACTATCAATATAAAGACGCCAAATTTCACCCATATACTGGTGATTTATTTTGTTTCCATTCGACGCAATAACAGCCCAAGGTTGATGACTGTGTCCTTGGTGAAAATCTTCGGCTGAGTTTCTATCAAAAAAATCAGGAATATTTAAATGCAAATCAAAAACACGTCTTAAGTCACAAGAGGCTGCTGCCGCAAAAATTCGTGCGTACATATCAAAAGCATAAGCATGGGATTGAGGATTGTAGCTATACGCATTCGCTACACCATCATTTTGTGCAGCAGTAGTGCTGATTGTGCTGTAGGAACATCCGCTTGTAGATGAAGTTACTGTTTCACCAAGTCGGGATAAAATATCTGAATATCTGTCCATGGTGTTATCTAAAACTTGCGCGTCGACGGTACTGATATTTCGACCGCGCCGAACACGTCTAAAATCTTCCATCACTCGTGTTAAGACGTCTCGTCTAGGGTGAGCAGGTGTAGTTGCACCACCTCCGCCACCTTCTGGGATTGGATTTCCACCTGGAGTAAAAAGGTTTGAAAACAACTGATTTGGTTTTGTCCAAGTGCCGGAAGCTCTAGAAACAGACCCACCTGCCGCTTTAATATATGAATAGGCATTACCAATAAGTAAAGGATCATTAGAATGTGGTGTGAAGTTACGATTAGCCCCAAGGACTTGATCAATTGTAGGTAATGATTTTAATGATGTGACTTGAGTGTCATGGCCATCGGACGCAGCAATATTTCCAAGCATAGGACCGCTGCCATGGGCAATACGAGTATGAAGATTCAGCCCTCTTAAGATATTCATTTTACTTAAGTAAGGGTTTAGTCGGTTGCCTAACATCGGAGATAAAATAGAAGTGGCTTGCGGTGTGAACGTATTTAAAGCTTGATATCTAATCGTCTGATCCCCATTTGAGGGTGTATAAACTTGCGACAACTGATTTAAAGTTGGGAACCAATTTTGATGATGACCATAGTCATATCCACCAACTAAACTAAAGTATCTTTTAACTGTGGTCGCAGACTGAGCCCACGCCTCTCTAGGTAAAAGGGATTGCAGTAGAGGTATTGCCAGTGAAATTCCACCAGCGCCCTTCAAGAACATACGTCTGGAAACTTTATTATTTTTCTTCATCATATTGTTTTTCGGAGCTAATTTTTAATAAAATAAGAGGTATTTGGGTTTTTTTAAATTAACCAAACAACTTGTTCTATATAAAGACAAATTGAATAGATAAGTCTGTGTTTGGTGTATCAAAATGATAAAACTGTGGCCTCAAATACAATAATTTAATTAGGAAATTTTAATTTTAAATACGATTATTAAACTTTAGAAAGCCGTTTTAAATCTGGTACATTAAGTGCACTATTTAATTCATGAAAATATTAATATTAATCCTATTCCAATTTGGATATATTTACATTTCACAGGCTCAAAAAAATCCGTGTCCTCAAGGTCGTCAACATTTACTTACAAATGTTAATCTTTTGGGTCGTGAAAATAGACACTTCAGTTCTGCTGTTGTGAGTTTAGCTCAAGCCCAGTCGATGTTTACTGAAGTTAAAAAACCAAAGCATAGAATTCCATTCGGGTATGTTGTTGAAGGCTGTGATATGCGGGCTTTATTTGTATCGCAAGTGATCAAAGACAAGTTAAGTGCAAACACATTTCGTGTGGCCTTGGAAGCTGAAGACTTTCAAGAGCTGAATAGAAGAACAAGCCAAACACAAGAAGGTTATGTTGAGTTCGATCGTCACACAGCAACAGCTATTTGTGTTTTTAATGAAGATAAAAATGTCACAGAGCCCTATGTACTTGATCCTTCATTTTTTAATCACGTCGTGCCGTTAGCAGAATGGAAGAATGGTTTTACAAATGATGGTTTAATTCCGACCAAAACGTACTTCGCAAGTCAGTACTCTCTTAATCCACAAGTTCGAAGATCTAGACTTCATTCGGGTGAGGTCGCTGAAGCTAATGAATTAAGGCAATATCATTTATCAGAATTAGATTACATGCAAAAATCTGGGGAGAAGCCCTATGGTGTTGGAAGGGCTGCTGGTTCTTTTGAAGGACGAGATTTTCAAGAAGGTGTAGACTAGTTCAATTGGTTAACTACAGCTTCCAACTAGGCATTTAGAGCTTTGACCAATAAGTTTAAGCCAATTAATACTAGATGGTTGTTCGCCCAATCCAAGTATATTTTTTAAATTAAAGTTCACATTAATTTTTCTTAAACCTTGGACTGCGACTTTCCCTGCCTTTAAAAAATTTGTTTGAACTGCGCAGCTGGATTTATTTTTAACCAAACTGATTGAAAATTTCAAATCAGATCCCAAATTAGCTTCCAGTTCATTGACGGCTTTAAATGTAAAATTTAAAGCCTGGGCTGTTGGGCTTGTCATTTCACGAGCATTAAAATAATCACGGTTCTGTGCGGAAAATCCATCTAACCTTGTGCCTGAATTTGTGGATACAAAATAAACAGAAATAGGTTGGCGATCAGTGATCCTACAGTCAGCAGCGTCATACTCTAAATCATAAACCATTGTTTTTTCTGGATAATAATTTGTTCTATAAAGCGAAAATAATCGAACAGTGGTGGCTTGAGCGTTTTGAACAGAAAAAATGAGTACAAGTGTTAATACAAAAAAATAAGATTTCATGAATTCCCCCCGGAATAATATAAAAAAACTATCATAATTCATTTTTATTTCAAATAACTCAGATGCTCAAAAGGCCTACTGCGTCCTAACTCATTAGTTATTAGTTATAAGTTTTTGTTTACCCACCTAAAAAGTTATTTAATTTGTGTATCGGTTAGGGTTCAGATACAAAATTTGGATAAGGCTGGGGGGCCATTTTTTTAACTTTATTTTAGCAAATTATGTTTTGCTAAATCTTTTAACTTTTCACCGACAAGTCGTTGTGATGTCCAGTCATTCATGCTCAGTGCGCCTAGAGATTTATAAAAATCTATTGCGGGTGTGTTCCAATTTAAAACTGACCACTCTAGTCGACCACAATTACGTTCGATTGTTAGTTTTGCTAAATATGCTAGTAAAATTTTTCCATAGCTGTGGCCCCTTTCTTCAGGCAAAACAAATAGGTCTTCTAAATAAATTCCAGGCTTTCCTAAAAATGTAGAAAAATTATGAAAGAAAAGAGCGAATCCAACTTTCTTCTGATTCACTTCTAAAAATAGGACTTCAGCAAAAGCTTTTTTGCCGAATAGATTGTCTGTGAGTTGATCTTCAGTGACCACGGCTTCATGTTCAAGCTTTTCATAAATAGCTAAGGCTATAATAAATTTTAATATTTCAGGAACATCATCTATAGTAGCAAAACATATTTTTGTCGTATTCATTCAGACCTCTGTGGATCTTATAGATGACAAAGAGGTATTTTAAAACAACTAAAAATTTAAAAAGCTTAGGCCAATATTATTGGTCTAAGTTTTTTAAACATTATAAATTAGTATTAAGATTTAACCAAATTCACAAAATATCGGCCCTTGGTCTACCACTTGTCCATTAATAAGAACTTCAAAGCCACCGACAAAATCCATTGCTTCTTCGTTATAGTACATTTCTACTTTAAGTGCATAAGCCTCAAGCTCCTTGGCCTCGGTGTTTTCTTTGTAGAAGAACATTTTTAGTTCTTGGCCTACGCTCCAATATCCAGGCAGCTCATAGGATTTAGCATCAAAATTTAGCGAGAGTGGCCGGTTGTTTATTTGAGTTTCAACATTGGCATATCCACTTAATACAGGTGACGCTGGCATTCTTGAGTTTAATAAATAAATTTCAATTTTAGATTGCTTTGTAACTGCGGAGCACATGGTTTCCCCTGTGGCAAAAACTTGAACTGTTGATAAAATTAAAAATATGAGTGTTAAAATATTTGTTTTCATTTGGGTTTCCTTTTTTATTAGTTGTTGAGTTTTATTAATTTAATTTTTTGTACATACAAACTTTTTGTAATTAAAAAACAAAGGACAGAAAAATTGTCCTTTGTTTTTTAAGATGAATTACTTATTTGATTTTTCCTGTGACAGCCATAAATCTATAGTTAGGGCCTTCAAATCCGGGTGTTTGATAGTTCACTAAAACTATAATGGCGTTATTAAAATTGATGATCTGAGCCACTTTGTAATCATAAGCACAGCTTCTTGAGCTAGGCGCTCTTAAATCCTTTTGTAGAGTAAGTGTTTGAGCTATTGATTGATCTTCTTCATCACCAAAAGTTGGACCTGTTAATGTCAATGTGATCATATTTGATTTGTAGCCGAAATCGTCTTGGCACCACTGGTTATGGATTTCAGTTGGGGCTTTTTGTTCTGTTAAATTGATTTTGAAACGTTCAACTGAAGTGCTTGCGCCGCCTTGAGCCCAATATTTAATTGAAAATACAGTGTCTTTGTATTCGCTCATGTCGGTATAAGATCTGGAAAGAACAGTTCTACCTTTGGTATTTTGATCAATTCCATATCTATTTAACCCTGCTGTTTGAACTAAATTATTTATGAACTGCTGTTCTTCTGAAGGTGTAAAATCACTGGCCTCATCATTTAAAGATTCTTCTTCGGAGTCATCATAAACACGTTTTAAAAGTTTATTTTGAAATGTATCAATAACATCAACTTGGGCCCAAAAAAATCCTGATCCATCTTGAATCCCCGATTGAACGTAGGCAAAATATTGACCATCTTTAGAAAATCCTAAAACTTGGCTATATGATTCATCCCCAGCGTAGGCGAAACTTGCTGTTATCATCATTAATCCTGCGACAATTGTATTTTTTAATCCTTTCATTTTATTCCCCTTTTTATTTAAGACTTAAAGTCTGTGTTTTTGTTAATTATTAATTTCTTCATAAACTTAACTGTATGGTTAATAATTATCTGATTTTTAGGGGAAAAATAGATGAATCTACTTAATTTTGATGACGTAAATTAAGTATTTAGTTAAGTTTGGCCATGAAAAAGCACTTAAAAGATTCAAATACGAAGGTCGACCTATTTCAAGAAATTGATTACCGACTTTACATAGAAAATAAACTTAAAACTGACGACTTCGGCCGCGGGGGCAAATCAAAACTCGCAGTTCATTTGAATTGTCAGCCCAGTTTTATTTCCCAGGTTTTAAAAGGAGTAAACACTTTAAGTTTAGAACAAGCTTTTAAAATGAATTCATTTTTTAAACACACTGATTTTGAACAGAATTATTTTATGACGCTTGTCGAATCAGACAAGGCTGGGACTCAAGATTTAAAAAAGTACTTTTTAAAAAAAATTGAAGATATCCGTGAACAGGCAAAATTAATTCAAAACAGAATCACCTATGAAGAGATCTCAGAGTCTGATACTCTAGAGTATTACAACAATTGGAATCATGTTCGGATCCATCATTTATCGAATATCCCTAAATATAGAAACATCACTGAACTTAAAAAGAAAATTAATCTTTCCGAAGACGAATTTCAAAAGTGTTTGGGTTTTTTATTAGATAAAAAATTATTGGCAAAAAATGACAATGATGAGCTTCAGATGGGATTTAAAAAGCTATATATAAAAAAGGAATCCCCTTTGGTTCACTTTGCGCATTTGAAGGCCAGGTTAGAAAATATTAATAACTTAAAAAAAGTCGGTCCTGAGGCTTTAAATTTTGGGGCGAACCTGACTATTTCAAACAAAAATTATGGTATTTTTAGAAATAAACTTGTTCAGGTCTTAGAAGAACTGTACACCCTAGTAGAGCAAGAAGAACCAGAGCGAATGTGTTCAGTTGTAATTGATTTGATGGATTTTTAGGGTGGGAACAAAATGTTTAAAATTTTAATTTTTTTTCTAGCTACATCTTATGCTCAAACGGTCAACGTTCCACGATCACCACTAGTATTAACGGATGTTCTTTTAACAAGAAACTTTACTAAAGATAATTTAAGTTCCGGCGGTGGGAGTATTGGCGGCTTCGGTGGTGGAGACACAACAGACAGGCGGCGACTGGCGGCTTGGTTCTATGGTCAAAGTCCAATTCAAGTTTGTTATCAATTAAATGCTTTCTTTGGACTAACTAAACAAGAGGTTGATTTTGAAATTAAAAAGTCATTTTCAATTTGGAAAAATTATTTTATCGAAAAGCAAATTAATAAAAATAAAATTCAACAGATCGATACTAATTTTAATCTGAAAGCCCAATGTGATGGTGGAGAAGATCTTGTTTTTTACTTTGGTACAGGTCCGATCAATCAAAATCTTTTAGATTTGAAAGCCAATCAAAACCTAAGCAATCCTGTGGCGTTTGCTAATAAGACCCATATCAGTCAGGATTTTAATTGGTCCAAAGGGTATATTCGTTTTGTAGAAAATTATAGTTATGGCCTTGATGATGGGTTTTTTCCAGACTGGACAAATAAAACTCATTTTTCAGAAATTTTATTACATGAAGTGGGACATGTAGTTGGTTTTGCTCACATCCCGGGGACTATTATGACCGGGAGTATTGTTAGGGGCACAATTATTGAGAATAAAAATTTAAACACAGTAGATCTAGAAAATGAACTTTATCAGTGTCTAGATTGTTTAGCAGTATACAATTTGGATTCTTCATTAGATTTAAATCTTATACCAACGGGTACTAAAATTTATTTTAACCAAGACCAAGTTAAAATAGAAACCCAAATTGGAATTGAAGCTATAATCCCTAATTCTATTATTAAAGAAGAAAAGCTTTCGCCCTTAATTTCTATTTTTGAATCTGAAGAGATTGTTTTAAAGTATAATCATATATATTTTCTAAAATACAAAAATTATGATCTGACATTAATTCGTGAAAACTTAAGTTTAAAAGTGTATTTAAAGGGTCAAGTCGTGGCCATTTTTAGTAGGGGTATGGGATCATGATTTATTTATTATCATTAATTTTTTCGACGCTGATTTCGACTTCACAGGCTATAAGTTTAATTCAGGAAACACAAAATATTGAATGTCATAATAGTCAGATTTCAGTTTTTATAGACAAAAGAGATCGCTATATTGAAGTTAAAAGTAATTCAGACCGATCACAAAAATTCAACTCCACTGAATTTTTAGATTCTGCCATTTTATTAAAACATGAGGATCAAGATAAAGTGGTTTTGCTACAAATGACACCTCAAAATAATGCCATTTTAATAGAAGGCAGATTATCTCGCTTCACGGAATCTGATTGTAAAGACACTGGGGCGTCTAAGACCTGCAATGTGGATGGATCATCTATGTTTTGGTCTCCGTTAAAATTAGGTCTAGACAAGATCTTAAATAACAAACCAATGACAAATTTAGATGTTTACCATTACGGGGTTTACCCTAACGATGGAACTTATTTTTTAGCACTGAATGAATTAGGACAAGCGATTTCTGTGATTGATTTTGGTTTCGATTTAATTCTAATTTACGGTGAAGCTAAAAAATTATATTGTGAATATAAATAATCAAAAAAAATCATGACATAATATATTTGAATCAGAACCTCTGTGACATCGTATTTTTACAAGATTGAATAAATCTTGTCATTGAACTCCAGAAATAATACTTTAATTAATGCTTTGATATAGTGATGTTTGTTTTGAAGGGGATGTATATGGTTTGGCTAATAGTAGTAGAATGGTTATCACGGGCTATTTTTTTAATTTTAGTAGGTCTTTCAGTTTGGTCCGTGTCCATTATTATAGAGCGCAAACGATTTTTCAAAAATCTTTCGCTTCCCAAAGAATCTGTGAAAAAAAGTATTAAGAATAAAGATTTTTCATTTCAAGAAAATCATTTTTTTACAGATTTATTAAAAGAAATTTCAAAACTAAAAAGTAGTGAGCAGATTGATAAAGCTTTTCAATCCCTTGTTATGGATAAGAAAAAAGAACTTGAAAAAGGCTTACCGATATTAGGCACTTTAGGTTCAACGACCCCTTTTATAGGTTTGCTGGGAACTATCTTGGGGATAATTGTCAGCTTCGGAGAACTATCTCAAGGATCCGGAAGCACAAACTCTGTTATGTTTTCATTAGCGGAAGCCTTAATTTTAACTGCAGTTGGACTTATAGTTGCAATCCCTGCGGTTGTTGCTTTTAACTATTTTGGTCGTAAGATGCGCTTAGCTCTAGTAGAAGCGTCCAGCCTTAAAGATCTTTATATTGCGTATAAGGATTAAATTTTGTGGATATGAAATTTGAAGATCAAGACGATGGAATTAATGACATTAATATCACGCCCTTTGTTGATGTGGTTTTGGTTTTATTAGTGATCTTTATGGTTACAGCCCCTGTTATGCTTAAAGAAAGTCTTAAGGTGAATCTTCCAAAAACATTAACGTCAGATTTGACAGCAAAATCTGATTCCGTCGGAATTGCGATCACCAAAGAAGGACAAGTTTTGTTTAATGGTAAACTGATGAGTGAAGACAGTCTTCAATCAGAGCTTCTTCGAATCTCAAAATCAAACTTAAACACCAATTTTTTAATCAGCGCGGATACAGATTCAAAACATGGGGATCTGATTTTGATGATTGATCGACTAAAAAGAAATAACTTAAATCGGTTTGCGTTGCAGGTTGAAAAAGTTAAACAAGATGAAAATTTAAAATGAGTTATTTTTTTGGCTCCCTTAGGCCATGGAAAATCTCTTTGTTTTTTCATTTATCGCTTACTGCATTTTTTTTAAGTTTAACTTTGATTCCTAAATCCTTTAAGCCTTATGAAGTTCAGATTGAAATATCGATGCCTACTGAAGTTCAAAACCTTGATGAAATCAAAGAGCAACCCAATGTTGTCTTAAAATCTGTGAACGAAACTGAAGCTGAAGTTTTAAAGTCGCGTCAGGTTTTCGGAACAAGTCGTGATTCGTACACCGATGAAAGGGCAGATGGTGTTGAAGCCAAAAAAGGAAACACATTAGCTAAAGAAAAAGATGATGTCGTACTTCAAGATTCTGACTCAACGTCCTTACCTACCCCAACTGAAGACTATCTGGTTTCAGAAATGCCCCTTGTTATTTCTGAAATTAGACCTGTTTATCCTAAAGAGGCTAAGGACAACAGGCTTGAAGGGTCTGTGGCTTTAGATGTTTTAATTGATGAATTAGGTAATGTTAGACTGGTCAGCGTGATTGAAGGTGCGGATATCTTTCGGGCAGGAGCTATCGAAGCTATGAGAAAATTTAAGTTTAAACCTGCAAGAGTTGACGGTAAATCTGTGGCGGTTCGAATCCGTTACACTTTGAATTTTAAGTTGGAGTTTTAAATGTCCTGGATTTCATTGCTTTCCATTTTAATTTTAAGCTCAATTTCAAATCTAGCTTGGTCACAAGACTCAGAATTAAAAAATCTAATCAATGGAACTTTGGTCGAAAGAGGCACGCGAAAAATCTTAAAAGACGTCTCTGTATTTATTTTACCCCACAAATTAAAAACAGTGTCTAATAACAAGGGTGATTTTAAATTTGAAGATGTTCCTCAAGGGCCATGCACAATAATAATTAATTTAACGGGTTATAATAAATATGAAAAAAATATGGATTGCTCAAATCCAAAAAAATTAAATCTATATTTAGAAAAAAAGTTTTATACTGCGTTTGAAACGACAGTGACTGGGAAATTCGATAAGCGAGATGACCAAGGTCAAAGTTTAACTCAAGACGAATTTATTAAAGCCCCAGGATCTTTTGGCGGAGACCCGGTCAGGGCCGCACAAAATCTTCCAGGTGTGGCGTCTCAAGGAACTTCTGCTCAGATTATTATTCAAGGAGCCAGTGCCGGTGACACAGGTTACGTGGTGAATGGACACCGAGTTCCCCTGGTCTTTCACTTTGGGGGACTATCTTCGGTTATTATTCCGGAAGCTGTTGAAAGAGTGGATTTGCTTCCCAGCGGGTATGGACCTGAATATTCTAGGGCTATTGGTGGAGTGATTGGATTAACAACAAAAGCCCCTAAGCAAGATCGACTCCATGGAATGGCTTACGTTGATTTACTAAATTCTGGCGGTTTAATAGAAGGACCTATCGATAGTAAATCGTCATTTTTAATTTCAGGTCGATATAGCTATGTTGGACAAGTTCTAACCGCTGTCGCAGAAGAAAACGAAAGTACAACGCTGACGGCAGCCCCTACTTTTTATGACTTTACGTCCACATATCGACGACAGCTCAATGAAAAAAATAATTTTAAAATGACACTTTTAGTAAGTAAAGATGAACTGGAATTGGTCGCTAATCAGCCTTTTAATAATGATCCCGCACTTCGAGGTCAGCTTTATAACCGTACACAGTTTTTTAGATTGATTCCGCAAATAACAACCCAGTTTAATTCTAAACATAAAATGGATAATTCCATAGCCATTGGTCAAGAAAAAATCTTACTGAATTTTTCTAGAAATTACTTTGAATTAGATTCGGACGTTTTATCACAGAGGTCCGAATTTATTTCTGAATGGAATAAGCTTTATAAAACTTTTATTGGTTTTGATAATCAGTGGAATGATTCTTTTGTGTCTTTAAATCTTCCGACTCAAGGATCTGTGGGTGGCGTTTCAAGCCCGTTTTCAGTGGGTGAAGAACGAAAGTTTGACACACAGATTAGGCAGTCTCAGTTAGGGGTTTATTTAAGACAAGAGATTAAGTTTTCAAAAAATTCAAAATGGACTTTTTTGCCTAATTTAAGAATAGATCGCTTTTCAATAAATCAAGACACTCAATTTCAACCTCGTCTTCAGATGAGATATCAATGGGACCCTGGTTTATTATTAAGAACTTCTGTCGGAAAGTATGTCCAGTCGCCATTACCCCAAGAAAGTTCTCGTGAGTATGGTAATGATCAATTGTTGTCCCCGAATGCGACCCATTTTAATATTGGTTTTACAAAAGATTTTAGACAAAGCACGTCATCAACAGGTTCGTCTTTAGATGGCTTAGAAGTTACAAATAATTATTTTTATAAAGATTTAAAAGATTTAGTCTATCCTGATGTCAAACGTGTTTATGCCAACTCTGGCCGTGGAACAATTTATGGATCTGAAATTCAAGCTAAGTACAGAAAAGGTCAATGGACTTCACAATTTGTTTACACGTATTTAAAAAGTGAGCGAACAATTCCCGGATTTGGAACTCAGCCTTCAGAAAATGATCAAACTCATAATGTGAATTTAATTGGATCTTACAACAACCAACGTTGGACGTTTTCAGGCCGACTTCGATTTGTTTCAGGGCTTCCTTTTACTCCAGTAGTAGGTGCGACCTATGATAGCGACAATGATGTTTTTATTCCAAATACAGGACCTATTTATTCTGAAAGGTTTAAAAACTTTCAACAATTAGATATTCGTATTGATCGAAAATTCATTTATGACACTTGGATTTTAAGTGCATATTTGGATATTCAAAATGTGTTAAACACAGAAAATATTCAACAGATTGAATACGCTTACGATTATTCTAAAAAAGAATTTGTCATGGGGCTTCCGATACTTCCAACTTTTGGCATTAAAGGAGAATTCTAAAATGTTTAAAATAAAATCCATAGTTAATTTAAATAATAAGTTTAAAGCTCAGTCAAAAATATTGTGTTGTTTTTTACTACTTCTTTCCTCCTGCGGAGAAACAGATTTTAAAAGATTAGAACTACTTGAAGGTTTTAGAATTTTGGCGATTACAACCGCAACCTCGGAAGTGAATCCCGGCGATACTGTTACAGATCTTCAAGTATTTTTTTCAGATCCTGGAAGCGGGGGGCGACTAATAACAGGCACCACCGTCAGTTGCACTGATCCTGGTATTGCTTTTGGGGCTGAAGTCAGCTGCGATCATGATCTCTTAAGTGTGGCAGGAACTTATAATCTAGACACATCAGCAGATGACGATACATTCGGTTTGTTCACGGGTCTTGCATCTGCGACAGCGTCAGTAACAGTGCCTGCGACTATTCTTTTAGGCCGAAGCGCCCGAGACCAATCCAATGGCGTGGGGTACATTATTATTTTTACTTTTGATGTGGCAGGCCAAGAGTATAAGACATTTAAAAGAATTTTGGCATCAACTCGACCTATAAAAAATTTAAACCCTGGTAGTCCTACGGCAAGTTCTATTCAAATGAATGGCGGACCCTTAGCGTTACCAACAAAAGGGGATTTATTTAAAGTCACAAGTAATACTGAGGAAGTATATAATTATGTCACTACAGAAGATGTCGTTGAAAATCGATCGGAAATCTTTCAGGTGGCGTGGTATATTTCTGAAGGTGAATTGAGTCTCGCAAAAACATTTGTTTCTGAACAGGTCAAGTACACAACCGAAACTCCACAAGTGCCATTCACTCTTCTTGCCATTATAAGAGATGAGCGCGGTGGCATTGAAATCCTTCAATTTAATCAATGATTTGATCTAAGTTTAGTATAGGTTTTGTATAAGATTTGGAATTAGTTTCTATCGATCTTGAATTAGTGTATCATGATATTAAATATTCAAACTTATTACTTAAGACTAAGACTTAAGATGTTTTATTTTATTGGGGATACTTTATGATATTTAGTTTAAAAAGCAGATCACTTTTTGGTGTAGTGTTTTTTTATTTAGCTCTGATTGGATTTAGTATTTTTGGATATATTTTAATTAACAGATATGGAAACTCTTTATTTCCAATGACTCCTGGTAAATCCCCGGGTGCAGAATCCAGCGCGTCCCAGTTTAATAATCTTTTACATGTACTTTTGGCACTAGCAATTGTGATTGCGACGGCAAGAATTATGGGTCGAGTATTTTCGTTAATGAATCAACCCTCAGTGATTGGTGAAGTTATAGGTGGTATTTTTCTTGGACCTTCTTTATTAGGTAAATACGCACCTGAAGTTTACGCTTACATTTTACCTAATAGTGTTGCCCCTATTATGGGAATCATCGCCCAATTGGGTGTGATCTTATATATGTTTTTGGTGGGCGTTGAACTGGATTTGAAAGTTTTAAAAACCAGTGGACATAAAACCTTAGCCATTTCACACGCAAGTATTATTGCGCCTTTTTTATTAGGTGCTTTACTTGCTGTTGAACTTTATGAAGACTACGCGCCGGAAGGAGTTGGGTTCACTGTCTTTTCATTATTTTTTGGAGTGTCGATGTCGATCACGGCATTTCCAGTCTTAGCCAGAATCATTTCAGATAAAAAACTTCAAAAAACAGAATTGGGGGCGATCACTTTAACGTGTGCTGCGATTGATGATGTGACAGCGTGGTGCTTGCTAGCCTTCATTGTCAGTGCCGCCCAAGTGACAATGATGAGTGCTGTGTACACGCTTATTATGACCGTTATTTATATTTCATTCATGTTTATTTTTGTAAGACCTATTGTGACTAAAGCCGTTTTAAAATTGGATCAACATAAAATTATTGCTGAGGGGGAGCTAGCCATTATTTGTCTTGGTATTTTTGTGTCGGCCTTAGCCACTGAATATATTGGTATCCACGCTATCTTTGGCGCTTTTTTATTTGGGGCCATTATCCCAGAGAAAAGTAAATTGGCCCACGATCTTAAATTTAGATTAGAAGATCTTGTTCGAGTTTTGTTCTTGCCCTGCTTTTTTGCTTTCACTGGAATGCGAACAGAAATTGGTTTAGTGAATAACCCTCACGATTGGATGATTTGTGGAGTGATTATCGCTGTGGCCACAATAGGTAAATTTGGTGGATCGCTGCTAGCTGCCAAATTCTACGGAGTGGGATGGAGAGATTCTGCTGCGATAGGCGTTTTGATGAATACCCGTGGACTTGTAGAATTGATCGTACTGAATATTGGTTTGGATTTGGGAATCATAGCACCAAGACTTTTTGCGATGTTAGTCATCATGGCCTTAGCTACGACATTTATGACTGGACCCTTATTAGAACTGATTTTAAATACTAAAAAGCAAAAGCTACAGGTAGCCTAATGAATAAATACTCTCTGTTTTTTACGTCGTTACTAATTTCTATTACGGCCTGTTCTGAAGTGAATAAAGTTGAAAAGCTTAATTACCCAATAGAAAAAATTGTTCAAGCTATTATTGATCACAAAGATCTTCGGAAATACTTTTATTCAGAAAAAATAGGTCGGGTGCCTTTATTAATCAGCGGTCAAGAGGTCGATTCTGAGTTTAAAGTAAAAAAATTTAGAAAAAAAGTTTTAGTCTCTAAAGATAAAAATATTAAGGGCGCGCATCTAAAATTCACCGTCTTCGAATGTAAATTTAATAACTACTGTAACGTCGTCTTTAAATATGAGCCAGAGGGCATTACGGGCAGTACTGGAGTCGTTATTAACCCTGATGGATCTATTCATCTAGAGAAAACCGATATTTCTCGCAAATAATTTTAAACTTCTTTGATCACTTCGAAACCTTTGTAAGATCCAACTATGGCAAAGCCAATGACATTTTTTAAGAACGCCCTCGTCGATCAGTTTTTTAAGTACCCTATGCATGACCGCCGCCGTTAAACCTAATTCTGAGATCAAATCCTTAACCTGTAATTGGCTACTATTCTTAATGATTTCAACAATTTGAATTTTTGTCTAAGAATACATATTCTGTATTCTATTATATACTATATAGAGAGCCTTTTGTTTTTTAGAGTTTTATCCACTTTTAACGTTGAAAATAGAGTTATAAGCGATCTTAAAAATCAGTAATTTTGTTAACACATTTTGGTAATTGAAGATTGGTTTACTGACCGCCAAAGATCAAACTGATATGATTTTAAATATGTATTAAATAAGTTTACTTTTATTTGTGATTCATTTCCTGGACACCAAGTGCTGGGAAAATTAGAATGTTTCAAGACCGGGGGAAAAATGGCTAATGAAGAAATCAAGATAGAAGCGGTGATCTCTGCTGAACTTCTAAAAGTTTGGTTGTATTGGACGAGTCCAGAACACATCACGAATTGGAATTTTGCCGTCCCCGATTGGGGCTGTCCCAGAGCTACTAATGACCTCAAGCCCGGCGGTAAGTATTTCGCGCGAATGGAAGCGCGTGACGGAAGCTTCGGTTTTGACTTTGAAGCGGTTTACGATGAAGTCGAAGAATTTAATAGGCTTGTCTACACTTTATCCGACGGTCGTAAAGTGCGTACAAAATTTGAGCAGGCTGGCACGGCAACCAAAGTCACCACCATTTTCGATGCAGAAATTCAGAATCCGGCAGAAACGCAAAAAAAAGGCTGGCAGGCGATCCTCGACAATTTCAAAAGGTACGTGGAGCTGAGTTAGCATCTTTTTATAACCACTAAATTTTAATACAGTTCGTGTATTAAAATTTAAAGCAATAATAATCTAGTAAGCATTAAATAATGAGATTTATTTGAAAGAATCACTATATTAATTTTATTTAAGCTAATTTTCGTTTGCGTGGAAATTAACTAAATCCAAAAGCAATTACTTTTGTGAAATACTAATAATTTTATTCTCTAGTTTTTCGATTCTGAAATCAAAAGTGAAACTTCTGTAAAATAAATGGGCTTGGCCATCAAGTACAATTTTATTTCTTGCGTTTTGTTATTTTAGTAAAGCCATTATATTTAAGCTAAAATTATTTTAAGACGAACTTCCTTAAAAATTTTATCCTTTTGATAGACTATATACATAAACAATATATAGTTGTATTAATGTATGTAAGGAAAATATGAACTTTTTTAAAAAATTACTTTTAATTCTCGCGATTTTTTCTAATGGTAACGCTTATGGTGCTACTGAAACACCAAAAAGTTTTGTTGAGTTATCTTACGAATTTGCGGAAACCTCAGGTTCTTTCGCTGATACATACAAACTTGTTAGCGTCGCCTATGCTAAAAAATGGGATGTGAATGAAAAATGGGGACAACTATATTATAAGTTCACATATTCATATTCATTATTCGATATGGAAAGTGGAACAAAAAAACTTGGCATTATAAGGCTAGATGGCTCAGAATCAACAAAAAACAAAGCACACAATTTAAGTTTTGGTTTAAGAAAAGTTATGGAAATGAACTCATTTTTTTCTTTTTACATAGAATTTGCAGTTGGATTGAGCTTGCTCAGCGTAAGTAATGAATCAGGGCTTGATAATTTTAATAATCCAATAAATGTTGAGTTGGATAGTGAAATTGAAGGTTTTGCAGATTTTGGATTGGGCATAAAATTAGATGTGTCTCCAAAACTTTTTATAACTCCACACTTCATAATTCGAAGGGTTTCTGCAAGGATATCTGCTGTTGACGTTAATAACAGCAGTAATATTTATGAATATGATACGTACTTTATTTTAAGTCCAGGCATTGGTATTTCCTATGTTTTTAATTAAAAATTTTCAAAACTTATTTGGGTTATGGATAACACTTCTTTTGGCAATAGCCCCTACTGTAAGTGCTGAAACAAATATAATTTTAGATGGAGTTCAGACTTTTGCAAATGATATGACTTCTATTTACAAAACTGATGCTAAGTACACGTTTATCTCAGGTGCAGTGGGAACAGCTTTTTTGTACGGATTTTTTAAAAGAGAATTTATAGATAGCACACAGAATAGTTTTCAAAAATATAAACCTTTAGGCAGTTACTCTAAATACGGTGATGATCTAGGAAAAATGATACCCAATGCTTTGTACTTAGGCGGAATGTACACGACTTATTTTTTGTCTAGAAACAGCATTTACAAACATCGTGCTCATGCTATGTTTAGAAGTACTTTAAGTTCTGGAGTTTTTACTCAGGGACTAAAACATATAGTAAGACAAAGGCGCCCGAACAATAGTGCTAGTCGACTATCTTTTCCGTCTGGACACACAACCACAGCGTTTGCTTTTGCCGGAACAGTAAGTTTAAACCACGAATGGTATTGGAGTATTCCGGCTTATGGAATTGCAACATTAGTTGCATTGAGCCGAATAAACGACAACGCTCACTATTTGCATGACGTGATTGGAGGCGCTGTTATTGGAATATCTTATTCTATTGGAGTTGATATGATTCAAAAAAAATCTAAATCATCAGTTATTTTTTATCCCACGTTTAATGATGACGCTTTTGGAATAGCGTTCGAAAAAAACTTTTAAATATAAATTAATTTATATTATATTTAAAATTTCATAAATTGAGAAATTAGACGGATATCTACTTGTTGTTATTGGGCAAAAAAAGATTATCAAGATTTAATTGTGGAAATGCTAGGCTTCCAGGAAGTAAAAACTTGGCTTCATTGCTATTTCGCCGTGCTCCTCCAAAACCAGGGTTTGTAGGCTCTAAACAAATTTCGTCAACATTGTTGTCCTGTGACCCAATATCAAGAAAAAGTTCAGTGAGTTTACATAAACCTTCGCTTGTCACAGAAATAACCAATTGATCTGCCTTTTGTAGACTTACATTACAGTAACGATCGTCTTTGTTGCTAAATGAATAATTGAAAGCGGGCAATTGTTCATCCAAAAATCCAAACCACCTGTTGTGGCTATGTAAAGTTTGAAATTTATCGACTTTGCTAGGCACATATTCAAAACTTTTTAAATCAATGTCGATGTCCATTTCTAAAAAAGGAATATGTTTGAGACACTTTTCATTACTAATAAAAAGAGTTTTAATCGTACTTTTAGGATGAGTAAGATTAACTTCGCAAACACTTTCTGCATTAAATAAGGTGTTAAGTAAAATAAGTGCTAATTGATGATACGTTTCCTTATAGCCATAAAATTCGGTAACTTCAGACCTGTGACTAATCTCAAATTTTGTATTGCTATCCCAAGCAACGCCCGAGTTAAAGCTGGTGTAATGCTGATTTTTTCCAATCACTAAATTTGATAATTCAAGTATCTTATCGTTTCTTTCAAAATCTTTTTTACGAAAAATAAAACTTTCGTCGATTTTTAGCAATGATAGTTTATCTAGAACAGATATGAAGCTATTACCCATAGTTATATTACTTTTGTGAAATACCAAAAAATTTTTTCTCTAGTTTTTCGATTCTAGAATCAGAAGTGATGCTTCTGTCAAATAAATGGGCGTAGCCATCAAGGACAATTTTATTTCTTGTGTTTTGTTCTTCAAGCAAAGCTTTCATTCCGTATAAAATAGATTCCATTTTATCGAATCTTGAATCCATTGCTGTGAATCTTGCATCAATAGCCACAAATTTAGAGTCCAAAGCTGTAAATCTAGAATCAACTTCATTAAATCTTGAATCGATACTTAAAAATTTAGCATCTTGGGCCTCAAATCGAGCTTCCATTTTTAGAAAACCAGATTTGGTTTCTAGCCTCAAAGACGTAATATCACTTTTAAGTTCTTTTTTTACTAATTCAAGATGTCTGTTGGTTACAGGAATTTCATCTGATTTTAACGGTTTAGCTTTAGATTTGGTTGCCATGATTAAATACTCCTAAACTTAGTAACTCTAGCTTTGCAAAATCCGTTGTTTAAAACATATTAAAATAGTGAACATACAGGTTTAATTTTTCCGAAAACCGGAACTACTAAATTTTATTTAAAGCTTTTTTTCTGATTAATCAAACTATGCACGAAGGCCGCAGCAATAATTAGAAGTCCTATCCCGCCAGACACGACTTCTGGAACATGATAAGAGATGCTGACAAACATGATGACGGCCAGTAAGCCTATGGCCCAAAACGCCCCATGCTCTAAAAAGACATAGGCATCTAGTGAACCTTTCTTAACCATTAAAATTGTAAAGCTTCGAACATACAGGGCCCCAATTCCAAGGCCAATGGCGATAACAAGGGGGTTGGATGTAATGGCAAACGCAGCAATCACGCCGTCAAAACTAAAAGAGGCGTCTAGGATTTCAAGATATAAAAATAAACCTAGGCTTTGCTTGCCGATATCAACAGCCAAGTCGCCTTCACCTTTGTAACTTAAAACTTCACCAATTAATTTCACGCCAATAAAAGTTAAGACACCGGCAACCCCAGAAAATAAAACGGTGCTGCTAACTTTGGGATCTACATATCTTGAAAAAATTAAAAGCCCAACCAGTGTGATGGCGACTTCAGTAGATTTTAATGAACCAAGTTTAGAAAGTTTCTTTTCAATAAATTCAATCCAGTGGGTTTCTTTGTCTTCATTAAAAAAATAACTTAAAGCCACAAGGGCTAAAAAAGCTCCACCAAAAGACGCCACCTGAGGATGCACCGAAAGCATAATTTCAGCATATTTTGCAGGATCATTTAAAGCTAAATTAATAGCAGAAATTGGACCTAATGAGGCCGCTAAACACACAATCACAATTGGAAAAACTAATCGCATTCCAAAGACAGCGATTAAAATCCCCCAAGTCAAAAATCGTCTTTGCCAAAGAGGTGTCATATTTTTTAAGACTGACGCATTCACAATGGCATTATCAAAAGAGATTGTTGTTTCCAGTAAAGCTAGAATAGAAGTAGTGAATAAAAATTGGAGTCCAATCATCCATGACCCTGATTCATTAAATCCGAGGTAAACAGAAAGCATAAGTCCAAGGGCGGTCAAAAAAAACGTCAATCCAAAATCTTTCATCATAGTGATCCTGTTATATCAAAAAATAGACTTAAAACCATGAGTTTGGCGTGCGTCAGTCGCCCTCAACTGCATAAAATGAGTTATATTTTTAAGTCAGATGCTGAAGCTGCCCATAGATGACCATTTAGATTTTATAGTGAGTTCGCTTCAATCAAGCTCGCAGGTTATTTTAACAGCAACTCCAGGTGCTGGCAAAACAACCCGATTGCCCCCGCAGTTATTATCGACGGTTAAGGGTAAGGTTGCGATTTTACAACCTCGTCGTATGGCCGCCATTTCGGCGTGTCAGTTCGTGGCCGACGAAAATAAGTGGAAGGTCGGCGAACAGGTTGGTTATCAAGTCAGGCAAGATTCAAAATTTAATCATAAAACCCGGTTGTTGTTTATGACCGATGCGATTTTGCTTCGACGACTTATTGATGATCCTGAATTGAAAGACTTTGATTTAATTGTGATTGATGAATTTCATGAAAGAAATTTAAATCAAGATGTTATTTTAGCAGTCTTAAAAGAGCTTCAACAGCTTGGCCGTGACATCAAAATATTAATCATGTCGGCGACCTTAGATATGTCAGAGCTTAAAAACTATTTACCAGAAAGTGTTATGATCGACATCCCAGGTCAAGTCTATCCCTTACAAATTCAATACTCAAATCAACCTTTAAGTCTTCAAACCGACTTTAGTTTTATTCAAAGAGTTTCAAACGCAGTCACAAGCTTAGATGTTTTGGATTCGGTGGATGATATTTTAGTTTTTTTGCCAGGAGTGGGTGAAATCCAAAGAGTCAAAGCGCACCTGTTAGAAAAAAAGATAAACAGGGACATTTTTGTTTTACATGGATCATTAAATTTAAAAGATCAAAAATCTGTTTTAGAACAGCACTCAAAACCACGAGTCATCCTGGCCACCAACATCGCAGAGGCCTCAGTCACAGTTAGGGGAGTCAATGCGGTGATCGACACCGGACTTTCAAGAGTTTTAACAACAAATTATAATAGTGGGTTTTCAATTTTAAATTTATCTTCGATTTCTAAATTCAATGCCAAGCAACGGGCAGGGCGAGCGGCTAGAGAAAAGCCAGGACAATGCTTACGCCTGTGGACCATTCATGAAGAGTCATCTAAAGAAGACCAATTACCCCCTGAAATTCAACGATTAGATTTGTCATCTTCAGTTTTACTTTTATCTTATTTAGGAATTTCACAACCAAAAACATTTTCTTGGTTTACACACCCCCCAGATATTTTACTTTTAAAAGCCCAAACGTTTTTAAAGAACATTAACGCTATTGATGACTTCGGGGCTTTGACTTTAATGGGCCATAGACTTTTGACATTTCCACTAGAGCCCAGATACGGAGCTTTTATTTTTAGGATTGAAAATTTAATTAATTCTAACGAAGCTCAAGCGCAGGATGAAGCTGAAAATTTAATTTTAGATTTGTCAGTGAAGCTTGTGGCTTTACTTCAAGACAAAGATATTATGTCGTCTAAGCAAAATGCAGTGTCATCATCTGAAAGTGATATTTTAGACCGGCTTCAGTTTTTAGAAGATTACGAATCTGGAAATTTAAAATCACAAGATGTAAACCTAAATACAATTCGAAATGTTCTTGAAACAGCAGAGCAATTAAAAAAAATTGTTAGAACAAATAAAAGTTTGGATTTAAATATAAAACAAAAAATAGAAACAAATCCCAATTCTAAAATAAAGCAACAGCAAAATTTAAAATCCACAAATCCTGTAGATGATCAAAAAGCAATCTTTGAACTATTACTTCAAACACAATCAGATCGACTGTGTCGAAGACGTTTAAATACGGATCGTGGACTTATGGTTGGTGGCCGGGGTGTAAAATTAAGCCCAAGTTCAGCGGTTCATAAAAGTGAATTTTTTTTAAGTTTATCCGGGAGAGATATATCAGGGCAATCAGAGACCTTAGTTGATATTGCCCATGGATTTTCAAAAGCAGAAGTCCTTCAAATATTAAAATATCAAATACAAAACTTTGAACAGCCTTTTTATGATTCAGAAAAAGGGCAATTTTATTTAAAAAAAGGTCGTCGCTTTAAGGATCTAGATTTAGATCAGCCCACTTTAACAAAAATAGCGGCTGAGGATTTGGGGGATAAGTTTATTGATCTTTTGGTTTTGCGTTGGCCAGAAATTATAAATAATCATAAGGGACTTACAAATTGGATATCTAGGTGGGAATTTTTTAATCAACATCACGTTGAAGTCCCACTTCAAGAAGAACCTCAAAAACAACTTAAAAAAGAACTTAATAATCAATTTCTGACAAATGAACAAATTAAGTCTGCACTAGAGATGGCAAGTCTTGGTCATAATCAGATGGATCAAATTTTAAAGCAGGATTTAGTTTATTTTATAGAAACTCAGATTGAGTCTCAAATCTTAAAAGAATTTAAATCCAAAGTACCCAAAGATTTCCACGCTCCGAGTGGCGGGGTTCATCCAATTATTTATAGTCTTGTTGAAGCGCCCTATGTTGAAGTGCGACTGCAAGAGGTTTTTGGATTGATTCAAACCCCTAAGGTGGGTGTCAATCAAACGCCCTTGGTGTTTAAGTTACTCGCGCCTAATTTTAGGCCTGTCCAAGTGACATCTGACATAGAAGGGTTTTGGAAGCGATCTTATGTAGAGGTAAGAAAAGAACTTCGAGGGCGTTATCCTAAACACTCGTGGCCGGATGATCCCCTGACCGCAATTCCAGTTCAAAAAGGAAAAAGAAGATCAATTTAAGTTGATCTGAAGAATGAGTTTTAAAAGAAGTGGCTCATTCTTCAGATAGGTTTATTTTTTAAAAATCAGAAACGGAATTGGCTAAGTCAGGTTGGTCGATAAATGGATTACGATTACCTTGGTAGCCTTCAACCTGATCATTTCTTAAAAGTTCAGCGGCATCAACAGGATCATCAATGTTCCACAGTCGAAGAGCAGCTTCTTCATTTGTTGATATTTTCATTTTATAGCGAATTGAAAAGTAAAAAAGAGCACGAGCCACATTGCCTTTGTGGGCTTGAGGTGGTTCAAAAACTCTCTGTCCTGCAGTATCTAAACCAATGTGTGACATAGGACATTTTGTGTTTTGAGTGTCTTGTATGACTTCACCAAATGGATTGTTTCCACGAATTCCATTCAACTGGGAATCAGTTGGGTAGAGATGATGAAGGTCAGATTTTTGTAGACGTCTATCAGACCCACCAAACTTACTTTGTGGCCAGGTGTGCTCTACATTTATAACGCTATTATTTGGAATACGACCGATACCTGGCGAAACATAGTCTGCCTCACAGTAAACATCTTTCACGTACAATTTATTCTGAACTTCATGAACGGCCATGTGGCCAAGTAAACTGACTCTGGCTGTGTCGTAGCCAATTGGGTTGTGATTACGACGGGTTTGATCGTAGATTTTATCTATTACATTAGATGTTGTTGTTATTGTCTTTGTTAAACTGAAGGCTTGGAATGAAAAAAGAAGTACGAAGGCTGTTGATAAAAACTTTTGTGGTCTCATATTAAGCGTCCTTGCTAGAGTTCACTAATATGGTTTCAATCTGGGACCAATACGTCAACAGTGATGTGTTAAGAACTGGTTAATTTAGATTATTATTAAGGCTAATAACCAATGCGCGTTAATTTTGTTCTTCATTAAAAAAAGACTTTATTGTTTGACTAAATTTTTCTTTTTTAGCCTATAACCAGAACTTCTAATAGTTTCTATTTCTAAATTTAATTCTTTTATTTTTTTTCTAAGTTTGTTGATATGAACATCTAAGCTTCGACTGTTGTTTTGTTGATGAAGAAGATCTCGTGTAACGAAATCATTTATATTTTCAAAAAGAAGTTCAAATATTTTATATTCAATGGATGTTAAAAAGACTTCAATCTCATTATTTTTAACAAGTCGAATTTCAGATTGTAACGTTAAATTTATTTCTTGATTTTTTATATGTTTAGCTAATATTTTATTTATTTTAATTGCTAGAACTTCGGCGTGAAATGGTTTTGCAATAAAATCATCGGCACCAAGATTTAACGCTTCCAGAATATTTTCAGTAGAGTTTGAACCTGAAATCATAATAATAGGAATTGTCGGATCAATTTTTTTAATGGATTTAATAAGTTCATTGCCATTTTTACCTGGAAGATTTCTATCCGTGATAATCAAGTTGGGCAATATTGAAGAGTACCTAAATATAAAGTCCTCGTAGGTTCTAAATTCAAAGATATCATAATTGAGATCGATACACATTTGGCCAATTAGAGTTAACAGATCTATATCATCTTCAATAATTGCAATTTTAAGTTTAATCATAATTTATTATAGAAAGTATTTTTAAAAAATTAATCATTTAAAAATTCATTTGTAATTATCAGGACTTCAATGACCTAAATTTATAAATTAAAAACAGGACTAATGTCGAATCGAGCGTTTTGAAATGAGAAATCTTAAGATTCTTCAGAAAAAAACACAAATTATTAAGATATCCTTAAGAATTGAAAAAATAAGTCGATAAGTTGTTAGGCTAAGTTCTAATAATTTCTGCTTTAAAAAACTAAGCGAGGTCAAATTGAAATCTGTTAAAAAGCTTATGATAATTTTCTGTATATTAAATTTTTTGGTTTTTGCACTTGGGTGTGGATGGCAAAGTAATCTGCTTGGCAATAAAAAAAGTAATTCTTCTACTTACAACACTACAAATGGCAATCCACCTTTAACACCCTTTAATATCCAAATTGAAAAAGGATCCTTAACCGGAGGATGCGTAGTTTTACAAGATGATCTAACTTCAAATAATGAAATATGCTTCGATGTTGTTTTTAGCAGGGTCCCGGTACTCTTTGACTCTACGGATATTACTTTAATTCAACCGGGAACTCATGCTACATTAGCAGTGGCACCAACATTAGATCCTCTTAAATACACTGTAAAAATACAAAATTATCTATTAAATGGGTCTGAAGATGGTCTTTATTCCATCAGCGTATCTGCGGGATCAACGATAGATCAGTTTGGAAATTTTAATTTAGCATCATCTTCGAGTGATAATAGTGTCGAATTTTCGCAATATTTAGTTCGTGCATTAGGAACAATTGCGACTTCAGGTGGTGTATTGTCAGCAGACAGTTGTCAGGGTTTAAATTTTCAAGTTTGGTCAGATAATAATTTAACAAGTTTAAATACTTTTTTTGGAGGAGCACCTGGGGTTCCGCCATCGGGTGCAATTAATTCTGGTTTAATAGACAACTTGCTAAATTTAGATCATTTAGAATTTCAACCCTCGCCAGACAACTATGCAATGAGGTGGACGGGCTTCCTCGAAATTAAAATTGCGGGAAATTATTTATTTAGAACAAGTTCCGATGACGGATCAAGATTTTTTGTAAATGGGGTGATGGTTGTTGATAACGACGGGCTTCATGGAAACCAAACTGTAACAAGTAGTAATGTTAATTTATCTGTAGGAAGACATTCTGTAGAGCTACAATTTTTTGAACGAGGCGGTGGTAATAATATAGATACTGTTTATTCAGGTCCTGATACTGCTGGACTATTTGTGTCTCCACAAAGTGAAGTCTTTCAGCCGGCCAGCTGTCCTATTCCAACTAGTATTGATAAAAGTATGATTAGTAGCTACTGGATTGGTCTTTCTCCCTACACTTCAGGTTTAATCGGAATTGTTAGGGACGACGCAATAACTAAGCATATTAAAGTCAGCATTGATAACCAAGATTTATTAAAAATCAATTCTGGTTCCCAATTGCAGGGCTCTACAACACTGACTTCTAACAATTCAAAAGTGATGGCGGCGCACAATGGAGCCTCTTTACTAATAGTGAATAATATCGGACCAACATCATTGGGTGATGCATGGACAATCATGTCCAGAATTTGGCGATTAGAATGTACAACCGGAAACGATTTAATTACTTTTCAAATTCCAACCTCATCCTTAAATCCTAATGTAGATGGTATTATTTTTTCATCAGACTCAAGTTTTATTTTAAATGTGAGATCATTTCGTCTTACAGAAATTGGCCTTCAAAAGGCAATTGCATTTAGATGTTCGGATTTAACTTCAAATCTTCAGTACTTTAGCTTTGGCAAATACAATTTATAAAGGATTTTATAATGAAAAACGTAATTCTCTTTAGCTTTATAATTTTATGGTCTCTAGATATGTATGGCCAAGAAATCAAACACAGTATTTACTTTGAAGTAGGTAATTTCAATTTAAATTTAGAAGAAAAAGAACAAATTAAACATCACCTAAATAAAGCTTTTGTAGAAAAAAAAATACTACTTATTGGTTATTCTGATGAAGCTGGAGAAGAAAAATCCAATTTATTATTAAGTCAAAAAAGGGCAGAAGCAGTAAGAAATATATTGTTTACAGATTATGGTGTGTCTTTAAATATATTTCAAATTATAGCTAATGGGGTTGATCAAAATCAAAAATCGAAATTTCTAAAAAGAAGAGTAGATGTTATTTTTAATAATTTAAATCAACAGCTTTCGGTTAATGAAGATCCTAAAAGAGTCACTGCATCTGAAATAAATTCTTCAGATCAAAATTTAACATTAATCGAGAAAATAAATTCAATCGAAAAAAGAGTCGCTGATTTAGAACAGAATCAAAACACTTCAGAATTGGATAAAGAAATAAAAATTGATAAGAATAATGAATTAGATTTAAATTCAGATCCCAAAAAACTTGATAAAAAGGCTATTCATTCTGAAGAAAAAAATAGCTGGTTTAAAAATTATTTATTTGAATTGAAACTGAATTATTATTCTGCAGATCAATATGCTGATTTTAATTCAAGTAGCTACTTCGATGAATTATTATCAGATCCAATGATTTCAGTTGAAATAGATATGATTAAAAAAATAAATCAAAAATGGAGTTCGGTTTATCAACTGGGTCTAAGATGGAACAAATATGATGAGGATATAAAATTAAGTACAGATGATAAATGGACGGGCTATGCATTTAGAATTAATTCCGGATTAATTTACCAACATAAAGAGTATTTGAATCAAAGAATTGATTTTGGCTTTGAACAAATACTATCCCATACAGTTGATGGTTTAGGAATCATTGATCTAGAATTACAACCTATTTTAGAAGTTAACTATCAGGCTTATGTTAGACTTATTAACTCAAAAAATTATAGTTTTGAACTGGGACCAAAAATAGGTTTTATTCAAGGCTTGGATACTATTAAACAAGGATATTCTATGGGTCTAGGTGCTAAAACCTACATTGGTAGTGAAAGAAAATATTTTTTGTATGGGCATTATGAAAATAATTTTTTTAAAGAGGATCTAAGGCACATTGAAGTTGAAATCTTAGAGCTTGGTTTTGGTACTAATTTTTAAGTTTTAGGCTATTAAAAAATTTAAGATCAGAATAAGATAACGAAATGATAAAAGCAGAATTACATTTTAAAGAAACAGAAAGGCTAAAAGCCTTAAAAAGCTTAAATATCCTTGATACGGTGACTGAAAAAGAATTTGATGATTTGACTTTAATGGCGTCTCAAATTTGTAATACTCCTATTGCATTGATTTCATTGATAGATGAAAAACGACAATGGTTTAAATCTAAAGTGGGTTTGACTGCAACTGAAACCCACAGGGATTTTTCTTTTTGTGCCCATGCGATATTACAAGACGATGTTTTTATTGTTGATAATGTAACAACTGATAAAAGATTTTTTGATAATCCATTAGTAAATCAAAGTATAAAAATCCAGTATTATGCCGGGGCTCCTATCTATGATCCCAAGTCTAAATTACCTATAGGAACCTTATGTGTTGTCGACACCCAACCAAGACAGTTAAGTGCACCACAGTTACAAGCGCTGAAAGCGTTATCAAGTCAGATCCAAAAACTTTTAGAGCTTAAATTAAAAGTCCGTGAGTTATCGTCTGTCATCGAAGCGACTCTTTTTCAAAAAGTGGCTTTTGAAAAAATGACTGAAGGGGTAGTGGTCCAAGATATTACAGGAAATATTATAGATTTTAATCCAGGGGCCCTTAATGTCCTAGAAATGACGGCAGATCAGCTTCTTGGTAAATCATCCATGGATAAGGATTGGAATTCAATCAACGAAGACGGAACAAACCTAGTTGGTTCGGATCACCCTGCTATGAAGTGTTTAGCTTCAGGCTTAGCACAATCAAATAGTGTTATGGGTCTTAATATAGATTATAAGTCTACGAAATGGATAAATGTGTCTTCGACTCCAATATTTTTAAATACAAAAGTTAAGCCTTCTCATTGTGTAACAACTTTTTCAGACATAACTGGATCTCGGTTGACCCAACAAACATTAATTCAGTCGGCAAAGATGACCTCCTTAGGTGAAATGGCGGGTGAAATCGCCCATGAAATCAATTCTCCCTTAGCTATTTTAAGTTTAGCCTCGTATCAATCTTTAAAGCTTCTTCAACAAGATACAAAAAATGTTAATAAAGTTATAAAAAAAATAGAGTTGATAGAATCCACAGTTCAAAGAATCTCAAAAATAGTGAAGGGATTAAGTACCTTCACTAGATCTTCTGAAAAAGATACCGCGCAGATTGTATCTTTGAATCAAATCACATTAGAGGCCATAGATATTTGTTCTGATAAGTTTAAAAAAACAGGTATTAAGATCATCACAAATTTAGACAAGGAATTTAAAGTTTCTGGAATTCCAACCATGATTTCACAAGTGTTAGTGAATCTGTTAAATAATTCATTTGATGCAATAAAAGATAAGCCAAAAAAATGGGTTCGTGTTGAGTTAATGAAAAAAAATGAAAATGTAAAAATTTGTATTATTGATTGTGGCCTTGGAATTTCAAAGGATTTACAATCAAAAATTATGAAGTCCTTTTTCACTACTAAACCAGCGGGCGCCGGAACGGGTTTAGGATTAAGTATCTCAAAAGAAATTATCGAGTCTTTAAATGGCCGTCTTTATTATGAAAAAGTGGGTAAGAACACTTGCTTTTCAATTGAGATACCAATTCACAAGTAAAAATTTCCATAAAAGACTCTAAATGCTTTAATTATGAATAATATGAGAATATTAATACAAGCCATGTCTATATTTTCAATCAAAAATTATGTTATTCTCCGCTCATGAAAATATTAGTTATCGAGGATGATTTAGAAATATCAAAATTTCTGCAAACGGGATTATCCCAGGAAGGATTTATTGTAGACACTGCTTTAAATGGCAAAGAGGGGTTAGATCTTGCGATTAAAATTAACTTTGATCTGATTATTTTAGATTTAATGATTCCTATTTTAGATGGTATTTCAGTTCTAGAAGCTTTAAAAGCTAGAAAAAACCAAACGCCAGTGCTAATTTTAAGTGCTAAGCGCACAACTGAAGATAAAGTTTTAGGACTACGGAAAGGGGCGGATGATTACTTAGTAAAGCCATTTGAATTCGCCGAACTATTGGCACGGGTTCATGTTTTATTAAGGCGTCGTGCAGGATCATTAGAAACTTCTTTATTAACCTACAATGATATTCAGCTAGATAGAATTTCAAGAAAAGTTTACCGTCAGAATGAATTGATTGCGCTTCAAGTAAAAGAGTTTGCACTTTTAGATTTGTTTTTAGTTAATGCAGAGCGAGTGATCTCAAAAACATATATATTAGACCAGGTTTGGCAATTGAATTTTGATCCACAGGTTAATATTGTTGATGTTTTAGTATTTCGATTAAGAAATAAAATTGATAAAAATTTTTCAATAAAATTAATACATACAGTTAGAGGAATTGGTTATGTTCTCCGGCAAGAATTATAAAGCAAAACATAGTCTTAGTAATCGTATTTTATTTCGATTTTTTATTTTATTAAGTCTGACATACATAATTTTTTTTATAATTCTTTTTCTTGTACTGAAAGATTTTTTGGCAGTCAAAGATCGCAAGATGGCTAGAGCCAAACATACACAATTAGAAACGCTACTGACTGATGATGATATGGTAAGCATTAGTGATTTCTTAGGATCTGGAATTCAAAGAGATCGGTTTAAAGATCTTTTGATTAAAGTTGTTGGTCAAGATAATAAAACTATTTACTATCAGAGACCAAGTTATTTATTACATTTTGATAAAACAAAAATTGATTATGAAGTTAATAAAAAATCTAACTACTCAGGACATTTTAAAATTTTGTCAAAAGACATAGGTCACGAGACCATAGAAGTGTTTGCCGACAAAATAAGTGGAAAGATGAACTTAATGGTAGGTGTTAATACTGACGAGTCAGAAGATTTTCTTTGGTCTTTTTTGAGTACACTTTTTTTTATTATGATTTTTATGAGCTTTTTTACGATCTTGATTTCTTATTATTTTTTACGTAAATCCTTAATGCCGATTCGTAATTTGATTAATACAATCAAATCTGTTCAAAATGGTCATGTCAGTAATTTATCTTCTACTACTTCCAGCCAAGACGAAATTGAAGAGCTGAGTAATGTATTTAATGTCATGGCTTTTCATACCAATAAACTTCTAGAGTCACTTCAGTATTCACTTGATTCAATTGCTCATGACTTAAGGACTCCCATTTCACATATTATTAATCGAGGTCAGTTGGCTATTAAATCTCAGGATTCTAAAATTTATAAAGAAGCGCTTTATTATTGCATAGAAGAATTAAAAGACCTTTCGACGCTATTAAGCACGATTATGGATATTTCAGAAAATGAAGCAGGGAGTATAAATTTAAATATAACGAACTTTGATTTAAAAAAATTATTTGAAGAGTGTTTAGAGATTTTTGAATACACTTCGAATGAAAAAAAGATTGATATTGTTATTTCTGATTTTGAAGACACAAAGATTAGCGCTGATAGAAATAAACTCAAACAGGTTTTCACAAATCTTATTAGTAATTCTATTAAATACTCAGATTCACATGTTAAAATTAGTATTTCTATTAATAAAAATTTGTCCTATTTGATTATAAGAATCCAAGATAATGGGTGGGGTATTTCTGAAACAGATAAAACAAAAATTTGGGAAAGGCTTTATCGTGGTGATAAATCACGATCAAGTCCTGGTATGGGTCTTGGATTAACACTAGTTAAATCTATTATTCAGCGACATAAAGGTGAAATCACATTACAAAGTGAGGTCGGTGTTGGATCTGTCTTTATAATCACACTTCCAAAATCTTAAGCCTTGGATTTATTTTTTTAAACATTTAAATTTTTCATTAAAAATATCTAATGTGTTGTCGTGAAACTTTGATTTGATTTTGAATGCTCCAATAAGAGAATGAAACACGTTGTCATGAGACAAAGAGCACTTTGTTTTATTCTTTATATTGTTAATTCTTACAGATTCATTTTTGTAATACGAATCTGAAAACCAGAAGAAAAAAGGAATTTGTTTTTGCTCTTTTGGCGCTATTATATAAGGTAGTGAATGTAAATAAACACCCCGTTCACCAAGTGATTCTCCATGGTCAGAAACGTAAACCAGAACTGAGTCATATTGTGGGCTAGCTTTAAGTTTTTTAATGACCTCTGAGATAATGTGTTCGGTATATAAGATCGTGTTGTCGTAAGTATTAATAATTGAGTTAGATGTACAATCTGATAATTTACTTGAGTTACAGACAGGTTTAAATTCTCCGAATTTATCAGGGTATCGCAAGTAGTAGGTTGGCCCATGGCTTCCTAACATATGAAGGTATATGGCTTGGTTTCCATAGGTAGGTTTAGGGTTTTGATTATTTAATGTTTGAACTGCTGTTTTGCTTATGGGCTGATCAATAATTTTATTAAATGCATTAACCAAAATTTCATCGTAACAGCCGCCAACATTACAGATTTCATTGTTTTTAAGTGTAGCCAAATCAAAATTAGTTATACGGTCACATACACCTTTACATCCAGTGTTGTTTTCAACCCATGTTGAGTTAAATCCGACCTTATTTAAGATATCTATTATATTTTCCCTTTTCATGTCCTTATTTCTATTAAATTCGGACCTATTTTTATCTGAAAAAAGACATGGGACAGATATAGCTGTTGCTGTCCCACACGAAGTTACATTTTCAAAATTCACTAGATTATTTTCTTTAATTAAGTTGGGGTTTGTATTTCTAGCATATCCATTGATTGAAAAGTTTGATGACCTAGCTGTTTCGCCAAGTATAAAAACAAAAAGCTTGGGTTTTTTAGTTGTGGTCATTTTTGCATCATCGGAAATTTGAACAAAAGTTGTCGTTTTATCAGAGTATAAGAAGTTAATATAATTATAACTTTGGTATAATGTATTTATAGGATTAACCAAATGCCGAACTGATCTATTATTTCTAAAAAAACTAGCGCAATCTTTATAGAAAAATACACCTACAATGAATACTATTAAAACGCTTAAACCTAGTCCTTGAAAAAAAGTTTTTAATGTATTTAGAATTGTAAAATCTGTGAATTTTAATTTTTGGTAGATAAATATAAAACTGATCAAGCAAATTCCGACTTCAATAAAATAGCTAAAATGATAGTATTGTAAGGCTTCGTTCGTTGAGGATTCAAATAAGCTTTGAAATAATGTTTCATCAAGCAAAACTCCAAACGACCGCATAAAATAGTCAGTACTTAGAGATAGAAACACAATAAGATAGATTATGTATTTATTTAATCGAATTGAATATGTGAACGAAAAAAAAATAATTAATATAGCAAACAGTAGTGAAAACAGCGAAATTTTAAAAAATATTGATTTAAGTAATCCATCGATTGAGACATTAAAAATAAATAAGGTTAATGTTTTATTAGCTAAAAATAAAAAACTAATCGTAAGTATTAGATTATTTATAAAATCAATATTGTTGGTAATTTGCTTTTTAATAATCATTAATATTCCTTAATTAAGAATTTGTTTTTTATTTTTTAAAAAAAGGATAAGTAAACAAATTGATGTGTAAATAACGAAAGGGAGTAAAATTATAGATTTATTCTGTGACGCAAAAGCGACAGCTTCAAACATAAAATAGGTTATCCAGTAAGAAATTCCTATTAAAATACCAATGGCGAATAAGCTAGATTTTGCTGTTCTGTTATGAATACTAAAGCCAAATGTAATAAAAATAATCCAAAACACTAATGGGATCAGAGATAAATTAAACCTCTTTAATATTTCAATGTAGTAATAATTTAGCTTTTTTTGAGTTAACTCTTTGTTATTTTTTAAAGCCTGAAATATCTGTTTGTTTGTTTGATTAAGGTGAAATAAGTCAACTTCGTTGTACCTTGAATTTAAAGGAATTGGAATTTTGTATTCTTCGAATTGAACTATATTTCCTAAGTTTTCTTTTCTTTTTGTAAAAGATTTTCCATCTATTAATTCAAGATTTAAAAACCAATTATTATCTTTTTCGGATACAAACCGTCCTTTTTTTGCAAATGTAGTTGAATTTTCTTTTTTGTCTTTAATAAAAATATTAATAAATTCATTATTAATTTTGTCTTCTGAATAAAGGACAAAATTCCCCTGATCATAGTAAATTTTAGGTCTTATTCCCGTTTTTAAAAAATTTGATTTAATTTGGTTTTCTATTATCGATGATTTGATATGTGCTTCAGGGGCTAGTTTTGCGCTACAGATATAACAAAACAAGGACATTAGGGCGCACATTACAAATGACGGAAGTAGAAGTTGCTTGTCGCTTAGTCCGACGGATGCGAATGCAATTAATTCGTTTTCTTCTCTTAAGCTTTTATATGATAGAAATAGCGAAATTAGCAGGGTCGTTGGGATTAAGATGGGTAGTGTTAAAATTAATAAATATTTAATGATTAAATATATTTTGTAAGGATCCCCGCCATTTACTAAAATTAAATCTGAAATTCTAAAAAACTGTAATAGTATTATCAAACTCACTAGTCCAAAAAAAGTAAGTAAATAATATGATAAGATATTTGATAGAATATAAAAATGAGCTTTTAAGCTTAAAGTTGATTTTAAACTATTTAAAGTTATCAAACTGTGCTCATTTTAAAGTCAAATTGAAAAGGAAGTTATTTTACGATTTTCATTTGAAATTACTAGACTTTATGACACTCAGTATTTCATTCGCATGACAGAAACATGACATTTTTGTAATATAAGAATTTAATCATCTAATTTTTTAATCTATAGAATTTGAATGATGCGAATGTTCTTAAGAAATTCATATTTTAAATCCTTTAAATTTCACTTTTGGTTTTTAGGTGGTCTCTGGTTATATAAAAATCCCTAAGTATTTCATTATATTTATTCTTGGTTTCAAATAGCTTATCTATCGCGCCTAGTACATCGGGTGAATTTTTGACCCCACGAGAATATTCAGCCAAAGTAATTTTTAAATACCCTTCAGAACGCTTAATATTTTCCTCCGCGTCGTGAATTTGCTGATGAAGAAAATTTAAAGATGTAATTTCAGTGTGGGCTTCATTTTCAATTAGTTTAGATAAATATTGTGATTCAAATCTAGAACCTTCAGCATCTGCCCTTAGTGCTGAGGCCTCAGTATTACCAGACATAAAATCAAATAAATTCATCGATAGTCTCAACCCCATAACAGTCTCTTGACCTTCTTGTGGACCAAATACATTTCCGTTTCTAACGTTATATTCATTAAAAGCGACAAATGCATCTATTCTTGGCCACCATGAACGGCTCTGTATTCTGGCTAAAATCTCATTTTCTTCCGATTGCAATAAAGCAGGTAGGGCTAAAAACTGATGCTGAGCTTCATTGTGATTTCCAATATCTTCCATTTTTTCAAAGTGTTCAAATTTGTCAGCCAATATAATTTTTTCTATATTAGAAAAACCTAAAATTGAGCCAAGTTCTTTATCTAAAATTTCTTTTTGCATATTTACTTTCTTTAAATTTGAATCAATTTCAGTTTGTTTCATTAAAAACTCAAATCGATCTGCGGTTGTAGCGCTTCCTGATTTAATTCTTCTTTCAACCGAAGAAAGATTTGTTTGATTTATTTTTTTTACTTCACTCAAGGCTACAAAAGTTTGGTTTAAATACACTAAAGTCCAATAAATTTCCTTAGCTTTTATAATCTCTTCATATAAACTTACTTTTATTTCTGAATCTACCCTTTGCTTTTTTTTATTAATGACCTGATTTTGAAGTTGGTCTTTTAAGCCATTAAATAAATTCAAACTAAGTTCGGCGCCATAAGTTGGTTGCGTTCTAGTGTAGTTTTGTCCAAGGCTAAATCTTTCCTGGGCACCTTGGATTTTTAGACTTGGAAGAAAAGATCTTTTTAAATATCCTTGCCGATGTATCATCGCTTTTGCTTGATAATTTTTTCCTTTAACTCTTGCATTTTGGCTTTCAATCAACTGTTTTATATCTGCTGACTTCAAAGTTAATGATTCTTTAGCAAATGTTATTTGATTAAATATAAGAACTATAAAAATAATAAATAGCTTCATAAAGAGCTCCTAAAATTAAGATCTGACATAACGTTAGATCTTTTTAAAATTATTAAATTTAATCTAAATTATCAAAAGCTGTTAAGAGTTCTTTATCTTTTTGATTTAAAACAACATCAATATTGTAAGGCTTAGAGATTGGCTTAGGCATTTTTCCAATGAAAAATCCATCTTTAAAGTCCAGTTCAAAGGATGTCGAAGTCCATTTCCCTTTTGTTTTTGATGCTAAACTGGCCTGGGCTTTTAATGCAAAATCTGTAGCTTTTAACGGTTTCATTCTTGAATCATAAATATATAGGCGAACAGTTGAGTCAGAGGATCTTACAAGTTCAGCTTTGTGAACTAAAGTAGCCGAACCACCTAATTTAGCATCTTGTTTTAAAATAACAGCTGAAACTAATCCACCGTATTTTCCTGTGTCTGCTAATTTTGGTCCATGTCCCTCGTCATGGGATTGTGCCGAAATGGAAAGGCACAACATTGATAGAATCATAAATATTTTTTTCATTTTTATTCTCCTTGGTTATGTTGTTGTTGATAATTCATATACTTATTAAATGCATTTTTACCAAACTTAAGAAATAAAGTTGGAGTGACTACTAAATCTAATAGTGTTGACGAAATCAGTCCTCCGACGATGACGACAGCTACAGGATACAAAATTTCTTTACCTGGATCACCTTTCGATAAAAGCAGTGGTACTAATGCTAAAGCTGCCGTTGATGCGGTCATTAAAACAGGTACTAATCGTTCAAGGGATCCACGAATCACCATTTTCGCATCAAAGCTTTCCCCTTCTTCTTTCATAAGATGAAGATAATGACTTATGAGTAAAATTCCATTTCGACTAGAAATTCCACATAGAGTAACAAAGGCCACTAATGTAGCTATGGATAAGGTATTTTCTGTTAAATAAATCGCGATAATACTTCCAATTAAAGCAAGAGGAACATTAATCATCACCTGTAAACATAAAATAACTGATCTAAAATGAAGATATAAAACTATAAAAATACCTAGCAAAGATAAAAGTCCAAGCCAAAAAATTTTACGAGAGGCATTTTGTTGGCTTTCATATTGTCCGCCAATTTTTATAAAATAGCCTTCTGATAATTTAATTTTTGAATTTATTGATTTTTGAATTTCATTCACCACGGCACCTAAATCTCTACCTTCGCTGTTTGCAGAAACAACGATTCGTCGCTGCATATCTTCTCTGTTGATCATGTTGGGGCCAGAGCCCTCGTAGATATTTGCTAAATCTTCAAGTTTAACAGGTTGTCCTGTTGGCATGTATTTAACTAATGTTTGACCAATTTTTTCTGGCGAAGATCTAGAGTTATCATCCAATCTCATAAAAACATCATAGATTTTTTGATTCTCTAAAAACTGTGTTACGACTTCTCCATTCAGGGCGACTTCAAGGTCTTCAGCTAAAGTACCTGCCCGGACGCCGAATTGACTTCCTGCTTCGCGATCAATATTTATTTTAAGTTGCGGAACTAAGACTAGTGGTTCCGTTTGAAGATCTACAATTCCTTTAATTGTTTTTAGTTCATCATAGATTTCTCCGCCGTACCTGCGAAGCTCGCCTATATCTGGACCGAATATTTTAATTGCAATCTGTGCCCTGACGCCAGAAAGTAAGTGATCCAATCTATGACTTATCGGCTGTCCTAAGTTGACATAGACGTCCGTGGTTTTCTCGATTTTTTGACGAATCTCTGATAAAACTACACTTAAAGGTCGACCTTCTTTTTTGAAGTCCACATCAATCTCACTCCAGTGGACCCCTTCCGCATGCTCATCCATTTCTGCACGACCTGTTCTTCTAACTGTCGATTTAACCTCGGGTACGGATAAGATTTTTTTTTCAATTTCTAAACCCAACTTATCTGAAGCTTCTAAAGAAATTCCTGGAGCAGCAGCAACTCCAATCGTGGCTGTACCTTCATTAAAGTTTGGAAGAAAATTTCGCCCCATAAAAGGAAGTAAGGTCATCGATGCTATTAGTAAAAGACTTGCAAAAATAATAACTGATTTAGGCCGTGGCAAAGTAAAATGTAAAACCTTTAAAGCTTGTTTTTTTAAAAATTGCACTAAGTGACCATCTTGCTCACGACCCGCGGACTTAGATTCCGAAAGCAGGTAAGAGCAAAGAACTGGAGTTACAGTTAATGAAACAACTAGCGAGGCTATAATAGAAATAATATAGGCCACGCCAAGAGGAGCAAACAAACGACCTTCTATACCTCCTAAAGCAAAAAGTGGTATAAAAACCAAAACAACAATAATCGTAGATAATACAATTGAGTTTCTAACTTCAGAAGATGCTTTATAAATAATTTTTATTGAATTTTGAGGATTCTTGAGTAGTCTATTTTCTTTAAGTCGACGATAAACATTTTCAACATCAACAATGGCATCATCCACTAACTCCCCAATCGCAATCGCTAATCCACCTAATGTCATTGTGTTAATACTTAAACCCATAATATGGAAAACAATAGCCGTAATTAAAAGACTTAATGGAATTGCAACTAAAGTAATGCTGGTTGTTCGAACGTTCATAAGAAATAAGAATAAAATTATGGCCACCATAATTATTCCGTCTCTAAGGGCTTCTTCCACATTTCCAATCGCGGATTCAATAAAATGGGATTGTTTAAAAAGATCTGTTTCAAGTTTTATTCCTACTGGCAATGTTTTTTGAGTTAGCAAAAGTTCTTTATCGATAGCTTTTGTTAATTCTATTGTGCTCGCGGAGGGTTGTTTTTGAATTGTCATAATAACAGAGTGACGGGCGTTAATACTGCCTTCACCTCTTTTTGTTTTTGCTCCAATTCGAACTTCGGCAACATCTTTAACTCGAACCAGATTACCAAAGTGCATACCGACAAACGAATCTTCAATGTCCTGTAAGCTGGCAACACGGCCTATTGGTCGTACTAAAAATTCTTTATCATTAATATTAATAAATCCACCTGTGGTGTTTTCGCTAATCTCTGATAAGGCATGCTTTAGATCTTCTAAAGACAGCATTTTTAATTGAAGTTTTTCGCTTGAAACTAAAATTTGATACTGCTTAACTTCGCCACCCATAACCACAACTTGGCTAACTCCGGGTATGGTCATCAAGCGAGGTCTAAGCGTCCAATCAGCTAAAGTCCTTAAGTCCATAGGACTTACTGTGCCCTCTGGACTTGTTACTCCAACAAATTGTATTTCACCCATGATAGAACTGACAGGACCCATAACGGGTTGCATGCCTGGTGGTAAACGATTTTGAAGAAGCTGTAAACGTTCTGCAACAAGCTGTCGATTTTTAAAAATCTCTGTATTCCAATCAAACTCAATGTAAACAATGGATATACCTATCCCACTAGATGATCTGGTTCTAAGTACGCCAGGTGTGCCGTTTAAAACACTTTCTACTTGTAACGTAACTAGAGTTTCAACTTCTTCCGGAGCTAAACCATGGGCTTCGGTTAAAACAGTAACAGTTGGCCGATTTAGATTTGGAAAAACATCCACTGGAAGTTGAGGTAAAAGCCATCCGCCGTAAGCACATGTAGCTAAAGCAAAAACTAAAATTAAAAATCTATTTTTTAAAGCGTAATGAATAATTAAATTTAACATGAAGTTATCCTTAGTCCCTTAAAGAGTCTGAAATAATATAAAATTTAAATTTTTTACGACACCATAACAACCAAAGCTATATCTTAAAGAAACAGCTTAGATATGATTGAAGGTGAAAATATTTTATACAATTGGGGGGCGGAAGATTGCACTTATGTACAAATCATTCGGGTGGATAAATTTGGAAAATTTAATAGGTTCACATTTAGATTGAAAATCAATACATACGTAATTAGCTAATGAAGCAATAATATATTGCACAGGCATCGAAAAAGTTAATTCATGAGAATGAGGAGATGGTTCTTTTTCATGATCCGTATTCGCTGATTCATTATCAATAGCGTTATCATCATGTTCATCAAACTCCGAATGATGATGATGATTTACTATGTTAATTTCGTGAATGTGTTTAACTACTAAAATTGCTGTAGGTCCAAAAGATAATGATGGATTTGAAAATCCAATTCCAAAAAAATAAAGAGAAATAAGTAATATCTTTAATTTCATACAATTTGAGTATTATAGATTCATTTTTAGTAGAATAACAATGATTTACTAAGATATTGATTTTTCAAATTAAGATAGGTTTGAGTTGGACATCAAGTCATCATCACTTTTTAAATTACTAATTGCGTTATTCAGGATTCTGTTAAGACTAGACTCTGACAATTTCCTAACTGTACTTACCTGTCATATTCAACGAACTTTGTTTAATAACAAGCAAGACTAAAGTTTGGTTTCTGGGTGGACCATTTTTGAAGTCTTAAGTTACGGGGAAAAATTATGAAAATAAATAAGTTATTAGTGAGTCGTTCATTAGGCTTAATATTGATTGGATTATTAACTTCAGCACAAAGTTTTGCCGCTTGTCCAGTTGGAACGACAGCGACAAATGATATAGTTGATAATAAAAAGAGCTGTGTCCTAGAAGGAAATTACACTCAACACAATTTGGTTTTAACTTCTGACATGGCTTGGATATTAGAAGGCGCTGTGCAAATTGGAACTGGGGCTGTTCGCTTAGATAACAATTCTAAAGTTGTATCGACATTAACTCTAGAAGCTGGCACCGTCGTTTATGGGCGGCCACAATCTTTTTTGACAATCACACGTGATGCCCAAATTTTTGTTAAAGGAACCCAAAATAATCCAGTTGTGTTTACCGCTTTAGAAAGAGCAAACCCAACTCGTGGATACTGGGGTGGTTTAGTTATCAGTGGTAATGCACCTATAAATAATTGCAAAAACACAAGTGCGACAGGCTTTTGTGAAGGTCTTATTGAAGGTGTAGCTGCAGAATTAGCACCTAAATACGGGGGACAAAATACACAAGATAGCTCTGGTTCAATTGAATTTCTTCGTGTCGAGTACGCAGGATATACTTTTGGTGAAGCCAGCGAATTAAACTCCATTACTTTTTACGGCGTTGGAAATAAAACAAAAGTGAGTCACATTCAAGCTTACAAAGGGGCTGACGACGGAATCGAAATTTTTGGTGGATCCGTTAATTTAAATTATGTTGTTTCAACAGATAATGATGATGATGGTTTTGATTGGGATCAGGGTTGGACAGGGGCCGCTCAGTTTATTTACATTGTTTTAGAAAATGCCAGCGAAAAAGATCCGAATGGAATTGAAGCTGATAATTTTAAAGATAACCATGGGGTGTCCCCACGATCGAATCCAACATTAAGTAATATTACTATTTTGGGTCTTGGTGCTAATCCTAAATTGTTAAACGGAATCATGCTTCGTCATGGGACTGGTGGACAAATATACAATACAGTTGTGACTGGAAATTTTCAAAACTGTTTAAACATTGACAGTGACGAAACTTTTTTAAACGGCGGAGTTTTAGCTGACGGCCGAGTTCAACAGACCGGACTTGTCATGCAGAATTCAATTTTAAATTGTAATCAAATAGCTATTTCTGAAGACGCGGCCGATTTATGGTCAGTTTCAAGTTGGTTTAAAGATGTAGAAACAGAAAACAATTTTGTGTTGCTACCTACTGAAACTATTTTTGAACCTAATGGTGTAAAACCTGCGACCTCAGGTCCAGCAGTGAAAACGGGTTCATTGCCACCGGAAGATGTTTTTCCTGGGGATTTTGAATTCTTACAAGTAGATTACATCGGTGCTTTTGGAACTAAGGCTGAAAAATGGACTGATGGTTGGTCCGTCAACTAAGTTGTTGATTTGTAAAAAACAATGACTAAAAAAGTCTTTTTTAGTATCGCAATAAATATTTGGATTGGTTTTATTGCCAGTCCAAATTTTTCGTTTGCAGATATGATGAAATCAGGAAATAAAAACATAAATGAAGCTGATCATAAAAATAAAGTAAATTTAAAATCTGGAAACGTTCTAGTTGTTATTTTCAATAACGGCGTTCCTGCAAATAATATTGAAGTCCAGACCCCTAGAGGTGTATTTAAAACTAATTTTCAGGGTGTTCTATCGCTTTCATTTAAGTGGGAAAGTGATCAAGACTTTAAAAGTTACATATTTAAAATAGTTCAAACAAACCAAAAATTTGAAGTTAAGATTTTATCGGATGAAGAGTCTGAAGTTATAGTGAATTTAAATGAAGATATTTTTGTCGATATCCCAGAACCAATTAATAATTCTGTTAAATCCGTCAATCAAGATTCTAAAAAGCGTAACTCATCTGCCAAAAGCTCAAAATCAAAAAATACAGATCCAAATCAATTAGAAGATGTTGTTATTTTAGCTCCTAAAATTAAAGGGGGACTGTCGGCTTTAGTTGAAGTTCGTAAACAAAGTTCAGCTGTGACTGATGTGCTGGGGTCGGAACAAATGACCCGCGCCGGGGACAGTGATGCGGCGGCGTCCTTACGTCGAGTCACTGGTTTAACTTTGGTGGGTGGAAAATATGTTTATGTTCGTGGTTTGGGCGAACGATACTCCGGTGTGCAAATGAATTCATTTTCACTTCCTAGCCCCGAGCCTACTCGTAGAGTTGTTCCATTAGATTTATTCCCAACATCAATTATGGAAAGTGTGATCGTGCAAAAAAGTTATTCGCCTGACCTTCCCGGTGAATTCGGTGGTGGAATTATTCAGCTTCAAACAAAAAGCTTACCTGAAAAATTTTTCTTTAAATCCTCAGTCTCTACACTTTATGAAAATATGGATAATGGTTTAACAAGTCAGGGTGGAAGTTTAGATTGGCTTGGTATTGATGATGGGACTAGGGCGATGCCTAGTTTACTTAAAAGTGCGATTCAAAAAGGCAAAGCCTTAGAAATAAATACAGTAGGATATAATGGCGGTGTCAGTGAACAAGAGCTGACAAGCATGAGCCGCAGTCTTTCAAATAATTATAATTTAACAAGTTCAGAATCTCAGGCGATGCCGGGGTTTTCTGTTTCTGTAGGTAATGGGTGGAAGTTTAATTCTATTAAATTAGGGACCGCAAGCAGTTTACTTTATGGTCCTTCGGCAAATCAAGTGACCAGACTCTCAAGATCTATGGTGGTGGCCAGCGGCGATACCTTAGTTGAAAATACTCGAAGACAAACTGAAGATACAGAAATTGAAACACGATTAGCTGGAAGTTTGGATTTAGGTGTTGAGATTTCTAAAAAACATAAAATTACAGCGAACACATTTATATTACGTAATACGACCAACTTAGCTCAACAGGGTCAGTTAGAATTTGAAAGCGGAAATCCCACGGATGTTATAACCATGGATTTTATTGAGCGTGAACTTTGGACTAAACATCTAAAAGGAGAGCACGAGCTAGGGCGTGTTTTAGATACACCTATTATTTTAGATTGGCGTTTGGGATTTGCAGATGCAAAAAGAGATAGCTTAGACCGTCGTGAAATAGCTTATGATGTTTCAGGTGTAGACAGGTCTTTGATTAATGATTCAACCCGAAGATCTTTCAGTGAACTTACAGATGTCAGCCAAGAACGGGCTTTAAATTTGTCTTTTCCTGTTCGAAAAAATATTAAATTTAAAGTTGGAGTCTTATCGTTAGATAAGCAAAGAGATTCTGAAATGAATCGGCTTATGTTTATTAATAAAAACTCTACCGTTTCTTTTGATTCAGCAAGTGAAGCTTACGCATCTGAAAATCTGGGTACGAATGGATTCTTGTTAAATAATATTTCGGCCAATTCGACCCAGGCCGATAGTTATTCCGGTCAACAAAAAATCCAAGCTCAATACGCTATGATGGATTATTCCCCTTTTGATAAGTGGTCTTTACACGCTGGGCTTAGACATGAATCTTCAGACCAAAATGTGCGAACGTTCAATTATACAAATCCCTTTGAAGACTCTTCGTTATCGATTATAAAAATGGATGACATTCTTCCGGCCTACGGAATTGTGTGGAAACCGACATCCAAGATTCGCGGTCGTTTAACTTACAGCGAAACCTTAGCTCGACCGGATTTTCGTGAAATGACCCCCGTTGGATTTACCGATGATGAAACGGGGTATGTTGTTTCAGGAAATCCAGATCTTAAAGGCACGGTGATTAAAAATATTGATCACCGCTGGGAGTATTATTTCACGACAGATGAATATGCGTCAGTAGGATTCTTTTATAAAAATTTTGTAAATCCAATTGAAGCTGTTTTTCTTTCAGGCCCCAATCGAATTCAAAGTTTTCGAAATGCACTGGCTGCAACTAATTATGGAATTGAATTTGAAGGCCGAATAGGCGCAAGGCACATGTCTAGATATTTTAGACGCTGGACTTTACTGTCTAATGTTAGTTTTATTAAATCACAAATTGAAATCAATTCTGAAAGTACAAGTGCGCAGACAACATCATCCAGACCTTTACAGGGTCAATCCCCTTATGTGATGAATTTGCAATTGCAATACGATCGACCCTTACTGGGTTTCACGGCCACACTTTTATATAATATTATTGGAGAAAGAATCACTGAAGTCGGGGTGAACGGCATTCCTGATATTTACGAGCAGCCCGTGGGGCAATTAGATTTGGTTGCATCTCATAAAATTAATAAAAATTGGACCTTAAGTTTTCGTGGTCGAAACTTAATTGATCCTTCGATTGAAGCCACACAAAATTCTGAAGTTGTCAGAGCTATGAGGCGCGGACGCGCCTTTGGTATGTCTATCGGAGGCGTCTTTTAATGAAAAAATTAATATTAATAAATTATTTTATATTAAGTGGTCTTGTTTTTATTATTAATGGGTTTTTAACCGGCTGTGGAAAGCATGATATTGAAAACTTTGGATACACTCGTCAACTGAATGCAGAAGTCGCTGACGCCGCGGTGACGTGGCAAGATCGATTTGAATTAGCAGTAAATCAAAATAATCTTGAAGACGTTCAAGCTTTACTAAGTGAAGCCGATGATGAAGCTATTGATTTTGCAATTTTATTAAAAAATGGACGAACACCCTTAACTCACGCCGTTGTTTCTGGATCGACGTTTATTGTGTACTTGGTTTTGCAAAAAAATATTGATGTTCATTTCGTAGATGGACTTGGTAAGTCCGCCATGGATTATGCGGCTGAACTGAATAAAGAAAGAGTGAAGTTATTACTGGAGCCCGATTTGCAAATGCAATTGCAAGATGAATTTTATCTTGCAGTCCAAAATGAAGGTGAAGATGTGGCTTCACTCGTGAAGGCCTATCTGGAGGCTGGCGTTGATCCTAATTTTATTTATGAAAAAACTGGGGAAACGCCTTTAACTCAAGCTATAAAAATAAAATCCATTGCCGTTCTTCAGATTATTCGTTGGACAGATAAAGAGTTAGGATTAACGGCGACAAATATAAATTTACCAAATGTGGAATTAAAAAAACCATTAGCCATTGCTATAGAAATTAAACTTAACAAAGTGATTAAAGCTTTAGAAGATCTTAGTGCGGAAGTTAATTAAATATGTAAATTAAATAAGTTGATGACGTAAATAGATTAAAAAATTTATTTTTAAAAATTATGATTACAAAAAAGGGAGATAAAAAATGAAAGATAGAATTTTTGCCGTGGCCCATTATGCAGATGCAGCGGTGTTGTATCTTTTGATAGCCCTGACGTTTTTAAGTCTTGCTATTATTATTGAGCGCTATATTCGTCTTTCGAAAGTAGCAAAACTTAGCTCAGAGCAAAGAAAAAAACTAGAAGAAGCTATGTCTTCAGTTAAAATTAACAATTTAGAAGATGTAAAACTTGATCCGGAGTCCTTAGAAGGACGAGTTTTAAATTATGCGTTTGAACATATTAAACAAAATGGTTTAAATGGTCTTTCAGAAACATTTGACAGCTACATTAAATTTCAAAAACCAAAGTTAGAAAAGTCCTTGGCTTTTTTAGCTACAGTTGGATCAAACGCACCTTACATTGGTCTGTTTGGAACCGTACTTGGAATTATGAAGTCCTTTCATGATATGGCTCATGCAACAAACGCAGGTCAACAGACCGTGATGGCGGGAATCTCTGCGGCACTGATTGCAACGGCGGCAGGGCTGATGGTCGCGATTCCCAATATCGTAGCTTACAATTATTTTCAAAAACAAGTGGCGGCCATCATTGGTGGGATTGAAGGTACAAAAGATATGGTTGTGGCTTACGCCAAAATGAAGGGGCATTGATATGGGAGCTAAATCCGGAGGAAGTCCAGAAACTATATCTGAAATCAACATGGTGCCTTTGATTGATATTATTTTAGTGGTGCTTATTATTTTTATGGTGACAGCCCCTGCGATGATTAAACCCAGCATCGAAGTGAATTTACCAGAGGCCGCATCAGCCGACGAAACCACACCAAGCTTACTGAATGTAGCCATCAGTAAAGAAGGTCTTGTGATGCTAAATAATGAAGAGGTCGATGAAGAAGGAACGAAACGTATAGGCAAAGAAGAGTTCGAACGAAACGCCGAAGTTCAAGCTGTTGTGGTGGCCGATCGTGATTTGCCTTACTGGCAGATCATTCAAGTTATAGATTGGCTTAAATCTACGGGAATTAAAAATTTTGCAGTGACGACGGATAAGCCGATTCAGCCCGTTGCTCAAGGGAGATAATTTTATGAAAAAAATTATGATTACTTTATTAGGTCTATTTGAATTTGTATTTATCTTAATATCTACTTTACTATTTTTTTTAGATGTTCATGCAAGTCCTGAGTCCTGGGAAAACTTAGTGAACAGACTCACAAAGACGAGATCTGAAATTGAGAGTTTAAGCCGAGAAATGGATTCATTACAAAAAGAAAAGCAATCGGAGTTAGATCAATTAGTGATGAGAAAATCCGATCTAGACACCCAAGTTGAACGAGAAAAACTACGAAAGCTTCAACTGACTGAAAAACTTAGGCGACTTGAAGGGCGAGTTCGTGTGATAGGTAAGACAGATCCAGAAGCTCAAAAAAAATTACAATCTTGGATCACTGAAATGCGTGTTTCAGTGAAGGACTCTATTCCTTATCAACGTGATTTAAGATTACAAAATTTAGTGCGACTAGAGGATAGAATTAAAAAAAATCACGAACCTATTGAATTTATCATGTCAGACTTTTGGAGTTTTATAGAGGCTGAATTTAAATTGGCTCAAACCAACGAATATCAAATTGTGAGCCTAGATTTTGAAGGTCAAAAAAAGAAATGTGAAGTGGCACGTTTAGGATTGATGTCGATGTTTGCCGTGACGGCAGATGGAAATATTCGTCAGGCTGTAAAATTTGAAAAAGACTGGCAGTGGAAGAATATTGAATCCTCTGTAGAACAAAACTCAATTTTGTCCTTGGTTAAGAATTTAAAAAATAAAAATAGCACCGAAATTTATCAATTGCCTATTGCTGTCACAAAGGGTGTGTCATTTGAGTCTTCACAAAAAGCGTCTGGTAAATCTGCGACTAAATCTGATGTGAAGTCTGAAAACGAAGGAGTTCGTTTATGATTAAAATAATGTATCTTCAAACTTCAATCTTATTGGCTCTCACTGCTATGACATGTGGACTTCAAGCCGAAGAGATAAAGAGCGCCACTGATCAGGGCACGTTTAAGAGCACGTCTTCGACAACGAGCGCGGATGATTTAACTGATGCTTTTCAGCGTGAGTACACCTATTTAATTTCTCAGAAAGCGGCTTTAGAGTCGCAAAAAAAGAAATTAGAAAAAAATTTAAATCAAAAAATATCTACAACGAAGCAGCAAACCACTCAGTCACAAAAAGATCTTGTGTGGTTGAGTGCTGAAAACGATGAAAGTCACGAGTACTTATTAACCTTAGAGCGTCGAAAAAAAGATTTACAAAAAAGAGAATCATCTCTGGAGTCTGTTTACAAAAAAGCTGAAAAATCATTAGGTGAATTTAAATCAGGACTTTATTTTGAAACAGGTTTAGCTCATTCGACAACTCGTCGAATGGAGGGCGTGGTTCCCACGGAATTAAAGGTTGAGGACTTCGATCGAATTATGAAAGAGTCAAAAGACCTTCTATTTGCATCAACCCAAATCGAAGCTTTTCCATCATCATTTTTAAACGCGGATGATAAATTAGTGGACGGAACAGTGACACGTATTGGACGATCGGCAGCGATTGGGTTTATTAAAAACAAATCTAAAACGAAGTCTGATCAAGAGTACTTTGTTCTTGGCCCAGATGGTAAAGGAATGCTTAAAGCCCTTGAAACTTCAGTCAAGCCCAAATCAGAAACCTCAAGTCTTTATGTTTTTGATTCCTTAAATAAAATTGCGGAAGTAAAAAAACATGGTGGGTTTACAGAAACCTTAGCTGATCTAAGTCCTATTTTATTTTTGGGTATGATGTTGATGATGGTCTTAGGATTATTCATTGCGATGATTAGGGTCTAGATGAAACGTTTTGGTGATGTGATAGCAAAATATATTTCATTTGGTTTGGTGCTATTAAGTCTGGTTACAGGTTTGGCGACTTTAATTGCTATTGCACCCAAAGATCTGTTTAAAGCTGAAGTTGAAGCCCCGCCAAAACCTACTGTGGTGAAATTAGCTGAAGTGCCGGAAGCTGTAGAACCTCCGCAGACTCCGAAATCTCAAGCATTGGATTCGACCTTGATGGCCAGCCTTGCACCAGATTCTTTTGCCAATCAAGATTTTGGATCAGGCGTGTCGTTTGGGTCTGGCGGCAATGGCCCAGCCGTTGGCGGAAGTGGTGGATTTGGAACTGATGCATCAACTTTAGCTAACGAACGATCCGAAATGAATCGCGCCCCTAAATTGTCTATCAAAGGCCAACTGGATTATCCGGCAGATGCGCGCCAAAAAAATATTTCTGGATATGTGACTTTAAAAATCTTGGTGTCAGAAACTGGATTTGTCACAAATGTTGAGGTTGAAGATAGTGACCCTCCTGGAATTTTTGACCAGTCTGCGATTAGGTCTGTAAAAAATTGGAAATTTGAACCCGCAATGATTAAAGGAAAGTTAAGTTCAGCGTGGACGTCGCAAAGAATTAAATTTGAACTGAATTAATTTATTAACTTAAATATATATAATTAATTTGTATTAGACTTAAAATTTTTGAATAGAATAAATTTATTTTTAAAAATGAGATATAAAATGATAAATGAATTTAAATTAATATTAATTGTTTTCTTATTTTGCTTTGATACCCAAGGCTCTGTGAAAGATCCATTTTATGATGAAGTGGAAGGCTACGAACTGGTTGAAGCTTTAATCCGAGATCAAAAATTTGATGTAGCTTTATCAGAGTTAAAGTCAGAAAGACTAAAAAAATCTAACCCCAATAGATATCATATTTTATTGGGTCAAGCTTATTACGGTAAAGGCTTGTGGGATAAATCGATTTTAGAGTTTAAGCTGTATCCCAATAACATTCATTCAAAAGTATATTTGGGACGAAATTATTATGCTTTAAAAAATTATAATAAATGTACAAAATCTTACCAAAAGATTGATAAATCTATTTATGTTGAATCAAATCAGAAGCTAATGCTTGAATCTGATTTTTTAAAAAAAGCGAATTGTGAATTTAAAATTAAATTCTATTCGGACTCTTTTGCAACTTTATCCGATGGGCAAATTCAATTTAAGTCTTTTGGTTTATATAGAGAAAAGATTTCTTTTCAAATAGAACTTAAACTTCTCCACGAAGCACTAACATACGCTTTAAATGAATTAGCAAACCACCCATCGTCTCCAGTTCAGTATTTAGATATTGCTGAGCTATTTCATCAAAAAGACCGCTTTGATGAGGCTCTATTTGTTATAGAGATGGGACGAAGTCTTTACCCAACACATTTAGATTTAAATTTAACCTTGTCCCAAATGTACTTTCAGAAAAACCTTTTGCACGCGTCAGAAGAGGGGTTTTCTCGTGCGGCTTTGACTGATGGAAAATATTTTTATCATACGGCAGAACTGAATCGTCAGATAGGTCATTTGGAGCGGTCCCAGTATTTCAATAGCCATGTTCAAGACGATAAACAAAAGTTAAAACAAAAGATCGCCACCTATGTAGATTTGAATAAATTTAATTTAATATCTTCGCTTAAATCTGTAATTGGGCGAAGTGAATTAAATAACGATGATGAAATTAAATACGCGTTAGCTTATTCATTAATTAAAGTGGGCGAGGTAGAAGCGCCTTTGAAATATTTAGATTCAATTAGTAAGCCAGAGCTTTTAGAAAAAACTGCAATTTTAAAAAACGCTGTCTTGGATTGCCAGGTCAAAAATCAAGTCTGTCGGTATTAGTTTTGCTTAGTAACTACTTCTATCAATATTTTGGCCACTTATTTTTTACATGCATCATCATTAAGTTTTTGACTTAAAAGTTCTCCGAATAGTCCAAATGCCGTTATGAATTTCTTGAAGTTTTTTTTATCAATGCAATATAAAGATCGAGGCCCATCCACTTCGCTTTTAATAAGGCCTATGTCTTTAAGTGCCTTAAGATGTTGGCTTACGGTTGATTGAGCGAGTGGTAAATCAAGCACAAGATCTCCGCAAATGCATTCACCGCGATTGGCTATGGTCCTTAAAATTTCAATTCTAGCGGGGTGCGAAAGCGCTTTGCACCAATCTGCAAGTTGAACATCTTTTTCTGGAAAGTCATTTGTTTTTGATAAAGCCATTTACTTAATTTACATCGTAAATGTACGATAATCAAATGGAGAATTTATATGAACCAAGATCAATCAATCATCGGCAAACTGTCATTTTTAGACAGGTATTTAACTTTATGGATATTTCTGTCTATGGGAATAGGTATTTTGCTGGGTAAATTTGTACCTCAGTTCTCAAAAGCCCTTGAAAATATGTCGATAGGCTCAACGTCAATTCCCATAGCTATTGGATTGATACTTATGATGTATCCACCTCTCGCTAAAGTAAAATATGAAGAGATGCCTCAAGTTTTCAAAAATACGAAGATAATGATCCTATCACTGTTTCAAAACTGGTTGTTAGGCCCATTGCTAATGTTTGCGCTCGCGGTCATATTCTTACGAGATGAGCCAGAGTACATGACGGGCCTAATAATTATCGGTCTTGCAAGATGTATTGCTATGGTTATTGTTTGGAATGATTTAGCTGGCGGAAGTCGCGAGTACTGTGCGGGACTTGTGGCTCTTAATTCTCTTTTTCAAATTTTTACTTTCCCATTTCTAGCTTACTTCTTTCTAACCACGGCACCGGGTTGGTTAGGAATACAAACCGTGGAAGTTAACATCAGAATTTGGGATGTTGCAGGTGCTGTGTTTATTTATTTAGGCCTTCCTTTTTTTGCGGGTTATTTTAGTCGAAAGATTTTAATGAAATCAAAAGGCAAAAAATGGTTTGAGACTGAATTTATACCTAAAATATCTCCTCTGACTTTGGTGTTTTTACTTTTCACGATTGTCGTCATGTTCTCCTTAAAAGGTGATAAAGTCTTAGAGCTTCCCCTTGATGTTCTTAGAATTTCCATTCCACTATTTATTTATTTTTTACTTATGTTCGTTCTGTCATTTTATATGAGTAAAAAAGCAGGCGCAGATTACGAAAAATCAGCAACTCTTTCCTTTACAGCGGCATCCAATAATTTTGAACTAGCTATTGCTGTGGCCATAGCTACTTTTGGAATTCATCACGGAGCTGCCTTTGCGGCTGTGATAGGTCCTTTAGTTGAAGTTCCCGTTTTAATTTTACTTGTTAGTGTTTCATTGGGTTTTAAGAAAAAATTCTTTAAGGAGCCAGTATGAATATTTTATTTTTATGCGTTGCCAACTCTGCTCGTAGCCAGCTTGCTGAAGGTTTAGCAAAATCAATATTAGGAAGCAAAGCAAATGTTGAAAGTGCTGGGTCAGTGCCTTCTGGTCAAGTACAGCCCTGGGCCGTTGAAGTTCTTAAGGAAATAAATATTGATATCTCTAAAAACTTTTCAAAATCTACAGATGAGCTTTCGCCAGAATTTTTGGAAAAATTAGATTTTGTTATTACTTTGTGTGTAGAAGAAGTTTGTCCTTATCTACCATCAAGAGCTAAACGTCTACATTGGCCAATAAAAGACCCCGCATCAGCACCAGAAGATAAAAAATCAGATGCTTTTCGCCTCGCTAGAGACGAAATTGCAGGTAAGCTTAAATATTTTAAATTAGATTAACTTGTCAAGCGCGAGTTATTACGCACATAAAGTTCACTGATAGCTCGAATCAGATCATCAGGATCAATGGGTTTTGTAAGGTGAGCATCACATCCTGCGGCTATGCTTTTTTTCTGATCCTCAGACATCGCGTGGGCTGTCAGTGCTATAATCGGGCGATCATAATTCTTCTCTCGTAATAGTCGAGTCGCTTGGTAACCGTCTAGAATCGGCATTTGAACATCCATAATGATAATGTCATAAAAACGAGCCATCGCTTTATCAACACCCTCTTTACCGTCGCTTGCTATATCCACTTCAATGTCTTTTTCGACGAGCAGTTGTTTGATGTAAAACTGATTATCAATGGAGTCTTCAACTAAAAGAACTTTAATTTTGCTGAGATCAGTTTCGACTGGTTTAATTGAAGGGTTTAATGATCCTGCAGCCTTGGCTTCGACAGTGGCTACAAATGTACAGCCTTTATTAATTTCACAATGCTTGACCCAGACATCCCCCCCAAGAGCTCTAGCCAACTTACGAGACAATGAAAGTCCAAGGCCTGTTCCCCCGAATCGTCGAGTCATACTGCTGTCTATTTGCGAGAACGGCTCGAACATAGATTTAGAATCATCGATATTCATACCAATGCCAGTATCTTCAATTAAAAAATCCAATACCATACTAGGATTCTCTGATAAGTTACCTTTTGAATAAATAGATTTTATTGCCGTTACTTTATGTGAGATATAGGTACTAACTTTAACAGACACTTTGACGTGGCCCACAGATGTGAATTTAATTGCATTGCCAACAAGATTTATCAAAATTTGGCGAATTCGTGTCGGATCGCTGCAAATCCTTTCCGGAATGTCATCGGGAAATTCTATGATTAATTCTATATTTTTATCTTTCGCTCGTTCACTGAATAGCGTGATGATTTCATTTAAAAGATCCAAAAGATTAAATTCAATATATTCTATTTCTAAATGTCCGGCTTCGATTTTTGAAAGATCAAGAATATCGTCAATCAATTTAGACAGCAGTTTGCCGTTACGATTTATAACCTGAATGTATTTATCTCGTTCGGATTTTGAAGGAGCTTCTTTCAACAGCTCCGTGTATCCAAGGATTGCACCTAAAGGTGTTCTGATTTCGTGGCTCATGTTAGCCAGGAAGGCAGATTTAGCGACACTTGCTTTTTCGGCGTCTTGTTTTGCTCTCACAAGTTGATCGGTTTTAATTTTCGTAAACTCTGACGCCGCATTTCGAATGCCAATAGTGATCGTGTCGAGAATGAGATCTGTGTCTTCTGAATCCAATTCACCACGTTCTCTGGCCACTTCAAGGAGAACTTGGCGAAGGATCTGATACTCTTCGATCACAAATGTTAGATTATAGCCCCTGATTCGACTTCGCTGTTCGCCGTGATCTTTTCCAAGGGAAACACCCACTTTCTTTAAATACTCTTTAGGTTTTGATTCAATTAAAGTTTTGACTAAATCATCGTACAATTCTGGAATAGAGTTCGTCAGTTCCGTCGAGTCGATGGGTTTTGTGACAGGTATTTTTTGCCTCAAGCGTTCTTCCCATTTATCTAAAACCCGTTGTTTATTCTCTTCAAGCCATTGGCCTATACTCTGCATTAAATCTCCAAAGGCTTTGAGTTTAGTTTATGTAGGTCATCCTGAACATAAACGTGAGTTTAATTGCATGAGTCCAAATCTTAAGACTGCAAGATGGTGTCCATGACAAAGCGATTACAATAAAGTCTTCAGAATCTGTCTGATGCGTTGAGAACGTATTGAAGATCTTTAGTTTAATTTGAAGGGGACTTTTTTAACCTATGATTTTAAACTATGATTTTAGTCTGAGGAAATATTACTCTTGATGTGTAGCAAGCCCGTGAGCATAAAAAATATAAAGGATAAAAAAATGATGAAGCTTAAAGATAAAGGTCCAATAGTAAAACCTCCGGTTTTAAAAGGTGTGGCGGAAAAAGTGTCTGTTGAAATTCAATCGTGGCCTGAAGTTATCTCGGCGACTCATTGGACAATTGGGGATTCAACAAAAGTGAATGGGGCTGACTTTTATGTCGGCGAAAGTGAGCTTGGTCATATTCATTTAGACGGAGAGCTGCATCTTTATTTAACAAAAGATCTACGGCAAAAACTAATCTTGGCCGATCTCGCAGAGCCCTTTCGTTGGGGTGCTGAATGGGTGCAGTTTCAAATAACAGATGAACTTAGTAGACAGCAAGCAGAGTGGCTCTTTCGTTTGGGCTACGACCGACTTCAGGGCGCAACCGATGACGAGTTAAATTTAAGAATTAGCGAAATACAAAATATGATGGATTCAATAAGTTGATGAGTTAAAAATGAAGGGTCGCACTGTTTAGTTATGATCATACTTTTGTCGCTATTTGTTTTTAACATCAGTTGGAGACCTTTTTATAAAGATTATTGTTTTTTTAAAGTTTGTCGACTTAAGCGAAGCGAATTAGTAATCACAGATACAGAGCTTAAACTCATGGCTAAAGCAGCATGCATTGGATTTAAAAGAATACCAAAGAATGGAAATAGTATACCCGCAGCAACTGGAACTCCTAAGGCGTTATAAAAAAATGCAAAAAAAAGATTTTGTTTAATATTTGCAATTGTAAGAATACTAATGTTTCTCGCAGTTACGATTCCATCCAAGTTTCCTTTCACGAGTGTAATGCTAGCGCTTTTAATTGCAATGTCTGTTCCAGTGCCCATGGCGATCCCAACGTCAGCCTGAGCTAAAGCGGGGGCGTCGTTTATTCCATCACCTGCCATAGCAACTATTTTCCCCTCTTTTTGGAAATTTTTAATAACCTCAGCTTTTTGATGTGGAAGCACTTCAGCAATAACCGCATCTACACCTACTTTTAGCGCGACAGCATCTGCAGTCCTTTTGCTGTCTCCTGTGAGCATAATTACTTTTATTCCTGTTCCGCGAAGATTTTGAATTGCTTTTTGTGATGCAGGTTTGATTGGATCTGAAACACCGAGGATGCCAGCAAAGTTTTTATCAATACTTACAAACATGACTGTATGACCTTCTGCTCTAAGTTCATCAGCTCGTTTTTCTGAACTCTCTATAGAAATATTTAAATCAGTCATGAGTGCTTTGTTGCCAACGACCACTTTTTGATTTTCTACACTTGCTTCAGCTCCTTTGCCTGTTATGGAAGTGAATTCTGTTATAGGTCTCAGAGTCATATCTTTTGCACCATTAATAATAGCTGAAGCAAGCGGGTGTTCGCTTTGAGTTTCAACACTGGCTGCCAATCTAAGAATATCATTTTTGTTAAACTTAGAGAAACTCTCTACGATTGTTAGTAATGGCTTACCCTCAGTCACAGTTCCGGTTTTATCGATAACTAGTACGTCAACTTTTTTTAAAGTTTCTATGGCCTCAGCATTTTTAAATAAAACCCCATGACGAGCAGCACGACCTGTAGCGACCATTATTGACATCGGTGTGGCCAGTCCCAATGCGCATGGGCAGGCAATAATAAGAACAGCTACAGCATTCACGATGGAGTAAGCGAGTTTTGGTTCAGGTCCCCAAATTCCCCAAGAAATTGCTGTGATCGCTGCGGTTAGGATAACGGCTGGTACAAAGTATGCCGATATTTGATCCACTAATTTTTGAATAGGCGCCCTTGAACGTTGCGCATCGGCGACCATTTGAACAATCTGAGATAGGAGTGAGTCTTTTCCTACCTTTTCTGCTTTTACAACAAATGAGCCTGTACCATTTATCGTTGCGCCTACGACTTTAGAACCCTTTTCTTTTTCTAGAGCTAAAGGTTCACCTGTGATCATCGACTCATCAACAAAACTATGGCCAGACAAAACAACTCCATCCACCGGGAGCTTTTCACCCGGACGAACGCGAAGACGATCACCAACCTTAATTGCATCTAAAGAAACTTCTTCTTCTGATTCATCATCTAGAATTCTTCGAGCAGTTTTTGGAGCAAGGCTAAGTAATGCTTTTATCGCAGCGCCAGTTTGTCCGCGAGCCTTTAATTCTAAAACTTGTCCGAGGAGTACTAGGGCAACAATCACTGCTGCTGGCTCAAAGTAAAGCCCTGCTTGTCCCGTCATGGGATCATAAAATGAATTTGGAAATAGATCAGGGATTAAGAGAGCAACAATACTAAAGCCATAAGCAATGCCAACACCAATGCCTATGAGTGTAAACATGTTAGGGCTTTTATTTTTAATCGATTGAAAAAAACGTTGAAAGAAAGGCCACCCGCACCAAATCACGACTGGTGTGGCAAGTAAAAGTTCAACATATCCAATATAGGATTGTACTTTGATTGAACTTATTAAGTGACGACCTCCCATAGTTATAAATAGAAGTGGCGTGGAAAGAATAACGGCCACCCAAAAACGTGTCTTCATATCATGATATTCGCTATTGTCTTCTTCCTGATCTAAAGAAAACATAACTGGCTCAAGTGCCATTCCGCATATCGGACAAGATCCCGGACCAACTTGTAGTACCTCTGGATGCATGGGGCACGTATAATCTATATTTTTTGGATGCGATTCTTTTTTCGGACTAACTGACATTCCACCGACGGGATCAATGAATACTCGAGTCACACACACTCCTTTTTTTTCTGGAACTGTTTAATTAAAATTGTAATTCTATTCCGCCACCAAAACTGTCGTTGGTTAGCATTAAACCTGCGGCCCACGACCAGTTTGTAGAATACATAAAAGATAATTCGGTTTCATACTCGTGAGCACCATTTTGATCAGGGCGGTAACTAAAATCTACATCGCTAAAAACACTCTTAGTCCATTGGAATCGCTTTTCTAGATCTAATCTAAATTCCCCAGAGCTGTTTAAAAGCACATTCGTTCGAATAATAAATGGTAGGGTATATCCAAAGCCTAAGACTGCTTTTTCTTCTTCACCGTAACTTGTTCCACCAGCGATAATATTAAAAAACTTATTTACCCATCGACGATAAAAAATATCGATTTCATAATCCCAATTGTCGTCAAAAGAAAATTGTTTATTTTTAATGTTTGCACTTTCAATTCGAGTTTCTAGTTGGTTCCACGTTTGAGATAAACTGAGAAAAGCTTGGGCATGATTCGAAGATGTTTCGATCATACCATACGAATAAATATGATCGTGTAGGTGTGGATCAAGTTTTTGCCATTTCTTGATTTCTGATTTTGGTGAATAGGAAGAGTATTTTATTACTCGGGCCATACCTGTTTTTAGATGATAAAGGTTATGGCAATGTAACATCCATTCTCCGGGTTCATTGGCCAAAAACTCAATCGTGCGTGTCTCATGAGGTGGAACGTCAACGGTGTGTTTCAGAGGCGACTTTGATCCATTTTTATTAAGTACTCGAAAAAAATGACCGTGAAGATGCATCGGATGATGCATCATTGTTTTGTTTATGAAAGAAAAGCGAACAACATCATCGTCTTTTATTTCCAAAGTTCTTTCTTGGTGAATGGTTTTTCCGTTAATATGCCAAACGTAGCGAGACATATCTCCGTTAAGAACAAGCTTTACGTCATGTCTATGATTTTCTTTATTGAATTCAGTCGATGAAATCGCGCTGACGTCATCGACTGTTAGAGACTCTAAGATTTTAGCTATGGGTTTATTTGGTTTAGAATTATGCGTGGCGTGGTGCGAGTCTCCTATTTGCATTTCATGCATGCTGTGATCGATGGCACCTGTGTCATTAGCGTGTGTTCCATGATTCATAGTTGCGTAAGGATCAGGAAGAGGCCTTTTAGATGCATAAATTTTTTCACCCATTCCAATCCAACCAGAAGACATTCCCGTGCCGTCTTGAGCTGTTGCGCGCAATTCATAATTCTTGCGTTCGGGAACTGTAAAAAGAATGTCGTAAGTCTCTGCCATTCCTATGAGTAGGTTGTTAGTGTCTGCGGGTTCTATATTTAAGCCATCAGATGAAATGATAGATATCGGTAAAGATCCTAATGACACATTGAAGTAGCTTGATGCAGCTGCATTAATAACCCTTAACCGAATGCGTTCACCGGGGTGAGCGACAAGAAGCTGTGAATCTTGCTTTCCATTCATAAGAAATGCGTCATATCCCACATCGGATAAATCCATCCCTCCCATTCGAGTCCATTGATTGTATAGATAACGACCGAAAGCTCCTTCACCTTGCTGAATAGCACCCAACCAAGAGCGCATGGTTCTTTTCTTGTAAAGGTAATAATCCCCGTCTTTGCGTAAGTTTCTCAAAATTTGATCTGCGTTTTCATCAGACCAGTCACTAAGAACTATGGCTATATCCTTATCAACATTAATTTTATTTACTATTGGATTTATAATAATGGCCCCGTAAACACCTTTTTGCTCTTGAACATCTGTGTGTGAGTGGTACCAATACGTTCCATTCTGACGAATTTTAAATTTAAAAGTATAGGACTGTCCTACTTTAATTGGCGGGGTATTAACATATGGAACTCCATCCATTTCTGGCGGCAGCAAAAGTCCATGCCAGTGTATAGACAATTCGTCATGTTTAAGTTTGTTGGTTACAGTAATTTCAGCTTCATCGCCTTCTGTGAAGATTAAAGTTGGTGATGGGATTTGACCATTGAGTGAAATCGCAAAATCAACGGTTTTCTTCCCACTGAGATTAACTTTCTGTTGAGTCGCAGTAAGGTCATATTTGACTACTTTAGCAATAGCGCTTACGGATATAAAAAATGTTAATAAAAGAAAAATAATAAATTGTTTCAAGTTATAAATTCCTAATGGAGTTTTAATTGAGTTAAAAAAAACAATAACATGCTTCGTCGTTAAACCCTATGGCTAACTAAGATTGGTTTCTGTGAATTTAGATTTAATTTTTATTTTGAATTTTTATTTGATCAAATCAAGCTCAATGTATTTAGCTCGTTAAATAAATTTACTTTTTGTCACAAATACAAAAGTTATTTCGTATTTATTATTGGATGATTTCTGGGATTTGGTTGCCTCATGATAAAGGTAGCTTGACACAGCAAAAATGCCAAAGGTACTTTTTAATATAAAACCAAGGGGGCTTTTTGAAACAACAACTTTTAGCAATATTTATATTTTTGACCTGTTCTTTAACAGTCCAAGCGCAGGTTCAAATTAATTCTGTTCAGACCCATTTAGCAGCTGCTCAGAAAATTGATTATTCTTTCAAACTAATAGATGAAAAAACATCTCTGCCAATAACAGATAAAAATCTTATAGCGACACATACTAAAATTTTACACCTGGTCGTCTATGATGCCTCTCTTAGTGAATTCAATCATGTTCACCCCACTTTTAAAGGGTCGCAGTGGAGTGTTGAACTTAATCTTCCAGTCAGTGGAGATTACTTAGTTTGGGCTCAAGGTGAGACAAACACAGGATCTGAATTTTCTGTTTCTACGATTTTAGTGATTGTAGATGGCAGTCCTGAAAAACCAATTCTACCACTGGGAGATGTAAGAAGCGGCGTTGATGGAATCACAAAATTGGAACTCAGTTCAAAAAATATTAAAGCTGGTAAAATGATTTTGCTTGATTTCAGCGTTTCACACTCTGATGGTACAGCCCCGGTCATGTCTCCTTATCTCGGGGCCTTTGCACATGTTATTGCTACACAGTTGAGTGGTAACGAGCTGATTCATGTTCATCCTATGGCAGGCAGTGATGTGAATATGGGAATGCTACACGCCACCTTTCCTAGTGCTGGGGAATATAGATTGTGGATTCAGTTTAATGATAACAATGTACTTAAAACAATACCACTTTCTGTGGTCGTCAACTAAACGAGTCGACTTAATAAGTCGACCAAAGGAACAACTATGAAATACCTATTATTATTTACAACATTATTTATAGGCCAGTTTGCTAGTGCACATGGAGAAGATCAACCTGGCCCCCATGGGGGAAAAATTGAAATGGCTGAGAACGTTCACGTAGAAGTGAATGCGGACGAGGATGGGTCTTTTCATATTTTTTTGTTGGATGGAAATATTTTAAATCCAACCGTAAAAAACTCGTCTTTAAAAGCTGTCATAAAATCAGCACAGAAAGATATGAAGATGAGTTGTAGCGTTATGGCAGGAACTCATTATCATTGTAAAATGAATGGCACTCGTCCAAATGAAGGAAAACTTTATTTGAAAGCTAACCGAGATGGCGTCAAAGTCGATTTTGAGTACGATCTATCGAAATTACAGCCTTCAAAAATTAAAAGTGAACAAAAGTCTGGACATCATCATTAGTGAATCATTAGATTTATTTTCTATTTAAAAATTTGATTTGTTTAAAACTAAACTGAACAGATCTGCTTTGAAACAATCAAAGCAGATCTTCTTAATTTTCTAAGAGTGGGCTGATAATTGCTCAGACTTCTTAGGAACGTATGAACTCACCATGCTTTTGCAAGAGGCCGCGCATCTTCTGCAAATTTCAGCACAGGCCTTCATGAAAGCCCCGTCCATTGATTCACACTCTTCTGCACACTCAGTGCATATTTTTTCACAAGCTTCACAAATATAAGTGTGTTGTGAAGCACCTAAAAGCATAGCACTAGCGGAGAGCTTACACATGTCTGCACAAACTTGAAGTAAAGTGATATGTTTAGCTTCAGCGTGATTTCCGCCTGCCTCTAAACATTGTGGAATTGTTTTCGTACATGAAGTAAAACATTCTAAGCATATCTCAGCACAATCATTCATTTTTTTATTGTCTGCGTACATTATGTCCTCCTTAGAGGGGAAAATTTTTCCAAATGAATTAGTCAGAAGGATTCTGGTTAATTTGATGGGTTGGAACAATGAGATTGCACCTAGTGTGCCATTTTAAATTTCGCTGATTTTAAATTTTAATCTTTGGGTAATGAATCCATCATGCTTTTGGCGACATACTCATAAAATGAATGCTCGGAAATTAATTTTGAAATCCCTTGTCCGATTAAGGCTGCGATCATGATGGGTAATATAGCGGAATGACGATCCGTCATTTCAAGAATCAGAATAAATGATGTGAGTGGCGACTGAGTCATCGCCGAAAGGGCCGCTGTCATACCGATTAATATTGCTAAAGTGCCGGCGCCAGAAAATAGGGTTGATGCTAACAAATTCCCAACCATTCCACCTATAGCTAATGTCGGCGCGAAAATTCCACCAGCACCTCCAGCGGCATAGGTCGTCGCCGTTCCAAAGAAGCGACCTAGTAGATCTTCTAAAGATGTTTTTCCACCCATAAATATAAGCTCATTTAAAACTTCTTTACCTGAACCCATGGTGGTTTCAGAAACTAAAAGAATAGTCGTTGCAAATAGAAGTCCGCAGACAATTGCAGTTGTCGCTTTTGATGCTGAAGACTTTAAAGTTTTTCTAAAATTAAAAACATATTTTAAAAATTGTGCGAAGAGCGATCCGATGAGTCCTGCGACAAGCGCAATGGCAATGACAGCCCATAAATCATGAAAATCAAAAGGATCAAGTTTTGGGTAATCAAAATAAAGGTAAGGCCCCATCAAGAGCATTGAAATCAATCCAGAAACAATCACAGAATGTAGAATTCCAGTTTTAAAAAAGGACAAGTGAGCTTTTGAAAGCTCTTCGATGACATAGGCGATTCCACCGAGAGGTGTATTGAATGCAGCCGCTAATCCTGCAGCTCCGCCCGCTAAAATCATTCCATGTTTAGACGCAGGCTTTGAACCCATTGGGACGGGCCAGTATTTATTCGTTAAATAAAATATTGATCCAGCAATTTGTAATGTGGGCCCTTCGCGTCCAATGGCTCCACCCCCGAGCACACTTAAAAGGGAGCTTATAACTTTAACTATAATAATTCTAAACCCGAGTAAGACTTTGACGACAGGCGAAGTTGGATTTTTTTCTAAGGTCTCCACTGCAATTTTAAGTTGTGGAATGCCACTTCCAGTGGCGTAGGGCGCAAACTTATCAACAACGTACCAAGAAAGAAAAAATTAAGCAGGTGTGGTGAGCAAAATCCAATCCCCCGTTTTAACAGCAATTAGCACGGCTATTGATTCAACAAAAATAAAAATTTTAGCATAGAATATCGCCGCTACACCGGTCGCAGCACCGGCGACCCAGTAGGGCAGTGCATTTAAGAATTTGTCCCTTGCTGTGATCAGGTGATTTTGCTCGTCGAAAAGATCTTTTGTCAGATCCACTTGAGTGGCTAAGGATTTTTTAAACCAATTTTTAATCGTTACAATCATTAAAACCTAAACCTACTCTTACTCATCGAGTGATTCAAGTCTGTGAAAGATTCAGGGGTTAATTATGGATGGGGTGAAATGACTCAAAACGATCCGAAATTCCGATCTAAAGCGAGTCTACATCGTAGCGTGCTATGCGCCACTATATATTTGGCGCATAAATGGCGCAAATAGTGTGCGCCATATTTACTTTGGCGCATAAATGGCGGATATTTTCAATATGCGTCAATACCCAAGATTAGATCAGCTCAAGATACCCTTTAAGTTTGAATACACTGACAAGCTTGTTAGGCTTTTGATGCGCATTTCTGAAACCAAGCCTTATTTGGAAGAGTACTTAGGGCAACCACTAGAACTTCAACTTTTACGACAAGCTAAAATATTAGCGATCACATATTCAAACCAAATTGAAGGCAATAAACTTGAAGTCAGAGGCGTTACGCAAATACTAGAAAGTAAAAAAAGTAAAACATCAGACAAAGACATTATCGAAGTTAGGAACTACAGTGATGCCTTAGAATATGTTGAAGTTTTAGCAAAAGAAAAAGCAAAACTTCGAATCACAGATATGTGTGATATTCAAAAACTGATAACTAAAGACTTGCTGGCTGATAAAAAACAATGGGGAAATGTTCGTACAATCAAAGTTGAAATTGCAGATGCGAACACCGGAAAAAATATTGATGATGTTCCAGAGCCTCATTTTTTAAAAGAACTCCTTTCTGAGCTTTGGGAATGGCTAGACGAAAACTCGGAGGTTAATCCTTTTGTAAAAGCTTTTGCTTTTCATTATCTAGCTGTGGCCATACATCCCTTTGCGGATGGAAATGGCCGTACTGTGCGTCTAATGCAACATTTGCTTCTTTTAAAAAATGGCGAATCTATTGCTAAGTTTGTTCCCAGCGAAACCACAATCATGGCAACAAGGGACCGTTATTATTCTTCTATTAGGCTTTGTAAAAGTCTTGGTTCATTAAATCCTATAGTTGAATATCTGGCCGAATGTTTTGCGATTTCAGCAGAACAGGTTATTGCGGATGGAAAAAAACTTGTTAAAAAAAGCGTCGATCGAAAGCCAGAGGCAAGACGAGAAAAAATTGTTTCTTTCAGTAAGCAAAAAAAAGAATTCAATCTGCAAGATATTTTAAATCTGTTGCCGGATATACCAAGAAGAACAGTGCAAAGGGATCTTGAGGCTCTTGTTAATGATCAGAAGATAAAAGCAAGAGGCGATAATAAGGCGCGTATTTATTTTAGATAGTGGATGGGGTGCCAGGACTCGAACCTGGGAATGACAGAATCAAAATCTATTGCCTTACCAACTTGGCTACACCCCAAAATATATTCAACTTTAATTTTTAGTGAATGTTAGGCCGACAAGCAAGGGTTTTTTTATTTTTAAGAGCCTGTTTTTATATCATCAAGTGAAGATCTAAGTTCTTTGACTTCTTTTTTATAGGCATCAAAAACAGCATTTTCAATCATTTCACGAGTTTCTTGGTTTAAGGGATGGGCAATGTCTTTAAATTGGCCATCTTTTCTGCGTTTTGAAGGCATAGCCACAAACAAATCGTCATGACCTTTGATGATTTTTAAATCTCTGATTATAAAAACATCATCGATTGTAATCGTCGCATAGGCTTTTAGTCGTTCTTCATTAACGGTAAAGATCTTAACTTCGGTGATTTTCATGGATGCTCTCTCCTTAAATAAAGAACTCCATTCTTTAACGGCAAAAATTGCACCGGACTTAATCAAACAAATATTAAAGTCCAGTTAGATTTAAAAAGCGTCTCAAATTGTACCACCACAGATGATGTATGGTTATGGTTTAGATTTAGTTGATATTGAACATTTGAAATAGGCTCGTTGGCATGAAGCTTTGCTTTTTTTTGCAAAGCAAATAACAAGGCTTCGCCTATTTCAAATGTTCAATATCAACTAAATCTAAACCATTACCATTAACAAAATCATGCGGTCGTCTCTTTTGACTCTGAATAGATTCTTATTCTGAAGTAGCTTCTTCACATCACTTGGTGAACCTACTGCATTTTTGTTCAATTCCACAATCACATCCCCAGCTTTAAGGCCAGAGTTAAACGCAGGGGAATAAGGCTTTACCTCTTCAATTAAAACCCCTTCGGTACCGAATCTAAAACTAAAGCCTTGGGTGTTTTTAGAAAGCCTTAAGCCTAAAGTATCTAAGTCTAAAGTGGCTGATGATTTAGGTTTTTCACTTTTATCCATTTGAACAACTTCATTTTGCTTAGACGCAATCGAAGCCGACAAAGTCATTTTTTTACCACTTCTATAAATTTCAATATTTTTAATTTCACCAATGGGTGTGGCGGCCACTGCTTTTCTTAAATCATCAGGATTTGAAATCTTTTTTGAACCAAACTGAACCACCACATCATAAGGCTTTAACCCTGCTTGAGCGGCAGCAGAAGAAGCTAACACATTCACGATCAGCGATCCTTCTGAAATAGGCACACCAATGGATCTGGCTGTTTCTTCGTTCAAGCCCTGCATCTCAACACCTAAAAATCCCCTTTGCACAGCGCCGGTTTTTTCTAGTTCAGTTAAAATATTTTTCACATTATCAATCGGAATCGCAAACCCAATTCCCTGGGCACGGGCATCAATAGCGGTGTTCATTCCAATCACTTCCCCTTTGATATTCACTAGGGGACCCCCAGAATTTCCAGGGTTAATGCTGGCGTCTGTTTGAATGAAGGGAAATAAATTTAAATTTCCAGAATCGCGCCCTAGTGCCGACACAATTCCTTTTGTCATGGTGTTGCTGTGACCATAAGGGTTTCCAAAAGCGGCCACCCATTCACCCACTTGAAGATTTTGGCTGCTTCCAAGTTTGGCCGCTACTAATTTTTTAGGTGTTTTAATTCTTAATAACGCGACATCTGTTTGAGCATCAGCCCCAATCACTTCAGCTTTAAAGTCCTCGGTTTCATTTTGTAATTTAACATTAATGACATCAGCCCCATTCACCACGTGGGCGTTGGTTAAAATCAAACCATCACTTCGAATGATAAATCCTGTTCCCATAGACTGGGCGGGTTGAGCTTTGGGATACCCACGCTGAGGATTCCCGCCTTGGCCCCCTTGATTTAAAAACTGATCAAAAAACATTTGAAATCCATCGGGCAAATTTTCAGAGTAATTCAGTTGGGGTGTTGTTTCTGTATAAATATTTACAACTGATGGGGATACATTTTTTGCCAACTGAATAAAAAGATCCGAAGGTAAAGGCTCGCCGGGGCTGACTTCTGGAAGTTTCACATCTGAATATAAATTGGGTTTTGCTTTTGTGATATCTGTTTGAGCGTTGCACGCACTGTTTATAAATAGAGTAAAACTTAAGGTAGAAGATAGGGATAAAAAGTAGTGCATTAAGTTGTGTCGTTTTATATTTGATGTCATTTAAATCTCCTTAAAGAGCGATTTGGGGTTCGCCTGGTCTAAAACTAGCTTCAAACTAAAAATAATAAAAACTATTTGTTGTTCACAAACTGCATTTGCAAATCAGAAAGAATATTTTTAAGAAACTCACTCTCTTCTTTGGTTAAATTGCCTTTTGTTTTTGATTCAAGAACTTTAAGTAAATCAATATTAAATTCGGCCATTTTTAAATCTTTTTCAATCTGACCAGAAGTTGGGTTTTCAGTCAGTCCAAGTCCAATTAAGGCGGACGATCCAATAGACATAAGTAAAGTTGAAAAGCTGACTTCCATAATTATTAATCCTTATAAAATGTTGTGTTTAAATGGTCAAACTTTCTAACATTAGATTTTTATCTTTTTGTAAATCATGTGTTCTAAAATCTATTGCGGGTTGCACTTCTAAATGCTTGTGCCAATTTACATATCTAGGAAAATTACAAAAATTAAAAGGACTCAGTAAGGGATGGGTGGATTTCTTTTCCAAGGGTGAATAAATCCAAGTTTTATTTAAAGCTAAAATTAAATGGGTGTTATTTTGATAGGTCGTTTCATCAAATTTAAGAAATGTTTTTTCGTTCATATAAAAATAATTTATTGCTCTTATTAAAATCAAACTGATTCTGGAAAAAAAAATGTAATGATGGGTGTTAATGTTCTTATTTTTTTTCAAACCAACAATAATCGCAATAACTAGGTCCAATCTGGAACCAATAAATAAAATCACAGAATTAATATGTACAATAAATTCTGTGTTCTTGCAAAACTCAGATTCGATTTTTATAACAGCCAATTCTAAAAGGGATTCTTTTTCTTCCTGGGACAGTTTATTAAAAAATAACTCGCTGATACAAATCACACTTGATTCTTTGGATCCTAAACCCATAACTAAGGGCGTTGGAGATTTTGATTTATAAAGTGAAGGCTTTTGAATTTCATACTTTTTTGCTAACCGTTCTAAAACAGGCGAAATGTGAACATCATCTTTATTTATGGCGTCAGGCCCTAGGTCTAGTTTGCTCAAGATCCATTGTGTCGAGTAGTAGTGAAGCAGAATGGAAACTGTAGCTATCATCAGCACGCCAAACCACACCATGGCCCAACTAACGATGCTTAAGCTAATTAAAAAAAATCCTGAAATTAAAAGTTTTAATAAAAATTCTCGTCGTTTTCCTAGGCCTAACATTTTTTTTCCTTATCGAATTGAGAGATCTTTAGTTTAGTAAACAAAGTTGTCTGCGTTTAAACTTTGGTTTAATGCGCCAGCCGTCCTGAACATAAACATTGAACTTCTGTATGTAAAATATAAAATGATAAGACTAAAGAGTACAGGTTTTTCATTCGAAGGGGTTCAGACATGGAATTATCAAACTTAAGTGCCGCTATTCAAGACCAATCACAGACATTTGAGCACATTAAGCGCGAATTTCACAAAGTCATTGTTGGTCAAGATCAACTCATTGAGTCGGTTTTGATTGGACTTTTAAGTGGGGGACATATTTTAATTGAAGGCCTACCTGGATTGGCCAAAAGTTTAACAATTTCGACTTTGGCTAACATTGTAGATTTAAATTTTAATAGAATTCAATTTACACCAGATCTTTTGCCCTCGGACTTAATCGGAACCATGATCTTTAATCCAAAAACAGGTGAATTTACACCTAAAAAAGGACCTGTCTTTTCAAATATAGTTTTGGCTGACGAAATCAATAGAGCGCCGGCTAAAGTTCAAAGTGCTTTGCTTGAAAGTATGGCTGAAAAACAAGTCACTATTGGCGATACAACTTATAAACTGGATGATCCGTTTTTAGTGATGGCGACCCAAAACCCAATTGAACAAGAGGGGACGTATCCACTACCAGAAGCCCAGATGGATCGTTTTTTATTTAAAGTCATTGTGGGTTATCCTACAAAAGACGAAGAGCTTGCGATTTTAAACCGAATGTCATCGGGTGATCAGCCGAAGGTTAATAAAGTTTTAAATAAAGAAATACTTCTTCAAAGCCGTAACAATGTAAACAAAATACATGTAGATGAAAAATTAGCTAGGTATATTGTTGAAATTATTTTAGCAACCAGAAATCCTTCAGAATACGGTCTTCAAAATCTACAAAATTTAATTTCAGTAGGGTCATCTCCTAGGGCGACCATCGGGATTGCCCGAGCAAGCAAAGCCAAAGCCTTTTTGGCAGGACGAGCGTTTGTCACAAAAGAAGATATTAATGCTGTCGCAATTCCAGTGTTACGTCATAGATTGATTTTAAGTTTCGAAGCCGAAGCTGAAAGTGTATCACCAGATGAAATTGTAAATGAATTGATGTCCAAAGTAGAGGTCTCGTGAGTAAAGAGGATTTAGTTTTAAAAAAAATTAAATCTATAGAGCTTAAAACTAAAAAATTAGTTTCAGCTCTAAACTTAGGGGCTTACAAATCTGCAATGAAAGGTCAGGGAATGACCTTTTCGGATTTCAGAGAGTATGTCCCTGGGGATGATGTCAGAAACATCAGCTGGTCTCTGATTGCTAAAACAGGTAAGCCCTATGTCAAGCAGTTCGAAGAAGAGCGCGAACTTAGCGTTTATTTTTTAATGGACACGTCGTATTCAATGTATTCAGGTGCTCACCATATGCTTAAAATTGAAATGGCCATGTATGTGATGGCGTCAATTGCGATGTCGGCTCAAAAAAACAATGATCTTTCCGGGCTAATTTTATTTTCTAAAAATATGGAATCCTTTGTTCATCCTAAAAAAAGTCAAAGTCATGTTAGACGATTAATCACAGAGATTTTAAAATTTAAACCTTACACATCATCGTCAGAAGGTTTAAGTGAAGCTTGTAATTTGGTGTTAGAACATCAAAAAAAGAAATCCGTCATTTTTATTTTTAGTGATTTTATAAATTTGCCTGAAAATAAAAAAATGATTCAGACTTTAGCTAAAAAGCATCAGGTTGTGGCTTGCATGATGAACGACACGTCGTCTAATCCAGATACTTATAAAATTTTAGGTGATTTTAAAGTTAGAAATTTGACGGACAGTTTAATTTTAAATTCTGGATGGGGCAAAATTAGAAGCGTCTGGAAGGAGTATTTAAATACCTTGGAATCCAAAAAAAATGCCTTTTTAAAATCTAATTCCATGGATCAAATCGTGTTTAATACGAATGAAGATTTTTATAAACCCTTAGTTATGTACTTTAAAAGAAAATCTAGGTCCTAATGGCTCAACTGAAAGATTGGTCTTGTGAATATCAATTGGCAACTTTCTTTCCACTGACTGTGGGGGAAAAATTTTCCATTTTATGCAAAGGTCAAACGCCTATTAATCCAACTTTAAAGCCTTCGTTCGAAAGCACAGAGCAAAATGAAAATTTTGAAATCGTAATTCTTAGACATAAATTTAAATCTAGAAAAGAACTTTTTTTATCAACTGCGTCCTGGAAGGTTGGCAAGCATCACCTTAAAGATCTTAAACTTAATTTAGGAAATGACTTTGTTTTAATTCAAAGTCCTAAATTTGAAGTTAAAACACTACTAGTGCCAAAAGCAGAAATGCATTTGCCCGCAGGGCCTAAGTTGTCCGAAATTTCAAATATCTACTGGTATGGACTCGCATTGATTGGTGCGACTATAATTTTAGGCTTAGCTAAAATTTACAGAGATTCAAGGCGCTATGATAGGGGCATGTTAAAATTAAATTCATTAAAGACCGGCTTAGCCCCTTTTTATGAATTTCAAAAACAAGCCCGATTAACTAAGAAGACTTTAGAAAAATCGTCAGAAAAAAGTTTAACTAAAGACGAACTGATTGAACAGATTTTAAATTTCTACAAAAAATATATTACTTTTGTAAGTCTAAGCCTTAACTATCCTATTTTTATTTTTAAAGATAGGCAGGTGTCTAATAGATTTATAAAATTTAGAGTTTCTTCAAAGCTTGTGAAGCAATATTTCTATATTCAACAAGAACTTAAAAAAGTGTCTGAAGATATAAAATCAGTTCAAGATATAACATCTATTAAATCAGATTTTGATTCTTTAGTTCATGAGGCCTTGGACTTTGCGCAAAATTTAAATAAAGAAAGTATGGTGGTAAAAAAATGATTAATTTTTTATCTCAATTAAGAAATCCTGAACTTATTTATTTATTTATATTTATATTTTTCGCAATTTATTTTTTAATCCGTATTCGATTTAAAAACAAAACCGAAAGTGGTTTGATTGATACCTTCGGTTTAGTTCAATTTTTTAAAATACAAAAACTTGGAAAATTAAAATTTATACTCAATCATATAAACTCAGCCCTATTTTTAATAGGTCTGTTACTTATAGTGATTGCTATAGCAAGACCTCAAACTAAAAATGAACTGACTAAGCAAAGCTCAGAAGGCATTCACATCATGATGGTGTTAGATATTTCTGACAGTATGTTGATTGAAGATATGAAGCCCGTGAACAGACTTGAATCTGCTAAATTAAGAATTAAAGAATTTATAGAAAGGCGTGCGAATGATTACATTGGTCTTGTGGTTTTTTCGGGTCAATCCTACACGCGTGTTCCTTTAACCCTTGATTATAAACTTTTATTGGAAAGTGTGGCCTTAATTGAAACCAGTGAAAGGCTTAGAAAGGGAACTGCTATTGGAATGGCCTTAGCTAATGGTGTAACTCGGTTAGATAAGGTCAAAGCTAATTCAAAAGTTCTTATTTTAATGACTGACGGAGAAAGTAATGTCGGCGCCATAGACCCTGTGACAGCCTTTGAAATTGCAAAGCAGAAAAATATTAAAATTTACACTGTTGGAATTGGTAAAGACGGACTTGCACAGTTGCCAATCTACAGAAAATTTCCAAATGGTATGGTTCAAAAGTTTTATCGTCCAATGCACAGTAAGGTGAACGAACCCTTATTAAGAAAAATGGCTGAAGAGACAGGTGGGGCTTACTTTAGGGCCAATCAATCACAAAAACTAAGTCAGGTGTTTTCAGAAATTGATCGTTTAGAAAAGGTAGAAGTTGAAGTTAAAAAAATTACTCAAGTCAAAGAGCACTTCCAAGATTATGCTTATTTAGGTCTTCTTTTAATTTTGATTTCGCAATTTTTTAATTTAACGTTGTTTTGGAGAAATTTGTAAATGATTCGCTTTTATAATTTTTCTGATTATTATTTGTGGATCGGTTTTGTTGTATTATTAGCCGTCATGTATTTTCACAAATTCAGTGAGATGAAAAAAAACATGAATGCTACATTTTCTGATCGATTAATAAAGTATTATTTTAAAAACTTAACCTTATTTAAATACGGTTTCATTAAACACCTGCTTTTTTGGATAGGTGCAATTTTTGTTGTCCTAGCTTTATCAAGACCTCAGTTGGGGTCACAAAAATTAGAATTGAATTCTGAAGGTGTTGAAGTTGTTTTTGTAATTGATGTGTCCAAGTCCATGGCGGCAGAAGACATCAAGCCCCAAAGGTTGAAGTTAGCACAAATCCAATTAAAAAAATTAACTGAAATTCTAGATGGCAATCGAATGGGATTAATTGCTTTTGCAGGACAAGTGGGTGTGATCTCCCCGCTCACTCAAGATATAGGGGCTTTAAATTTATTTATTGATTCTTTAGATTTTGATATTTTTAGCGAACAGGGAACAAATATTAGTTTTGCCTTAAAAGAAGCGGAAGATCTTCTAACTAGGGGGCTAGGTGATAAAAATCAAAGTCGCACGAAAGTTATAGTGCTAGTTACCGATGGTGAAGACCATTCTTCTGAAACAGAAAAGATTGTATCTGATTTAAAATCTAAAGATATCAGAACATTTGTGATTGGGGTTGGAACAGCGGCTGGCGGAAAGGTTCCAATACGAGATCAGTTTGGACAAACCACGGGATATTTAAAAGATGAGGCGGGTCAGACAGTGTTAACTAAACCCAACTTTAATTTTTTAAAAGACTTATCAAGTGCCGGCGGCGGCGGATTTTACAAATTAGATTTCGGAAGCGAAGCCAACCAAGCTATTGTGAAAGATTTTGAAAATTTGAAAAAATCAAAATTTGAAAGTCAAAGTTTTGAAGTTAAGGGTGAGTATTTTCAGTATTTTTTATTTTTAGGATTAATGTCATTAATTATTTCTTTTTTTTCAAATTCAAATTCTCTTCATCAAGATATCAAACCCTTGTTAGAAATAGAGGATGATAAAAATGTTTAAAATAAATAACTTAAAAATGTGTTTATTATATTTTGTGTTTTTAGGACTATTTTTGCCGGCCTGTAGTTATATGGAATCGCGAAATTTTTATTCTGCCTATAAGCAAAGTAATTGCGAGGAAGCCCGTAAAATATTACTCAATTCATTAAAAAAGAATTTTGATCAGTATGCGCCGAAGTATAATCTAATTCATACATACATTTGCTCAGGTGAATTAAATTTAGCAATTAAACAAATCAATGCTTTACTGGTCGATGACGGAGTCGATAAATTTGAATTGTACTTCATGAAGGGATATTTATTAGGCGAAACGGGGGATCTGGAATTAGCTTTAGGGGCCTATCAGGACGCATTAGATATTAGGTCAGATATTAAAATTAAGCAGAATATGGAGCTTTTATTGAAGGGTTCAAAATCTGGAGCTAAAGGCAAAAACAAAAAAGGTAAGGGTAAAAAAAACGATAAGTCTGAATCTGACGACGACGGCAAAGGGGATGACTCGGATCCTGAAAGAAAAAACAAAAATCCTTCTGATGGGGATCAGTCGAATAAAGATCCAAAAAATGATAGTGCAAAAAAAATGACTAAACAGCAAATTCAAAAAATCATGAAAGAAATAGATGGTGATGAAAAAAAAATCAGATCTCAAGGGATAAAAATTAAGACTAAGAAAGGAGGCGCGTCTGATGGCAAAAATTGGTAAATTTGCTTTCATATCACTTCTTATGTATTTTATAAATCCTGTCCAGGTCTTATTAGCTGCGGACATTCAAACAATTGTGAGTGAAAAACAAGTTTTGGTAGGACAAGTTTTTACGGTATCTATAATTTTAAATTTAAAAAATAATGTTCAGCCCGAACTTTCAATACATGAATTACCCCAAAATCCTAAAATTTCATTTTTAAGGGAATCAAAAGGGTTAACTTTTCAAACTAAAATAATCAACGGGGTTGCTGAAAGCTATAAAACTGTCACATTAAATATGATTTTTCACGGCGTTGAAAAAGGCGTTGTGAATGTCCCTTTTATTAAATTAAAAATAAATAATAAAATTTTTAATGCGAAAGGTTTTAACATAGAAATTTTTGATAAAAATTCTACTGATCCAAAATTAAGTCGTAAGAAACAACGCTCAAACGATCCCTTTTCAAACATGGAAAGTTTATTTAATGATTTTTTTAGAAACGATTCTGGCGGTTACGGAAATCTTAAGGGCAAAGACTCGACTTTAGATTTTTTTGTAGATGTTGAAGTTTCAAATATGTATCCCTATTTTTCTGAACAATTCGTTGCGAAATGGTATTTGTACACCAATGGCAGAGTGACTGACATCGACACTTTAAAATACCCAGCTTTAGAGGGTTTTTGGAAAGATGAAATCTCCCTTGCGACCTCGCTCGCCGCCGAAGAAGTTCAAAAAAACGGAAAAATGTTCACTCGCTATTTACTCGCTAGTTACGCGCTGACACCAATTGTGAAAGACCAGGCTTTTATTGATCCTTATGAAGTGAAGTGTCAGTTGATCGGCGGCCTTTTTAGTTTTGGCGCCAAAGAGATGGTTCGTAAAAGTGATGAAGCTATTATTAGAATTAAGCCCTTACCCTTCATTAAACCAGATGATTTCACAGGTGCGGTTGGAAGCTTTCAAGCAACATCATATCTTAAAGAACAAAGCTTTAAAGTCGGACAGCCATTTGAATACATTATTCGTGTCAGCGGAGACGGGCAGCTTAAATTTATGGAGTTGCCAGAATTAACTCTCAGTGAAGCTGATTTTACAATTTATGATACAAGTGACGAAAGTCAATTTACTCCACCTTTGAATTCAACAAAGACTTATAAAATTCTTTTGGTCCCACAAAAAGAAGGATCACTGACCATACCTGAACTCAATATGTCCTTTTTTGATCCTTCGAGCTCTAAGTTTTACAGTGTTAAAACTAAGCCCATAACTATTAATGTCGATGCTGGTGATAAGCAAAAAAAAGATATTGTGTCGGCTTACGATGCTAAAATGAAAGGTTTGTTTAAACCTCTGCCTTATACCAGTTTTAGTTCGGCATCAGCCTCTTTTGGATCTATTTCTGGTCCTCAAAGTTTTATCATCAGTCTTTTGGTGTTTTTGGCGTCCCTAGGCTTTTTGGTTTATAAATATTTTTCTTTACAAGTGAAATATGATTTTAATAAAGACCTTGGTCAACGTTTTGAAAAATTACTGAAGTGTATAGAGTCTAACGATTGGCGTGAAGCTTCTAAACTAGCAGTGAACATTGTTTACTTTTTTGCAAATGCCAAAGCTAAAAACAGACCCAAATCGCAAAAACTAGAAGACATTCTAGATGTTTTGCCTGTGGGCCTAAGGCGTTCGATAGAGTTAACAATGACAAGTTTGAATCAAGACCTACAAAAGTACAGTTTTGCTCCGGATGCTTTGATTCAAGAGACTCAGGCTAAAGACAATGTTTTAGAAAAGTGTCTTGCATTAAAAGAACTTCTTGAGAGATCATCAGAGGATGCATCTAAAACTAATCACTAACTCAGTCATCGAATCAGTTACTCAACAAGCAAAAAGGCTAAACAACAGTTTAAAAATAAAAATACTCGCTTTTTTAGCTTTAGTTTTAGTTTCATCACTATTCACATTAGCTCTGGCTTCAGTCCCTAAAGCGGATTCAAATATTCAGCCAATTAAATTAACTACGGCTAGTTTTTTTGAACCCCAATCTGAAATTCTTAAAAAAATGAATTCAGACGATTCTGAGGCTAAAGATACACAACGAATTATTAGTCTTCACGACAAGCGTTCGTACAAAAGCTGCGCAGAAGACGCGATTCAAAATTTAAAAACTGAAGATTCGACGTCAGCTTTTTTTGTATTTAAATTTATTTTTGGAGTGAAATGCTTAGTTGAAATTAAATCTAATTTAAGCTCTCAAAATAAGTTGCTTTCGGATTGGTCGGATTTTTATTTTGTGCTTCACACGAAAGACATAATAAATCCACTACACGGACCAGAAGCTGATTTATATTTAAATTATATTCTAAAACTAAGTGAGCTTTTATATTTAAACTCTGAGTTTTTGAAGCTAAATTCCGACCAATTGCAAATCGTAGAACTGAACTTAAAACAAACAGACGAAATTAAAATAAAATCGCAGATTTTTTCTGGATATATAAATAAAAATGATCAGTTGTCAGCTAAAGAATTTATGATTCAGTCTGATCCTAGACTTCATGACATTCCAAGTCTTGAAATGCTTTTTGAACATTTTAAAGACGAAGTTTACAGTTCAAGAATTCAAACAGTTAAAAAATCAAAAGCAGATTCTATTGAACTTAAAAGGCTCTATCAGAAAAACAAGTATTCAGATTTTTTAAATTTACTGAGTGATGCCGATCTAATCTTAGAAGATCAGGTCAGTGCGGCATCTAGACAAGCGGGTTGGTTTTACATCAGGGGTTCTGAACAATTTAAAAAAGATGTATTTGCCAAGTTTGATGACTTATCAATAAATTATAATGAATTTTTTTGGGTGTTATCAAATCAAGGCTATTTTAAAGATATTTTAAGTCTTTATAAACAATTAAATGTCTCAAAAAAGAAAGCCAATATGACAATGGCTTTGAAAGCCTATTTATATTCGGGCCAGTACGCAGAAGGTTATAAATTTGTCGAAAATGAAAAACTTTTTCAGGATGTATTTAAAGTCAGTCATCCTGTTTTGTATTATGCCACTTTAGTTAGTTTAAGAAACAATAAAGATAAACAAGTGCTTCCTGTTTTAAAGCATCTAATGGATTCAGATTCTGACTATAAACTTCAGGCGATGTATTTGAATTATAACATTTTGAAAGATTTAAAAGATCAGAATCATAAAAAAGAAGCGTCTACTTTAGTTCAGTTGTTTCCTTTAACTTATTACGGACTTTTGATTGCTCACAGAGAAAAAATAACTCACGAATTGCCTTTTTTAAAATCTACACCTGAACCTAAAATCGATTTTAAATTTGAAGTTCCATTAGAAAAAAGAAAACTTAAGCACTTAACATTTATTTATGAAAATAAATTAAATTCTAGATTTAGAAAGTTTTTTGAGGCCACATTAAATTCATTGTCTTTCGAAGCGCAGATGATTTGGGCTTATAAGTTTCATAAAGAAAATGAACCACTTCAAGCTATTAAATTAATGAATATCGTGTGGACCTCAAGGCGGGATTGGATTCATCCGTCGATCATACCGATTGCTTATCCAACAGAATATATGAATGATGTAAAAAAACACTCTGTAGCTAATATTGATCCCTTTTTAGTTTTGGGTTTGATTCGACAAGAAAGTGCATTCCAAAAAAACGCAACCAGCCAATCAAGTGCTAGGGGACTGATGCAGCTTTTAACTGCTACAGCCAAAGAGATGGCAAGGTCCTTAAGACTCTACAAAGTGTCACTACCGTGGAGTCTTTATTCCCCCGAAATAAATATACGACTAGGTAGTTACTATCTTAAAAAACGAATTGAAGCTTACAAAGGTCATGTTCCCATGGCGTTGGCCTCTTACAATGTGGGTCCAGGACGTCTTCAAAAGTGGACAATGGATAGAAATTTAATGACTCAACTGCAAGAAAATATCACCAACGATTCGTGGAAGATGCAAGATCTTTGGGTCGAAGAAATGCCGTGGGACGAAACACGTTTTTATGTGAAAGCCGTTTTAAGAAATTATTACCTTTACACCATTTTTGAAAACTACAGTCCCCTTAAAAATTGCTTCAGGCGTTGGAACTGCGAGCTTCCCAAAGAAATGGAATCCACAACAGAAAAGTCAGCACAACTATAAATAAAATTTGTTTCTCAAAAGGTGCCAGGTTCTTTTTTGTATTTCCTAAAATGAGACATAACAGTCATATTTTAACGGGTGTAAGAATATAGCTTTGCTATCAAAAAGATGAGCACTCGAATTGACAAGATATCCTCTAGATTCTATCTGATGGCCTGGTCTAGGCTTTGCAGTTAACAAATACAAAGATGCTATAATTATTAAGCAGGTTATAAGTACAGGTTTTCATTTGATAGCTTATATTTTGCTTATTGTTTCCGATTTTATTATAGAGTATTCTTTTATATACGCTTGGGGGTTATAAGTGAAATTCATAACACAAACAAATTTACAGATTAGAATTATTTTAAAGCTGGCTTCGGTTTTAGGGCTTGTGGCTTTATTTAACTCGGCCTGTGTTCACTCTCCAGAGTTTCAATCTCAGAAAAAATATAATACACCAAGTGGTTCATCTCAAATTGAGACACTTCCAAACGTAAATGGTGATAAAACTTTTCTTCAATCTCAGATGAAAGTGGAAGGACTAGACGTCACCGAAGCCGATGCTGAAGTTGTAGAGGCTTTACCTAAAGCCCTTCCACTAGAAGTAAATGACTTACTGACTGTTCCGGCCCAAGGTCAAAAATTAGTTCAAGTATGGATCAATTACTTTCAAGGTCGTGGTCGTCCACACATGGAAAGATATTTGGCTCGACTTGGAAGATATGAAGAGTACATGACCAACATTTTAGTTGAAGAAGGTGTACCAAGAGATTTAATTTATGTGGCGCTAATCGAGTCTGGTTTTAATAAGCATGCCCATTCTCACGCAAGTGCTGTTGGATACTGGCAGTTCATTCGATCAACAGGTAAAGGTTACGGACTTACAATCAATTCACTTGTGGATGAAAGAAAAAACCCAGAATTAGCGACACATGCGGCCGCTCAGTACTTTAAGGCCTTGTACAAAGTTTTTGGTTCATGGCCTTTGGCTTTATCATCTTATAACGCTGGTGAAAACCGTGTCATGCGCGCGATTATGCGTAATTACACTCGTGATTTTTGGACATTGGCTTTGAACAGACAATTACCAAAGGAAACTACTAATTACTTTCCAAAGTTTGTTGCGGCGTCTTTAATTTGTAAGAATCCTGAAGCATATGGATTCGGTCATATTGAAAGACAAGCTAAGCTTGAATTTGATAAAGTGGAATTAAAGCACGGCATCAGTATTTCTAAATTAGCTGAAAATTTAAAAGTGGATAAAGAAGAATTAAGAGATCTAAACCCGTCTTTCAACACCGACTTCGTTCCAATGTACACAGGCGGCACAGTGTCCTTCCGTGTACCAAAAGGCACTGGCGAGCTTGCAATACTTGCAGCTGAAAATAGCGCTTCAAATAACAAATATCATGCCTATGAAGGTGAATCGATTCACCGAGTTCGTAATGGCGATAGTATTTATAGAATTGCCAGACGTTATGGCACCTCTGTCAGCGCCATATTATCTGAAAATGGATTGTCTAAGCGCTCTGTTATTTACCCAGGGATGAAGGTTAGAATACCTACAAGCCAGAGGGTCGCCGCCGCCGCTTACCGTGATTACAACACAAACTCGGCTACAAAGAATGCGGTTGGGGCCAAGGTTCACCGTATCCGCAGAGGCGAAACTTTATCCGGGGTTGCCACTCGTTATAGAATTGGTCTTTCTAAATTAGCTAGCTTTAATGGTTTAACTGTCAGATCAAAATTAAGAGTAGGCCAGAGAGTTCGAATCCCATAGGCTATATAATTTTAATTGCCCCTTTTAAGGGTATTTGTTAACAAATACCTCTGTTCGAGGGGCGAATAAAATGAAATTTAGTTTAGTATTCTTTTTTCTAATAAATTTAAATCCAGTATTTGCGTTTGAAACTCAGCGTTTTCATTCTGCTACAAGTTGGATCGAAGCCCGTCAGATGTGCACCTCTTTAGGTGAAGGCTGGGATTTGCCAACTCTCAGTGAAGTTAAGCAAACTTATGATTTATTTAAAAATTACAATTTGCTTCTAAAGCGTGAACTTCAATCTCAACGAACAGTAAGAAGTAATTTAATTTGGGCTAGATCTGATGAAGAGTATTTAAACGAACAGTTTATCGAAAAATCACAAGTCTTAAAAATTGAATCTGAAACCTTAAATACTGATAGCTTAGCGCCATCTATAATCAGAACATTAGAGCTTAAAAAATATGTTAGAGCCATGTCTGAAGGTATTAACGAGATTTCAAGACAAGTCGAAGATCAGCGAAATTTAATAAATTTCCTAGACACCTATCACTCTACAGAATTTGGTCAGCAGTATCCCATTGATGAAAACTTACCCCTATCTATGCAACCTGACTACGTCATCTTTTTACCAGATTCTATTTTGCCCTATGAGTATTTGGTGATTCTATCAAAACCAAGTCTCAGATATATCGAAACCGAAATACAAAACGTAAACTTCGAGCTTCAACTTTTCGAAGAAGGCCTTGAAGTTATCTGCATTAAAAACTAAATTTAAAACTATTTTCTAGTCAGTAGTTTAATTAATATCCTTAATTTATAATTTAAATAATTAATTTCAATCCTGGATTGCTATCAGTGACAAAAATTGTCATTTCAAAATCAGCTTTTACTGTTTAAAGCTTGTATATAGGCCCTTAAATTCGATTTATTATTTAAAAACCTGTGATGTTATTTGCATTCACATTATGTGTTTTTTTTAAACTCGAACGTGAGATAGTTATGATGAACAGATTAAAAAATACAGTTGTTATTAGTTTAGGATTTTTAATTCCATCGGGTTTTGTTTACTCTGCCCCAGTCGACTTTGAAAGTTACACTTGTGAGCTTAGTATTGATGCTCCGAAAACATTATTTCACGGTCAATATTATGATCAAAATAAAGTCTTCGATGTTCAAATTCCTATATCAAAAAGCCAATTAGAACAGACTGTTCTTGTCTCTGACGATTTAATTGATGAAAGTTTTGGTAAAAAAATTCAGTTTTTAGGTAACGTAACTGTAGATCCAAGAACTCAAAAAAAGAGACTTTTTATTGGCATGTATGAGATGCGATCAGGCACTATTGATATTTCAAAAGACCCATTTTTCGCAATCCCGGTCTCAAATACGGATCGTTCACTTCACTATGCAGACGTAAGAGATGCTGTACCCATAGTCTCAACTGTATCAGATTCTGGAAGCTTAGAGATCTTTAATGCTAGCTTTCAACAGCACACTATAAAATTTAAGTGTACGAGCAAAAACACGTCCTCTGATTTAGAAGCTAAGTTTGATCCTAATCATGGAAGAGAGAAGTTTTTGTGTAATATAAAAATCATGACCCATTACGATCAACAAATAATCTCTGAATCCAACAAACAGATCTTATTAGGATATTCAAAGACAAAAAGAGATCTTCAACCTGTAATGGAAGATAGTCATCTTGACGGGTATTATAAAAATATTCTTCTAATGGGAAATTTGTTTTATAATTCTGAACTTAAAAAAACAGAATTTGTTTTAGGTGTTTATAAACAAGCTCGTCATTATGATCCAGTAAAACATGCAGGGTTCTGGATCCCGCCGCAAAGCCCAAGGCTTCGAACTTCAGGAATTCCATTTTTTTACACTGTACCTGAAGCTGAAGCTGTGTCCTCATCTGGCTCTGTCGAAGTTAGATACCGCGAGCCAGAATTTGCTTTTTATGAAACAACTGTCAGTTGTAAAATTCAATAATTATTTTAGTTCGCAAAGCAAAATGCGATGGTTTTTTTAACAATAGTGCCATCCATTTTTCGACCTTCAAACCAAGCTGAATAACCAGCTTCATTGGTATTTAGGTCTTCAGTGTGCGAGTAATAAAAATAATTTGTATATGCTTTATCCACGTCATATTTTTCACAGTCTTCTGATTTAGATGGACTTACAAATTCAGATTTAATAGTCGTAGTTTTTCCAGAAGACTCATTTAAAACATCGACTTCGATGACTAAAGAGTAAATTCTATTTGAGTTTTTACTTAACCACGACATACCTTTTTCAACATCAATAAACTCAGCATCGGTTGAAGTTGCCGTTTGGATGTTTTCAGCCCAGCAGATTTGAGCACATAACAAATAAGTTGGTATCAAGATCATAAATTTCATTTCTTTAGTTCTCCGTGGTTTTTAAGTGGTTAAGGGTGACGTTTTTTGTCATCTTCATATCAAAACCTATGCCATGAGTTATTAGGTGCGAGATCCAATAGGTTTCAATTAAAACATAAAATCGGAGTCATAAGATTGCTCTAGGTGGTTAATTTATTTTCATGAGTGTATTTTTTTTAAAATCAAGTATCTGAACTTATAATTAGAATACTATTGTTTCTTTCGAGTAAAACTAAATTAAATTAGTTTTACTCGCCACAAACTTCGCAATATCATTAAAGATTTCAGAAACGCTGTGTCCGGTGTTCATTTGATTCAATGGAATCCCTGTTTCACAGGCCATCCCTAATTCAGTTTCAAAAGGGATTTCAAACTTTTTAAGATCGGGTTTGTTTTTAAGAAAAATATCAGCTTGGCCTTTTGGGAAGAGTTGAATTTTTTCATTCGATCCCGCCAACTTTAAGTAGGACATATTTTCGATATATCCCATTACTGGAATACGGATCTGATCAAACATATCAAAAGCTTTTCTGGCATCGACTAAGGATAAATTCTGCGGGGTCGACACAACGATCGCACCAGCGACAGGAACTTTTTGTGCGACACTTAAAGCAATGTCCCCAGTTCCAGGGGGAAGATCAATTAATAAATAATCCAGTTCGCCCCAGTCTACATCTTTAAAAAACTGATCTAAAGCTTTAAATAGCATGGGCCCGCGCCAAACCACAGCTTGGGATTCGTCGATTAAAAAACCCATACTCATTAATTTTAAACCGTACTTATCAATGGTTTTAATTTTTTGCGATACTTCATCAATTTCAGGTTTTTGATTTAAGCATCCAAATAATCTTGGAATGCTGGGTCCATAAATATCGGTATCTAAAATTCCAACTTTAAAACCCATTTGTTTTAGTGCAATTCCTAAGTGGGCGGTGACCGAACTTTTGCCTACCCCACCTTTGCCCGAACCAATAGCAATAATATTTTTAATTCCCGGAATGGGTTTTTGTTGGTCATAGGGATTATTGGTGGAATTATTAGCGGGATTAGTGGCCATAAAAGTTACTCCATTTAAGCTTGGACCTGTAAGTCATGACCAAGGTTTTAAAGCAAAATATCATGAATGCAAGCTATGCAAACACAAGATTTTTTTATCTACATTTTTTTTGGCCTCGTCGCACTTTATCTTTACATGCTACGTAAAGATAAACCCAAGTTACCTACTGCCTTAGAGATGAAAGATTTTAGCCGTCCAAAAAGTTTTAAACAGAAGCAGTTAACGGGGGCTAAACCAGTTCAAGCCAAAGTCGTTTCAGCTGAGATCATCACAGATGACGAATCAGCAACTTGGGCATCACCCACACTACTTGTCGATGGTAAACCCAAAGACGCCTACAGCCTATTGGGGCTTGAATCAGGGGTCCCAATGAATCAAGTGCGAGCCCATGTGGCACTCTTACTTCAAGGTAAAAACACACCTGCAAAAATTGATATTATCAAGAGAGCATATCAGGCGATCGTTGACGCTAATATTTCATAGTGCTAGCAATTAAATCTAAATAAAATCAATCAGTTGGTGCTTGTTTTCATAGACGTAAAATGCTGACTAACACTTTGGTTTAAATTCATTCCAATATTAATTAATGAGGTGACCATGCCCGTTTCTGTTAAAACCCTTTCCGATCTTGCAACCCTAGTGTCCCTTTCTAAACGTCGCGGCTTTGTCTATCAAAGTAGTGAAATTTATGGGGGATTAAATTCCTGTTGGGATTACGGTCCTTTAGGTTCCCAGTTAAAAAAGAACATCAAAGATTTTTGGTGGACGAAAATGACATCACGTTTAGATGTTGTGGGTTTAGATGCAGCTATTTTAATGCATCCTCGGGTTTGGAAGGCGTCGGGACATGTGGACGCCTTTACGGACCCATTAGTGGATTGCAAGAAATGTAAAACACGTTTTAGAGAAGACAAAGCTCCAAAAAATGCAGCCGGTAAAGTCATCTGTCCTAATTGTGAATCCGGAGATATCACTGAAGCCAGAAATTTTAATTTAATGTTTAAAACCCATATGGGTCCTGTGGATGATGATGGAGCTGTCGTTTACATGCGTCCAGAAACAGCCCAAGGTATTTTTGTGAACTTTGAAAACGTCAAAGAGTCCATGAGAAAAAAAATACCATTTGGAATAGCCCAAATTGGAAAATCATTTCGAAATGAAATTTCTCCAGGGAATTTCACCTTTCGCATGCGTGAATTTGAACAGATGGAAATGCAGTACTTTGTAAAACCCGGCAGTGATGAAGAGTGGTTTAATTACTGGCGGGAAGAGCGTCGCACTTTTTATACAGAATTAGGAATAAAAAAAGAAAACATTGATTGGCATCAGCACGGACCTAAAGAATTAGCTCACTATGCGAAAGCCGCTTATGATGTTTATTACAAATTCCCATTTGGTTGGGAAGAGCTCGAGGGAGTTCATAATCGTTCGGATTACGATCTTCGTCAGCATCAGGAATTCAGTTCTAAAAATTTACAGTATTTTGATGAAGCTTCAAAAGAAAAGTATTTGCCTTTCGTCATTGAAACCGCTGTCGGTGCAGATCGTCTGGCCTTAGCTGTGATGTGTGATGCCTACAGAGAAGAACTTTTAGATGTTGAAAAAAACGATGTGCGCGTGGTGATGGGATTTCACCCGATGATAGCCCCTGTGCATGTGTGTGTGTTACCGCTTTCTAAAAAAGAACCTTTAACGGATTTGAGTTCAAAGATTTTAACCGCTTTAACGAAAGCCAAATTCAGAGTTCAGTATGACGAAGCCGGAAGCATTGGCAAGCGTTACCGCCGTCAAGATGAAATCGGAACGCCATTTTGTTTAACTGTTGATTTTGATTCCCTTGAAGATGGCCAAGTCACTGTTCGACACCGAGATAACATGACTCAAAAACGTGTGGCTGTGGAAGGCATAGCTAAAACAATAGAAGATTTTTTAACAGATTTTGAAAATTTTTAATTCAAAAGCGAGGATTTTAAATGTCTAGTGACGTATCAAATTTATCAGCTCCAAATAACAAATCCAAAGAAAAGGACGGCTCAGTGATTGAAAATAAAAAATATTTATATTTTTTCTCTGAAAAAGAAACCGATGGGAATGCGTCCATGAAGGACGTCCTAGGTGGAAAAGGGGCGAACCTTGCTGAAATGACGTCGATGGGCATTCCAGTACCCCCGGGTTTTACATTGTGTACAGATCTATGTGCCATTTATAATTCAAATAAAATGAGTTTGCCTGATTCAGTTCAAGTCCAAGTTAAAGACTGTATTTCAAAAGTAGGCGCTTTAATTGGTAAAGATTTTGGCAATGATAAAAATCCACTTCTTGTCAGTGTTAGATCTGGGGCGCGTGCATCAATGCCTGGAATGATGGACACCATTTTAAATTTAGGTTTAAACGACAAAACTGTTGTGGGTCTTGCGACTCAATCTAAAAATCCAAGATTTGCCAAAGACTCTTATCGTCGATTTATACAAATGTATTCGAATGTAGTGATGGGTATGAATTCATCCTTGCTTGAAGTGTGCTTTGAAGATTTTAAAGCTGAGCGTGGGTATCACCTAGACACAGACATGAAAGAGTCTGATTTAGATGCACTTATAAAAATGTATAAAATCCAAGTGCAAGAGTACACCGGCCAAATTTTTCCTGAAGATCCTTGGGAGCAATTATGGGGCGCCATTGGTGCCGTCTTTAAAAGCTGGAACAACGCTAGAGCCATCACATATCGTGAATTGAACGGCATCCCAGCAGAATGGGGCACAGCTGTTAATATTCAGTCCATGGTGTTTGGTAATATGGGCGACGACTGTGCGACAGGAGTCGCGTTCACTCGTGATCCCTCCACAGGCGAAAAAGTTTTCTACGGGGAATTTTTAGTGAATGCCCAAGGGGAAGATGTTGTGGCGGGAATTAGAACTCCACAAGGAATTACAAAGTCAGATAAGTCTAAAGGCATTTCACTTGAAGAATTGATGCCAGATGTGTATCAAAAATTAGTTTTAGTTTATAAGCGTTTAGAGACCCATTACAAAGACATGCAAGATCTTGAATTCACCATTGAAAAAGGTCAGCTTTGGATGCTTCAAACCAGAAATGGAAAGCGCACAACCAAAGCGGCATTAAAAATTGCACTTGATATGGTGTCGGAAGGTTTAATTTCTAAAGAAGACGCAATATTAAGAATTAAGCCTTCAAGTCTCGATCAATTATTACATCCGACATTAGATCCTAAAGCTGAAAAAACTTTATTAGCTCGTGGTTTACCAGCTAGTCCTGGTGGGGCTTGTGGGCAAGTGGTATTTTCAAGTGAAGAGGCTAAACATCAAAAAGAAAATGGTGTGAAAACTATTTTAGTTCGTATTGAAACATCACCTGAAGACATTGAAGGTATGATTGCCGCCCAAGGGATTTTAACGACTCGTGGGGGAATGACGTCCCATGCGGCCGTTGTCGCCAGAGGCATGGGCAAGTGCTGTGTGTCTGGGTGTGAAAGCATTCAAGTGGATTACCACACTCAAGAGTTTAGAGTGAATGGCTACGTTGTTAAAAAAGGCGACATCATCACGTTAGATGGAAGTTCGGGCGAAATCTTTTTAGGAGAAGTTGCCACAAAAGAACCGGATGTCGATGGATCATTTAAAGAGCTTATGATTTTAGCGGATGAATTTAGAACTATGGATGTCCGTGCGAATGCAGACACACCCCACGATGCGGCGGTGGCCCGACGTTTTGGGGCGGAAGGCATTGGGCTTTGTCGAACAGAACATATGTTTTTTGGCGCCGACCGTATTGATGCCATTCGTGAAATGATTGTTTGCGAAAAATCCGAAGATAGAAAAGTGGCATTGGATAAACTTTTGCCATTTCAAAAACAAGATTTCTTTGATTTGTTTTCAGAGATGCGTGGTTTGCCTGTGACGATCCGACTTTTAGATCCGCCACTTCATGAATTTTTACCTCATAATGACAAAGACATCGAAGCTTTAGCTAAAAAAATTGAAGTTAATCCAAAGAAATTAAAACAGCGTGTCGAAGCCCTTCATGAATTCAACCCTATGTTGGGTCACCGTGGATGTCGTTTGGCGATCACGTATCCAGAAATTTATGAAATGCAGGCGAAAGCCATAGCCTTAGCAGCCTGTGAATTCAAAAAACAACACAAACAAGATGTGATTCCAGAAATTATGATTCCTTTAGTTGGTGTCTTTGGTGAATTAAAAGTTTTAAGAGCCCTGGTTGAAAAAGCAGTTCTTGCTGTGCAAGATCAACAAAATATTAAATTTGAATATAAAATTGGAACTATGATTGAGCTGCCACGTGCAGCTATCACTGCTGATGAGATCGCGATTTACGCCGACTTTTTTAGTTTTGGAACCAATGATTTAACTCAAACCACTTTAGGTTTATCTAGAGATGACGCTGGCCGTTTCTTAAGCACTTATGTGTCTGAAGGATTGCTTGAAAAGGACCCTTTTGTTTCTATTGATCGAAAAGGTGTTGGCAAATTGGTTTCTCTTGGTGTTCAATTAGGACGTAAGGCTAAGCCCGATTTAAAGATCGGAATTTGTGGGGAACACGGCGGAGACCCTTCCAGTATTGAATTTTTTCAAGGGGAAGGTTTGGATTATGTCAGTTGTTCACCGTATAGAGTTCCGATTGCAAGGTTAGCCGCTGCTCAGTCTGCTTTGTTGAAAAAAAAGCAGACTGACTCACAAGGAGCTCTTCATTGAGAATTAAGAAACTTGAACTTTGCGGATTTAAATCTTTTAAAGACAGAACTGTTATTCATTTCGATGCAGGAATCACGGGAATCGTAGGTCCTAACGGCTGCGGTAAATCTAATATTGTGGACGCTCTTGTGTGGGTGATGGGTGAGATGTCGGCGAAGCACTTACGTGGGGCTTCCATGGAAGATGTGATCTTTGCGGGGTCCCAAGATTTTGCTCCAATGGCGACAGCGGAAGTGTCATTAACTCTAGAAAATGATGGTGGTCCGTTTCCAGTTCAATATTTAAATCACAGTGAAGTCATGGTGACTCGTCGTTTACACCGTGGTGGGGAATCAGAATATTTAATTAACAAAGAGCCCGCGCGATTGCGTGATATCCAAGAGATATTTATGGACACAGGTGCAGGGTCCCGTGGATTTAGTATTATTGAACAAGGTCAAATCGGTAAGATCATCACATCAAAACCTTCTGAAAGACGTGTGTTGATTGAAGAAGCTGCTGGAATTACAAAATTTAAAGTTAGAAAAAAAGAATCAGAGCGAAAACTAAAAGCCACTGAACAAAATTTAGTGCGTTTAGCGGATATTGTTATTGAACTTAAACGCCAAATGGACAGTCTGCAAAGACAAGCCGAAAAAGCGGAACGTTATAAAAAAATTAAAGATGAAGTTACTGATAAAGAGATGTGGCTTTTTTCAATTCAATATAAAGATTTAAAATTAAAATTAGAGCATGTGATTTCTGAATTTGTTGAAGCCAAAGAAAAAGATGAAGGCTTTGAAGGACACTTCCAAAATTTACAATCCAATTGGGAAGACATAAAAACTTTATTGTCTGAAAAACAAGTGCAGATCGAAGACTCGCAAATGGAATTTAAAAAATCCAATCAAATGATTGGGGATTTAGAAAAATCCATTCGTGAAGCCCAGTTTGAAATGGAGCAGGCCAAGCGAAGTCAGCAGATGACGGGCGACTTTATTGGTCAATACCAAGCCAGACGAATGGCTTTGACTTCGGAAGTAGACCAAATTGAAGCCAAATTTCTTGAAGCCAAAGAAGCTCAAGAAGCAGCTGAAGATATGTTCAATCAAAGCCAAGCTGAATTTGATGAGGCCATGATTAAAGTTAAAACGTCAGAAGCGGCATTAACAGAAAAAAGAAAACGTTTGATTTTGCTAGAGCAAAGCCAAGTCGGTGTTCAAACCAGAAAAGAGTCTTTAAGTGATAAAGAGCAAGATTTGCGTGATGAAAAAACGCGTATTGAGCTTTCGCAGAATGATGTGTCAGAACAAAAAAAAGCTTTTGAAAAACGTAGAAATGATCTATTTAAAAAATTAGAATCCGAAAGACAACTTCAATTGGACATGAGTAAAGATCTAGATACCTTAAAAGAAAATATTAAAATTCAAGAGCAACAAAAAAATGAACATCAACAAAAATTTGAATTAGCTAAAGACGAGCTTTCAAAATTAAGCTCACTACATTTTAGTTTAGAAAATTTGCAAAAAAATATGGAAGGCTACGGTGAAGGTGTAAAAGACATCTTAAGCTCAACATCTAAGTCAGACCATAATTTTAAAATCTTATCAGATGTTGTAGATGTGCCGGAAGCTATGGAAAATTTATTTTCAAGTGCAGTAGGTATTCGACTTCAGTCTTTAGTGTCACCCCAAATGTCGTATGACTCGATTCAAGATTTTATTAAGAATTTAAAAGAGTCAGATAAAGGTAAAGTTACGTTTTTGACTACAGATATGTCGTCTGACGCCCAATTAGTAGGGGCTTTGAAACAAAATTTTTCTGGTCGAACACTTTTTGATAAAGTGACTGTTCAGGGTTCATACGAAAAAGTCTTAAAACCTTTTTTATCGCAAATCATTGTAGTTGAAAATAGAACTGAAGCGATGACGATTTTAAATCAATCCCCCCAGCTTTTGTGTGTCACAGAATCGGGTGAAGTTTATGACGCTCTAGGTTTTGTAACTGGCGGGTCGATTTCGGGTGCTGAAACTTCAGTGATGCAAAGAAAGCGTGAAATCAAAGAGCTTTCAGATAAAAAAGATAAAACTCAAATAAATTTAAATCACTTAAAAAAAGAATTTGATTACGCCTCTAATAGTCTTGTTAATCTGCAAAAAGATTTAGACCAAGCTAAAGACGAAACTACATCTAAAGAGATTGCACTTGGTAGTTTAAAGAAAGACTTTGAGCAGGCGGAGTACGAACTTCGTAACGTTGAAAAATCTTTAGAAAAACAAAATATATCATTAAATGAAATTCGTGAGCGTTGGGAAAAAATAAGTCTTGAAGTTGAAGCCTTGAACCAAAAAGAAAACACAGAGTCTTTTGAAATTGACAGCTTAAAAGCACAGATTGAAGATTTGAATTTAGAGTTCGAATCTGTCTCCCAAGGCATTGAAGATTTAAGACATCGTTCGACGGAATCTAAAATTAAATACGCATCCCAAACAGAATACATGCAGTCGACAAAAACAGCCTTAGAAAAACTTCAAGCTTCGTTAACAGAAGTTGAATCTGAAATTCAAATCATGAGTTCTAAGTCTGAAGCGTCTGGCTCTGTTATGACAGAAAATGAATTGTTGGTTGAAAAACAAAAAATTGAATTAGAAAAACGAATCAATGCTGTAGAAGATATCAATCAAAAAATATCTGGCTTTAAAAATGAATATGAAGCGATCTACATCAATGAAAAGTCCGCATCTGAAAAAGTTTTAAAAATCAATTTAGAAAAAAGTCAGCTTTTATCTAAAATCAAAGAATGCGAAATGCAAAAAGAACAGATTGAAACCAAGATTACATATCTTAAAGAGCAGTCTGAAGAGCGTTACCTACAAAATTTAAGTGAATCCTTTGTGAAATATTTAGAGTTGTTCACCCGCGATGAACAACCGCAAATTGATACAGAAGTGAAAGAGCTTAGATCTAAGTTAAGTAAAATTGGCGAAGTGAATATCGCTGCCATCCGCGAGTATGAAGATATTTCTGGTCGCTATAACTTCCTAAGTGAACAGCAAAATGACTTACTTCAAGCTAAAGATCAATTAAGAAAAGTGATTGATCGTATCAATCGTATTTGTTCTAGAAGATTTAAAGATACTTTTGAAGCTGTGAACGAACGATTCACGAAAGTGTTTCCAGTTCTATTTGGTGGGGGCGAGGCCAGCCTTGTTCTTGTTGAAACTGAAGATGCTCAAGAACCAGGGATAGATATTATTTCTAAGCCTCCAGGTAAAAAAATGCAGAACGTGACTTTGTTATCTGGTGGAGAAAAAGCACTGACAGCGGTGTCTTTGATTTTCTCAATCTTTTTAGTGAAGCCGTCACCCTTCTGTTTACTGGATGAGGTCGATGCTCCGCTGGATGATGCCAACGTCTTTAGATTTAATGATCTTGTTAAAGAGATGGCTAAGCGAAGTCAGATTATTTTAGTGACCCATAATAAAAACACCATGGCTGTGAATAACAAGCTGTATGGTGTGACAATGCAAGAGAAAGGGGTTTCTAAGATGGTGTCTGTGGATTTAGATGGACAAGCCAAAGAAGTTTCCGCTACGGCTTAGGTTTTTAAACTGAATTCTTTATTTAAATTTATTTCGAATCATTTCTAAATCTTGAATCTTAATTTAGTTTATAAATTCTTTCCTTTAGAAAAACTAAAGCGAAGCGAGTGTCACTTGTCTTGCACATTTTAATACGGATTTTCTTTTTTATTTTTTAGTAATCGGGTATTAGTATTTTTAAGAAGTCTTTGTTTCTGCAAGCCTTCGCGCCATCGAGCTTTAGTTTTTCTAAAGGAAAGAATTTATAAACTAAATTAAGATTCAAGATTTAGAAATAATTCGAAATAAATTTAAATAAAAAATTCAGTTTAAAAACCTAGGCCGTAGCTGAAACTTTGGACATACTTAAAAATTAACTACATTTCGCTAACAAAAGGTTTGCTCTTACTGAAAGTGCATGAGTCAATTAAATTTGATTTAAGTTATTATAGGAGAAGAAATGAAAAAACTATTTATTGTTATCATGTGTATTCCCTCAATCGTATTCGCACAAACGATAATACCCAACTGCGAGAGACCTATGGTTATTAGGTATACATATAATGGTTGGAATGATTACGATGTTCATGGTCCTAAAGGAAATGCGTGCGAAGAGATTGGTACTAAATATAATCAAGTTATTGTCGATATAGATTTAAAAAGCTGTGCTGAGTTGGCTTCAGAAAAAAAAATGACATGCTATCAGTTAGGTAATCTGTATACATCGGGAAGTTTCGATGGACACAAATGCTTTGGATGTTATTGAAATAGAAATGTAGATTCATTTAATAAAAATAGAGTAGAAAAAATAAGTATTTCTTGGAACAAAAATGGATCTAAATATTAACTATACATTTAATGATAAACTCAGGGAGAAGCTTGAGTCTTCTGAAGACGTCACTGAATATCTTAAACGACTTCGTGACCAACTTGAAGAAGTTAAAGAGCCGAAAACTAGAATAAGGGTTTTGGGTCAAATCGGATTTTATCAACGAATATTAAATCTACTGTGTGAATCTGAAGAAACTTTAAATGAAGCTTTAGTTATTATAGAGCAGTTTAAATTCGATTATAATTATTGGATCCCAATTGGAATAAAGCTAGCTCATACTTATCAATGGCAAAGAAAATTTATAAAAGCAGAGACTATGCTTAATGATATTATAGAGCGTTGCGAAAAAATTGAGTTGATGAAACAGTATCTACATTTTGCTTACCAGCATATTGGAAAGATATATTTCGACCAAATGAAGTATGAGTTAGCTTTAGAGCAATTTGAGAAAGCGCATAAAATACGAAACGAAATATGTGATTTTGAGCTTATTAAAAGCTCAGAGCTTGCAATTAAAGTCACACAAGAAAGAATAAAATATTTTAATCAATTTCAAATTATTGAAATTTTGAACCCTGAAGAAAAGTCTAAAATTTGTTTTGATATTTTAAATTATCTTCCTAATTGGTTTGGGATTAGCCAAGCAATTCTAGATTACAAAGAAGGGGTTAAGTTACAAGACTTCTTAGTTATTAAAAAAGATGACCAAGCCTTAGGTTTCATATCACTCAAAGAACATTTCCCTAAATCTTCTTGTGAAATTTATGTGATGGGGCTTCAAGAAGAGTATCAAAATAAAGGATTAGGATCGTGGTTACTTGTAAATGCAGAAGACTTGGCTAGAGATAGAAAATATCAGTTTTTGAGTGTTAAAACATTGTCTGCTTTCAGACCTGATCAATACTATGGCCTTACGAGAAAATTTTATTTTACAAATGGATTTAAACCCTTGGAAGAATTCAAAACTCTTTGGGATGAAAGCAATCCTTGTCTATTAATGATTAAATCCCTCAATATTTAAAAAACTAAGCTTAAGCCCACAAGTGAAATCGTAATCACAGTATCAAAGTTATCGGTGTTGCTGACGGGGACCGATATACCAATGGCTGGCGTGTAGTTTAAAGTGTATGTGCCCTTATAAATTGGAAATCTTTTGCCAATCACTCCAGAAATAAAAAGTGCATTTTCGCCATTATTAGAAACTTCAGTTGATACGTAGTTGAACTGTGGTTTAACAAAATACTTTTCGTTGTGGTCTACAGCGCCAAAATTATAAACTCCACCTAGCGCGATACCGGCTCTGGTCAATAAATCACCATACTTTTCGTATTCTGCACCAAATAAAATTTGCCAGTCGGGATTTATGTAGTATTGATAATTTCCTTCGATGTCGATGGTGTTGCCTTCGCTGAAACTTAAAAGAGCTTCTGTGCTATGAAGTTGAACTTCGTGAAAAGCAGCTAAAGTTAGATTTGAGAATAAAGAGATAAAGAAAAGTAACGCCATTGTTTTTTTAATCATAAATACCCCTAATAGATTTTATATTATTTTGATCTTAACTAAATAATTGAATTTAAATTTTTGCATTAACTGTTTTACTCAATCTTTTGACTTACCGATAGAATCAAACCCTTAAATTTAATTTTTTAACTTAATTTTTAAATTTAACGTTCCTATTAATTTTTTTTTTAATCATACGATAAACTCAAACTAAGTATCCCTTTGATAGATAAGATAATGAAGTCATAAAAATTTAGAACTAGACAAAAGATAGCCTTAAGTCTTAAAACTTGACCCATGGATGACATGAATCAAGATTTTACGCTTTGGCTTATCTTTGCCGCTATGACTGTTTTATGCCTTTTTTTTACTGGCTTATACTTTATATTAAGGAATTACAGTTCAAAAGATTTCGATAAATCATTAAAAGATTCCAAAAAAGCTAAGACGGATCTAGCGGATCAGCAAAATAAACAGAAAGACTCTAAAAATTTAGAAACAGAGTTAGATGTTAAATCTGATGTAAACAAAGTTTCATTAAAAGAGGCGCTTTCAAAATCAAGACATAATTTTTGGAGTCATCTTAGATTTTCAAGCGCAGATCGGCTTGATCAAACTCTAGAACAGATCGAAGAGGCTCTTTACCTAGGTGATGTGGGTCCACAGACCGTTTCTTTTTTAGTTGGTAAAGCGCAGACTTATTTCTCATCTGAAAAGCTAAATGAAGACTCTCTAAAAACTTTTTTAAAAAGTGAGATGAGTGCTATTTTAGGTAAAAACATCATGAGCCAAAGTGTCTATGATCAGCTGAGCTCTGAAACCGAATTGAATATTAGCAATATAACAAATATTAAATCCAATCACCCTAGTTTTAGTGATGACTTGAATTCAGGATCTGAAATTTTAAGTCATTTTAAACCTGAACCACTAGTTCTTATGGTGGTTGGTGTGAACGGGGTAGGTAAAACTACGACTATTGGAAAGCTGGCACAAAATTTAGCCGAAGAAGGAAAAAAAGTTATTATTGCTGCCGGGGACACGTTCAGAGCTGCCGCCGGTGAACAGCTGAAAGTTTGGACAGATAGGGCTAAAGCTGAAATTTATTTTCCAGAAGGTGTTAAAGAGCCCTCGGCTGTGGCTTACGGCGCGGTTAAAAAAGCCCAAGATGAAGGGTTTGATGTTTGTATTATTGATACGGCTGGTCGTTTGCACACTCAGGATAATTTAATGGCTGAGTTAGAAAAAGTAAAACGAGTGCTTTCAAAACTAATTCCCAAAGCTCCGCATCACACCTGGATCGTTTTAGATGCGAATTCTGGACAAAATGCTTTATTTCAAGCCAAGTCCTTTCATCAGCAGTTAACTTTAAGTGGCGTTGTTCTAACTAAACTTGACGGCACAGCCAAAGGCGGAATGGCCTTGGCTGTCGCCAATGAACTCAAAGTTCCTATTCGTTTCATCGGCGTTGGCGAAAAAGCCCAAGACCTAAGACCCTTTATTAGCCAAGAATTCGTCGACTCCCTCATCTGACCTAAAGGTGCCTTAAAGGTGCCAGGTTCCGAATGTGAATTAAATGCGTTTAAATTGATTTAATTCACATTCGGAACCTGGCACCTTTTGAGACAAAAGTTCAGATAATCTCCTATATCTAGGGATTTAAATCGAGTTTGCTTTAAAAATACTCAGACCGACTATTCATGTTACCGATAAGTATGTTATATTTATTTTAGAAACCTTGAGTCATTTCATGGTTTTAGGTTAAGTATTAAATAAAGTAATTATGATTTTTTAATTAAATGAAAATAAAATTAAGTGTGACAGGAATTAGGGCAAAAAAATGAACAGCCATCACGTATCTCATATATACGAATTAAAAATTGCCGGTGAGCAATTAAGGCTTCGTTCTGATCAACCCGAAGAAAGAGTTCAGAAACTTGCATCCTATGTTGATGACCAAGTTTTGAAAATCCATAAAGCTTCTACAAATTTATCCTTAAAACAATCTTTGATATTGGTGTGCTTAGATCTTGCTGGGCAAATCCACGATCTTAAAAATCAATCATTAGAATATATTCAGGATCTTGAAAAAGAAGCTTTAGAACTCAAAAAAGAATTCCAATCCTCACTTAATTTATAGACGGTTTAAAAGACGTCGCTCATTTGAATTTGATCTAGAAGTAAAAAACTTCAGGTCTGATTAAAAATAGCTACGGATAATAAATCTAAATTTTAAGATTGAGTGGAAAGACATGTTAGACTGGAATGATAAAAATTTTGATAAATCTAAAGCTGAGCCAAGCCATTGGCTTGACCTTCAAGATAGCGATAAAGTTACAGAACAAAACATTAAGAATCTTACAGAGAATATTAATGACAAGTCATCTTTAAGACAGTGGGCCAAGTCCTTTGATTTTACAGACCAAAGTTTTAATCCTCTTTTCATTCATTCTTTCTTAAAAACCTACTCAACTCCTGGTCAAATTTGGGGTGTATTCAATGCAATACAAAATGAGCCCAAGATCGATTGGGATTTATTTCAAAATTATGGAATAAAATTTGCGCTTCCCAAAGTCACTAGCGATGGTCTTAAATTTTATAAATCTGTGGATTCAGCTTCTTCACAAGGCGTATCCGCGGATTCTAAATTGAATCCTAAATTAAATTTAGAATTGAAATCAACTGTAAGTCGGCTTGGGATTTTAGAACCTCAAGGTGGACAAGAGTTAAGCGATCTACAAATTCAAGGACTAATTATTCCTGGATTAGTTTTTGATCACCGCGGCCAGCGTCTTGGTCGCGGACAAGCTCACTACGATCAGTTTTTAAAAACTTACTCGGGTTTAAAAGTGGGACTGACATGGAGTACATTTTTTGTCCCTGCCTCGTTACCAAAAGAAGTTTGGGATGTAGACATGGATTTTATAATAACAGAGAAATTTTTATATCAGCCGATGTTTTTAAAAAAATCACCGACTGAATCATCAAGTAAAATGATAAGCGAAATAACCAGTGAAATAAAAAACGAAAATATCAACAAAATTGCAAAAGAAATTGCAAATAAAAATACCAAAGAGGATATAAATGGATAACGGATTAGTAATATTACTAGCGATCTCATGCTTTAGTATAGGCATTGTGATCACAATAGTAGTGAAAGGTTTTATTGATAATAAACTTAAAAGAAACGCAGAACTTGAAGCCTCTAGAATCGAACAAAGAGCGGCCAGTGAAGCAGCTAAAATTGAACGAGAAGCCAAGATCAGAGCCAAAGATTATGAAAAACGTGTTCGTCGAAATACAGACGAAGAGGTTTTAAAAGAAAAGAATCGCATGACTCAGATCGAAGAGGGTTTTAAGAATAAACAAAAAGAAATTGATAAAGAAAAACAAAGATTAATGCAAAGTATAGAAGCCAAAGAGCGCGCAGTTAAAAGTCGTGAAGAGATTGCAAGAGTAGCTGAGCAAAAATTAGAAGGGGCTGAATCTAGACTTGAGGCTAAAATTTCTGAAGCAACAGATAAGCTTTCGAATGTCGCGTCTTTATCAAAAGAAGAAGCTAAAAAAATGTTAATTGAAAGTCTTCGCGATGAAGCTAAACAAGAATTCGCAAAAGAGTTTGTGGTCTTAGAAAGTGAATCTAAAGAAAAAGCAGAACGTCAGTCGAAAAAGATCATCGGCCTTGCGATTGCTAGATATGCTGGTGAATACTCGGCAGAAAAAACCACAACAGTGATTCCTTTACCTAACGAAGAGATGAAAGGTAAAGTGATCGGAAAAGAAGGCCGTAATATTCGAGCCTTTGAATCTTTATGTGGTGTGGATTTGTTGCTTGATGAAGTTCCAGATTCAGTTGTGGTTTCTGGATTTGATCCAGTCAGACGTGAAGTGGCTAAACGTACACTTTTAGCTTTGTTTGAAGATGGACGCGTTCATCCTTCAAGTATCGAACAGGCTTTGAATAAAGCTAAAAAAGATATGTTTAGATCTATCCGTGAAGATGGTGAAAAAGCATGTGACGAATTAGGAATCACGGGCGTTAATCCTAAGATTTTAGATTTAATTGGAAGCTTAAAATACAGAACTTCATACACACAAAACAACTACACTCATGCGATTGAAGTGGGTTGGATTTGTGGGCTACTCGCTGAACAAATGAACGAGAACGTTCAAGATGCAAGACGAGCAGGACTTCTGCATGACATCGGTAAAGCCCTTGATCATAGCGTTGAAGGCAGTCACGCCGTGATTGGTGCCGACTTTGCCAAGAAGCACGGTGAAAAAGAAGCCATCTGCCACGCGATTCGTTCTCACCATGATGATGAAAAACCTTTAACTGTGTTGTCACATCTTGTGACTGCAGCGGATGCGATTAGTGGAGCCAGACCAGGTGCTAGAAAAGCAACTCAAGATGCCTACATCAAGCGTTTAGAAGATTTAGAATCAATTGCCAATAGCTTTGACGGAGTTACTAGAACATTTGCGCTTCAAGCGGGACGTGAAGTTCGTGTCTTGGTTGATGGTGGAAAAGTGACAGACGAACAGGCATTGATGATGTCTAAAGATATCGCTCGTAAGATTGAAAAAGAAATGAATTATCCAGGACAAATTAAAGTCACAGTCATGCGAGAAGTCAGAGCTATTGAACACGCGAGATAATAAAAAATGGATTTTGCAACACCGAAAGAGCAACTTGAAGTTATCAAATTTGGAACTGTAGATTTAGTCTCTGAAGCTGATTTATTAAAAAAGCTTGAAAAAAGTTACAAAGAAAAAAAACCTTTAAGGATCAAAGCAGGCTTTGATCCCTCAAGGCCTGATCTTCATTTAGGTCACACGGTGTTGATGAACAAGATGAAGCAGTTTCAAGATTTTGGTCATCATGTGGTTTTTTTAATTGGTGATTTTACAGCTTTGATAGGGGACCCGACGGGTAAAAATCAAACGCGTCCTCCACTGACGCCCGATGAAATCAAAGAAAATTCGAAAACTTATGCGTCCCAAGTTTTTAAAATTTTAGACGAATCCAAAACTGAAGTAGCTTATAATAATTTATGGTTTTCGAAATTTTCAGCTGCCGACTTTATTAAATTATCCAGTCAGTACACCGTCGCTAGAATGTTAGAAAGAGACGACTTCGAAAAAAGATACAAATCCAATCAGCCCATTAGTGTTCACGAATTTTTATATCCGCTGGTCCAAGGTTATGATTCTGTGGCTTTAAAAAGTGATGTTGAATTGGGTGGGACAGATCAAAAATTTAATCTTTTGGTGGGCCGAGACATTCAAAAGTCCTACGGGATTGAACCTCAATGTATTTTGACTGTCCCTATTTTAGAAGGGACTGATGGCGTAAATAAAATGTCTAAAAGTTTAGATAATTATATTGGTGTTGAAGACACGCCGAAAAATATTTTTGGTAAGGTCATGAGTATTTCGGATGTGATGATGTTCAGATACTGGGAGCTTTTAACAGACATTAAGCCTTCTGAATTAGCTCAGAAAAAGAAGGACATTGAAGCGGGGCATTTTCATCCAAAGAAATTCAAAGAGGAGCTAGCCTTCTTTTTTGTGAAACGTTTTTACAGTGAAGCTATCGCCAATCAAGCCTATGAGGAATTTCAGCGTGTATTTGCCCAAGGTGGATTGCCAGATGAAGTTCCTGAAAAGAAATATTCTGCGGGCGAAGTTTGGGTTTGTAAACTTTTGGCTGACTTAGAAATGGTGACGTCAACAAGTGAAGCGAGAAGACTAATTCAAGGTAATGCTGTTGAAGTTGATGGATCTAAAATCATAGATGAGAAATTAAAATTGAATTTGAAATCAGGATCAAAGTTTTTGATCAAGGTTGGAAAAAAGAAGTTTATGAATTTATTTGTCAGCTAAATTTTAGAGCTGTTAATTAGAATGAAATCTAAATTTGTGCAGTTGTATTAAATTATTTTTTAAAATTAAACTTATAAAGAAGTAAAAATTATGAAAGTTAAATTTGTACCTCAAAATATTGAACTTGAAATTAATCCAGGTCAGTCGATTTTAGACCTGGCTCAACAGAATGACATACATATTCAGTCCGTATGTAAAGGAATTCCGTCCTGTGCTGAATGTCGCATCTACATCAAAGAGGGCGAGTATAATGTAATGCCCCCACAGCCCAAAGAGTTAGAGTTGATTGGAACAGCCTATTTTGTGGATCAAAGACGTCTGTCTTGCCAGCTAAGATGCTTCGGAGATGTCACTATTGATTTAACTGAACAGAATGAAAAACAACACAAGTCGACTAAAAATCCACAAGGCCGTTATGTTAAAGAACGTGAAGACTCTCATGCCAGAATGGGAAATGTGTTAGAGGAATTAACTGAAGAAGAGATGGCTTATGAATCAGAATTAATTAAATCTGAATCCAGTTCTAGTGATGGTTCAACACAATCTAATCAAAATAAACCAAAACAGAGAATTGACAATAAATCATTTTATAGTGTGAATACAAATTCTGAATCAAATCAGAATAAACAACAAAATAGTAATCAAAATAATAAGCAGGACAGAAACCGTCAAAATCAAAAAAATAGAAATCCTAATCAAGCCTCGGGGCAAAATCCAAGTCAAAAGCAAAATGCTGGATCTAACCCAAATCAAAGACCAAAAAATCCAAACCAAAGTCCAATGAATCAAAATCAGTCAGATAGTTCTATTGCGAAAACAGATAATCCAAATCAAGTTGAAGGCGCGAATGCGAAAAGAAATAGAAATCGCAGAAGAAATAAAAATAGAAATGCTAAAAAACCAGACTCAGAACCAGCAAGTTAGTTTTTTAACTTAAACTAAAATTGAACTTTTGCTAAATCTGGAAGCGTAGCCCAAAGATCCGAATGTTGAGATTCTATAGTTGAATCCTGAGACATCATAATTATATTACTAGAATTAATAATAACATAAATGTAAACGATCCCACCATTAATATCATAAACTAGAAGTTTAAAATTATTAAGGTCATTGATGTTTTCAATTCGAATGAATTTTGCTGAAGAAGATAAAAGGTCTGATACTATCCATTGTTGAAATGTTTTGTTTTCAACTTTTAATTCTGACCTACTTTTTTTAAATACAAACAATGATGGAGCTAATACTCCTTTTTGTTTTGATAATATTCCAATAAAATTTTTATGATCATGAGAAAATAATGGATCTGTGTTTTGACCTTCGGAAAAGCTCCAATTTGGTATGCTAAAAGAAAAGAGTTCCGATGAATCTTGGGATGCAATAGACGTTGTAGATATCATTATGGCCAAAGTAAAAAAAAGTGAACTGGTTGAAAACAGTTTTAATCTTTTTACTATCATTAACTTGCCGTTTTCAATTAACTGATACAGGGATCTGTTCGCCGTTTGCATGTATAATTCCTCCTCGTCCTTTTGTTTCTACCATAACTGTTTGTCTAATTCCTAAGACACTAGCTGTAACCACTAGTTTATTACCTGAGCGTCTGCAAACTTGTACATTCGCATTACCACGCGGAGTTCTAACAAAAATATTTCCATTATTGTTAACTAATACATAACGAATCTTTGGATTTATAGTTGAAGTTAAAGAAATTGATCCTTTGTTTTCTATAGAATCAAAATTAAGCCCCTTGATTGGAGCTAATTTTGTTATTTGATTCCACCTCGAAACACCATTGCTACAATGTTTTATATTCTGAGAGTAAGCGAAATTTTGCGAATAGGGCAAGAAGCAAAACATAAATAGCACGTTATATATTAATGTTAAAGTTATCCTCATTTCCCACTCCGTATAATACTTAGTAGCAAATGATATGCCTTTGATATCTATTACGGAAGCTATGGGACATATATTTTGTCTAAACACCTAAAGTTGTCAAAAGTATAAACATAAATTATGTGTATTATAATGAGATTAATAAATTGTATTGAGTAAAATCAAACTATCTAATTTAATTTTTGTGCATACCCTAAATAAGATACAAGTAGTGAGCTTGTGGTTTCAAATTTAAATGTTTTTGGCACAATTCCAGATTTTATTAATTTAAAAAAATCTTGATTTATTATAGGTTTAATTCCGGTCACGTCTTTAAATGTCAGATCATGGATTTTACACCATTTTTTTATATCGCTGTGATTTATAAATAAATCATAAGTGTGCATGTGTTTAGGCGTGTTTTTGACAAACCATTCGATGCCTTTAATCACCACTAAATACGAAAGCCAGTTTTTGCTAAAAGTGTGGTAAAAAAATAATCCACCAGGTTTAAGCACTTTTGAAATTTCAGAAATAATATGTTCTGGTTGATCAACGTGCTCTAAAAAATCTAATGAAATAACAACGTCAAAGTGCTGCTCATCAAAAGGCAAGTTGTTAGCGTCACCAGTAATATATTTAACATCGCTATGACCATTTTTAAGGCCAAATTTTTTAGCTGTGTCCATTGCAGTTGTGGCTAAATCAATCCCAGTAATATGATTTGAAAAGTCAGACAGATAATTTGTAGCAAAACCTGCGCCGCAACCAACATCTAAGATTTTTAAATTTTTGGTGTCTTTAAAGTTTTTTTGAATGTGATTTAATATCCAAGGAAGTTTAACTTTGTTTTCAGCCCTGAGTAAAGCCACAGGGTCGTCATCGGCGGTGTACCAACGATCACCTAAATCATCATAAAAATCATTATTAATCAGTTTAGTTTTTGTAGGATCAATTGTATTCATGACGACGTCCTTTTTGTATAAAATAAATTCCAATATAAAATTTGGTAAATACAAAAAATTGAAAGAATAAATATTTGAGATATTAAAAATTCAGATACATTTAGTAGGCCTAAATTATAAGAAAAACCTAAAGACCACAAAACGCCTAGAGATACACTTGTCAGTCCATGAATTAAAAATAATATGGAATGAAGCCACTGCTCGGCGCCAGAACACAATTTGTTATGAATAAATTCATCTTTGGTTACAAAGAGACAAGAAAAACTAGCCAAACATATGTAAATCAATAGATTGGAATAATTAAAAGGGGCTATTACACAAAATACATATAAAGAAATGACTGTTAGTGTATCTAATGGATGTCCTAATTGCTCCCAACGTCCCAATCCACGTCGGTGATGAAAATAAAATTCGTCAATGGAGATAGCTACGGCTTGAATAATAAACGGAATTATTAAGATCATACTCATTTTTTCGTTAAATAAGGTGTTAAGTAAATTATTATTCATATCGTTCATAATCCAAAAAAAATAGTTATAAATTATTAATTACAGATTTCAAATACGCTTCCGAAAAGACTTAAACCAGGGCCAAATGCCAGTGAAACGACTTTTTGTCCAGATTTATAATCACCACTTTCTAAAATTTCTTTCCAAATATGGGGTAGGGTAGCCGATGACATGTTTCCTCGTGTTCTTAAGACCTCTTTTGACTCTTTAATTTGATCCTCTTTAAGTTCGAGTAACATTGAAACCTGTTCTAAAATTTTTGGTCCACCGGGATGAATCGCAAACACGGCGTCTTTCATCATTTCATCCATGTCCAGGCCTGATTTTTTAAATAAAGTTTCTAAGCCTGCATGAATGTTCATGGCTAATTTTAAGGGAACGTCCCTAGAAATGCTCATGTTAAAATTAGTGTTACCTGGAACCCAAGTCATATCTTCTTCAGATTCAGGAACACGGGATTCAGCAATACCAATAATTTTAAGTGATGGACTAGATGTTGGTAATTTGGACGTGCATTTGTAACCAATATATCCATCGGCAAATAAACTTTGAACAATCAATTGCTCGGGGGTGAAGTCCTTAGTTGAAAAGTGAAGGGTGCAAAGTTCTGAGTTAAAAAGTTGAATGTCTCCGTCAGTAGATAAAGCATTGGCTAACCTAATACTGGGCATAGATGCGTAGCAGCCCATGTGGTATGCGTGAGTGATTTCTGTATTGTGCCATTCTTTTTTAGAACACAGTCGTTGTAAAGGGCTGGGTGAAATATATCCCGTGCAGCTGATATGAATCAAATGATGTGGGGCTTCGGTTTCATCTTTAAAAAGTTCTTCAGCTCTAAGATTTACCATCTGATCATAAAATTTCATACGGTCCGTTAAACCCCGTCCAAGTTCAGCGCCTTCTGTATTACTAAAAATTAAATTATTATCTAACGATGTGTGAGTGAAATCTTTAAGTTCAGTATATCTTTCCGCAATTTGTGATTCAGCGACTGTATATTTAGCCACCCACTCCTCTAATTTTTTTTGGTCTAGCAGACCTTGCTGATCTAAGGATCGACCATAAGCAAATCGCATCCACTGACGAGCATCTTCTTGAATTACTTTATGGTTTGGATTTAATGATTTAAAATCAGATAAGTAAGAAATATTAGCCATTAGACAACCTCAAGTTAAATTTGAGAAAATATAACATGGCTACAATAAATTGTATTTAAAGAAAGTGTTTATTTGAATTTTAAGACCCGGTAATGAGACTTAAGCGCAAAATTTGAGTCTAAAAAAAATCCTTATTTATAAAGATTTTTTTATTTGTTTGAGCCTAATTATCTAAAAAAATTAAGCCGCTTTTTGAATATCTGTAGCTAGAGCAGGCTGTTCCACAGGAACATTGCTGGTTCTTAGCAGCTCCTCAATAAAATAAGGGGAAATCGCTAGAGAATTACAAATATTGTACATGGTGTCGATTTCACCTTGGGCGATGCTTCCGTCGGCCGTGGCGACTACAAATAAATCTCTGGCAATATTTGTTCTTTGAATTGAAGTTAGATCAAATAATAATTTACCACTGATTTGCATGATTGTTTGTATTATTTCTTGTTTGTCCTTTTTTTCTAAATCCATCATTCTTGTTCTTGCATTTGGGTCGTTGACCAGTGAACTTAGTTGGGTGATCTCAGTCTCATCTAAAACGCCATTGGCGCTTGCAATCATGTATCCTGATAAAAACATAAACTCCCTGATGTTTTCAGAAATTTTGCTGTCGTCATCTAAATAATTGGGTTCCATAATATCCATAAAGGCTTTAATCTGAGATTCAACTTCTTCTTTCTTAACTAAATCATTAATTGTTTTTCCTGTAATATGAGAATAAGTTTCAGATTTTTTAAAAAGTGAAAGGGCTTTTAGTCTGATTGGGTTTAATGGATGTGAAGAGTAGACTTCGTTCACATTTTGAGAACTTGTGTTTTTTAAATAAAATTCTAAGTCTGCATACTGACCCATGTAGTCTTCAACGTTAAATTTAAATTGATCAGAGGTAATTCCTGATGAAAGTTTAAAAAAAGCGCTGCATGCTGCATTGTAATCTTGTGAACATAACAGTCCTGCGCGGTCGGCAGATAATTCAGCGGATCTCTGCCAGCTTTTTAATTTAATTAAATCACGTCCTGAAAGGATGTGACCATAACTCATAAGCATATTCACTGGAATGTTTATATGACCAAACATAGCATGTCCCATTTCGTGACCTAAAACGAAAGCAATTTCGTCATCAGAAAATTTTTCTAATAAAGATGAAGTTAAATAAATAATCACTCGGTCATCAATCATGGGCATTACGGCTGCATTGAACATGCTGTCTTGAACCACAAATATTTCTAGGGGGGCTTTGAAATCTAAAACTGTTCTGCAATGGTCCACAATTCTAAAAAAAGGCTTTGATACATTTTCTGTAAGTCTCATGGCTGTAGATAAAAGTGAACGTCTAGCATTGTACTGTTCGCTATCTTTTAAAGCTTGGTCAATAGCGGTCCTGTAATCTTCTCTTTCTGGAAGTTGTTTGAAAAAATTAAAGTCTGTTTGATAAGCTATATGATCTAAATTTAGATTAGTAAGTTTATTGCTAAAGACTCTTCGGGGGTCCAAGTTTTTTGAATTTTGAAGTGCTTGATTTGTTGTTTGAGTTAATAGAGCCGTGATTTTATTCATTTCAGATTCCATTTCTGTAACTATATTATGGATGTCATCGACTTTTCCAAGAGTTATAGATTCTTGAATTCGGTCTTGATATTTTTTTTGAATTAACAGCAGTTGCTCTTGAAACTTTGATTGGCTCATTTTTTCCCCCTAATAAATTTATTGCTAGACTAATGTCATCAAACAAATCGGAGAGGTCATTTTAAAACTGAAATATATTTGTTTTATGTTTTATATTGATATGTTTTTTAGGTGCCTTTTTAGGTGCCAGGTTCTTTTTGCGAATTTTAGATATCCGAGTTTCGGAAATTAAGTGAGGCAAGCCTTGTCATTCGTCTTGCAAAAAAAATGCAAGACTTCACGCTAACGAGCTCACTTAATTTCCGAAACTCGGATATCTAAAATTCGCAAAAAGAACCTGGCACCTAAAAGGCACCTAAAAGAACACCAAACTTGAGGGGAATTAAACAGCGAAGCTAGAACCGCATCCACATGTTTTAGTAGCGTTGGGATTTGAAAAGACGAAGCCTTGGCCGTTCAAGCCACCTTCAAAATCTAATGTCATTCCTATTAAATAAAGTAAACTCTCTTTATCGACGACCACTTTAATGTCATTGATTTCAAAGTTCTTATCACCGGCTTTTATTTGTTGATCAAAGTCCATCTTATATGAAAAGCCAGAGCATCCGCCTTTCTTAACAAAGATTCTTAAAAATTCGTCTGAAGTTCTATTTTCAGAAAGCTTTAAATGCTTGATTTGAGATGATGCTTTTTCCGAAACTTGGATCATAAAAACTCCTACTTTTTGTCACATTTATATAACTTCAAACACATATCATAATTATATTATTAGGCTCTAAGAAAAGCTAATATCTAAATTTCATTATACAATACTACTTAGCCTATCTACAAATAATTCTAAATCTTTTTGTTCTGTGGACCTTCCTAAGCCAATTCGTAGTGTTCTTTGCATCTCGCTTTCATTAAGCCCTATGGCCTTAAGAGTTTGATTGGGGCCGACTTTCCCTGACCCACACGCAGAGCCCTGGCTTAAACAAAAACCATGAAGCTCAGACATCAAGTCTTTAGAGCTAAAGGCCTCTGGTAAAGTGATACTGATATTATGGAAGATCCGCTGTTTTGAATCCCCATTCAATTTAAATTCAATATTTTTTTCGGATAATAGTTTTAACAAAAATTGGCTTAGGTGTAGGTAATGGTGACTGTCTTTTGTTCTATTTTGTTGGACAACATCACAGGCTTCGCCTAAGCCCACAATCCCTGGAACATTCAATGTTCCAGATCTTAATCCAAACTCTTGGCCACCACCAATAATCAAAGGCTCAATTTGATGTCCTACAGTCTTTTTATTTAAAAATAAAGCACCGACTCCTTTGGGGCCATAAATTTTATGGGCTGAAAAAGACATCAGATCAATGTTGTATTCATGAACATTGATCTCTTCAGTTAATAAGGCTTGGGTCGCATCTAAATGTAAAATAAAATTATACTTTGATTTTAATAAAGCCAGATCTTCTAAATTATACAAACTTCCAATTTCATTATGAGCTAAAATTAAAGATACTAAAATGGTGTCTACTTTTTCAATCGAATCAGAATTGTTTTTTGCAAGTTCTGGCTCAAGCTGATTTAAATCTATAAGTCCATTTTTTTGAACATTTAATGTCTGAACTTTAAAACCTTTATTTTTAGTCCATTTTGCGATCTCATGGCCGGCGGCATGTTCAATATTACTTGTGATTAGCTTTGTTTTTGATGACTTTAAAAGCACACCCTTTATGGCTAAGTTTATAGATTCTGTGGCACCACTTGTAAAAATAATCTCTGATGGATCTGCGTGAATTAAATTAGCCACTTGTGAGCGTGACTTTTTAACTGCAGCCGCGGTCATCCAAGATTGAGAATGGGAATTACCCGAAGGATTTCCAAAATGCGTACTGAAATAGGGAATCATAACTTCTAATACTCTTGGATCTACTGGCGTTGTGGCATTATAATCTAAGTAAATGACCTTTTGCATTTTTTGAGATTATATAATGAATAAGACAATGTCATGATCATTTGGAGTATCTATGGAATTTAAACTTTTTACACCTACAGAAGAGCATCAAATGCTCAGAGATATGGTTCAAAACTTCACTAAAGAAAAAGTCGAACCCCAAGCTGAGCACCACGACAAGATTGAAAAATTTAATGTGGAGCTTTTTAAAGAGCTTGGGGATTTGGGCCTACTTGGAATCACTGTGAGTGAAGAGTATGGGGGGTCGGGACAAGATGCCACTGCTGCCGTGATAGTTCACGAAGAGTTATCTTACTCCGATCCTGGATTTTGTTTGGCTTATCTTGCTCATTCTATGCTTTGCGTAAATAACTTCTATGTTAATGCCAGTGAAGAGCAAAAAAAACTTTTACTTCAAAAAATGTGTACAGGTGAATTTATTGGCGCCATGGGAATGTCAGAGCCTGACGCCGGAACAGATGTTATGGGTATGTCGACGACGGCCGTCATAGACGGCGATCATTATATTATAAACGGTAGAAAAATGTGGATCACCAATGGATGTGTTGATGATGTGGGAACACCATGTGACGGGGTATTGGTTTATGCAAAGACGGGGATGGTGGGTAACAAACCTCAAATCTCAAGCTTTATGGTTTTAAAAGGAACGCCTGGTTTTTCTGTTGGCCAAAAAATAACGGGTAAATTAGGAATGCGCGCTTCAAACACCGCGGAGCTTGTATTTGAAAACTGTAAAGTTCCCAAAAAATGGTTGATTGGACAAGAAGGGGACTCTGTCACTCACATGATGAAGAACTTAGAGCTGGAACGATTAACTTTAGCTGCCATGAGTTTGGGAATCGCCCGAAGATCCTTAGAAGTCATGGTGAAGTACGCCGACGAAAGACATGCTTTTGGAAAACCGATAAGTCATTTCGGTCAAATTCAAAAATTCATCGCAGAAAGTTTTGCGGAGTACCGTGCATCAAGGGCTTACGTTTATCATACAGCTCAGCGCATGAAGGTGTCTGGTTCAGGCGAAAGAGCAGACTCTGACGGCGTTAAGCTGTTTGTGACTACAGCTGCGAAAAATATTGCAGATCGTGCGATCCAAGTTTTGGGTGGTTACGGATATGTGTCTGAGTATGTCGTCGAGCGCTTATGGCGTGATTCTAAATTACTTGAAATTGGTGGCGGTACCCTTGAGGCTCATCAAAAAAATATCGCCAGAGACCTGGCAAAATCCATGCACCTGATCACCGCGGAGTGATTAATTAGAGTCCAGTAAAATCTAAGCCCTTTGTCCAGTTATGTTAAAATTCGTCGTCGCCGATAGTTTGAATGTAACAAAGGAATTAGTTCTATGGGTTTTGAATACGATAAAATCAAAGGTCATGATGAAGCGTCTTACTGGGCAAGTTATTCAGATCTATTCATGACCTTATCCGTTGTGTTTCTGTTTTTATTTATTATTGCAAATTTAAGAAGTGGATCCCAAGGAATTCAGCAAGAGGCTGAGTTCAAACAGGTAACTCGAGAGCGTGATGATCTTCAGCAACAAATCAAAGTTTATAATACATTAAAAGAAGATTACTTAGAGACTGGAGCCACTGAAAGCGAACAAGCTGGTTACGAAAAATTAATGGATAAATTAGTTCTCCTTAAGGAAGAAGCTAAAGATGAAAAAGACAGTCTAAGACAAGCCGCTCAAGCAAACGAACAAAAAGAAAATGCGCTTAACGAATATCAACAGATGGTTCGAAATATTATTAATAATAATATGATTTCAAGCGCTCGAGTTAAAAGAAGAGACAATACTATTGTTAAAAAGAACGTTGAGATTAAAGATAATAAGAAACAAATTGTTCAGCTTAAAGAAAACATAGATATTAAAGAAACAGAAATAGCAAAAAGTGAAAAAGAAATTAAGCGCATGAACAATAAGCTTCAGCTTAATATTACTCAGCTTAAAAATTCTTATATGACAAATAAAATCACTAAAGAAAAAATGGAACAAAGTATTGTTGATCTTAAAGAGAAAAACGAAGTGCAAGTTTCTGAATTAGAAGCTGTGAACCAAAAGACAAAGCAAGAAATACAAAAAATTTCAAATGTGTTAAATCAATCTCAACAGCAGTTAGGTCAAGCACAACAACGACTAGAATCCCAAAGTCAGAAATTATCATCTTTAGTTGAAGAAAAAAATCAGTTTAAAAAGAAAATCGACGATTTAAACGAACAGTATGATCAGCAGTTGAAAGATGAAAAAGCCGCCTTTGATGCAGAAATTCAAAAACAAAAGTTAACGGCTCAGGGAAAGGCGCAGAAGCTAGCGCAGTTCAGAAAAGAAGCGGCTGCAAGACAAGCTCAGCTTGCCTCAGAGATTGCTGGTATGGAAGCGCAGGCAGAAAGAGTTCAAGGGGATTTAGATAAGACTTTACTAGCCAAAAACGAATTAGCTCAAAGAGCTTCAAAACTTGAAGGGTCTAATCAAAATTTAAGTAGAGATGTTGCAAGACTTAAAGAGATGGCTGACGCTAAAAATAAAATCATAAGAAAAATTGCGAGCAACTTAAAAAATGCAGGTATCGACGCTTCCGTTGATGGAAAAACGGGTGATGTTGTTATTTCATTCGGTGAAGAGTACTTCGAATCGGGTAAAGCTGGTTTGAAGCCTGGTATGGAACAAATTTTAAGAAAATTTATGCCAACCTATTCACAAAGTTTACTTTCAGATCCTGAAACAGCAGAAAAAATCAACTCTATTGAAATAGTTGGTTTCGCTTCTCCTACTTACAAAGGTAAGTATGTAGATCCAAAAAGTTTAAAAGCTGATAACAAAGAAGCTATAAATTACAATTTGGATTTAAGTTATTACAGAGCAAAATCAATTTTTGAATATGTATTTGATACAAATAAAATGCAGTACAAATATCAAAAAGAAATACTACCAATAGTTAAAGTAACAGGTCGAAGCTTTTTATCCGAGGGTGAAAATCCTCAGGATGCTGTGAATATGACACAAGCTCAGTATTGTAAAAAATATGATTGCAAAAAATCACAAAGAGTAACGATTAAATTTAACATGCAGCCTTAAGGGGATTAGGTCATGGAAACGCAAAAAGCAGTTTTTAGTTTTATGGACGCATTAATAGCAATAACTCATGAGTGGCAGATACCAACCATGATGTTTTTATTCGTGATGGGTTTAGTTTTTAGAGTGATTATATATTACACGGTTAAGCGTGAAGAATGGTTCGCTAAAGAATTTGAAAAACGCGTCGACATCTATTTAAAAGAAAGAGATCTAAAAGGAATAGTATCATTTTATATCGTCTGTAAAAAGATGTTAGAAAAAACCTTTTATGACTTATTTAAAGTTAGATTTATAATGAAAAGACGTAAGCCGGATTTTGTTATGACCTATGCAGATCGAATATTTTTAATTAAGCAGGGATCGGCTATTTTAGTTGAAGATTTCTTAAAACATTTAAAGCATTTAAGATACAATGAAGCGAACCATCCAAGATTGTTATCTACAACAAAAAAAATATTTTCTAAGAACCCATGTTTTAGTAATATTTTTGGGATTATTCCTGCATCGACTGTGAATGATATTATTAATATTTTACCAGGTATCTTTATCGTGTCAGGAGTGTTTGGAACGTTCATGGGTATTATGGAAAGCTTACCGCTGTTAGGAAATATGGATATTGGTGATGTAGAAGCCTCAAAATTAGTGATGGATCAGTTCTTAGTTAACATTGCCTTTTCAATGAACTCATCATTAATAGGAATTGGACTTTCTGTCTTCTTATCTTTATTTAATGCTAGTTTATCACCTGAAAAACTTTTCGTTTCTGCTGTTGAAAGAATGGAATCAGCACTAGATACAGTTTGGCATTTAAGTGCCAATAACGACGTACCATCAAACTTAATTGACTTTGATGAACACAGAAGCCCAGAGGAAGTTTTAGCACAACAGGCCGTTAATGAAGAATTGATTTTAGCAGCTAAACATAGAAAAGAGGCTTCTTAAATAGGAACAAATCTAAAATAATATGAAAACATTTAGCAAATACAAAGTAGAGATAGAGTTTGAGGGCGCAACGCGAACAGAGTTCGTGACGTCTGATAGCTTTGTTGTTGGAAGATCTTCAGAATGTAAAATTCATATTGAATCTAAAAATTTAAGCCGTCAGCACATGAAGGTCAGTCTTGTTGGAACGCAGATTTTTATTGAAGATTTGAAATCTACAAATGGATGTTTATTAGATGACGAATCTATTGAGTCAGGAAAATTAGTTTCATACAATGATAGTCAAAAATTAACATTGGGAAAACATGATGATGTGATCCTAAGAATTTATGTTCAATTTGATAAAAAATCTGATAAAAATTCATCTGATAAAAGTTATTCAGACACAAATATTTCAGTAAAAGAAATTAAAGGTGAGATCGATCAAATATTTAACAAAGATCCAATGTCGCTCTCAGATCCTGCGCCTAAAAAAGCTGAACATGATTATAAAGAAATCATGAATCAAGTTGAAATTTTGAAAACTGAAATTATACAGCGTGCAGAAAAAAGAGCTGATAAAATTTTAGATGATGCTAAAGATAGCGCTGAAAAACTGCTTGTTGAATCCAAAGCTAACTCGGATGACTTGGTAAGCCAAGCCAGACTAAGTTCAGATAAGATGCTTGCTGAGGCAGTTGAACAATCTAAAAATATTAAAGAACAAACTGAGTTGACTGACTTAATTAGAAAAATTGATGATAAAAAAACTGAGTTAGAAAGAATAAACGAAATTATTTTAACATGTAGAGATAATCTTAAGTCTTTAGAGCTTAAAAATAACGAGTTCATTGAGCTTGAAGAAAAAAACACATCTTTAGAAATTAGCATTAAATCACTTGAGGCTAAAAAAAATAGTTTATCAGAAAATCAAAAAGATATTGAAGGTCAAATTTCCTTATCATCTCGTGAGTTAGAAAAAATTAATAAAGAAAAAGATTATTTAAATACATTGGTTCATGACGTAGACAGCAAGCATAAATTACTGGTTGATGAAAATATTAAAAAAGATAAAGAGTTGGTTCAGTTAAACGCAAAGAAAGATAAACTTGAATCTGAAGTTCTAGATGCGGATAAAAAAAGAAAAGAGTATGATCAGCTAAGCAACTCGTTAAATGAATTACAAAAAAACTTAGATTTAAAAAACACTGCATTCAAAGATATTCTTGTTGAAATTCAAAATACGAGCACAGATCTTAAGGCACTAAAAGATTTGCAAATGAATTTAAATTCTGAAAATGTAAAACAAAAAACCCAAATTGATTTAGAAAAAGAAAATGTGCTTAAAATTCAAAAAGAGTTTGAAGACTTTATTAGTAAAAAACAAAAAATTAATACCGAAATTGAAGAGATTAACATTAAAAAAGACGGTGTTGCGTCTGAGCTTTCTGCACTTACAAAAAAATCATCAGTTTTGGATTTAGAATGTAATGAAAAAATTAAAAAAGCGACAGATGAATCGGATCTTATTATTTCCCAAGCTAAAGCTAAGGCCCAGTCTGAGTATATAGCATTGATGCAAAAGTCGAAGCAAGATCTTGTAGATAAAGAAAACTCGCTTTTAAGTCATGCTCGCACCCAATCTTTAGAGATCCTAGAAAAAGCAAATTTAGAAGCTAAAAAAGTTGAACTTGAGTTCAAAAAACAAAGTGATGATATTATTCAAAAAGCTGAAATTAAGGCAGAAAAGGCACTTAAAGAATCACAAACCCGTGCGGACGAACTTAGAGATCGTGCCCAGACTGATTATCAAAAAGTAATTAAAGATGCTGAATTGGACGCGGATAAGATTAAAGCCAAGACTGTGGCTCATATGGATGAAAAGAAAAAAGACTTTATTGAATTTGAAAAAAGACGAATTAAGAAAAGCTCTGAACTTTTGAAATCAGAATTAAACGTTCTGCTTTACTCTAAGTTAAAACTATATTTAAAAGAAGATTCAGAAGATTACACAAGCAGAGTCAAATCCTCATTGGATGCGGCTATAAATTCTTCTATGCTGAGTGAAGTCTTAGACAACGACGCAGAAATGTATGCTTTACTTGATGATCAAGTTAAAATTCAGCAGCAGAAAAACAAGAATTACTGGAGATACACTGTGCCAGGAACTTTTGTATCTGTTGTGGTTTTGTATTTTGCCTTTCCCTTCTTCACTAAGCAGATTAAAGAGCAATCCAGAAAAGTGGCCTCAGTCTCTAAGCAAGAAAGTAAAGAGCGAATTAAAAAAATGGACGAGGCCTCTAAAGAAGCTCTGTTTGAATTCTTTAGTCCTAAAAAGACTAACGACTTTAAAGACACTTATACGGACAGGGTCCTTTACACAGAGGGCTATGCTGAACTCAGTTTAGAGAGAGAATACCGTGAGGACTGGATTTTAGAACTTCAGGGGTTCTTCACGGATCAGCTCAATTTAAGTGAAAACGCACTGGTCCCTTTCATTTCGCAAGAAGCTAATATGATTAAGGAGCTTGTGGAGCAGTCTAAAAAGATTAACGGAAAATTCATAGATCAGGGTATTTTACGTATGCGTGAAATTGAAAATGATTTTCTAGACAAACTTAAGTCTAATTTAAAGTCAGATAAGGACTATAAAAAAGTCATAGCCTTTCAGAAGAAATTTTATAATAAAAAAATGAGTCAAAAACAGTTCTAAATTATCTAATTACAGCTTGTGTGTAAGTTTAGTGTAAGTTATACTATCTCAATGGATAAAGCAAGTGGTGGATTATTTGGAATTAGTGAAGATCACATTGAAAAGTATCAGTCTTTGGATGCGCGTTTCATAAAAAATAAAGCAGCTACATTCTTCTTTGAAGCGGAAGGGGAATCCATGGCCCCTTTGATTTTACCCCATGACGTCTTGGTTGTAGATAGGTCTATAAGTGCGTCGAACCAACATATTGTGGTCGCGTCTATTGGCGGCGAGATGTTTTGCAGGCGTTTAATCCACCGTGCCGGCCACATTTTTTTATATTCTGAAAATTTAAAATTTCCTGAATATAAGATTAACCAAGACACAGATTTGACGATCTTTGGTGTTGTTAGATCCATTGTTAGAGAATTTGTTTAGATTTTAAATCAAAGTATTTAAAAATTTTAGTTAGGAATTGTATAAATGTCCCATTCAAGTCTTAAAGACGATCGACCTAATATTATTTTTCTTGTCGACTGCAATTCTTTTTTTTGTAGTTGCGAAAGATTATTTCGACCAGAATTGGCTAATAAACCCGTGGGGGTTTTATCAAATAATGACGGCTGTTTTGTTTCTCGAACTAAAGAGCTTAAAGCTTTGGGTGTTCCTATGGGCGCCCCTTATTTTCATTACAAAGATGTGTGTATTAAAAATAAAGCCTTTGTGTTTTCGTCCAACTTTGCTTTGTACGCCAATATCTCTGATCGAGTGATGAAGACCTTGGCGGAATTTTCAGATGAATTAGAAGTGTATTCAGTGGATGAAGCTTTTTTGAATTTGAAAGGCTTTCTGCCCACGTTAAGATTCCCAACAATTGAAGATTTTGCGGTTCATGTGAAAGCCAAAGTGGAGCAAAATACTGGAATCCCTGTCAGCATTGGGATTGGGCCTACAAAAACGTTAGCTAAAGTGGCCAACCAAATGGCCAAGGATAATCTGGCTTTAAAGGGCATTATGAGCCTGATGAATCCTAAGGTTAGAGATACGGCTTTGGCAAGTTTTGAAATTGATGACATTTGGGGAATAGGTCGAGCCTTGGCCCCAAGACTTAGATTATTAGGAATCAAGACAGCGAAAGATTTTAGGGACTATTCTAACGAAAAACATCTTTTGAAGTTATTTACAAAAGTGGAGCTTTATAGAAAGTGGGAGCTTCAGGGGATTTCCAAATTTAATTTAAATCAAACATCTAAAGATAAAAAGCAAATTATGTGTAGTCGTAGTTTTGGTGGCCAGGTGACAACTCTAGATGAACTTAAAGCCTCGGTGGTCCATCATGCGGCAAGTGCCACTGAAAAGTTACGGCGACAGAATTCACTTTGTCGAAGTGTCAGAGTTTTTATCAGAACCAATCGATTTAAAAATACAGAACAGTATTACGGTGCTGATGAAATCACTTTAGATATGGCGACGAGTGACACCAGAAAAATTGTTGAGGCGTGTTTAAAAATATTAAGCAGTGTCTTTGTAAGTGGATATGAATATAAAAAATCAGGAGTGTGTTTAAGTGGAATCACGTCATCTGAGCACAGTCAGCTTAGTCTTTTTGAAAAAGCAGACACTCAAAAGTCTTTGAACTTAATGAAATCTATCGATTTAATTAATAAAAAATCAGGTCAAGAAACCATTAAGTTTGCCGTCAGTGCCACACCCAAAAAAGCTTGGCGAATGAATCAAAATTTAAAGTCACCTAAATATGTTTCGGGGTGGTTAGAACTTCCAAAAGTTAAATAATTTTAAAAAAATAGACCGTAACTTGCGCTAGACTTAAATCTAGAAAAAAAACTAAAATTTAAAAAAAATAAATAAATGTTAGAATCTAACAAATGCTTTAAATTTAATTTATATACAAGTATTGGAGTTATTTTGGGAATCTGGAAACTACCTTGGGAAAATAAAAAAATTGCACAGAAATTTGCTCTTAGAATGAAAACACCTTGGATAGCCAAAGTGTTTTATGAACAAGAAGATGATTTTGGTATGTATCGTTGGAAGGCTAAAGACTTAGCTTTTATGGGTGGTGTCTATGGAGCAGATGATCTTTGGGATTATTTAAGCGAAGTTTCAGAAAAGAAAAAAAAAGATTTTGATATTAGAAAATGTGTGAAGGAGTGTTTAAATTATCAAATTAAGCATGCCTTAAAAAATTTAGAGGAAGTTAAAGATATAGATGCTTTTAATATAGTTATGACAGGTTTAGGAAAAAAACCTATCAGAAAGGCCCCAATTGTTAAAGCTATTAAACTTATCAAAACTGATAATAAATCTAATAAATATTGGTATGCAAAAGTCTTAAAAAATAAACTTTTAATCGAATTTGGAAGGGTCGGGGCTAAAGCCAGAGGGAAGAGTAAGGATTTTTCAAATAATGAAAAAGCTATTCTAGAACTAAATAAATTGATCAATCAAAAATATAAAAAAGGTTATCTTTTAAATTAAAAAAAGTAGTAAAAAAATAAATATAAACTATTTAACTTTCTGCTCAAGCTTGATGATTAATTTAAACTTTTTTATTTCTGATCAAAATATTTCATAAGTCCAGATCTGGATTTTCCATTGAGTCCGATGACGCTCGCAAAAATAAAAGCACCACCTAATTTTCGATCTAAAAATATAGATTCTCTAGGTGGAACACGTATTTTGTGATTTTTAATAATCTCAGATCCTAAGATGGCTACACGTTTGGGAAGATCTGTATTTCTCCAGTCGTAGTTTCCATCTTTATCAGTAAAACTATTTTCTGGATTTTCAGCAAAAGGCTCACCTACCAGACAACATAGTCTAAAATAAATATCTTTTAAATCCTCAGGGTCGTCTTCAAATAAGTACTTCATTTTGTAGGCGCAATCAAAAATAGTTTCACGATCTTTATTTGCAGCCGCACGAATTAAAGTTCTAAAAGGAACACCAAAGTGATCCGGTACTTCTCTCATGGCTCCGAAATCAAAAAGCACAATCTGATCTGTTGTTCCACCTGATTTATAATCTAAACTGGTACCTGATTTTAGATCTGATTTAAGATTTGATTGATTGATGCGAATTCTATAGTTTCCCAAGTGGGGATCTGTTTGTACAAGTTTAAATTCAAAAAGTTCTTTATAGTAAAGATCTAAAAAATTTAAAGCCAAATTATTTCGTCTGTCTTGGGATAAACTTAAAACCTCTTTTGAATCCACCTTGTCACCGAATTCAAAGCTAGTGGTTAAAACATGTCTTGAACTAAACTCCTCAAAAACTTCTGGAACAACAAATCGTGAGTCATCTTTTAACTTCTTGAAGATCTGCTGAGTCCAAACTCGTTCTAAATCATAGTTAGTCTCTTGAACCAACATGGTTTCAATCTCGTCAAAGAACTGATCTGTTCGAGGACTACTAGGAATAATCTGAGCAATGCTAAAAATAGATTTTAAAGCCCTTAAGTCACTTCGAATCGCTTTTTCAACGCCAGGGTATTGAATTTTAATGGCGTATATTTTTTTTGTTCTTCTATCAACGGCCTTGTGGACTTGTCCCAAGGAGGCAGCTGCAATCGCTTCATGATCAATATCTAAATAAGCTAATTTTTCTGGTCCAATTTCTAAGTCTAAGAAAGTTTTAATTTCGTCCCAAGCTAATTTAGGTGAATCGGATTGAAGGTTTTTTAAATACTCATTAGCTTTAGGCGGAAGAAAATGTTCTCCGTACATAGATATGGTTTGGCCTACTTTCATCAGGCTTCCTTTCAGTTCGCCTAGTTCTTCAGACAATAATTTCATCTGCTGGATCAAATATTCTTCTTTGTCAGAATTTAAAAGCTGTTTGGCTGCAAGGGCCCCAGAACGCAAGGACAATCTGGCCATGGCGAGGCTTCGTTCAAAAAGACCTGTTTTGATTTTTTTCATGAGCTCCTGTGTAATATTTAAGCTTAGCTCAATATTAATATTGAGCTAAGCAATAGAATTTAGCCAAATTCAAATGTAGATTTAACTACTAGCATATGAAATTCTAACATAGGATCATAAAACTTCATCACTATTTGGGTATTGAAAAATGAGAATTGCTAACATTATCGCAACTGGAACAGAGGTCACAAGTGGGCAAATCGTCAACACAAACGCCTCATGGATTGCGCAAAAACTTGTGGGATTTAACTTCGAAGTTTTAAAACACATAGCCATTGATGATAATAAGGACCGAATTTTAGAATCCATAAAGCTTGCGCATCAAGATGCAGATCTTGTGATTATGACAGGTGGACTTGGACCGACGACGGATGACCTAACCCGAAAAATTGTCTCAGACTGGCTAGATAAAAAATTAATCTTTGATGATAAAGAATGGACAAGAATTCAGTCTCGTTTAAAAAGTTTAGATGTCGAACCTCGTGAAGGTCATAAGTGGCAAGCTTACTTTCCTGCAGGCAGCGAAATCTTTATAAATAATGCAGGAACGGCTTCAGGCTTTTCTTTACCAGTCACAACAAATAACAAAACCTCTTTGTTCTGGTTTCTGCCGGGTCCACCGTCTGAAATTCAAAGAATTTGGCAAGATCATTTAAACTTAAAGTTGACTGTTATTGGTCCACAAAAAAGCACAAAACTTCTTTCGTGGTCATTTATTGATTTAGCTGAATCTGAATTAGCCCATGTCGTTGAACCTATCCTTCAACATTTTTTGGAAACAGAACAGTTCGCCGTCGGCTACAGAGCTTCGCCTCCAATCGTAGAGCTTAAAGTTTGGGTTCCCGAAACACTAGATGTAAAAACTATTCCACAATTCCTTGAAATAGAAGAAAAGCTTAAAGATCACCTTCATTATAAGAATCACAGCGACCCAATGATGCTTTTTTTTAAAACGTATTTCTCAAATAATTCAAACACTAGTTTTTATATTCAAGATGAAATCACAGAAGGTGAGATTTATAACAGAGTCGAACAGTTAAAAATGGATTTGTCTAAAACCATAGACCTAAAATTTCCAAAGATTTTTTACTGCAATACAGAATTTAGAAATATTAAATATCCATATCTCAAGTTGACAGATTCAGATGCAGAATCCTTTGGCTTTGAATTTTTTGAATCAGAACGTGTCGTATATAAAGAGAAAATATTTTTTAAAAGGAAAGTGTCATCCCTACGACAAAAAAAATGGATATGTGAAAAACTATTTAAAGCCTTACAAGATAAATATGCCTAATTTATAAGCTAAAAATGTTTTTAAGAATTACAACTTGAGTCCAGCCCAATAGTAATATTAAATCCTTTTTCGAATAAAAAATGTGTTATTTTATATGATTAAAAAGGCATGAACGTTTACTTGGAGGTTTGAGGAATTGTTTTTTGAGGGTCCGGAAAAAAAGTTAGAAATTTACACTTTTAAATCCAATTTATTAAGCTACCCCGATGAGTTCTGGACTGTCTTGGTTTCAGCCTGTGGGGCCGAGATCATACAAAGTAAATCCACTTCAACTTGTAAGTTTTTTTTGCTTTCAGAATCAAGTCTTTTTGTTTGGGATCATAAAATACTCATGATCACCTGTGGACGAACTGAGCTTGTTAAATCCTGTGAATTAATGCTTGAACACCTAGGTCCAGAAAATATTGAGCACATTTTTTTTGAAAGAAAAAATGAGTATTTTCCAGAATATCAAAAAAGCTTTATTTTAGATGACTTTCGAACCTTAAAAAAATTATTTCCCAATGGATATGGCTTAAGATTTGGAAACAAAGACGACCATCACTTGTATTTATTTGAATCCAGTCAAAATATAAGTCCACCGGATAAAGAAAAAAACTTAGAAGTACTAATGTATGGTGTATGCCCCCAGGTGTCTGAAAAGTTTTTAAAGCCTACAGATAAAAACAAAAGAGATCTAACAGAAATTCTGCATGGATTTTTTCCAGATTTTTTAATTGATGAGCACTGGTTTTCACCCTGCGGGTATTCGATGAATGCCGTTTTAGGTGACTCTTACGGCACTATACATGTTACTCCAGAAAAAGATCAAAATTATATCAGTATCGAACTTAATAATATTGAGCCTAATCAAGTGACTGAGTTTTTAAATAAAATATATAAAAATTTAAAGCCTAGATCATGCGATATTATTTATTTTAATCCAGAATCTTTTGATCCTCTGGAAATCTCAATGAATCCCTTGGTGTTAAGGCAAAAAAGATTTGAGATTTTAAAATCAAATTATAGCGTCAATTACTATCATTGGTCTGAGCATTTAGAAGAACACAAAGCGGCTGAAAATTTTATTTAGTTAAAAATTATAATTCATATAGAGGAATTTATGTCAGAAAAATGGGTCACTGAAAATTATAAAGATATTTATAAAATGAGTTACAAGTACTCTGAAAAACTATTTTCTGAGCAAAGCGAATTTCAAAAAGTTGAAATATATAAAACTGAACACTTAGGAAACGTTTTACTCAACGATGATTTTTTAATGTGTTCTGAAAAAGATGAATTTGTCTATCACGAGATGATAGCCCATGTTCCTTTATCTGTTCACCCAAATCCTAGAAATGTTTTAATCATCGGCGGTGGTGACGGTGGGACCGCGAGGGAAGTTTTAAAGCACTCGACTGTTGAAAAAGTGGTGATGGTAGAAATTGATGAAGCGGTTGTTAAGGCGTGTAAGGAATTTTTACCCCAAACAGCCAAAGAGCTTGGATCGCCAAGGCTGAAGCTATTAATTCAAGATGGGCTTCAATATGTTAAGGATGTTATTAAATCTAATGCAGACAAATTTGATGTTGTTATGATTGACTCGACTGATCCTATTGGGCCTGCGGCTCCGCTTTTTGGACCTGAATTTTATCAAGATGTTTTTAAATGCATGAGTGAAAACTCTATTGTTGTGTCTCAATGTGAAAGTCCTTTTTTCTTTCTAGAAACCCAGCGGGCGATGCTTAAGGTTCTAAATAAAATTTTTCCTAAAACACAGATTTATAATTATTCAAATATCACTTATCCGGGTGGGCTATGGTCGTTTTCATTTGCGTCGAAGGGTTTGGACCCGGTTGTGGATTTTAGAAGTACAGTCACTGATGTGATGGATTTAAAATATTATAATTCTCAAATCCACAAGGCTTCATTTTGTTTACCTAATTTCCAAAAAAATAGTTTAAAAGAATATTTAAAGTGATCTTTGGAAAAAATACTAACAAACTCCTTTAATGAAATACAAATTGGGTCGGATCACTTTTCTGTTAAAGAGGTGATTCAAACATTTGAAAAATTAGTCACACCTGAAAGGTTAAAAAAAATAGATCTGGTGATTCAAAACAGATCTTCATCTTTGATTCCTGTTTTAGAAAATATTTATGATCGAGGAAATATTTCAGCTGTGATGCGAAGTGCAGAGTCCTTTGGTTTTCATCGGTTTCATGTCATTGAAACCGGAACTAATTTTAAAGAATCCAATCGTATCACTCAGGGTGCAGACAAGTGGTTATTGGTCAAAAAATGGAAAAGCACAGAACACGCCTTTCAAGAGTTAAAATCTCAAGGCATTAAAATTTACACCACAGCTTTAACTGAAAGTGCGGTTGACATTGATCAGATGGATTTAAGTGTTCCGTCTGCTTTAGTTTTTGGAAATGAAAAAGACGGCGTTTCAAAAAAAGCTTTGGAATTAAGTGATGGCAACGTTTTAATTCCAATGATGGGCTTCACTCAAAGTTTTAACATTTCGGTTGCAGCCGCTCTGTGTTTTTATGCGGCTCGAAAAAAATCAAAACTAGTCAGCATCGATGAGGCCCAATACCTCAAGGCCCAGTATATTTTAAATAGCATACAGCCATCTCAGGATCGAATTATTAAAGTACTAAAAAGCCTCTAAAAAGCCTCTGACCCTTTTTTCTGTCTAAACTGCGTTAACAACTTAAAAACTCAGAGTTTTTAAGTTGTTAACGCAGTTTAGACAGAAAAAAGGGTCAGAGGCTTTTAAAGTTTATTTATTTTCTTTTTGGTTTTTACTTCTTTTGAATTCTGAATCTCAGACTCTTTTTTATTAGTGACGGATTTATCTTCGACTTGTTTGTTTTCGACGACAAAGTCACAGTAGTTTTTATTAGATGTGCTTGAGCAACCTAATGAATAAAAAACGACTAGTCCTAGTAAGACAAAGAGCAAATTTTTAGAATTTAAATTTAAACGGAAAATTAGTCTTAATACCGGTTTCATATGTTCATTTTGCGAGTATCTCTTGCAAATCACAAATCCGAAAACTATAAGAGGACCAACTACTGGATGAAAGTCTAATCTAATCACAAGTTTAATCATAGGAGTCTAAGTTATATGTCTGATCAAAAATTATACGGTGAAATTGAAATTGAAAACGCGAAGTTAGAGCCTTTTGACAACAGAAACCCGGATCGAGATTTTATGGTGGAATTTCAAATTCCGGAATTCACCTGTATTTGCCCCCGTAGTGGGTTCCCAGATTTTGCCCAGATCAATATCTATTACGTGCCGGATAAAAAGTGTGTGGAATTAAAATCGCTAAAACTTTATATTAACAAATTTCGTAACGTTAAAATGTTTCACGAAGATGTAACAAATCTGATTCTAGATGACTTGGTTCAACTTTTAAATCCTCGTTGGGTGATGGTGGAGTCTGATTTTAACGTCAGGGGCAACATTCACACTATGGTTAAGGCCGTACACAAGCAAAAGGGTTATGCATTGCCAGACGACCTGATGGTTTAGTTAAGCTTAGTCTTAAATGATTACCAGGCGTTAAATCTTAGGCTTTACTTCATAATTAATTTTTGAGATGTTGAATGAATCAATTTACCCGTTAGTAGCTCAATGGATAGAGCATCAGACTTCGGATCTGAGGGTTAGGGGTTCGAGTCCTCTCTGGCGGGCCATTAAATTTAGTACCCAGATTAATGTTAACTGTATTCGACAGCTCACTTCTGTAAATGCCTGAAATTATTTAAAAAGTAGTCTCTCTTATAGCTTTAACGCTTTAACTATGTCTGGTTCTATATCACTGGGCTTTGTATTGGGCGCAAAGCGTGAAATAGGAAAACCATCTTTTCCGATCAAGAATTTTGTAAAATTCCATTTGATGGATGTCGTACCCATAAGACCAGGAAGCGCTGATTTTATTTCTTTAAAAAAAGGATGCTCCTCTGAACCATTAACTTTAATTTTTGCAAATAAGGGAAATGTTACTCCGTAGTTAAGATGGCAAAACTCTAGAATCTTTTTCTCGTCTCCAGATTCTTGTTCACCAAATTGATTGCAAGGAAACCCTAAAATGACAAATCCATTGTCTTTATACTTTTTATAAAGAGCTTCTAGTTCTTCATATTGTGAAGTAAAGCCGCATGCTGAAGCCACGTTGACTATAAGGATCACTTTGCCTTTATAAGCCTCCAGAGTCGTGTCTTCGAAATTGATTTTTTTTATTAGGGTGTTCCAAATTTTATCCATAATTAATCCTTATATATTTTTTAAGCCAAGTCTCTACTGCCAGCCAAATTTTTAAATAGCGTGATCAAAAAACAAATTTACTTTTGATTTTTTAGACGAATCGTTTACATATTTTAAAACTTTAGAAGGCCATTTTAAATTCTTAACAGTCGTTAAGTTTCTTAAAGTGGCAAAGATATGGAAGTCATCAATGTGAATTTCGTCATTATAAAATCGGTCATTTTCTAGCATTAAGTTTTCTAAATATTTTAGTTCAGATTCTGCTTTTTTAATAAATTCAGGGGACTTCTCTAGGGCCACTGAAAATAAACCAATATTACTTTTTTCTTTTTTAGTTTGAAAATACTGTTGAGCTGATTCTGTTGCAAATTCTTTTAGGGGCATTTTCACCCAACGAGGCATTGCGAGATCATAAGCATAGTTTCTTGCGCTATAGATCCAGTCTTGAATTTCAGATCTAGGTGCTACATAAGAAACAATTTCTGTGCCACCAAAATTAGAATCAATATATTTAATAATATCTAAGCTTTCTGGTAGATAACTTTTGTCATCTTTTTGAAGAATGGGTACGGCTTTTTTGCCTATCATTTTTATAGGTGTGGCCTCGTCATCATTTAAAAGAATGTGCTCTTCAACTTTAATATTTTTAAGTCCAAAGATCATTCTGGATTTAGCACAATAAGGACAGTGGTCATAATGATAAAGTTTCAAGGTCGACTCCATTTGAAATATTACAATATTGAATTAATAATCTTAGATTGTCTTACGTCCGGGACTTAATGTCTATAAAAGGAACTATATTCTATACTCGGATTAAATTTATTTATAAACTTTAAAATCGCCATTTTTTAATTTTTTAAAATAATTTTTTGTTTCTTCCCGAACCACTTTATTTAAACTCAATATTGCGAATAAATTGGGGATTACCATTAAAGCAAACATAATATCTGAAAAAGAAATAATAGGATCTAAAGCCCATATCGATCCAACAAAAGACAAAAAACAAAATAGTATATTATAAGGCGTGACTGATTTGGGTCCAAAAATATATTTAGAGGTCATCTGACCATAGTACGACCAGCTGATCATAGTTGCGTAGGCAAACAAAAATATCGCAACAGGAATAAAGTATTGTCCAAATCCAGGAATCACAGAGTTAAAGGCCATCGCAGTAATAATGGAACCATCACCGCCATTAGGTATTGTCCACACACCAGAAAGCAAAATGACTAAAGCGGTCATCGTGCAGATCACGATCGTGTCGACAAAAGGTTCAAGTAAAGCCACGACGCCTTCTCTGACAGGCTCTTTAGTTGTCGCAGCAGAGTGGGCAATAGGTGATGACCCCATACCCGCTTCGTTAGAAAAACAAGCACGACGTACACCTTGAACAAAAACCTCTCTGACGGCGACGCCTTCAAAAGCACCTATAGCCGCAGTCCCAGTAAAGGCATCTTTAATGATAAGTGCAAAAATACTTGGGACTAATTCAATTCGAGCAATAATCACTAATAAGCATCCTATAAAATAAATAGCAGCCATGAAAGGAACAAGCAGAGCCGTCACATGACCAATACGTTTGATTCCTCCGATGATAACTAATCCGGTCATTACCGATAGGATGAGTCCAGTTATCCAAGGTGTAACATTAAAATTTTCTTTTAAAATACTAGCCACTTGGTTTGTTTGAAACATTCCTGCAGCACCAAATGAGGCTAAAGCAGTCGCTGCAGCAAAAAATATCGCCATGGGTTTATATTTTTCACCCAAACCCTTAACCATGTAGTGCATCGGACCGCCGTTGACGGTTCCATCTTTTTCAATGCTTCTGTACTTAATTGCTAAAGTGCTTTCGGCATACTTCGTAGCCATTCCAAGAAAACCAGTGAGAATCATCCAAAAAGTTGCACCTGGACCACCGCGCATAATAGCTACGGCCACTCCGGCGATATTTCCTAAACCTAAAGTGGCAGATAAGGCAGTTGTTAAGGCTTGAAAGTGAGAGATTTCACCTTCGTCGTCTTTGTGCGTGTATTTTCCTCGAACAACTTCAAGAGCGTGCATGAAGCCTTTAAATTGAATTCCACCTAAAGTAAAAGTAAAAAATAATCCAACACCAAGGAGTGCAAAAACTAAAGGTAATCCCCAAATATAAGTCACCGTAATATTTAGGAAATTATTAATAGTTTCGATCATGAATGAACCTCCAAGGTTCCGTTTCTATTCTGCATATTTTTTAAAAATCTGACACTATAAAGAAAATGACCTTTATCCAAGGAACGCCACCCCTTCCCCAAAGGTACTAGGTTCTTTTTACGAATTTCCAATCAAATCTAGATCTTAAAACCGGACAAGCCTTGTCATTCGCCTTGCAACAGTTGGAAAAGTTCCAGCGAACTGGCGAGGGTGCGTAGCCCCTCGAAAGCCAGTGAGTGAACTAGACAACAGCAAGACTTCATGCCAACGAGCCGGTTTTAAGTTCTAAATTTGATTGGAAATTCGTAAAAAGAACCTGGCACCTTTAGGAAGATGTGATTTAATTACATTTCGAGGGGGCTACGAACTATGCAAGAGCAAAAAACCTCACCAGCTTACTATGGCCTACTTTTGATGATTTTAGTTACATTTATGGCAACTGTGGGTGTTTTTCAAATTAAAGTTGATTATATCTCGGGCAATTCTATGTCCCAGTTTTTTCCCTATGAGTTCCTCATGGCCCTCGTATGTATTGGATATTGGTACATTTTTTTAAGAATAGACTGTCCTCTCAATTTAGGTTTCGGTTTTTCAAAAACACCTATAAGTGTTAGTTTATTTCTTACGTTAGCATTGGCACTTGTAATTTTAAGTTTAATTTTAAGTCGATCAATTGTGTTTAAAGAGATTTTGCCCATTTTAGGAACTACATTTTTTATTTGTATTACTGAAGAGTTCACTTTTAGGGTTGCTGGCTCCCAAGCGTTTCATAATAACGGCTTGTCTCAAATAAAAGCCGCACTTCTATCCTCTTTGTTGTTTTCAGCATTTCATTTGGTTCATTTATTTGCCGGAGCCGACTTAGAATTAATGCCTTATCAACTTCTAAATGCGTTCATTATGGGTGTTGTATTGACATATATTTATATTTCTTCAAAGAGCATTTTAGTTCCTATTGCCTTTCATACTGTATGGGATTTCATGATTTTTTTAAACAAATCTAATCAGATTAAAATTCAATCTATATTGACGTTATTATCTTTAACAATAGTAATTATATTGTTTTTATGGGCTATCTTAAATCTGTATAAAAAGCCTAAAAGCTAAGATTTAGCTCATACATTAAACACGACTTTTTGATACCGAAGACTTAATTTAGTCTTGGCATACTGTAATTGTTTATGTTTTACTTTTATATCTAAACAGTATTTTTATTCTGGGGGCAAAATGAAATACGTCTTAATACTAAGCATGTTAGCGTTATGCTTTGGTGTTACCGGAGTATCCTATCGATTTATAAATCAAGTTGAACAAAGTAAAGCTTTAGAAAAAAATGATTATATTCAAAATTCAGTGACTAAAGAAATTATAATTCAAAGTATTGATCGCCTAAGTCTAAACTTAATATCCAGCGATATTAAGGTAATCCCAACTGACAAGCTTAGTGACAGCATTATCATAGAATACAAAACTGCGGCGTTTAAAAATCAGCCTTATGAAATCATTTACCCTGTTGTTGAAGAGATTGTGTCGAACGATTTACTAGAGATTAAGTTCAAAGAATCTGATAAAATTAAAAAATTAAATAACTCTTTTAATTTAAAAATCAGAAATAATTTTCCATTTTTTGGTATATCGAACATCCATATTGATAAGGAAGTATCGCTTTATGTTCCTAGCTCTAAAATTTTTAAGTTGTTAAAATTTATGGTAATATCTGGAGACATCAAGCTAAATGATGTTCAAGTCAGTGACTTGGAAATACAAAACGTATCTGGTGATATTTATTTAAACAATATGCAAACAAGTGTTTTACAGCTTGAAACGACGAGTGGAGATGTTGTACTTGAAAAAATGGACCCTCTGCTCAGAGGAAAGATTGAGACAATAAGCGGTGATATTAATTTTAATTCTAATATTACATTAAGTAAGAGCTTAAATTTTAATTCTATAAGTGGAGACATTAATGTTTCAAATGCAGGGTTGCTAGAAGTTAACCTACTGGCAAATACAATGTCAGGTGACATCAAAATGGATAGCGTTGAGTATGAAAAAGAAATTAAACTAATTTCTGCCAATAACGATAAGAACGTAGATATCAATACTATATCGGGTGATATTGTTATCAAGTCTAACTAAACTAAAAAATGATTAACTTTTAAAGGATATTTAAAAATGAGTAATGATGAGAAAAGAAAAAGATCTTTCAAAAATTTTTTTAAGACAGCCCAACTTACTAGTAATTATCATAAGAAATTAATTTATGTTGGCTTTATATTTATGTCGGCAATAAATATTTACTTTATATATTTAGTTCAGCAGTTAAGTAAAAGAGTTACTACTATTTTGGCTGATGATCCAGAAAGCGTTATATATATTTTTTCTGCAATTAAAAAAATTCTTCTAGTTTGTTCTGCTGGATTTTTTATATTTTTTATATTTATGGTTTTATTTATACTTATAATTCAATTTAAAGTCGCAGGCCCTACAAAGGCGATTTTAAAGTTTATTTATGAACTTAAAAATGGAAATTATGACTATGTTCGACCACTAAGATTTGGTGACGAACTAGGCAGCATTATGGATTCCTTAATTGATCTTCAAAAAGATATGAAAAAGAAATCAACTAAGTAATTTATTTATTTTAATTTTTTATATAAAAAATAATACGTTAAAGTTGCCTTGCGGTAGAATACGCCGATTCAGAAATTTCATTCCATTTATATGATGCTTTTAGCGCTTTTTCAAACGAGCTAAATATTTTTTTACTTATTGGATCTTTTCTAGAGATTTTTAAAATCAACTCATTTGAAATTTCATGCAGCTTTTTCAAAACTTCGTCTGGAAATTTTTTTAAGTTCACTTTTTCTTTTTCAATTAAGATAGTTAAGGCCTCTGAATTTTTTAAATAATAATCAGCAAGCATATCTTGGTTTGCGCACTGACAAGCGCGCTCAACTGCGATTTGTAAACTTTTAGGCAATGCTGCAAAAGCTTTTTTATTAATCAAGGCCTCAATATTAGTTCCGGGTTCTTGCCAACCTGGCCAGTAATAAAATTTAGCAGCTTTATGTAGTCCAGACGCTAAATCATTATAGGGTCCAACCCATTCAGTTCCATCGATAGTCCCGCTTTTTAAAGCTTGATAAATTTCACCACCGGATAAAGTCACAATAGTTGACCCCAGCTCGCTCAATACTTTTCCGCCCAATCCGGGCATTCTTATTTTCATCCCTTTGAAATCTTGTAAAGATAAAATCTCTTTATTAAACCATCCGCCCATCTGAACGCCTGTGTTACCAGCTGAAAAAGCTTTGATCCCGAATGGGGCATACAGCTCGTCCCAAAGTTGTTGACCACCGCCGTAATAAATCCATGAATTCATTTCTTGCGCGTTTAAACCAAAAGGAATGGAAGCGAAAAATGAAGTGGCTTCGTGTTTCGAGCTCCAGTAGTAGGCGGCCCCGTGACCAATTTCTGCCGTTCCTCTTTGAACAGCATCGAAAACTTCTAATGCGGGAACAATTTCATCGGCGCCATAAACTTTAACTTCAATGGCTCCATCAGTTAATTCGTTTATATACTTTGCTAATTGATTCGCACCAGTACCTAAGCCAGGAAAATCCTTAGGCCACGTTGTGATCATCTTCCATTTCAATGATCCAACTTTTTTGATTTCGTTCGTGTTTTCTGAAGACTTTTGAGTGCACGCGGTCAAAGCCAATTGAGAGGCAGCTGCAATAGATCCTAATTTAATAAAGTCTCTGCGTGAGTTTGATGATTTCATAGGTCTCCTGAAGTATATTAAAATAATTATCAAACTTATGTTTAATACGCTTCAACCCGTCTGTAAATAAAGGGATTATTTTAGTTATGAAAAATTTAAATTCGATAAATTCATTTAGTCTTCAATTGATCAAGTCTTACACTCAAACCTCAGATCATGAATTAGATGTTGCAATTAAAAAAACTGAACAGGTTTTTAAAGTGTGGGGAAATAAGCCTTTATCCGAAAAATTAATTTTGTTCAAAAAATTATCCCAAATTCTGTTAGATCAAAAAAATGTGCTTGCTGAAGTGGCAACTAAAGAGATGGGAAAGCCTTTGAATCAAGCTGTTTTAGAGGTCGAAAAATGCGCTTCTGCTTGTGACTACTATATTGAAAATGCAGCGCAAATCCTAAAACCCCAAACTATTAAAACTGATTCAAGTCTGTCCTATATTTCCCACGAACCCTTAGGTTGTATTTTAGGAGTTATGCCTTGGAATTTTCCTTACTGGCAGGTTTTAAGATTTGCAATTCCAACACTGATGTCTGGAAATACAATTTTGTTAAAGCATGCCTCTAACGTGTCTGGGTGTGCACTTTTAATTGAGGACGTGTTTAAAAAAGCAGGTTTTCCAGATCATATTTTTAAAACACTGCTCATCTCTTCAGATCGTGTTGAGGGTCTAATTTCAAATCCCGTGATTAAGGGCGTTTCTCTGACTGGAAGCACAGAGGCCGGAAGAAAAGTAGCAGAAGCCGCCGGTCGTTATTTAAAAAAATTGGTCTTGGAATTGGGTGGAAGTGATCCCTATCTTATTTTAGCAGATGCAGACTTAAAGTTAGCGGCTGAGATATCTATGAAAAGTAGATTACAAAATAATGGACAAAGTTGTATAGCAGCTAAAAGATTTATTGTTTTAGATGAAGTTTATGATTCTTTTAAAAATGAAATACTTTTGATCTCAAATAAAACAAAATTTGGTGATCCCATGAATTCAAATTCAAACTTAGGTCCCTTGGCCCGAAAAGATTTAAAGCTAGAATTACATGCTCAAGTTCTGTCAGCTGTTGAAAATGGCGCAAAAATAGCTTTTCAAGGAGATATTAATCTTAATGACGCCTTTTACCCCGTTACGATTCTTGAAAATGTTGATCAAAGTAATCCTGCGTACACCCAAGAATTTTTTGGACCAGTCGTGATGCTATTTAAAGTTAAAAGTGTTGAACAGGCCATTCAAGTCGCAAATGGAACTTCATTTGGATTGGGCTCGGCCGTGTTTAGCCAAAATGTAGATTATGTTTTAAAAGAGGTTGTTCCAAAACTTGAATCAGGAAATTGTTTTGTGAACACGATGGTCAAGTCTGACCCTAGACTTCCTTTCGGCGGTATAAAAGAGAGTGGATATGGTCGGGAACTATCGACTCATGGTATGTTAGAATTTACAAATATAAAAACAGTTAACGTTAGTTAATAAATTAAATTAATTATGATTTTTAAAATTAATCTTTAAATTCAAACCTTAAATTTAAAGATTAATTTTAAATCTAGTGTTCACTCTGGTTATCTTGGCGCCATTCTTTGTTTACAATTAATCGGGCCCCTTTTCTGTAACTGAAATAAGACCAAACCCATTGGTACATGACAAAAAATCTATTTTTAAAACCAATCAAAAAATAAATATGAACTACGAGCCAAACTATCCAAGCAAAAAAGCCATAAAAATTAATTTTTCCAATATTAACAACGGCTCGACTTCTGCCGATGGTCGCCATTTGGCCTTTATCAAAATATTCAAAGGGTTTCGTCTTGTGGCCTGACATCAACAACTTTATATTTTTAGCGACATGAAGTCCTTGTTGCATAGCTATAGGAGCTTGTCCTGCAAGAATTTTCCCATTGGATTCAAAACGAATTTGATCACCGGCTACAAAAACTTCGGGATGTTCTTTTAAACTTAAATTAGTTTCAACTAAAAGCCGTCCTTCAGCGTCCATTGGACCTAATTGACGATTAAGTAAACTAGGTTTGACACCTGCCGCCCAGATCACGGTAGACGCCCGTAGAAGTTCTTTATCCATAACAACACCTTCCGATGTGACTGACGTGACTCGAGTGGACGTCCAAACACTGACGCCCAACTTTTCTAAATCTCGCATAGCATGCGCTGAGCTTTCTTTGTGAAATCCAGAAAGTATTCTTGAGCCCGCTTCAATTAAAACAATTCTAGAAAGTCTTGGGTCAATATGTCTAAAGTCTTTACTTAATGAAAACCTGGAGATTTCGCCTAGCGCGCCCGCAAGTTCAACACCTGTTGGGCCGCCGCCCACAACAACAAAAGTTAAAAGAGATTTTTGTTTTTTTTGATCTGTTTCTTGTTCAGCCTGTTCATAAGCAAAAAGAACTCGTCTTCGAATTTCGGTTGCTTGTTCTAAGGTTTTTAATCCAGGAGCATGCTGTTCCCATTCTTGATTCCCGAAATAACTATGCTCTGCTCCTGTGGATACTAACAAATAATCATAATTTAATGACCCAAAACCTCCGCGGACTTCTTTTTTGTTAAGATCAATCTCTTTGGCTTCACCTAAAATGACCTTTACATTTTTATTACGAGATAAAATACTTCGAATAGGAGTCGCAATTTCAGCAGGGGATAGTCCTGCCATTGCCACTTGATATAATAAGGGTTGGAATAAATGATAATTTCTTTTGTCTAAGACAGTGATTGACACATCTTCACGGGCCAACTTTTTAGCTGCATTTAAACCTGCGAACCCTGCACCAATAATTACAACTTTTTTTTGCATAAAGTAATAGTACCAGCAATTCAGTCTTTTTTACACTTATTGACTTATTTTTTTATACCTGAGACGAACAGTCTGTTGAATAAGTCTATCACTACAAAATCGAAAGAAATGGTTTAGCTATAATGATTTCAAAAATAATAAAATTTTTTCTACCTCTATTTTTTGTCAGCTTTGCAAAGGCTAATACCAATACTAATCTTATTCAAAGTCCTGACTTAGGTTTTGGCAAAGATGGTCTTGTCATTAAGTATGCACCAAGTGATTTTACAATGGCCATTCGGTTTAGAACTCAATTTAGATACACATCAGAAGATTTAGATTCTGAAAACACATCTAAATCAGATTATTCAGATTTTAATGTACGTCGAATGCGACTTAGGTTAGATGGAACAGCCTTTGACCCACGATTCATATACAAAATCCAACTTTCATTTACTCGTGGAGATATGGATTACGATACTATTGCCTATCCTAACGTTCTAAGGGATGCGGCCATTGGTTGGAAACTAACTAATAAAAGTACATTCTGGCTAGGACAAACAAAGTTGCCTGGGAATCGTCAAAGGGTGGTTTCATCTGGAAATCAAGAGCTTGTAGATCGATCACTTTTAAATTCGACCTTTAACATTGACCGAGATATGGGAATTCAGTGGTACACCCAGTTTGGGGACATAGCCCCTTTGTGGGTGAAGCTTGCCATTTCTAACGGTGAGGGGCGTGCACGAAATAATCAAAATCAAGACATGTCTTACACCGCAAGGGTCGAGTGGCTTCCCTTAGGAAGTTTCAAGGACGGTGGGGATTACTTTGAAGGAGATCTGTCTTACGAAACAACTCCAAAAATATCTATAGGTTTGGTTTACAATAACAACGCTAATACGAATCGTGTGGGTGGCCAAACTGGAAAACTTATATCTAACGGAACATCTACTATCATCACGCGTGATCTTGAAACTTTATTTGCTGATTTTTTATTAAAATATCGTGGACTTGCTATTAGTAGTGAATTCGCAAAAAGAATGGCTGATGATCCCATTGTCCCTATTTCAGCCACTGAAAATGCGGCCATTTATAAGGGTGAAGCTGTCTCTGCTCAAATAAGTTATAACTTTGCTAATCATTATGCGCCCGTATTTCGCTATACACGATTATTCCCTGACAGTTCTATCCGTTCAATTGGAAATGATAAAACCCAGTATTATGATAGAACTCAGTACACCGTGGGCTTAACTAAATATTTAAATAAACATCAAGTTAAGCTCCAAGGTGATTTCACATTCGAACAAGAATCAAATGATTTGATATCACGTGATAATTTAATGATGCGACTTCAAATAGAATTTGGAATCTAATATTAAAGTTAAAAATTATTATTTTAATTTATTAGTTTAGTACACATTCTTTTTGGTTACTGATTCTTGCCGATGGCGAATTTGCGCCTTTAGCATAAATCACTAACGTGTAATCCACTCCATTATCAGCAAGAACATCCACTTGAATTCCATTTGCAAATTTACAAATCCGGTCCATAGACGTCGGGGCATAAGGATCTAGATCACAAGTGACTTCTGTTGGTGTTAATTCATTTAAACTCTGCATCGATGCCTTAACTATGCCATTTTGATCTACAGTGACATTAATTTGCGGAATAAAGTCTACTAAATAGTCCATGGCCCCGCATGGTCCTGCACTTCCATGAGATGTTTTGGTGTCATCACAATCAATAAAAACAGTACCTGCCAGTTTTATATCTTTACACATAATCCCATTTGCGAATGCAAATTGTGAAAATGAAAAGTTTAAGAATAATCCCAAAAGCAATCCGATACTTAAAACCTTATTTTTCATAAATAACCCCTTCAGTTTAAATAAAATCTCTTGATTGAGATTCCTATGATTTAATTAAATGAAAAAAAAACAATTGGGAATCTTTACTTTACAATAGTTAAATTTTTTTTTACTTTAGTAAAAACTATGAAAACATTTTTTGAAGATGGTATCAAATCAATTATATTGAACTCTGCCGTGGATTTACTTTTAGATAAGTGGCCAGTTCAGTTCAACATGGCGTCAATTGCCAGGCAGGCCGGAATTTCTAAACCAAGGTTAGCCTATCATTTTCAAGACACAGAACAGATTTTAACAGAAATTATGAGAGCCTGGGCGATGTCAGGGCAATTCGTGACAGAAGCCACATTGGCTAAAAATATGGGCCAAAGCTCAGAACAATTAATTGAATCTATTTTAGATGCGACTTTTTTGTGGCTGAAGCAGTATCCAAAATTTGCTAAGCTATCACCAATATTGATTCACCTGGCCCATGTTTATCCTCAAGTCGGCGAAATGCAGTCGATGGTCATGAGTGTAGGATTAAAACGAATCGAAAATATTTTATCTAACACGGTATTTTTAAAAAAAATAAGCCAAGAAAAACTAGCTTCAAAAGCCAAAGGGATTCATCTTTTAATCGTAGGTGGATTTTTATATCAGTTGGCGACCAAAGGTGAAAAAGTAGATCAAAAGTCCTTAGAAAGAATAAAAGAGTCCATCCAGATTTTAATTCATCAATAAAAGTACACTTCATCAAACATTGTGCTTGAATAAATAGATCGGCTGCCATTTTTAATTTTAGGTGCAGGAAATATTTTAATGAAGGTTTCGATTGTTACATACAATAAAAATTTTCCCTCTTCATATTCTGTAATGATCTGTGCACCAAGTTTTTTGTAAAGTCTTGCGCCGGCCTTATCGGTTCTAATTTCTAATATTCCTTTGGTTGTGCTTATGGATTCTAAGTATTCACTGACGAAGGTCATGGCCTCTTTAATACTGAATGGAATATTTTTATTGATCGCAAGTCGGATCAATTCAAATTTGGGTCGACTTTTAATTTCCGTTTTGGTGTACATGTGCTCATCCATTCCAACATCATCTTTTTTATATAAGCCCCATGCCGCAACTGGGTTTTCGTTTGAATCTTTTAGGACCCAAAATGCAGTCGCTGTTTCAGTTCTGGATTGATCCTCATTACGAAGTTGATTTAAGAAGTCATCAGAAAAAACATCTCTAGTCTCTAACTCCTCAGAAAATACATTGTAAACAAAGTCCAAAGCATTTTGTGCTTGGTAAAGAGTGCTCTGCTTTTGGTTAATCTCTTTAATAAATTGCGGCAGCCACATAGATTGAGCGAATCTAGGGCCGTTTATATTGTAATAAGAATCTCTTTGAAATTCATTGGGACTAAGGCTCCAGACCCATTGTCCATCATCAGAAGTCATCAACTGACTTTCAAACCACATCTTCGGTCCACCATCAATATTCAAATAAGCAAAGCGTAAAATAGAAGGTGGTGGTACTGAATTTTGTTGAATTTGATTTGGTTTTATTAAACTAGCTGAGTGCTCTAATAAAAACTCATCACAAATATTAGAGGCCTTTGAATTAAAACAAATAAGACTTAAGAATATAAAAATAAAGTTTAAGTTCTTAAGTTTCATAATTAACGAATACTTTCTTTAATCATACCTAGATTTTGAATCACCCATCGTCCTACATCATTAGGACGAGGTTGTTCTAATGGTGAACCGCTTCTTAATAAGTTTCGATTTTCTTTATATCTTTCAGAAGCTTTAATTCTCTCTTGACCCACATTGTACAAAGTGGCGGTGACTCCTGGGTGAGATGAAATATCAAACTTAGCTATTTGCGAGTAAGCTGCCATACCAAATTTGACTGTAGCCGCAATATAATAAACTACTTTTTCAGGGGTTAACACTCTATCAAAAGCGTCCTCAATACTTCCGTTTTTAACAAAGTTAATACCTAAGGATGGTTTTACTTGTTGAACTAAATCATCTACCATCATGGCTCTTAGGGGACTCATTTGTCCTACACCAAAAGTAGCACCTACACCGTTTGGATCAAAAAAATATTGCGAAAACTGTTTGTAGTACTCTCTTGTTCCAAAAGCAAATTTACGACCTTGAAATCCAGGTGTGGCATACCAAGTTTGAACAACGCAGTACCACATATCATAATCTGACTTTTTTACGTTACAGTCTGCAAACTCTTCAGAATTCACCATTTGATATAAATTGTCCCTTCTGCTTTCTGTTCGATCTGCAAATACCGAAATGTATTTATTGGCTTGGCGGGCATATTGTTGCAAAGAATCGTAGGCATCAACATTTAGTGCATGTTCACCAGCTATTGCGCCTGCAATGTGAACGGGGTCAATTCTAAAAGCCTTAGCTGCGGCTTTAATCTCATTTTTTAAACCCTTTAAAATATTTTGAATATCACTAATGTTGTTTTTTGCATTAATGGTTTTAGAAAGATCTCTGGGGTCGATCGTGACGATGTAAGTACCGGCTTTAGCCTTTTCATATTCACTTACTGTTTGAGCGCTAATTTTAAAGCTGAATACTAATTGTAAGCAGATAGTTGAATACACAACATATTTAATCATAAATCTTATCTCCTGGATGATAATTTAAATTTTATTTGATTAAATTCTTGTGCCAGATCTTTATAGCCTTGTTGAGATCAAACGTAACATCAAAGCTGACTTTGTATTTTTAACAGAGATGTAAAGATTAAGAACAGTCGGGAACACATTGATTACATAGAGTCTGGGAATATTAAGTATTATTTAAATCTGTTGTTGTGCTTTTTATTGTAGTTGTTATAGATAACAACTCTATGAAAAAAAAATCAGAAAGCAATCTTTATAAAATTTCAATTTTTTTAATGGCCATCCTTCTAAGTGAAGCCTCAATGGCAAAGCTAAGCTGTGATGATCTTTTATCAGGTAAAATGGTTTATGATGTTAAATCACATTATCAAATTACTGAGTTTTTTGGTCGTAATAATGAATTGTTGGTTTTTAATCCAAACGCAGGACAGGCGGACTACACAGAGCTATTTTATAAAAAAGGTGAACAAATACGGACTAGTCGAGTGGAAATTGCAAACCCCACCTATTTTATTTTACAATTACAATCTGGATACAGAGGTCAAAATTTAATTCAGCTCAGTCAATTTAACTTTTCAAGAAATAATCCTAAGCTATTTAGTTTAAGTTCAGGGGGCGAAATCGGTTCGCAGAGTATAAGCGTTTACGTGGATCAATTTGTATTTCGTTTAATTTTTTCTGAGCCATTTGTTAATCAAATCACGGGTGAAGTTCGTGAGGACAAATTTGAATTCGAATTTGCTAAAAACTCTGATGGCACCTTTAATACTAAATTTAATTTCATAAGATATAATGATCAAAATGCATCAATATTTGATGCTCTCCAAGAGGTCAGAACTTTTAAGCTTTCATTTGAAACTAACCCTCAAATATTAAAGCAAGTCGTGCCCTTATTTATTGGGGAAATAACCGATAAAATGCATTAAAAATTAAGTCTTAGATTTATTTAGACTACAACAAGAAAACAAATCTAAAATGATTTGGGTGATTGATAATTGACGTTCAGCCAGTATGGAATGGAATCTGCACTTGAGTTTTTGTTTAGTTTGATTTGAAATTCATACCAACCAGTAGTCGAAGCTTGATAAGTGACAGATCCATCATTTTTATATGTTGGACTTAAAAACTCCGAGCAACTGTCACCTTGATGTTCACTGATCAAAATAAGTTTGGCGTCTTTGGACACAGAGGCTTGCAGGCTTGAATTTAAATATAGATTCCAATCCACAAAAGTATTTTTTTCTACATAGATTCGACCCACTGTTTGAAATTTATCTTTAGTGGCGGGTGGAATATCTAAATCTTTAGCTCCTGCAAATTGCTGATGGGTTCGAAAGCTTTTTGTTTCATGTCCCCAGTGAAAGTCTTTGGGTGCATAGGCCACATAAGAGTTACTGGGTATGCGCACTTCAACACGCCCATCAGCTTGAGTTTGAATGTCAGGAGCATTGCCTGTGTAATCATGTAAAGTCACAAAAGGGCCAAAATCTGTTTGCACCCACTGACTTTTATCAGACGTCTGATTGTCGTTAAGGCCGGCAAGTAAACCCGGTTTACTTTTTCGTTCGTAAATAAGTAAATCAAATTCTGTATGTCGCCACTCCAATGGCCCGTGGGCAAATTTTTCGTGAACCCAAATTAAGGGATCAATAATTTTTTTTAAGCCGTAATTATAATAGTCTTTCCAAAAAACACTAGGATAGCCTTCGGTTGTTAAAATGAAGGCGTAAGCCAGGTGTTTATTTTGGGTCATTGGAAAGCCACGATCTGTATCGTGGTTTTCAACGAAGGTCACCGCGTGTTTGGGTTGTCGTGAGTTTAAGCCGGCATTTATTAAATTTCGCAGATCGTAAAAGCCACCAGCATTAGACAAGTCTTTCAAGCGTCCCCAAAGCGGAAAATCAAAAGCGCGAACACGCCCTTGCATTTGATTTACAACATAATGTTCCAGCTCATCTAAATTTTCACTCCAATATTCACTGACTGCGAATTGGTTGCTCATGGCGCCTGAGTCTAAATATTTTCTTAGAAATTCTGGCGCCACGTTGGTGGCCATATCGATTCGTTGTCCTTGCACACCAAGGGCGTTAACCAGCCAGTCACCCGCTTGAATTAAATGATTTTGAGTGTACGGATTAAAATAATTTAATTGTCGTCCAAACGAATTAAATCCAGAAAAATCATAATCTGATTTTTGAAATCGTCCACCTGCACTTTGGCCGTAAGCATCTTTGTAAACAAAATGACCTTTGCCGTCATCACCACTTCGATGTCCTAAGACATTGTCAAAATAAACATCCATGCCATTAGCGCGCATCATACCGACCATTCTCATCAGTTGTTCTCTGGTGCCCCAATGAGTGCCGTAAGTGTCTCGTTGGTCTTTAGATCCTAAGTCATAGTCGTCATATGGATCATAGCCATTAGAATATCCCCCAGAAGCCCCTTTTAAAACTGGGGGAATCCAAACAGATGTGAATCCGCTTTCAGAAATATTTTTTGATTCTTTAGCTAATTTATCCCACCAGGTTTCATCAGATGGGGACGGTGCGTCCCAGTAAAAACCTTGGAGTAAAACTCCAGCCTGCAAGGTTTGATTTAATAATAAGATAATAACAAATATAAATACAGATCTAAGCATTAAAGAACCCCCGCCCCAAAAATCCTTACGACATAATACAACAAAGTCTTCTTATAATAATTTGAATCAAAAAGCTAAAGTTAAATTTCTAATTCTTCTTATAATTCTAAGAAGAATTCCAGTTGCCACATTTGTGTTTTTTCTGCTTGTTTACTATTTAGTTTATCCCATGAGGGATAAACTCGGATTCTTCTTTTTCCACCCTTATGACTTTTTGAAAATATATTGTATTTAATTAGAGCCTCTTTTGAAAAAACAAAAAGTCCTGACTTGCTTTTCATTTTTGTTGCAACAATAAAAAAATCTATATTATCAGAACTATCAAAAGGACTTGTAAGCCTTTCCTTTAGTCTCAAGTTCTAATTCAGAATATTGAAATCCATAAGGTTCAAATACTTTATCCTGAAGCGCCATTAGATCTTCGATTAAATTTGTCATTTGGCCAAATCATTTAACTTATTCATTAAATCCTCAAATTTAGATTTAAGCATTACCAACAGCATCCGTAAGCATCCAGACCCAGCGTCCCATTTCAGGCCTAACTGCTAGTTTTAAATAGAATTTATTTTTAAACTTGATGTCAGTATAAGGTAATTTTAATATTGATTATGAAAAAAAATATTGTTTTTATTAAAAATATTAAGTCATTCGTTGATAAATTTCTAATTTGTAGTTTTATATTAATATTAGTCGGATGTAGTAAAAACAATGAAAGTAATAAAAAAGACACAAAGCCCCCCGTTCTTTCTGAATCTATTACTGATACAAGCCTGACCGAAGAGTTTTTAGTTTTTGGCTACCAGTTAAGTCCAGGCAGATTTAATCCCGCCTACGAAATTATTACTTCTACTCGAACAGCTAAAGTGTTTTCTGCAACTTCAGGCGTGGTTCAAAGTGTTCGCTTTAACGGTGGGGTCGATGAAAGTCAAAATGACTACGAGATTTTTATTAAGACAAAAGGTAATTCAATTTACTTAATACTTCATGACCACGTTAGAAATGTCGTAGTCGGTGTGGGCGATATCGTTTCCCCTGGGACAATTCTAGGCGACATTGGTTGGCGAGGTGTTGCTCAGGGCAGAACTGAACTTCAAATCAATAATGAAGACACTGATCGTGCTCTTTGCCCTGAAAGCTTAGGCACTGCCAATTTTAATTTAAGCTTTGAAACTGCGCGCACATTAAATAACACAACTTATCCGTCAGGAAACCCTAAGCATTTTGATTCTGTTTGCTTAAGCGAAACTGTAGTTCCTTAAGTGGTCCCCGGGACTGGACTTGAACCAGCATGCCCTTTCGAGCGCTACCACCTCAAGGTAGTGCGTCTGCCAATTTCGCCACCCGGGGTTATATAAAATGACAATCTTTAGAAGTTAATATAACCCATTCAATTATGCAAATCACAAAATCTGATTTACTTTACGACTTTCCTGAACAGCTGATTGCCCAAACTCCCGTTTATCCCCCGCGAGTTCTGTATAAACCCTTTGATTCATCCGCAGAGGAAATTTCATTTGATCAAATTTTTGATTTATTTTCTAAAAATGATTTATTGATCATTAATAAAACAAAAGTTTTGCCTCGTCGGATTTTTTTAAAAGATTTTGATATTATGTTTTTAGAATCAGAATCTAAATCAAATAATATTTCTAAATTTGATAATTCTGAAATTATAAACGAGCAATATTGGACGGTTTTATTCCCTGCTAAAAAATTTAAAGTAGGGGATGTGATCGAAATCCCGGGTGGAATTACGATCACTCTTTTAGAAAAAGGGATTCCCCAAAAAGTAAAAACAAGTTCTCCGTTGAATGCGGCTTACTTTGAAAAATATGGTCAATTTGCATTACCCCCCTATATTCAAAGTGCACGTGGCCAAAGTGTACCCTTAGATGAAGATAAACTTTGGTATCAAACATCTTGGGCCGAAAATCCTGGAAGTCTTGCTGCTCCAACAGCAAGTCTGCATTTTAAATCCCATGACATTGAAAAAATAAAATCTAAAATTGAAGTGGCAGAAGTGACTCTTCATGTGGGATTAGGAACATTCCTACCAGTAACTACAGAAATTTTGTCAGAACATAAAATGCATTATGAATTTGTAGAAATTGAAAAATCAACTATTGAAAAAATTAAATTCTGCCAAAGTAATAGTGGACGAGTGTGGGCTTTGGGCACGACAAGCCTTAGATCAGTCGAAGCTTGGGCAAGGGGACATTTAAAAGAATATGATGATAAATTTGCAGGGGAAACGGATTTGTTTTTAAAGCCTGGGGACGAGTTTAAAGTGGTTAGTGGATTATTTACAAATTTTCACCAACCAGGATCGACATTAATATCTTTGGTAGCTGCCTTTTCAACTTTAGAGGATGTCAAAACAACCTATCAGCATGCAGTTAATAATAAATTTAGATTTTTTTCTTATGGAGATTTAAGTGTCTGGACACGTTAACTAAAATTGCCGGATTAAATGATCCCGCGGCTTTTACGGCAGCTATCGAAACGTCGGCAACATGTTGGGAAGCGACACAATTGGCTACAGCTTGTGCGTGGGGTTCATCTCTAGATGTTCATACAACTGGAGCCGCATATCAAATCTGTCAGACTGAATTGGACAGTTACGACCCTGATAAATCGACAACAGATCTTTTAGAATCTATGAAAGATAAGTGTGACGTTCGATGGGCTAATGAAGAAGGCACTCTTGGAATGTCAATTATGTCTTTTTGTCATTTGAGTGCTATCGAATGGATTACGACTATTGCTAGCCCATTTGGTTCATAGTTGAAATCTTGGATAAATATCTATTTCAAATTAATTTATTTACCAATTAACTTTATAATTATAGACAAAATTATAGAAAAAATTATAGACACTCAATCAAACTTAATATTAGGTTGTGACCAATGAATCCTGTTGGTCTTTTTAATTTAGAAGCTCAAAGCGGCGAAGCCAGAGCTGCCACTTTAACTACTGCTCATGGTTCTATTCAAACTCCAGTTTTTATGCCTGTTGGCACTAAAGCTTCGGTTAAAAGTGTTTCATCACAAGAACTTAAAGACATTGGCTCACAAATCATTTTAGGTAACACCTACCATCTGCATTTACGTCCTGGTGAAAAACTAATTGCACGACAAGGTGGTCTTCATAAATTTATGAACTGGCATGGTCCAATCTTAACAGATAGCGGCGGCTTTCAAGTTTTTTCATTGGCAAAACTTAGAAAAATTACCGATGAGGGTGTGGAGTTCCGCAGTCACTTGGATGGATCTAAATTATTTATTTCTCCAGAAAAAAGTATGGAAATTCAAATGGATTTAGGTTCGGACATCATTATGGCTTTTGATGAGTGTCCTCCTTATCCGTGCACAGAAAAAGAACTCTATTCTGCTTTAGATAAAACGATTCGCTGGCTAGAAAAATGTCATAAACACATGAATCGTAAAGAAAGTCTTTTGTTTGGAATTATTCAAGGGGGCTTAGATATCAAAGCCCGAAAAGTAAGCCTAGAGCAAGTGACAGGCATTGATCTTCCAGGTTACGCTCTAGGAGGATTTAGCGTGGGCGAGCCTATCCACTTAATGCACGAACTTTTACCCGACGTGGCCCCAATGATGCCTAAGGATAAACCAAGATACTTAATGGGTGTGGGTAAACCTGAGGATTTAATGATCGCTATCAACAGTGGTGTGGATATGTTTGATTGTGTGATGCCAACCCGCGTGGCTAGAAACGGAATGCTGTTCACTTGGAATGGGGCCATGAGTATCAAGCGTAAAGAGTACGCCGAAGATCCAAACCCAATTGATGAAAACTGTGGATGTGAAGCGTGTCAGAATTACTCTAGGTCGTACTTAAGGCATTTGTTTGCTTCAGGTGAGCTTTTGTCTTATCGCTTAAACACAATTCATAATCTTTATTTTTATCATGAACTGATGGCCAAAGCACGGGCCGCAATTTTAGAAAACAGATGGGCTGATTTTTTTGTAAATACAATAACGCGCTTAAAAAGTAAATCAACGCTCTGATTTGGTTTGAAAGTACTGAATTTCATGAGTGATTTTTTCTGGCTTTGAAACGTAATTTTCTTCTTTAAATTCATCAGCAGCGATTTGAATATATTCATTCGAATCGTCATTGTTTAACACATCTTTTAGTTGATCCTTAAGTTCTTGTTTAAATTTTTTAATTAATTCATCATCCACCTTCGATGGAAAGTTTTTTAAATAAGCGGCGAGTTTAAGACAAATGTCTTCAGAGCAATTGAAGTCAAATCGGCGGGTGTAAAACACGACACCCTTAATTCCTAGCGGTGAAGGAACAGATACGAATTTGTCCATATTTGAAATTTTTCTTGATTTATAGAACTCAATTCGATTGTTTCTAATATCAACATCAAGTTTATAGCTATCTATCCCAATAATTAAATTTTTTATTTGCGCCTTTGTTCGCTCCACCAATAGTTTATTTTCTATTTCTGATGATGGACTTAAAATGGGGTCTTGTGATGTCATAAGCAGGGGAAGTTCAATTTGAAATGTGTGATCATACGATGGATTGAAATCAGTAAAATCAAAATATTTTTTATCTAAGAAGATCAATGGATTTTCAGCTAGCTCTTGATATTTTAATTTAAAATTTCGGTGGTCGATTGATAAATATTTCCTTTCAATAGGTTCTTTGTATTTAAGACTGTCGCCAATTTCAAAAACTTTAAAATGGCCTCCAGTTGAAGATTTCATAAGGCTATTGTTTTCATAAAGCCAAGTGCCGTAATCTTTTTTTCCTTCGCCGGGGAATAAATTAAGTAAACTCCATTTGATTTTGATTTTTTTTATTGCATCCAAATTTCTAATCAAAAAAAGGCCATGATCTATGTGATCAATAACAAGGGCATAGTTTTTTTGACCAGAAAAAATAATGTCATTAGCAAAAAACTCATTACTCACTTTTTTCTGATTTGCTTTAGGTTTTTCTTTACTAAAAACCAAAAGTAAATTGGGGAAATTTAATATTTTGGGTAAGACAAAGAACAAGGCCAACGAAATAAGGACTAACATAGAAATTACAATTACGGATTTAGGCATCTAATGATGTTAGTGTTCAGACATTGTAAAATCAAATTTAAAAGGCCAAATTTAAATAACTCTATTTTGCTTTTATATTTCACTGCTTAGAATATAAGCGACAAGATGGAGCGAAAAAGCTTAAGGTTAATCTATAAACTCCATAGGATATAACGCGCTTAATTAATAAGCCCGCATTGTAAAGTGTTAGTTCTATTGTGTGTTTACAAACGGCTGACGCACTTTAAACCTATTCAAAAGTTTAAATTCAATCTATAAACCTATTCATCTAAAAAACCCTATTAATCAGGAGAAGTCTTAAATGTTAGGATTAATAAATGTGGCTTATGCCCAAGCAGAAGTGGCTTCTGGTAAGCCTTCAATCATTGAAACTGTGTTTCCGTTTTTAATAATTTTTGTGATCTTCTTTTTTTTAGTTATTCGCCCTCAAGCAAAAAAATCTAAAGAGCACTCGGGTTTTGTTGCTAATCTTAAAAAAGGCGATAAGATTTTAACTTCAAGCGGAATATTAGGAACAATTGAAGGCGTCACTGAAAAGTTTGTTGACGTCAGTATTGCCCAAGGTGTTCGCGTGAAAATGTTGAAGTCCCAAATTTCTGGATTATCTAAAGAGGTAGAATAAATGTTTGAAAATGCAAAAGTCCGTTGGACGCTAATTTTAATAGTTTTATTTTTGGCCGTATTTTGGACTATTCCAAATGTGGTAGATACAAAAAATATTTCTTATTTACCTAAAAGTAAAATTGTAAAGGGCCTTGATATTCAAGGCGGAATTCACTTGGTCCTAGGTGTGGACACAGAGTCTTACATGAAAGACAAAATGTTAAGGTTAGCCAAAACATTTAAAGAGGACTTAACTAAAGAAACCATTCTTTTTTCTGACATCACGACAGCGTCATCACCTAAACCCTCTTTCATTATTAAAACAAGCAGTGCGGGTGATGTAGATAAAATTAAAGAGTACGTGAACAAAAACTATCCAGGGACTTTTCAAGCTATTGATGATGTTCCAAATCAAATTCAGTATAGTTATTTTGATAATGCAGAAAGAGATCTGAAATCTCAAGTCGTTAAACAAGCGATCGAAGTCATTAGAAATCGTATCGACAGTTACGGTACGCTAGAGCCCAACATTGCAACCCAAGGTGAAGACCGCATTTTAGTTCAGTTGCCTGGAATTGAAGATTCTCAAAAAGCCAAAGATCTAATAAACACCACCGCTAAATTAGAATTTATGATTGTGGATGACACCTTTGATGCCGCAAAACTTCAACCTATGATTGATGAAGCAGAAAAAAAAGGGAATTACACTTTAGGTAAAACCGAAGACAATGGTTTAGAGTACATGGCTTATGTGGCACGAATTAATGAAGACTTAAAAACCTTAATTCCAGAAAACAGAGAGATCGTGTTTGAAAAACCAGAAGCTGTAGAATCCTTAACTCAAAGCCGAACTCCTCTGCTTGTAAAAAATGACGAAGTCGTAACAGGAAGTATGGTTGAAGAGGCTTATGTGTCCAGAGATCCCCAATCAGGTCGACCGGAAGTGGCTTTTCAAATGAGCGTTGATGGTCGAAAACCATTTGGTGAGCTGACTGGTAAAAACGTCAAAAGTCGTATGGCAATCATCTTAGATAAAGTCATGAAAACAGCACCCAACTTACAATCCAAAATCACAGATGCAGGAAGAATTACTTTAGGTAGCAGCAACTACGAACAGATGTTCGATGAGGCCGAATTTATTTCTAGAACTCTTCGCGCTGGGGCCTTGCCTGCGACATTACAACAACTGGAAGAGCGAACCGTGGGTCCTACGTTAGGAACAGACTCTGTTAAAAAAGCTGAGTTTGCCGGTCTTGTTGGAAGCGCTTTGGTTGTGACTTTTATGATTTCCATTTATGGAATTATGGGTTTAATCGCAAGTATTGCTGTTGGATTAAATGTATTTTTAATTTTGGCCACTCTTTCTACAATGGGTTCAACATTAACATTGCCAGGAATTGCTGGAATTGCGCTTACTGTGGGAATGTCCGTGGACGCTAATATTATTATTTTTGAACGTATTAAAGATGAACTCAAAAAAGGCACAGGACTTTTGATTGCCATCAAAGATGGTTTTTCTGATGCCTTGTCGGGGATTTTAGACTCTAACGTCGCAACAGCCATTACATGTGTGATGCTAATCGTTTACGGAACAGGGCCAATTCGTGGTTTTGCAGTCACACTAATTATTGGTGTTATTACTTCTATGTTTACAGCGGTGTTTTTCTCAAGAAGTTGCGTAGATTTTATGGTTAAGAATTTAAAAATGAAAAAAATTATTCGTTATTAATTATGATTTAGTGAAACGTTTAAATGGGCTGTCAGACAAATAGGTACTAGCTCAAATCATTACTTTTAAGGAAAAAATATGAATTTAAAAACTATATCCAAAGATCCTGAGTACGGAAAAATTGACTTTATTAGTAAGTGGCCTATTTTTTGTGGGATATCTTTAGTCGCTGTTATTGGCTCTTTTGTCTTATTTGCGACAAAAGGTTTTAACTACGGAATTGATTTTGCGGGTGGAACTGAAGTTCAAGTGAAATTTGAATCTCCAGTTGATGCTCAGGCGTTAAGATCATTCACCAATGAGTTAGGTTTGCCCTCAGCCTCAGTTCAATCCTTTGGTGAAAACAATGAATACTTAATTAGAACAGAGGCCAAAGGTAATTCGGCTGATGAAATCAATAAGATGGCCGAACAAACAACTAAAGCCATATCTGATGGATTGTTAACTACGTTTGCGGAAATGAAACCAGAAATTAGAAGGGTCGACAGTGTTGGTCCCCAGGTTGGAACTGAACTTAAACGAAATGGAATTTTAGCCGCTTTTTACAGTTTGATTGCACTTTTACTTTATGTGTCTCTAAGATTTGATTACAAGTTTGCACCAGGTGCGGTTCTTTGTTTATTTCATGATGCCGTTGTAACCCTTGGTGTTTTTTCTTTGATTGGCAAGGAAGTGAATGTTCAAACTATGGCCGCTGTTTTAACTATCATTGGTTACTCACTAAATGACACTATTATCAACTTTGATAGAGTTCGTGAAAATATTCCTATCTACAAAAAGAAACCATTAGCGCTTATCATCAATAAATCAGTGAATGATGTGCTTGTCAGAACGCTGTTCACGACCTTTGCTACTTTTCTTGCCGTTATTGCGCTTTACTTTTTATCTGGCGGTGGAGTTATTAAAGATATTGCGTTCACACTTGGACTTGGAATTATATTTGGAACCTATTCAACAATGTATGTGGCTTCACCTTTAGTTTTATTGTTCGATAAATATGAAACACCACAAAAAGCGTAAGTTATCTTAATGTAAATATATTTTAAAAACCCAATGCTATAGATGGCTTTGGGTTTTTCGTTTTTTAGGGTGGATGTTATTATGGGTTTAGAAATTAAAGACAGTGATAATATTAGTGAGCTCTATAAAAATATTCCTGACAGTTTAATTCGTCTTTTAAAATCCAGGGGACACCAAGATATAGAGTCTTGGGACGCCTTGTTCCGTCCAAAGCTTTCTGATTTAAGATCTCCATTTAAATTAGATTCCATGAATATATTAGTAGAACGCTTACTTAAAGCTTTTAAGAAAAAAGAAGGAATTTTAGTTTACGGAGATTTTGACTTAGATGGATCATCGGGTGCGGCCCTTTTATTTACGGGATTAAAAAGTTTAGGATTCGAGGATCTTTATGTCATTCAGCCGAAACGTCTGGAAGATGGTTATGGGGTCCACGCTCATATTCTTGAAAGGTACATTGGAAAAGTAAGGGTAGTTTTAACTGTTGATGTCGGTATCACCGCCATTGAAGCCACAGAGTTTGCGAATCAGAACGGAATTGATGTTTTAATCACGGATCATCATTTACCAAAAGAGACTCTTCCTAATGCTTTGGCTATTGTTAATCCTAATAAAGGTTTTTGTAAGAGTGGGTTAGAGCATTTGTGCGGCGTAGGTGTGGGCTACTATGTTTTTCTTGCCACTTGGATGAAACTAAAAGAGTTGACAGTATCTGAGCCCCACTTGTTTTCAGATACACAAATTCAAAATTTAAAAAATATTGATCCTAAAAGTTTACTTGATCTTTTTGTGATTGGAACGATCACAGACCTAGTTCCTTTGATTGATGAAAACAGAGTTCTAGTTAAACATGGGCTTAAGATTTTAGAGCGCACACCTAGAAAGGGTCTTCGGGCCCTAATGCAAAGTTTAGGTGTGCTGGGTAAAAAATTAGGGGCGCAAGATATTGGATTTAAAATTGCGCCGAAGCTCAATTCATTAAGTCGGATGGATAAAGGCTTACTTCCCATAGACGTCTTTTTATGTGAAGACGAATCCTTAGCTGAACGAATGGTAGAACAGATTTTAAGTTTAAACAGTGATCGTCTAAGCCATCAAAAAAAAGCAGAAAAGTTAGCCATGAGTATGGTTTTTGATTCTGAAGAGACTTACTGCTTTGTTTTTGATGAAAGCTTTCATAAAGGGGTTGTGGGTTTAGTTGCGACTCGATTAGCTCAAACCTACAATAAACCTACTTTTGTTGGTGGATTAAAAGAAGGTGTCATTTCTGGAAGTGCCAGAATCCCTAAGGATTCGGTTTTTAATCTTGTTGATATTATGTCAGTTTGTCCTTCACTTAAGGCTTTTGGTGGTCATGCTCAGGCAGCTGGGTTCGAGGTGGCAGCTGATAAGGCTTTAGATTTTGAAAATGAACTCAAAACTTATTTCTTAAAATACGATGAAGAACTTAAAAATAAAAAATTAGAGTTTGAAGCAGGTATAACTAAAAATTATATAAATAAAGAAAAAAACTACAAGTACGATCTTGAACTTAAGGTTGAAGAGCTGACCGATAATTTGGTCCATTGGATTCAAAAACTTGAACCCTTTGGAATAGGATTTGATCATCCTATTTTTAAATTGGGCCAAGTTGAAATTATTGATCATCGAATTTTAAGTGGTGGACACTTAAAATTTAAGATCACTCAAGGGTCGTATAATATGGACTGTATTTGGTTCAATCCTAATCTTGAGGATTCAGTTTTAGAAAAAATTAGACAATTTAAAGTCGATCTTTATGGCCAAATTGAATTTAATGAGTATTTAGGTCAAAAGAAATTGCAATTTATGGTGCATAATCTTACAACATTTTCTTGATGAAAATAAAGAAAAAGGCCGTTGTTTTATTAAGTGGTGGATTAGACTCCACTGTAAACCTTTATGAGGCCGATCAAGTTTTTGATGTCGTTCAAGTTTTAACTCTAGATTACGGTCAAAAGGCAGCGATTAAAGAACTTCAAACTTCAAAATATTTTACAGATAAACTAAATTTAAATTGGAAGTCTTTAGATTTAAGATGGCTGTCTGACATTAGCGATTCAAGCTTAACGGGCTACAATTCAAAAAGTTCAGATAAAACAACAAATGAATTATCAGCGTCTGAAAAAAAAATACCAGAGGGTAAAGATGTTGATATTGAATCCTTTGCCAAATCAGTAGAATCCGCCAAATCAGTTTGGGTCCCCAACAGAAATGGTTTGTTTTTAAATATCGCTGGTGTTTTTGCTGACAGTTTAAATGCAGATTACATAATTCCTGGTTTTAATAAAGAAGAAGCCGAAACTTTTCCGGATAATTCCAAAGCCTTTATTGAAGCGTCAACAAACGCTTTTAAGTACTCGACTAGAAATAAAGCCGAAGTGTTTTGTTTTACAACCGAAATGAATAAAATTGAAATTGTGAAACGTGCTAAAGAATTAAAAGTTGAAATTAGTAAACTATGGCCCTGTTATCATGATTCAGAACATTGGTGTGGACGTTGTGAGTCCTGTTTAAGATTTCAAAGGGCCTGTAATTAATAGTTAAATAAATAGTTAAATTAATAATTCTATGAATAGAATTAAAATAGATAAAGTTGCGATGGAAAATTATATTTAACAGATATTAATTAGAAAATGAATTGGTAGGGAAAAAACGATTTGAAAACATTATTTAGTGATAAAGTATTAACTTACGATGGCTCGCAACTAAAATCTTTGTATTCTTTTTTAAATTATAAAGTCCACGGTGATTCTGTTCTAAGTTGGATGGGTCCTTGTGATATTCCACATGATAAAATTGTGGATGGTCAGGATCTTTTGGAAGGTTCGATTATATACTCCGAAAACATGCTGCATTTTATTGTAGAAATCTTTGATGCAAAGTTAATACAAATGGTTCTGATGCAAAGGCTTTTTTGTGAAATTATTAAAGAAGAAGTTTTAAAAATTTCTCAAGGTCTGGATCAACAAGTACAACTTCTACGTTTGGGTGACGATCTTTATTTAAAATCTGAAGTAAAATCAAAAGATAAAAAGGCTTCAAAATCTGAACTGAATTCTAATAAAAATAAAGAATCGGATTTAGATTATAACCCTATCAAAAATATTGATTACAAATTCAATATTAGTATCGCTACAATTTCTCCAGTCTCTGGATTGATTCATTTTGGAATTAATATCTCTTCAAAAAACACACCAGTAAAAACATATTCGTTAAATGATTTGGACCCTAAAATTAATATTTCTGAATTTTCTAATAAAGTTATGCAAAAACTCTCGGCGGAGTGGACGTCTTCTGTGGCGGCGACACAAAAAGTAAAATGGGTGAAGTGATATTGGGCTTTCCATTCTTCTTTCGATTTTCTTTGAATTTTAAGATCTCCAGGAATATTTAAATTAGGCGAGACCTTGTCATTTGCTTTGCATAATGTGAAAAGATCCAACGGAATAGCGAGGGTGCACAGCCCCTCAAAACCATTAAACAAACTAAACAGAGCAAAGCTTCATGCCAACGAGCCTAATTTAAATATTCAAGGAGATCTTAAAATTCAAAGAAAATCGAAAGAAGAATGGAAGGCCCAATTGAGCATCATTTTTGTTTGGCCATATTAATATCATTTGGTTTTCATTTAGGTTATTTTGATCTTTCAAAAGAAGTTTTTTGCTATTTAATAAAGCGAATTTAACAGGAAAATTTAGATTTGCTCAAAGCATAAACAACATTTAAGCCAACAGGAGATTTTATGAACCAAGACAAAGTCCTACAAATTCTTAATAAAATTTTAGAACACGAATTAGCTGGAGTCGTTAGATACAGTCATTACTCGTTAATGGTCTTTGGTCCTAATCGAATCCCAATCTGCGGCTGGTTACGATCTCAGGCTTCTGAATCTTTAACTCATGCGTATGAAGTCGGGGAATTGATTACATCTTATGATGGTCACCCGAGTTTAAAAATTGGTGAACTTTTAGAAACTGAAAAGCATTCGATCAAAGATATCCTAGAAGAAAGTTTGTCTCACGAAACTAAACAAATTCAGCTTTATTACGATCTTTTAAAAGATGTGGCGAACGAAAATGTTCAGCTTGAAGAGTACTCTAGAAAAATGATTTCAGAAGAACAGCTTCACATTAGCGAAGTTAAAAAAATGCTAAAAGGAATCAAATAGCCCTCGATTAACTTTACTCTAGGTTTAAAATGTGAAGACCGTCCTAAAGTTAAGTCTAGGTTTAAGAAACTCGGCTTTTGACCTAATTTGAGACACCTCTTTAATTTTTAGTCACAAATACCGATATTAAGACCATGAGTAAAATTTATTTAAAAAGGTTGTTTTTTGCAGTCAATTTAATTATTGCTTCAGGCTGTGGGGAAATAGTCTCTACGCTTGAATATTCATCCATCAAGGGGGCTAATCTTTCATGGTCTTCCGTCCAAAATATTTCGGCAACAAACATTGGTTCCTATTCTGTGTCCGGTCGTTGTGTCCCGCAGTTCAACGATGTGACCGTGTCGATTGGAAATCCAGTCTTAAGCCAAACTGTTCTTACGTGTCTAAATGGTCTTTTTAATGGGGTCATTGATTTAAGCACGTCTAGTTTGCCTGAAGGTTCGATTGAAGTTTCTGCCACTCAAGTGAATTTAACGGCCGATGCATTTGCTCAGGTTGTCGTTGATACCATTCTGCCAATGGCTCCAACCATTGTAACACCAGTCAATGGAAGCTCAACGGGTTCAGTTTTGCAATCCGTCAGCGGAGCGTGCGAAACAGGAAGTACAGTTAATTTATCAGGTGATTTTTTAGGATCTCCGGTGTCTGTCACATGTGCTAGTTCTGCGTATGTTCGAATGGTCACTTTGACATCTGGCAATGGTTCAAAAACAGTTGTTGCTAGCCAAACAGATTTTGTTGGAAACGTTTCACCAACGGCATCATCGACGATCACTTTAGGAATTCTACCTTTAGCACCGACGATTTCGTCGCCAATCAGTGGCAGTTTTACAAACACAACATCACAGACGGTTATCGGCACCTGTGAAACAGGTGCGACAGTCAACCTGTCAGGTAATATCTTGGGCTCTCCAGTCACAACTCTTTGTGCTGCTTCTGCATACAGCCAAGCTGTGACTTTGAATGGTGGGCAGGGATTAAATACAATAAGTTTAACTCAAACTAATGCTGCCGGGACATCACCGACAGCAAGTTTGAATCTCACCTTAGATTCTACTGCACCTGTGGCACCAACAATCACGTCACCAATAAACAATAGTTTTACAAATACGACGTCGCAAACAATTTTGGGTGCGTGTGAAACAGGTGCGACTGTAAATATCAATGGCGCTCTTGTTGGCGCACCATTAACTGCAACGTGTGTGGCCTCTGCGTATTCGCTGGCAGTAACTTTAACTGCGGCAAACGGTTCAAAATCCATCAGTGCGACGCAAACCGATGCGGCTTTAAACACATCCCCAGCAACCAACATATCCATCACCTATGACAACGTTGTGCCCTTAGCGCCGACGATCACATCCCCATTAAATGGCAGTTCAACAAACTCAACAGCGCAAACAATTTTGGGAGCGTGTGAAACTGGGGCGACGGTAAATATTAGTGGAGCGATTGTAGGATCACCAGTCTCAGCAAGTTGTGTGGCCAGTAGCTATTCAAGAGCAGTCACATTAAATACAGGGGACGGAGTGAAGGCGGTCAGCGCCACCCAAACAGATCTTTCGAACAACATATCAGCTGCGACGAATATTTCTGTAACTTTGGATACGGGTGTGCCAGCTGCGCCAACGATCACGTCACCTACTAACGGCAGTTCAACAAACTCATCGGCACAAACTGTTGTAGGTGCTTGTGAAACTGGAGCCACTGTAAATATTAGTGGTGCGATTGTCGGATCCCCAGTGACGACCAGTTGTGTGGCATCTAACTATTCACGTGCTGTCACATTAACCGCGGGTGATGGTGCGAAAGCCATTTCTGCGACACAAACAGATCTTTCGAACAACACATCATCCGCCACAAATATTTCAATCACTTTAGACACAGCGGTGCCGACTGCACCAACCATCACATCACCGACAAATGGAAGTTTAGTGGCTGTGGTTGCACAGACAGTCACCGGTGCGTGTGAAACTGGTGCGACAGTCAACATTAGCGGTGATATCGTAGGCTCCCCAGTGACAACACTGTGTGCAGCATCAAGTTACTCTCGTGCAGTGACATTAACAGCAGCAGATGGTGCAAAATCCATTAGTGCGACACAAACTGATGTCGCTTTAAATATTTCGCCTGCAACAAATATTTCAATCACCTTAGACACTGGGGCACCACTTGCGCCAACAATAACTTCACCAACCAATGGTAGTTCAACAAATGCAACGGCTCAAACTGTTATTGGAGCTTGCGAAAACGGTGCAACGGTAAATATCAGTGGAAACATTGTGGGCTCCCCAGTCACGACGGCATGTTTAGCTAGTAATTACATGAGAGCCGTCACATTAACAGCGGGTGATGGGTCTAAAACAATTTCAGCCACACAAACAGATGTGGCTTTAAACATATCTCCAGCTACAAATATTTCCATCACATTAGACACAACGGCTCCACTTGCACCGACCATCACATCACCAGCAAATGGAAGCACAGTGGCTGTCGTATCACAAACAATTTTGGGTGCGTGTGAAACTGGGTCCACTGTAAATATTAGTGGTGGGATTTTAGGATCACCAGTCACTGCAAGTTGTGTGGCATCAAGTTACTCACGAGCTGTGACATTAACAGCGGGCGACGGGGCGAAAGCCATCAGTGCGACACAGACAGACGCTGTCAGTAATATTTCTCCTGCGACAAATATTTCAATCACATTAGATACGACAGCTCCGGCTGCCCCGACGATCACGTCACCAACTAATGGAAGCACAACAAATACAACGTCTCAAACAATAATAGGGGCGTGTGAAACAGGGGCCACTGTAAATATCAGTGGAGCTATTGTAGGATCACCTGTCACAGCAAGTTGTGTGGCCTCTGCCTATTCAAGAGCCGTGACATTGACTGCGGCGAACGGTGCGAAAGCGATCAGTGCGACACAAACGGATGTGGCGTTGAATACATCCGCTGCAACTAATATTTCGATCACGTATGATAACGTTTCGCCCAGTGCGCCAACGATCACGTCACCTGCGAACGGAAGCTTTACAAACACCACTGCGCAAACACTTATTGGCACGTGTGAAACAGGGGCCACTGTAAATATATCGGGCGCGATTGTAGGATCACCAGTGACGGCACTTTGTGTAGCAAGTGCATATTCACGAGCAGTCACATTAACAGCCGGTGATGGTGCGAAAGCGATCAGCGCAACACAAACAGATGTGGCTTTAAACACTTCAGCGGCCACAAATATTTCTATTACTTTAGATACGGCAACACCTGCCGCACCGACAATCACATCACCGGCGAACGGAAGTTCTGTGGGTGTTGTTGCACAAACAGTGATTGGTGCGTGTGAAACCGGGGCCACCGTCAATATTAGTGGTGACATTGTAGGATCGCCTGTGACAACGGTGTGTGCTGGGTCCTCTTACTCTAGAGCAGTTACGTTAACTGCGGGTGATGGGTCTAAAAATATCAGTGCCACACAAACAGATTTAGCATCCAACATTTCGCCAGCGACAAATATTACAATCATTTTAGATTCATCTCTTCCCATTGCGCCAACAATCACGTCACCAATCAGCGGAAGTTTTACCAACACCACCGCGCAAACTATAATAGGTGCCTGTGAAACCGGTTCTACTGTTAATATCAGTGGTGCTATTGTAGGATCACCTGTAACTGCATCCTGTGTTGCCAACGCATATTCAAGAGCTGTGACTTTAACAGCCGGTGATGGTGCAAAAGCCATCAGTGCCACACAAACAGATATTGCTTTAAACACGTCGCCTGCGACAAATATCTCAATCACTTTAGATACAACACCACCAGCAGCACCAACAATCACGTCACCAACAAATGGAAGCTCAACAAATTCGACAGCGCAAACTATTGTAGGTGCGTGTGAAACAGGGGCGACTGTAAATATATCGGGCGCGATTGTGGGATCACCAGTCACAGCCAGTTGTGTTGCCTCTGCCTATTCAAGAGCAGTGACTTTGACAGCCGCGAACGGGGCGAAAGCGATCAGCGCGACACAAACAGATGCCGCATTAAACACATCCGCTGCAACAAATATTTCAATCACGTATGACAACGTAGTGCCAGCCGCACCGACAATCACATCACCAACAAATGGAAGCTCAACAAATTCGACAGCGCAAACTATTGTCGGCGCGTGTGAAACGGGCGCCACAGTTAACATATCTGGTGCGATCGTCGGATCCCCTGTGACAGCAAGTTGTGTGGCCAGCAGCTATTCACGAGCAGTCACCTTAACAGCAGGTGATGGATCCAAAGCGATCAGTGCGACACAAACGGATCTTGCGAATAACACATCAGCTGCGGCGAATATTTCAATTACTTTAGATACTGCAACACCAGCCGCGCCAACAATCACATCACCAACAAACGGAAGCTCAACAAACACCACCGCGCAAACTATTGTGGGTGTGTGTGAAACTGGGGCTACAGTCAACATCAGTGGAGCTATTGTTGGATCACCGGTCACAGCATCTTGTGTGGCAAGTAGCTATTCACGAGCAGTCACTTTGACAGCAGCGAACGGGGCGAAAGCGATCAGTGCGACACAAACAGATGCGGCGAACAACACATCTGCTGCAACAAATATTTCAATCACGTATGACAACGTGGTCCCAGCCGCACCGACAATCACATCACCAACAAACGGAAGTTCTACAAACACCACAGCACAAACAATTGTGGGCGCGTGTGAAACGGGTGCGACAGTCAACATCAGTGGCGCGATTGTGGGATCTCCAGTCACCGCCAGTTGTGTGGCTTCAGCCTATTCACGTGCAGTCACTTTAACAGCCGGTGATGGATTAAAATCCATTTCTGCGACACAAACAGATGTGGCTTTAAATACATCTGCTGCAACAAACATTTCTATTACGTTAGATACAGTTGCACCATCTGCACCAACTATTACATCACCAACTAACGGCAGTTCAACGAACTCAACAGCACGAACCATAGTTGGAGCCTGTGAAACAGGAGCAACAGTCAACATATCAGGTGCGATTATAGGATCCCCGGTCACAGCGAGTTGTGTGGCCAGTAGCTATTCACGTGCTGTGACATTAACAGCTGGTGATGGATCAAAAGCGATCAGTGCCACACAAACAGATGTGGCTTTAAACACATCTGCTGCAACAAACATTTCGATCACGTTAGACACGGCAACGCCAGCAGCACCAACTATAGTGTCACCAGCCAACGGAAGTTCAACAAACACCACAGCGCAAACTATTGTCGGCGCGTGTGAAACAGGGGCGACTGTAAATATCAGTGGCGCGATTGTGGGATCTCCAGTCACCGCCAGTTGTGTGGCTTCAGCCTATTCACGTGCAGTGACATTAACAGCAGGTGATGGATCGAAATCCATCAGTGCGACACAAACAGATGTGGCTTTAAACACATCCGCGGCTACAAATATTTCAATTACGTTGGACACTGCAACACCAGCCGCACCAACGATTACTTCACCAACAAATGGAAGTTCAACAAACACCACAGCGCAAACTATTGTGGGTGCGTGTGAAACTGGGTCGACAGTAAATATTAGTGGTGCGATTGTAGGATCCCCTGTGACAGCAAGTTGTGTGGCTTCAGCCTATTCGCGTGCAGTCACTTTAACAGCAGGTGATGGGGCGAAAGCTATTAGTGCCACACAAACAGATGTGGCTTTTAATACATCAGCGGCCACAAATATTTCAATCACGTTGGATACAGCTGTACCAGCCGCACCGACAATTACGGCTCCAGCAAATAATTCATTTTCAAATTTACTTACTCAAACAGTCACTGGTTCTTGCGAACCCGGTGCGACTGTTAATTTAACCGGAAGTTTTACTCCATCACCGACGACTGCAGTTTGTACTGTTAGTGGCAATTACTCCCGTGCTGTCACTTTAACAGCGGCCAACGGAGCCAAAGCCATCAGTGCCACACAAACAGATTTAGCTTTAAACACATCAGCTGCGACAAATATCTCGATCACTTATGATAACGTTGTGCCTGCTGCACCAACTATAACCTCACCTGTAAACGGAAGCTCCACAAACACAACTGCTCAAACTATTGTCGGTACGTGTGAAACTGGGGCGACAGTCAACATATCAGGCGCAATAGTGGGATCACCAGTGACAGCAAGTTGTGTGGCCAGCAGCTATTCACGTGCAGTGACATTGACTGCTGGTGATGGTTTGAAATCCATCGGTGCCACACAAACAGATGCGGCTAACAATACATCAGCGGCTACAAATATTTCAATTACACTTGATACTGCAACACCAACGGCACCCACAATCACATCACCAACAAACGGAAGCTCAACAAACACAACAGCTCAAACTATTATTGGAGCTTGTGAAACAGGCGCCACTGTAAATATTAGTGGAGCCATTGTAGGATCCCCTGTGACAGCAAGTTGTGTGGCCAGTAGCTATTCACGAGCAGTCACATTAACTGCAGGTGACGGATCCAAAGCGATCAGTGCCACACAAACAGATGTAGCTTTAAATACATCTGTTGCTACAAATATTTCAATCACATTAGATACGGCAACACCAGCGGCACCCACTATCACTTCACCAGCTAACGGAAGTTACACAAATTCCACAGCCAGAACTATTATAGGTGCGTGTGAAACTGGTGCGACAGTCAACATCAGTGGTGCAATCGTCGGATCACCAGTCACAGCAAGCTGTGTGGCCAGTAGCTATTCGCGTGCAGTCACATTAACGGCAGGTGATGGATCTAAAGCTATAAGTGCGACACAAACAGATGTGGCATTAAACACATCCGCTGCAACTAACATTTCAATCACCTTAGACACTGTAGCTCCAGCTGCACCAACAATTACGACACCGGCAAATGGGTCTTTTGTAAGTACAGTCAGTATTACAATCACTGGAGGCTGTACATCGGGCCTTCCTGTTGATTTGACAGGAAGCTTTACACCTTCACCCGTGAGTGTGGGTTGTGTGGCGAGTAGCTATTCCAGAGCAGTGACCTTAATCGCTGGTGACGGAGTTAAAACTATATCTGCTACCCAAACAGATCTTGCCGGAAACGTTTCTGCCGCAGCCAATAGTTCAATTACTTTAGATACTGTAAACCCGGCACCACCAACAATCACATCACCAGTCAATGGAATCACAACAAGCTCTGCGTCCCAAACAGTTACAGGGGCCTGTGAAACTGGTGCTACTTTAGAAATTTGGGGCAACTTGGTGGGATCTCCACTTTTTACAACGTGTACTGCCAGTGCATATTCGCTAGCGGTCACTTTAACTCCGGCTTATGGATCTAAAACCATCAATGCTCAACAGACGGATCAAGCGGGAAACTTATCCACACCGCCTGCAACTGTAACAATCAATTATACAAATTTAAATGTGACTTATCCCGCGTCGTTCACAGGACCTAAATATACACCACTGAATTTTCCATCTGCCGGTATTGCACGAACGATTATTTCAGGAACACCAACGGGATATTCTATTGCACCTGCATTGCCAACGGGTTTAACAATTAACGCTACATCAGGTTTAATCGCAGGAACTCCAACAGTCAGTGATGATGCTGGAAAAAGTTATACGATTACAATCACAGACGGAAGTGCAACAATTACACGAAATATATTTATAAGAATTGCAATTCCAGACTACACCTGGATGGGAACGACCGGTGATGGTCTGTGGTCCACAGCTTTGAACTGGAAAGCCGCCGCTGTTCCGCCAACCACAGCGTGGGTTTATTTTGACAATGAATGCTTAACGTCAGGATTTTGTAATGCAAATATAAATTTAAATACACAAGTTCAACGTGTCTACATGAAGCCAACGTATACTGGAACCATCACTCAGAATGCGGGACGCACATTTCAAGTTGGGAACAGAGATTCAAATGGTGCAGTTACAGACACTTGGGGCAAGTGGGAGATGGACGCGGGAACATTCGTTGGTGGCAATTCATCATTAACTTTAGAGCGAATAAATATTCAAGGCGGAACCTTCACGTCAACGTCTGGTACTTTAAGATTGGGAAGTGTCTACACATGGAAAGATTGTGATCAAGTAGGTCCGACGTGGGATGGTAAGGGTGATAAAGATTGTGGATTTACATTGTCTGCAACTGCTATTTTCAATCACAACAATGGAACGCTTCAGATGAATTCCGCATCAACAAGCACTTACACATATGTGTTTATTTTTTGGTTAGATCAGCCACTTAATCTTGCCAATTTAATTATTGAAAATAACAGCGATGGAGCTTCAACCAGCTTTGATGGAAGAAAAAATAATGCCAATGCAACTATTTTTGGTTTATCAAAAATTATTAATGTTACGACATCTTTAGATTGGCGTGATGGATCTTTAACTTTAGGTGAAATTCGCTACCAAGGCTTAACTGCAACTTTTAGATGCGATGCCGTAAGTAATTCAGACAGATGCTCAGACTTTCAAGCACAAAGTACTGAGTGGGACCAGCCTGAAAATATTCAACGCACGGGTGTTCAAGTCCACACGTGGCTTCGTTTCAATAGGAATGATGGATCTCCACAGACGTACTCATTTTTTGGTGGTGCTGCAGCCCCAGGTTTTATTGTCGACAATCCGAATGGACTAAATCCGAACCCACAAAGTGGAGCCACATACTTTCGTTTAGGAAAACTAAGAATGACAAACGGAACCTTCAGAGCACCGGCAGGTCCCACTGGTCGTTTAAGTTTTGGTGAAGGTAATAACACACGTTACGCATCGGGAGGGGTGGCTAGCTTAGGTTTTGAAGTCCAAGCCGGTGGAGGTTTTGATCACAATACGGGGCTAGTGTCTTTTGATGCTGTTTCTAATAATGCTGACAATAGGGTCGCAAATGCTATTAAAGCTCCTGGAACAGTCTACTTTTGGAATATGGATTTAAGTATTGCTGGAGATTATGATTTAAATGATGGACCTGCAGATGATTTGTTATCCGTAGTTATTGAACCAGGAACCACGGCTGTGATTATTCAAGACTTAAATATAAAAAATGGACGATTTGAATCTTCTCGAAACATGGCAGCAATAGTTGTTGAAAGAAATTTAAACCTTCTATGCGCAAATCCAGCCCAGAAAAATTGTTATAATATTTCTGAAGAGGTTCGATTTAGATTTGAAGGCAACGTCAATTCTAACTTTTCATTTGCGGTAGGCGGCCCTGGATATTTGCTTCGCGAAGAAGATATACATATACAAAAAAACCTAACCACAAACAGAGTCATACTTGTAGGTAATGGGGGACACTCCCCAACAAACGTCTTAGCTCCACAATTTAGAGTATTGCAAGGTGTGTTTGATGTTGGGACCTATCAATTTATTCACAATAACAGTTTCCAAAATAATGGAGCGGTTCAATGTACGGTCGGCACAGGATACTTCCAGTACTTAGGTGCGTTTAGTGGAACACCGATCGGCGGCAACCAGCCTCTGTGTTACGGGCCTTAATTTTGGTTTAGATTTGTCTTAAACTGAGACAATATTTAGTGTTTCCAAATATTATACCGATAAGACTACATGAATAATATAAAAAGGCTGATTTTATCGGTCTTCTTACTTATATTAAACGGGTGTGGTGAAATTATCTCAACCCTAAAATATTCATATGAACGATGGGAGATTTTTACATAATAAAGGATATAGGCTCAAGATTTACTCATGGGTAAAGAGGAGTCGAGTCCGCTTTACTCATGGGTAAAGCGGACTTGACTCCTCTTTACCCATGAGTAAAATGTAATTATGTATAATTTAATTAGAACTCCTATCAAAGATCAAATCCAGCAGGATCTTGAAAAAAAAATGGTTTTTCTAGGTGGTCCAAGGCAAGTGGGAAAAACCACTTTAGCCAAAAGTTTACTGCAGACGTCTAAAAAGTCCTATTTTAATTGGGATGATTTAGAGGACAGGAAAAGAATTTTGCAACGCGAATGGTCTGATGCAAGTAAACTTATAGTTCTTGATGAGATACACAAATTCAAAAATTGGCGTGGGTTAATTAAAGGATTTTATGATTCTCTGAAAGAGGTGCATCAGTTTTTGATCACAGGATCTGCACGACTAGACTACTACCGAAAGGGCGGGGATTCCTTACTAGGACGATATTATTACTATAGATTACATCCTTTTTCTTTACCTGAAATTGGACAAAAGTATGAGTTAGAGCATCTTCTTAAGTTCGGAGGATTTCCTGAGCCCTTGATACAAGGATCAGTCCGGGAGCTAAAAAGATGGCACCTTCAGCGGCGAGAACGAATTATATATTCTGACATTCGAGACTTAGAAAATGTTCGAGATATTTCTAATATTCAGGTATTAACAGAAGCCCTGCAGGACAGGGTAGGTTCTCCGCTTTCTAAAAAAAATCTTGCAGAAGATATTCTTGTTGATCAAAAAACAGTTGAAAAATGGTTGCAGATTTTAGAAAGAGTTTATTATTGCTACCGAATATCTCCTTATGGTCCGTCAAAGATTCGCGCTGTTAAAAAAGAACAGAAACTATATTTATGGGATTGGAGTGAGCTTGAAAGTGAAGGCCCGCGTTGGGAAAACTTTGTAGGGTCACATTTACTTAAATATTGTCATTTTCATGAAGATGTAAATGGTGAAAAAATGGAGCTTCGTTTCTTGCGTGATACAGATAAAAGAGAGATTGATTTTGTTGTCCTTAAAAATAAAAAGCCTCTGTTTGCCGTTGAGTGTAAGACCGGAGAAAAAAATCTTTCCCCTCATATCCAATATTTTGCTGATCGAACTTTAATTCCGCATTTTTATCAGGTTCATAAAGGAACTATTCAGCGCCAAATAAGTTCAAGAATTTCTATACTCCCATTTGAAACTTTTTGTGAAAAAGAAAATTTGATTTAGTCTTTATGTAAAAGCACTCAAATTAAGGGATTGAACATATCTTTCGTCCAGAGTGAGTGAGAATAGCTATAAGATCTGATCAAAAAAATCGACTCAATTTGAGATTTAAATTGGACTTAAGCAGATTATAAATAAAATTTTGCAACAGTTTAACTGTCTAATATTTATTATTTTTTTTAATCTTTTTATTTTAAATCACATTTCATTATTTTTAAATATTCTACCGATAAGAAACCATGTTCTATATTACTAAAAGGCTATTTTTTATAGCTTTATCATTTATTCTAAATGGGTGTGGTGAGATTATCTCAACTTTAGATTATTCATCAATTAAAGGGGCTGATTTATCATGGGCTTCCAAACAAAATATATCTTCATCTAACATTGCTTCTTATTCTGTTTCTGGAAAATGTGTTCCACAGTTTAATGATGTGACTATTTCTGTCGGAATACCAGTTCTTGCATCAACAATTTTACCATGCACTAACGGTTTATTTAATGGGGTTATGGATTTAAGTGCTGCTGGCTTAGCAGAAGGGGCGACCGAAGTTAGCGCGACACAAGTAAGTTTGACTTCGAGCGCTTTAGTCCAAGTTTTAGTGGATACAATTATTCCATTTGCAGTAACTATTATTGCACCCGCGAATGGAAGTTCTACTTCAACAGCAAGCATTTCCGTCACAGGAACTTGCGATACGGGAAACACAATCAATATTTCTGGCGATGTTGTTGGGTCACCATTAACGACTATTTGTATGGCATCATCCTTTAGCAGATCAGTAAATTTAATTTTAGGTAATGGACCAAAAGTAATTAATGCGACTCAAACAGATCTTGTTGGAAATATTTCGCCTGCTGCTACATCGAATATTAATTTAGGAATTTTACCTTTAGCACCTACGGTCACATCACCTGCTAACGGAATGTTAACAAATTTAACGACTCAAAATATAACTGGGGCCTGTGAAACTGGAGCTACCGTAAACATAATGGGAGATGTATTAGGCGCACCTGTTTTAGTTGTTTGTGTGGCAAGCAGTTACAATCAATCGGTTACGTTAACGGCGCTGAATGGAATAAAAAACTACAGTGTATCGCAAACTAACGGGGCGGGTGCTTCACCAACTACAAATCGTACTCTTAATTTAGATACAACAGCACCTTCAGCCCCAACAATCACTTCACCAGTTAACGGAGTTACAACAGGCACAACGGCTCAGACCATTATCGGTGCGTGTGAAACAGGGGCGATAGTCAACATAAGTGGGGCCATAGTTGGATCACCTGTGACCGCATCGTGCGTCGCTTCAGCGTATTCCCTAGCGGTAACATTAATAGCCGGTGATGGTGCTAAAGCGATCAGTGGGACGCAAACAGATCCCGCAGGAAATTTATCAGCAGCATCAAATATTTCTATCACTTTAGATCAGACAGCACCTTTAACCCCAACAATCAGTTCGCCCACAAATGGAAGTGTTACTAATTCCACAATGCAAACTATTATCGGCGCGTGTGAAACAGGGGCGACAGTTAATATTAGTGGCGCTATTATAGGATCACCATTGACAGCATCGTGTGTGGCATCTAGCTATTCCAGAGCGGTCACATTAACTGCGGGTGATGGCTTAAAAGCGATCAGCGCGACACAAACAGATGTTGCGAATAATACTTCAGCCGCAACAAATATTTCCATCAATTTAGATACAGTTGCTCCTGCTGCCATCACAATTACTTCGCCTTCAAACGGATCATTTGTTAACACAACTAGTATTGTTATAACAGGGGCTTGCACTTCAGGACTTCCTGTAGATCTATCTGGAAATTTTACTCCTTCGCCTGTGAGTGTAGGTTGTGTTGCAAGTAGCTACTCAAGAGCAGTCACTTTAACAGCTGGCGATGGAGTCAAAAATATTTCTGGCACTCAAACAGATCTTGCCGGAAATACTTCTGCTGCTACAAATATTTCAATTACTTTAGATACAGCAGCTCCATCAGCACCGACAATCACATCGCCTTTAAATGGGTCTTTCACAAATTCCACGGCTCAAACTATTATTGGTGCATGTGAAACTGGAGCCACAGTAAGTATAAGTGGAGCAATTTTAGGATCTCCATTGACAGCTTCGTGTGTAGCCTCTGCGTATTCAAGAGCCGTTACATTAACTGCAGCAAATGGGGCTAAAGCATTAAGTGCTACACAAACAGATGTCGCAAACAACACGTCAACTGCTGCCAATATTTCAATCACGTTTGACACAACAGCTCCATCCGCTCCGACCATCACATCACCTGCGAACGGAAGTTTTTCCAATACAACGGCACAGACTGTTGTTGGCACATGCGAAACCGGATCCACAGTCAATTTAAGTGGCGCATTTACAGGTTCTCCATTAACAGCAGCTTGTGCTGCGTCCGCATATTCAAGAGCTATTACATTAACTGGGGCTGATGGATCTAAAGCGATCAGTGCGACACAAACAGATTTAGCGCTAAACACGTCAACAGCCATAAATATTTCAATCACATTAGATAGAGCTAATCCCGCGCCGCCAACAATTGTATCGCCGGTGAACGGAATCACAACGACCTCAGCATCCCAAACGGTAAGTGGAGCTTGTGAAACGGGCACAACGCTAGAGATTTGGGGTAATCTTGTGGGATCGCCGCTGTTCACAACATGCACGGCTAGTAGCTATTCATTGGGTGTAACTTTAACGGCGGCATTTGGCGCGAAAACTATAAACGTGCATCAAACAGATCAAGCCAATAACACTTCAACACCTGTCGCTGTAACAATAAATTACACAAATTTAAATGTAACCTATCCGGCATCATTTACAGGACCTAAATATACACCACTTAATTTCCCTGCGGCAGGTATCGCACGAACACTTATTTCAGGAACACCGACTGGATATTCAATTGCACCGGCGCTTCCAACAGGTTTAAGTATTAATGCGATTTCGGGTTTGATCGCTGGATCACCTACTATCAGTGATGACGCTGGTAAAACATATACCATCACAATTACTGATGGCAGTGCGACGATTACTAGAAATATATTTATACGAATCGCCATTCCCGATTACACGTGGATGGGAACTGCGGGCGATGGTTTGTGGACTACGGCTGCCAACTGGAAAGCTGCAGCCGTTCCGCCGCCGACGGCATTTACTTATTTTGATGATGAATGTTTAGTTTCAGGTTTTTGTAATGTCGGTATAAATGCAAACGTCCAAGTGCAACGTGTGTATATGAAACCAACCTATACGGGAATGATAACTCAAAATGCGGGACGAACATTTCAAGTGGGTAACAGAGATTCCAATGGTGGGGCTTCAAACACATGGGGCAAATGGCAGATGGACGCGGGAACATTCTTGGGTGGAAACGCAGCTTTGACTGCTGAACGTATCAATATCCAAGGTGGAACCTTTACGTCAACATCTGGAACATTAAGACTGGGAAGTGTTTACACTTGGAAAGATTTTGATGCAGGCGGGCCTACGTGGGACTGGCAAGGGTTAAAAGATGGAGGTCTAACATTATCTTCGACAGCAACTTTTAATCACAATAGTGGTGTCGTGTTTATAAATTCAGTGTCCTCGACATCAGGCTACGGGGTATTTGCATTTTGGTTAGATCAGCCTTTAAATATAAGAAATTTAATTTTTGAAAATAAAACGACTGGTGGACCCGCAGGCCATGACAATCGTCATAATTCAGCTGATGGGTATATTTACGGCACTTCAAAAATTATTAATTTGAGTGAGACGTTAGAATGGCGTGATGGCAATTTGATGTTTGGAGAGATAAGATATCAGGGTTTAAACGCAATTTTTAGATGTGATGCTATTATTGGTTCAAACAACTGTTCAGATCTTGTTAGAGGTTCTAATAAATTCTCGGAGCCCGGATTTCTCCCAATGCCTGGTGTACAAGTTCACACTTATCTACGTTTTAATAGAAACGATGGATTGTCACAAACATACACTTTTGACGATGGTGCAGCAGCTCCGGGCTTTATTGTTGACAACCCTAATGGGTTAAACCCTGTGCCAACAAATCCGCCCATAGGCTATTTTAGATTAGGTAAACTTCAAATGGATCAAGGTGTTTTTACAGCTCCACGTCATCTCAGTTTTGGTGATGGTACCAACACTTACTATGCAGGAGGTACCGCTAGCTTGGGTATAGATATGAACGGTGGTGGATTTAATCACAATAACGGCACTGTTAGTTTTAAAGCAGTAACAGATTATGATGACTCTAGATCTGCCATTTCAATTCGTGCAATTTCTGCAATAACATTTAACATCGTCGAAGTAGATATTTTTGGTGATTATGATTTAGACGGACCGAACGACTTTTACCATGTTTATATTTATCCCGGTTCAGTTGTGAATGTTTTAGGTAATTTAGATATAAGAAATGGCAGATTTGATTCTGGTTTTCCAGGTGCTACTTTAAATGTATCTGGCAATCTTAATTTTTATTGTGCCAATTTTGCTCTTAAAAATTGTTACAACACTAATTATTATTTAGATATAAACTTATTTGGCTCTGTTGATTCAACTTTAAGCTTTGAGGCCGGTGGACAAGGTTTCTTAGGGTCAAGAACTAACTTAACTATTAATAAAACACTCCAAACCAACAGAGTCACACTTATAGGAAATGGTGGCCTAACGTCTTCAAACACAGGGTCACCCAGATTCATAACTACGAAAGGTGTTTTTGACATAGGAATTTATAGTTTTACCCATGCTAGCAACTTAGTAAACAACGGCGCAGTTCAATGCAGCGTTGGTACAGGTTACTTTCAGTACTTAGGTGCTTTGAGTGGAACCCCGCAGCCAGGCAATCAGCCTTTGTGTTACGGACCTTAAAAAATCTAAAATACTATATACGTTTTACTTTTTCTTTTAAACCAAACCAAATTAGTTTGATTAATCCTAGCCTGGTCTAGTCATACTAGACTCACACTACGATTTAATACGTCCGATAACTATTACAGAAGTTTATATCATAAGGAGTTTGTGAATAAATTTATTTTTTTACTTTTTACTTACTTGATTTGTCTGTCTCAAGCACAAGCAAATACGGTTCATTTGGGTCTGAAAATTCAATATGAAACGGCGATGTCTCATGTTGAAAAAAAGGATTATTCCATCGTAGAAATACTAAATAAAATAAGTTCTGTTTTGCCTCATTCTAAATTTTTAATCTCAGGTCATACAGATATGGTGGGATCTTACGAAGTGAATGTTGAACTGTCTAAAGGGCGTGCTGAAAATTTAAAAACTATGTTGATTGCTTTAAACATTTCACCAGAACGTATTGAAACCAAGTGGTTTAGTTATGATGCTCCAATCGATACGAATGAAACTGTGGAAGGGCGAAATAAAAATCGCAGAGTGGTTGCGACAGTTTATGGATTATCTGAAGAAGAAGCCGCAAAGTTAACAAGAGCTGCTAAAAAATCAAAACTTATTTATGTTATTAAAACAGAAAGTGAAAAAGTAGAGGACTTCGTTGATCAATTATCCGCCCCCAAAATCACCGAAGCGATTCAAGGTCCTACGGCTGAAGAGATTGAAGCTGAAAAGAAAAGATTAAGAGATTTAGAAGAACAAGCGCGACTAGCAAAAATTCAAAAAGAAGAAGCCGATCGTTTAAAGGCTGAATTAAGAGCTGAAAGATGGAAAGCCTTTAAAGAAAAACAAAGATATTCATTAGGCTATGAAATATCTGACAATCAACTGAAAGCTGTATCCACTGGCTTTGAAGCCATTTGGGTCACAGATTTTAATCATGCATTAAGTTTTGCTTATCAATATAAATTCACATCTAAATTTTGGTTCGGATTCAATACGTCTTACAAACTTCGTGAATTCAGAGTAGATAACAATTTAATTTACAATTGGGATGGCAATTCACCAGATTTACTAAATTTTTCATTAATTTCAGATTATGTATTAAGTGAAAAAATAAATTTAGGTTTAGATGTAAAATATTTCGAAGATAATTTTGTGATTTATGATGGACTTACTATTGACCTTGAAAAAGCAAGCCTAATAAGTCTTGGATTAAGAGCAGATTATAAATTTTTAAATACTAACAGTTACAGTTCAAGATTAAAAATCTTAATTGAAAATCCAATTCTTGGTTTTGGTGACTTAGATCCCACAGGATCCTTAAGTTACTACGGTGGTTTAGATTTTTCATTACATAAAGTTCTTAAAAACTACGACTTAAATCTTGGTTTAGTCTACGGTATCCGTAACTTTGAAAATATCCAAAACAAACAAACAGAAAACTATTTAGGTTTCGAAATCAAAATCAGAAATAAAAAATGGTTCTAAAAACCCTCTCTAAAAACCCTCTCTAAAAACCCTCTGACCCTTTTTTCTGTCCAAGCTGCGTTACGAATTTTTGCAAATTACTAAATTAATTTGCAAAAATTCGTAACGCAGTTTGGACAGAAAAAAGGGTCAGAGGGTTTTTAGAACCAGGCCTTCGTCTTAATAAAACTATTTATTTTTTTAAGTTTAATGTCTAAATCTAAAATTTTCTTTCAAAACTGCCGATATCTATTTGAGACAGTTGTGGGGGTTAAACATGCGACTCAGTGGAAATTTACAAGTTTATTACGACGCTTTAGAAGAACTTGGAATTATTGATCCCTTGTTAAAATCAGATTGGGCAGAATTAAATACTTTACGATTAATTCGATTTACTGATTTTGAAAAGTTAGTCGACAAAATGAATCACCTAGAATGTGGTAAAGATAAAATTAAACGAGAACTAATTAGTTACGACGCACAGATGATTCAGTTTTTTGCGATGGAAGTGGCTAAAGAGTATGCGGAGTATCATAAAGAAAAACGAACTCATTAGATTCTTTAAAAGTAAGCATTTGATTTTGAAATTTTAAATACAAATAAATTTTAAAATAGGAATAAAATTGTCAGGTAAAGAAGATCAAAAATCAGTTTTTAAATCCGCCATTGAAAATTTTCTTGGTCCTATTCTTCATTTGCTTGATGACGTTACTGTGAGTGAAATTTTAATCAATGGTCCAGATGAAATCTTTGTCGAAAAAGCGGGAAAGATGCATCGTACTACGGCTAAGTTTTCAAGTGAATATGATTTAAGAGCAGCCGTGAATAATATCGCCCAAAGTGTTGGTCGTAGGATCACAGATCTTGAACCAAGACTTGATGCCCGCTTGCCTGATGGCTCAAGAATACATGCTGTTATTCCACCTTGTTCTAGAAAAGGAACAACGGTTGCCATAAGAAAGTTTTTTAAAACTCAGATGACTTTAAAAAAATATGTAAATTTAGGAGCAATATCAGTTCCCGGGGCCCAGTTTTTAGACGCCTGTATGAAACTAGGAAAAAATATTTTAGTCAGCGGCGGAACTGGTTCTGGAAAAACCACCTTATTAGGTTTATTAACATCTAGAATTCCTCCTGGCGAAAGACTAATTGTGATTGAAGATTCATCTGAATTAACAGTGGATTATGAACATGTCGTTTTTTTTGAAACACGAATGGCCGATGAGCAAGGTCTTGGCGAAGTGACTATTCGTGACCTTGTGATTAGTAGTCTTCGCTTAAGACCAGACAGAATTATTGTAGGCGAAGTGCGTGGTGGCGAAGCCTTAGAACTTATACAAGCTATGAATACGGGTCATAAAGGTTGCATGGGAACTGTGCATGCGAATTCACCTAGTGAAGCCATGGTTAGGCTTGAAGCCTTGGCTCAGAGTGGTGACAGTAAAATAAGTGAAAAGGCCTTAACTATGCAAATTTCATCGGCAGTGGATTTAGTCGTTCAAGTCTCTAGATTTTCTGATGGGTCACGTAGAATAGCAGAAATTGCAGAGATCAATGGCTTTATAAACGGGGCATATGAAACAAATCCTATTTTTAAAATTGATCGCCTAATAAAACAGCCAGACGGAAAACTTAAAGGCGAGCTTGTTGCTAAAAACCTACCTTCTTTCTTAGAAGAAATTAAAGACAACGGCATCCCATTCCCTATGGAGTTATTTAATAAGAAGGCCGCGTAGCCCCCCGTCAAGCCAGTGAGTGAACTAGATTAAAGAAAAGTTCCAGCGATCTGGCTGGGGGTGCGTAGCCCCCCGTCAAGCCAGTGAGTGAACTAGACATCACATACCGAACACGCTAAACCAAGTTGTGCAATTCAGTTCTAAGATCGCCCATTCATTTGTTCAATATGGTTCAAGAAACCAGTTAGATACTGTTCGTCTTTTGAATCAATCAGGTCTTAGCTTTGAATTATGCAGCCACGGCGATGCGTGGATTGATGCTGACAATTTAGAAACATTCTTAAAATTATTTAAAGAAAATGCTTCTGATATAAATGATATGTCCTTGATTGAAAAAGTAGGACATCAAGCGTTGGATCTGAGGGCCTGGGGTGTTTTAGATAGTGTTTTAAAAATGCTCCGATCATCAAAAGATATCTATCATAACCCGCAAAGATTTTTAAGCTACTTTATTTTTCCGGCACCACCGATTAAAAAACTAAGCTCAACTGAAACGTCAGTGCACTTTGAAGTTCCTTTTTTCTTTGAAGAGTATCCACACATTTATTCTTACATAAAAGCTTGTTTTGAAGTTTTATCCACTTTTTTGGGCGAGCCTTTGGCGTCAGTGACGTGGGATAATAATCTAATTCATATAAATTGGGCGAATAAACAAAATTTACTTTTAGAGCAAGAGGCTTACAATTTAAACCCAGAATTAATAAAAAATATTATTGAAACCATTGAAAGTAGCAATGTTGAAATTAGATCTCTTCAGGCAAAAATTGCAGAACAAACTTTGACTTTAGCCCGTTACCAAGAAATAAAATCCTTAGATCAAAGTCAAACCTGCTGGACAAGTCATGATAAAAAATGGTTTGAAGATCAGGTTAGTAAACTTCAAGATTATTTTTTACGTGCACAGCAGATGGTGACTATCCTTGCTGGATCAGAAAAAAAATCTAAGTTTGTAAAAGAAGCGATGAAGAAAGTGCACTGGAACAATGTTCCAGAACTTTTTCCAGAAACCGTTTTACGTTTAAAAAGCAGATTAAATTCAAACGACTATTTTGAAAATGAACATTTAAAACAAGATCAAAAGTTTCAACTGGAGCTACAGTAAGAAAAGTTCCAGCGAATGCGCGTGGGCGTGCGAAGCCGCCCGAAGAGCGCATGAGTGAACTAGACAGATAGGAAAAGCCCCAGCGAGGATGTCTAGTTCACTCGCTGGCTTGACGGGCGGCTAAAGCACGCCCAGCCAGCTTCGCTGGAACTTTTCCGCCTGCCGCGGGCTGAGTGAACTAGACAGCAGAGGACATATATGAAAATCAATAAAGTGATCGCTAGACAAATTTTAGACTCAAGAGGAAATCCCACAGTAGAAGTGGATTTATACTCCGACAAATCATGGGCCAGAGCGGCCGTGCCTTCGGGTGCGTCCACTGGAATTCATGAAGCCCATGAACTTCGCGATGAAGATAAAACAAAATTTGGTGGTAAAGGCGTTTTAAAATCAGTTTTAAATATCACTCAATTAGGTGACGAACTTGAGGGACAGACATTTTCTGATATTCATAAGTTCGATCAGTGGCTCAAAGACAAAGACGGATCTGAAAATAAATCTAACCTAGGGGCTAACACTTTACTTGGACTATCTTTGGCATTTATTAAAGCTCAAGCGCAAGAAGAGTGCTTGGATTTATTTGAATTTTTACTACCCAATCAAAAAAACTATCGCTTGCCAGTGCCATTGATGAATATTATCAACGGCGGGGCCCATGCCAACAACGGTGTGGATGTCCAAGAATTTATGGTGGTGCCTGTTTGTGGGGGAAGCTTCAGTGAAGCATTACGCGCAGGTGTTGAAGTCTTTCACGCTTTAAAAAAGGTTTTAAATCAAGAAGGTCATTCCACAGCTGTTGGAGATGAAGGTGGATTTGCTCCAAAATTAAAATCCAATGAACAGGCTTTGGAATATATTATGAAAGCCATTGAAGTCAGTGGTTACAAAGCAGGTGAAGATATTTTTATTGCTTTAGATGTCGCCGCCACAGAGCTTTACAAAGATGGTAAATATCAGTGGGATGGACAAAAAATTTCGCCTGATCAGTTGATTTCAAATTATGAAGCCTGGACTAAAAAATATCCTATTGTCAGTATTGAAGACGGGGCGAGCGAAGATGACTGGTCCACTTGGATTAAGATGAATGAGAAAATGGGTTCAAAAATTCAATTGATCGGAGATGATCTTTTTGTCACCAACCCTAAACGATTAAAAATAGGGATTGAAAAAAAAGCAGCCAATGCATTACTGGTTAAAATAAATCAAATTGGAACGATCTCTGAAACAATGAATACGGTTTCGATGTGTCACGACGTGAAATTTAACACCATCATGTCCCATAGAAGCGGTGAAACAGAAGATGCAAGTATAGCAGATCTTGCTGTTGGTCTTTTATGTACTCAGATTAAAACAGGAAGTCCTTGTCGTGGTGAAAGAACAGCTAAGTACAATCAGCTTTTAAGGATTGAGCAGAAGCTAGGGTCGAAGGCTGGATACTGGGGCCTAAACGCTTTTCGTAAAAATTAACGATCGATTTAGAAATAATGGCGTCTAATGTTAGTGTATCTAAATTTGAATATGATCCTGAAATTAAATATTTATTGTAATAGTATTTTAAAAAATTAACCCTTAGGTTTTCATCATAAGTCCAATTTTTTAAATTCGTTAAATGATAAAAAAGTTGATCAGAACTAAATGCATGTAAAACTAATCCTTTAATATTGTAGTTAGCTAGTCCTAAGTTGATCACTTTTTTTTCTAAAACCAAACCTTCAAGACCTGCCGTTGAGTTGATAGTCAAAACTGCATCGCTGTTTATTATTAACTCTTTAGTGTCGCCCCAGTTATCAAAAATGATTCGAGGGTGTTTTTTAACATTATTAAATATTTTTAACTTAAAGCTTGGGTGTTCTTTGATGACAAAGTGTAAATTTCCAATTCGATTCGCCATTTCAAATACAATATCATAGAAGTGATACATGTCTTTAATCCAAGGCGAAAGTTCTAATATTTGCATGTCACTTGGAACTTGAAAAACAACAAAAATATACGAAGCAGGTTTTAAAACAACTTTTCCATCGGGTTTTAGTTTATTTTTTCTAACAGCAATGTGTTGAGGTAAATCATTGCTAAAATTATTCTGATTAGATTTTTCGTCTGTAGGCTTGTAATTATTTCTGTGGTCTTGAAAGTTTAAATAAAATTCTGGTTCTCTGGGTAACGAGCTATAATGATTGACGCCATGGCTGTCCACTTGGATTCTATTCGGGAAGTGAGCGATTTCAAAATATAGAATCTTAAAATCTGTGTCTTTTGCGAACTCAATTAAAAGTTTATGGGGGAAATAGGCTCCATTCCAAACTAAAATTACGCCAGGTTCTTTTTTGCTTAATTTGTTTAAAACTAAGACCTTAATCATGTGGGCTCTTAATTCAAAAGCCAAAAAAAGTATTTTTTTGAAAATTCGAATTTTATAAATATCAGGGTATCTAATAATTGTTTTAAGAATATTATTTTTATAATAAAAATAGTAATTTTGTTTTTTATAGCTCCAAATCCAAAAGTTTTTATCGATTACTATTTGTAAAAAATTATATAGGAAGTCAAAAATATTTAGATTAAAAATATCACAATTGTAATTGTCATTTAGATTTTTATTCATGAACTTTGCGACTTTATTTATTTGGGGAGTTCTTCTTGAATAAAAATGATAATATTTCATTGATTGATCCTTATTAAAAATTTAGATCAAAATAATGTTTTTTCAATTTGATCTGTCAGGATCAATGATAAGTGAATTTTTAGTTTTTATAGGTCAGTTTATGGTTACATAAAAGTTAGAGTTTGGTTTTGATTATGTTATTTTTTAATGATTGAAAACAAAGATCATATCCCCTTCTTGGGACATATCAAAACGTTGAAAGGCTTCTCTTTCAATAAAGGCTTTTGATCTGGATTCTATAATTTTAGCTTTGATTTCTGTTTTTTGAACTTGAACAGATTGGATTCTATCTTTTAAAATTTTTTCATATTTTGTAAGTTTAATTAGTCGGTACAGGTCCCCGCTAAATACAAGCCCAAAAATAATAAATAAACTGCATAAAGCTAGCATTCTTTTTGGAGACTCAAAAAAGAAATTAAATATTAAGTTCATAAAGTTATATTAAGTTGAATAGCCAAATAGAACAAACCAGAATTGTTAAATTACAAACTTAAGGTGGGGATTCAACATGAACTAATTAGCATAGAACTTAATTTAGTCCTATTTTAGATAAAAATAATGGTATTTGACATAAGTTTGAGTGCTAAGTAGGCTTGGTACCATGTCAAAATCAAAAGAATTTGCCTCAAATGCCGAAGAATTTATATCCGAAAATAGGGGTGATGCCGTTAAGCGAATCACTGATTTTGTAGATGATTCAGATACAGTGGACCAAGTTAAAAAATTAGCTAAAGACGCCAATGAATTTGTTCAAAAAAACCCCTGGACGGCCGTTGTTGGTGCTCTTGTGATTGGATACATTTTGGGATCCGCTGGCAAAAAAAGAAACTAATTATTAATTAACCATTAACTAATCATTAATAAGAATGAGTGGGTTTATATAATATGATGAATATTCTTTTAACATTGATTCAGGTCTATTTCGAAAAAGATGCTAAGTCGTCTTCAGATCAAATACGTGATGTGGCATTTAAATTTGCCGACAAAGGAAAAGATGTGGCATTGGCAGCTGCTCTTTGGTTCCTAGCTGCTCTATTTGTTTTTTCAGGCTTGGTCTTATTTGTTGTTGAAATCGGTCTTCAGATTGATAAAGAACAATTTTTTAATTTTTCTGGTTTGGTTATTTCAAGTTTTGTTTTAATTTCTATTTCTATCTTTTGTGTCTTGATCAGTCTTTTTGTTTTGAGGGAGACTGAAGTAAAACAGCCAGAGCCTAAGTCGGTAAAACCTTCTGATGAATTAAAGCAAGCTGTTTATGATATAGCTTTGATGTTTTTACGTGAATTTAAAGTCAATCACCAGAAATCTAGTGAAAATCATAACGAAAAGTCTTGATACAAATCTTAAGACAAATCTTAAACCGAGCAATGAGGTTTCTTTAAGTGAAAGAGTTTTTAGATTTAAGAAAAGCCGTTCGAGTTAGTCTGACCGGAATTATTTTTGTTGCTTTCGGATTTATGTTTCTACCCTTTTGGAAGCCTATCTTAATGGCGACCCTTTTTGGTTTTGCACTTGTTGATGTCGTAGAGCGTTTTAGCTATAAGCGTCGACGTGGAATTCCAACTCTTTTAATACTGATTGGCTTTTGTTTAATTTTAATTCTACCGCTTTTATTTATTATTTTAAGAATCACACGTTCTGTTTTAAGCCTTAACACAGAAACTTTCTCAGAAACCTCTCTATATAAATCTATTGAAGGATTGATTTATAAATTACAAAGTTCATTGCAAGCAGTATTAGAAAATTTTGGGATGCAGTCCACGGAACTTCCACAACCCTTATCTATTTTAACTAAGGCACTGACGTGGTTAATGAACCAAGCTTCTGTGATTGCAGGAAGTGTTCCTGAATTAGTACTTTCACTTTTTGTCTTTTCAATCGCACTTTATTATTTTTTGACAGAAGCAAGATCCATTCGACTTGCATTTGTTCGAATGCGTATTTTAGATAGGGACGAATTAGACGAAATCATTTCAATCATCAAAAAATCCAGTTACAGGACCTTAATTGCATCGGCGGTTATTGGAACCGTTCAGGGCTCTATTGTTGCCTTCGGGGCTTTAGCATTTGGTTATAATGAATTTATATTAGTCTTTATTATTACTTTTTTTGTCTCTTTTATTCCTGTTATTGGTGCAGCGCCTGTTGCGGGGGTGTTGGCTTTAATCAGTCTTGTTAACGGCGCATTTGGTGCAGCGATTGGATTGGCAATTGTTGCTGTCGTTGCCGGTAGTGTTGATAATTTGCTTAAACCCTATTTAGTGTCCTCAGCAAATGAATCCACAGTGCACCCTGTTGTTTCGCTGCTTGCGATTGTAGGTGCAGTGATCGTTTACGGTATTCCAGGTTTACTACTAGGACCTATTTTAATGGAACTTGCAGTCAAAATTGTTCCTGTGTTCTTTTATAAAGATTTATCTGATGAGTCTTAGTTAACGTAATGAAGTTATTTGGGACAGATCAAGTGAATCAAGGGGTTCAGAGACTATTAAAAATTATCCCTAGAGATGCTAGATAGTTAATTACATATAATTAACTTTAAAGTCTAAATTTATTTATTCAGATTTTTAGATTTAAGCTTTTGTAATTCAGAGTCGCTTATATTTGTTTGACCACCACAATCTTTGGGACAATTACATTTTGATTCATATTTCGCATCACAGATTAAATCTCCACACTTAGAGCACGAGTAAATACCCATGGGTGTACTACGATGTTTATCGCCACACATATCCAAAGGAAAAACTTCGACAAGCCCTTTGCAACATGGAGTTTTAATCTTCATAACTGTATCTGAACCTAGAACTTTACCGCCAGTGTCTATTTGACCAGAGGTGAGACAGGAGCTCGCGTCTGCGAATGTTAAATTACTAAATATAAAAAAAGTTTGAAATAAAAATAATATTTTCATAATATCTTATCGGCAAAAGGATTTTAAAATTTAATAGCCATATACTATAAAAATATAATTTATCTAAGTAGTTAGACCAGTGTATAGGTAAATTGAAGGTTTTTTTGTATTTACCCAAAAATGCCAACCCAAGATTTAAGCTGTTTGGATTAGCTATTGGAATATGTATTTTATATATAAAGTTATAAAGTTTGGGTGCTACTATTAAAAGCTGCTGATTTATACGTCTTGTCCTTTAGAATTTACGCCTTAGATATTTTAACTAGTTCTTGGCTTTTTGTGCCTTGGAATAAGTTTAAAATCTGGCACTTTGTTCTAATGAAAGAAAGCTTAATTTTAGTCGACGTCAGTTCCATGTTTTTTAGGGCCTTTTACGCCATTCCTAATTTGAAAAATAAAGAGGGATTCCCTACAAATGCTCTTTATGGTTTTTTAAGTATGACCTCAAAACTTTTGCTCCAGTATGAATCTAAAAAAATAGTTTACTGCTTCGACAGACCAGAGCCTTCTTTTAGAAAAGCACTTGATGAGCGTTACAAAGCCAACCGTTCTGAAATGCCTGATGAGCTTGGTCAACAGATTCCTTACATTAAAGAGTTCACTGACCTGCTTGGAATTCCACGATTAGATATTTTAGGATTTGAAGCTGATGACATTATTGGATCATATGCTAAGTGGGGCGAATCCAAAGGCTATAAAGTGATTATCGTGAGTGGTGATAAAGACTTTGCTCAGTTGATATCAGACGATGTTGTGATGATCGATACGATGAAAGATGTAACGTTTGACCCTGCCATGGTTAAAAAAAAGTGGGGGGTTCAGCCCCATGAATTTATCGATTATTTGGCTTTGACTGGGGACAGTTCTGATAACATTCCTGGGGTTAAAGGGATAGGTCCTAAGACTGCGGAAAAGCTGATTGCTGATTTCAAAACCTTAGATGGTATTTATGAAAATATCGGAAGCATTAAAGGTTCTGCTCAAACAAAACTTATTGAACATAAGTCTGAAGCTTATTTATCAAAAATTTTAGTGACAATTAAAACCGATATTGATCTTCCAACTAAAGATAGCGAAATCACTTTAAAGCCAAAAAATCATGAAAAACTAAATGAATTATTTCTAAAATTTGATTTTAAGAAATTTATGAAAGATTTGGGCGATGACAGTGGCCTTAAAAATTACGCTGAAGAGATAGTAGGTAAAGCTAGATATAAGAACGTCCTTGAATTCAATTGGACTCAGCCTGCAAATTTAAATGACTTATCAAAAGTAAAAGATGGGGCCGAGATTTATTTTATTCCCATTCAAAACGGCGGAATAATTTGTGATAATAAAAATGTATATTTTTTTGAAGATTTAAACGACGATATCAAAGATTTAATGATCAATAAAAAATTTATTTGGTCTGGTTTTGATTTAAAAGAAATCTGGCGACATCTGCATTTTAAACCGCAAGCTTTCAAAGAAGATCTAATGCTAGCGGCTTATACTCTAAAAGCAGGAAGTGTGGACTTTTCAAGTGCTCATACAGAATACTTAAATCCAATCGTTCCTGATGAGTCTCAGCCTAAGGAATTGTTATCTAGCCACTTAAATTTATTAGAAAAAATTAAATCCTTAATGCCGGAATCCATTTTAAAAGTCTACGACACGATTGAGCTTCCATGCATGCCGGTATTAGCGGATATGGAAACACTTGGTGTAAAATTAGATGCAGATATTTTAAAAGCTCAGAGCATCACTTTAACGGATGATTTAAAAGTCTTAGAAAAGTCTATCCATGAGTTAGCTGGTGAAGAATTTAATATTAATAGCCCTAAACAGCTGGGACAAATTTTATTTGAAAAACTAAGAATCCCAGCCGCTAAGAAAAATAAAACCGGGTACTCTACTGCGACGGATGTTTTAGAAAAATTAGGTAAAAAATTTCCAATTTGTGATCTGGTTTTAAATTATCGTGAGCTGGCAAAATTAAAATCCACTTACGTTGATTCACTACCAAAATTAATTGATCCCGAAAACGGAAGAATTCACACTACATTTAAACAAGCCTTTACAGCCACAGGTCGACTTTCAAGTGTAAATCCCAACTTACAAAATATTCCTATTAGAACTGAACGTGGACTACAGATTCGAAAAGCGTTTATCCCAACACCAGGGTGGGATCTGATTTCTGCCGACTACAGTCAAATTGAACTTCGGATTCTGGCGCACATAGCAGGTGACACGGCTTTAGTGAACGCTTACAAAGCGGATCACGACATTCATGCAGTGACCGCAAGTGAAATCTTTGATGTCGATTTAAAATTGGTCACCAAGGATCAGCGTCGAACCGCCAAGGCTGTGAACTTTGGAATTGCTTACGGGCAAGGTGTTTATGGGTTGGCAGAAAGTTTAAATATTCCGAGGGCCGAAGCCAAAGATATTATCGAACGCTACTTTATTAAATTTTCTGGAATTAAATCTTATATGGAAGACATTGTTCGCTTCGCTCGTGACAAAGGGTATGTGGAAACACTGTCGGGTCGTAGAAGGTATCTTCCAGAACTAAAATCAAAAAACAGAATGGAACAAGCCTTTGGTGAAAGAGCCGCAATCAATGCCCCTATGCAAGGGACACAAGCTGATATAGTGAAGCTGGCCATGATTAAAGCCCACCGTGAAATTAAGGCTCCAATGATTTTGCAAGTTCATGATGAATTGATTTTTGAATGTGAATCTTCAATGACAGCTCAACTTATTCCTCAAATTAAAGAACTGATGGAAAATATTTATCCTTTAAATGTGCCACTGATCGTTCAATGTCAGTCAGGAAAAAACTGGTTGGAAGCGCATTAGTATTTTAAAGATTTTATTTTTGAGAAATACCAAAAACTTTTTTTTCTAGATTTTCAATTCTTGAATCAGAAGTTACACTTTTATCAAATAAATGGGCGTAACCATCTAGAACAATCCTATTTCTTGAATTTTGTTCTTCAAGTAAGGCTTTCATTTCATATAGGACAGATGTCATCTTTTCAAATTTAGAATCCATATTAGCAAATTTAGAATTAAATCTTAGGCTTAAGGATGTTATGTCACTTTTAATCTCTTGCCTTACAAGTTCAAGTTGAAGTTTTGTTGCAGGGACATCATCTGATTTTCTTGGTTTAAATTCAGGTTTTTTGGTCATAATTAAAGCTCCAACTCATTACACTAACTATTTATAGCAAGCCCTTCATTTTATGACACCTCATAATTCTATGCATAGAACTAAAAAATTTCCGAAATACGGAATTAGAACTAATTCTTTGGTCTAGTTGTGGTCTAGGGCTAGCTGTTCAACTTTGGGAATAAATAAGCCTTGCCGATATATTAAATATGAAAACTATAAATAAATTATCAGCTTGTAGTCTGTTTTTGATTTTAATCTGTTCACCGTTTGTATCCATCGCAAAATCAAACGATCTGGGAGTTTGCTTTTTAAAAGCCCAAGATAAGACAACGCTTCAAAGTAAAATCAATGAAATTGCATTTAGTCCACAGGACAATGTTCGTATTCAACAAAGTGCAAGATTCTTTAATGATCTGACAAATTTATTTGTTCCGATTGATACTTTTAATTATAAATTATTTTGGGTTTCAAAACCAAATAATGAATGGTTAACACAAAATTGTTTTAAATTTGGTTTTATAACTTTACTTGATTACAATCGCAGAGCCATAACACGAGTGTATTCAAATCCTAATTTCTTAAAAGAATCGAGTATCGCGCAAAATCAAAATTCAAGATTTCCTGCTAGCACCGCAGATGCAACTCCTCAAGCCGATCCTATTAATAATAATTTAAATACAGCTTTGAGTGAAACATCTACAGTCCCATTTGATCCATCACAGGGTGTAAACGCTGAGTCGCCATCACCATTAGTTCAATCAAACCCAAGTGCTGGTTATGCAGCTCCACAAATAAATCTTTATAATTATTATGGTGGACCACAACAAGTAGCTCAAGACACTAATAAGTCTAATAAAGATCAGACTAAAGATGAAAATTTAAATGTGAACGTAAACGTCAGTGACAAAGATGATAAAAAAGCTGAAGACGATCAAGTTGTGGAAGAAAAAAGAATCTATAAAAAAGAAAGAACAGGTTCCGTCTATGATGTACCAAGTTATTTAGAAGATCCGTCTAACTTTTTAGAATTAATCCCCTACATGGGATACGAAACCGCAACTGTAACTGGGGGTGGAATTGAAGATAAATTTAACATGTTTTCATACGGCACTGATTTAAAATTAGGTTATAGATTTAACCAGTATTTTAACTGGTACCTTAAAGGCCGATATAATGTATTAGATTTAAGATCTGTTGAGGCGCCAACTGTTGTTGGGTTAAATAGCTCCTCTGAACATGCTTATGGGATAGGAATTGAACATGTGGCGTCTAGATTTTTAAGTTTGGCCATTGAATATAATGGTCTTCATTCACAAGCCTTCAGACAGCTTGGCCCAAGTATCGTGGAGTCTTTCACCAATGACTATCAAACCCTTAATTTAGATTTCAAATTAAATTTTATTAGTCGTGATGATTTAAAAATGGGTTTATCAGGTAATTACGGATTAACCATAGATGGTGGAAATAGTGATGAGCTTATCTTCGATCTTAGAACCAAACTCTTTGTCATGAGAACCTTCGCTAAAGGTCACTTTGGGCTAAACTTAGGATTCGAAAAAAACACATTTAATTTTATCACGGGCACGACCGAACAAGTGGTTCGAAATCGTTATGTGTTTGGTTTAAATTACGGCTTTGATCTTTAAATCGAAGCTAATCTTTAATAATTTTCTAGTCGCCCAATGCCATCGCACATAAGCGTTTACATTTTTAACCTAAAGGCTTAGTCGCAAAAAACTTATGTTCTTTAACCTTTAAGTTCAATTCGATAAGTCTTAACTTTATCATGAAGTGTTGATTTTGCTATTCCCAATTCTTTAGCTGTTTGTCTTTGATTGCCTTTATTGGCGATTAGTCTTTCGATGATAATCTCTTTTTCAACCTGTTTTAAAATGGGCTGATTAATGGATACATTTTTTGGACGAATCAATTCCTCTAAAGATTTTTGATTTTTAGGTTTCGAATCATCAATAATAAATTCTACATCTTCGGGTTCTACAGATTTGGCTTGGTATAAAACTGAAGCCCGCTGAACGGTTTGTCTGAGTTGTCTAATATTTCCTGGCCATGCACATTCTTTTAATTTTTCAATGGCGTTGTGTGAGAAGCGAACTCTGAATTCTTTTGCTAATTGAAACAAAAGAGTTTCAAAATCTTCTGGGCGTCTTGATAAGCTGGGCGGCGAGATCACAAACGTTTTAAGTCTATAAAGTAAGTCTTCTCTGAACTTTCCTTCGTTCACTAGCTGCTCTAAATCTTTATGAGTGGCGGCTACAATTCTTACGTCCACTTTGATAGATTTATCTGAACCAACAGGGGTGATTTCACCGTATTCTAAGGCTCGTAAAATTTTAGGTTGAACATCTAAAGGCAAATCGCCAATTTCATCTAAGAAAAGTGTCCCTTCGTGAGCCTCTAAAAAAGCCCCCTTTCTGTCTTTGGTTGCACCAGTGAAACTTCCTGTTACATGTCCGAACAACTGGCTTTCAACTAAATTCGGAGTAAAGGCGCTACAGTTCATATTTACTTTGGATTCGAAACTTCGCGTAGACAGACTATGAATCTCTTGTGCAATCAGTTCTTTTCCTGAACCTGTAGGGCCCATAATCAAAACTGGAAAATCTGACTGGGCTATTAAAGGTAAACTTTCTAGTTGTTTTTTATAAACTTCATTTTTAGAAACTAATTTTGTTTTAGGATAAGTTTTAGTTTCTGATTTTACTCGGATTTGAGTTTGACCAACTTGAATGATATCGCCATGCTTAAGACTCGCTTCTAATATTTGGGTGCCATTGACATAAGTTCCATTTCTAGATCTTAAATCTTTAATAATAAACTGATCTGCCTTTTTTTCTATTCGACAATGTCTTGAAGACATAAATGAATCACTAATCGGGATTGAGTTTGAAACTTCGCGACCAATTGATAAAAAATCTGGTAGTATTTTTTGAATATGGCGATCAGGGATTTCAATAAATAGATCCGTTAAATTTTCATAGTCTTGATTAATGAGTCGTGTTTGCATGGACATTTTTTACTCCGTACTGTTATGTTTGAACAATATTAAATTGGTTGGTCTAAATCTTAAGTAAACATTTCAATTTTCGGACCACACCTTAAATCAAACTTAGATTGATTTAAGATTGATATATCCGTAAGACGGACACTTGGACTCGGACATAGAATTTTTAAGGAGTTATTTTGAAGTTTAAATTTGAAAAAAGTGCGGTCTTTCCAGAGCACTACCCCTTAAAAAAGTACCCTGAAGTGGCTGTTGCTGGTCGATCAAACTCTGGTAAAAGTTCGCTCATCAATTCGTGGGCTCAATCCAAGTTGGCTAAAGTCAGTGGTTCTCCGGGTAAGACACGGCTTTTGAATTTTTTTCTTGTGGAAAATAAATTTAGACTTGTCGACACCCCTGGATATGGATTTGCGGCAAGGCCTACAAAAGAGCGTAAAACCTGGCAAGAGATGATTGAAACCTATTTAAGCACCCGCGAAGACTTAAAAGGTCTGATACTCATCATGGATATCCGTCGTGAGTGGTCTGAAGAAGAGCAAATGCTTGCGGACTGGTGCTTCGCTCATGGTATTGAGATCCTAGTCGCTTTAAATAAGGCCGATAAAGTAAATCAGAAAGTTAAATATGCTGCTATCAAAAATATTGAAGCCCAAGGCATTCAGCCTTTTGTGATTTCTGCTAAAAGTAAAAAAGGTATGGAAAAGCTAATTCAATCTGTTTGGTCGGAATGGGTTCTTAAGCCCAAGAATAAGATTAATTTAGACTCTGAACTTGATGAAAATTTAGACGACGATTTAGATAACGAATTAGAGCACGATTTCGAATCTGAAATCGATTCAGATGATTTAGATTAGATCTATTGTATTCATATACAAGTCATTAATAGTCTCCAGATTGACTTGGAAAACCCCTTAATTCTAGAATTTATTTATGTATTTAAGGGGGATCTATGAGTCGTAATTTCTTTTCTATTTTGGCTTCAGCCGTGGTTTTAACAGCATCATCAATATCAGCACTTGCCGACACTTACGAGTGTGCCATAGATTCAATTAAAATAAGCTATCAAATTTCAATGGAAGATACAAAAGTGGATGGCACAGAAATGGCGACATTTCGGATCAAAGCTTTGAATGAAACAGGCGATTTGATCTCTCAAATGTCAGGTTTAGCTTCTGTTTTAGAAAATTATGAAAATAATCAGACGACTCTTAAAAGCTATATTTTAGCTGATAGAAGTGAGCTTAGATTGTTAACTTTAGATTCTCAGATTAAATTTATAAAAAAATCCTCTGGTAGCTCCGGAGCCACTATTTTCGACTGTAAAACTAAACCCTAGATTTAAAGTACGTCAGTCATTTGCGACTAAAACGTAGATTTAAAGTACGTCAGTCATTTGCGACTAAAACGTAGGTTTAAAGTACGTCAGTCTTTTGCGACTAAAACGTAGGTTTATTTGTCATTACTTAATGTCCGTGCTACTTAATTAAAACTTAGGTTTTAATTTCAGCAATTATCTGTATTTAGCAAAGTGTACGATGTTTGTTTGTTGAAAAAACATAAGGAAAAGATAATGAAGTATCTAGGGGTTATTCCAGCACGACTTGGATCAACACGCTTACCGCGTAAACCCCTGCAACTACTTTTAAATAAGCCTCTTATTCTTTGGGTTTGTGAGGCGGTTCAAAAATCAAAAAAACTAGAAAAATTTATTGTCGCTACGGATTCAAAAGAAGTTATGGATGTGGTGGTTCAAGCTGGTTTCGAAGCCCAGATGACATCCGAAGATTGCGCGTCAGGGACTGACCGTGCATTAGAAGTGGCCAAAGTTTTTGAGCCCCAATTTATTGTTAATATTCAAGGGGACGAGCCTTTAATTTCGTCTGAAGAGATTGATGGCTTAATTGAGTTCATTGAATCTAAAAATCAAAAAAATTGTTGGGCAACTTTGGGTCATAAATTATCTATAGATGACTTAGAAAATAAAAATTCTGTTAAAGTCGTGTTTAATCAAAAAAACGAAGCTTTGTATTTTTCAAGATATCCGATTCCATTTTCAAGACAAGACTATCAACCAGAATCTAAATCTGTCTTAAAACATGTTGGACTATATGCCTATACTTTTAATGCATTAAAAGAATTTTGTTTAAGCCCGCCATGCGATTTAGAAATAGCAGAATCTTTAGAACAACTTAGAGCTTTGGATTTAGGAATTAAAATTTTTGTTAAAAATACTGAATATAAATCAATTGGAGTTGATACAATTGAAGATTTAAAAAAAGTCGAAAAAATAATGGAGAAAATTTAGTTTTATGAGTCTACAAAAAAATATTAATGAAGAGCCTACTAAATTTATTTTTGTCACAGGCGGCGTTGTGTCTTCCATTGGTAAAGGCTTAACAGCAGCCAGCCTTGGTTCACTTCTTGAATCCAGAGGTTATAAAATCTCAATGATGAAGTGTGATCCTTATATCAACGTAGATCCGGGAACGATGTCGCCGCTTCAGCATGGTGAAGTGTATGTTACGAATGATGGAGCCGAAACTGATTTAGATTTAGGTCATTACGAGCGCTTTACATCTGTAAAACTAACTCGTGGTCATAGTATTACTGCGGGCCAAGTATATGAAAGTGTGATCTCTCGTGAACGTCGTGGAGATTATTTAGGTGGAACAGTTCAAGTGATTCCACACATCACGGATGAAATCAAAAGCCGCATAATGAAAACATCAAAAGATGTGAATATTGCGATTGTTGAAATTGGTGGAACTGTTGGGGATATTGAAGGGCTACCGTTTATTGAAGCTATACGTCAGCTTCGGGCAGATGTGGGTTTTGAAAATTCAGTTTTTATTCATGTCACCTACATCCCTTATATCGCTGCCGCTGGCGAATTAAAAAGTAAGCCTACCCAGCACAGTGTTAAAGAGCTTCGTGCGATTGGGATTCAGCCGGATTTTTTAGTGTGTCGTAGTGAAAAAGAAATCTCGCAAGAATTAAAATCAAAAATTGGTTTATTTTGTAGTGTTCATCCACAAAATGTCATTGCTGCTGAAGATTCCAAGTCGATTTATGAAGTTCCACTCAAATTGTTTTCAGAAGGCTTTGATTCTAAAATCTGTCAGAGATTGGGCTTAGAAGCCGGTGAAGCAAACTTAGAAGACTGGAAGCAAATTGTAGACACATATAATAAGCCCCAAAATAAAGTTCGTGTGGGCCTGGTTGGAAAGTATGTTGATTTAAAAGAAAGCTACAAGTCATTACATGAAGCCATTGTTCACTCTGGAATTAAAAATAAGTGCGGTGTTGAAGTTGAATATATTGATTCAGATAATTTCGAAGGTAAAAATTTAATTGAGCAATTTAAAAATATTGATGCCATTTTAGTTCCTGGAGCTTTTGGTGAGCGCGGGGCAGAAGGTAAAATTGCTGCCATCAAATTTGCCAGAGAAAATAAAATTCCATTTTTTGGAATTTGCTTTGGTATGCAAATGGCCGTTGTTGAGTTTGCCAGAAACGTTTGTGGATTAAGAGAGGCAACCAGTCGTGAATTCACAAGAAAAGTTGAAAATCCAGAATATGTGATTGATTTGATGGAAGAACAAAAGCTAATGAAAGGTTTAGGCGGAACGATGCGCTTAGGGGCTTTTCCGTGTGATTTAAAACCCGGAAGTTTAGCGCATAAACTTTATAAGAAAGATCAGATTAGCGAGCGTCACAGGCACCGCTTTGAATTTAATAATAAATTTAAACCCGTTATTGAAAAACTAGGCATGCTTCTTTCTGGTGTTTGTAAAGATAGAGATTTAGTTGAAATTGTAGAACTGCCGGACCACCCTTGGTTTATGGGGGTTCAGTTCCATCCTGAATTTCAATCGCAACCAAGACATCCACATCCTTTATTTGATGGATTTATTGCAGCAGCTTTAGAGTATAAATTAAAAACTAAATAAAGACTTTAATTTAACATAGTTTGTAAATTGAATTTGTAATTTAAGTTATTTGAAAGGATCAAGTCGTGAGTATTTTAGATAAAGCCAAAGAAGTTTTAGACATTGAAGCTGAATCAATTTTAAATTTAAAATCTGGCTTAGGCGACGAGTTTTTAAAGGCCTTAGAATTCATTATTCAGTGCGAAGGCAAAGTGATCATCACTGGAATTGGAAAGTCTGGAATTATCGCCAGAAAAATGGCGAGCACCATGAGCTCAACAGGAACACCGGCTTTATTTCTACACGCCGCTGAAAGTTCCCATGGGGATTTAGGCGTGATCACTAAAACAGATCTTGTGATTGCCATTAGTTTTGGTGGGGAAAGTTCTGAATTAGAAGATCTATTGAAATTTATTAAACGAACAGGTGTTAAGTTAATTTCAATCACTGGAAATAAATCCAGTCGATTAGGCCAAGCCGCAGATGTGGTTTTACATATTCCAATTCAGCGTGAAGCCTGTCCCTTGGGTCTTGCTCCGACATCAAGTACAACGGCAACGCTTGCGATGTGTGATGCGCTTTCCATGTGTGCTTTAGAGTCCAAAGGATTTCAGGCTAAAGATTTTGCTGAAAATCATCCCGGTGGTAAATTAGGTCGAAAGCTTTTAACTCGTGTGAGTGATGTGATGCTGTCGGAAAGTTTACCTGTCATCAATGAAGGGGCTTCGTTTAAAGATGTGTTGGAACTTATGACCCAAGCTCAAGTGCGTGGAATTTGTGGAGTTCTAAACAAAGATGAAGAGCTTTTGGGTGTGATTACAGACGGGGATTTAAGACGAAAGTTAAATTCTGAAATTGAATCTGGGTCCGTGTCTTCAAGTCTTAAATCTTTAAAAGCCAATGACTTAATGTCAGTGAATCCAAAAACTTTAGATCAGTCTGAGTTAGCAGAAAAAGCTTTATTTTTAATGGAGCAATTTAGAATTCAATGTCTATTTGTTATGGATAGATCCCAAAATCAAACTCTAAAACCTGTGGGTTTAATTCATTTACAAGACTTATTAAAAGCAAAAATCCGATAACCAAATAGTGCCAGGTTCTTTTTGCGAATTTCTAAACAACTCTTGAACTTAAAACCGGACAAGCCTTGTCATTTGCCTTGCAGAGCAAGGCTTCATGCCAACGAGCCGGTTTTAAGTTCAAGAGTTGTTTAGAAATTCGCAAAAAGAACCTGGCACTATTTGGATGGCACTATTTGGAATCGCACTTTTTGGATTAGTTAGATTCCCAGCCGTTTGAATGGCATAGAACTAAAGTTAAGGCTTTTAACCCTTCTGGGTACATTTGATTTAAATCAGCGGTTGCATCTAATGAAGATGTGACTCGGTATAAATCTTCAAGCGATGCGAGTGTTCTCTTTCTTGGGGTTTGGCCAAGATAAAATATCTGATGAATCAAGTAAGGAACGTTCTGTGAATCTACAATCTGTGAAACAAGGATTATGTTTTGACGAATGTTGTTTTGAACATTGGTGTCGTAAGCTAGAAAATCACAGATTGTATTTTTATTTGCTGATCTGAATATATTCGGTGAGGGAATTAATTCCGCATACACTTGATCTATGTCTATACCTTTACAATCTGTTTTTGATGAATCTCCAAATAAAAATTCTTCGGGATTAGAGTATTCACAAGGTCCACCAAAAGCTCTGAAATTTGAAGCCACCATTTTGTTAATCTGATAGTGGATATTTTTATTAGTGTTTGATGTTGGGTTTCCAAAAATCGCTAGGCTTTGAAGTTTTGAAGACATATAGCTTCGATCGCTGAGTCTATATTTTTCTAATATCTGGCTTTCAACTTTAGACCATTCTCCATTTTTAACTTCAAGCCCCTGATCGACTGTCCATGAATCTTGATGGGGGTCAGTCGAACTTAATGTATCAACGGATTCAAAGCCACCAAACATTTCACAATTTTGGAAAGGATACATAAATACCAAAAGTCCAATGACCGTGGTTATTTTTAAAATTATTTTTTTTGAAATTAAATTATAACTTAAACTCATACGATCACCTTAAGTTTAAGATCTTCATTTATAATTTCGGCCTTGGAATTACGAATACGAAATAATGAGGGACTATTTTTAGCCGGCGTAGGTATTCCAAGTAAAACCGAAACTGTAGATATAACATGTCCTTGAGTTAATGTGTCAGTAACACCATTGATTGTGATGGGTGCTCCTACGCCCCAGCTTCCACTGTTGTCCATACCGTGAAGACCTTGGCTGAATCCATCTTTGTAAATTCGTCCAACAATAGCTGGTTTATCGATCATCCCCGAAAAGATCATGCAATTTGAAGATTGCCATCCATGGTCAGTTCCTGTTCCATCAGAACGTACCGATCTGGCAAATTCGCCATTCATTCTAATCAGGGTGTTATCAAAATTATAACCTACAGACTGTGTTTTTAAAAATTTCTTAAATTCATAAAGGCAACTGCTTAATGATCTAAATAAAATAGCATTAGTTAAAGTAGACACCATAACGCCTACTGTATGTTGGTCATGAGTAATACCTCGTGAACTTGCAGGGCCAGATATAGTATCCTGTATATTTACCCGTGGTTCATAAACCGAGAAATTAACAGCTGATGCGTATTTCGTGTTAGCAATAAATTCAGCTACAGCAAATCCAGCGGCCATTCTTATACAACTGTCTTTGTTCAACATAGATCTTAGATCTTCATTCAGACAAAGTTTTTCTTCGTCTCCTATAGCGTAAGTTTTAGTCCTTGATCCTTGAGCAATCCCAATCGGTTTATCTAAAAAACCAGAAAATTGAGTTTGATCTAAAGCGGCCTGTTCAAGCACACCTTTATATTTATTGAGTGATGTTTGCCATACAGTAGAAAAATCTTGGATCGTACTCGTCATTAAATCTAAGGCTCCAAGATATGTTTTCTTTAAATTTAACGAGCTTGGGCTTTTTAAACCAGAATCATAATTTAAATTATCTAACGCCGTATTGAACGACTTGCTGATGGCATCGTTATAATTATTAAAATTTCGTATACGGTCGCTTTTAAAATTAGACATTAATTCAGAAATAATATTGTAATCTATAGAATTATTAACAGGAGTAACAAAGCTTCCTTTTTTGGATTTGAAACTATAATCAGAGTCCATATCAACTACATTAAAAGGCGAGTAAGAGCTATCCGCTAAAGATCCTGCAACAGTTAAATTGTCGGACTCTTCATAGCGAGTCATAGATAAGCCATGACCTGGTGACGCTGTTTTAACCCCTTGGATAATAATGGTGTTATCCATTAACTCATGAATAAACTTAAAGCCGTCAGATGTTGGCATTTTTTGTCCCCACATCCACGGCGCCAGAACATTGTGTTTAGTAATTCTAAAAGATTGGTAATCGGGCTTATCATATACTGAGCTACCATTTATTGATCCAAAACAGTTTGCGACGCCAATACTGGGTTGAATATTAGATCCCGTTCCGTAAGGATCTAAAAATAAATCGTAGGGCAATCTATTCGGAGCTCCAGGAAAAGTTAAATTAAAGTAAAATTTGTTTTGAATTGATTGAGCATGTGCTTGGTTTGAAGTTTGTAAAACAGCACTTTTTAATAAAATTTCAAAAGGGCTTAGGCCAACGCCTAAAGCCGAACCTGTGAATAAAAACTTTAAAAAATCTCGACGATCTGAGCTCATTTTATTCTCCAACCAGGTACTTGGAATCTTTATATATTTTTGAATTTAAAATAAGTTCAATGACGTTAAACGGACTTTGCGTGTCTTTTAAGATTTTTGAAAGTTTTTGAATTTCCATTGAATAAATATTTTTTGGTTGTGAAATAACTTGAGCAGTTGGAACTTTGACACCTGTAAAATACTCTAGATAACGACTTGCAGTACAAGTATATAGATCATCAATTTGAACAACTAATTCGCCTAAAGAATTTAAGTCTTGTAGCTCTCGATCAATAAGTTCGCCGGATGTTGTTCTGTATAAAAACCTTCCTAGAGGTGTTTTTTTAAAGTAATTGGAATCTTTGTTGGGTGTCCACTGATACGGACTTTGTGTTTGTGTATTATGAAATATTGGCACTGTCAGCGAGCTATCATCAGAGGACGTACTTTGAACATTATAATTTCGAATTAATCCTGACAATTGATCCATACTTACGTGGCAAGCAACGCAGCCACTTGATGTTCGAAAAGGAGTTTTTGATGTGGGATCAACATAAGGGGCTGTGTCTGTAGTAAAATTAACAACGGGTAAATCTTGGCAGAGCATATCTTTAAAAATGGCACGACCCCATTTTCTTGGCATTTGAATTGCCCCATCAGCCTCCATGCCTTCCGCTCGTGCTGTTTTTAGTATGTAGTTTCTACTACCTAAAATTCCACCACCTAAAGTCCCATTAATGACCTTATTACCTGTCGAGTTTCTAAAATTAGTTACATGTACAGGTCTTTCAGGACGAATACCAATCAGCAATCCTTGTTCTGGAAGATTAAGTCCGGACCAAGACACTGTGTTAGTATCATCAGTGCCTTGAATGTAAGTGAATTTATCGGATGCAATTCCTCTAGCGGCACTTTTTAAAGGAGAACCTTTTGTTCTAATTCCTTCGAATACATTTGAACCACGAAAAATATCGCTAAATTTGAAGCTTGAATCAAATAAGGATTTTGTTAACGACAGTCCACCTGGACTGAGTTCATAAATATCTACCGATGAGCTGAATTCAGAATCAAAAATTTTATCTTGAAACCATGACGCGTGAATCTGAAAAAATTTTTGTAGGACTGAAATGCCTCTTGTATTTGTTGTATTTAAAGTTAAATCACCACTGATTTTTGCTGAATTTAAAATTGTTTTACAAGCATTTATACCAGACATTCTGCCAGTTTTAATTTCAATTAGATTTGGGTCATTAAAACTGATGGATTGGCCAGTGAAATGGGAGTGACATCGCTGATAAAGTTCAAGGTCACTCAGTTCTATAGAATAGGAATTAAAAGAGTAGAGCAGGAGCCAAAACATCATAGACATGTTTATTTATCGGACTTAAGTAAGGCCTGAGTTAAATTATTTAATTCTGTTGTCTTAGAATGAAACAATATTTTTAGAATGTTTTTAAATTGTTACAAGAAAAAATTTGGCTAATGTGTGATTACTGTACGGCATCTGGTTTTATTTTGCTTGTGCGGCAACGAATTTAATTTTTTTGTGTTTATTGCTTAAGATTATTTAAATGTCATACTTATTATTAAGTAATTTTTTATTTTAACTAACTATTTAAATATACTTAAATTATGAAATATTAGAGGGATTCAAAAGTGCACGATAAACTTAAAAATATTAAATTATTCATAAGTGATGTGGATGGGGTCATGACTGACGCTACCATTTGGTTGGATTCTAACATGAAGTGGAAACGTAAATTTAATGTCTTAGATGGCATGGGTTTAATTCGATTAATGAAGCAAGGTATAAAGGTTGGAATTATCACAGCTTCAGATGCCGATGATGTTCGTTTTCGCTTTGAATTCTTAAAAGTGGATTATTTTTATGAAAAATCGTCTGACAAAGGGCTAGCTCTTCAAGACCTATTAAAGAAAACAGGTTTTGATTTATCAGAAATCGCATATATTGGAGATGACCTCATGGATTTACCGGTCATTGAAGCGGTAGGTTTTGGCGTTGCAGTTCCTAATTCATTAGAAGAAGTGCAAGCTAAAGCTGATTACGTGACAAAACGTGCCGGTGGGGAAGGTGCGGTTAGAGAAGTTTGCGAGATGATTTTAAGAGCTAAGCGCTAAGATTCAAATCTAAAACTTTTTTTTGCACTTGTTTAAAAAAGGGAGTCTTTAAGGTGTTTATGAAAATTCAGAATCGTATTACTAATTTCAACTCATCTTTATCTTATGTTTTGATAAAACCAATAAGTTCAATTGGTTTGTCACTAATTCTACTTGTTGGCCCAATCGCTGAAGCAAAAAAAATTCGTTTATCTGAAGACGAGCTTTCCAAAGAAGCCATAATGCCTGTTTTTGACGAAAAGATTGTTATTAAAAATCGTAGAGTTGTTCATAAAAATAAAGTTGAAATCGGATTGTTCGGTGGAAATGTTATGTCTGAGGCCATCTATGACCCATTAACTTTTGGGGCTTCTTTGGCTTATCACATGGACAACACTCACGGAATTTTTGCGACGCTAGGTTTATATCAGGACAAATTAAGTTCAAATGGTGAAAGATTAAAAAATGGACAAGTAATACCTACATCCGGCGGAATGCCTAAATATTTTGATGCCTCTCGTGCCCCTCAAAAAGAATTTATGATTGCCGGTCACTATCAGTACACGGCCTATTATGGAAAAGTAAGTTTAACTAAAGAGTCCGTTATGAACTTATCCTTATATGGACTACTTGGTGGCGGGGCCTACTTAATGGACGGTTTAGTTGCGCCCATGATTAATTTAGGCGTAGGGCAAAGGTTTTACTTTACTAAAAGTATAGCTTTTAGGTTAGATTTACTTTTAAGTTCTTTTTATGGGCCGGATATCACATCAACTTCTGGAACAGCAAACAGTTTAGATAATACAACTCCGCAGCCGGATGTAGATTCTGGCGCTTTTAGTAAAAAAATTCTTTTTGACACTCAAATTAATTTTGGAATTACGCTATTAATTTAAAATAATTAATTTTTTTTGTTTTTTAATCGAAAATTCTAAACATTATTTGATATTACCGGTCTAGTTCTTACCATGGTTTTTGCCATAGAACTTTTCATACCTATCAGCTCTGTTATCCTTAAACTGTGAAGGTGTAAAAAAAAATGATAAGAACAGCATTGATTCTGCTTTTGAGTTTAACATCCATAGTGTTTGATTCCTATGCCCAAGATAATGGTGAAGGGAATAATCAAAATACTATAAAAGAAAGTGGTCCGCGAACTTCTGTTTCTGAAGAGCTTGAAGGCCTTGAGCTTTACTCTGATATAGTGGTTATTCAAAAAAAGTTTTTTGAAAAAACATCTCGCTGGGAATTGAGCGTTTCAGGTCTGACATCCTTAAATAATAAGTTTTTTACATCTTTAGGGATGAAAGGTATTTTGGGATATCATTTATCTGAAAGATGGGCCATTGAAGGGCAGGCTTGGTATTTAACACAATTAGATCGAGATTTTACAAAAGAGTTAGAAGATGGATACCAAATTAGAACATCAGACATTGTGACTCCTCAGGGATATTTGGGTCTTAATTTGGTTTGGACTCCTATTTATGGAAAGTTATCCTTACAAGAAAAATCAGTGAACCCTTTTGAATTATTTTTTACACTTGGTGTGGGCATGATTTTAACGGATGACAGCCAACAAGCTCCTGCTTTGAATATGTCTTTTGGTCAAATCCACCCCTTAAGTAAAAACACAGCATTAAGATGGGAGATCGGTGGAAATCTATTTAGCGCCGAAGGTAAAGGTAGTCTTCAGGGCAGTCAGAAAAATGAAAAGACCTTATCTGAGATTTTTTACGTTTCTGTAGGGGCAAGTTTCTTTTTGCCAGGGGTTAACAGGTAGTTATGAAATTATCGCCGAGATCAATATTACAATTACAATTAGAATTAAAATCAAAATTAAAAGGAGTCTTTCTGCTTTTGATTTTAGCTTTAATTCCAATGATAACTTCAAATATTGCTTTGGCATCACCGGAGTTTTCTAGAGCAGAATTCTTCTTAGAAAAAAATGATAATTTTCAAGCAGCGCAAAGATTCTATGACATCATTAATAACCCGAAATATAAAATTGAGCATTCAAAAGCATTATACTCACTTTCAAAAGCATTAACTAAAATCGGTTTTAATCAATCGGCAATTTACTTTTTAACTGCGATTGCTCGTGTGAATTCAGCATCAAAATATATGGATCCCGCGTTAGAAGCTCTTTATGAAATAGGATTTCAAATTGGTGACGAGTCAGCATTAAAGTATTCTCTTTCAAAAATTGATTTATCTCAGTTTCCAGCCGGAAAAATGGATTTGCTTTATTATCGCTTGGGTGAGGTTTATTTAGAAAAAAATGATTTAAAAAATGCCATCAGTTCTTATGCTAAAATCACCAGTGAAAGTAAGTTGTTTGGTAAGTCCAGATATAATATGGGAATGGCTTACGCGGAACTTCAAAATCCGAAATTATCGGTCAAGTATTTTACCCAAGCTGTAAATGCAAGAAGAAAAAATGGGGTCACAGACACCCAGCGTGTTGGAGCTTTAATTGGTCGTGCGCGCGCGCTTTATCAAATGGGCCGTTGGGACAATTCTATTTCAACTTACAAAATGATTCCAAGAGATTCTGAATTCTGGCATAGCTCTTTATTTGAGTCCACTTGGGCTTATTTAAGGTCAGGTAAATTTAGAAGTGCCATGAGTAACTTTCAGTCTTTGCACTCTAAATTTTACGAATCTTATTATTTACCTGAATCTTTAGTTTTAAGATCCATCGTCTATCTATATATATGTAAATACGAAGAGGTAGACAAAGTTTTAACTACATATAATGAAGTGTATGGTCGCTTGCAGGTTCAGATACTTAATTATTTAAAAGATAAAAGACAAAACAGAGAAGACTTGATTCAGATGAATAATATGCTTTCTGATATTGCCAAAGGCAAAGAGCTTCCCAAGTCCTACTCTGGCATTCCAAGTTTGGCATTACGACATATCTCAAGGTCGGCCAATTTTAAAAAATCATATAAATATTTAAAATTTTTATATGAAGAAAGAAATTTAAATTCAATACAAAATGATTTTTGGAAAAGATCTGCTTTGAGTAAACAAATTGCGAAAGATTTAACTCAAAGAATATCAATATCAGAAAAATATGTAGGAGCGTTAATTAGAAAATCTTTGATTCTAATGAACGAAGAGCTTTTAGAATTTAGCGATCAAAAAGAATTTATAAAAGTTGAAGTGACTACAGCAAAAACTGAAGGCGCTATGAAAAAAATGCGTGGAACAGATGACACATCAGCGCCGATCACGGCAAAAAATTCTAGAGATTTTTATATCACCAATGGTTACGAATACTGGCCATTTCAGGGAGAGTATTGGTTAGATGAAATTGGTAATTATCAGTATGTTGGAGCAAGCCAATGTACTCGTTAAATCAATTCGCGCCTGTTTTAACTATATTCTTGTTTTTTGGTTCAACACCAAACCATGCCCAGGCCAAAACTTTGGGTTCGGTCATTAAAAATATTGAAAAGTCGAAAGCCAATTTACCTAAAACGCGTGATGCCTCAAAAGCTCCTCAAGCTAATGTAAATTTAAAATTAGTTCGACCAACAAAAACTAATACGAATTTATTTAAAGCGGGCACGAATGAAGCTGAGTATGAAAAATTATTAAATCAACAAATAGATCAACTATATGGTTTATCCAAAAAAACCAGATCAAAATCCATGCAAGGCGATGTTTGGCTTAGATTGGCTAAGGCTTACACAGAAAAATCAGCTCTTGTTGAAAGACGAGTTAACGAAGAGTTTGATAAAAAAATTAATGATTATTTTGCTAAAAAAATCTCAAGTAAACCAGTTTTGAATATGTCGCCGGCTCAAGATTATAATAAAAAAGCAGTTGAATTATACAGATGGTATTTAAGAGACAATCCAAATAGCCCTAATTCAGATCAAGTTTTGTTTTTCTTGGGTTATAATACAATGTCATTGGGTGATAGTTCGGCCAGTGTTAAGTACTATGAGGCCTTGTCAAAGCGGTTTCCAAACAGCGAATTTGTGACAGAGGCTAATTTATCTTTAGCTGATTTTTATTTTGAAGAAGGAGCAAAGAATTTTGTTCAAAGTAAAGTCTATTTAGAAAAAGCAGAAAGTTATTATCAAAAAATTATTAAAAGTCGTTCAAGGTTATCATCAATTGCGACATATAAATTAGCTTGGGTGAATTTAAAATTAAATAAATCGGACCAAGCATTGGCTTACATAACCCGTGTCATCCGAGATGGTAAATTTACAGACCAAAGACGTGTGTCTTCAGACCGTTTGGCTAAAGAGGCTCAAAAAGAACTTCCTATGTTTTATGCTCAGGTGAAAGATTATAAAAAAGCTGTTTCATACTTTAAAGCCGCTCTTCCAAAAGAAGATGTTGCCAAATCTATTGAGCAATTAGCTTTACTATATGCTGATTCGGGCAACAGAGATGGCGCGGGCTATCTATTTGATTATCTGTCTAAAACAGGCGATTTATCAGTAGGAAAAGTTTTTGATTTTCAGTACAAAAAAGTTCAGTTAGCAGAATCAAAAGGTGGAATCATTAATTCCAGAGTCGAATTGCTTGATTTAATTGAAGGATTTGGACCTAAAACTAAGTGGGCTGAAAAAGCAAAAAAAGAAGACGCTTATGAAGAGCCTTATAGAAAGATGGAAGGCTTATCAAAAAACTACGCGCTTACAGCTCATAAAACGTCAAGATTAAAACCTGATGATTTAACTTCACTTCGGCGTGCTGATGAGGCTTATAAAATTTATTTAGAAAATTTTGTTAAAGAAGATAAAGACGCAGAAATACGATTCTTTCATGCCGAACTTTTATATGAGGCTAAGCAGTTTGCTAAAGCTGCCGACATGTATATTGAAGTTTCTAAAATTCAAAATTCAAAGTATGCAGAAAAATCTAAGTTAAATTCACTTTTGGCTATTGAAAAGGCCTTACCTAATGTCGATGACATTCGTAAAAAAGTGGGAGATTCGACAGAAGTTTATCCACTTGAAGACTCTGAAAAAAAATTCATTATGCTAACCCAAGATTACTTAGCCAATCCTAAAAACAAAGAATCAAGGGTCGAAGTTTTATATAAAATGGCTTCAATTATGTATTCCCATAACTATTTAACTGACGCAGAAAAACACTTTAAAGAAGTCATTCAGCAATTCCCTAAAACTAAGTATTCAGAGTATTCAGCTAATTTAATTTTAGATATTTACAATTTAAGAAAGGATTACAAAGGACTTGAAAGAGTAGGTTTAGAGTTAATTCAAAATAAATTAGTTGATAATGAAAAAACTATGGCTGAGGTCAAAAATGTAATTGAAAAGTCTGCATTTAAAAGTGCAGAAGAAGCTGAAAAATCTAATAGGCCTTTAGACGCTGCGAAATCCTATTTAGATTTTTACAAAAAATATCCTAAATCACCCCTGGCGCCCTTGGCTTTGTATAACTCGGCTATTAATTTTGAAAAAGCGGACCGTAAAGTCTTAGCAGTTGAAACTTATGATCGATATAGGGTTGAAGCTAATCCAAAAGAAAAAGAATATAACAAAACATATTTGTTTTCAGGAATTTTAAAAGAAAGCCTTGGGGATTTGTCGGGATCAGTCAAAGACTACGAATCTTACATTAAGGTCACGGATCCCAAAGAGATTGAAACTAGTCTTTACTATAATATTGCGGTTATTTACGAAGGCTTAAAAAACTTTGATAAAGTAAAAGAATATTTTTCTCTTTACAGCTTAAAGGCAAAGCCAGAAGAAGCTAAAAATATTTTATTTAGAATTGCAAATTACGCAGATGAGTTAGGTTTGGTAAATGAGGCTATTGCTTACTACAAAAAATTTATCACTATCGTTGGAATAAGTAGTGATTTAAAAATTGAAGCCGTAGGTCGCTTGGCTCTTTTATCTCGTCAAGTAGGAGCAGTTTCGCAGTCAGCTAACTATTTAAATGAATCTGTTAAACTTCAAGTACAATTAAAGTCAAAGAAGAATGCAAAATACGCAGCTGAAGCTATGTTCCTAAAAACTGATAAAATATATAATGAATTAAAAGATACAAACATAGGAACAAATCCAGCAACTCAACAAGCTCAAGTGCAGAAAAAAATAAAGTTAGTCGAAGATTTAAGAAAATCAACAGAAGCCGTTATTGCATATGATTCACCTGAATGGATTGTGGCTGCATTAACTAGAATGGGCCAAGGTTATCAGCATCTTGCTTTCACTTTAGTTTCGGCTCCTGTTCCAAAAGAACTTAATAAAGAAGAAGCTGAAGAGTACAAAACGAAAATTGGCGAAATCGCAAGTCCATTTAAAACAAACGCTGTTCAAGCTTATCAAAATGCCATTGATCGCGCTGAGTCTTTATCTGGGTTTGGACCTTATTATCAAATTGCTCGCGCAGAGCTGTTCAATGTGAGCCCAACATCTTCATACCTAGCTGACGATGAGTACTTTGCCATTCTAAATTATGATAATAACTTAGAAAAAAATGAAACAACAAAATTACTAAGCGTTGCTGAATCAAATTTAGTTCAGTTAATAGATACATTAGGCCGAGTTCTTGAAAAAGACCCGCAAGATATTTCTGCTTATGAATTTATGGCTTACTATTATTTTAAGAAAAATATGTTTCATATGGCTAAGATTTATTTAAATAAAATAGGTCAAAAAACAAAAGCACCCCGTGTGGCCAATAATATGGGTGTAATTAATGTTAAGTTAGGTCTAGATTCAGAAGCTCAAAAAGATTTTGAGCGAGCTATTGATCAAGATCCAAATTATGTATCTGCTAGACTTAACTTCACTCATAAATTTGTAAGTCAAAATGGATTTAGTCCTGTCTTGAGTGATTTTGAAAGTTTATTTCAAAAAACCAAATCACAGATGGATAAATCTGAAGTTTATAAACAAATTGCCATAAACTACGGGGTGGCTTTGGCTAGAACGAAAAACTTTACCAAAGCTGTGCAGGTCAACCAAGATATAATTTCTAACTATCCTAAGGACCAAGCTGTTTTAAAAAATCAGTCCTTATATTTAATTACAGGCTTAAAAAACAAAGTTGAAGGTTCTAAAGTCTTAGGCCAATTTAAATCTATTGCAAGAAATAAAAAGGATTTGGATACTATAGTAAGACTTGAGGAGTATTTAAAAATCTTATGATTATAAAAATATTTATCATATTAGTACTCACTTTGACTGGCCTGAATTTTTCAATGGCACAGAAAAAAGCAAAAGATGACGTCAAAACGACGGTCCTTTCTTTTGAAGATGAATTGATTCAAGGGGACGTCTCGTCACCTGATCTTTTTGTAATTTTAAAAAATAAAAATATTAATTTTGGAAGATTATTAAAGTTAAGAAAAGACTTTATTCCTGAGATGAAGCAAACAAGGCAGGATGTGCACGGGAGTTCAGATTGAGTGAACCAATAGTCATAAGAGTCTTTTTTAAAGAAAATTTAATTGCTGTAAAACAATTCGAGCAAGATCAAATTATCATAGGTAAAAAAGGGGATGCAGCCTTAGTTTTAAGACAAAAAGATGTAGCAGATCTTCATTGTGTTATAGAAAAGCGTGGAGATACTTATTTTTTATGTGATTTGGGTTCCGAAGTTGGAACTATTATTCATAATGAGAAAGTACTTGAGCACCCGCTAAAATCAGGGGACATCTTTTTTATAAGTGACCTAGAGATTCACTTTTTTATTGGAACTCCGACATTTACGACCTCACAAGTTAAAAAGAGTGATGACGGCTTTGAAAATGAAAAGAAAGTTTACGTCGAAGACGAGCGAGCTGCACAAACAGAAGAACCAAAAGACGATATATTTGATCCAAGCACTGAATTAAATAAAGAGTTAGATTCACCTTTCGTCAGCATGGGTGTTCAAAAGCCTTTGAGTAAAAAAGTCAGAACCAGTGCTTCGGGTTTCGAGATGATGGATTTAGATGGACGACCTGAACCATTGAACAATTTAAATGAAGGTTTAAATAATAAGCTTGGGACTTTTGCGCCTCAGTCTAATTTTGACGAGTTGGATGAAGTCATAGATGTAAATAGCCGTGGATCAGTTGTTGAGGTTTTATTAACTTGGAAAGAAAGAATATTATCAGCTTCCCATTTTGATTCTAAACAAAAAGTTTTTTTAGGAAACCAAAAAGATTGTAAACTTCAATTATCAGCTTTAAATTTTAAACATTATTTTATAAATATTAGTAACGGTGCAGACATTCGAATTCCAGAAAAAATGGATGGATTTTTGTATCGTGGTCAGCAAAGGGTTCCTTTTTCAGCACTTAAAAAATCAGGACAACTTCAGCGTGATGGGGATTGCTATGTTTTAAGTTTAGCCCAAGGCGAAATGGTTCGATGTTTTTTAATGGGCGATAGAATTCAAGCCTACGTTCGTTATGTGGAACAAACACCAAAAGCGATGCCTATTCCCGTTTTTGATTTTACATCTTCAGAGCTTGTATCGATAGCGATGGCTTTTATTGTGTCCTCCATTATAGCTATATATATGACGTTTAATGCTCCTCAAAGTTTAGAGGACATTGAAACATTGGTCGAAGATCAATACCGTGTGGCGACAGTTGAGTTTAAGCCACCCCCTAGAATAAATCCAGAGCCTGTTGAGATTGAGCCTAAAAAAGAAGTTCCAATTCCAGAAAAAAAAGTAATTAAAAAAGTCAGTGATGAGAAAAAACAAGTTAAACCAATTGCTGATATTAAGCCCACAACAAAAGTACCTAAAGAGCAAAGTTTAGGTAAAAAAGGTCCTCCTAAAAAAGTGACTGTGGTTGATAAGTCTGTAGGTAAACCAAAAGAGGTCGCGCCTAACAAAATCAAAACTCCAGCAAAGGGTTTGGTATCGAATAAATCTGGTGGAGCAATATCTACCGGAAAAGAAGGGGCTAATGCGGCCACTAAGAAAAAAGATGTAACTAAATCTGGTTTATTAAGTGTTTTAAGTTCTGGTGGTGCGGCGTCAAATTTAGATAAAGCTTATTCAGGGGCAGGAACAACATTTGGTTTAGCTGACAAAGCGACGGGTTTCGGTGGACAAGCTTCGGATCGACAAGGTGAAGGCTTAGGGACTGATCTAAAAAATGTGGGAGCTGGCGGAAAGGGAACATCGACTGTTGGAATTTCTGGCGTCGGATCAAAAGGTCGCGGCGGCGGTGAGGCTGGTTATGGTGGGAATAACGGACTAGGTGACAAAGGCGAAGTCGCTATTGTTAACATCGAAGGGAATTCAAATGACTTTGTGAGCTCCATTGATAAAGAAGCGATTCGAAGAATTATTCGAAGTAATAGATCTGCAATTAAATCTTGTTATGATTTGGAACTTACAAAAAATCCAACCTTGTCTGGTAAAATAGTACTTCAGTGGCAGATCACTGAAGGCGGTCGTATGATCAATGCTAAAGTTAAAAGTAATGACATGGGCACAAACACTTTAGGCCCTTGTATTATGAATCGTTTAAGTGTTTTAAAATTTCCAGACCCTGGACCAGTAGAAATTGCTGAAGTTGCATTTCCGTTTGTGTTCGAGGCAAGATAATATAGTATCAAGATTTTTTTCTTTCTAGGAGAAAGCACCATGGATCCAACAACAGCTCAAATGCATTCATGCGAGATGTATGAATTTTTTCTTTCAAAAGCCTTTTGCGAGGGTGGGGTCGTTATGTACCTTATTGCTTTCATCGGACTTTTATCTTTGTTTCTAATCATCGAAAGATTCATCGCTTTAGGTAGAAATACAGTTAAAAAACAAAGCGTGATTGAAAATTTAAGAAGTATGCTTTTAAGAGGCGACATCAGACAAGCCATCACTTTTTGTGATACGAAAAAAGCCCCTTTAACAAATACTCTTCAGGCGGGTTTGATTCAGGTGATGAACAAACGTCCTGATGAAGAAGTACAAGTAGCAATGGATGCGGCTGTATTAAGAGAAACTCCTAAGCTTGAAGGTTGGGTTTCATTTCTTGCCGTGTTTGGTAACATTTCAGTTCTAGTTGGATTGTTTGGAACCATTATTGGTATGATCAAATCTTTTGGTGCGGTATCAAAGTCAGATGCGGCGACTAAAGCGACGTTATTGTCCCGTGGTATCGCTGAAGCTTTAAATTGTACAGCTGGTGGATTATTAGTTGCGATCGTCTGTATTGTGTTTTACGGATTTTTTCAAATCAAAATTTCTAGAGCCATCAATGATATGCTTGAAACAAGTATGGATTTGATGAACTTAGTTGTTTCTAACAGAGATAAGATTTCAAACTCGTAAGGTATTAAGATGCATATAGATGACGGCAAAGGTTCAAGAAGTGCCAATATGGATATTAATATTGTTCCTGTCATCGATTTGATGAGTGTGCTGATTGTATTTTTATTGATCACTGCGGTTTGGAATCAAATCTCAATGATCCAGTTGGCAACATCAATTTATGGTAAGAAGTCTGATGACCAGCAAGTTCAAGAAAAAAAGCCTGACGATTTACAAATTCCTTTAAGATTGGATATTAAATTGGACAGCTATGTTTTAGTTTTCAGAGACAAGTCCACTTTGATTTCTAACGCCAATGGAGATTACGATACAAAAACGTTATCCGAAGAGCTTCGTCGAGTTAAAGAGGCCTTCCCAAATAAAACCGACATTGTTATTTCTGTAGAAGATGAAATCACTTATGGAAGTTTAGTGAAAGGCATGGATGTCGCCATCACTGAAAAATTCCCACAAGTTTCAATTTCAACCGGTGGAGCAGAGTAAAATGCCAATTCAAGTTCCTGGAAAAAGAAGTAGAAATGGAAAAAGAAACTCCGGCCAACGTAGCGTTGTTTTTGTACTTTCGCTGACAGCCATGGTGGATATGTTTACGGTTTTAGTTGTGTTCTTGCTTCAAAACTACCAAGTCACTGGACAGACATTAAACTTAGTCGAAGATGTAACGTTACCCCAAGCCTCAGCGGTTAGAGAGCTACAGCCCTCTAACGTTGTCGTCGTAGGTAAAGAGTATATTGAACTTAATGACGTTAAAGTGGCCTCTTTTCCGGCGATCAAAGAAAGTAACGACTGGTTGATTATTACACTTAGAGACGCGATTAAAGACGAATTAATAAAGCAAAAAGAAAAATTAGAAGCTTCTTTGGCTTTACAAGTTCAAAGCGAAGTGATTAAAGCCCAAGCGGGTCAGGGTGTTGAGATTGGATTTAATAATTATAAACAAATCACGATTCAAGCTGATGAAAAAGTTGATTTACTAAGTTTAAAAAAGATTATGTACACCATTGTTGAAGCCGGTGGTGGACCTATAAATTTTGCGGTCCTAAAAAAAGAACCAGCTAAAGTCGAAGACAAAACTTCTAAAACTAATACTTTTTAATTATAAGATATGATTACTTTTTAGAAGCAGGTAATCTGTTTTGATTATCAAGTTCGTCACTTTGACTTTCAAACATTTGAGTCAATAAAGTTAGATTTTTAATTTTATTACCAACAGGATCAACAATATAAATTCCTTTTCTGTTTTCTGACCATGATATAAATTTTTTGATTTCTGACAAATTTATATTTTCAAATCGGACTACGATTCGTCGATTAGAATTTTGACCGTAAACTTTTTTATTTTTTAAAATAGGTTCAAATTCTTTCAAAGTACTTGTAATGATTTTTCTAGGGTTAATACCATTATCGATTAAAAGAATTTTGATTTGATCTACACGCTCTTTTGCAATTTTTTGATTATTTTTTGAATTTGCAGTTAAGTCAGAATATCCAAACAAATGAACTTGAACTTTTGGATTTTTCATAAGGAGTGTTGCGAAGGACTTTAGATCTTGAGCGTCATTTTTTAGTATATCAGAGGATCCAACTTCAAAATTTATATCAAATCCAAAATGAAGGTAAGAATTTTCATTTGCAGAACCAATTTTTGGATTTAAAAAAATTAATAAAAGACCTAAGCAAAACAGCAAATTAAAACTATTTGGGTGACCTGTTTGATTTTTCATAATTAATATATCGGCTATATTCTGAATCTTATTAAGATATGACCTTGGTCTGGCTTAAAGTATGTAAAGCGACTCAATATTAGCTTCTTTGAGCTTAACTTTCTATTTCATTATGTTTATATCAATGCTAGTGTTTTTTATAACTTTTAAGGAGGACTTAAATGCGTTCTACAAGTTTAGTTTTTTTGTTAGGTATTTTGAGTTTCAATATTATTGGATGTGGTGTTCAATCTATTCCAAGGACTAAAAACTTAGTGGAGTCTTCTGAGGCAGAAATAATTAATCAGTACAAAAGAAGGGCTGATCTCATCCCTAATTTGGTGAACACGGTGAAAGGTTTTGCTAAACAAGAAAAAGAAACTTTAATTGGAGTCGTTGAGGCCAGAGCTAAAGCTACTTCTACAAACATCAATGCAGGTGACGCAGCCTCAATTCAAAAATTTCAAGAAGCCCAAACAGGTCTTTCTTCAGCGCTTTCTCGTTTAATGGTTGTTGTTGAAAAATATCCAGACCTTAAATCAGATCAAAATTTTAGAGATTTACAGGCGCAGCTTGAAGGGACAGAAAATAGAATCACCGTCGCCCGTCAAAGACATATTGAAAATATTAAACTATTTAATGATCTGGTGACTGTCTTTCCAACAAGCTTAACGAACTCACTTTTTTTTAAAAATCCAAAGATGGCACAGTGGACAGTTGAAAATGCTGAAGCCGTTAAAGAAACACCAAAGGTTGAGTTTTGATATCTAATTTTGACCTAGAATCTAAATTTAAAATAATTACTGAAACAGCGGTTAAGCTTTTATGTTATATCAAACTTAGCTTATTTCTTTTGATCTCGTTTATTACTGTTTCATTTATTTTTATTAAATTTAGTGTTGCCCAATTTCAAGTTCCAAATCACACATCACTGGTTGTAGATCAGGCCGGGCTTCTACCTGCAGATACAAAGCTTCAACTGGAATCCCTTTTAACTTCTGTATTTCAAAATGGTGGAAGCCAGATTCAAGTTTTAACTATTAATGAATTAAACGGCCTGCCCATCGAGCAAGCTTCAATCCAAGTGGTTTCAGATTGGAAGCTGGGTGATGCCAAAAAAGATAACGGCGTATTATTATTCGTTTCCTTCAAGGACAGAAAAGTTCGGATTGAAGTCGGCCAAGGGCTTGAAGGAGATTTGCCCGATGCCTATTCAAAACGTATTATTGAACAACACATTCTTCCGTTTTTTAAACTCAATGAATTTGATAAAGGGATTGTATCTGGTGTTGTAAATATTCTTAAATTTACTGATCCCTCCGTTAATGTTGATAAGAGTTTAAATAATTCGGTTTTACCTCAAACTTCAGGTGGTAAATCGTCAGGGGGCTTACTTCGATTTATATTATTGCTCATTTTTTTAGTTATTGTTTTTAATATGGACACGGGTCGTCCAGGTCGCGGCGGATTTGGTGGTTTTGGTGGCGGTGGATTCGGTGGCGGCGGTGGATTTGGCGGTGGTCGAGGCGGCGGATTTAGTGGCGGTGGTGCCTCAGGGGGTTGGTGATGATTCCAAAATGGCTTGAACACTTTCTTCTCGAATCTGATTTGAAGATAATTGAAGACGCAGTTTTTCAATCTGAATTACAAACAAGTGGTGAAATTGTACCGATGATTGTTCGAAGATCATCTTCTGTTCGTCATTTACCTACATTGATTTATCTATTCGGATTCTGTATTTGGCTAAGTTTGTTTGAATTTTTTGGACATTATCTTAAATTATTTGATCTGAATTTTATTGAAATTATAGTTTTTGTTTTTGGAATGATTCTATTGATTCCGATATCTTATATATTATCTTTAAATTCTTATTTGCAAAGACGCTTAGTTCATCCCATAGATCATGCAAATCAATCTTATGACCGCGCATTGATTGAGTTTTATAATGCAGGCTTAAATAAAACAGATGGATCTACAGGGATTTTACTTTTTATATCATTAACTGATCATCAAGTGGTTGTGTTAGCTGATAAATCTATTAACGATAAAATTAATCCTGAAATATGGTCTGAAGTTCGAGATCTTATGGTGTTAGGTTTGAAAAACAAAAATATGGCAGAGGGTCTTACATTAGCTATAAAAAAATGTGGTGAAATTTTAAGTGTTCATTTTCCTATCAAGGCTAAAGATGTAAACGAACTTTCAAATAAGTTAATTATCAAGGATTAGTGCTTATTAATTAATATTATAATTTTAATGCTTAAATTAAAATTTTATATTATTAATTTTTTATGTTTCTTAAAGGCTTTAAAGCCATGCTTCCCATCACTACAGGAATACTTCCCTTTGGTTTAGTTATGGGAACTGTATCCTATGCTGCGAACTTAAGTTCTGTTGAAGCTTTAGGAATGAATTTCATCATGTTTTCAGGTTCAGCGCAGTTGGCAGTAATAGAATTAATGTTGCAAGACACATCTTCAATTGTTGTGATTGCGACTGGCCTATTAATTAATTTAAGGTTTATGCTTTATAGTGCTGCTTTTTCACCATATGTTGAGAATTCAAATTTATGGGTTAAAATTTTTTGTGCATATAATTTAACTGACCAAACGTATTCGGCAATGAAGGCGAATGAGGATAAGTATAAATCTATCCCAGAGGCTGTCGAGTTTTATATTGGCTCTGCAATTTGTATGTTACTGGCATGGCATGGATCTGTAATTATTGGTTTTATTTTTGGAAATTTTTTACCAACTTCAATAGCTCTTGATTATGCAATACCTTTAAGTTTCATCACCCTTGTTATTCCAACACTAAAACATAAAAATTATATTTACGTTGCCATACTTTCGACTGTGCTGTCGATTATATTTAAACCTTTGCCTTATAATTTAGGACTTTTAAGTTCAGCCCTTTTAGCATTAATGTTTGGAGCTTTCTTAAATCGTAAATCACTCACTGAAAGTCAGATCAAAAATTTTATGGACACCGACAATGTCAGAGATCAAAATTCACCTGAATTAAATAAAGAGGAATTATGATTGGCTCGAGCTACTTTTGGTTTAATATTTTTTTTCTTTCGATTGGAACATTTTGTATTCGTGGATTTTTTATTTTTTTATCATCCAGAATTAAAATTTCTACCAAAGCTAAAGAAGTTTTAAGTTTTATTCCAGCGGCTATTTTACCAGCTATGGTCGCCCCTATGGTTTTTTATCACCAAGGCCAAGTTAGTCTACTTTTTGGTAAAGAAAGATTGTTAGTCTTGATTTTATCTTGTGTTTTTTGTTATTTATTTAAAAGTATGTTAGCCACAATTATTTTTGGTTTAGCACTTCTTTATTTTGTTTCTAATTATGTCTAGTTCACTCGCTGGCTTTCGGGTGGCTACGCACACCCACGCCAGCTTCGCTGGAACCCGCAGAGAGACTTCGTCTCTCGTTTGCGAGCCGTTGGCTCGCTCCGGCGGGGAACTTTTCTTTTGTTGTCTAGTTCACTCGCTGGCTTTCGGGTGGCTGCGCACACCCACGCCAGCTTAGCTGGAACTTTTCTTTTTCTTACCCGATCTCCGACAACTTTAATTTATGTTTTTGATTTTCGATAAGCTTTTTGATTTTGACGTTCTTGGCATCTTTAAGATCTGGATCGGTTTCAAAAATTTCAAAGGCTTTTTTTCTGGCTAATTCAAGAAGGTTGTTATTTTGACCAAGGCTTGCAAATTTAAATAAAGGAAGACCTGACTGCTTTGATCCTAAAAATTCCCCAGGTCCGCGAAGTTCTAAATCATATTCAGAGATTTTAAATCCATCATTGGTTTCAACCATAATCTTTGTTCGATTTTTTGCAATTTCAGACACAGCGTCGCCCATCACTAAAAAACAATAACTCTCGAATTGACCACGGCCCACTCGACCACGCAGCTGATGAAGTTGGGATAAGCCAAAACGTTCAGAATTTTCAATCACCATAATATTAGCGTTGGGAACATCCACACCCACTTCAATCACTGTAGTTGAAACTAAAATATGAATTTCATTATTTTTAAAACGCTTCATGACCTCTTCTTTTTCTGCATTCTTCATGCGTCCATGTAGAAGCCCTAAACTAAACTCTTTATATATAACTTTTAATTTTTCGAACTCTTCAGTGGCATTTTGTAAATCCAAAGTTTCGCTCTCTTCTATTAACGGGTAGACAATGTAAGCTTGTCGACCCGACTGAATTTGTTTTCTTAAATAAGGGTACAAGTCTTTTTTCTGAGAAGTAAAAAGTTTTTTTGTAATAACGGGTGTTCGTCCTGGCGGAAGTTCATCGATGATGGACACATCTAAATCACCAAATAAGCTCATGGATAATGTGCGGGGGATGGGGGTGGCCGTCATAATTAAAAAATGAGGATTCACACTTTTTTCTTTTAACTTTTGACGTTGGCTGACACCAAAGCGGTGCTGCTCGTCGACAATCACTAAGCCTAGTTTTTGAAATTCAACGGGGTCTTCAATCAAAGCATGGGTCCCGACACAAAATTGAATATTTCCGTTTTGAAGGTTTTCCAAGACCGTAGTTTTATCTTTCTGTTTTTGTGAACCCGATAAAAACCCACATGTGATTCCCAAGGGCTCAAGTATTTTTTTAGCCGTTGTTAAATGCTGCTCGGCTAAAATTTCTGTTGGGGCCATTAGTGTCACTTGGTAGCCATTATCGATCGCATAAACAGCGGCACAAAGGGCGACTAAGGTTTTTCCACTGCCCACATCCCCTTGAACTAACCTGTGCATAGGTGAGCTTTGTCTAAGGTCGTTTAAGATTTCATCCGTGGTTCTAATCTGTGCTTTTGTTAATTTAAAGGGAAGATTCTTTTTTAAAGCTTCAAGTCGATCAGAATTTTTTAACAAAGGTGTGCTTTTAGTTTTTTGTCTAAACTGTTTTTTGTAGGCACATAATAATTCCATTTCAAAGAACTCATCAAAAATAAGACGGTAATGAAACGGAGTTTTAAATTCATGATAATTAAAGCGATCAAATTCAATAGGGAAATGAACAGATCGGACGGAGTCTTTAAATTCCGGAAGTTTTAAATCGTCTTTAAGCCAATCGGGCAAAGGGTCGTAGGATAAAAGTTTTTCTTTATTCACTTTTATATCCATTTCTGAAAGACTTAAATCTTTAAAGGCTAAATCAATCAAAGATCTGATTTTTTTTTGTGTTAAGCCTTCAGTTTCGGAATACACGGGGATCAACGAATTTTCTCTAGGGGCTGATCCTTCGTCGTTTGTGTCCACATCTGCTTTTTTAATAATCTCAATATCAGGGTGATGAAATTCTTTTTTTCCACCATAAAGAACCACCGTTCCGGTGACATAAAGATTCATCATGGGTTCAAAATTATTGAAGTAGCCTTTAAAGGGCAGACGAAAGAATTTGCAAACGATAGAACCTGTTTCGTCTTTAACCAGAAGCTCGTACATTTTTCGTTTGCCGCCACGTAAAGCAAATTGTCTGGATTTTAAAACTTGAGCTTTAAGTTTTACGGTTTCACCAATTTCAAGATTATTTATTTTTCTATTCAGACGCTGATCTTCGTAAGCCCTAGGGATAAACTCCACTAAATCTTTAATATTATAAATCCCTTTCTTTTTTAAACGGTCACCCAAGGCTGGACCCACTCCTTTTAAAAACTGAATCGGGGTTTGAAGATCTAAGGACAATGGGGCTCCAAGTAGTTAAAGTGGAATAATAATTTAAGCATTTTTAAAGAAATCTTCATCGTAACAAAATTTTTTAAAAGATAACTACCGTTACAGTGGTATAGAACTAAGCAGAAAAGATTGCTCAGTCTGTTTCGTTGGAATTATTCTTAATCGGCTTCATCGTCGGGAACAGTAAAATATCCCGTATTGAATGCTGATCGGTTAAAAGCATCACAATTCTCTCAACACCGATTCCAACACCACCTGTTGGTGGCATTCCCACTTCAATGGCTGTGACAAAGTCTTCATCCATGGGTTGGGCCTCTTCGTCAACAGTGCGTTGATCTTCTTGATCAGATAAACGTGCGCGCTGCTCTTCGGGGTCGTTAAGCTCTGTGTACGAATTTCCAATTTCCATACCGGCACAAATGGGCTCGAACCTTTCAACTAATCCTGGAATCGATCTATGGGATTTAGTTAGTGGTGATATCTCTACAGGAAAATCAATAATAAACGTAGGCTGTATGATTTTAGGTTCAACTGTGTGATCAAAAAGTTCCATGATCAAATGACCTTTCGTTGTTGATTTGTGCGGATGAAATTTAGGATCATACTTTTTAATTTCGCTTTCTACTTGTTCAGCAGAAGCTTTATTCACATCAAAGTTGCCGTATTTTTTAATGGCATCATAAACACTAATTCGTTCCCACGGCGGAGTAAAATCAATCTCTTGATCTTGATAAATCACTTTAGTGCCACCGGTCGCTTCTTTCGCAACATAAGCCACGATCTCTTCGAAGCGTTTCATCTGATCAAAGTAATCCGTGTAGGCTTCGTACCACTCAAGCATAGTGAATTCAGGATTGTGAGAACGATCAATCCCTTCGTTACGAAAGTTCTTCCCAATTTCGTACACTTTTTCAAAACCACCGACGATCAATCTTTTTAGATATAACTCAGGACTGATTTTTAAAAATAATTTCATATCCAAAGCGCGGTGCTGTGTTGAAAACGGGTAGGCTGCCGCCCCACCATAAATGGGTTGAAGCACTGGGGTTTCAACTTCTAAAAAGTCAGCCGCATCTAAATAAGATCTAAAGGCTTTAATAATTTTAGATCTAGTTTCAAAAACATGTCTGGTCTCGGGACTCATGATCAAGTCTAAATATCTTTGGCGATATTTAATTTCTATGTCAGCGATGCCGTGATATTTTTCTGGCAAGGGCTCAACACTTTTACAAATGATTTTAAATTCTTTTACATGAAGGGATAATTCCCCTTTTCTAGTTTTAAATAAATATCCTGTGACGCCCACAATGTCGCCAATGTCTAATAAGTGAAAGGCCTGTTGGTCGATGTCGCTCAGTTCAGACACTTGCACATAAGCCTGCATGTTTGCAGATTGGTCCGCGACGTTAAAAAAAGCAGCTTTCCCCATTGGGCGTTTGGTCATTAAGCGACCGGCGATGGTCGCAGTTAAATCTTGCTTCACGTCGCCCGCTTGAAATTCAGAATCTTTAATCATCAGTTCTGAAATTTTATGAGTGCGCTTAAAGTTATGTGGGTAAGGATCAATGCCAGCTTCACGAAGATCATGAAGTTTTCTAAATTTTTCTGCTCTTAAGGGATTATCTTTAATGCTCATAATTTCCCCGCGTAGATATCCATAATCTTATGAAGTAATTCGATAGACTCTTTCTTAGGTCTTTGAAATGCATTTCGTCCCATGATGCTGCCAAAACCACCGCCTTGGGCAATCCCTTTGATTTCACTTAAAAGATCATTTTCAGATTTGGCGTCACCACCACTAAAGATGACAATTCTTTTTCCGTTAAAAGACGATTGCAGAACTAACTTTATTCTGTCAGACATCGACGAAATCTTAACGCCGTTTTTTTCTAATGCCGCTTTGTTTTCTTTCTGTTCAACAAAATCTGTTGGCGGTTTCACTTTAATAATGTGCGCCCCCAGTTGGGCTGCGATTTGAGCCGCGTAACAAATAACATCAATTCCAGTTTCGCCTTCTTTAGATATTTGCTCGCCTCTGGCATAAGACCAAATCACAACAACAAGTCCTGCTTCTCTGGCATAACGAGAGGCTTCCGAGATCTCTTCGTACATTTGTTTTCTTTCGCCGCTACCTGGATAAATAGTAAACCCAATTCCTACACAACCTAATTTCAAAGCTTCATCCACATAAGACGTCATCGCTGAAATAGGAGCCCCTTTTTCAGAGTACAAGGAATCAGAATTATTAATTTTTAAAATCAAAGGGATTTCACCCGCATATCTTGCGGCGCCAACTTGAAGGGAACCGTAAGGAGCTGCGTAAGCATTGCATCCAGATTCAATCGCGAGCTCAAAGTGATAAAAGGGATCGTAGGCATCAGGGTTCATTGAAAATGTACGAATAGGTCCATGTTCAAACCCTTGATCGACAGGCAAAATTACCATTTTTCCAGTGCCTTTAAGGCGACCGTGATTAAGTATGCGGGATAAATTTGTTAAAACTCCTGGATTTTCAGATTCATACCAGCCTAATATTTCGCGAACTCTTAGAGTCAAAGGACTTCCTCCGGTGAATTTATTTAAGATCACTAAATCTCGTATAAAGCGGGGGCTCAGTCAATAAATGCTTACTCGTTGAATTAAGACTAACGAATAAGCACTTTAAGAAATGATTAATTATTTATTCTGGAATCTAAATAATTTTGGAACATTAGCCTTATTTGAAAACTCAAGACTTTCATTAAACGTTAAATCGAATCCTTCGGATGCTGGCAGATTTAAAATTAATTTTCTGCAACTATTTAATTGAATCTCTGATACGTCCTTGGCAATTGAGATCACAGTCACAATAGTGCTGGCGACAATACTCAATTGAGCTCTAAGTTGCGGGCATACGGTCTCTTGACCTGCAATAGCGACTACAAATAATTCCGATGGATTTGAATGTGTTAATCCGTTAATCGGACTGTCTTGAGTGACTCTTCCGGTGATAGATAAAACAGGAAGTCTACGGTCAGTTCTCTCTTCATATCTACTGCTAGTTGCATTAAAACTTACTAAATTAAATTCTAAATCAGACGACGAGTCTTGATCTGAACCACCAGATGTCTGATCCGAAGGTCGTTCTCTTGGCAGAGTTGGGCTTTCATCAGAATCTTTAACAGGTGATGCTGGAACTTCATCTAATCTTGGTGCCGTTGGTGTTGCTCTTTCCGAGTCTGAAACAAAGTTATCTGCGTCATCTTTTTCAGGGCCACTGTTATAAGCACCATCGTCATCGTAGCCTTCACCTAAGTTCTCAATCGCACATAAGTTAAAAACCTGACCTGTTCTTTTCACAGTAGCGAAGCAATTCGTTTCGTTATCAATAGTATAGTATTGGTCTAAAGCTAAGATCATAGCTTCGTAATCATTATCAATAGCTCCGTAGTCAATTGCTGGATGTTGTGGAAGCTCTCCACCGATATCGCCGGGGTTGTAAACATAAGGTCCACCAGCGGGTGGATTATAAAAGCCGTTTCCTGGATTTAAATTTCCGAACTGGTGACAATTATTGTCATTAAATTCTCTTTGAAACTCAATTTGAGCACATCCAACACGGGATAATTCATAGCTTATATTTTCACAAAGAAGCTTTTGGGATGTGAAGGACTTAGTTAAATTAACTCCACACGCACTTGATGTTCTGATCTCTAAAGTAAATAGATTTCGAGTGTTTCTTTTGGCATTCCCGGAACCACCGCAACCCGTCGAAACTAGAGTCAAGGTAAGCGCTAAAAGCCCAGCAGACGCTTTAGAAAAGCTATATATTAGATTCAATATCAGGTTTAAATGGACTGTATTTATTCTAATTGTTTTTAAGTTACTTAAATATCTCACTTTATTCTCCTTAAAGAGGACTAATATTTTTTAAGATCTTAATCAGGTTTAAATAAAATTAAGACTCTTTATAGGTTCAAAATAGCAAGGTCTGAGCCAATCCTAAAATGTGTAAATACGGCACAATTAATGTAATAAGTTCAGTAGAAGTGACGCGCATTGCTAATGTGTGTCAAAAATGATAAATTTTTCATCTTATTTCTTTCAACGATCCCAGGAGGATTAATGCTTACATTCAAAGTTGGTGACAATGCGGTTTACCCAGGTCATGGCGTAGGACAAGTCACATCCATCGAGGAAAAAGAAATTTTCGGAACCACCCAGAAATTCTATTCAGTAAAAATTATCGAAAGTGGAATGAAAGTCATGGTGCCTGCGAACAACATTAAATCTGTTGGTTTAAGACCAATCATAAACAGAGATGACGCTGGTAAGGTCATTACCATTTTAAGCACTAGAAGCACTAAAATTGATAATCAAACATGGAATCGCAGATACCGTGAGTACATGGAAAAAATTAAAACAGGTTCTGTTTTTGAAATTGCTGAAGTTTTAAGAGATTTGTTTTCATTGAAAACAGAAAAGGATTTGAGCTTCGGAGAAAAAAACTTACTTGAACAAGCCAAAGGCCTTCTTTGGAAAGAATTAAAATTAGCTATTGATGAAGAAACTTTGAAATCTAAGGAAGTCACTGATATCTTCGGAAGTGATGGAAAATAATTTAAGTAAAAAATTAGATAGTAATTCGAAAGATAAAAATAATTCCCAAACAAATTTGAAGACTAAAATACAGTCAGGGCAAAACGTCAGAGTGCGTTTTGCCCCGAGTCCGACTGGTTACCTTCATGTCGGTGGGGCAAGAACGGCCCTTTACAATTATTTATTTGCTAAAGCCAATGATGGGTCTTTTTTGATTCGTGTTGAAGACACCGATGAAGAGCGCAGCCAGGATGATTACCTAAAATCTATGCTCACAGATTTAGAGTGGCTGGGTTTACTGTGGCAAGAAGGCCCCAATCCAGATCTTTCAGAAAAAGGGAACTATGGTCCCTATCGTCAAAGTCATAGAAAATCTATTTACAATGAATACACTCAAAAAATGCTTAAAGACGGACAAGCGTATTACTGCTTTTTAACCGATGAAGAATTAGATGTTCAACGTGAAAAAGCAATAGCGAAAAATGAACCTTTTCGCCCAGATAGTCCTTACCGTGATTGGGATTTAAAAAAAGCGGAAGACAAACTCAAAACTCAAACAGCAACAATTCGATTTAAAAATGAATACGGTAATCGTGATTTTAAATTTAATGATATCGTTCGGGGCGAGATCAGTTTTCCTGCGGACATGATTGGTGACTTTGTGATGGCTAGATCATCAGGTATGCCGGTTTATAATTTTGTATGTACACTGGATGACGTTCTGATGAAGATCACCCATGTGTTTCGTGCTGAAGAGCACTTAAGCAACACCCTAAAACAACTTATGATTTATGATGCTCTAGGTTTTACTCCTCCTGAATTTGGTCATCTATCCATTATGTTAGGTGGCGATCGTCAGAAGTTAAGCAAACGTCACGGTGCAACTTCAGTACATGAATTTAAAGCCCAAGGGTATTTGCCTGAAGCACTATTAAATTTTATGGCTCTTGTCGGCTGGAGTTCTCCAAGCGGCAAAGAGATCCTTTCAGTCGAAGAAATGATTGCGGAATTCACATCAGACAGATTTAATCCGGCCTCTGCCGTATTTGATATGGATAAATGCAAGTGGATGAATTCACAGTATTTAAGAAGTCTTCCAGAGCTTGAATTGTGGCACCGCTTAGAGCCTTTTTTAAAAGACGCCGGTTTAAAATTTGTAGGCACTGATGAATGGAAAGCCAAAGTTTTAGTGACCTATAAACAAAATATGGAAACTTTACTTGATGGCTCTATTGCTTTAAAAGTTTTAAGTGAAACCCCACTGGTGGTTGAAGATGAAGCTAAAGAAGTTTTAACGTGGCCTAAATCAAAAGATCTTATTATGCTTATGCGTGGTGAAGTGTCTTCGATGAAGACTGAATATCCATCTTCAGATTTATTAGAGCAAATTATGAATCGTGCGAAAACTGAACTTGATTTAAAAGGTAAGTTTTTGTTTGTGCCTTTACGTGTGGCTTTGATTGGTAAAGCTCAAGGGACGGAGATTAAAGATCTGTTTCCTTTGTTAAGAAAAGAAGTGATTTTAAATCGAATAGATAATTTATTTTAGTTTTCGATTATGAGACTTAATTTTTAAATTTTATTTTAGATATTGATTTTTAAATTTCTATAATTTTAAAGTTATTGAGA
>JAYUKW010000002.1:0-22516 GCA_043764155.1 Bdellovibrionales bacterium
TTAAGTTAAGTTAAGTTAAGTTAAGTTAAGTTAAGTTAAGTTAAGTTAAGTTAAGTTAAGTTAAGTTAAGTTAAGTTAAGTTAAGTTAAGTTAATTAGCTAAGCTCAACAATTTTTTGAAGTTTATCAAAAGATTCATTCCAACCCATAGTGCACTCGTGATGCATTTCAGTCGGAATCCCTTCATGACTGAGCATCACTTTAGTTTGATCTGTATCAATACTTTCAAAGTCCAATGTAATACAAAGTTCTTTAGGCCAATCGCCAAACATACCGGCTTGTTCGGCTGTAATTAGATTTCCGTTCTTATCTGCAAAATGATCCGTCCACACTATCTTTTTGTTTTCTATAATCTCTTTATAAACACCAGCGCCCCATATAATTTTTCCATTAGGATCTTGCATAGCTAAAAAATATTTCCCTCCTACTCGAAAATCTATTTTTAGCACTTGGTGATGTAAATCCTTCAGGCCCCCACCACTGTTTTAAAAGTTCAACTTCAGACATTGCGTTCCAAACTTTTTGCACTGGAGCACGAAAAGTCCTTTCGATTCGTAACACAGGATAATCGTATTTTAAGGCCTCTTTATTTTTCAAATTATTGTCAAAATTCTTTTGTAAATTCATATTTACTTCTCCTTTGGTTTTAAATATTTAATTTTTTAAAAAATCATATTAAATCTAGCCATCTCAACTTTTTGAATAGCTCCATTATTTCCCCATCAATTGAAATTTGGGGTCATTAATACTCTTGTTTATGTCTTTATAAGCTTTAAATACAGACCGTAGTCTTTATTTAAACAATTGCAAAATTCCAGCCATAACTAAGTATCAATGAAATAATATTTTTATTTTGATATTAATCATGTAAGTATTGTTCATGGATCAAATCACAGAATTGCTAGAATCACTCTGGATACTTTTAAACAAACCGCTTATTGTTTGGGGCGAAAGCTCCATCACACTTTGGCTTATCGTATTAAATATTTTTTATATTTTTGCTTTTGTTTTTATTCTTTCAAAACTCAAAAACTGGCTGATTTCGGGATTATCAAAAAAAGCAGATGTGAATATTAGCAACTGGCGGGCCGCGATAACACTTAGCTACTACGCCGTTCTTGTGATTGGACTTATTTCACTACTTAAATCAACAGGTCTAGATTTAAGTATGTTCACAGTTCTAACTGGGGCTATCGGAATTGGTATCGGCTTTGGTATGCAGACTATATTTAGTAATTTCATTAGTGGCGTCATTATTTTGTTAGAAAAGCCTCTTAAGCTGGGCGACCGAATTGAAGTGGGAGATGTATCTGGAAACGTCCAAAATATTTCTGTTCGCGCCACCACAATTATCACGAATGATAATGTGTCGATTATTGTACCTAACTCCGACTTTATTTCTAAACAAGTGATCAACTGGAGTCACTCGGGTCGAAATGTTCGCACCAGCGTTTCTGTAAGTGTAGCCTATGACTCAGACGCAGATTTAATTCAAAAACTTTTACTTGAAGTGGCTGAAAAAGAATCTGGAATATTAAAAAACCCTGCTCCTGCGGTTCGTTTATCAGAATTCGGGGAAAGCGGGTTAAAATTTAGCCTGATGGTGTGGACACAAGATTACAGCGACCGTATTGGAGCGATTAAAAGTTTACTTAACCTAGCTATACTTAAATCTTTTAAATTGAACAAAATAAAAATTCCTTTCCCGCAAAGAGAAATTAATCTTTTGAATTCCACTACCAGCAACTCAGGAAATTCGTCAGATAGTTCAACTGGAAATTCGTCGGATAATATGTCAGATAATTTATCTATAAATTTATCATCAAATAGTCAGCGAACTGAAGCCTCACCTGATCTTAAACTCAATCAGGAGAAAAAATGATTTTTGGACTCCCTCAAGAACAAATATTATTTATATTATTAATGTTAGTGTCGATATTTTTGTTTATTACTGAATATTTAAGAGTAGACGTGATCGCTGTCCTTATCATTTTAGCTTTAGCAATAACCGGCCTGATTGATCCTAAAGAGGCCTTTTCAGGATTTTCAAGTGAGCCTGCTATTATTGTGGCTGCCGTTTTTGTTTTATCAGCGGGACTGTCGTTCACGGGTGTCACCGATATTATTGGTGAGTGGGTATCAAAACTTTCAGGCAAAAGTGAAACAAGAGCTCTGATTGTGATCATGATCTCTGTCGCTATTATGTCGGCTTTTACTCATCACTTGATGGTCACGGCCATGATGCTTCCGATCATTATGAAGATTTGTAAAAATGAAAAAGATTTACACGCATCAAGGTTATTAATTCCAATGGCAACAGCCGCGTCTCTTGGAACTACGTTAACTTTAATTGGAGCCCCAGCTTTTTTACTTGCAAATAATATATTAAAACGCAGCGGTGAGGCCCCATTAGGATTATTTTCTGTGGGCCAAATCGGGGGACCTTTAGTTGTAGCTGGAATTATTTTTTGCATATTAACCCGTTGGATTTTACCAAAAACATCTGGCATTGATGATACTGAAAGTAATTTCAAATTAACAGAAATCACAACAGAATTAATCGTTATAGAAAATAGTTTGTGGATTGGAAAAACATTTAATGAACTGATTTTAGCCACAGAAAAAAACTTCAAAATTATCAATTGGACAAATAGAGATTACCAAAAAAAAGAAAAATCACCTGATAACGTCATTGAAAGTGAGGATACGTTTGTTGTTCAAACAACGGCCGATGAACTGGTCTCTCATGATGGAAAAACGGGCCTTGTCCTGAAAGCCTTAATCAAATTTAATTCTGGCAAAGAAGGATCAAATAATTTAGTAGGTGAAGAAAAACGCATTTTAAAAGCCGTTATATCACCTAAATCAGAGTTTGTGGGACGACGCTTACTTCATATCAACTTTCAAAAAAGATTTGAAGTGGCCGTTGTAGGTCTTTGGCGACAATCGGGATGGATTTCAACTGGGATTGAAGACACACTTATTCAAGCCGGAGACATGTTAGTGCTTTGGGGACCTAAAGAAAGATTAGATGACCTGCATTTACATCGTGGTTTTTTAATGTTCTTGCCCTTTTATGGAAATACGATCAAACGAAACAAAAGCTTAACTGCTATTCTAATTATGCTTGGCTCTATTGCCTTATCTGCAAGTGGTTTTCTACCAGCGTACATCGCTTTTGTTTTGGGAGCCGTCATGATGGTGTTAACCAAATGTGTGAATTTGGATCAGGCTTATTCTTCTATTGAAACTAAAATTTATGTGATGATTGCCGGGGTCATTCCCTTAGGTATTGCGATGGAAAAGACAGGCGTGGATCAGCTACTTGCAGACCAACTTCTTAAATATACAAATGGCTGGGAGCCACTGACAATGCTGCTCGTGTTTTTTTGGATCGCTTCTTTCATTACACAAATATTATCAGACGCGGCTACTACGGTTTTACTTGCCCCTATTGCAGTGGCCTTTGCGAAAACGGCTTCAATATCACCAACGGCAGCTGTGATCTGTGTGACCGTTGGTTCCGTCGCGTCTTTTTTAACGCCTATTGGACATCATGGAAATTTATTAATTTTAAGTCCTGGAGGCTACCGTTTTTCAGACTTTTTAAAAATTGGGTTACCTCTGACAATTATTTTATCTTATATCACCTGCTTCATGAGTTTAAGAATATGGGCTTAAAAAAAGAATTAAAAAAGAAAGTTTCGGATATGCGAAACTTAGGACCAGCTGTAGAAAAAGATTTAAATGCTATGGGGATTTATTTTGCAGATCAAGTGATTAAGATGGGACCAGAAAAATCTTTTATAAAAATGCTTGAGGGTCGAATGAAAATTAATCGAAGTTCTAAATGTTGCAATGCCCTTTATTTATATTCCTTTTACGGAGCGATTCATAATTTGGATTGGAGACAGATTCCTACAAATAAAAAGTCAGAGTTCAAAATTCTAACTGAAAAGCTTAGAAAAAGTGGAAAATATAAATAACCGCAAAAGCTTAAGGGCTGAATTTCATACTTCTGCAATACTGGCATCATCAGCGGCTCGACACATTAATGTGTCGATTGGAATTGGATTTCGGATAGAGTCTTTCATGGCATCATCAATTATTTTTTGTTCTTGACGCCTAACAATTCTTTCTGCCGCTCGCTCAGCAAAGTATCTTGCAATTGAACTTATTTTATTTTTTATAAATTAAGACTCGTCCGGAATTAATCGTAGAATTCAGATCATACCCTGGTGTCGAAAATAAAAATTCATCCGCTGAAATTTCAACAATAAGTCCGTTTTGAAAATCAAAGGAGGACTGACCACTATCTGAAAAATACTCTTTACCTGTCGTCCCGCTAACAAATCTGACTGTGCCCGCGCTATCAATTGAATTTACATCTTCTAGGTCAGATACAAACCCAAAATCCCCATTTGTAAAAATTTTTGTTCCGCCAATTGAAATTCTATCGTCGGAATTATTACCCTTAAATTGTTTAATAAGGGCTCCGGTTGTTCCGCGAATCAACTTCACTGATCCCGCATTCAGGACTGCACCAAAACCATCCTGACTAGAACTAACCACGATATTGCCATTGGACAATGCAATGACCCCATCACTTCCTAAATAATCATTTCCTTGATCACCCTTGTAAGACGCAATTTGAGATCCGTTACTTCCATTGTAAAGAGTCACATGACCTGCGTTTAGTATTGACCCGTTATTTGAAACCGAAGAATAAAGGACAAAGTTCTTATTACTTAAAATAAAATTTTTACCACTTCCTAGTCTTGCATTCGCGACAGTTCCTTGTGTATTAAAAATAAGATTATTTGTATCTTTATCAATAATTTTTATTGAACCAGCATTCGAAACTAAACCGTTATCATCAAATTCTGAAAATATGGCAAAACTTCCGTTCGTTGAACCTGCAGATAGACCATCTAAAATTCCATTCAAACCAAGAAGGTCTGAATCCTGATCCCCGACAATAGAATTCAGAATAGCACCTGTTGCGCCATTCACAATTTTTACTGATCCTGTATCTATAAATCCACCAACATCATCCGTCGGCGACGTGATCACAAAGTTTCCATTACTTAAGACAAAAGCTGGTTCTGTTCCAAAAGAGTCTTGATTGTCGTCCCCCACAATGGAAGCGATGGTTATACCCGTAGCTCCATTTACAAGTTTCACGGACCCTGCGTTTACAACCCCACCATTATCATCAACCCAAGAGCTAATAACAAAATTCCCATTAGCAAGCACCGCAATGCCGCGAATTCCTAAATTGTCTTCTAGCTGATCCCCTTGTGTTGTAGATATGACGGCTCCTGTAGATCCGTTCACAAGTTTGACTGATCCCACGTTATCAATTCCACTGATGTCGTCGAAGCTTGAACTGATTAAAAAATTTCCATTAGGTAAAGCAAAAACTCCTGCATTAGCAAAATTATCATTGGCGCTATCACTCGAAAGCGTTTGAATTTCAGTACCCGTCATAACATCCACAAGTTTGACTGAACCTGAATCTACAATGGACATCACATCGTCAAATCTTGACCTAATTACAAAATTACCATTAGAAAGTAACGTCACGCCCTCTGAACCAATAAAGTCTTCAAACTGATCCCCAGACACGGTGCTAATGACTAAACCGGCGCTGCTCGCTAAAATAACGGATCCCGCATCCACCACTCCGCCGACATCATCCAGACTTGAAACAATTAAAAAATTTCCATTGGGAAGTGCTAAGATTCCTTCTGAACCCAATCTGTCATCGGCCTGATTGCCTTCAATTGTATTAATAAGGTTACCAGTCAAAGAATCGTAAACGCGAATGGTGCCCGCATTTGGAAAATTTGGATTCTGAAATTCGTGAACAACAAGTTGACCGCCAGTCAATTTAACTACTTTTGTACCAAATCCGCTAAAGGCGAGCGGTGTTGTGTCTACAAGTTCTATTTTAGTAATCACTATAGAACTTGCAGATTCCGATGAGCCCCCGCATGAAGAAAGTAAAAGTAAAATCAAACATAGAATCAGTTTATAAGTAATTTTCATCAGAACCACCTTAAATTTAAGCTTACTCAATTTTTTTCTGATCTTTAATTAAAAGCAGACGTAGTCGATTCGAAACTGGACCAGGTCGTCCATCACCTACGGGCTGACCTTCATACCTTGTCACTGAAATCACATCTAAGGTTGTCCCCACCATCATGACCTCGCAGGCTTGGATCAAATCATCAAGTTTTAAGTCTTTTTCATGACAAACTTTAATTTCTTTTATAGATTTTGAAAGTTCAAAGGCTCTTTGCATGGTTGTGCCCAATAAAATATTTGTAGATTTGGGCTTTAACAACTCTCCACTTTTAGATAACAAAATTAGATTTTCAGTGCTTCCTTCAGTAATTAAGCCTTCTGGGGTCACACCCAAAGTGAAGTCCACACCCAAATCAATGGCCTCTTTTTTCATAAGTACGTTTTGCAAGTAGTTGCAACTTTTAATCTGCGCCAACCAAGGCTCTTTAGGTGGAATTTTGGATAAAGCCAAAGACACACCTTGGGCTATTTTTTGCTCTGACATAGGTTGCAGCTTCGTCACCACCAAATACACTTGGGCCCCAACAGTGTCATAGGGACTTGGCGAAAAAGATCCTGGCCCTCGACTTAAAAACAGCCTTAAGATGGCGTCGGTTAACTTCGAGGCCTTTAATGTTTGGTCCAAGATGTCCAGCATCTGCTCGCGATTTAAGGGGTTAATAAGACTAATGGACTTCGCCGATCGCTCCAATCTGTCCAGGTGGTCTTTCACCAAATATATGTTTCCATTAACAACTTTGATGGCTTCAAAGACCGCGTCACCTCTCTGAACCTGGTGGTCATCAATCGGTAAAAGCATTAAGTTCGGGTCTGTCACAATCCCGTCCCACCACGTTGAATACATGGCTGCATATTGGCTCCGTGAAGTCGGATTTTTTTTGGTTAAAGTTTCTAACCAATTACTAGTATTTAAAATTTTTATCTTTTCAGACGTCAAGGAAACTCCTTACTGATTTTAGAAACTGAGATATCTATTTTAAATCTACATATAATTCGCCTACAAGTGAAAAAAATATAATGGCCCTTAACTTTGCATACAGCTTTACATTTTTTAGTACTCATACCACTAGTTTTGTTTTAAATATGGCCTTCTTAAAAATTTTAAACTTTGGTGCGAATTTAATCAAACTGCAATTAATTTATCAGGAGAATTTCATTGTTTAACAAATTCTTAACTCTAATCAAATTCACCAAAATGAAACTAGTTTTTTTTGGATTAGCACTTATTTTAATTTTCAATACAGCCGTGGCGAAGAACATGTGCCTAGCCTACTTATCTAAATCCGATTCAATTCAACAAAAGCTAAATACCATTTTTGAAAACGAAGACATTTATATTTTGAATACCTATGCTGAAATTGCTAAAACTTTAGATTCACTTCACAAAAAAATTGTTATCGATGAAGATAACATTTTTTTACTTGAAACCTACTGGCAGATTTCACGAAAACTTGAACGAAGAAATAGACTTGTAGCGGAACAACAGTTTGACGTCGCCTACAAGCTAGTTCGAGCAGCAGGAAGGTCAGATGAAAATTTAATCCGGCTTTATCTTGCAAACACCGACATTAAAGATCATGAAACGGCGCTCAGCCTTGCTAGATTACTCCTAGGAAATGAACCGAGTAATTTAGACTATTTAATTCTTGAAATTCAGGCTCTTGTGCGTTTAAGAAATTTAAATGCAGCAATTGCCTCTTCTGATAAGGCACTCCAAATTTATCCAGAAAACTATATTATATCGGATCTACTTGCTTACTCTTTGGTTGAAATGGCACAAAGTTTTAAAAGCAAAAAATTAATGCAAGATAAAAAGCAATTACTAAGCCGAGCTATTGTGACACTTAAATTCATTCTTAAAACAGAATTCGCAACACAAAAACATTACTTTTACCTTACTGACGCCCTACATTCATTAGGGGACTACGAGGACGTCTTAGCAGTATTAGATTTTGCACCAGATCACTTAGAACTTAATCAAACCCAAGTCCTGATTAGATCAGTAAGGGCTTACTGGAATTTAGGCGACACCGATAGAGCAGAAAAAATGTTAGACATTTTACTGACCAAATACCCAGATACAGCCTACATAAAAAATTTAAAATTTTGAATTTTTAATTTAAAAATAAATCGCCAAATTTAAATAAAATTTATTAACTTTTTTATTTTCTAAAAAAGCACTATTAGAGAATTCTATTCTAAACATAACAACAATGGACATAAACGCTTAATTTAGTTCAATTTTAAGTCAATATTATCATATCTAACTGAAATCTACGATCTGACTCACGTATAAATTGCATTTTGCTGTAATTAACACTATTTTTCTGCATTAAATATTTCCTTTAAATTCAGTGCTATTTGACCTGTATTTAAAATAATTTGGGGAATTTAGCGGGGGCTATCAATGTTTAAACTAACACTTCATTTTATTTCTTTTATATTTTTAATTTTTTTAGGACTTCATTCAGCCCTATCTGCTGTCGTACTTTTTAAATCTGAAAGAATGGTTTATGACAGCGAATCAGGACATTTAAAATCCTTTGGGTTTTCAGAGGTTGATGCCCAGGAAGTGCCCGGTGTTATTCTTCCACCGAATTTAAATAGAAATGATTTTATACTTAAAATGGAAGGAGATAGGCTTGTTCTTCATACAAAACACACTTTTTATTATTTTATAAAAAATGAAGATTCAAGTTGGAATTTTGTTATTGCTTCACCTAATTCATTTGCTCAAAATCATGGTTATATTGTTGATAGAACCTCATTTTTTGTAATGGATGAGTTTGGGATCTATATTTTCATGTCATCAAAAACATCCTCTGGTATGCAAAGTAATTCCTATTTTGTTGATGGGAAATACTACTCAGAAGAAGAAGTGAGCAAGATCAGAAGCTTGATCGAACAGTGGCTCAGCCGAGGCCGAAAAGAAGAACCAATTTTTCAAACTTATTTTCATCAGAAACTTCCAAACATTTATAACCGAGTGGCTTTACTGATTGCACAAAATCAAGCCAAAGCAAATAAATTCAATCTACCCGCTGTGATTCAAAAACCTGCTGTGCCCGCCAATTCAATAAATGCCCCAGACAATTCTAATTTTCCTAAAGGTCACGCCCCAATTCCAACAAAAGGTGAAGATGGTCAAACGACAGATGCTTGGGACGTAGTTAAATCTTTTTCTGAAGACATGTTTGAAAATATAACAGATTTTGTTTACACTGATGTTCCTGAATTACGAACTATTGAAGATCAAATTTTAAGAAATTTTATAAAATTTGAATTAGGCAGCGTGAAGCTTCTTGCCCCAGCGGGCGTAGGTAAGACTTACTTAATGCAAAGACTTGCGTATCGTTTTAGTAAAGGAGATGTGCCCAATATACTTAAAGAGTATTCGGTAAGAACATTTTCAGGCTCGTCGATAGATGCGGGCACAAAATATGTTGGAACTTTAGAAGCTAGAGCTAAAGCTTTAGTTGAAGTTTCAAAGGTCACAAAGGTAATTTGGTTCGTCGATGAGGCTCATACATTAAGCGGCGTTGGAACGTCTGCTGGTCGAAAAGCAAATATTATGCAAATCTTGAAGCCAGGCTTAGCTTCAGGTTATTTGAAAATGCTATTGGCCTCAACCCCGCAGGAATGGAACATACATTTTTCTGATGATGCGGCATTAAACCGAAGACTAGCCGAAGTTCGAATGCCAACACCTAACGACGAAGTCTTAATTAAAATACTTAAAGGCTGGGTGTCTTCCAGATCTTTAGAGCCTTTGAGTGATGAGGTTTTAAAAATGGTGATTTTTTATTCTAATGAATTTGGTATTGAAGGGGTGCAGCCCTCTAAAGCTACAAAATTATTAAATGAGCTTTATTCGTTCTATCAGTTTGATAATACAACAGGCCCCGTGACTTTAGATCTTTTAAAAAAATCAGTTCAATCCCTTTATGGTGTTGATCCTTCAGAGTTGGACTTTAACAAAAGAAGATGGCGCTATGACCAGATTGTATCTCAGTTGGATAATCTGATCGGGCAAGAGCCCGCAAAGACAGCCATACTTGATCGTGCACGTCAGATCATGAGCGGTGTTTTTGATCGAACACGTCCCAGATACAGACTTTTATTTGCAGGCCCTAAGGGGCAAGGTAAAACTGAAATCCTACGTCTTTTAGCCAAAGCCTATGGCCAGACAGAGCCCCACCGTATTGTAATGAGTGATTTTACATCCCCCTATATGGTGGACGAATTTAAAGCCAGGATTGGTCAAATCATTCAATCCAATTCTATGTCTATTTTGTTTTTTGACGAGTTAGAAAAAGCGCATCCTGCGATTCAAAGAATTTTAATTGGGGCCTTAGACACAGGTGAAATCACTTACTCATCTAGACAAAGTGGCGAAATTCGCTTGATTACACTTTCATTAAAAAACGCGTCTGTCTTTGCATCAACTAATGCAGGGTCTGATTATATCACAAAAATTTCAGCTGGAAAAAGTGCTATTGGTTTTGGAAGCCCGACTGCAAAAATGAATATGGATGAATTAAGAAAACAAATGGTAATTGACGGCATCGATGAATTTGTCCTAGATCGACTAGACGGCATTGTTCCATTTTCGTATTTGAACGTTCAAGAATTTAGTCAGATTATTAAGTTACAAATTCAAAAAATTATTAAAGAACTAAATGAAATTAACTCTATTTCAGTATCAATTACTAATTTAGATGAATTAGTGGAGACCTTGGGTCGAAACCACTTCGACCCCCAACAGTCGATGCGTGATGTGCTAAGACTGATTGAAGACAATATTAGAAGACCTATTTCAAATTTAATTTTTGATAGTGGCTCTGAAGTTAAAAACCTAAGTCTCAGCCTAGAAAATCGTGAAATTGTTGTTAAAAGTAGTTCTGTTTCTACAGCCGGCGCATGCGAATCATATTTTAATTAAATAGTCATATGGCTATTAATTTAGGATTTATATATTGAAATATGTATTACTTTTTTTTACAGCAATTTTTAGCTATTCTTTGGCTTTAGCTGGATATTGCGAATCTTTTCTATCAGTTGAATACGATCTAACAGATCACAGGTTTATACGTGCGGCAAAAGATATATTAAATTCTGACAACGTTAGATTTTTTGATGGTTCAAATCTAGTAAAACCAAATCCAGCAAAGCTACTTTCTTCAACTTGGACTTTCATTTTAGATCAAAATTCTATTATTTTAGGGGCAAATATTCCTGGAGATAATGGTCAAATTGGCGGATCACACTCCCATTTAACTTTAAGTAAATATGCAGGCATTGAAGCAAATAGCCAAAGAATGAGCGGCTCAGTTAAATTTAATATTAATGGGACTTTATTTATATCTGGTTACCACAATAAAAGCTTTGATCAGATGTCTGAAATTCAAGCCCTAAATATTTTTAGAAAAATTTCACCTTCAATGACAATTCGGTCTACTCCAGAAAGATTATTTAAAATTTTTGTATCAGATGAGGAACAAGAAAAATACGTTCAAGACCTCGCGGAATCATCTAATTTATTTAGTGGTAATTTTCTAATTTATGATAAATCTAAAATAGAAAAAACTTTACTTTTGGCAATAAAATTTGAACGACTGGATATTCTTGAAAAAATAATACCACTTATTAACTGGGCGATTAAATCCGAAAATAGATACGCTTATTGGCTAGTTGATTTATTAAAAATTAACGGAAGTGAGTATCTCATTGATTTATTTCAAAAAGATTTACCCTTGGTTTTTAATCAGGTCGTTCTTAACGATCTGTTAAATCTTTACTTATATATAAGGCCTGGCATAGAACTTGAAAATCTATTTAATCATTTCATCAATATTGATTTTGACATTTACTATGTAGAACTAAGATTTAATGTTTTGTCAGAAGCGGGTGATTTAAGATTAGCTAAAAATTTTTTAAATTCAAGACATTGGAAGAATTGGTTGCTAAAATATAAATTTGGATTTTTGACAGGTCTCATGTCTCACCCTAGAAGATTAATCTTAAACCAAAAAAATACTAATTTTTTTAGTGGTATTTTCTTAACCTTAACGGATAGCTTTGTAAAAGATAACAAGGATCGGTTATTAGAAAAAGCAATTAAAACTAAAAATAAGAATGCAGTTCAAGCATTAAATTCAATTTAATTTTGAGATAAACGGCTTAAAGTTAGAATATATTATTATTTAAAAGCATTATTTCAGCCCTTTCTAAAGATTCAAATCTGTCAGACCATTAAAATACAAAAAAACACATTGTTTTTAAACTTCATCAGGAATACATTAAAACAATGAAGATTTTAGATTTTACAGTTGTTTTTTTAATACTATCTATTTCATGGGTCTCTATTAAACCTTTTTATGATTATAAAACTTTAGACAATACATTTGAGCATGAATCTTTATCTTACAGAGATCATTTTAACCACAACTTAGTTATAGTAGAGTCCTCAGAATTAGAAACAAAGAAAAAGAAGGTGCTTACAAACTTTTCTACTTACATATGCCTCACATTATTCTTACCTCTTATTTCGAATATCAAACATAGTTTTGATCTCAAAAAATACTTTTTTGTAATTTCAAATTATCTTCTGTCTTACCTCCAAATTCTTTATTTAAGCCCACCCGCTTAAGTCTTATTTAATAAATTTATTTAAATAATCTAAGTTAAACATTTATGTTTGGAGCTTCTATGGGAAAACATACGTTTTTTAATGCATCGGCTTGGCCAACTCAGTTTAAAGAAATTAAAGTAAATATTTTATCTGGATTTATTGTTTTTTTAATTGCATTACCTTTATCTATTGGAATTAGTGTGGCTTCAGGCGCACCCCCGTCCGCAGGGATTTTAGCTGCAATTGTGGGTGGACTCATTGGCTCTTTAGTCAGTGGTAGTTACGTTACGATCACTGGGCCAGCGGCAGGCTTAATTGTTGTCATACTTGATTCCGTAACGGCTCTAGGCCATGGGAACCTTCAAACAGGATTCAGATTGACGCTGGCTGCGATTGTTATAGCAGGTTTATTACAGCTTGTTTTTGGATATATAAAATTAGGCACACTTGCGCTGGCCGTTCCAGTTAATGCGCTTCAAGGAATGCTGACATCAATAGGCTTAATAATTATGATCAAGCAAGTCTTTGTTTTAGAGGGCATAAAAGCCGAATCTAAATCCATACTTATGCAGTTGATTGAAATTCCACAACGAATCAGTGAAAATAATTTAGAGATTTTTATGATAGGTATGGTTTGCTTAGCTACAGTTATTATATTTAACTATTTTCCTAAAATTAATAAGATTATTCCGGCTCCATTAGCAGCTGTCACTATTGGATATTTTTTTAGTTTATTTATTGATATAGAGCACCCCCATCAAGTTTCATTAATTAATATGCATTTTGACATTGGTCCTAAATTTTTATTAAGAGTTCCAGAAAATATTCAAGATTTTTTTATCTTTCCACTTTTTGAAAATCTCTTTAGCTCAGAATTTATTATCGCAGTTTTAACAATAGCACTTGTAGGCTCTATTGAGTCAGTTTTAAGTACGGCCGCTGTAGATAAATTAGACCCTCAAAAAAGAGAATCTGATCTAAACATGGATCTAATCTCTAAAGGGATTTGTAATACATTATTAGGGTTTATTGGTGGTCTACCCGTCATTTCTGAAATTGTTAGAAGTTCTGCAAATATCAGTAACGGTGCAACTTCAAGATGGTCCAATTTTTTTCATGGTTTGTTTATTGCTATTTTTATTTTATTTGCGACTAGTATACTTAATAAAATTCCTTTAGCGACTTTTGCGGCCATATTAATTTATGTTGGATTTAAATTAACAAACCCTAAACAGATCCTGAGCATTTATAAAATGGGATGGGAGCAAGTTGCGGTTTTTTTAGGTACAATTATTGTGACCCTAGCGACCGATTTACTTATTGGAATTCTATTTGGTACAATTTTAAACTTCATATTTAACATCATTCACACTGGTAAAATAATAGATTTATTTGTAATTCGACGTTCTGTTAAAGTGTCAGGAAATACCGAAAACATAAATGTTAATTCTGACTGCGTTTTTTCAAATATTTTAATTTTAAAAAAGTTAATTGAAAAATCAAATTCTCAAAATATTAAAATAGAATTTGATAAAAACTCTTTTGTTGATATTTCATCCCAGATGCTTTTAACGAATTTAAAAACCAAAATGCACCAAAAGAAAAAACACGTTGAATATACAGGTATAGAATTCATGAATGTACAAAGCGGGCACTAATGACAATAACTCAAAACAGTGAAATGAATACCTCTTTTGATGAAAAAAATAAAAAATCCATGTTTGATGTTATTCATAACATCAAACATTATCTACCTAGCCAGGCACCACTTAAAGATTTCATCCATCACAATACGTTACATTCATTTCAAAATTTAAAATTTCACGATGGTATTTTACAAAGTGAAAAGATATTTGGTTATAAAATATATTTACAATTAAAAGAATTTAGAGATCTGTATTTCGATAATAAAATATCGAAGAATATCCTTTTGTCTGAAATAGCAAAGCAAGGTCTAGATGTTTCATTTTTAGATAAAATGTTAACTTATCCTTTTGTTGAAGAATCTAATAAAAGAATTGGACAGTTAAGATCTCATTGGAAGAAAACTTACGACGTAGATATAGATTTGCAAACTCACCCTATTTTATTCAGATATATATGTAATTTTTTGGATCAGGGGATATCTGCAATTTCTTTTCCCTATCCCAATTTAAGTTTTTTTGAAGCAATGAAAAAACTAGATATTGACGGCCTAAGTTCGGTTTTTTTAAATAAAAATGGCCGTGCAAGAAAACTTTTTCATACTGAGAATTTAAAAATCGAACAAGCACTAGAAATTCTTGTGAACGATGAAAACGTTTATGAAACATATTTATACGACCAACAATTTTCTCACTCTGGATGGTCAGGGTTAGTGTCAGTCATAGAGGATGATCCTAACATTTTAATTGAAAAAAGAAAAATTTCTTTAAAAGAACTCGTTATATTCGAATTACTTTTAGAAATTGACTGTTTAGATTCTTTTATTGGAGAAAATAAATGGAAACCAATAATGAAATCAGATTATTTATTTTCAAATAATCTGTTTGATGAATTAACTATATCGGAGATCGATACAGTTAACCAAATATTTCAAAATTCTTATGAAAAAACACATTACGAACAAGTTTTACAATCTATACACGAAAACTTATCCATAAAAAAAACAAACGTGACGAAAGATTTAAATTTTCAAGCTGTATTTTGTATTGATGATCGAGAAAGTTCTTTAAGAATGTATCTTGAAGATATTGATTTAAATGTTTCAACTTATGGAACTCCTGGATTTTTTGGTTTTGAATTTTATTTTCAACCGTCTAATAGCAATAATTTAACAAAGCAGTGTCCAGCACCAGTGACACCTCAATATGTCGTTCAAGAGGTTGAATCTAAAAATAAATTTCTTAAAGATTTATACATTAAGCAGAACAAAGCTAATTTTTTTACTGGTTGGTTTTTAACGCCAAGCCTAGGTTATTGGTCTGTTCTAAAACTTTTTTTAAGTCTATTCAGGCCCTCGATTACACCAGCGACTACAACTTCATTAAGACACATGGATAAGGTAGCAAAATTGACCGTTGGCTTTAATGAAAACCACCCTATGCATTTAGGTCTTCAAATCGGATTTACAGAAGAAGAAATGGCCCTCAGAGTTTATAATTTATTAATGAGTATTGGACTGAACACCCATTTCGCTAAAATTGTGTACTTAGTCGGCCATGGTGCAAGCAGTGTCAACAATCCCCACTATTCGGCTTACGATTGTGGAGCTTGTTCCGGGCGGCCTGGCTCAGTCAATGCTAGAGTTTTTGCACATGCAGCTAATTTACCCGAGGTTAGAAAAAAATTATCAGCTCAAGGAATAAATATTCCAGACACCACACGATTTGTTGGCGCTATTCATGACACAACTAGGGACGATATTGATTTTTTTGATGAACACCTACTTTCTATTGAACAAAAAGAGCATCATGTAAAAGCAAAAGATATTTTTGAACGGGCCATGACATTAAATGCCAAGGAAAGATCTCGTCGCTTTTTAATGATTGATTCTACAAAAAGTGCAAAGAAATTACGAGACCTTGTTCGTATTCGGTCGATTTCTTTGTTTGAACCACGCCCAGAATTGAATCATGCTACAAATTCATTGTGTCTTGTTGGACCAAGATCTATGTCTAGAAATCTTTTTTTAGATCGAAGAGCTTTTTTAAATTCTTACGATCCTTTAATTGATCCGAATGGACTTATTCTTGAGAAGATATTAAATGCTGCGGCCCCTGTCTGTGGTGGAATTAATTTAGAATACTATTTTTCAAGAGTTGATAATCAAAAATTAGGTGCAGGCACAAAACTTCCCCATAATGTTATGGGACTTATAGGTGTCGCTAACGGTGTCGATGGAGATTTAAGGCCCGGACTCCCAATACAAATGATTGAAGTTCATGATCCCATCAGATTATTAATTGTTGTTTATCAGAAGCCTTACGTCGTTCTTGAAACAATTCAGAGAAATAAATCGACTTATGAATGGTTTAAAAATGAATGGGTTCATCTTGCTTGTATTGATCCATCTGATCACAAAATATACTCTTTTTCGAATGAATCTATGATCAGTTTCACACCTCATGAAAAGTATCTATTAACCAATACGTCCCCAATGGACATTGAAAAAATCAGAGACAACATACCTCCCAAAATATTTAAAGGATAATTTATGAATGCAAATCTTCTTTTGTTTTTAATTTCAATTCCTTTCTTTGGCTTTTTGATAAGTTTAATTTTACCAAAAAACAAAGAGTTTTTAATTTCAACTTGGTCTTTAATAACAGTGGGATTACATGCATTATTATCGCAATTATTAATTATTTTTTGGCTTTTTGGTCACGAAAAAGAAATATTTTTCAGAGGCCCATCAATAATTAGTAGCAATAATAATTATGATTTTTTTATCTCTTTTTATTTAGATTATGTGAGTGCCACATTCCTATTTTTTGGAGGGATTCTAACCTTTTTAATAACTGTTTACAGTCGCTACTACATGCACAGAGAGTCTGGATATAAAAGATTTTTTTCTACAATTTTATTTTTTTACTTAGGTTATAATATTATTATTTTTTCAGGTAACTTTGAAACTTTAATGTGTGGTTGGGAGATTTTAGGCTTTTCATCTTTTTTATTAATAGCATTTTATCGTGACCGATTTTTACCTGTTAAAAATTCACTTAAAATATTCTCTATATATAGAATAGGAGATTTGGGTTTGATATTAGTGGCTTGGCTAAGTCATAATCTTATGGAAAACAATGTCACTTTTCTTGAAATTTCAAATCCACTTTTAATTGGAGAGCATCTTGCAAACCATTCATCAATAGGATTTTTTTTAGGATTAATGCTTCTGATCTCTGCGAGTGTTAAATCGGCACAGTTCCCTTTTTCTACGTGGCTTCCACGCGCCATGGAAGGCCCAACTCCTTCAAGTGCTATTTTTTATGGGTCTTTGTCTGTCCACATGGGCTGCTTTATATTAATTCGTACTTTTTATCTTTGGGAGCAACAACTTTCAGTTCGTATTTTAATTGCCTTGATTGGACTAATTACAATTCTTTTATCGAATATGACTTCAAAGGTTCAATCTAGTATTAAAAGTCAAATTGCTTATGCTTCAATCGTACAAATAGGACTGGTTTTTATTGAAATCTCAATGGGGCTTTTACCACTGGCATTATTTCACTTAACTGGAAATGCTTTTCTAAGAACTTACCAACTTTTAGTTTCACCCTCAGTTGTGAGTTATCTTATCAAAGAGCAACTTTACAAAAATGAAGACACACAAAAACCAACACATACTTATTCGAAACTAAATAAATTCTTTTATGTTTTGTCGGTTAAGGAATGGAATTTAGATTATTACCATAATAAACTTTTATGGCATCCCTTGAAAGTGATTGGGCGATACTTCTCTTTGTTTAGTCATCCATTAACATTCAGCTTTCTTATACTAAATACATTAGCGGTTTCAGTTTCAGGATTTTATTACTTTGAAAATAACTTATCGGTCCAAGTTCAAGTTACATTGTTAGCCATGATTGGAGTTATTTTTGGACTTCAAGCTTTTGCTGAACGTAAGGCTGTCATTTGGTCTTGGACCTTAGTGGCTATGAATCACTTATGGGTAGCCCTTTCTTTGTTACTCTTTACTCATTGGGAAACTCATGACGTTTTAATTTATTTAAGCGGAATAGTTCCAAGTTGGATATTGGGTCTTACAATTCTTAAGTATTTAAAGTCCAAAGAACCCTCTTTGAATTTAGCAAACTTTCAAGGACATATTTATGAATATAAAAATCTAAGCTTTTTATTTTTAATTTGTTGTATGGGACTTTCGGGATTTCCTATCACGGCCTCTTTTATTGGTGAAGATTTACTTTTCCACCATATTCCACCCCATAATATTACTTTAGCGTTTTTAGTCGCATTTTCTTATGTTTTAGATGGGCTTGCAATTATGCGAATATATTCAAGAGTGTTTCTTGGACCGCATATGAAGACGTATCACGATATCGCAAGTCAGTCTTCATAGCTTATAAGATAAATTATTACGACGGCAGGACTTTTAAATTAAAAAACTAAAATAAGCCCTGCCTCTGTTGAAAACCCTTTTTGTGTTCTAAAATCATTAACGCCGAACTTACGTTCAGTATCAAAATGCGATAGCTCAAGGACAAAACTAAGTCCTTCTTTTATTTTTTTATTCCAATAAAGCCTAACAATTTGATTAAATGTAATTGCGTCTTCGGTGATTTTTTTGGTTGCAGTATCGTAGTTATAATCACCGGCATCCTCTGGATTGGTTAACTTAGCCAAACCATAATTGATATTAAAATCTCCAAGAATTTTATTAAGATATGTCATCGTCAAATAACCTCCATATTCCTTTAATGATTTACCAGAAACAATATGTGAGATACTTAACAGGCCCGCATCATTCATATTTTGGCCTGCATACAATTCTGAGGTCAGCTGTAAGGATGGAGTCAGAAAGGTTTTTAAAAACACATTACCACCATTAACATCTAACTGTCCTAAACCACCTTTATTTAAGCGTGAATAATAAAATGAAAGACCCAAGTCTCCATAACTAAGTCTGTAAGCTAAAGCAGGCGTAGATTTAAGCTCAGTTTCATTGACGGCTGGACCTGGATTCTTTCCAGGGAGTCCTAATGACAATTCACTTATAACTTTACCTTGCGTCGACTTCCATTTTAGCTGTTGTCTCATAAAACCAACATTACCAGCACCAAAATAAAGACCAACATAATCAAGTATCGTAGGAATAAATGGTGAAAACGTATCCCAATCCTGACCCATTTGAATTTGATTTTTTGAATCTAACTTAAAGCCTACAAAAGCTCTTCTAAGCCTTGGTTTGGCTTCGGTGGTTGGCGAAGATACAGAAAAATCAATAAAATCAAACTCTAGATTTGCAAAAACATCTTCATACGTAATGTCAGATCCAAATCTAGACTGAGCTACTTGGAAAGACCATTCGTTCTGATTCGGAAAAGGAAAACCAACATCTGTTCCCGCCGATGTTGGAGCCGAAAGATTTATATACGAAAACGAATTCAGCAAATGATCTGAATAAAGGGTCGTCGTTTTAATTCGGCCATAAGGCAAAAATGTGTATTTACTTGCCGCAAAGGCTTGAAATTGAAATAAAAAAACTAATAAAACCAAAAGCTTAACAAAAATTTTAGACATAAACGAACCTCTTTATAAATAGTGTGATTAGAAATTTGTATCTGGACTTAAATTATATTCTAATTATTGGGAGGACTTGAGTCCGTAGAAAAAAAATAAATATAGTATTTATCTAATATAAAATTAGAATAAATTAAATTCAAATAAAGCGTTTCAATAGGTATTAAATCAAGCCTTAAAAGTATTTTATTTAGATCTATTCTATTATTAAAACCACTATTTTTATCAGCGATTTTTGAAATTAAATCGTCAAATTGTTCTGTTATTTCATTTCCTGAATCAAATATTTTGGACGAATTAATGTTAGAGGAGTAACTAAAAATTAATAAAATTATAAATATAAAAAATGTTTTAAAACCATTTTTTTTGAACATTTTTATATATTGTCACCATCTCATTTTAAGTCAATTGAATCTCAGATTTGTTTTGTAATGTTAATCTGATGATTCTAAAAATTAGACCATATTAAAACTATATTAATAATTTTAGGATTTAGATTTAATTTGACCCTCAGAAACCTAAACAAATCGCTCATAAGTTAATCATAAAATTTAAGACTTTTAAATCAAGAGTGTAAAAAACAATTATTAAGCTTTTTTATACTTTTATTTTTATTAATTATAATTTTTTACACCACTTAGGTCGATTAATTATTGGGTGGTTATCGATGAAGTTCAAAAATCTACTTTTATTAATCCTAACTTGTATTTCAATCTCAGCTTGTGGAGATTTAGGCTTTAGCCCGCAAAGTCTCGCTATGAAACAAGTCCCATCTGATAACGATTCTAATGACAATAATATTGATGTCCCAGATACAGGGGCAAACGAAACCCCTAAAGCCACACTATTTTTAAGGGACAAAGTTCTTTTCAACTCAGATATTTCTGAAATCGCTCTTGATAATGCATTAAATTATTTTGATCAAAACAAAGCTTACATAAATAACGAAAAAATAATTACCATTTTTGATGTCACTCAACATTCAAGTAAAAAAAGATTGTATGTGATTGACACTGAAAACGGAAATGTTCGCGCAATTCACTCTGCCCATGGATCAAATTCAGACACAGATAAGAACGGGTACGCCACTTCATTTTCAAATGCGAACGGGTCAAATCAAACATCCTTAGGATTTATGCTGACAGGCGAGACCTATTATAGCGGTAAAAATGGCTTATCACTTAAATTAGATGGATTGGAATCTAGAAATAGTAGGGTCAGACCAAGATTGGTTGTTATTCATGGAGCCAATTATGTGAACGAAAACACGTCTTCAGTAGGACGAAGCTTTGGCTGCCCCGCTATTTCTCATACTTATCGTGATTGGTACATCAACACAGCAAAAAATGGATCCTTGCTTTATATTTATCACGCAGATAACGACGGTGTTTAAATAATTTTTTAAACCATCCATGATTTATAAACTTACTTCAACAGATGATCTAAATTTAACCTAAAATTATTGATTGCTAGACTGTGAGTTAAACTTTAGGTAATCAAGATTTATTATGTCCCAAGATTTAACCGCTTATTTATTTGCATTTTCCTCTGTACTCACGTTTTCAGTCGCAGCCATTGGATTCACTTACTTTTCTCAGAAGATATCCCCGCTCTGGATGAATCTATTTAAGTGCTTAGTTTCGTTTTTAATCAGTTTGCCAATTATCTTTTTTATGAAAGGACAACTTTTTTGGTCTTTCACTGACTGCTGGCCTTTTTACGTGAGCGGTCTTCTAGGACTCACTATCGGTGATTGGCTTTTATTGAGTGCGTACAAAAAAATTGGCCCTGCCCGTACATTAATGATTTTTGGATGTCAGCCCTTAATTGCCGGTGGTTTTTCGTATTTTTTTTGGGATGAGGTTATTTACCCTATTCAGTTGATGGCGATCGTGTTTTTTGTATTTTGTTTATTTTTAATTAGCTATGAAAAATTTAAAGTGAATCGTACATGGGAAGTCAGTGGCCTTTTGTTTGCCTTGGGTGGGGTTACGTTGGATAGCATTGGTGTTATTTTAACCCGCCATGGATTTAACTTAAACCCTGATTTAGGTGGCCTTGAAGCTCAATACTTAAGGACTCTATCGGCTATGATTGGCTTTCTTTTTTTATTACCCTTTGTGAAACTATATTTTTTTAAACAGCTCTTTAGACTGTCAAACAACGAAAAAATAATTGCCGTGGGATCCAGTTTTCTTGGTACTTTTCTATCCATCGCCTTTTACATGCAGGCCGTAAAACTTGGAAAACTCGCCACTGTCACATCCATCGTTTTAGCAGATCCCATGATGTCGACGTTCTTTGAGTCTGTGTGGCTAAAAAGATGGCCCTCAAAATACCTATGGTACGCCATACTTTGTTTCTTCGGCGCCATGTACTGCCTTTTCTCACCCCAATTCTAAAGGTCTAAAGGTGCCAGGTTCCGTTTGCGAATTAAAGTTATTTAATTCGATTTGAAAATCGTTTACTAAAAACCCTCTGACCCTTTTTTCTGTCTAAGTAGCGTCAAAAATTAAATTACGACATTAACTAATTTTTGACGCTACTTAGACAG
>JAYUKW010000003.1:0-1763 GCA_043764155.1 Bdellovibrionales bacterium
GCTATTGTTGCAGAACCTTTGTTGAAGTTATTGGAGAATCAAATAGCCTGGGAATGGGATGCTGAACAGACAAACAATAGCATTGGCATTAAAGATAATTTTTCAAATTTTCGTTAGAAGTTGCTTTGACTTGTACAAGTCAGACTGCTATAACCCATCAAAGAGTAAGTCGTCATGATGTAGTTAACTTATCAACATCACCCCATAAATCATGATCCAAGTCATCATGCTTAAATCAGCTTTTAAGTTCATTTTAGGCCAAATATACTAATTCTATTATCCTGTAGCAACTATTCTATTAAGGTATTTGATTTGTTGTCATTTGGCTAAAATAAATCAATTTTTTCAGCTTCTTAATAACATGTAATGGTGTCATTCTTTACATAATATCTATAATTCAGCTGCATAGCTCCTAAATTAATGCTACAAATCAAAAAAAACCGATCATTATGGCCGATGCTTCACAATCGGATTGGCCATTTTGAATTGCATTAAAATCATGTTAAAATATCAGCTCATTATGATGGGTTATTGTTAATCAAAATAAGAAGTCTTTCACAACAGATAACGCTAAGTCCAGTTCAAGTTACGATGATTAAGGAACAGCCAATTGTGTCACAAATTAAGGAAATACGTGAACACAATGGATTGGATACGAATGTCATTCATAAGAAGATTGGATTGGCAAATGATCAATTAGCAAGCAAGAAAAGAAGATAAATAACGAGAATGGATAAATATATTACCTCTTAAAAGTTTACTTTAACATGGCGCCCTCAAATCCAGATAACCAACATGAAGAACGTAACAGTGAAGCAAATCAACAGCATACGTTGATTGCAACTGACACTTTGGCTGATCTAAGCGAAGGTATCCGTCAAATGAATTTAAACTTGAACAATCGTCGACCTTTACACCAAGCTGCTAGACAAGTTAGCTTCATTAAGCAAGCAGGCCATAAACCCCATAAATAGAACCCGAATTTATGCGACTATATTCGTGGAATCCTCAGTAGAAGATCCAGTCACTAAGGTGATTGTACCAAGAGATCCTAAGTTGATGTGGGAAGATATGTATGAGCAGTTCTTGGACAAAACATTGGAATCAGGCTATAAATATAAGTTGAAAGCTGAGTTTGCCAATTTAACCCAGGTCAGTCGCTCAATCAGTCGTTATTCCATGGAATATCAAGCTTTAGGGACTCGATTACAGCATATGGGATTGCTGGAATCAAGTGGAGAAGACATTATGAACAAGTGGATTAGTGGCCTTAAGGATTTATCCGTAAAGCGAAAAATAGTTGAGAAACAACCTTCTAGTTTCTATGCAGCAGTTCAGATTGCATTAGGAATGGAAGCTGTTAACGACAAGTTACAATATATTGAAAGCTTTGTGGCAAAAGATAAGATTGAGAAAAAGAAATTTTTTCTTTAAGATCAAATCGTACAATTCGTTCAGTGGGAGTCAAAGATCCCTGAACTATGTACAAGACAGTGGAAAGGCTCAAGGAAGTGGACAAGCAAGTACTGGTTATCGAAAGGATGGAGTCCAGTATAAGGAAAGTTTACAGGAACGTAAACAGAAAGAATCTTGCCACAACTGTGGGAAAACAGGTCATTGGGCTAGGGAGTGTCGTTCTTCTAAGAAAGAACAATTGAATATGACACAGAATAAGCCTAAAGACCGTGGACAACCTAAGAATAAAAATTCGCAATCTTCTTTACAAGACCTGCTTCTTGTTAAAGCTAGATTGAATAAGTTTT
>JAYUKW010000004.1:0-20604 GCA_043764155.1 Bdellovibrionales bacterium
TATGAGTTATGAGTTATGAGTTATGAGTTATGAGTTATGAGTTATGAGTTATGAGTTATGAGTTATGAGTTATGAGTTATGAGTTATGAGTTATTACGACCGAATGAAGTATGAACAAATATAATAGAGAAGAGGTTGTCCTCTAAAAAGTGACATTTTTTGATTTCCTTCAAGGCCCTTATTGGTTCATTTTAATATATCTTTGTGAGGTTTTTTTTATAATTTAACCATTTGGTTTTATTTACAGTAGATTAATTCTGATGTTAAACTCAAACAGGTGAAAATAACCGCGCGAGCTATTCTGATTAATTGAAAGAACAAATGTCTTTTCGTTCAACATAATGAATATAATCCGGATGATTTTGGAAAATGGGCCACTGTTGGTGGGTGTTTAAATATGGGAGAAAGTTTTGAAGCTTGTCTCAAACGTGAACTTATAGAGGAATTTGGAACTGTAGTAGAAGATAAAATAAAAATTGGACCTAAAATTTTTGAAAATTTTCGATCAGATCGAAACGATCATTTTTACGTTGTTTGGTTCGACGGCGATGATGTTATAGTTCAAGCAAAGGATGAAATCCTAAATCATCGATGGTGCTCACCAGAAGAAGTTAAGCTACTAATATGTTTCTTTGGCTTTGAGTATGAGATTTGCAAAAAGGCTTTGTCCGTTGTCCGGTAAGACTTGATAACATCTTCAAGTCTTTCTTGATGTGATTGAAAATAATCTAATCGGTTTAAATTCCTAGGTACCTTTAACAACTTAGTTCGAATTTAAGGGTGGTACGGCTGGATGATTAACTAAGTTAATTATTAATTTAAAAATTTGAATATAGTAAGCACCACTGATACGGTGATGTGACATGCTAAAGTTAAAACCTAAAATGGTCATAATTTTTATAATTTTTTTTGTGTGTCTCCTTGGCTATTTTAATCATTTCTTTCTATCCAACAAAAAATTGCGGTCTAAAAAATCTGAGGTGACGATCTCGAACACAAATTCAAAACCTCTCAATTGGAACCGCTTTAAATGCACTGACGTGGTTTTCGGCTTTCACCATAAATTTAATGTTATGTTTTTGTGGCAAGTATATTTCTTTTAAGTATTTGTTAGCATTCGACATCTCGCCAATGCCTTCAAGTCTTAATTCTGCAACCAATCTATCTTGAAGGGTTTTAAATAGTCTCTCTACACGGCCTTTGCCTTCAGGACTTTGTGCGTAAATCACGTGGCTGCCTAATTCACCCAAAGCCTTTTCTACTTGGCTAAAATGCTCTCGCTTAATTCCACCGTAAACACCAGCCTTGTCTGTGTAAATAAATTTTAGAGCACCTTTTTTATTAACTATTTCTTTTAAAAAATCCATACATGCCCAACTGGTTTCACCTTCGTAAAACTTTGCAAACACCTCTCCAGTTGCATCATCAATGGCCGCCATTAAACATAAAAACCGACCTCCGAACCAGTGGTGATGACTTCCATCTAGTTGAAGCATGTATCCAGATTGGGTCATTCTATTTCTGTATTTCCGAGGCTTGGATCTTCTTTTTTTGTGCGTGTTTTTGATTATATTTAAATCTTTACACCAACGATAAAGGGTTGAATATTTAAGTTTCATCCCAAGTTCTTCTTCTAACTTTTCTTTTAAATGCAAAACATTAAAATCAAAGTATTTTTCTAAAATTAAATCTTGGACTTTCTTTTTAAATACATCTTGAGTTTTATTCACGGGACGTCTTCGCTTATTTCCATGATATAAAAATGAAATCCCTTTTTCGCGGTAACTCTTTAGATATCTTCTTAAAGTACGATCTGAAATACTTAAAGCAAGTTTTGCTTCGCTTCGATCTAATTCTCCTGAATGCGTTTTATAGATAATCTCCAATTTAAACTGATCCTTGGTTTTCAAGATCATTTCCCCCATCTGGCCCTTCCTTGATGCTGATTCTTAAATGAATCGTATCAACTTGAGACACTTTTGCGGTCAATTTCCCTGAAAAAATATAGGCGGACAAAATCGCTGAAAAATTACAGAACCCAAATATAATAGACTAGCTGCTATCATTAAGAAAAAGTGACATTTTTGGTACCTTCAAAAACCCTAATCGGTCGATTTGAATATGTCTTTATGAGTTTAATTAGATTTAAAGCATTAGTTTTATGGCATATATTTTGAACATCTAACTTTCATAACGTTAACAAAAGGATAAAGATTTATGAAAAGCTTATTGATGATAATGATATTAGGGTTAGGTTTAACTGCAAATGCAATTGAAGTTCATTTTGAAACTTTAGGTCAAAGACCAAAAGCATTTGAGAAAAATATCAATGAAAAACTTTTTGAAGTTCGAGTATTAAAAGCAAAATCTAAATTCGAAGCTATTGAAAAGTTAGAAACGTCTTGCTTTGAGTTAATTCAAGCGAATAACTACAAGTATAGCGATTTAGACCTTCTGAATGTTGAAGAAGGTGAAGCTAATGAATATTTGGCGATTGGAATTTGTTCAATTGAAAATTAATACTTCGAAGGGTGGATATATTAACAACAACATCACCCTTAGGTTCAATTTATAATTTCAACGTTTCAATGTGACTGTTGGTATCAGCAATAGGTATAAATTAAAATTTTAAAAATTTAAATACCCTTAATAGTGTTAACATATCAGTTCGAATTTAAGGGTAATAAGTCTTCAGTTTAACTAAGTTAATGTTTAATTTAAAAAATTTGTATATGTTAAGCACTGTTGATACGGTGGCCTGAATATGAGAAATCAGAGACATAAATTGGCTTTAATCTTTTTTGCAATACTTTTTGGTTTCTTTGGTTATCTATTCTTCTCCAAAGAGAGTTTAAATACGAATAACCTTAAGGAAGTGAACCTAAAACATAATTCAAAACCTCTCAGTCTATATTACTGGGGCGAGATTCCAAAGTTCAACCCAATCCATCCTGATGGACTTTATGTGTGGTGGATTCAAAATTTAGTTTGGGACAGAATAATTAATGTCGATAAAAATTATATTTGGGAGCCTGCGATAGCTCAGTCTTGGTCTTTTAATTCTGATCGAACAGTGCTTAAGCTAAAAATTAATCCTGAAATAGTATGGTCTAACGGACGTCCCTTAGATCAAGACGATTTTATATATTCTTATCATTTTTATAAAGACCCTGAATTAAAAGCGGCACTTTATGAACCCATTTTAAGTCGAATTAAAACTATTAACTATAAAAATAATATTTTAACTTTGAAATTAGATGAAAAATTAAAATCTGATCCCTTTTATGCCACCCCTATTTATTGGTCTCACATTATGAATACGGTTAAGCTGTATCCCAAAGATCAAAAATCAAATCCTTATTTAGGCACTGGAGCTTTCAAGGTAGATCAGTTTTCAAATCAAGGACTTATTAAACTATCTTTAAATAAAAAGTCTTGGTTTTTTAAGAAATATAAAAATACGAATCTAGCTTCAAACATAAGGGTAAAATCTTTGTCTTCTGAATCTCTATTAGAAAAAATAGTGGAAAATAGTCAAGGAATCGTTTTGGGGAAAGATATTTCGTCTTTAATGACAGACACAAATAATAATAGTTATGAAAAACAAAATAGTACATATAATGAAATACCAAATACAAAATCAAATTTGATAAATGGACCACATATTTTTTCAAATATTAATTTAAATACATGGCATCCTGTTGAAAGCAAACTTCAGACAGTCTCTATTGCATTTAATTTAAAAAAAATTATTAAGCCTCATAGGATGCTACTTTATCGCATAATTCAGCAGCTCAATGATGTTGAAAAACTAAACTTAAATTATAAAAATATTAATGTTCATAAGTTTAATGAACCTGAATTTGATCTTAGAAGATCTAGTTTAACCAGCTATAAATTAAAAAAATTAAATCCTGATCAGATTGAAAAACGAAAAGAAATCTTTAAAAAAAATAAGTTAAGTTCTTTGGACTTAAACAACCACAAATTGAATGATTCTAAATCTAATAAACTAAATATAAGTATTGAGCTTTTGTATTCAAACCCAAGCGATGAAAAATGGCTCACGTACTTAAACGAAAAACTTAAAGACTCGGGGATTAAATTAAATCTTATTTTGGTGTCTCAAGCTGTGTTTCAAGAAAAAATCTTTGCCAAAGATTATGAAGCGTTTGTTGACGTAAATTCAAAATCAGATTTTTATCCTCACTATTTAAGTTTTCATTCAAAGGGCAGTTACAATGTTGTGGGCTGGGATATTCTTGAGTTGGACCTTGATCTAGAAAAAATGATTAAGTTAGATAAACCTAATGAAATTCAAAGTTTAATTCAAAAAATTAGAAATGATATAGATAAGGAATTTTTTGAAGTCCCAATTTTTTCGTATGATGGATCTGTGCTATGGACTAGAAATCCGTGTAAACCCATACAGACGCAGTTCCAAGGGCTGGGTCTTATATACAAGGCGATAATTTGTGCTGATAATTTATAGATAAGTCAAAGGGGGCTTAATCTATGGCAAAGCAGATTAACGTTAATGTAAGCGAACGTAAACCAGGTAAGAAACACGTCAAAGTCACAAGAAGTAAAAACCTTGTTCCAGTAGTTATATACGGGAATGGTAAACCAAGCCAATTCGGAGCGATTGAAGCTCTAAGTTTTCAAAGAGATGTATTGGCACATGAACATGCATTGTTCTCATTAAGTTTTAATGGAAAAGCCGTATCTGCTGTGGTTCGTAATTTAGATATTAACTATTTAGAACATAAAGTTATTCATGCTGATTTTTATGAAGTGAATATGAATGTTGAAATGGATGCGACAGTCTCTATAGTATTTGTTGGTGAGCCAATAGGTATTGCTGAAGGCGGAGTCATGAACAGAGTTCTAGAAGAGCTTCACATCTTCTGTTTACCCGCTAACATTCCTGGGGACATCGAAGTGGATGTGTCACACTTAAATATTGATGATCGTATTTTAATTAGCGATTTAAAATTACCACCTAATATTGAGCTTCTTCATGATCCAGATCAGACAGTCGTTTCTATAGCGGTTAAAGTTGAAGAGGCAGAGCCTGTTATTGAAGTTGCAGCTGTAGCTGAAGGGGAAGAGGGTGCTGCTCCGGCAGTGGCCGCTTCTACTGATGGTAAAGCTAAAGTAGAGGGTGATTCTGTGCCTGCAAAAGGTAAAGAATCTCATGAAAAAGGGAAAGAAAAGAAAACTGATAAGGCCTCATAAGGCTGATTTGTTGGCTGAACTGTTGTTGAAATTAACCAGTTCAATTCCATTTAATTTAAATCCTATTAAAAAAGAGTCCTATGAGACTCTTTTTTTTTTGTTTTTAGAACAGTTTAAGATAGGAAGTGTAAAACCAATCTACATTTTCAATTGAATATTAGCTGAGTTCTCAGATAGTTTGAATCAAATAAAATATTTACTATATGTTTTTAAATCTAATTAGATAAATTTAAATTTCAATTAAATACGAATCAAATTGTGTCATTTTAAAAACTAAACTTATGAAATCATTTAAGATTTAGTAAGGTTTTTAATTTCGCATACATGTTTTACAGACCCTTAGTCTTGTAAACTGTCTGATCAGATTTTTTTTAATTAGATTCGATTTCGAATGGTATTGAGACACCTTAAAAACTTTGAATAAAAAATCGTCACTTTAAATTTAAGCTTATAAGACCTAGGTCTGGGTCGATAAGTTATCTGTAACGATTAAATAATTTAAACCTTTTTGGGGGACGTATGAAAAAATTAGTAACAGGAATGATGGTGTCGTTGAGCTTAATGTTAACTGCTTGTGGTGAGTTTCAAACAATAGATAAGGGATCTAACGAAGTGTTGTCTGCGCTTAGTCCTTACTTATCAGCTGAAGATCAAGCCTTAGCTGATGACATATCATCTGTTTATGATGAAAAAATTCTTATTAAAGAGAGTTTACTCGATCAACAAACAGTTGAAATCGAAATCGAAGGTCATTTGGCACAGCTTGAAATTATCAACAAAGGTAATGTGGCCTTTCTACTTAATGGTAAAAAGATCTTTTTTGATGATTTAAAGAACAATGCCGTTTTAGAGTCGATTATCTCTTCAAGCTTGATTAACGTGAATGCAAAATCAGCTTCAATGTTATCATTAATGGGTGCTAAGAAATCTGAGGCCTTCATAGGGACTCTTCTTTCATCAGTGTTTGGTTTAGTTGTTAAAGGTATCTTCAACTATGCTGTAGAAAAAATAACAGAAAAAGCAGGTGCAGTTGTAGGTGGAGCCGTAGGTGTTATTGGTAGTGGTGTAGTCGGTGGTGTCACTGGTGAACCAAAACCAACAAAAGACGAAGTTAAAACAGCTAAAGACACAATTTTAAACGCGATCTTAGGTGCATTGATCAACAGAATTTCTGGTGGATCTGTACAGTTGCCACCGAATCCAACTCAACCAACTGCACCTGGTGCAACTCCAGCTGTTCCACAGAAGTGTAACTTGTTCTGTAGTTTACTTGGTTTGTTGGTGAATAATTTAGTAAAATAATAGGTAAACTGAATTTTAATAGTAAATAAAAAAGAAGAGCCCTGGCTCTTCTTTTTTATTTACGGCCTTAAGTCTACTCTAAATTAAAATAAGTTTCCTTGCGAGCGCTGTTGGTCTGATAATGAAATAATGTCCAATGGCAAAATGATATTTGATAACATTCACGGAAACATTCAGCTTTCAAAAACAGAATCTAGAGTCTTAGAAAGTCCCTACTACCAACGTTTGCGTTGGATACGTCAATTAGGCTTAGCCTTTTATGTGTTTCCAGGCGCGACTCACACCAGACACGCTCACACCCTTGGGGTGTTGCATGTGATGGACCGCATATTAAAAAGCTTAGGGATCGCAGCTCCGGAAGAAGAATTTTATAATCCTAATAAAAATTCAGAAAAAAAACAGTTTCATCAAACCATGCGCCTGGCAGCTCTGTTGCATGATATTGGGACGTTCCCTTTATCTCATACAACGGAACTGGCTTACATTCGACATTATAAAAAAAGAAAACAAAATGGTTTTAAAGGAAGCCCCGAAAATCATGAAACGCTAGGAAGTCATATTTTATGTGAAACAAACTTTGATGGGGGCTTAACCCAAGTTCTTTTAGAAGAGGGCATTGATCCCGTAGAGCTTTCAAATATTATCGCAGGTAAATCCAAAAATATGCTGGCCAATCAATTGGTGCATTCAGATATAGATGCTGACCGAATGGATTATCTTTTAAGGGACGCTTATCACACAGGCGTTCGTTTGGGGATTTATGATATTGATTTCTTGATTAGAAATATGGTTTTGGTTAGCGATAAAAATAAAACGATTGTAGCGTTTAAAGAAGATTCGGTTCATGTGGTTGAAAGTTTTTTAGTGAACCGATACTTTTGGTACTCGCAGATTATCAGTGATGGAACAAATTATAAATTTGATTTGATGGCGGCTAAAATTTACGAGTATTTTTTAGAAAATGGGCTCGCCTATTCATTTAATGATTTAATAGAAAAAGTCAGTCAAAATCCTATGGAGTATTTTACTTTTAATGACTCTTATTTTTTAGCGAAGATTCACGAGTACCTTTCTGGCAGATTAAAAAACCCCATGATTCGGGAATTAAGTTTGATGCTGACTTTACGCATTCCACCAGCACAAATTAAAATTGCTCCGGCTGTTCCTACATTAATTAAAAATATTGATGATAAGCCAAGATTAATTGAAAAATTAAAAAAATCTTTTGCTTGGCTTGAAAATGTAATGGCCACTGAATTTCCAGAAGACTGGTTGATCACCGATATTCCAGACAGAGATGTGTCTTTTACGAAATCCAAAAAAGAACTGATCGCTTCAAAAACGCCGCTTTTTGATAGCGAAGGGATTAAAATTGTAAAACGGAGTGGGGCCTTAGAGCTTCTCGTAGATCAAGAAAGTGCACTTACATCAGTTTTAGCAGAGATTAAGAACTTTATTCCTAGAATCTATGTCAGTCAAAAGACCTATGACAAACTGAAAGATAAAAAAATCTTAGATAAATTTACGGAGCTTTTGAAATAATTTATATTAACAAATAATTTTAGTTATTTTCAATTTGTATTCCGGAATGCGTTTTCCTGTTGATATTAATCCCTCGGCACTTCTTTCTGTTCCGATCAACTCATCATGTTCTGAGATATTTATAACAGCCCCAACCGCTTTAGAAAGTAATTGGCTATCTAAGGCCTTTAGAGAGTATTTTGTGTCTTTAATTTTTAGGCTTAAGATTTTTGATAGCTTTCCGACTGGGATAAAAAAGCAATTATATTTTTCTTTTTTATTATTATTTAAAATTGAGATTTCAAAAACACTAAATTCTTTAATTGTTTGTAAGTCTAAGTCTTCTTTAAGATTGGATTCATTTGTATTATTTAATATTTGAATTATTTTGTCTGCCGAATTGAACTGCGAAGTTAATTTGGTAGATTCGGACTCCCATTTTTTAATAGATTTTTCAGATCCAGCAGTTAAATGAAAATTACTTTTATGGGCCTCAAGATTATTTTTAAGTTCTTCAAGACATTTTTTATGTTCAAATAAAAATATATCAATAATATTTTTTTTTAAAATTTTAAAGCCAGCGTTCATTTAAAAATTAGATCAAAGCTATGATGGTTTAGCAATAGAGATTCAAAAGATAATCAATTTTTAATGATTTTGTAATGTATTTTTTAACCCTTTGGGTGTCTTTTAATGACTATGTCCTTAAGCACTGTTATCTACAACTTGAAAAAAGGTGAGAAAAGAATGTTAGTAACGAAAACTAGTTTTTTAATTTTTATTAGTGTAGTTTTTTTATCCTCCTGTTCAAATAAACAGAATGAGATAGATAATAATGAGATAGATAATATATTCCAGCCAAAAAATAAAATCACAACAGTGGACCAAATCAATTCTGGTCAAAAAATTTATCTTCAACGATGTGCCACATGTCATCAGCGTGGTGGTCAAGGAATCAAAGAAATTTATCCCCCCTTGGCGAATTCCGATTGGCTTAAAAAAGATGTTAAAATCCATGCGATCAGCAGTATTAAAAATGGCAAGAAAGGCCTGATTACGGTTAACGGCGTTAACTATAATGGTGTGATGCCAGCCCAAATGCTGTCTGATCAAGAGATTGCAAACGTTCTGACCTATATTTATCAGTCGCTCAACGGCTTAAAAGCGACTGTTTCAGAAAGTGAAGTCCAAAGTGTGAATGAAAACACATTTTCAGGAATGAAGTAAACGGCCACGTCTTTGACGCATCGTAAATCCATCTCACTTGAGTTTGTGAACTATCTTTTTCTGATTTTTTTAAATATAATTTAAAAATTAAAAACCAAGGAGATATCCTATGTCTAAAGCCACAGCCCTAACTCAGTTCAGTGAAGATGATTTAGCATTCAAACAAGCGATCGCAGAGTTTGCTCAATCCGAAGTGAAACCCTTAGTTCATAAAATGGATCGTGAAGCCAAAATGGATTCTTCATTAATCAGTAAATTTTTTGAAATGGGATTGATGGGTATAGAAACTCCGGAAAATTATGGAGGTCTTGGGGCTTCGTTCACGACAGCATGTATCGCCGTCGAAGAGCTTGGAAAAGTCGACGCGTCAGTTAGTGTTTTAGTTGATGTGCAGAACACTCTTGTGACCAATGCTTTTTTGAAATGGGGCAATGCCGCTATGAAGGAAAAATATCTTCCTAAAATGGCTACAGAATGGGTTGGGGCTTACGCTTTAAGTGAAAGCTCTAGTGGCTCAGATGCCTTTGCACTTAAATTAAAAGCAGATCTTAAAGGTGATAAGTACATTTTAAATGGCAATAAACTTTGGATCACAAATGCGAATGAATCGAACGTATTTATCGTTTTCGCCAACGTGGATCCGGCTGCAGGTTATAAAGGCATCACGGCCTTTATTGTGGAGAAAGATTTTCCAGGTTTCAAAGTTGGTAAGAAAGAAGAAAAATTGGGAATTCGCGCCAGTTCCACATGTGAACTATTATTTGAAAACTGCGAAGTTCCTAGAACCAATATTTTAGGAGATGTCGGCAAAGGCTACAAAGTAGCCATAGAAACTTTAAATGAAGGTCGAATTGGAATCGGAGCCCAGATGATCGGGATTGCCCAAGGGGCCTATGAGGCCGCTAAAAATTATGTTCAGACCCGCGAGCAGTTTGGAAAAACTATTTCAAGTTTTCAGGGTGTTCAATTTCAGCTGGCTGAAATGCGCACTCAAGTGGAAGCGGCAAAGTTACTGGTTTATAATGCAGCTCGTTTAAAAGACAACGGTCAGGACTTTGTAAAAGAAGCGGCGATGGCTAAACTTTATTCTTCTCGAGTGGCAGAAAAAGTGGCCTCGATGGCCATAGATCTTTTTGGTGGCAATGGCTTTACGTCTGAGTATCCTGCTGAAAAGTATTTTAGGGATGCCAAAATTGGACAAATCTATGAAGGGACAACAAACATGCAACTTCAAACTATTGCAAAAATGGAATTGTCATAATCCCTAATAGTTGCAAATTTATATGTATTAAACTTTAAGGATTTAAATAGTTATGGATTTTATTCAGATCGGCGAAAAGATTTCTCTTATTTATGTTCCATTTCTATTTGCTATTTGTTTTCACGAATGGGCTCATGCGTGGGCGGCTCAAAAACTTGGTGATCCGACGGCAGAGATGATGGGACGGCTGACTTTAAATCCGGTGGCTCATATGGACCCCATAGGGACTGTTTTTTTTCCTATGCTTGCGATTTTATCTGGGGGAAATTTCTTCTTTGGATGGGCCAAGCCGGTGCCGGTGAGTGAAAGAAATTTAGCTCGGCCAAGAAAAGATATGTTTTGGATTGCGCTTGCAGGGCCAGGGTCTAATTTCTTTTTGGCTTTCGTGACAGCCTTGATTTATGCAATAAATGCTAGATTTACGCCGATGCCGGACTACGCAGGGTCAATTAATAAAATTTTAGAGTTTTTTATTATCATTAATCTGTCCTTGGCTTATTTTAATTTAATTCCTGTTCATCCTTTAGATGGCGGAAAAATTTTAGCCCGTTTTTTACCTGAAAATATGAATATTTGGCTTGAGGACAACAGTCAGATAATTAGTATGGGTTTGTTTTTCTTAATTATTGCTGATGGTTTAAATGGCGGAAGCTCGTTTTTGTCTTACCCTATCATTATGACCGCAAATATATTTTTAGGACTGTGGGGTTATTTATTCACGTTTGTTTTGTGAATAATGACTCTTGATTATTAAATTATAAAAAAAAACCTAAGTCTAAAATTTAATTTTAGACTTAGGATTGAAAAATTATTTAGAAATCAAAGTTAATATCTAAAATTACTCTTGCTCGTGAACATCAAAAGAATAGCAGTACTTCATTAAGTAAGTGTCGGAAAGACTTTCTGCCGAAAGTCTTTCTAAACTTAGCACATCCTTAGTTAAAACATCAAACTTAACGATTTTTGCTTTTTCTTGATTATTTTCTTGATAAACAGAAGATTCGTAAATTCCTTTTTTTGAAAGGACGTTCACATCACATGTGCTGAAAGAAAGATCCAAAGTGTCTCTTTGAAAATAAGTATATCCAGCAAAGACAAAGCGATCGTTTCTGTAAGCAAAAGTAATGGTTTCATCCCAGCGTCCACGTCCAACTGAATCGTTCATCGAATTAACTTGAATTGAATCTAAGTCATTCACTTTCAGTATCGTACCCATTCCAAACATTCCGCCATTCATATCATTGGCAAGATTTTCAACTTTGTAATAAGTATCTTGGGTTGAGAGCTTCACCCAAAGTGTCAAATTTTCTTGGCTTGGATTTTCAGAATTAGCTAAATAAGCTAAATCCAATAGATTATCGCTATCCATATCTAAACTGATGGCACTAACTATATTTTCAATTTTTGGTTGCTCAGAAGTATTTCCCGCCATAGCAAATGGACTTGTAATAAATAAACTAATAAATATTAAAATTTTCATTTTTATCCCCTTTGAATAAATTTTGTTTTAACTAATTTAAGTGTTTTAGGACTAAATTGAGTTGGCTTCAAGCTGCGATCTATAAATAGACCTCTTTTTCAAAACCTTTAAATTTCTGTATCTAAAAGTTGGTAAGGCTGCGTTTGGTTTTGTTTATTTAAAGTGTTTATATATTACGCGCTAGTATTTGCCCATTTAAAGGACAACCTGTTTAGCTAATTAAATCCTACCTAATTTGCATTACAAGATTTTAAGTCGTGCAAAATAATAAATTTTTCTGGACCTTTGGGTTGGATCTTGATTCAATGAAATTTGGGTTTTAAAAGGGTTTTAACGTTTTTTTTTAAAGTTAGGTCTATGTCATCAGGTGTAACAATTCATCTCAATCAGTTTGAAGGCCCAATGGGTCTGCTTCTTTACCTTATACGTAAAGAAGAGATGGACATTATGAACATCAATATTTTTCAAATTACCGGTCAGTATTTAGCTTACATTAAAAATATGAGCACCTTGGATCTTGAAAACGCAGGTGATTTTATTTCTATGGCGGCGACTCTGATTCACATCAAGTCCAGAATGCTTTTGCCTGACCACAAACTGTCTGATGATGACGAGCTACCGGATGATCCAAGAAAAGAATTAATACAGAAACTTCTAGATTATCAAATGTATAAAGAGGCATCACTAAATCTTTACTCCCGCACGCTATTAAATCGTGAAGTGTGGCTTAAAGGGGCTAAAGAGCCAATACCTGAAGGGCCTGACGACACGCTTTGGGTTGAAGACAACCCTTTATTTTCATTGATTACGACTTATAGAAAAGCAATCAATCGCGCGAAGACCGCGGTTCACAAAGTCAGCCAAAGAATGCAGTCGGTGGCATCAAGAATCTTAGAAATAAAAAAATATTTTATTCCTGGGACTTGGGTTAGTTTTTTTGAAATTTTAAAAAACGAAAAATTAAAGCCTGATCAAGTTCGGGCCAGTCTTTTGATTACATTTTTATCTTTGTTAGAGTTGGGTAAACTTGGACTAGTTAAAGTTTTTCAAACAGACAATTACGGTGATATTCATGTGGAAGCCATGGCTGAGATTGATGGGGATGTGATTTCGCAAGTTGAAGAGTATGAAATTTTGGATTCAGAAGAAAAAGCGACGCTTTTATTTAAAGACGAACAGGTGTCTTTAAACTTTGATGATGATATTGAAGGCGACATCGTCACTCCAGAGACACGTCTTATCTCGAATACGACTGAGACCTCATTGTCCGCAGAGTCCGAAAATCTGCCTGAATTGTTAGTGGCTGAGATTAAAAAAGATTTAGAATTTACAGAAGATTTAACTGAACAAAATAGTGAAAAGGTTTTGTTTGAATCGGCATCTGATAAAGATATCGAAGAGGAAGAAAAGCTTTTAGGGCTTTTAGATTCTGAAAACCCTGAAAATATGGAAGATTTAATTTAATTTTTTTAGTTAAATCTGAGGACACTGAAATGAGTAAAAAGAAAAAAGATCAGAAAAAAATTGATTCAGTTCCTGCAACCGAAGGTCAAAGTTTTATTGAAAGCCTGATCTCTGACCCGCTTGATGATTTAAGTTTTTTATCTTTCGAAGAGTCAGAGCCTTTAGCGGACGTCTTTGTAAGTCAACCGAGCGATGATTTATTTTTAACCTCTGAATCTTCAATAGAAGCCTCAACAGAAGATTCAGGCATGGATTTACAAATAGATTCGTCAGAAATTTCTGAAGATTTGATTTTAACAGACAGCTCTTTTGAAGATATTTTTATAACCGATGACAACGCCATTTCTATTATTGAATCTTTGCTTTTTATTTCAGATCGTCCAGTGGGACTGACTACATTTAAAAATGCGTTTGAAGGCACAAGTGTGAATTCAAAAAAAATCAAAGAACTGTTATATGAACTTAAAATTGATTTCGTAAGTGCCAGACGTGGGGTCACCTTAGAAGAGATCGACGGGGCTTACCAACTCAGAACCAAATCTGACAATCAAGATTTTATTAAAAAGATTTTAAAACCAAAGATATTTAAATTAACTGGCCCATCATTAGAAACCTTATCTATTCTGGCCTACAAACAGCCCTGTGTTAAATCCCAAGTAGACGAAGTCAGAGGTGTCGAGTCAGGGCATTTAATTCGCGCCTTGATGGACAAAGGCTTAGTCGCCTTTGATGGTAAAAGTGAATTGCCTGGTCGTCCTATGCAGTATAAGACCACAAAGAAATTTTTAGAGATCTTTGGATTAAGAAATTTAAGCGAGCTTCCAACTTTAGCTGAAATGGAAGAGCTTTTGCCACAAGGTATTGGTGAAGACGAAAGTGAAGACAAACAAACTTTATCAGAGCTTGCCGTTAAACTTGAAGAGAACTTTGAAGCTACAAGCTATTCAATCGGTGAAGAAGAGCTAGGGAAAATCACAGAACAGCTTTCAGTTATTTCCACAGAAACTAACTTTTTTGAAGTCGAAAAACAAAAGCAAAAAGAATCCAGAGACCGCGATAAAGCTGAAAGTATTCGTGAAGCCCTAATCTTAGGGGATGCTGTAGATCTTAAAGATCAAAAATGGCTGAATAGATATGATGCGAAATTGAATGCAGGAGCTGTTGATGTCACGTTAAGTGAAAATACAGAAGAAGCAACTGACACCGAACTTTCCACCATGGATTTAGATGAAGATCTAGAACTTTCTGAAATTGATTCAATAGCAGACCTTGAGATTAAAGAGTCTACTGACCAAGAGTATTTAGAATCAATTGCAGAAAAAGACCCCTTAGATTTAATTTAAAATCCAATAGATCTTAAACTTGGATATCTTTCTTGTCTTAAACTTTAATATTTAAATCGTACTGTATTCATTCAAAGTTTTTGGATTGATCAGCGTGTGAGAATTCTTGTAAATTCTAGAAGTGCTGTATAGCGCTTTCATGGCCTGCCATTTTGGCATGTATTTGTAAGTGTCAGGAAACTTTTTAATAAGTTCATGGTGGACGCGCTTAGCGTATTTACTACTGATTGTAGGGAACAAGTGATGTTCCACATGATAGCCAAAGTTAAGACTAAAATATTCAAAAATAGGATGGTTTGTGACTGTTAATGAATTCACCAAAGGGTCATTTTCTGAAGTTAAAGGACTTAAATTGTGGTTGGTAGAAATATAACTCATCAGCATGTAGTTTTGAATGGCCACAGGTAATACCAAAACCCAAAGCCAGTTCGATGGACCAGCAATAAGAAGTAAACCAATTAAAATCGACACCTGAAGGGAAAGTTCAACTGTGACACGCCTGTGATCCATATCTTTAAAAATACCATTTCTAAAACGATGATAGATTTGGGCGGTAAATTCATGAAACGAAAGCCAAAAGAAAAAGTAAAAATAACTTCTTTTGTAACCAGATCCTGGAGTGAAAGGAAAAATGGCTTTAACAAAAGGGCTGTTCTTATAAATTCTCAAAATAGGAAAGGCGTCAGGATCAATAATTGTTTTTTGAGTGTGCCCGTGGTGAAGGCGATTGTGGACATACTTCCAGTAGGTAGGTGAAATGACATAAGGTAATAGTCCAAAGAAACCTAGAAAATTTTGAAGCTTTTGATTTCGGGTCATCGCTCCGTGCATGAGTTCATGAGTTAAAAATCCCATGACGCCAGTAAAAAAACCAATAGTAAGACCTAATATTAATTTAAGATACCAGGCTGGGCTCCAAACCACGATCAATAAAAAAGCAGAAATGGCCCCAACGCCACAGATTCCGAACCCAACTAGACGATTAGGATTTAATTTAAAAATTTCATTTCCTAAAGCCGGCATAATCTCGCGGCGATAATAGGCCACGTTTTTTAGCTCAGAAGTGGGTACTCGTACTTTTAATCTTTCGATGGGAAGAGTAGAATCTTTCAGAGTCTCAATGTTCATATATAAAGACTCCGTCATGGTGTCATGATTGTTTAGTTATAAAAACAACTAAAAGGGATTTTCAATAAGACATCAATGGGCTGTGCGAAATAAAAAGATTTGGACATGTTATTAAAATTATGGAGCAAGCTTGACTGAAAATGAGGCCTAAACCTAACCTAATTCTAACCTAATTCTAACCTAATTTTAAAGATAACTAGCTATTATCACCATCGTCCCCAATGGCTTCAACTGGGCAGCCTTCTTGGGCTTCTTTACAAGCTTCTATCTCTTCATCTGATTGGGGCTGTTTGGATAAAAAAGCATGACCATCATTTTCGTCCATAGAAAAATTTTCGGGTGCGGCTGTGACGCACGCGTCACACGCAATGCACGCTCTGTCGACATAGAATTTACCTTTGATATTTTCTGGATACTTGTCGTTTTTATCAGCCATGATAAGTACAAACTGACTTGAAAATCACCACTTGTAAAGATGATTTCTAATTTAATTAGTCATAAGCAATTAGTAATGACTTAAATTCATTGGATTGATACTTCTGTTCTTATGAGTTTACGTTTCGAAGAAGAAGTCGCAAGACGCCGCACATTTGCTATTATTTCCCATCCTGATGCGGGTAAAACCACCATCACGGAAAAGATTTTATTTAATGGTCAAATCATTCGTGAAGCCGGTGAAGTCAAAGGCAAGAAAGGCACTAAGGCCGCCACTTCGGACTGGATGACCATGGAGCAAGAACGTGGAGTCTCGATCACATCCAGCGTGATGAACTTTGACTATAAGGGTTTACGAGTTAATTTATTAGATACACCAGGACACAAAGATTTTGGTGAAGACACGTACCGAACTTTGCACGCCGCTGACTGCACAGCCATGTTAATTGATGCCGCCAAAGGGGTGGAATCTCAAACCCGAAAGCTTTATGAGGTCTGTCGCTTACGTCAGATCCCTGTGTTTACATTTGCTAACAAAGTGGACCGAGAAGGAATTGATCCTTTAGATTTAATTGATGATGTCGAAAAAACTTTAGGAATGTCCTGTTACCCTGTGACGTGGCCCATAGGAATGGGAGGGCTTTTTAAAGGTCTTTACCACCGATTTAATAAAAAACTTTATCTTTTCACTAAAGGCGTCGACCTGCCTGAAATCATTGATGTTACTGGCTGGCAAGATCCTGTGATCAAGGATCGTGTAGGGGATGAACTTTATGCCCAGTTCGCTGAAACAATTGAGCTTCTTGAAGGTGCCTTGCCTGACTTTTCCAAAGAGTTGTTTTTATCTGGAAAGATCAGTCCCATGACTTTTGGAAGTGCTAAAAATAACTGGGGTGTGGATTTATTTCTAGACTTATTTTGTGAATACGCCCCTGAACCTGATGTTAGACAAATTTCAACAGGGTCTTTAGATCCCAAAGATAAAAGTTTTTCTGGCTTCGTATTTAAAATCCAAGCCAACATGGACCGAAAGCATCGTGACCGTGTAGCGTTTATACGAATTTGCAGTGGGACCTTTGATCGTGGGATGAAGGTGTATCACTCAAGACTGGAACGTGAAATTCGACTGTCATATGCCACACAGTTCTTAGCCCAAGATCGTGAAACCGTCGAAGTGGCTTACAGTGGAGACATTGTTGGGATCACCGACACCGGTAACTTTCAGATTGGCGATACAGTCACTGAAGGTAAAAAATTTCAGTTCGAAAAGATCCCAAGGTTTGCACCAGAAATTTTTGGCCGCTTAAATATCAAAGACCCTTTAAAGCGTAGAAAAATGCATGAAGCCGTTCAGCATTTGGTGGAAGAAGGCTTGATTCAGTTTTTTTACAACCCATCCATCGGAAGACAAGATGCAATTTTAGGAGTGTTAGGGGATTTACAATTTGAAGTTTTACTTTACCGCTTAGAAGACGAATACGGGTTAGAGGCAAAACTAGAAAAACTACCCTATGAGTTAGCCCGTTGGGTGTTTGATGAAAATAAAAAACCCTACTTCGAGCCCCCAAAAGGGGTGAATGATCTTTACTTCGACAACTTTGAAAATCCAGTGATTTTGTTACAAAACGAATGGGATTTGAAGTGGTTAGAACGAGACAATCCAAAACTAAGTTTTTCAACCATTCCAAGTTAATAATTCACTAAGATTCTTGGGCTAGCTTAATTTAGTTAAATTAAGTTAAACTAAACTAAACAAAACAAAACAAAACCAAAGTCTTTTCGCAAGTAACGTGCAGGGCCATTAATCAAGATGATTCGAAGTTTATAATCATAGTGGGATTGAAACCGGGGGAATAAATCTGCACTTCGGGGAATGGAGGCTCTTCTTCCGAACGGTTCAAGTGGAACTGGACACAGGCATCATTTATTTTAGAAAAAGAGTCTTCCAAGTGTCCAAAAATATAAATCTTAAAAGAGTCGTTGAAAGCCAGCAGCGACTTTGAAAGTTCGAAAGCATAGCCGATCCCTAATCTCAGCAGCATTACGAGAGGCTCCTGCACAACAGTATAATCAGCGATATATACTTTAGATCCAAAAAACTCATAACCCGTTTTAGACTCACCGGGCAGTGAATGCCGACTACCATAATAAACAACTCGTCCAGCATCTAATTCTAATCCTCGCTGAAACTCATGATTTAACTTTACTGGAAGCTCAATTTGAATTTCCCAAGGACGCTCTACATCTTGGCCAAGCAGTTCGGCCATGGAAGGGTTAAAAGAAACAGATTTTAAATTATGTGGTTTCTTTATCGACATTTGTTAAGACTATTTTGCTTATGCGATACTGTCATCTAACGAATTCTACTTTGGTTTGTTCTTTTCAATGTATAAAACTTTACGCGATTATGTGTGAGGTTGCGCTCCAAACTTATTTAATCACATCTGGCCCAAGTCTTGTCATGCCACTTGCAAAAATTTGCCATTGATATTTTAAATGCTCTCGGTCTAGAGGACGTGAGTTCGCTAGGGGATGAAAAAAAGCAGATCCAAACTCATTGGTCACACGAAAACTAAGATCAAGAGAATTAACACCAAGATGGTTAAAATTAGCTATTGATGTATGGTCGGTGATAGTCAGTATGCCATTTTCATAGTTTTGAAATATATGGTCTATTGCTTTTTGATTTGTTTCAAAAAAATTGAGTAAAGCAATAAAATCAAATTTCTTGGGAAGTGCTTTGACATTTATTTTGATATTTAATTTAGGAAACGCCATCTTTAAGGCTAATCTAATAAATTTAGCTTTCAAAAGGTGTTGGCTGTCTGTAGTTTCATCTCCTAAAGAATAAGGGGCTAAGGCTTGAATTACGGACTCATCCGTAGAAAGGACGTGTTGATTTAGTGCGGGTCTCAACTTCAAGTAATATTCACATTCAGATCCGGCGGCTAGTGTTTTAGAAACTAAAACAAGGCTAGAAAAAAAAGAAATCAAGATTAAACAATAGATTTTTGTTTTAGAACTCAGTCGGCTGGTCAATTTAAAGTCTCCTGCACGTGTGTGCTTTATGGACAAATAAGTGATCTTTTAATTAACCTTGATTTGCTTAAGAGGCCAAAGGATTCGTAAAGGTCATTGAGTAGGTTGAAATAATTTTATGATGTTCAAAAGTATGACATTTCGCTGTCCTGAGTCAGACCTGCCATATCCCTATAAATCTCATAGACTTAAAGTACGCTTTAAACGGTCTCACTTAACTGACCAATGATGTTTGAAATTTGAAGGACAAGTTATGTTTACATTTAAATTAATTGGTAAATCTGTTGCAACTCATACAACTCAGTTGCAAGCCAAAGTAATAGCTAAATCAATTCTGATTCTAACAGGGTTTGTTTTTTTAAACTCGTGTCAAACGACTAAAATAGATACTGTTAAACCGACCTCACCAACGTTTTCAGTTTATGCTGGAAAATCAGATCCCTTAATTTGTAATGTTCAAGGGGACATGGAAGGCTGTCGTGCGGATTGGACAGTCACCGCTGGGATTTTAACTCACAGGCAAGTCTGTAATACAAAAAACAGAAGATATATCAAGCCCATGCTAAAAGCGATGGCCGCTACTTTAGGTGAATCCTGTGCATTAAAAATTAAGTACGCTCGTATGACCACTAAAGATGACGAGATCGCCGAAAAGCGTTTGGCAAAAATGATGAGCCAATCTAAGCTTTGGAATCAGTACTCTGAAAGTAGCAAGAAAAGTCCAAATAGCAAAAAACTTTCTGTATTTCCTGAAAAATTCATTCAAAAAGTTGTAGAAGTTAAAGGGATGTTTTCTGAAATGACAGAGGCTCTAAATGCTAGCGGATATGATTTTGCAGTTGAAAAAGTGGAAGTGACAAAACTTAATCCACTCACTCAAAGTCGTCACTTTCAATCCTTAAGACAAATCAAAACTCAAAACACATTTATGGTTCCAGAAAATATCAGAATTGTTTGGATCAATAAAAGTTTTATTGACGGACAAGCCCCGCGTATCAAAGTCCCTCAACAGATTGAAGCCACCCAAGGCCTAAACAAAAACCTACCAGGACGTAAGACTCTGAACTAGCGAAGTCAGCTTTAACGAATCATTTTAAAATAGGAATCTTTTAATTTTAAAACTAATTTCCAATTAAATTTAAAGAAGGATCATTTAGAAATATTTG
>JAYUKW010000005.1:0-20456 GCA_043764155.1 Bdellovibrionales bacterium
TCAAATATTTCTAAATGATCCTTCTTTAAATTTAATTGGAAATTAGTTTTAAAATTAAAAGATTCCTATTTTAAAATGATTCGTTAAAGCTGACTTCGCCAGAGACACCGACCTGGTAGGCGGAGACACGACGTTCAAAGAAGTTGGCTAATTCTTGTGTGTCTTGAAGGTCCATGAAGCCAAATGGATTTTTAGATCCAAATGATTTTGGTAAGCCCAACATATCTAGTCTTTGATCGGCTATAAATTCAAGATACGTGCGCATATCTTTAGAAGATAGACCTGCGATACCTAAACCAAGTGCGTCTTCAGCGAATTGCATTTCACAGTCGATGGCTTCTTTTAACATTTCAACAACCATGCTCTTCATCTGGTCGTCCATCAATTCGGGTTCTTCTGCGCGAGCTACTCTTATGACTTCCATCGCAAATTGCATGTGGGCGCTTTCGTCTCTGAAGACCCAGTTGGTGCCAGAGGCTAAACCATTTAATAAACCTTTAGATCTTAAAAAATACACGTAAGCAAAAGCGGCAAAGAAAAATAAACCTTCGATGCATGTTGCAAAGCAGATCATGTTTAATAAAAATTTACGACGATCTTCGCGTGACTTGATTTCATCAACTTTATTGATGCTATCCATCCACTTAAAACAAAAATCGGCTTTTGTTTTAATAGATGGGATCTGTTCTATAGCAGCAAAGGCTTGTTCGCGTTGCTTGTGATCAGGAATGTAGGTGTCTAGTAAAGTTAAATAAAACTGCACATGTAAGGCCTCTTCAAAAAGCTGTCTAGATAAGTAAAGGCGAGCTTCTGGGGCGTTAACGTGTTTATACAAATTTAGAACTAAATTGTTACTGACTATTGAATCGCCTGTCGCAAAAAAAGCGACAAGTCTTTGAATTAAAAACCGTTCGCTTTCAGTTAGCTTTTCTCTTAGGTCTTTAATGTCATTGGTGAAGTCGACTTCATCAACGTTCCATGTGTTTTTGATTGCGTTTTTATACATTTCAAAAAATACAGGGTATTTCATTGGTCGAAGTGTAAGATTAAATCCGGGATCGAGTATCATATTATGTTTCTCCTAGTTGTGAGTGTGAAAGAGCAGTTTAAATTTTTTTATTTAAATACATTTTAAAAATACGTTTAAAACTCTCAAACGTATTTTACTTTTTTTAATTACTGACACGATTCGCAGTACTCTGGATTTTCAAGTGAACAGGCTATCGCTTCTTGATCTGTAAATACTTTTACAGGAGGTGAAACTTGGGCCGAGGCTTGAGCATCTAGATCGGGCAAACTTTCAGTCGTAGTGTTGTTAATTATATTTTGAGATGTGTTCGACGAGATTTTAGCAATCTTAGTCGCAGGACGAGATCTTAAATAGTAAGTCGTCTTAATCCCTTTTTCCCATGCATAAAAGTACATGCTTGAAAGTTTACCGATTGTTGGGCTTTCCATAAATAAATTTAAAGACTGGGACTGATCAATATAAGGTCCACGACCCGCAGCCAAATCAATTAAAGCCTTCATTGGAACTTCCCACGCTGTTCTGTAGATCAAGCGGATTTTTTCCGGGATCTCTAAAATATTTTGAATAGAGCCTTCTGATTCTTTAATTTTTTGTTTTACGGCATCTGTCCATAAGCCAATCTTTTTTAAGTCCGCGACTAAATATTTATTAATTTGGATAAACTCACCAGACAGTGTTTCTCTTTTAAAATAGTTTGAGACCTGTGGTTCACTGGCCTCATAAACACCAGTGATCGAGGCAATGGTCGCCGTCGGGGCAATTGCAATCATCAATGAGTTTTTTAGGCCGTGAGTCTTCATATCTTGCCTTAATGTGTCCCAACGAGTCATGTTGTTGGGCTTCACATTCCAAAGATCAAACTGGAAATCACCTTTTGCAGCTCTGGTTTGCGGAAAGTTTTTATGTGGCCCATCAACTTTTGCAAGCTCCATCGATGTGACTAAAGATTGGTAATAGATTTCCTCTTGGATTTTATTAGAAAGCTCTAAGGCCTCAATACTATCAAATGGAAGGCCAAGTCTAAAGAACGCATCTTGAAGTCCCATAATACCAAGGCCAACAGGTCTCCACTGATCATTTGAAACTTTAGCCGATTCGATTGGGTAAAAGTTAATATCAATCACGCGGTCTAAAAACTTAATAGCCGTTTTAATAGTATCTGATAACTTTTCGAAATCAAATGCGCCGTCCACAACGTGTTGGCCTAAGTTGACAGAACCTAAATTACAAACCGCGGTTTGATCTTTAGATGTCACTTCTAAAATTTCAGTGCAAAGGTTAGATAAGTGAATGACATTACCGTCTTCGCCGGTCTGGTTGGATTTTAAGTTACTGGCGTCTTTAAACGTCATCCAACCATTTCCAGTTTGGGCCAAAGTCTTCATCATTCGTGTGTAAAGATCACGAGCTTTAATTTGTTTCACGAAGCGTTTGTCGATTTCTGCTTGTAAATAAATTTTATTAAATTTATCGCCAAAGCTATCAATTAAAGCCGGCAATTCTTTAGGATCAAATAAAGACCACAGTGAATCCGTTTTAACTCTTTCCATAAATAAATCAGGAATCCAATTCGCAAGATTTAAATTATGAGTTCTTTGAGCTTCGTCCCCAGTATTATCTCTCAGTTCCAAGAAAGACTCGATGTCAGCGTGCCAAGACTCAAGGTACACACAGGCAGCCCCTTTACGACGTCCCCCTTGGTTCACGGCAGACACAGACGAATCTAAAGTTTTAAGCCAAGGAATTAAACCATTAGATTTACCGTTTGTTCCTTTAATTAAAGACCCTCTAGATCTAATACGACTAAATGAAACCCCAATGCCGCCCGCAAATTTAGAAAGCAGAGCGATATCTTTGTATTTGTCATAAATTTCAGAAAGTCCATCTTCAGGACTATCTAACAAATAACATGATGAGAGCTGAGGTCTTAGTGTTCCAGAGTTAAAAAGCGTCGGCGAACTTGGCATATAATCCAGTTTCGACATGATTTCATACATTTCTCTGGCTTCTTGAAAATCATTAGCCAAACCACACGCCACACGAAGCATAAAGTACTGCGGATTTTCAACGACATTTCTTGTTTCAGGATGTTTTAAAAGATATCGATCATAAACAGTTCTTAAACCAAAGTACTCAAACATATCGTTTCTTTGTGGGGCAATAATTAAATTTAAAGCCTCTTTATTTTCAATAATAAAGTGATATTTTTCTTCAGAGATTAAACCCAATTCGAATCCAATTTTGACAGAATCAGAAAACTTTTGAATATTCTGTAAAGACACTTCTTCTTGAATATATCTATTTAACAGACGTGAAGCTAATTTAGAGTATTCTGGATCCTCAGAGATCAGCATAGACGCTGTTTGAATACATAATTCGTCCAGTTCCATAGTAGTGGCCCCGTCATAGAGTCCACTTATAGCACGTGTAGCGATTCGCATAGGATCGACTTGTCTAAGACCTGTCGAACAGGCAATCACTACGTTTACGATTTTATTTACGTCCACGGGTTGTAAACTTCCGTTTCTTTTTCTGACTCTCATAAGTACTGGCTGCTCTTGAAATGGGGTTATTACAGCGCCTGAGTTTTTTAGATCGTTAACATTTTCTTTTAAATTTTCTGTGTTCACTCTTCCCCCTATGAACAAATAATAAATTCCAAATATTTAGAGAATAGAAAACCCTAATGCAGGAATTAAATCCTTACACGTTAAGCCTATTCAGTTTTTTGTAGGATCTTGAAGTTTGGCAAAACCACAATCCCTTGGAAACTAAAACGCTAGCTTGGCGATAATTTGAAGTCAATTTCACTTTTTTTCTCGCTTCCGTGCGTTTTTTGTTGCCTGCATATTTCGTAATCGTTTCTGTTTTTAAGTTGTATGTAAACTTAGCAAAGAAACTGACTACATTTAAATTATAAGGGTTTAACTCTAATATTTTTTAGTTTTATTTATAAAAACTACGCTTTTATTAGCAGTCATGTTTTTGACGCCTAAATCAGATTTTATTTCAAAAATAATTTAAATGAGAGTCATGCTTAAAAGTTCTATGTTCCGCGCCTAGGCTAAGGCCTAGGCATTATGCAATGCGATGCCAACTTTATCTAAATATGTAGCAGCATATTCTTAAGGACAAAGCATGGGGATGTTTTGTTTTGGGGGACTATGCTGAGGGGATCGCTTAAGCGAGTATACAAAAATCTTTGTATATATAAGGACAGTCAAAACAAATTCTCAAAATTTGTGATCCCATTACTTATCATTAGATATGTCACTTTAAATGTATCTTCAGCTACTACGTCTAACACATTACTTTTTTCTATAGATCAGTATTTAAATACATCTGAAAACAGCTCAGATCAAAACTTATATTATGATTTAAATCAAAATTTTAAATTGCAAGGCGGTCAATCAGCGAAAGTTGAAATCAACTTAAACTGGAGTCAAAATGAAAATTATTTATATACACATGTCTCTAATTTATTTTATGAGTTTGAAGGGTCTAAGTTTTCTTTGGGTTTTAAAAAAATTGAATGGTCGAAGACACTAGATTTCTTTCAGTCTTCTGAATGGCAGCAGCAATTAGAAAGAAATAAACTTCGCCCAAAAACGGGTGGCAACTTAGGAATTTTTTATAATTTTGATGTTCGAAATTTAAAAGTCGACATCATGTACTCTCCGTATTTTATTCCAACTCGGGGGCCTGACGTTGATTTTAAAAATGGGGCGGCTGTCAGTCAAAATCCGTGGTTCCTTAAACCACCACAAGACGTGCCTTTTAAAGGCGATACCTTTTCTACAAATTATAAGCTTGAAGATCCTAATTTGGCGGACCTATTAGCGGAACAAACACTCGCTTTTAAAGTAAATGCTTTAGAAGGTAAAAATTGGACTTTAAATTTAGCCTACGCCAATAAGCCTAGTCCTAAGCTTGTCACTGATTTAGATTTTACAGCCAATATCGCAGATCCGGATGTTCCTATTGATGTGATAATTAAATCTAGAGCCGTTAGGCACGAACTTATGTCGGGGGATTTAAGTTATTTAATATCTCAAAGAACAAAGGCCACTTTTGGGTATTTAAATGAAAACTTTGCTTCTCAAAGTTTAAATTCTAAAAGTGAAACTTACATGCAGCCTTTAGATCAAAATAATTTTACGTTTTTAATTTCGCACACAAATGAAAAATATAGGTTATCTGTGGGCGGAATATATCGTAACGGCGGAAGATCTAAATCTTTAGGTGAACTTGCTTCAGCATTAGTAAATCAAAATATTAATTACATTTATGAGCAAGCAGTTAAACTAGATTTTACTTATTTTAAAGCTTTTAGTTGGACTTTAAATACAAGCTTTTCATATGATTTTTTACAAAAAGGATTTTTAACTTCGGCGACTCTTCAGCGACAGTTTTCTAAATCCGTAATTAATATAGGCTTTGATGCTATAGAGCCATTAGATACCTCTGACCAATCCAGTTTTGTATATCAATACAGAAATCTAGATCGTATTTGGGCAGGATTAAGTTATGTTTTCTAATGTAAACAAATTTATTTTTTTTATATTTTCAATTATAATTTTAAACTCATGTTCAAACGAAGAGATATCTAAAGACGATAGCCTTGTAGTTAATTTGGCTTACGATACAGATTGTTTTACTGGTTTGGTTGACCGGTGGGAAGAATGGGGTAATGGACGCGGCGAAGCCTCTAAAGTTGAATCAGATTTTAATTGTATAGCTGATGGGGTGTCGTATTTTTTACTTCGCGTTCGCGGAAATAAATTGGGTTTATATTCGTCTCAAGAGATTTTTAATTTTACTGAAAAATTTTTTAAAGATAGTCGAATTGATAAAACTTTAATCGATGATGTTCTTATTTTAAAAAGTTGGATTATTGGCGGGTCTGCCAATGAAATTTCTTTTGAAGAGTTATCAAAAATATCTTGGTTTTTAAAAATGTCACTTCCTGCTTTGAAAGACCTAACACCCCAAGCCAATAAATTATTTTTTAAAAGCTCAGATCAATTGATTACCGATCAAGATGCGATTGTATTAAAAAAATCTTTAAGCTTAATTACTAAAAATTTAAATTCTTTAACTCTTAATTCTGATATTTTTGTCACGAAAGAAAATTTTGAACTCCAAATAAACAAACTGCTTCAGCAGTTTAACTTTAATCCTATATCAAGTGAAAATATAAAATCTTTTTGGAGCTTAGCGAGCCTAAGTCTTGGTCTTAATGAAAGTTCTTCGCTATCATTTAAACCTGCTTTGGGCCTCTTGGATTTGGCCTCAAAAGCATACTACATAGGTCTAAGATTTAAATACGGAATTGTAGATGTTGGCTGGAGGGCCTTAGGATCTCGTGTTCATCTTGACTCCGTAATTAACGAATCCTTAGTTCTGTTAAAAAATTTAGTAAACAATCAAGAGAATAAAAATTTTTCTAAAAACAGATTGGGCGTCATGTTTTATGAGGTTTTTAAATTTATTGAATTTGATTTTGAGTTAAATTCGGCATGGATTGAAGATGTGATACAAGTTTTTTTTAACCGATATTTTGAGTCACAAACACTTGGTCAAAGTGAAGTAGAGATCTTGTCCGAAGAATGGCAAAAATTCACATTATTTAATTCTGAAACCTTGGTTCTTCAGGGACTGGGTTTTTCTGGAAGCCTTGTGCAAGTTCAAAATTTTGTAACATTATCAGACTTAAATCGTAGAACATTAGATTTCTCAACACCTATGCTTTCAAATTCAAACGGCTATATTTTAAATCCACTTAAAAAAACAGAAATTATTGCGGATTACGGAAATTTATTTTGGCTTAACTGGCAAAGAGCTCTGTCGTCAGTGTTCTTAAAAATGTATACAGATGATCCTGCTCTAAAAAATAATTTGACTGGAATTACAATTCAGCAACTTCAAACAGGGTATGCAGATATTTTTAGAATTTTAAATGGAATTAATTACTTAAGCGATGATGAAGATGGGGGATGGTTCAGAATTTTTAATGAAGGAAATCTTTTTGTCCCCAGAGCTGACCCAGACCTATATTTAAATTTTGAAGAAGGAGTGGATTACTTTGCACTTCTTTTTTCAGGAATTGCTTTTTCGGGTGATATCTATAAACAAATGAAAGCGTCTTGTGTTAACGACTCAAAGTCGTGTCAGTTGGATTGGTTTAGAAAGTCTGATAAATCTGTATGGCAGGATTTTGCACCAGATTTTTACACTTATCTGTCTCAAATTGAAGATGATGAATGGGATAGTTTAGCTGAAGGCTTTGAGCAAATGGCCAGAGAAACTATTCAGCCTGAACCTTTTAAAAAGTTTCAAATTTTAAAAGTATCAATTGCCACACAATATATCGAAATTTTTTTAAGACGTTATGATTTAAATCAAGATCTTAAGATCAACTTTTCAGAAACTGTAAACTCTTTCGATAATTTTAAAAGTGCACTTTTATCGCTGCCTCAAATCAAAGGGACAGAGGCCGAAGATGATCCAGTCACACTTCTTGCTTTTTATACCTTTTTCTTAAAAAAAGGCCGCTTACCTCGAAAAACTTTTGGCAGGTACATTGAGCTTTTAGGTTGGCTTAAAAAAGTTGAAAACTGTGTTATCAAAAATCCCGATGGGTCTTTGGAAGCTAAGCTAAACATTCAGGGGTGTGAGTATGAGTCCTCCAGAGCTAATTTGATGAAAATATTGGCATTTTTATCAAATTCCATCTAGGTTTTTTGATTCTAATTTGATCTTGATTTATAACTTTTACAATTCACTAAAATTGCAACCCAGAATGGGTCTTTTTTAGTGAACGAATACTCTTTTATAGTGCTATAACTATACCCTATGAGACACAGCTGTTGTGCCTTCTTACTGCTTTTATCTTTCTTGGTCTTTGATGCGCCTTACTCTTATGGCAATCCGACTGAGCATAAATCCTATTTGATGCAGTCTACTTTTAATGGTGAAGCTGTTCAGGTCAAACTTGATAATTTTCTTTCAGTTCCAAATTCTAATCCAGGCCAGAGTCAGGATCTTTTTTTTGCTGTCGAATCAATGAGAAGCTTTGAGTTCAACTCGATGAATTCGAGGTGGAATCTTGGATCAAGATATTCAGATTTAGAGGGCCTTCAATACTGGATCAGAGAACTTAATACTGAATACTCGAAAGATCTTCCCTCAATTCAATCTAAGTTTTCAGCATCTGTAGGACGATTTTACTATACAGATTTAAAGTTAGATTCTCTTTGGGGTTTAGGAGCAATTGAACCCCAATTCAGAGGTGACCCACTTAATCCTATACATCAGGGTTTAACTGGCTTTTCTGCTCAGATGAGCTTAGGAGAAGTTAATTTTTCAGTCTTTGTGTCTCCATTAGGTTTTCCAGATACTGGTGTCACCTTTAATGTTCAAGATGGACAGATTGTTTCCAATAGTCCGTGGTTTATTAATGCGCCGACCACAGTTAATTTTGACGGACAAGTGGTAAATTTAAATTATAATTTAAATATTGGAAGCCGATTGGATCTTCTTGTTAATCCTTCGTTTTTAACAGGCCTCAGTGCCAATGTTTATGATATTGATTTCACGTTAAACGGCGGAGTTGTTCCATCGACTCAATTTTTTTTAGAAGTGGATCCAAAAGCTAGAGTGAATGAAAACAACGTATCTTTTATTGAAGCCAATGTTCAGCCAAAGCTGATCCCAAAGTCTGTCTTAACTTTAAAAGCTAAAAAAGACTTTAGGCTTGCAAAAGTGTGGGCAGAAGTTTTTACGGAAAATCACCAGAATATTAAAAATAATAATCCTGAAGTTTACCAGTCTCAAATCTCTGATAATACTTTTGTGTCATTAGGCTTTGATTCTAAAGTTAGTTTTAAAAAAATGGATTTTGATTTTGGTTTTTCGTATCTTAACAACACAGGGAACAAACCTTTAAACAAAAATAATGTTTTTAGATATTCTAATTACATTTTTAATAATGCTATAGAAACTCATATGAAGTTGTCATTTTTTCCAACTAAACTAAACGTGAATTTTAATTTAAAATATGATTTAGATGAAAGTGCATTTTTGGCTTCACCTAGAATTACTTACAAGAACGAGGACAATATACAGTTCTATGCACAGTATGATTTAATTGGTAGACCATTAAATCCAGACTTAAATGGATTTTTATCCCAACAGGCGGGCAATGATAGATTAATGGTGGGTTTAAATTATGTTTTTTAAACTAATTGTGACAGCATCGACTGTCCTACTTTCATTTTTTTTAAATTCCTGCCGTTGGGTTGGTGAAAAATCACCCGAACCAATTAAGCTTGAAATCAGCAACCGAACTATGGATTGCTTTTCTGGCCTAGGCAAAAAAATTGAAGCTTATTTAAATTCAGAACTTGATGAAAAAACGATTGATGATTTTTTTTCTTGCACAGAAAGTTCAATCAATGATTTTATGCGAAAAACTAAAGAGCGCGATCCTGAAAAAGGATACTCAAGGATTGAAATTGAAAGCTTACTTAAAACGTTTATGCTTGATGATAAAAGTGAAGTGAACAGCCAAAGATATTCAAGATTGTTTTTAATTGTTAAAAGGGCATTGATAGGTGGCGATCCTGATTACTTTAAAAAAAGTGATTGGATAAAAATAAAATCTATTTTCCCCAGAGTTGCAAATTTCTTTCAAGACACAAAGCCTTACATGAGGTTTTATTACTTTTATAACAAACGAAAATACTGTCATTCCAGGTCTCAAACTCAGTTAAAAGAACGTGATCAATCACAGACTCAAAACCAAAGTTTTTCTTGCATTAATCTTGATAGTTTTAAAAGTTTAGATATTTCTCATGATGAGTTCGCAACTCGACTTGTGAGTTTTTTAAAAGAGCTTAAATCTTTTGGAAGTTTAATAAATAAAAACGAAATTCAATATATTAAAGAAGAAATTGTCACTTTTGAAGCCTTAAAAAAAGTTGAGCCTTTATTAGATGAAATGATCTATATTTTTTATAGTTTTCCTGTCAGTGAGCATAATGAAAATTGGGGCGAGCTAGTTCGCTTAGCTGAGCGTGGTTTAAGGGTTATGACTTATGTTAAACGCTCAGCTCTTCAAGGAACAAGTTATTTTGTGCCTGAAGGTGGTGTGGCTATTGTGGCTTTAGTTAGATCTGTTATTGATGCTTTTGATCTGACTTATAAAATTAATTCTAGTTTAAGTTTAAACCAAGAATTAATTGAACGATTTATTGTTAGCTTAAGTCAAAGTGGTATTTTTTTAAGTCAAATCAAAGATCCAATTGAAGTTAAAAATTTTATCGCAAATATGGGAAAAAGTATTTTTACCAGTGACAATGTTAACTCATGGTATGTTTCAAATTCAAAAATTACACATTTTAAATTTATGCATAACAGGTGGGTGAATAGTTTAATTAAAGCTATAGATGGCACGTCCTCAAATGACTTAAAAGAGCAGTATGCAGATTTGTTATTTAAAAATTTAGATTATGACGTAGATTCTATCGAGCAGGGTGAAGATGTAGTCAACAACGTTGTACGTCCTTCATTTATCAATTTAGCGTTTCCTGGGCTTGAATATAAAATTAATTTCCAAATACCTAATAACATGAATCAATCTAATTCTGTCACTTCTGATTTTTATAAAACGATGATGTCAAATGTGGTATTATTCGTTTTTGATACTTATGGGCGTCAATCACGTATTGATTCTAACGCAAGTAAATTTGTGGTCGAACAAACTGCAAAAACTTTTTATAACGACATTAGAACAGTGGCTGTCACACAAGGGCTTGGAAGCCCCTTGTCTTGTGATGCCGGGGGAAGAACTTTTTTAGAGGCCAATCTTTTTGGTTACTCTTCTAATGGAAACGACAAAATTGAAATTCAAGAGGCGCTTGAATGGTTAACCATGGCCACATCATCGAGCTCAGTTGCGGGTAAGCTTTTTAAAAATATATCTGAGATTCCAGACTGTGTGCTTCCAGGAAACAGCACATTCCAAAATAGACCTTATTTAAAGCAAGGCTGTGTTAAAGCTTATATTTTAGAAAACTACTCTAAATACTTCAATCACATGCCCAACTTTGTAAGATACTTAGAAACAGAAAATAATGCTGAAGAGTTTTATAGAAATATTTTTGAAGTCACTCGAACGTGTGACCATACCGAACTGCCAATGTCATATGATGAGATTGTGTATTCGGTGACTTTGCTTGGATATATTGAAGCTTTGTTTGAAAGATATGATGTTGAAGAACCCGGATATTTTTTCCCTAGACTAAGAAACGATATTTTAGAATACGATGAACTTTCATTGGCATTTAATGAACGATTTCGTCCCATACTTCAACGAATAGCGAGAATGACGAGCGGGGTAGAGCTTTCTGATTCCAACACAGAGCATTTATTTAAGAAGCTATTAATTCTTAAGCGATTACCCGAAACACCTAGTGGAACTTTACAAAGTGTGGCTTGGTATTTTAGTGATCGTTTGGTTAATGTTTTGCCATTAAACAGAATTGATGTATATAAAGTTTTTAATAGCATTTTAACTATGGGTGAGACGCCAGCTATAAGGCAAGAGTATTGCACTAATGTTAGTTTGGCCTGGGAAGCATTCAAAGAGCAACTAATTTTTGTTGTAGAACCCCCTGAAAATTCGTGTGCGGTGCCAGCACCTGCTACTCGCACTCCATAATATATAATTTCCTCTAATATTTTGGTCTTCCTATTTATTTTTCCCCTCGGCGGTCCACTTGGCTACAATATCATGACCTATCCACCAAACCGGAGCTTTTAAGTCCAGAACTTCGTGAATCATTAAGGCCCCGCACGCTTTAAAAACCAATTCACTTAAGTTAGACGTGATCAGATCTTTTGGATCTTTATGCATATTGATTAGTTCGCTTGAAGCTAACTTCATTTTTTCCATTTGTTCAGGAAGATTATGGTGGGGCCAAGTTTCAAATTGAGTCAGAACTTGGGCGATATCAGAATTTAAATAGTCTTGAACGTAGTCTTCGATTTGACTTAAGCTGTAGCCGTCCTTCAATTTTTGCTGACACTCTTTAAACACCTTGTGGGTTGTCGTAAGGCCTTCTTTTTTGAGCGCACTAAGAAGTGGATACAAACAGACCTCGACGCCTAGAAACACGCTGCTAGAGTTCGTTAAGATCTCTGGGGCATTAAAGACAGACGCTTGAATATTATTTTCAAAACTTTGAATAGCAATGTTTTCTAGTTTAATTTTAGCCCAGCCTTGTAGATAGGGGGCATAACTTTGCCATATATATTTGTTATCAACTAAAGCATCACACCCATGATAACCAAAGGCAGTATAACCGACTTTAAAGCCATTTTTTTCACGCTCTGTTCTTAGATTAGCTGTGACATCAATTAAAATTTGAAATGTGTTCGCTGTGACCTCATCAAAAGACTTCATGCAAATCTCACCTAAAGTGGTGTTCACAAACTCTTCTGAAGATTCGAATCTGTCGCCGCTACCTTTAAAAATTCGATTCATTGTAGGCATAACAATTTTTGCTCTTGGAATACCGCCGGCCATAGTGTGCGCAAAAATAATATTTCCGTTTTTAGGTATGATTTTTATGAGCTCAATGACAAAATCTGCAGATCGATTTGAAAAATCAAGATTTGATTTTTCAATAATCTGATCTAGCTCTTTAAAATCAATCTTAATGTCTTTCCACTGACTCATTTTATAGGGCAAAAGTTTATCAACCAAAGTCATGCCGTCATTCCACGGAATTAGATCAAAACCAGCCTCGAGTGGTATATTAATAAGTGGGAATTGATTTTTTTCGTCTATTTCAATTGATGTTAAGGGTCTGAGTTTATTATTTTCGTCTCGTCGGCCAACCGTAGTATAGACAACATTTATTCCTAGTCGCTCGGCCTCTTCGATCATGCCGTTCACGTAACCCCTCTGGAAGACTTCACCAAAAATAACCAAAGTGTCAGTTATTGTATTCATGTTTCCGGTCACATCTGAAACATTGGTCTTCGAGTTGATTTTTAAATTTGAATTCAGATCGGTTTTGGGAAGGACTCTCATGGGGTTGAATGGATACATATTGTGGCCTCAAGTATGTTGAAAAGTGTTAAGTTATGGTTATATTTGTTTTCACACTAAACCACATAAATATTACAGAGTAATAAGAAAATCTAGTGATTCCGGATACCAAAACCCTTTATTTTTTGTTAGGCCTTAAGACTCTGCTTCAGTAATCATCAATCGATTACACATGAGTGTGTAAATATTATGCCCTTAAGTAAAAAAAATACAAAATTCAAGCACTCTGTGTAAAAAATCATGTTTATTTTTCAAGGTTTTTCTGGTTCTATCTAGCCTAATTTTGATTTAGTAAAAATGACGTAAATTGGCAGCATCTGGGTATACAGCCATTTTTAGACACTGTAAGAAAGTCAAAAGAGCATTGGAATGCCCTTACTTTCGATTTAGCTCGTTTTAAGATGTGAATGATTTTTGAATTATTATTAGTAAATTCAAGGGGTAAAGTTTGATAGCTGCTCGTTCCTCATTCTGGATACTGATACTACTAGTTTTTAGTTGTACGCAGTCTGTCTTGGCTATTGAGTTCACATTTGAGTCCAGTTCATTTTCAAAGAGTTACATCAAAGCCATTGAAGACAAAGCCGAAAGTGAAAATAAAAAAATGTTTCTACTTTGGGATTTAAAATCTACTGCAGAATCTTTTTCATCTGAAATTGACAACGCGTTTTTCTTTCAATTTCAGAGCAGTGGCAAACTTAAATACCAGATTCTAGATCGTCTTGAATTAGATTTAAAAGCCAATGTAATATTTCAAGGTGGACAGGCTCAATCTAGATTTGGAGATTTATTACCTCAGGGTCCGGCTTATTTAAGTTATGGTCAGTTGAACTTTGATGTTTTAGGAAATAATACGTTAGAACTTCAAGCCGGAGCCTTATCGCAGTTTGAGGTTTTTGGAAATAATTTATTTATTTCTAAACGTGCTTTTCCAGGCGTGGGTGAATCATTAAAGTTTGAAATCGAAGATTTAAAAATAAAACTTTCGGCCCAACAGGTGATTCCGACGACATTTACGCTTTCAACGGCTTTAGTTGAAAGAGAAAAGACCCCAACACTAAATTCTTTGAATGCAAATTTTAATTATGATTTAAAGCCTTTTGTCTTCAATTTAAATGCAGCCTATTTTGATTATAATGATTTACCTGCGCTGGTTAGGGACACCTCTCGGCTTTTTGGAAATACAGTCAATGGCACTGGTTTTAATTCTGTCTTCGCCTTTGATTACAGAGGTTGGATTTCTAATTTCGATACCTCCTACAACCCAACGAAAGACACGGCTTTTAGATTTGTACTCAGCATGCTTGAAAACACGGCCGCGCCTAAAACTTATAACCAATCCCAATTTATTCAACTGAGCGCCCATCACAGAATTAACAGAGAGTTAGGGTTAGATTTAATAATTTCAGATTTTTTTGTTGAGTCCGACGCTGTCCCAGCTTTTTTCACGTCAAGAACTTTTCAAACCAATCATAAAGGAAACATGATCGAAGTGGGCATGCAATGGCTTGAAAAGAAAGTCAGGGTGTCTGCAGGATACACGGTTTCCAATCTCATTAATCCAGACTCTTCGGGACGGCAACTTGATAACGACATCATTTCTTTTAATTTGGAGACGGCTTATGATCTGTTCAACTAAACTAAGCCAAAAAAATAAAAAATCTAAAATAGATTTTTTATTTTTGAAATTATCTTTTGATTTAAAAACTTTAATTATTTTTAAATTGTTAATACTTTGTATTTCAGTTTTAGTTTTAAACGGCTGCATGAGGCATAAACCTCATGATCCTCAAGTCAAAGCCAGCATTGCATTTGGTGACGATGCGGACTTTGATGTTCAAGCTTCCGGTGGATTTATTCGAAAAGATCAAGCTCAAATGTTAAATGTAAAGGGTTGGTCCGTGCCATCAGCACAGACGTTTGTGTTCTTCACAGAAGTCAGTGACACCACGTCTAGAAATTCATTGCGAGATTTTCCCTTTCAGGTTTTAGATGAAGATGGAAATGAAATATGTCAGCCGGCATTAACATCGAAAGATGCCCCTAAATGTAGATTTGAAGCTAATGCAAGATCTAGAATCGAATGGTTTGAGCAAATACCTTATGATCACTTTAAATCCGTGGCTGAGCCCGTTCGTATTATTCGAAAAATTAAAGGCTTAGGTGCTCGTCGTGGATCACGAACAATTATTTTAGAAATTAATCCATGGTCGGTAGATCGTTCAGGTTTGGATGAAGTTAGAGATTTAACTTTTAGCTTAACTGAATCAGAAATTGAACCTTTGGTTAAGGGCACTTATCGATCACGGGACCAGCTGAGATTCGTGGATGCTAAAGATTCTTCAGAATTAGTAGTCATGAATGTGACAACACAGAGATATGCTAGCACAGAACCACTTTTGGTCAGCCGCTATGACGCTAACTTAAAGACTATGCAAGATGAGTTTCATAGCAATAATTTGTTTTTTACTAGTTACAACCGTGAAGAGTTTTTTAAACGCCGAGAAGCGGAAGACCAAAGTTTACCAGATGATTTAGAATTTGTGTCTGAAATTAATCGTGGACAAAATAAATTTTATGTTTACAAGTTGCCTGATGAAAAGTATCCCGTTGATATCGATGGGTTTAAATTTGATTTCACTGTCCAGATGAAATTGGGTTACAGATATCCAAATTTAAATAAGCCTGGATTTAGCATCAGTGAAATCACTGATGGTCGCTTTAGGGTGCATGCCCATTTAATTTTAGAGCCCGACAATGGGACTCAACCCGTTTTGTTAACACCTGGTCTTGAACCTAAAATTGAAATGGTCAAACGAGCCAATGACTTACAGTTTGACTATAAGGCCATTGTCCCTTATTTCCCTTCAACAGGAGTCATTAAACTAGCCTTACGCATTTACCCCCAGGGAATTGGGCAGGGTTTGGAGCCTTTAGATAGGCTTTTCACAGTTGGTCCTTTTAATAAATTTGTGGGGAAAGACGGTGGACTTTTAGAAGACGATTCTTCAAGAGATGATGGTTTCAAATTTGACGAGTATGTTCAAAGTGCCTTGAGTGGGGAAGACGCCTACAAAGCTGGATATGTAGACGTCGCCCGTGAATTTCAGTTCGACGATATGTCTGTGAAATTTAGTACTATTCAAGCTGGTGAAACGGCGGCCCAAAGAACTGTAATTTTCAAAGTAGAGACCCGAGTGATGGATGAATTGGCCTCTACGTCCGCAGGAGATAACGTCGCCTTTGAAGTCGTTTCCGTACATACAGACTATAATAATCCTGAAATCTTTGAGCGTTGGAAAGTTAAAAAATTAACTGATGCCGTTAATCCAAATGACCCCTGCCGAGTTCGTATGGGTAAAATCAATTGGTTTGATACCATCACTCATAAGTATTATCAGACGGAACAGTTGGTGGACCGTTATGTGTTTATTGCGAAGTGGCGTCCTGGTTATGATTTAAAAACTGAAATTCAAAATTGGGTGAATACTAATAAAAATTTAAGCCACACTGATTTGCCTCCAGGAGTTCAACGTTTAAAAATCTTAATGAATCCTTGGGATGAAAAATTTGGAACTTTTGGTCAAGATGCGAGAGTCGCATCCCAAAGCTTTTTAGATAACGTTCGTGGACGAGATAAAATTGAACCTCGATTTTTTATCGGGGATTATGGTTACGAGACTTTAAGATTTAGATATAAAATTGATAAAGACATGCACTTGAATGTTAAAAAGACAGTGTTATTAAATTTAAAACCTTTAGTTCTAAGATACTCAAGTATTTTGGAAGGGATTAATTCTGTTTATAATTTACGAGACGGAATTTACTTGATGAAAACAGCGATTCAAAAAGATTATCTTGATCCTTCAGCTAGAAATGAAAAAGACATTTTTGCGATTCCTTTTGATTTACCTAATAAGGACTCAGGTTTATTAACACAACCCTATGATAGCCAAGATCAGGCTTTGACGACTATTCCTGGAATAGACATCCAAGCTGACAACGGAAATAGCCAAGTTCAATATGGCGACCAGCCAGTGGGCAACACTTATATTGATGGTGTTTTAAACCCAAATCCAAATGCGATCCCATACGGTGATCCAAGACGAAAGCGTGCCATGTCGATGGTTAAAAAACTTGTTCGAGTGAACGCAGGTCGTGTGATCACACCGGTTGAATTTTCAGTGGATGATTTAAGATTGATGAGGATTCGTCAACAGTTCTTTGTTCAGTTAGAACCCGTGAATCAAGTTCGTCTACAAATGGTAAATCTAGTGAAAGAAAGGTTTGAACAGATCTTTCAAATAAGTTTAGGCGAAGAAAGCCCTATTTTAAGTAAAATGTCTGATCAAGAAAAGGAACGAGTTAAATTTTTAATGTCTCAGGTTTTAGATGCAATAGCCTCTTCAGTCAGTGATGATGTTTATATCAGCAGTATTAAGGACCTTGAAAGTATATTTTTGGACCAAAATGTGACTAAAGCCATGAATGCGTTTGAGTCCTCAAATTTCAAAAATCAAAATTTGGATATGCGTTTAAAAGATATCCTAAGAGAAATTAAAACTGATAGTGATGAAGTTTTGGCTAACGAAAAGCCAATGACAGACACAACAGTGCAGCAACGTATAGATGATGCGGAAGCTGAAGCCTTACGTCTTAGACAAATGCATGATCAAAACCTTGAGGCTATGACAGAACTACAAAAAAAATCAGCCTTAATTGAGCGAAATAAAAATCTATTGGAAAAACAGTGTAATCAGTTTGTTTCAGAGCAAGTTTACTATGACCCTGGAAAAGCCAATGTGTCTTCAAGCGATCGAATCGATGCTGTTACAAAAGCCTTAATCCCTTTTGATACAGGAATTTATCCAAAAGATTATTCAGATAATATTTCTAGATTTCAACCTTTTGAAAATAGTGGGCGACAGTTTTTTGAAAGCTTAGTCAATAATTCTACATTAAATGATATTCTTAAAAATGATTTTACTCAAACTCCTGCTTTTGGTGCTGTGTCTGATTTAAATATTATGGTGGATAAAAAGTCTGGCATTAAAGGTCGTACTTTTGTTGGACCAGTGACTTTTCTTTATAACACCAACCATGGAAGTTTAAGACCTACAGACAATTTAGATGAGGCTTACTGTGAAACAGACGATTGTAATTCATTGAACACGTCTATTGATTCTCAATATGGTGAAATTCAAAATTTTGGCTATGAAAAATCTAGGTATCATGGATCGATTGCTCACTTTCAAGGTGTGACTTTCAATGATCAAGAGATTTTAGAAGATGCGAGCTCAGGTAAAATTAGAGTCATACTAGGTCTTGAAACCATGTACAAAAATTTAGTGGCTGAAAAACAAGCGCGTAAGCGTGTGGATACCCTGCTGACCAGATACTTAGATCATTATGACATGTCTTATGTGTCTTTAAATAATAAACCTATTGATAGATTGATTTGTACCAACAATATTGCCTCAGACACTTGTTATGAAGAGGATCAAAAGACCACAGTTAAAGTTGACGATTTTTTAAGTGAATACACAAAAACTGTAAATGATATTGTGAATGTCGATTATCAATCCTCACAGGACGTTTTATTTGGATTCCAAGATCTTGAAACCAGTGAGCGAACGAACAACACCATTTATCATGACGCTTACGTAAAAGATTATGACACCGCTTTGCCGTGGGGTTTTATTAGCCCAAGATATAATAAAGGCATGGACCGCTGTAATACAAATCCGCAGAGCGCTGAGCTTCAAGCTGTGTGTAGTGATAGCAATGAACATCTTCGCCTGGGTGGTCTATTAGGCCGATCTTACCAAAAGGAAGCGATCTATTTAGAACCTACAAAATCTGAGTTAGAAAAAATTATTAGATATCCGTTCCAAGGACAACAGATGGTCAGTTCCGAGGCCGGAGTTTTTGATATCTCAGTGCAATCAAAAATGTGTGACATGTTCATTTATGGAGAGATCGGTCGAAAAGCGAAGTCAAAGGCCACAGATGAGCCGGGTCGACTTCGTTTAAGAAAAGAACTTTTTGAGTTGGCAAGACGCTGCAAAAAAGACGTAAATAATGGTTTAAGTCCAATCGCAATTGAAAGAAAATTTAGAATTTTTAAAACGGGTCGATATTATTTCTTAGGCGGAAAATCGATGAACATCAACGCCAGCAGAGATGTTAAGTTAAGCACTAGTATTAGAGTGTCTAGAAATTTTGGTTTTAGACCTTTAAGAATTATTACTGGGGTTGTTGAAAGAGGTTCTGCGGCCATCAGCCGAGTTATGGCCTTAGTTCTTGGTTCTTTTGACTTTTCATACAGTATTCAGCGTGACAGAACTTTTAACGAGGGCACAGGAATTTCTGCAGGAACTTATTTGGTTATGCAAAATGCAGAGTTCGAAGTTGAATTAACATCTTATGAACAGTGTTTAACAGTTCGTTGGCACCCGGACTATGCAGAAAAATACAGCCAGTATATTGATTTTAATGAAGGTCCTTTTTCTGAAGATTACGTCAGAGCCTTATATTTATGTTCCGGGGTGACTGAAGACACACCCATCGCAGTGAATGAAAAGTATTACTACTTCACTCAGCATTTTACTGAAGGGGACATGTTGGATCCTGCTGACATACATAATCATCCATGGTTGTTGTCACTCCGCGGAGTACGTGAATTCAGAACGTTTATGCTTTCACTTCAGGCCTTCGAAAAAGACGGTGACGACTACAACCCTAAGATGGTCCAAGGTCACGAGATGATCGGATACTTTGATTTTATTGGAAGCGACATCGAGAGCATTAAAAAACGCGTGAACGGGGATACAGAGCCCAACAAACACTATGACACTACACTAAGGCAGGAATGGCCCATCCATCAAATGGTCAACACCTACAAAGATGTGATGCCGACATTCCCTGGCACCTATTCGCAGCTTTCCGAAGCAGATTACTATGATAGATCTTGGCCTTGGGAAACTGGAACACCAGGGTCTGTCATGGAAAAGTCGAACAACTGCACTAAGTAAAGCGTCTTAAAACCACACTTCGACTAGAGCCAAATATAGATCAACATAAAAAACTTAAATCTAAAATCTTTTTTATTTTTAAAGGGATTATATGTTTTAAAAAAGCTCAGACATACGTTTGTCACGGGCTTGCATAAACTTTATTTTCTACAAGAAACTATTAATTACTCTATATCCAAAAAATTAGACCTCACGAAAGCAGGATGTATATGGATCCGGCCTGGTGCGCAAGAACAGATTTAAAAAAATAAGTGCGTACGTATATTCGGCTCTC
>JAYUKW010000006.1:0-65877 GCA_043764155.1 Bdellovibrionales bacterium
AACTTTAGACCCAGAAAGTGCCTTGACTACAAAACACCATTCGAGGTTTTATTTAAAACTAAAGTTGCGCTGGCAATTTGAATTCAGCTAGGCACTTAAAAGGCAGACAGAGATGGGGTGGACCCATCTTGTCGGAAGACATATTTTAGGTAGGATAGTGGGCTTTGTTAAGGACTCCACGGAGGTGGAAAAAGCCCGGCATATACAACTTCTATATCAAGACTAAGGCCAAGTTTTTCAGAGCCAAAATGTCCCTGAAATTCTTACATTCCCTGTCTTATGCCTAATATAGGGCAACTCCGGTGGTGCACTCTGGCTCCAGTGAAATAATGACACTGAATTATATTGGAAATTCTGCATCAGGGCATGACCCAAAAATGCTTTTCAAATGATTATTAGTCATATTTCCTAGGGGGGAAAAATGAAAATACTAAGTATCTTATTTGTAGTGTTGATGTCTTCAAGTGCCTTTGCATTTAATCCAGTTGCAAATATTCCTAGCCAGTACCCATCAGAAAGTGGCTGGTCCGTTTATATGACTGAAGTGGCTTGTGGTGTTCGTTTTGTTGGTGAAGTGAATGGCGTGTCAGAAAAAATTAAAGGTGGAGTAGTTCTATATTCTGTTCTTAATTCTAAAGGTAAAATTGTCGCCCAAGCAACGGCAAGCAATGGTTCAAGATTTGCTAAAACAAACTGTTTATAATTCTTAAAAAAAAATAGATCTTAAAAAAAAGCCGATATCAATGATGTCGGCATTTTTTATTCAGTATTCAGGATTACAAATTTATAAAGTTTTACTTTTTTGTATATTTAACTTTTATTTTCAAATATTCAACGGCAACGAACGAATAAAAAATTAATTTATTTTTGTAAATTCTGTGCAAGATAATTCTGTTTTTGTTGTTTTTGGACCACTGACAATACTAGTAACATTAGACAAAAGAGCTATTTTTAAAACATATGCAAGTTCCGTTAAATCGCCAGACTTCGAAGTTTTAATTTTAAAATTTTCATCAATAGCATCAAAAAATCCACCACATTGAAACTCAAGCTGGTCTTCTGTTTTTTCAACTAAGTTAGCCGATGGCATATTTATTTCTTCGTCACCACACAAACTATAGGATTTAAGTATTTGGTCATATGAAGCATTAATAATCTTTGTTCCTTCATTATAAACTTCTTCTATAACTAGTCCCGTTTTTGGGTCTAAGATTTCCAAATTAAACTTAAATTCAATAAATTTTGTTCCATTTGGAAATATTTTGTGCTGACTGTAAGTCGCAACGCTGGCCTCGCATCCTTCTTTTGAAACATAAGAACCATCATTTAAGTTAAAAGCAAAAGTATTAAGTCCACTTAAGCACAAAATTAAAAATAGTATTGATTTCATCGATCCCCTGATAGTTATTGTTGATTAAAATATTAGCCAAAATATTTATTAAAATTAAATAAATTCAATTTTGTTATGTCTTAAATTGAGTTAAAAAGAAATAATTATTTTTAATATGACTTGTTTAAACTAAGGCTGGTTATTTTCTTTCATAAATATTGAAATTAGATTCCAACATGTGCCAGGTTCCGTTTGAGAATTAAAGCGGTTAAGTTTGAGTTCAAAGCCAACACACTAAAACTCAAATCATTTAAAATAACTTTAATTCTCAAACGGAACCTGGCACTTTTTGGCCGAAAAACGTCTGACGTGACTAATGTTTAGTTATTTGAAGGTGCAGTTATATCCCCAGTGACTTCCTGATAATCTAATAATTCTGAGGGTTTACGCCCAGACTAAAGGAAGGCTTTTTGGCACTTACGTTGCTTAGTATACTTAGGATGGCAAAAAGTATTACGAAAGCTCTTAGTGGATTATTGTTTATTGCGGTGACGTTTACGGCCTGTGATATTGGTTGGATCGAGCTTGGGACATCTTCGTGTAATTTTGTAACCAACTCTAACGGCGATAGAATCTCTTGGAAATCAGCCTTGCCAATTAAATTTAGAATACATGAAAGTGTTCCACAGGAAGTCTACCCTTCGATTTACAAGGCGGTCGACATATGGAATCAAGTGTCTTCAAAAACAGTTTTAAGTATTATTAGCACAAACTATAAGCCCTCAGCTTCGACCCGGGACCAAATCCCAGCTATTTATTGGATGACAGAATGGGAATCGGATAAGCCGTTAGAACAGGCAAGAACTACGGTCAGATGGATTCAAACTCAACTTGTGGACGCAGACATAAAGATTAATACTAAAAACTTTCAATTTTTTTTAGATGAGGAACCCTCTAGTTACTCAAAAGTCGATTTGGTAGGGGTTTTGGTCCATGAACTTGGACATGCCTTAGGCTTTGCTCACAACGAAGTTAGAGAAAGTGTGATGTACTACCAGCTTAGAAAGGGCTACGAGCGCAGAAATGCCAATAAAGGTCTAGTTTTTCACACCACTGATGTTTCCTCTTATCAGTGTGAATATGGTGATGATATCGTTCTGGCTTCCTTCGCTGAAGCCTTAAGTTCTGGCCAGAGTGGGGCTATAAATGGGACTACGAGTGGAACGGCAAGCGGCGCGTCAAGCCCATAATTTAAGTATTTTTAAGTAAGTCAAATGCCTGTGTTATGTAAGACTAATAAAAAAAGGATGAGTATGAACCCCCAATCTAACAAAAACATAATTAAAGAATTAGCTAAAACCTTTTCTTCTAATTCAAAATTAAATTCGGACATGAGCTTAGAAGTTAAAAGCTATTTCGAAGACATTCGCCACATAGACGAGACCCAAGATCTTATCACGTCCTTAAACTACAACTTAAGCATGTTAACTCAATCTGAAAAGCGTCTTAATTTTATGATTGGTGAAGTCAAATCTACAATTAAAAAAAGAATTTAATTTTTAAAAAACAATAATTTTTTGGTTTATTATTGAGACCTATGTTTTTCGATATTACTAATAATTGCAATTAGCACTTCTTAACGTAACCTATTTTACAAGAGCAAGATTTTGAATCCACTTTTATAAGCTTTTGAATGGGTTCTATGTAAAATTCCTCTTCACTAAAGCTTTCGCCCCATAACACTTCATAAGACACCGGTGAGTAATGAAACGTCCCTTTGATTTTACTTTTTAAAGTACTTTTGAGCGGAAAATCTTCAGGTAGTAACACTTCTCCTGTAAATGTAATAATGGCACACGCTAGGCCATCACAATCGGACCAGGCTTTTAGTTTTGAATCGATCCTGAGCTCAAAGGGCAGGCCCGTATCAAGGGCCACCCATCGTCCCTTAAAAGACCACGAGTCCCCAACATGAACTGCATTTTTTGGTAAAGTGACTCTAGGGATGTAGAAGATGGATCCAATCGGGATATCTTTGACCACAAGGGGTTTTCCGAACTTGTCGATCATCTCAAAAAGCTCTTGGCCAGGTTCTGGGTAGGCCATATCTTTTAAATCAATGTCGCCTGATTTATTTTTTGTGACAGTCCTAAATTGAATGTCACCTTTGTCGTTCACATTAATGGTGGTTCTATCAATTTCAAACTTAACTTGGCTGGTGTATTTTTTTGTGACTTTGCCTTTATCCGAGATAACAATTTTGGACATCGTTGTATAAAAGGAGCTCGATTCTGTCCCTTTTACGCTTTGGGCGTTTAAGTCTACGGCATTTGAAATTCCGGATGACTTCGAGCCTGAAGATTGGCAACTGATTGCAGAGATGGCAATCGTACTAAATAAAATTAAATTAGTGGCTGTTTTCTTGAATGATTTCATCGGCTTGTAAGTTTTCCCCTTGGCGATACCTTTCAACTAAGGCTTCTTCGTTGGTCGGAAACGAGAATAATAATATATTACTATCGGATTCAGAATCTTCAAGGGTAACCACGATATAGTAGATGTTTTCTGGATCTGGGTGATGCTTGATGAAAGTCACAATATTCTGTCCGTAGCTATCGGATGTGCGCCAAATTTCATCGGCTAATTCAATACTGTCTTCTCGTAATTCGGAATAATTTTGGAAGTCATCAGGTGGAATATCTGCGTCGCTTCGAACCACAAGCATAGCTTTATAGTGACCAATGGCTAGGGTGTCGCCTTCAGATAAAGCATCACCGTCGATGGCTCCTGGATAGACATCTTTAGTGTTTAGATCGTAAATCAATTCACCCATTTTAAACTCCTCGACAAGTTTTAACTCTTTAGTTGGAAAGTGTAGAAAAATGAAACTAGGTTCGTCATTATACAAATAACAAACAGCGATATGATGAATTGAATCGCTAATTTTTTTTATATAGATAGCTGTTTCAATATTTGTGATTTTTTCTGTGGTCCAAACTTCGTCAGGGTCTTGTAAACAAGGAGTTAAGTTTTTTTCATACTTACTAAAACTCTCTAATTTAAGATCGTTCGGGTATTTGGCGCGCATGGCAAAGTACAGGTTTTCGATCTCTTGGATTTGAACTTTAAAGTGTTCATATAATTGCTCTTCTGTATCAAAAACCAAATTGGCATCTGGATCAATAACAATAGATTTATCAGGAAAAGTATGGTCTTTAGAGCTCTTTTTTTTCAAAACTTTTTATGTCTCCCGCGTCCATAGGGTTCACTATCCAAAGGCCAGTTTAACCCTCAAGACTTTCATTTCACTTGATATGAATCGATTAATCAAACGAAAATTGTAATTGGATATATTGTTATTCAAGTCAGGGAGACACGGATGTCGATCACACTTGAGAGCTTCGGAGAATTTAATCTTCAACAGATCGAGTACTTGCTTGCGCAATCTGTTAAAGGGTTACATCTTTTGTTTGATAAGGAATTGATCAAACAGGCTTTCACACAACCTAAAAATGGTATTTCGGATTTCGAACAGGAAGACCGCCAAAAAATTCAGAATCTATTTGCTGGCCTTATCGAAAGCACAAGTCTGGGGGACAAAAAAGGGTACTTAAAAAAACTTTCTTCTGAAGATCAAGAAATACTTATCAAAGCCTATTTTCATATTGTCGAAAATACGATCAAAAATTCGTTAAAACTAACGCACTAGCAGTTGAATCGGCGGGCTTTGGAGCTTGCGGTTTTAAGTTTTAATAATGTTTTTATAAAAAACTACATTTGAATCAATTCAATTAAAGCAACAATAAATTCAAATGGAGTTGGCGCAACGCTAAAATCCGCTAATTCGGGTTTAGTCACTATTAAATTTATTCGCCTTTGATCATCGTTCAATCGAAATATATTTTTATGTTTTTCATTCCAAATAACAGGAAGTGTTGGAACCATGAGATGACTATTTTGCTCAAAATAATTAGATAAATTAAATAAAGCTAAATTGGCTTTTCCATCTTCATTTACAATATCAAAATGTTTTTTTCGTGACGATGACCAGCGAGATGTGAATAGTGGAACTCTTTTTTGAGCTTGAAATTTAGATGTTAGGGACGAAAGTAATGATGCTTTCACTCTATAATGGGTTTGAGGCGCGACTTGAAGTCGACCCTGAACTCCGTGCTCTTTTAAAAAATCAATTAATTTAATATCTAGTGGAAGGCCTGGAAAAATCAAATTATTTTTAGAGCTTCTAGGAATTAAAATTTCACTTGCAGGATAGTTGGTTTCAAGGTCGCCATCAGACTGGTCCTCATAAATGTGAACGCTAGCCCTTAAGTCCATATGACCATCTTCTGAATAAGCGTAGCCTTTTTCATACTTTCCATTAAATAGTCGACTTGAAATAAAATAAGATAAGTTAAAATAAACTTTGTTTGGAGTTTTTAAAAATACCAAGCCCCAAATTTGATCTAATGTTCGAACTGCAGGTAGTAAATCTAAATTTCTATAAACTAATGTGCCTTCATTTTTTAAAAAACGATTTAATTCATTGATTAATATCTGGTTAGTACTTCTTAAAAGACTTTCCTCTTTTTCAAATAAAAATCTTAAGTCAGATAAAAATTCTGTCCCGTGGTCTTGAAACAAATCATTGTATGATTTATTAAATTGTTTCGCAGAATTTCTTAAAGTTTGAATTTTTGCCTTAATTAATTCCTTTTCATCAACACTTAAGTCTTTTGATAATCGATGGAAAGGGACAAGTCTTCGAATGGATTCGTTTGAATCGATTAAGGTCGTCTTCCTTAAAAACGATGTACATTCAAAAGCATTAGATGTTGTGTTCAACAGGCTTAAAAACACCCATATCAGAAGTAGAAATTTAGAAACATAAGAGCATTTCAACATAACAACAAATAAGCAAATCTTGTTCCAGATTCAGTAGATTTGTACAAGTTTTGCAAGTAGAAGTGAGAACCTATGAACAAAGCTATAAAAAGTGTATTGCTGAGCCTTTTTTTGTCTTTTATGACAATTTTTGTCAATGGGACTGAAGCGTTCGCATTCCAATGTGAGTCTTACCTTGGTTATAAGTATCAGTTGGTTCAAAATATCAAAGACGTCGTGAATGATGAATTTATTCCCCCTAGATCTTGGGCGGCAGCCTTTGCTGAACTTGCTTTAAATACACATTTGATTTCGCAGACAGATCCAATTCTAAATGAAATGGGTCTTATAGTTGAAGGCGGTGGACTCTGCGGGCCGACCTGTGTAGCAAATATTGCGGCTTCGATAGATTATTATAAAAATAATAAAAGTTTATATTGGGTTTATAATTCACATATTTTTATCGATGGAATAATTCGAAATTACGCTGTCGTAGCAAAGTCTTTGAGAGAGCCAATTGAACTTGATCCCAGATTTGGGACTTACATCACTCCTTTTTTAAGTGAATATAATCCAAAAAATGTGGACTTAAGATTGAATGTTCGTAAGATTAAACCAAATTCAACAAAAATATTTAGTAATCAGTTTCGAATGTTAAATTCAATTTTGTTAGGTTTTGTTGCTTTTAATCCCGTAATTAAAAATAATAATACCCTTGGACATGCTATTGTTATTTTAGGTGTTAATGAAAAATCAAAGCAGATAATGATTGTAGATCCAAACACTCCATCTGATGTTTTGGCTACATCCTATGAAATCATAAATAACGAAATCTATTTTTATTTAGATTCAGCTCTATATGGCGATAAAGGTCAAAATCTAGTCGTGTTAGAAGAAGTCACCAGTTTTACGATTAGAAAATAAAATTTAAAGAAACTTAAAGCTATTCAAAATAGTGGTGCTCACTTCAGATTCCGTCAGTCCATGTTTCGAAACATCATCAATTTTTAATATAACAACAAGATTTTCTTTGTTCTTAAAAACCAAAGCTTCTTTTGCAAAACCAGAAACAAAAATAGTTTTATAGTTCACTTTGTTAGGGGTAAGGGCCCAGTCTGTAATGTCTTTAGTTTTATGTTCTTTAAGTTTTGATTCAAAAATAATAGCGATGCTGGGTGAACTATAAAAATCTGTAGGTATGCTGTCATCTGGAGAATATTCGATTAACGTCGGTGATTTAACTTTTGTTTCCCATAAATCAAAAATTGGATAATCAAAACTAAATACTATTTTTTCTTTATAAATATGTGTCAGTACTTTTTTACTTATAAAATTAAAAGTCCGAACGATGCTGTTTTCAACAACTGAAGCATCAAGACCATATTCGATAACATTTTCTGGCAATAAAACGAAGATAATGTTTTTACCATCTTCAAATTTAAGAACCTCTTTTTCAAACCCACTGACAAAGAATTTTTTGTATTTGATCTTCTGTGGATTTTCTTTCCAATCAGTCAATTCCTTACGTTTAGATTTATTAAAATTCTCTTCAGATAAAAATCCTATGGATGGAGGGACTTCGAATTTTACAGGAATATTTTTTGGATTATAATAGATCATTCCACCTGGTTGCTCGCTAATCTTCCAGTTTTTAAGCTCAGGGATTTCAAAACTAAAAATTGGACTATTTTTTGAAGTGAATTTGTAAGTTGATGGTACTAATACTTTAGCCGTCTTTGCATTGCTCATTGCGAGTCCTTGATGTAACCAAACTGAAATAGACAAAAATAGAATTGATTTCATAATCTAATTCTAGCTGGTTTTTATCTTTGGTCCATGCCTACCAGGTCAAGCTAACGCACCCTCACCCAAGGTGGTGGTTTTAGACTTAATAGCAGTGGTTTGTAAAGAATATCCAATAAATAGACCTAAAAAAATGGCTTGGTCTGTTGTTATTTGGTCTATGGTTCATCTGATTTAGTCACTGAAATTCAAAGCATCCATTAAATTTAATAAATCTAATGACTATCTGAACTAGACATTTTTAAAATTAACTTAAAACTTGGCGACATAGATTTAAGTTATGAATTGGATTTTCTAAAAGATTAATTTTAATTTTTTGATTAAAAATTCTAAGCAGAGCTTCAAGCCTTACATCCTCACTATTATGGATTGCTATTTCAGCCATGAGTAAGCCGGAATAAACTTCAGCCAAACCCCATGAAAATTCTTTAGCTACAGATTGCCAAAAAGCATCCTCTGTTTGATTTCCATTTTTAACTATAAAATTTTTTAAAATTTTATAGTTGGTTTCAAGGTTAAATGCCAAATCTTGGTTTTTACTTTTAATATAATTCAGCTTTATTTCACAATCTTTTAACAAGATTTCAATGGTATTAGATTTTTTTAAAACTCTTAAAAAATCTAAACTCAAAACATTTGTTGCCCCTTCCCAAATTGGAAAAACCTGAGCATCCCTAAATAAAACTGGAATTTTTGTATCCTCAACATATCCAGCTCCCCCTATCCCTTCGATCACTTCACTTGTGATTTTAACTGCAAGTTTAGCTGTATACATTTTTGCAATTGGAGTTAATAAACGAAGCATCACTTTGTTGGATTCAGAAATAATACTTGTTTCTTCTTCACCTAAAAGTTTTGAAACATAAAATGTGATAGCAGAGCTTGAAAAATGTAAGGCTTTAAGCTCTGCCACATTCTGAATGTGTAATGGCTGATCAATTAGCTTTTGACCAAAGACAATTCGCTTTGTTGAATAATCCTCTAAGTAACTTAGGGCCCTTTCCATTTGAGCTACGGAGCAAATAGAGTTATAGATACGGGTGATATTTAACATCATCGCAACCGTTTTTACTCCTTGGCCAAGCTCTCCAATTAAATAAGCTTTTGTATCTTTTAATTTTAACTCAGCTGTTGGCAAAGCTTTTGTGCCTAACTTCTCTTTGAGTCTTAATACTTCAATTCCATTTAAACTTCCGTCCTGATTTCGCATTGGAATATAAAATAAACTCAGTTTAGATGACTTATGTGATTCTGAAGTTTGATCCGATATAACACGAGCTAGTCCAAGAGCCATCTCAGATGTTGTGGCCGACGAAAACCATTTTATTCCACTGAGTAGATAATGATCCTCATGCTTTTGGGCATAAGTCGAAGTTTGACTTATATCACTGCCTCCTGTTTTTTCTGTCATCCATTGTCCAGACGTCCAAAACTCTTTGGGATCCTTTGAGATTAAATGATCAAAAGCATTTTTAAAAAGTGAATTTTGATTTTTAAAATGCTCTAAAACTTTAGCGGCACCATCCGCCATTGCTAGTGGGCATGAGTAAAACGCAGAGCTTGGATGAAAAAGATATAGCTTAGAGAGCTGAAACAGACGCGAAAACTCTTTAAAACGTCTAATATATCCCTCAGTTATAAGCCCCTCACTCGCACTAAACTCATGAAGTTCTTTCCAAAATGAAGAGACATTTATTTGATTAATTTCTTGGCCCCACGGTGAGTACTTTGTGAGTGTTGGGGGATGGAGTTCAGCTTGGTGACCAATTTGCTCTATATATTCAATTATTTTATTTTCAAATGTTTCAAGATCATGAAATATTTCTGTATAAAATTGGGAGGGAATTAATGTGTTTAAAATGGCCTTTAAAATATAATTTTTATTTAATGCGGAATTAAAATTGGGTGAATTTTGGATAAAGTCTTGTGACATATTTAATCCTTTTTAAATTCAAATAAAAAATAGACCCACCAGTTTCTACGTTTTAAGGGCGCGATTTTCTGTAAATTGAATAGTTGGTTCAGTCTTAATTAGTTTCACACATTAAACCTAAACAACAAGATGTCGCCGTCTTTGACTTCGTACTCTTTGCCTTCGGACTTATACTTGCCAGCGTCTTTTACGGCCTGTTCAGACTTAAGCTCAAATAAGTCACCGCAGTGATAGGTCTCGGCACGAATAAAGCCTCTCTCAAAATCAGAATGGATTACTCCAGCGGCTTGCGGTGCCAACATTCCTGCTTTAATGGTCCACGCTCGAACTTCTTTTTTTCCTGCTGTAAAGTAAGTACGTAAGTTTAATAACTTATAAGATTCGCGAATCACTAGATTTAAACCTGGTTCTGACAGTCCTAAATCTTCTAAAAAAGCCAACTGCTCTTCAGGATCGAGCTGGGACACTTCGGCTTCAATGGAACTTGAAATGATTAAAGATTTATTATTTTCTTTCGCTGCAAAGTCGGCCACAAGTTTTGTCATTTCGTTGCCGTCTTTAGCATACTGCTCCAGCACGTTACAAATATAAAGCACGGGTTTAATAGAAATTAAATGAAGCTCTTTAACTAATTTAATTTGATCTTCGCTTTCAATCTTAAAGTGTCTAGCACTTTTGCCTTCAGCTAACAGATCATAAATTCCTTTAACGGTATCATATTCCATTTTTTGTTTTGGATCTTTTGAGGTCTTGGCTAACTTCTCAATTTTCTTTAAACGCTTTTCCATAGAATCTAAATCTGCAAGAATTAATTCCATATTGATGATTTCGATATCTCGTATTGGATCTACACTTCCCGAAACGTGAACTACATTTTCATCTACAAAACAGCGAACTACATGTAAAATAGCATCTGTCTCTCTGATGTTAGCTAAGAACTGATTTCCTAAACCTTCACCTTTAGAAGCACCCTTAACTAATCCAGCGATATCTACAAATTCCATTGATGTCGGAATCTTTTTTTCAGGCACTACAAATTTGGTTATTAATTCCAATCTCTCATCGGGAACCGCAACAACACCCACGTTAGGATCAATAGTACAAAATGGGTAGTTTGCTGATTCAGCACCAGCTTTTGTGATAGCATTAAATAATGTACTTTTACCAACATTGGGTAAACCTACGATCCCGACCTGTAATGCCATATCTTTTCTCCTTAAAAATAAAAATCATTTATTAACTAGAACGCAACTATTTTAATTCATCCGAAAAGTAACCTGACTTTTTATTAAATTGATTTGCCGCTTTGTCATGGCCTAGCTCAATAAAGGCCTTAATACAGTCATTTGAGTGGCGAAATAAATCTTCAAATTTATTCTGTTCATCTGGTTCAAAGGGCATCAAAACAAAACGGTCTACGGGTATTGGACCCATTTCAGCCCGAATTCCAACTTTAAGTCGGCTGTACGTGGGGCCCAACTTTTCATGAATGTTTTTAATCCCGTTGTGACCGCCTGGACTTCGATCAAAAAAGAATCTGAAGGCGCCGTAAGGTATATCTAAATCATCTTGGACAACTAAAATGTCTTCTTTTGAAATTTTATAAAAAGTCATTAAAGCTAGGACAGACTCCCCAGATAAATTCATAAATGTTTGGGGTTTTGCGATCAAAATGTTGAAGCCATTCCATGAGGTCTTAGCTATTAGGGCTTTTTTTTCTTCTTTATAATTTACAGATCCAGCAATAGATTTTAAAAACTGATCCACCACCAAAAACCCAATGTTGTGACGGGTGAGTTCGTACTTTTGCCCCGGGTTTCCAAGGCCAACTATTAAAAAAGTTTTTTGTTCCATGTCTTACTTTCTTCCGCCGTATTCATTATTCCACTGAATTATTCTACGTCGAAAAGAATACTCACAGAGTCATTTCCATAAATACGCAAAATAGCATCAGCAACGACAGACGCCACAGAGATTACTTTTATTTTTTTACATTTTTGGGCTTCAACAGATAATGGAATTGTATCTGAAACCCATAGTTCTTTTAGTGGACTGTCTTCAATACGTTTCAATGCAGGTCCTGAAAGTAAGGGATGGGCCACAACGGAGTAAACCTCTTTAGCGCCCTTATCAACCAAGCTTTTAATACCTTCACTTAGTGTTCCTGCAGTATCAATAATGTCGTCCACTACAATAGCAATTTTACCTTCCACAGATCCAATTAAATTATAAGCCTTAGCTTCATTGGGGCCTGTTCTACGTTTATCAATAATAGCAATAGAACAATCTATGCGTTTTGCAAAAGTTCTTGCTCGTTCAACACCACCGGCGTCAGGACTAACAACTACGAATTCATCGCCAAAGCCTTTTTGTTCTCTCCACACTTTTGATAAAGTTGGTAAAGTAAATAAATGGTCGAAAGGAATATTAAAAAAACCTTGAATTTGGGCACTATGTAAATCCAAAGACACGACGCGGTCAGCCCCTGCTGCGGAAATTAAATCCGATACACATTTTGCAGAGATTGGAACTCTAGGCCTAACTTTTCGATCTTGTCTGGCATAACCAAAATAAGGTAGTACAGCAGTGATACTTTTTGCTGATGCTCTTTTTAAAGCGTCTAAAATGATAAATAGTTCCATGTAATTTTCATTTACAGGGGGACATGTGCTTTGAATCACAAAGACATCTGCACCTCGAATGCTTTCGTGAATTTCAACTTGAATTTCGCCATCAGCAAAACGATTGATTTTAACTTTGCAAAGCTCAATGTTAGCCGCTTTCGCAACTTTCTGAGCAAATTCTGGATTTGAATTTCCGGCAATTATTTTTAATTTAGACATGGATTTGATTTATCCCGTAAGATGTTTTTTATCAACTTCTAATACTTAAACCGCGGGTAAAGTTTTTAGGATGGCAGCTAGGTAGCAGCAAAATGCTTATATGCTAACCTATATTAAACCAGTCAGGGCGTTTATCTATCAATTGGTCTTTAAGCATTTGGACCGATTTTTTTCTATGAGAGATTTTATTTTTTACAGCCAAGCCCAATTCTGACATCGTCTGTGAATAGCCTTCAGGAATAAAAATAGGATCGTATCCAAAACCAGTTTGTCCCTTCATGGACATTGATATTTCACCTTGAACTTCACCTAAAGTGCAAATTTCAAATTCTGGGCTTTTTAAATAAATGCAGGACACAAATTTCGCTTTTCTATTATTGGGACTTCTTAATTTAAGCATTTTTAAAACTTTATCGTTATTTTGTAAATCAGTCGCTGTGGGCCCGGCATATCTTGCCGAAAAGATTCCTGGGTAATTATTTAGGCCCTCGACGACAAGGCCTGAATCTTCAGAAATCACAACCTCTTTGCTATTCAGCACGGCGAATAAGGACTCCGCTTTAATTTTGGCATTGTCTTCAAACGTTTGGCCGTCTTCAGCAGGGGCGCTGTAACTTGAAACATCTTTGGCGATTTGGAAATTAAATTGTTTAGGATCAAAAAGGCTTTGAAACTCTCTGATTTTTCCTGGATTGAATGTGGCTAGCCAAATATTCATTATAAAAATCTTTTTTGAGATTCAAAAATAGAGGCACATGTTTTTTGTGCCACAGTCATCATATTTTGGAATTCAACAGAACTAAAAGTTTGTTTTTCAGCCGTCCCCTGGATTTCGACAAATTCCATATTAGAATTCATAACAAAGTTCACATCGCTGTCACAGTGAGAGTCCTCTTCAAAGTCTAAGTCCACTTGAATATTAGGCCCGGATTTACCCACGCTGACTGCGGCCACTTGAAATAAAGTGGGATCTTGTTTCAAAAGTCCCTGCTTTAATAAAAAGTTTAAAGCTTGTTTAATGGCAATAAATCCACCAGTCACAGCCGCAGTTCTTGTCCCACCGTCGGCTTGAATGACATCGCAATCCAATATGATGGATTTTTCAGGCATTTTTTTAAGATCAAATCCAGATCTTAAAGCGCGCCCAATTAATCTTGAGATCTCTTGGCTTCGACCCCCATTTAAAGCTTTTTCTCTTTGAATGCGTTGATGTGTAGATCTAGGTAGCATGCAGTACTCTGCAGTGATCCAACCTTCGCCTTTTCCGGCCAACCATTTAGGAGTATTTTCTTCGACAGAAGCGGTACATAAGACATGAGTGTCGCCGAACTTAACAAGGCAGCTTCCTTCAGCATATTTAGTGACGTTGACTTCAAAGCTAAGGGCTCGCATTTGATCATTAGATCTGTTGTTCAGTCTCATGGTAATTCCTTATTGAGTTGAGTTTAAACTTTTATTTAGGAGATAATCTTTTAAACCCAGAGCTAAATTATTTGCAAGCTCTTGTCTTTTGGCGCTTGAATTTAAAATCTTAAAATCCGCTGGGTTTGACAAATATCCTAATTCGATTAACGCACTTGGAATAGGCAGTTGTTTGATCACAAAAAACTGACCTTCTCTGATTTCAGATTTTGTCGGCCAGTTCTTTTTTAAATTTTCTGCCAGAATTAAGCTTTGTTTTCTGGTTTTCATTCTAAGCATATCTAAAATAATAATATTAGCTGGGCTTTTAAGTTTGAGCTTCTTAACACTAGGGTAATAAAATCTTGGATGTTCAGCTGGGGACAGAGCTTTTAGTTCTAAATCTTTGGTCAAATAGGTTAAAAAGTCAGTGTGACCTAACAGAGCGTTCGAAGGTTCAACATAAAATTCAGCCCCGTAAATTTTAGGATCGGAATTAATATTAGCATGGATTGAAATAAACAAATCAGGCTGCTTAAGAAGCGCCAATTGAACGCGGTCGTTTAAATTGAGGCTCTGTTTGGGGCCTCGTGTGAGTTCTGTTTTAATATCGCTTTTTTTAAGCTCTATGATCAATTTTTGGCACACATCAAAGACAACAAACTCTTCTGACAAACCACTGACAATACCTCCAAAATCATCACCCCCATGACCTGGGTCAATTAAAATTGTACCGGGGCCCTTAGTTTTCAAATTGGATTTTTGCGCGAGAACCATGCTCATAGGCAAAAAGAAGTTAAGTGAAACTAAAATGATAAATATGAGATTGTTAAAATTAGTTAATTTTGGATTCATTTAAAAAGTCTACATGGGATTAAGACAAAAAAAAAGCGACCTGGTTTTGTAAGGAGGGGGGCCAGGCCGCTAGGGGGAAACATGTACAGAGCAAGCCTTATGCCAGTGTTTAGTGTTGATTAATTCCATCTGATGGCTTTAGTTGGTTGCAATTCGGGGCTGTCGTTGTATTATTTTCAGTGAACTATAAAATTTAGTTCTAACTAACATAAAAAATTAACCAAAATAATTAGGAGTCAAAATGAAAATATCTCAGCCCTTGATCACGCTTATGACTTTAGTGATTTGTATTAATGTCTATTCTAAAGATGTGGATAAAGCTAAATTAGAATTAAATGACAAAGTAAATGAAGCCACACGAATTAAGTCTTCTGAAGTTTCGGCTAAGGAAGCAGCAGAGAGAGAGAAAAAACGTTCTGAAGAGATTTTTACTCAAGTGACTCTAAGAAGAGCAGAAACTGACAAAGCCATCACTGACAGCAAGCAAAAGTTAGCTGAGTATGAAAGAATATCTTCTGAGCAAGCTAAAGTTATTTTGGATTACAATAAAGAGCTTGAGCAATTAAAAATCGATAATGAAAAAGCGTTAAAAATTTCAAAAGACACTAGCGAAAAAACAGTTGTATTAAAAAAAGAAAGAGTGGTGTTAGTCGATAAAATTAAAAAAGATACAAAAATTATAACTGAAACTAAAAAGAAATTAGCAAAAGTTGAAGCGGCCAATAAAGCACAGCAAACTTCTTTTGATAAAGTCCAAAAAGATGTTGTGGCATTAGAAAAAGTAAAAAATGCTGAAGAAAAAACTTACGAGACAACTAAAAAGAAAGTCGAAGAGAATATCGCTAAATTCGACGAAACTCGTATTGAACTCAAAGCGAAGTCAGACAATCTACAAAAACAGATCGATGATTTAAAAGCTAAAGGTGTTGAGTTAAAGAAAAAAGAAATTGAGGTAAAGAATAATCGCGATAAACAAAAAGCAGAATATGTCGCATTAAATGCCTACTTCAGAGAACTTAAAAAAGCCGAAGTTGTTATGATTAATGACAAAAAGAAATCTGACAAAGAAGCCGCTAAGGCAGCAAAAACGAATTAATTGAACGAATATAATTATAGAGAAATAAGGTTTGAATATAGATTTAACTCAAATAAAAAACTTTGAATTTAAAGTGATCCTGATTTTAATTATGGGCTCAGTCAACTTATGTACGTCCTTGATTCCTTTCAATTCAAAGTATCTATCAAGCCTTAAATCTTTTTCTGTTGCCCCAGTTGTCTTTTCTTACAGAGTGAATCTTGGGCGCGTTCATGATCGTTACACATTTGATATTTACTTAAACAAAGATCACTTCGTAAGTCGACGTTTTAACAGAGAGTATTATAAAAACCTTAAAGGACCGCATCGATATAAAATATTTCATTTTATGGCATTAAGACGGAAATCAATGATCACTCACAAACCTAACTCTGGTTTTTATAAAGATGTCTTTTGTGGTTATAATGATATCAAGGATGGATTTAAAATTAATTTTGAGATTTATCGTGTTGTAATTAGGTCTAAAAGCAGGATTTTTCATGACTTTAAATGTAAGAGCTAATCAAAAATACTTTTTTTTGATCGTCATTTTTTCTGCATATTCGTTAATTTACTCTTTATTTGAAATTCGCCATTTAGACTTTTTATATGTAAACTCATTAGATATATTCAGTAATTACTCAGCTACGAACTCTTTTGTTATTTTTATGAAGTTTCTAAAAACTCAAAGCTTTACACTTCATGTATTATTTTTAGTTAAAATGCTCTGTCTTCCGCTTTTAATTTTTGACAAAACAAGAAGATTTTCAGGGATTTTATTTTTGTGTTTAAGCTTTTTATTTATGAAGCTCAGCAATAATAGTTCGCCAGAGCAGGGGTATTTAAATTTACTTTTGATGATTATAGTTCTTTATCCCATGATGTTTAGTTATAGATGTAAACCATCAGAAGAGTTTTCTCCGTTTTTTTCTACCTCAGTTTGGTTCGTATACGGACTCAGTTATTCTGTTTCAGGGTATTCTAAATTCATCACACCGGAATGGCGAAATGGCACTTTTATGCTAGATTTTATTTTAAGAAATCACACCTTCAATGAAATACTTAGCTTTATGATTGGATTTCCTGCGCTATTAAAACTTGCCACTTACTTCGGTCTTTTATCAGAGTTAACGGCATTACCGCTGTCTATATTTAAAAAAACTCGATCTTGGACTTTTATTTATACGACTCTGTTACAAATAAGCTTACTTTTTTTGGCCGAAGTTTATCAAATCACTTTTGGAATGTTAATTTTTCATTTATTTTTAGCAATGACTCATTTGGATTTTTTTAAAAAAAATGTTTAGTAGTTTTAATTACATTCCTCGAAGTCTACGCCTTTGAGCTTCGACGGTAATGAGGCGTTGTTTTAGTATAGCCTTGGCTCTAAATAAAGCATCTGCAGTGGAAATATTAGACCCAATAATGGGTACGTTTATACTTACGGTTCCACCAGGAGTTTTGACTGCAAATACAACCATCTTTCCGTCGTTGTATGGTTCTACATTTGCGTTACTAAAATTCAATGCTCTTCGAATATAATCCATTTGATTGTCCGCAAATGCGATAGCTTCCTTTCGAGTCGCATTGTTGTCGAAAGGAATACGTCCTCTTGCTGCTATTTGATCTTTATTTGGTGAACCTGATGGTGTTGGCACCATTCTTAGTTTCGGGCCAGAGCCTAATGCAAGTTTCTGATCAATAGGTAGTTCTCGCAATCTTGCTTCAAGCTCATCGTTTCTGAACTCAGTTTGATAAAGGGGATGAACGCCTTCAAATTTGACATCTCCATTTGCTTTCATCCATATATTTCTTCCCACATAAATATTTTGTGTGCTGACAGTCAGGTTCGTCGGATTTTGAATATTAAGTCGTCTATCAGACGTGTTGTGTGTTATTTCGTGGTTTAAAATACTCAGTAAATCTTTTTCTCGACCGGGTAGAAAGTATTGAGCTTGAATGGCAATATAGTTGTCGTCCCTTGCAAAACCACCTGCAAGTTGCATCTTTTCAAAATTAGTTTCTGAAATATTCACTTCCACACCCTTTCTCGAAAGGGCCGCAATCATTTTTCCAACATTTGATTTAGGATCTGTGACTGAAATTTTTCCATTAGCTCCAACTTTAGCCGAGTGAGCTGAAATTAAGTTGTCGCGAGCCCTTAAGCCGACATCTAGCTGTGGTCTAAGTGCTGTTTCTATTTCAGTTCTTAACCGACCTTCCATTCCAGGTTTTAATAAGTCTGGATGAATTTCAATTGTACCATCCGCTCTATTAATTCTGAGCGAGGGTAAAGTGGCCAAGTCTGGTGTGTTTCTGGTGCTGGGAACAAACACAAAATTATATTCACTTTGAACCTCTTTAAGAGTTTTGGCCGTGTTCGATTTGCCTTCACTCAATATTAAGCGTGGAGGGTAAACGCTTGAATCTGAAAAAATCCCTGTACGTTGCTGAAAAATTAATTTGTCTTCTAGGGATTTTAATTCACTCATCGTTTTTTGTGGATTATCAAAAAAGTTGGGAGCAATATTTAAAAAAGATTTTCCTGACTCTGGATTTGTCCCCAAAAGTAGCCTTGCGGAGCCGTTGTTATTAGAGATCACCGTTACGCCATACTTAGTTTGTAAACGGGCTATCGTTGTCGCTATTGAATTTGCGTTTGGATTTATAACTTTAATTTTTCCATCAACGACTTCCATTCCATAGGTCTCTATATTTCTTTGGTACTCTAAACGTTCGGCGCTAAGTCCTTGCCGTGCGGCTTTCAATCCATCGGCGGGATCAATAGTTTCAAGCGCATCTCCTATGAGAGTTCGTTTAATCTCTTTCCCCACTTTACGAGCCACGATGGAAGTGACTCCACCACCAACGACTGTTGTAATTGCATCGCAAAGTCCAACAAGAGTTTCTTTGACCGTTAAGCAGGTCCATTTTTTTTTGGCAGCATCCCAGACCCGCTCAATAGATGCTGGGTCAGACAATTTTGCTAAAGCTAAATCTCTGATAGTTTTTCTTTGCCAAAATAAATTTTCCTCTGCTGTCAGCGAGACCCTTAATCTGGAAGTCCTGAAGTTCTCTTGTTCCGTATCGCTTAGGGGTTGGGGTGATTTTGCAATCATATCTTCAAGTTGTTCCTGGAGTTGTTTTTTTCGTAAGACATCTTTTGTGAATTGAGCTTCTTGTAAACGAGCAACTTCCATCAATCGGCCACAATCTAAATCCATCCAATGCTCTAGGCCCTGTCTAAGTAGGGGCTCAATAATTAACAAAAGACCTCTTTTGATTTCAGGATCTTGATTACACTCATCAATTTTTTGTTGCCCTAAAGATGCAGCTTTTAAAATATTTATTGGAAGCATAACAGTATCGATAACATTATTTATAACACCTTTAGCGCACTGATAGCCCACACTTCTATCGTCATCTAAACCAATTTCACATTCTACAGCGCTACTTTCAGTCATTGTTTGAGCTGGAGGTATTATGTTTTGAGCATCAAGAGGTGCAGATAGTGAGTTGACTGGTTCTGGCAAAACAGGTCGAATTGAACTTCCATATCCAATTTCAATCTGGGCCGTACTATAAAACGGATAAATTAAAATTGTTGAAATTATAAAAATCTTATACAACGACACATCTAAAAATCGGAATTTTTTCGTGATTAATTAAGCCATTTATATGCTTTGAGTAATCTCAATGTTTACTCAAGGCTGAAATGTATCAAATTAATACGATAAAAAAGATGCTCATATTTTTTTATACCACCCTAGGGTGATAATATTTTTAGTATGGATTCTAGTTTTATATCAAGATAGATTTATTTATTTTATTGTGACTTTCACATTGCAGTTCGAAAGGACTTCAGTTTCCCAAGGTCTCATGTAAACAAACTTATATGTTTTTGTCGTATCTTGTTGATCTGCAGTTTTAATAACAAAAACAACAGTGTTTGTTGTACCCAGTTCAGCTTGTTCAACGATTTCTGATTCAAGTCCATCAATAGATATCCATTGATGTCCAGAAATAAATTCGTGTCCTTCGATAAATATTTCGCTACCCTTGATCACAATTGTTGATAAATTTTTTTCTAGGGCACTCATGTCACATTCAAGTTTATTTGCGAAACAAAAAGAAGAGCTGATAAATAAAATGAAATTAATTAACATTAAAACTTTCATAGGATTCCTTTTGGTTTGATTTTATTTAATTTTTTAAAGATATACGTAATAGATTTTGTTTACTTTTAAATCTTAATACAAAATCCCCGCAAGGCACGCAGTCACAAAAGTGGCCAAACTACCAGCAATCACAGACTTCATTCCCAATTGAGCTAAGTTTTTTCTTTGTTCTGGGGCTAAGGCCCCGATGCCTCCGACTTGAATGGCGATTGAACTGAAGTTGGCAAATCCACAAAGGGCATAGGACATAATAATTCTACTTTTAACAGATAAGTTTTCAGCCCCTTGGGATAAATCTAAGTAAGCAATGAATTCGTTAAATACTAATTTTTTTCCCAATAATGTTGAAGAAAAAAATAACTCATCAGGTTTTAGCCCTAGCAAAAACGAAAAAGGTAAAAACACCCAAGAAAATAAAAGTGAAAATGTTAGCTGAGCTTCGCCGTTCACTTTTAAAGACTCATCAACTAAACTTTGTCCCCAATGACCAAAACTAATAAGCTGCCCAAAGTAAATTAACATGCTATCGGCCATGTAAATTAAAGCGATAAATGCCAAAAGCATGGCCGCCACATTGGCCATCAATTTTAAACCATCTGAAGCACCACTAGCGGCGGCATCAATAATGTTTTCATGTACTTCTAACACTTGATCAGGCAAGCATTCTGCAGTCACAGGAACATCCACTTCGGGAAACATAATTTTAGCAAACATCAAAGCAGATGGGGCCGACAGCACACTGGCCACTAACAAGTGACCTGCAATATTTGGAACGCTGTCAGATAAAAAAGCAACATAACTAATCAGAACACCGCCAGCCACTGTGGCCATACCGCCAACCATGACTGTGAACATTTCTGATTTAGTCATGGTGCTTAAAAAAGGTTTAATAACCAGAGGCGCTTCGGTTTGTCCCACAAAAATATTGGCTACGACTGAAATAGTTTCGGCGCCACTGACTTTTAAAGTTCGTTTTAAAACTTTGGCGAATGCGTTGATAATAATCGGTAATATTTTTAAGTGATATAAAACCGCCGACAAAGACGAAAAAAATATAATTGTTGGTAAAACTTGAATGGCCACAATCACGCCATGTTTTTGTTTATCCATTAAAGACCCAAACAAAAACTCAGTTCCTTTGTCAGTAAACATAATCACAGAATTTATGAAACTGTTGGCTCCATCAAAAATAAAAAACAAAGGGGCTTCAAAACCAAGGCTAGGAATACCTATCAAGGCTATAGCCAAAACCAGTTGAATCAGCAGAGCTTTATAAACTAAAACCCAACTGACTTTTTTTCGATCGGAAGAAAGTATATAGGCAAGTCCTATAAATGCTATTATACCAAGCAAGCTTTGTAATCTTTCCATATTATTCCCTAACACAACTCTAACACTCTGGGGTTACGTCTTATGTTAATTTTTCAGGTATTACAGTTTCAAAGACTTTACTTAAAAACAATAGAGGGTGCGCTATGACTTTCAATTTCTTAAATATCAAAATGAATCTTTTAAAATTATTGTTCTTATTTTTTGCATTTGGAATTTGTTTAAGTTTTGCTCCAAAATCTTTTGCTAGCACACAACTGATCAACGGAGCTGGGGCTTCGTTCCCTTACCCCTTATATTCTCTTTGGTTTAAAACTTACAATAAAGTGAAGCCAGATGTTCAAATCAACTATCAATCTATTGGAAGTGGGGGCGGGGTCAGACAAGTTATTCAAGGCACTGTAGATTTTGGAGCCTCTGATTCGCCAATGAAAGACTCCGAAATGGCAGAAAGTAAGTCAGCTATTCACCATATTCCTACAGTTCTTGGGGCTGTGGCTTTAACTTTTAATATTCCTGGATATAATGGAGACATTAAATTAACACCTGAATTATTAGTGGGAATTTTTTCGGCTCAAATTAAAAAATGGAATGATCCCAGGCTTCTTGTTGAAAATCCAAGCTTAAAGGACATCAAAAATTATATCATCCCTATTAGACGAGCTGACGGCAGTGGAACAACCGCCGTGTTTACAGAGTATTTATCTAAAGTGTCACCAGACTGGAAAAAGAAATTCGGTGAAGGCAAAGCCATTAAATGGGCCAGTGGTCTTGGTGGAAAAGGCAATGAAGGTGTAACCGGTCTTGTGAAGCAAAATCCAGGTGCCATTGGATATGTTGAAGTGGCCTACGCCCACACAAGTGGAACACCAATGGCTTCAATAAAAAATAAATCAGGTCAGTTTATTAAACCGACTTTAGAAGCCATTTCTTTAGCAGCAAATGGAGTCAAAATTCCAGATGACTTTAGAGTTTCAATTACAAATTCTGAAGATCCTAAGTCGTATCCTATTTCGTCGTTTACTTACTTATTAATTCCAGAGTCTATGCCTCAAGAAAAATCTAAAATATTTAGAGATTTTTTAAAGTGGTCGATGGTGGAAGGACAGGCTTTAGCCCCGAATTTGCAGTATGCAAAGCTTCCGCTAGATTTAGTTTCTAGAGTTCAAAAAAAGGTCGACGCTATAGTTTTTTCGACAGTTATTAAAACTAAATAAATTTAATTATGACAAAAAAAACCAGAGATCATCATCCCGGTGACAAAATATTTTTTTACTCGTTGAGAGTTGTCGCTTTTTTAACCGTGGGTATTTTTTTACTAATGGTTTTATCGATAGGCAAAATGTCTTTGCCTGCCTTAAATAAATTTAGTTTGACTTTTTTTGTAACTAACGATTGGAATCCTATTGAAGAGATTTTTGGGGCCTTGCCGTTTATTTACGGAACTATTGTTTCGTCTTTAATTGCTTTGATTATTTCATTACCCGTTAGTATTGGAATGGCGCTTTTTGTGAATGAAGTGGCCCCGCGATGGCTTGCAGCTCCGTTAGGATTTTTAGTTGAAATGTTGGCCGCCATTCCAAGTATAGTTTACGGACTTTGGGGTTTGTTTGTACTAGCCCCCTTTTTAAGAAATTATGTGCAACCCCCTTTAGGCGAACACTTAGGTTTTATTCCACTTTTTGATGGCCCACCTCTAGGTGTTGGGATGCTAGCTGCAGGTATAATTTTAGCTTTTATGATCACGCCGACGATTTCAACAATTTGCCGGGAAGTGTTTTCAGCTGTGCCTCCAGTCATGCGAGAAGCGGCTTATGGCTTAGGCGCCACCAAGTGGGAGATGCTAAAACTTGCTATTTTTAGATCCTCTGTTCCAGGGGTCGGGGCCGCCGTGATGCTAGGTTTTGGCCGAGCCCTTGGTGAAACCATGGCTGTGACTATGATTATAGGAAACGTACCACAAATTAAACTTAGTTTATTTGAACCGGCCCAAACGATGGCGTCGTTAATTGCCAATGAATATGCAGAGGCCGAAACAAGTTTACAACTGGCTTCATTAACATCTGTGGGTTTAGCTTTGTTTTTAGTGTCCTTAATTGTGAATGGAGCGGCTAGATTTGTGATTTGGAAAAATAAAGACAGTTATAAAGTATAATTTCAAAATAATTAAAAAATTAAATTTAAAATACATTTTAGTTGCAGATAACTTAAGTATACTAAACCTAGAGATTTTAATTAGAAATTTTAATTAGGAATTTAAATTTAAACATAAAAAGGACAAATTACTTTGAGTATCAGAGGCCCAGTATTTAACATCACTAAAATGGATCGAAGACGAAAGTTTAAAAGTCGATTTATGATTTTTGTTCTTCTGCTATCTGCATTCATCGCGGCGATTCCTTTTGTATTTATTAGTGCCTACGTTATTTACAAAGGGGCCTCATCCATCAATTTAGAATTTTTCACTCAGCTTCCAGCGGCCCCAGGTGAAGAGGGTGGCGGGATTGGAAATGCACTTCTGGGTAGTTTAATTATGGTGTCCCTGGCCACTCTACTCGCTGTGCCTTGGGGCATTATGTGTGGTCTTTACTTAAGCGAATACTCCCATACAAAGCTCGCGTCTTTCTTAACTTTTACTATTGATTTGATGGCCAGCGTACCTTCGATCGTTGTGGGTATATTTATTTATGTGACAGTTGTTTTAGCTATGGGAAATTTTTCTGGATTTGCTGGGGCTTGTGCTCTGTTTGTTATTATGATCCCAATTATAGTTCGGTCCACCGAAGAGATTTTAAAACTTGTGCCTTTCCATATTCGTGAAGCGGGGCTGGCTTTGGGTTTACCAAGATGGAAGGTGATTTTAAGAATTGTACTTCCGGGTATTAAAAGTTCATTGATCTCAGGCGTGATGCTATCTTTAGCCAGAGCTTCGGGTGAAACCGCACCTTTGATTTTTACAAGTTTAGCAAATCAATACTGGTCGACTAATTTATCCCAGCCTATGGCCTCTTTACCTGTTCAGGTTTATAACTTTGCTATTAGTGGGTTTGATAATTTAGAACGACAAGCATGGGCGGGTAGTATGGTGCTAGTGGTGTTTGTGGTTTTTACTAATCTTGTCACACGTTTCGTGTTTTCAATTAAGAAGGTTTAAAGCTGATGTCAGATAAAGTTTTAATTAAAGTTGAAAATTTAAATGCTGGATTTGGTGCAAGTCATATTTTAAAAGATGTGTCTTGTGAATTCACTCAAAATGATGTGATTGCCTTGATTGGGCCTTCCGGATGCGGAAAATCGACTTTTATTCGCACCATTAATCGTCTTCATGAAGAAGTCATTTCGGCTTGGATCAAAGGAAAAGTTTTTTTAAACGAAAAAGAAATTTATCAAAGTGGCGTCGACCCTGTTCTGATTCGTCGACAAATTGGAATGGTATTTCAAAAACCAAATCCATTTCCAGGTCTATCCATTTATGAAAATGTGGGTGTTGGTTTAAGATTGGCTGGAGTTAAAAATAAAACTGTTTTAAGTGAAATGATTGAACGGGCTTTAAAGCAAGCCGCTCTATGGGACGAGGTGAAAGACAAACTTCATAAGCCGGGCGCTAGTCTTTCTGGTGGTCAACAGCAGCGACTTTGCATTGCAAGGGCTTTGGCCGTTGAACCCCCAGTGATTTTAATGGATGAACCCACAAGTGCTCTTGATCCTATTTCTACTGCTAAAATTGAAGATTTAGTTCAAGAACTTAAAAAAACAGTGACGGTCATTATGGTCACGCACAACATGCAACAGGCGTCTAGAATTTCAGATAAAACAGCGTTTTTTCTTATGGGCGAGCTTGTCGAATTTGGGGATACGTCGCAGATTTTTACAGAGCCACATGACGAGCGAACAGAAAATTATATCACCGGAAGATTTGGGTAGGAGAAGAAATAGTGTCAAAGATTAGCGTTGAATCCGTCATTGAAGATTTAAAAAAACATGTGTTAGAGGCCGGTAATCTGGTCAAGAACGCGGTTCATCACGCGTGTGCTGCAACACTTGAGCACAGCGAGTTCGAAATTTCTAAAGTTTTGCAGTTCGAAGAAAAAATCAATCAGCAGCATTCAAGTTTAGATCATCATTGTATGCAGGCTTTAGCTAAGCTTTCTCCATTTGGACAGGATTTAAGAATGATCATTTCAGTGATCAAAATCAATTCTGATTTAGAACGTATGGGAGATCAGTCCAGAAATATTGTTCGTATTTTAAAAGATGATTTTGAAAAAACCCAATCCTTAGACACTCTAACATTTAAAAAAATGATGGACGATGTGAAGTGGATGGTGGAACAAAGTATTGAATGCTTCCCCCAAGGGAATGTTCAGTTAGCGGTGCAAGTTTTAGGTCGTGAACAAGTGGTGGATGATGCTAAAAAGAAAATCACTATGGAACTGATCGAGCGCATGAAAGCAAAACCTGAATCTATTAAATCATCTTTAGATTTTATTTTAATTGTAAAAAACTTAGAAAGGATTGCCGACCACTGTACAAATATCGCTGAAGAAACTATCTTTGTGATGACCGGAAAAGACATCCGCCATAAACAAGACCTCTTCTAACAACCAAAAAGTGCCAGGTTCCGTTTGAGAACTGAATGGGTTTAATTCGATTTCAGGGTTCACTTTTTTGCGAATTCCAAAGAGATATACTTTCGAACAAAATAAAATATTTAAGATCATCGGAATTAAGTGAGGCAAGCCTTGTCATTCGCCTTGCAGAAGTGGAAAAGTTCCAGCTGGCTTTCGAGGGTACGTAGCCCCTCGAAAGCCAGTGAGTGAACTAGACGACAGCAAGGCTTCATGCCAACGAGCTCACTTAATTTCGATGATCTTAAATATTTTATTTTGTTCGAAAGTATATTTCTTTGGAATTCGCAAAAAGGAACCTGGCTCTTTCTATTTGGGTTAAGCCATTAGTGTTTCAATTAAGGTTCCGGTGATCATCACGACGGCTGACATTGGTTTAGAGGCTTTTTTGCCTTCAGGCCAATGACTTGTATAGGGTTTACCTTTCGCCGTCATTTCACCGGGGTGCTGAACACTTAAAAATAAAGTTTTATAGTCCGGTGAAAAGCATGGGCCAGTCAGTTCAGCTTCGTTTGGTGCAGAGGCCACTTGAATCACTTGTCCCGCATTGGGACCAGATCTTGGAACTACAAAAAGACCATTGTTACCAAAGGTTTTAAAGGGCCATTTGTTTATGTAATTACCCGGAATATCTGACGTGATCCAAAGATTTCCAACTTTATCAAAAGTCATATTATCTGGACAGGATAATCCTGATTTATCTCCACCAGTTAAAAATGTATCGTGTTCAAATGTTGTTGAAGCGTAATTATTTTCTGGTTCTACAATTTTTAATATTGATCCGTGGTAATTAAGTTTAGTTTTGTTATTTGTTAGGGCCACATACACTTGACCGTTAAGAGGATCGATTTCAATATCTTCAGGACGAGCTAAAGGGGTGCCACCAACTATTTTTGCAGCTTCCCTACAGAAAGTTAAAACTTCAGTTTGATTTTTAAAAGCTTTTTTTAATGCTTTGTTTTTATTAATGTCTAAACTAAGCCACTGTTTTTTTTCTAATGAAGCGACAAAAAGTTCACCTTCTTCTAATGAATTTTTGTTTTTAGAAACAAATTTATAAAGACACTCGTCATCTGTATCGTCACCGGAGTAAACGACTGGGTAACCATCTTTATTCACGACGGTCTTTGCACACTCGTGGGAAAATCGACCTAATCCAATTAGTTTTTGGGACTTCTTGGTTTCAGGATCAAATTCCACAACCCATCCGTAGTGTCTTGGATCAAGAGGGCTAATGCGGTTCCATAAAACCCCTTTGGGGCTTTCAAAGGATTTGTTTTCTTTACGATCAAAATCACCATAATAGTGCTGGTAATTCTCTTCGCAAGTTAAGATGGTGTTCCAAGGAGTTAACCCCCCAGAACAATTTGCAAATGTTCCGATGGCTACACTGGAACCAGCAATCTTTTGGTTTTTGACGAATGGAATTTCGGATTCACCAGATAATCGGGTGTTGTAAGAGCTGTCTTTGACTATCTGCCATTGGCCTTTTTTAGTTTTAGTAATTTCAAAAAAACTTCCACCTAATAATTTTCTTTCAGCGTAATATTGCTCTAAAGTAGGTGTCTGAGATCTATGTCTTTCAATGGCCAAAGAGCTCGTGAAAGACTCATGATTCACCCAAAGCCCAAATTTATTGTTTTTTAAAGCTACAAACTGTGTGAAGTCATTATTAGTCCCAAATGATAATTCATTCGTTAAAGGGGCGCCCTCTTTAATTAAAATATCGAAGGTAAGCCCGTCAGCTAAAATCAATTTGTCTTTTAACGTGGGCCTAAGGCCTTTGATTTTAGGTTTAGTCACTTTTATGACATTGGCCTGAATTGCATTAGCAGTTAAAGCCGATACCGCAAGGCTGCCACCAAGGAAGCGTAAAAAATCACGACGGTTATTGTTAGGTACTGAGTTGAATATTGAATTTAATATTGAATTTGATTTCGAACATGATGATGAATCCAATTTAGGATCAGAATTTTCAGACATAGATATTCCTAATGTATTTTCAGAAGTTATTTACTTAATTAATTGAATTAAGTCATAATTGAGGTCAAGAGAGGGGCCAAGTTAAGGCTTTATTTTCATTTAGGGCGTCTATTTTAAGTCGATTTAGTGGCTTTACACGCCTAATTTGCTCACTTTAAAAACAATGTAGATGTGTTTTTAATACATTAGGCTAATTTCCTTGGGATGGGGCTTGCTATTTCGGGTCGAGGACTCTATAAATTAAAGTCTATTTTATTAACATAAACAAAAGCATCAAAAGCAAAAGAGGATATAACAGTGAGTACAGGTACAGTAAAATTTTTTAATACAGGCAAAGGTTTTGGATTCATTACACAAGATGATGGTAAAGATCTATTTTTTCACGTTTCAGAAATTCAGGGACAGGAGCCTCAAGAAGGCGACAAAGTTGAATATCAAGTTGGTGAAGGACGTAAAGGCCCTTGTGCCTTGCAAGTTAAAGTAAAAAACTAATTCATTTAATTCATATTCATAAAAATCAAAAAGCCGTTCAAAAGAGCGGCTTTTTTTTATTTAAAATTCCAATTAAATTTATTTTTGATATTTGATCTTTAATTTGTTCAAAATAAACAAATGTAGACTGGTTTGAATGACTTTTTTTGTCTCTAAATAGGTATTTCAAACAATTTTTTGCAACTAAAATTATAAATATACATTCAGAAAGGGTTTGTTCGGTTTAGATGTTGGCAAGGGGGTTGCTATATATAGCTTGTTGGTTCAAGTCCTCCCCCTTCTTGATCGACGACCGGCGAAAAGCTGGTTTTAGGGCTCCGAAAGGGGCCCTGTTTTTTATAAAAGAAAAGTTCCAGCGAATGCGCTGGGCGTGCGCAGCCGCCTAAAAGAGCGCATGAGTGAACTAGACAGCTAATGATCTTTTGATTGCTTGTAGTGGATGGGGACATATCTAAGTCTAAAAATATTTAGGTCGTAATCCTTATCAATTTTGTTACGAAGTTGAATCATAATGTACTCTTTGATGCTTTCTCTTTCGATGAAATCAGTTTTTGGCATTGCAGAAAAAAATCTGTAACAGACTTCGTCTATGAATTGATTTGGAGTTTCGTCTTCGAAGCCTGTTTCGTACAAGCGTTCGTCGATCAGTTGTTCTAGTATCCTTAAACTCTTCATAAGTGTTATATCGGTAAGAGCTTTAAAGTTTTGACCTGTAGGAAGTGCTGGTTTTTCGAAGATTTAGTGGTTAATCTAGTCGTGAAATCATGAATGTTTTAGAAATCGACGAAAGTATCAGCGACATCCAAAAGGCTTTGGGCTTTTCAGTCCAAAACGTCTATTACTATGACAAGACCTTGGTGTTAAGTTTGTGGCAAAACCATGCTAGTCATTGGCTGGTGATATCCTTGAGATATGATCAGCAGTCGATTTTTATTGTGCCTGAGCAAAAAATAAAATTAAAAAATGAAAAAAAACCAATTCAAATATTCGCACTCGCACATCTTAAACATCTTTATTTCACAGATATTCGAAGGGTAGAAATTGAAGGTCGAAAAATTCAAATCCATTTTTCATCATCGGACAGCGAAGATGTCATGGTGGAAGTCGTTTTAGTTCCCACAGTTTTAAATATTTCAATTTTCAAAGGTAAAAAACAAGTTCATTTAAATAAACCTAAAGACTTACCTGAGTTTAAATCTAACGAACAAGCAAATCTAAAATTGAAGCCCCTTGAAGATGTTAAAAATAACTGGCTTCAGTCGCTGCAAAAAAAATCTATCGATGGGCCTGATCAGGGCCGAAAAACATTAAAGTCAGAGATTGAAAAAAAACAAAAGGCATTAAAAAAAGTTGAGTCTGACTTAGATAAAAAAATGAACGAAGATTATTACCAGTTTGCTTTATTGCTTGAAACAAACGCCGTTGAAGCCAAAGACAAGTTTCCAGATCTTTTTGACTCAAAAAAAAGTATTCACAAACTTAAAGACGAGTACTTTGAAAAACAGAAATCTTTAAAACAAAAAATATTGAGATCCGAAGACAGAGTGTTACTTTTAAAAAATGAGTTAAAAGACTTGTGTGCACTAACAGAATCTGACTGGTCCCAAATACTAAAATCAAATGCCAAGGGTCAATCACAAAGTTTTAATCAAAAGTCAGAGATCAAGGTTCGAAAATTAGAAATTGCGAACGATCTTGTGGCCTATTATGGAAAGTCGGCCGCTGATAATTTAAAACTATTAAGGTCTGCTAAAGCCTGGCACTACTGGATACATATAAAGGATATGCCATCGTCCCACATGATTATATTCAGAGATAAGAACCGTGATCTTAAAGATGGCGAAGTTCAAAAGGCCATTGTTTGGTTTTTAAATGAAGCGCATGGGGTTTCAAAAGATAATTCGGCAGAGGCTTTTGATGTGTTGATGACGGAGTGTCGATATGTAAGACCCATCAAAGGAGATAAATTGGGACGAGTTAATTATAGTCATGAAAAAGTTTTAAGAGTCAAATCTTGAAGATCTATTGACGGGAACCATTAAAAAGTTTGAAATTTAACATTAATACAAACGTCAAATTAAAAATTAAATTCGGCGTCAACATCATCGGCAATAAGAGGTTTAAAAATGTTACTAAGTAATATCGAATCCATTCCTGGCAAACACATCGAAGTATATTACGGAATAGTTCAGGGAAGTAGTGTCAGAGCCAAACACGCAGGCCGTGATTTTATGGCGGGACTTAAAAATATTTTTGGCGGGGAATTAAAAGCGTATACTGAACTTTTAAACGAATCTCGCGAAGAAGCTGTAGCTAGGATGGTTCAACTCGCTCAAGAGCGTGGGGCCAATGCGATCGTTAACGTTAGATTTTCAACCTCAAGTATTGCCGCTGGGGCTGCAGAAATATTTGCTTATGGAACAGCAGTAAAAGTTATTTAATTCAAGAATGGTATTAATTTATAACGAGGGATTAAAACATGGAATTAATTATCGGTGCCATTGTCATTTTGATTGGATTTATTTCTGGTTCAAGGATTGAAAAAAAACATATTAAAAATATCATCGAACGAGAAAAAATCACCAGCCATCTTCCGTTTAGAAATACAGGTCTTAAAGAAATTTTTCCTGACCATAAAGGTTTTCTTGTTTACGGAAGTGTTGTTATTTCGCAAGACGCGTTTAAGAAATTTATTTCAAATATAGTTAGTTTAGTTGGTGGCCGTGTCACAGTGTATGAATCCTTACTTGAAAGAGCAAGGCGTGAAGCTTTACTTCGAGTCAAAGAAAAAGCTATTCAAATCGGGGCAAAAGAGCTTATAAATTTACGAATGGAAACATCTACAATTTCAACTACAAGCGCTAAAGAGGCTTCAGGCTCTGTAGAAATTTTTTGTTATGCGACAGCCCTTAAATAAAACTCGAATATTAAAAATAGACTTATGAAATATCAAGCCCCACCCCCAGATCGTTTTGAAGTGAATATCTCAGATATAAACGGGAACAAAACTTTGCTATCCGCAATAGGTGCTGTGGTCATATTTATTTTCTTTATTTTGTTATTTATAAAATCCATTGGATATTTAACGACTGTTTTTGTTTCAAGAGAATCAGAGCGAGCCTTAGTCGAGAAATATAAGTTAGACGCTTTATTTCAAGGCCAAAACTCTAAAGAGCTCTCGAACTTTGTTAAAAGAATCACGATGATTGACTATCCCTTTGATGTCAAAATCACTGACATTAAAAACGAAATGAATGCGTACTGTTTCTTTGGAGATAAGTTGATGGTTACACAAAAACTTCTTCAAAGTGCAGAGTCTGAAAATGAGCTTGCGTTTGTATTAGCCCACGAGGTTGGACATTCGTACTATCGTCATAACACTAGGGGTCTGGCTTATAGATTATTATTAAATATCACATTTAATTTTTTAGGTTTAAGCTCTTCGACTTCAAATTTAAGTTCTTTAACTTACAGTCGTGATCTTGAAAATCAAGCCGATGATTTTGCAATTAAGGCTTTAAAAAATCACTATGGTCACACATTGGGTGCTGCAGATTTTTTTAAGCGAGTCAGATCAGAGCAGCCGACTTCAATGAAGTGGTTTAACTGGCTTGAAAGGATTTATTCGACCCATCCAATGATTGATCAACGGATAGAACGAATTGTAAAATCCAATGAAGATAATAGTGAACCAAATACTGTGATTTCTGATGCTGTTGATAAAAATCAAAGTGTTATTCCTAAATCCGAGTCTTCACTTTTTAAAGCCATTTTGCCCTCTGTTAAAGCTATCTAATTAAATTAATTGTGCTTACAATCAGATACGTTTTTTGTGAGGTTCAATTATGATTCGTGTTCAAAATGTATCTAAAAACTATGGTCAAAGACAGGCTATTTCAAATTTAAATTTTGAGATCCAAAAAGGTGAAATTGTTGGATTTCTTGGGCCGAACGGCGCCGGAAAAACAACCACCATGAAAATGCTGACAGGATTTATGACCCCCTCTCAAGGTAAAATTGAAATTTGTGGGCTAGATATTCAAAAAAATCCTTTGGAAGTAAAACAAAAACTCGGTTATTTACCCGAAACTCCTCCGGTGTATTTTGATATGACTGTTTTAAATTATTTGAATTTTGTGGCGGACTTAAAAAAAGTTCCTAAAGTTGAAAAAATTAAAAATATTGAATCAGTCTTAGAAAGTTTAAAATTGGCTGAAGTTAAAAATAGACTAATTCAGAACTTATCAAAAGGTTTTAGACAGCGAGTCGGTATTGCCCAAGCCCTTGTGTCAAATCCTGAAATTTTAATATTAGATGAACCCACCGTAGGATTAGATCCAAGTCAGGTCGCCGAGTTCAGAGAGATTTTAAAAAAACTTAAAGGAAGTCACACTATAATTTTGTCGACCCATATCCTTCAAGAAGTTCAAGCCAGCTGTGAGCGCGTGATTATCATCAATCAAGGCCAAATTGTAGCTGAAAATACAATTGAGGCTTTAACAACAATGACCTCTCAAGCAAACGCAAATAAGGAATCCTTAATACGTATTCTGCTTAAAGTGAGTCGACCAAGTGAAGCGTTTAAAAACGCCCTGAATCAAGAATCCTACATTAGGTCTGTATCTTTAAATTCAAAATTTTATGAAATTATGTGTGAAAATAAAGAAGAGCATTTTGAATCTATTGTTAGAAAAGTCCTAGAACAAAAAGTAGGTCTTCAAGAGTTAAAGAAAGATTCTTTTTTACTTGAAGATGTTTTTGTAAAGCTAACGCAAAATAAAATGGAGACTTTAAATTAATGTCGGCAATCACAGTAATTTTTAAAAAAGAAGTCCGTGGTTTTTTTACAAGCCCGTGGTTTTTATTTATCTACTCTATATTTAGTTTACTTCTTGGGGTTAGATTTTTAATAGCTCTAGATCAGTTCATACAAACCAGTATGATGCCGAAAGGTAAGCCGCCCAATATACATGATGCTTTGTTCATTCAGCATTTAAACTGGGTTTACATGATGTTTTTAATTTTAATCCCACTGATGGCCATGCGACTTATATCTGAGGAAAAAAAAGAACGCACCATGGATCTTTTACTAACGTCCCCAATCACGACTCTTGAAATTGTTTTAGGAAAGTTTTTTTCTGCATGGTTTGTGGCCACCACAATGCTAGTCTTAGCTTTTCTGTTTCCACTTGCTACAAGTTTGGTTTCTGACTTTGATTGGGGCCCATTGCTGGGGTCTTATATCGGTATGATTTTTTTAGCTGGATTTAATGTAGCCTTATGTTTAATGGCGTCATCAATCACGTCGTCGACTGTCATGAGTGGCTTTCTAGGATTTTTATTTATACTGGTTGCCATGATTTTTGGCTCTAGTGGTATACAGGCTGAAAATCCAATGCTGTCTTCTATGTTAGAGCAGTTGTCTTTAGGTATTCATTTGCATGACTTTTTTCAAGGTATTGTAAATTTAAAAAGTGTAGTGTTTTTAGTTTCAGGAATAGGCTTTTTTTGTTTTGTTGCACACAAATTGATTGAGTCATTAAGATTTAAATAAAGTTTAAGCTAAAGATTTGTTTAAATTTGATAGTAAAAGGAATTTCTTAAGATGAAAAAAATTAATATTTCTACATTATATTTATGGACAGCCATTATTGGTCTAAGCTTTTCTTTTATTTCCTATATGATTGGTATCTGGTTTCCTGCAACGTACGGAATTTTAGTTCTTGGTGTTTTAGGATTCGTAGTCTGGTCATATGAAAAAAGATTAATCATAAAATCTTTTTTAATTCATAAAAGCACACATAGAAATGGATTTCACTACTCAATTATTTTTTTAGGATTAGTTATCGTTCTTGGTTTTAACTTTTTGGCTGACAAGTATAATAAATCTTTTGATATCACGACGGATCGAATTAACACCTTATCTGGTGAGTCTTTGAAAATCGTTAAAAATCTTAAGAAAGATGTTTATTTAAAAGTTTATTATGTAGATGAAGGGTCATCACAGGTTCGTGTCATATTAAAAAAACTTTTTTATCTTTATGAAAAAGAATCAAGTCAAATTAAATCTAGTTTTTTAAATGCTAAATGGGACCCTTCGGCGGCAGAGTATTTAACCGCTGACAATGAAAATAAAATTGTGGTTTACGTTGAAAATTCAAAAAAGAAAGAAAAGGTATCTGATCCAATCAGTGAAGAGACCATCACCACGGCTATGATTCGTCTGAATAGTAATGCAAAATATAAAGTTTATTTCACTAGTGGACATGGTGAAAAAGCCACATCAGACGAGTCCCCGCAGGGTTTAAGCGAATTTAGAAATGCTTTGCTTTCTAGGGGATTGGATACTGGTAATTTATCTTTACAAGATTTAAAAAATGGCGAAATGCCATCCGACCTTTTTGCTCTCATCATTGCCGGTCCAGTAAAACCTTTTTCAGAAACTGAAAAAAATATTTTAAAAGCTTTTATTGAAGATGGGGGCAAAATACTTTTTGCTCTTGATCCTGAATTTATGTCAAGCTTTCAAGATATATTTGATGTGTTTGGGGTGCAGCTTAAAAAAGACTTTGTAGTGTCGGTGAAATCCTTAGTGCCTTTATTTGCGATGGGTTCACTATTTAGTAAAACATCGGAAATCACAGCCGATTTTTTAAACTCTCAAGTGATGTTTCCGATCAGTGGATATATTTCGATTGATTATAAAAAAGCACCTAAAGATGTTCAAGTCGAACCCCTTGTCTCAACAAACGAATACGCTTTTACTGCATCAACACCTGAAGATGTACAAAAAGCTCTTCAAAATATTTCTGATAAAGGTGAAATGAAAGGTCAATCTTTTGATCTTGGTGTCTCAATTGTTGGCAAACCTGATGTGAATTTACAAAGCCATTCGACACATAGCCATAATGAACAGTTTAAAGTGGGTAAGGCTTTTAATTTAGTGGTTTTTGCTGACAGTGATTTTTTAACAAATGAACATTTACTACAGTTTTTTAATAAAGATTTAGCATTAAATTCTGTAGTTTATTTGACCGGCCAAAAAGATTTAATTTCAATCCGTCCAAACCAATCTAAGCCAACGACTATTGAAATCACTTCTGTTGGTTTAAATATCGCGGCTTTACTTTCTTTTTCACCTTTTTTGATTTTTGCATTTTTGTCTGCCTTTTTCTGGTTTAGAAAAAGATCTCAATAGTTTTTTAAATATTTTATTATAAGGTTTAAAATGATTTTAAATTCTAAAAAAATTAAATTCCACTTAAAAATTTTATTACTAGTAATTTTTTTTGCAGTCGTGTCTTTTGAAGTCTATAAATCTATTCACTCTGGCGATGAAGTCGAAAGCACAAAATATTTTGATAAAAAAATCTTAGAGGCTTTAGAAATAAATATTCAGGCTGGTACAAAGTTTATAAGGTTGGCAAAAGTAAATGACAGTTGGAAAATCACAGATCCAATTGAAGATTTTGCGTCTGAAGATTTAATTAAAAGTATTCTAAATGATATTTATTCTTCAACAACTGAGGGACAATTCTCAGATTCAAATACAGATTGGTCTAAATACGATCTGGTTAGTCCAGTTGGGGATGTCTCTATTAAAGCAGCCGATGGCTACAAGCTTGAAATTAGTATCAGTCTTAAAAAAGCCTATAACGGAAGTACTTATTTAAAGCTTAATAAGTTTATGGATCAAAAAAATGAACATTTTATATTGATATCAAATATGGCGTGGATGGATCTAATTTTTAAAGCACCTTTGGATTTTGTAAGTAAAAAAGATGTTTTTGATTTTCAAACTAATGAAGTTAAATCCATTGATCTTCCTGGATATGGTTTGTTTTCAAGAAAAGATAATTTGTGGGACTTTAAAGCTGCTTCTAACCAGAAAGTTGATTCCGCCAAAGCTGAAAAACTAATCTCTATGTTGAAAAAACTTAATATTTTTGAGTTCGAAGCCAAAAGCGCTTTGAAATCAGCAAAGGTAGTTCAAAAAGTTGATATTTTGTTAACTTCGACAAGTAAAGTCCATATTAGGTTTTATGATCATTTTAAGCCATGTGTCCGTACGAGTGTTCGATCAAACCTGCGTTTAAGCCATAATTCTACATCTAGTATTAAAGATGATTCTAACTCCGATTTGGAAGTAGGTGAAAAGTGTCAATTGGTTTCTGTAGATACAGCAGAACACCCTTTTTGGGTTTTTAAATCAGCAATAGCACCAATTTTATCTTACAAGTTTTAATTCTTTATCTTTTCTAAGACTCAGATTATTCTATTGAAGTTAAAATAATTAAATTTACTTTCGAGATATAAAGGCTGGTGGATTGTGGCGATAGTAGAATCACATTTAAGAGTCGACATTTCAGGTGGAACCTTAGACCTTTGGCCTCTTTTTAATTTTGTTGGTGGAGCAAAAACTATCAATGCGGCTGTAAACTTAAAAGCGTCCTGTGAGTTTGAACTTAAAAATAATTCTGAAGTTGAAATTCATATCACCAACCTAAATTATATTAAGAAATTTAATGAGCTTAAAGATTTTAAAAAATCGAACGACCGAGAACTCGATATTTTAAAACCAGTCATTGATAATTATAATTTTAAATCTGGATTTAAATTAGTGACTAGAAGCGAAAGTCCTGTTGGTGGTGGACTAGGTGGCAGCTCGACTCTTTTGGTATCAATTATTCGATGTATTGATTTAGTGTTAGGTTTAAAAAGAAATGAGGCTCAAACTGTAGACTTGGCCTGTAATATTGAATCTAAAATTTTAAATTCACCAGCTGGGACGCAAGATTATTTTCAAGCTGTTGAAGCCGGCTTATCCTTAATAACTTATGACTTTGAAGGCAGGGGACGTCAGTTTTTTAAAAGTCCTTGGCTTGAAAAGCAAAAAGAGAATTTTAAATTAATATACAGTGGGCATCCTCATCATTCAGGTTTAAACAATTGGCGTATATTCCAAAAATGTGTGGATGGGGATAAAGATACGTTGAGTATTCTGAAAGATCTAAAAATTGTTTCTGACGAAGTTTATGTTGATTTGACGACGGGGTCTGGTTCTAAAATGTCAGATCTTTTAAATGAAGAGTTAAAATTACGTCGGCGTTTAGCCACAGGCTATATTAATGACCCTTTAGAGCGAGTGATTCAATTTTTAGAAAAACTTGATGTGCGACATTTTAAAATATGTGGAGCAGGCGGGGGTGGTTGTATGTGGGCCCTGGTTCCTGAAGACTTGTCTTCTGAACTTAAAAAAGTTGAATCTTTGCATTCAGAAATTAAAGTTTTAAAAAGTGAATTGATTTTATGATTTTAGGTTTTTTGGATAAAAAATTTAAAAATTGCTTTTCTTATTATCTAAAAAAAGGCTTAACTTGAAAACACAACCCTGCCTTCGATTCGTCGGTCTTTCATTAAGTGGAACCAAATCAACAAAATCTTCTTTTGCGATTTTAGAATATTACGAAAAACAAGACAAAGTCGTCTTATCTCATATTTTTGATAAAATATCTGTTCTAGATCAAGTGTCTTCTGACGAATTAATATTAGAAAATTTGAAAAATTTAGAAAATTTAACTTCTGTTTTTGTAAATGCACCACTTCAGTTGCCTAAATGTATGCGCTGTAAATTGGTCTGCCCAGGTTATGATAAATGCTCAGAACCGGAAATCAAATGGATGAATACGTTTTACGATAAGGAATCCATTCAAAAAAAACCTCATAAAGTTCTAAGTCCTTATACTGAAAAGTGTGGAGAGCTGTATTGGAAAAACGCAATCGAGGACGAAAAATTTATTTTAGATCATGCGGGTGGTGCTAATAAAGCGTCAATTATGTTTCGTGCTATGTATCTAAATCGATGTTTCGATAATATTAAAAAAAATAATAAATCATCTAAAAATTCAAATAAAAAGCCCGTAAGTTGGCACCAATTTTTTCCTCAGCTGTCTGTCTGGCAGTGGGGTAGATCTTTGAAGGTGGCAAAAAGTCATTTAAGATTCTATTCACATTCTATTCACGGTAGAGAGGCAAGAGAAGTTTTTTTAAGTCAGCTCTCTAAAAAAACATCTTTATTTTTTTATGATGTTGAGGGGAAAAAAATAATTCATGATAAGCATTCTTTTGAAGCTTTAATCGGGGCCTTAACAGCCTTCTCTCATTACAATAATGAGTATTTTAAAAGGCCAAAAGCCTTTCCAACAAAAGAGTCTTGGCCCATAGTGCCGATTTAAACAAGGCTATCTAGACAAAAGTCGCAACACTTTCTCAGCAATTTACGATTCTTTCTCAAAAAGAGATGCTTTTCTTTAAGTGACTCAGACAAAATCGCGATAAGTTACATAAGTCTATGAAGTTACTTATTTTTTTTATATTTTTTCAAGTTTCAATCGGTTTCACTTCAAGTGGCTTTGTTGGTTTTAATTCAAATGTTTTTGCATCCGAGGTTTCAGATAGTTATCAAGCTCGTTATGAAAAATGGCAGCTTCAACAAAAAAATAAATCTCAAAGACGTCCATCTTCAGCATTTGAAACAAAACAAGTCGTGAATTTAAAAACACAAGTCTCACAACTCAAATTACGTCCTGCTGTTTTAACAAAGACCTTGCCAGCTAGAGTAGAGCCTAAAATTGAATCCAGTATTAAATTCTCAAAAGCTGAACTTGATGTTGAATCCAATGTTGAATCTAAAGTTGTGTCTAAAGTTAATTCTGTAACCACTCAAGATGCGGCTCCAACGTCTAACTCTTTAGTTGATAAGATGGCTCTAGATGCCAGAGAAGAATTTGTAAATAACATTCCTAAAGACAACAGCCAAGTTCAAGCTCTGCTTACGATGGTTGATCATACAAAAGTGTATTTTTCTATAAATCAAAATGGGGCTTTAAAAGAACTATTTAAAGATGATAGATTCCGAGAGATCTATACAGAAGATATGACTCCACCAACAAGAAAACTAACTTACTATTTTTTTAAAGGCTATCAAGATCATCAAAGAAATCCAAATGAGCCTGCCCAAAAATCATTAAATAGAAATATGACTTTAAATCGTGAGCGTGTTGAATCCTATTTAGAAACAACTGGGATAAAATCTAAATTGTCCAGAAGTTTAATTGGGACTTATCCCGCGCCGACAGCAAAGCCTCAGGTTGATAACACTGATGAATCTAATAATGAAACGAATGAAGTTCCTGAACAAGATGTTACCGAATAAAAAATGACAATTTTTTAACATATTCATGTCATAGACTTCAGCGTTATTCATAACGTTTATTATACTTAAGTCTAATATAAATCTAAGAATAGGGATTTATTATGAAACTTAAACATAGTGTTTTTTCAGTCTTACCATTTCGGTTCACTTCCAATTTAATCTTTACTTTAATGTTAAGTATGATTTTTAACTTATTTTTTAACTTAAACTCTCATGCAAGCACATCTACAGGCTTAAAATTAGAATTAACTCAAGAGCTCTTAGACACATTAGTGCCCCAAGGTTTTTCCCTTGTTCAAGAATATATATATCTTAAAGATCCTAATTTAAATAAACTGAATCTAATTAATAATTCCTCAGTTGTTTTTGACTTTAACAAAGATGGTTTCGAAGACATAGCCCTTATTGTTGAAAAAACAGTTTGTTACCTGTTAAATGCAGCCGGCAACTGTGTTGATATTTATTATTTTGGAGCAGAGTCCAGAAAACTTCTGTTTTATTTTGGACAAAAAAATAATAAATTTAAACTCTTTTTAGAAACAAAAAATGGAATATTAAATTACGGCGATAGTGGTGATGAGTCTAAGGATCCGCTTTATGGATTTAACATCGATGAAAATGGAGTTATTTCTATTTCTTATCAAGGAGGATCTGAGCTGACATGGTCCTACGAATTAGAGATCCAATTTAAAGATGAAAATATAAAACCAGATTTTTATATCATCTCTGTTTTAACTATCTGGCAAGATTACGTTACAAATCCACTTTTAGTTAATAACGATTATATGACTTCCTATATTGTCCGTGATTTTGAAGCTGGAAGTATAGAAAAAATCTCATTTGTAACATCCGATATCTTACCAGAGCAGTACACTGAAGAAACGAAAAGTCTGTTGAATCCTATTTTAACGCCTTTAAGGCATGCAACTGTTGATCAGCTATTTGCAATGGGTCAGTCTGTTGAAATCTAAAACTTTACCCGTAGAATTATAAGTGATAATTTAAAAACAATGGAATTCAAACCAATCATCCGCGGTGACGTCATTAGTTTTCTTTTTGAAAAAGAAGAAAAGCTTCGCGAATTTGACCGCGTTTACATTTGGGACTTAGACAAAACTTATCTAGACACTAAATGGGAGACCATTGGTGGCTTAATTCGAACTGCGTTTGAAAAAGGTCAAAAAAAGAAAAATATTCCAGGGGCTAAAGCTTTGGTCCTAGGGATGCAGGATCATTTTGGGGCTGACTTGCCCTTGTTTTTTGTCTCTGCGTCTCCTCCACAGATGATTAAATCGATATACGATAAGTTGATCTACGATGGCCTTAAGCCTTTGGGTTTTTTAAGCAAGGACAATTTAAAAAATGTGCGACCTGGAAAGTTTAAGCTTTTAAACAAGCAGATTGGTTACAAGCTTCAAGCCTTGATGGAGCTTCGCTTGAGATTGAAGAAAGATGTTAAAATGATCTGTTTTGGTGACGACAGTGAATCGGATGCTATTGTTTACAGTTTATTTTCAGATTTAAGTTCACATAGAATTACAGATAGAGAAGCCCGCGAAATCTTGCTTTATCTTAAAGTCATGGAAAGTCGTATTGATTTAGTTTTAGAACTTAGAGATATGTTAGATTCAGATGATCCAGTAGAACGTGTTTATATTCATCTTGAGGCAGATACAGATCCAGATTATTACGATAAATTTGGGCGAAGACTTTTTGTTGTCGAAGACTCTTTCCAAACAGCTGTTGATCTTTATCAGTATGATTTTATTAAAGCTATTGATGTCGTGAATGTAGCAAAAGCTATAATTAGAAATTACAATCACTATTCAAGGGATCAGCTGGAAAGATCTTATGATAATTTATTTAGAAGAAACCGTATCAGTCACTATGTCTTTGAGACTTTAACTCCACTTTTAATTAAAGAAAAAATTATTTACCCTAACTTTATTCCGAGTGTTAAATCTCAGCGCTTAGTATTTCCCATAGAACCTAGAAAGAAATTTGTGGATCTGTACACTATTCCAGATCCATGGGTTTCCGATAAAATTGATTACTTAGATCTAGTCTAAATGTTGGAGATTAAGTAATAAACGGTAACACATCATTGTGTTCGTTTTTATAAGCGGTGTATGCGGTCGGAAAAACCTTACCAAATTGGTTTATGCCTTCAATGAATTCGCCGTAACCCTTGCCATCTCCATACAACATATACTCAGCTTTACTGACCCCCACACTGGCCATAAGAGTTTGTAAAACTTGTTTATAAGGACGTCCTGAATTGTACTGTCCATTAACTTTATTTGTATAATCAACAAAGTTGCCGGTTTTAATAAGGCCGCCACCTTTACCAAAAATTACACAAGGCATGTTTCTAATATCATGCCCAGTTGTCCAGCCACCCATTTCATTAGTGAAAAAAATTGATGAATTATCTAATATATTTCCGCTTCCATTTAATGTATCAGGTGTGTTCATAAGTGTTGTCGCTAATTTTGCCATTTTTAAAAGTCCATACTTATGTCGATCTGCAGACGTCTCACTGCTAGGGCATTCATGATGTAAGCCACCAGATGAAGTTGTTCCGACTGGCTGATCATCCCAAATCATATTTTTAATTACCACAACTCTTGTTAAATCGCATAAAAAAGCAAGCTTAATCATTTCAATATAATTATCAAAAAGTAAATTGTTGCTAGTTATACCCCATGCAGAATCTGATGGGAAATAGTAGCCGTTTCCTTGCTTTTTTACTTGTAAGGCAAGTGCAGGCTTAGTGCATGATAAGCCACCGCCAGTGTTGTTAGCTTTTACTTTCTTTTGTAAATCAAAAACTCCAGCGATGTATCTACTTAAAAGTTGTTTATCGTCACCAGAAAGTCTTTTGTCGTTTTCTAAAACTTTTAAATCTGCATACACGCGGTCAACGATCAGCTCGTTATTTAAGCCAGTCTGTGAAGGTGCACCACCTGTAGATAAATTTCCAAACAACAAATTAAAAAGACTTAAGTCCCCTTGAACATAACTTGAGGCCGTTCGGATACCGTTAGCTGTATCATATGAACCACTTCCGTTTTCACTAGAAATTCTAACACCCTTAGAAACAACTAAATCACTAGATGTATAAACAGTATTTGATTTTTCCATTACTACATCTAAGGTGCGTCCCCATGTTGGATCTCTTAGTTGGGAGTGAGCTCCAGCGATAAAGCAACTACTATGCCCCTGATACTTTCCACCTGTCAGAGATAAACCCTTAATTAAATTCATATAAGGGTATAAGGGCACAAAGCTTGAATCTATCATTCTAGAAATAGGTCCTGAAAAACTATTCAAAGCTTTGTAATAGACAGAGTGGCCAGGTCCTTGAATTAAACTAGTCAAGGGATCTGGATCAAGATGTTGTTTATCAATTCCAAGGCTAGCATTGTAGATCACTGACCTTACTTTTTTACCACCCATTGTTTGTGCGGCAAGTAAGCTTGGCATTAAAGAAATTAATGGTGGAAGAGCTAAAAATGTTTGACCTGCGCCGACTAAAAATTGTCTACGATTAAAAAATCTATTTTCTATTTGCTTTCTATCTTTTTTCATCAAATACGTCCTTAAAAAATTAATTAGATATTTTTCTTTTCAAGTTGTTATTTAAAATCAGTTCTAAAATTACACTTTTAATTGACTCATTAGAATTTGCTAATTTTTCAAATGCATTATTTAAATGACAACCGTCTTTTGAGGACTCAGGATTCTCTGCAATAAAGCGATGAACATTTCTAACAAAGCATTCATGGCCTTCAGAAGACTCAGCTACATAATCAATTAATTCATACGCATCTCGGATTGGAATATTTGCCGATCGCGGTCTTGAAATAGACGAATTTGAGTCTACATTAATGTACTTGTAAAAGCTTTGGTTAAGGTCAAAGACCTGCTCTTGATTTCGAATTCGTCCTAAAGAATCAAAAGCCTCAAAAGCAAAACCAACAGGATTAATAGCGGAGTGGCAACTCATACAGACAGGACTTTTGGTTTGATGATCGATGTTTGTTCTGTTTGTATTTTCTAATTGTTGAAGTGGTGTAAAGGCGTCCAATTCTCTATCATCGGCAATATCTACGTTGGGTGATGGTATTTGATTACATAAAATACGCTTTTGAAAATCTACACCGCGTTTAATCAGATTGGTTCTTGGGCCAGTCCAAGTCATAAATGGAGCGCGCATTAAAAGACCTTGTCTGCGTTCAGTAATAACTTCAGGGTTACCTAATGTGATAGGGGCGTGATTATAAATTTTAGCAAGGCCGGTATGTGATGCGAAAGACAGATTTGATTTTAATAAATCCTGAAATGTTCCATTACTTTGAAAAACGATATGATCAATAAATTGTTTTGTTTCAGACACCATAGCCAGTTCCAGTCCTGACATATTAATTCCAGTTTTTAGCGAAGCAGGTAAACTACTTAAATCTTGAGGGTTTTCAGATAAAGACCAATGAAGCAGTAAGTCTGAAACTTTAGATTTTCCCCGTGGGCTTAGTATTAATCTTTCTGCTTGTGTTCTAATTTCTAAATCAGTTTTAAATAAACCATTTTTAACAGCTAAAAGAAGAGCATCGTCCGGAGTTGAATCAGTAACACCATAAGATAATTTAGTTGCTGATTCATATTCAGTTAAATTAAAATTATCAGATGTGGCAAGATTCCCAAGTTCAACTTTCCAAATAAAAAATGGTGATTGAAGAAGATAATTTAGTGTAGCTTCTAGTTTTTCGTTATTTGTTCCTGCGCCAGAAAAAATTGAGTTTGTGAAACTGATTTCAGTTGAAGATAAAGGGCGTCTAAGTATTTTAATACCATAATTGTTTATGAACGCACTAATACATGCAGAGCTGATTGTGGCTAAACTTGAACAGGCACCAAAAACGTTATTTCTTCGGGTTGTATTGCTAACTATGCTTTTAGATATAAGTTGGGCAATTACGAAATAAGCTTGTATGCTATTAGAATCTAATGAACTTATTTTGTTTCTTAGTTCCTCATCAAAAAAATCATTTGATAATGAGCTTAGGCCTGAAGACGCATCAGCTAAAACTTGAGGTCCAAATAAATCTTCAATAGTATTCATATATTGTTTTTTAGATAAAAAGTGAGATCCACTGTTTGAAGCATCAGCTGAGTTCCGGCATTCAAAAGAGGATTTTAATACTGAAGAATCAATTGAGCTTAAGTTGTCAGAGACTTCAAATTGACCTGTGCAGTTGTTATATAAAAGCATGTTTAAAGACATAAAAATCAAAGATGAAAGCTGTAATATTAACCTCGTAAATTTCTTCTTTTTTAGATCAACCATTAAAGCATCCTCTTTAATAATTATCGGCTGAAGTCTTAGTTTTAAGTAAAAAAATAACAGAGTTATGTTAATTTTAATTAGCAATTCTTAATTTGAGATATCTATGAATCAATTTGAGAACAAACCAAAAAGTGCCAGGTTCCGTTTGTGAATTAAAGTGGATTCTTGTGATTTGGTTCCTAATCCTATTGCACTTCAAATCATTTTAAATTGATTGAATTCCCAAACGGAACCTGGCACCTGAGGGGATTTATTCGAATTCTAATGGGTAAGTGATCAGGAATTTTTCACTATTGAATTTTTTGACCTGAGTTCGTGAAAATACAGTTTTGATACAGTTTTCAAAAACTTTGTCGCTAAAATCAGACTCTTTAATTATAACATCTCGGATCTCGCCGTGAGGTAAAACCATAAATTCAATTAACATAGTTCCAACTTCAGACGTCTGCGCATTTTCGCGTAAGTGATTTTCATAACATCGGGTGAAATAAATTTGCTGTTGGGATAAAACTTGATTTAAATATTTGGTGGTTAAAACTTGATTGTTGTCTTTGGTTTCAAGTTCAGACTCTAAAGGAGTGCTTTCAATTGCTATTTTTTCTTTATTAATTTTTTCATTTCCAAAAACAGTCAGCTTGGGAATTGTTATTTTTTTAATATTGCTTTTGATGAATTCCGAATCAGTTTTATTAATACTAAACGGAATCAAGGGTTTTTCTGTATCAGAAAAATAAAGACTTTTTGTTTTTAAAATACAGAAAAATAAAATAATTGTGCCTAACAAAGTTAAAACCATAGATAAGATTTTTTTGTTAGACATCAATTTTGATTAATTATTTTTTTTGAGGTGTTTCGGTTTTTGAATCAGCTTCGGGCGTTGTTTTAATAGCTGTTTCAGTTTCAGTCCCTGCATTAGCCGCTGGATTTCCAGCCGGAATAGAGTTGTCCAAATTTTCAATTGGAGCTGTTTTTTGAGTCGGTGTTGTAATTCGATCTAGAACACCAGACGAGTTAGCTTGATTTGACGTCATGTAAGCTAGAACAATACAGCCAACAGCAAAAAGAGCAGCCACTGTTCGTGTCGCTTTGACGATAAATGAAGTGGCGCCTGTCGCCCCAAACACAGATTGTCCACCACTGCTTCCAAGTAAACCAGAGGCATCACCTTTTGAATCCTGAATTAAAACCATAAAAACAAGAACTACAGAAACAAAGATGTGAGCAATCGTAAGGGCAGTTATCATTTTGTTCTCCTAAAAAAATTAAATTTAGTCTGATAGGCTTAAATACCAAGCATTTATAATCAGATATAATAGTTTATAAATCACTTAGTCTTTAGTTCTACGTGACACCGTTTAAGTCTGTCAATTTTTGCTTTGCGTAATCAACCTAAAGCGAATTCAAACTTTTCTTGTTATCCGGATGCATTGTCAACAGACCTACATTTAAGTTACTTTACTAATTATGTTTTATGTTTTCGAAGGTCTTGATGGGTGCGGCAAAAGCACCTTGATTCAAAATTATAAGCTCCACTTAGAATCCTTAGGGAAGAATGTGTATGTCACCCGTGAACCAGGTGGAACTCCTTTAGGTGAAGAGCTTAGGTCTACATTATTAACCGTAAAAAAGAATTCTGACTTTAAGATATCCCCTCGGGCGGAGCTTTTACTTTATGAGGCCAGTCGCGCCCAGCATGTCGATCAGATCATCTCACCTAAAATACAAAATGGAATTACAGTTTTATGTGACCGTTTTACGGCCTCATCGGTCGCCTTTCAAGCCGGTGGTCGCACACTAAAGCTTCAGGATGTAAACTGGCTAAATCAGTTCGCCATTCAAAGCTTTAAACCCGAAAAACAAATTTTTATCGATTTGAATTATTCCGAATGTCAAAAACGTAAAGCGGGCATGAACCAAGCACTTGACCGATTAGAGTCCGAAGCCGCTGACTTTCACAACAAGGTTTATCAGTCCTATACAGAACAAGTTAAAAAAAGCCCCAAGGACTGGTTGGTCTTAGATGGGCATTTATCCCCAGACAATTTACTTCTAAGTTTAATTGATGGTTTAAACAAAAGTTTAACAACTAAGCTGGGTCAATAATATGGCTATTGAAATCAGCTCTAAAGGGACTTCAAAAACAAATTTAAAAGCGACGCCATTAATTCAAAGTACAGCTCAAAGTAATAATTTTCTTGAACTGCAACAGCTTTTTAAATCTCAGTTAGGATCAAGTTTTAAAAAATTTTCTTTAAGTTCAACCCCAGTGATTGTGACCGGCTACCAAGGCTTACCACTTCTTGAGGCGGCTCAATATCTAGCCAAGCAAAAGCTTTGCCCTCAAGGCTGTCTGACCTGTGCCATTTGTGAATCCATTGATAAGGGTTCATCTTATCAGGTTAAAATTATTAAGCCAGATGGGCGTGCAGTTAAAGTCGATCAAATTCGTGACGTGATTGATACCTTAGCCTTTAAGCGGGACCAGCCCATTGTAGTTATTGTGGATCAGGCCCATTTAATGAATGCACAGGCTAGTAATGCTCTGCTTAAAACTTTAGAAGAGCCGCCTGAAAACTGCTGGATTATTTTAACTTCTCCATCGATTAGAAATTTATTGAGTACAATTCGGTCTAGATGTTTAGTGTATAAGCTTAAGCCTTTGGATTTCGCACAACTCAATAGCTTTAAAAACCATCAAGGTTTGCAAACTCTTCAAAGCCGTTGGGATTGGATTCAAAACTCAGAAGAGATTTTAAACAATATAAGTGAAACTAAGGTTTGGTTTCACTCCTTAAAAGAAAATTCTAATGAAGATTTTTTAGATTGGATGAAAGGCCGGGAAGGCTTAGCCGAATTGATCACCTACTTAAGGCTTATTTTAAAATCTGAAGTTCAAGATTTTTCTTCATCATCTTGGGTGAAGCTAGTTGATAAAATTCAAGAGCTAGAAGTGGCTCTGCAAGCTAACGTAGACGCTAAATTAGTGGAAGACCATTTGCTATTAGCTTTAAAGGAATTCTATGCATTTCATTGATACTCACACCCACCTCGGCATGCTGGACTCTGAGGTTTTGGAGGTCATGGCCCGAGCTGAAAAAGAAAACATTCTTCAGTTCGTCAATATCGGCACAAACCATGAAGATCATCCCATCGTTTTGGCCACAGCTAAAAAGTTTTACCCTAAAGTATTTTGCACCCTTGGAGTTCATCCTCATGATGCTAAAGAATACCATCTGGCCAAAGACTTTTTGATTAAAAATTTAAGCCATAAAGAAGTGATCGCCGTTGGAGAAATCGGCCTGGATTACTACTATAAAAATTCAACTGCTGAAGAACAAAAAAAAGCTTTTATTGAACAGATCGAGATTTCAATTTCAGCCAATTTGCCAATTGAAATTCACACCCGTGACGCTGAAGAAGACACTATTGAAATTCTAAAGCAGTTTAAGGGACATGTTAAGGGGCTGATTCACTGCTTTACTGGGACTCAGTGGTTAGCTGATCAGGCCTTGGATTTAGGTTTTAATTTATCAATCAGCGGAGTTGTGACTTTTAAGTCGGCGGAAGCACTTAGAGATGTGGTACAAAATACACCTTTGGACCGCCTGCATATTGAAACCGATGCACCTTTTTTAGCCCCGATTCCTCACAGGGGTAAAAAAAATGAACCCGCATTTATGATTGAAACTGCAAAAAAAGTTGCTGATCTTAAGAAAGTTTCTCTTGAAGATCTGGCAAAACAAGTGCAAAAAAATACTGAAAAGTTATTTCATAAATTAGTAGGTCTTTAATTTCAAAATTAATAAATTGTTCTTCAACATATTATACTAGGAGTTTTTTATGGCCCAGAAAAAACTAAAAATTGGAATCAACGGTTTCGGTCGTATAGGTCGACAGGCATTTCGTTTAGGCTTTGATCAATTTGACATCGTGGGTGTGAATGGCCTGATGAGTGGTGAAGAGATCACTCATCTTTTAAAGTACGATTCCCTTCATAAAACCTGGGATAAAAAAATTGAAATGGGTGAAGGCTCATTTTCGGTCGATGGCAAAAAAGTCATGTGGTCTGAAAAGAAAGACCCAAAAGACATCCCTTGGAAAGACTGGGGCGCAAATGTTGTTCTAGAATGCACCGGGGCTTTTAAAACAAAACAAGATTTTGAAAAGCACATTCATGCGGGTGCAAAAAGAGTTTTGGTTTCTGCCCCAGCAAATGGTGCGGATTTCACTGTTGTCTATGGTGTGAATCATACAGAATACAATCCTAAAACTCATTTCATTGTCAGTAATGCGTCTTGCACCACGAACTGTTTAGCTCCGATTGTGAAAGTGTTAAATGATGATTTTGGAATTGAAAAAGGTCTGATGACCACCGTTCATTCTTACACCAACGACCAACGTATTCTTGACGGCAATCACAGTGACTTAAGGCGAGCTCGTGCTGCGGCTTTATCCATGATCCCGACAACAACAGGCGCTGCTAAAACAGTAGGTAAGATTATACCAGAAATGGAAGGACGAATTGACGGTTTTTCAATTCGTGTACCCACCCCCAATGTTTCTTTGGTGGATTTTACATTTGAAAGTCAAAAGAAAGTTAGTGTGGAAAGTATCAACGACTCTTTAATTAAAGCATCTCAAAATTCTATGAAAGGAATTTTGGATGTTGAACATCAGCCCTTAGTGAGTACTGACTTTAATGGCAACCCAGCAAGTTCTACTATTGATTTGTTATCCACGATGGTGATTGGTGGCAATATGGTGAAAGTTATATCTTGGTATGACAACGAGATTGGGTTTTCAATGCGAATGCTCGACATGTTAGACTATATGGCTGATAAGGGTTTATGAAATCCTACACACGACCTCTAGATAAAATTGAACTTAAAGGAAAGCGTGTTTTCCTAAGAGTAGATTTTAATGTTCCAATTAAAGATGGGATTATTCAAGACTCTCACAGAATTGATGAAGCCCTTCCAACTATAAAATATATTTTAGAAAAAGAAGCTAAGCTTTTGATCGCGTCTCACTTCGGTCGACCCGACGGAGTTTATTCTGAAGAATTAAGTATGACTCCGATCGCTGAGTATTTAGGTGAAAAACTTGGCTTTGATGTCATGTTAGTGGATGAACCCGACAGTGATGCGCCGAAGGCTTTATTTAACGGCTTAAAACCAAAACAATTAATCATGCTTGAAAATTTGCGATTCTTAAAAGGTGAAACAGATAATAGTGAAGCCTTAGCTAACAAGTGGGCGTCCTACACTGATGTTTATATTAACGACGCTTTTGGTGTGTCCCACAGGGCCCATTGTAGTGTGGCCGCTTTACCGAAAGTTGTTCCGATTAGAACCCATGGTTTTTTGATTGATAAAGAAATTAAAAATTTATCGCAGTTAGTTCAAGAACCAAAAAGTCCATTTGGAATTATTTTGGGCGGAGCCAAAGTCAGCGATAAGATAAACATTATTGAACGTCTTATGAATAAAGCGGATGTTTTTATCATTGGTGGGGCAATGGCTTACACTTTTTTAAAAGCTAAAGATATTCCAGTTGGATCTTCCAAAGTTGAAATCGACAAAATTGGTTTTGCCCGTGAATTTCTGTTGAGCTGTGAAAGACGTGGCAAAAAAGTTTTTTTACCTGTGGATCACGTCGTGAGTTCTTCATTCGATGCTGAAGACACTCAAGAATTAAAAATGATTCCAGAAAACAAAATAGCATTAGATATTGGACCTAAAACTGTAAAATTATTCAGCGATGAAATCGCAAAATTAAAAACTATTTTCTGGAATGGCCCAATGGGTGTCTTTGAAAATCCAAAACTAGAAAACGGGACAAAATCCATTTGTTCTGCAATATCGTCAAATGAAGGCTTCACCGTTGTCGGTGGGGGTGATTCAGCCAGTGCTGCGCTTAAATTTGGTGGTCACTTCACTCATATTTCCACAGGTGGCGGAGCTTCGTTAGAATTTCTTGAAGGTAAAGATCTTCCTGGTATAAGTGCTTTAAATTTAAATCGTGTAGAGCTTGCCGGTCTTGACCGCATTGAATGGATTTCTGAAGAGGTTACGGAAGAGTAAGCTAAAAGAAAAGTTCCAGCGAAGCTGACAGGGGGTGCTTTAGCCCCCCGCCAAGTCAGCGAGTGAACTAGACAGCGAAGGTGCGCTAGACATGAGCCCACCGCAGGTGGAAAAGCGCCAGCGAGCGCGCTAGACAGGGGTGTAAGTATGAATTTCCTCAATGACATTAAAGTTTTGCTCAAAAGCTATTTCGTTTTTTTATCTATCTTTTTGTTTCATAGACTAATTTTTTGGTTTCAATTTAAAGACTCGAATCCAGATATAACGTCTGAGTTAAAGTTAAATTCATGGTGGGTGGGACTTCGGTTTGATTTGAGGATCATATCGCTTTATCTACTTGTTGGCCTAGTTTTGTTTGCATTAATTAGACTTGTTTTTAAACTTGTAATTCCGTCATCGGCTCAAACATCAATAAAGAAGACAAGTGAAAATTCAGTTCAAAATAAATCTCAAACTAAAAAGTTTTACCAGAATTTCCAAATTTTTTATTTAGCGATGGGTTTGTTGTTCTTCACGACAGTGTTCTGGGTGGATATTGGTAATTACGCTTATTTAGAAGAACGCCTAACTTCTAAAATATTTGCGCTGCTTTCAAATCCTGACATTGCCTTAGGTATGGTGGCGCAAAGTTATCCCATCTATATTATTATACCTGCGCTAATTTTTGTTATCTGGTTATTTTTTATTACCACGTCGAAGCTTATCTTTTCAGGACAAAACAAAGTTGGATTTTTCCCATTAGAAATAAATTATTCTAGAAAAGATGGGTTTAAGTTTTTTTTAAGTTTTTTTGTAATGGCAATTTTAATTCACTCAAAATTGTCCCAATATCCTTTAAGATGGAGTGAAGCTTATTTTTCTAAAATTCATTTCATCAACCAATTTGCTTTAAACCCGGTTCAAAATATTTTTGATACCTATAAATTTTCAAAATCTAGCTTCACTCTGGAATCTGTTAAAGAGGATTTGCGGCTAGTTAAAAAAGACTTGGGTTTAACAGAAGATTCAAGTGATCTTCTGGTTCGTCAGCAAAAATCTAATCCCATTCCAGAACTAAAAAATATTAAAAATGTCGTTGTTATTATGATGGAATCCTTGGCCGCGTTTAAGCTTGGGGCTTATGGGGCACCCTTAGAAACAAGTCCAAACTTCGATAGCTTAGCTAGTGAAAGTCTTTTATTTGAAAACTTCCATGTGGTGCAAACGGGGACAGCGGCATCGATTTTTTGTTTTATCACAAGTATTCCTGACTTAAACGAAGAGGAGACCGCCTCTAGAAACCCACTGGTTGTCGATCAACACACCATGATTAATAATTTCACTGATCATGAAAAGTATTATTTTATTGGGGGCGACGCCAATTGGGGAAATATCCGGGGTGTTATTAAGAACAATATTAATGACGTTCATTTGCTGGAAGAAAAGGATTATAAAACAGCATCTAAAACTGACATTTGGGGCATTTCGGATTTAGAATTATTTGATCAAGCTCATCAAAAGTTAGAAGTTTTAGAAAAACCGTTTTTTGCATTTATTCAAACAGCTGGCTATCATAAGCCCTATACAATTCCTCAAGATAAAAAAGGCTTTCAGTCAAAACAAATCACAGAACAACAAATTAAAGATTATGGCTATACAAGTGCTGATGAATTTAATGCTTTAAGATTTGCTGATCATGCTTTAGGTCACTTTTTTAAATTAGCTAAAGAATCAAAGTACTATCAAAACACGTTGTTTGTGGTTTATGCGGATCATGGATTAAGGTCCTTTGATCCCATACAACTCAGCTCATTTTACAAGGCACACTTTTTTTCCGTGCACCATATTCCGTTTTTAGTTCATTCACCCATGTTGCCTAAAAATCTTAAAGGACATCGTGATCAAACTTTGGGTTATCAACCAGATATGCTTCCTACAATTCAATCGATGTTAGGTGCTGAAGGGCCAAATTCTAGTTTTGGTTTGGATTTAAGATCTTTGGAAGCAAAAAACAGAAAAGGAATATTTTTAAGAGGTAGCGGCGCTATTCCTGTTCGACTTTTTGACGGAGAACGGGTTATTTATGCAGGTATCGATGACTCTCAAGAGATTAAGTCCTTTAGAACTGAAAACTTTGTAGAGCAGTTAAAAGCCATTTCTGAAAATCAGTACTTGAATCAAGAAGAAGTCATTACAGATGAAATAAAAACCAAAGCACGTTTGGGTCAAGCTTATCTGAAGGCTATAAAATATAAATTGAAGAACAATCAAAAAGCAAAAGTAAATAAATCTCAAATAGATGTGTCGGGTTTACAACAAGGTAAAAAATAAACCATGACATCAAAAAAAATTTTAATTCTCAGGTTTTCTTCTTTTGGTGATATCATCCAAACCTTGGCAACGGTGGATGTACTTCATGAACATAAATTCAAAATTGATTATTTTACTAAATCAGAATTTAAACACTGTATCGAGTATCATCCAAACATTCAGAATAAATATTATTTTTCTAAAAAGAACTCGTTTTTTTCTGAGCTTAAAAAATTTAGATCTATTATAAAAGAAAATAACTACGACGTGATTTACGATGCTCATAATAATATTAGAACCCATTTGCTGAAGCTAATGACTCTGGACTTAAGGCTTTTATTAAATTTAAAAAATAAAAAAGTATCGTGGATTTGTAGACCTAAATACAGATTTAAACGTTTATTATATTTTAAGTTTAAAAAAAGAGATGTGTTTCAAAACCCCATGATCGCGGCTGAAAGCTTTTTGCGACCTTTGATTGAAAACAAGGTCCTTCGAAACTCCAGTATCTCCAAAGAGTTAAATCAACATTATATTCAAAATATTTTAAATTCTGAAACCCAAAAAAATATAAATTTAAATAAACCATTTGTGGTGCTTGCCCCTAGTGCCGCGTGGCCCCTTAAGCGCTGGCCTACAGAGTATTATCAACAACTGATTCAATTAAAGCCCAATAATAATTTTGTTATCTTAGGTGGACCTGACGACGACTTTGCAAAGCAGATTCAGGGCGATAATGTTTTAAATCTTGTTGGTGAATTGAACTGGGTTCAAACAGGACAGGTGATCGCCCAATGTCACGCTTTGGTCGCCGCCGACACAGGGGTTTTACACTGGTCGGATTATATGGGTCGACCAACAATTGGAATTTTGGGACCCACCGCTTTTGGTCAACCTTTTCGAACATCAACTACAGTTTTAAATAAAAAGTTAGCTTGTTCTCCGTGCTCTAAAGACGGGCGGGGACATTGTAAAATCCCCGAAACTCAAAAATGTTTAAAAGATATCACACCTCAACAGGTTTCAGACTTACTAGATAAAATTAGCCCAATCTAATTTATGCAGCTGCCTATTTCTATTTCGACCCTTATAAAGATATAATGATGAGTTGTAACGTTATTGGAGGAACTCATAATCAGATTTTGAGAAAATTGATGATTTGTGGGGCCATTCTAAGTTGCTAATTTTTCATAGAATCAGATTTATTTTTCAAAAAATAGAAGCCTGCAAAAAATGGACACCATGCGACTCGCAAAGATTTGCTTTTGAAGCGGCTGACAGGAGTCTTTAGTTCGAGCATGATGCATATATGAAGTTATATGTGGCGGCTTTCCCGAATTAGGCAGTGCAGGCGAACTGGATCTCCAATATCAGATCCAAATATGATCCAGTTGCGAAATACGTGATGCCGCATCTCACGCTTGTTTTCCCGACGGCATCTTTTGCTGCTGCAGAGCTTCGGTTAGATATTCCGTTCGTACCTTATATGACGGTCGGCGCCGATCTTGATTTAACTAACGCGAAGACGATCGCTGACAATCTTAATTCGTCAAATTTCGAGATTCAGTTCGATCTCAATGAACTATTCGTCGTTGAAATCTCAAAACAGAATGCCGATCGTCGATTAGGCGCTTCGATCCCGCTCCGTAGACTTCACCTTTAGCTCCCGCCACACTGTTGGATACTCTTCGCACCAAGTCAGTGGTTCTTCGACTATCGCGATGTTCATTTAATTATTTTTTGGTGTATAAAGATGAACTTCAATCTTTTCTTCTGCGTATCCAAATTTATATTTATAATAGCCATACTTTTTGTTAGAAACAGTTCCAGCCCCTGTATGGATCCATTCATTTCCCGCAATTGCTGGATGAATCGAAAGACTAATAAAGTTTGCGTCGATAAATTCACTAGTTGAACTCCCAACACCATCTCCATCAATCATAAGTTCACCACTGTCTGAAATATATCTTAGGGCTTTAAAACCGGGTGTTTCAGGTTTATTTAATTTATCTGGATCAGCTAAATCAGGATATTGAGGAAACATTTCTTTATTTCTATCCAGATCCTCTTTAGTTGTAGGGCGTACGTACTGTTTGGAAAATAGAATGAATGCTGAGCATTAGAAGAGTGACTTAGATAGTCTGTGCAAATCTCAGCAAATGAATGTGAATTCGCAGATAGTGTGAATATAAAAAAATTAAACATCTCACAAAGGCCCCTCATATAATTAAATACCACCTTTTACCTATAGCGGTGTGGCAACTAAATCAATTTTATTAGATGTAATCGGAATTATTTCATTAATCATATTCAAGGTGAGTCTAGGAGTCCGATTTAGGATCTGAAAACGCCCAGATTCTAATTGCCTTCCGGTTTTTAATCATCAAGTCGATAAATCTTGAATAACTGTTTCAAAATGAAATTGCATTAACAAGATAAACTGGAGGTGTAGCAATGTCGAACCCAATGAGGTATATTAAAGATCTAGAAGCCGCAGGTTTCATGAGAAATCAGGCTGAGGCGCAGGTTCAGATGGTTTTAGATGTGATTGATGGTGGTTTAATGACAAAGAGTGATTTCGCTTTTTTTCAAGAACGATCTGATAATAGGTATTTCCAATTACAGAAAGATATTGAAAATCGCTTTTTAATATCCCAACAACAAATTCAAAATCAGTTTAAAGAATCTGAATTGCGACTGATGACTCGACTTGGTTTTTTAACAGTAAGTACGGTCTCAATTGCGGTTGCATTGCTCACATGGTTAATTAAAATTTAAGTTTCAATTCCTAGCCGCAAATCAAGTGGAACATTCCAAATAAATCAGCTAATGTCATCTTTGTTTAAAATAGGGGACATTATGAATTTTATCTGTGCAGCTAATTGGAAAATGAACTTGTCCTTTAAAGAGGCTCAAAGCTTCTTAAAAGAATTTTTAGAAAAAACTCAAAATATAGATTCTTTTAAAAACTCAAATTCAAAATCAACTATGAACTCAGATATAGGACTTAAATCCGATTTTTGCATTTTCCCTCAAGCTCTTCATGCCTCATTATTTTCTGAAATCAAAAATTTAAATTGGGGCGCTCAAGATTTTTACTTTGAATCCAGCGGAGCTTTCACAGGACAAAACTCACCAGACCTTTTTAAAGAACTTGGTGCTAATATTATGTTGATTGGTCACAGCGAGCGTCGCACTTTATTTCACGAAACAGAACTTCAGATTTCAAAAAAGATTAAGAAATGTTTAGACTTAAATTTAATTCCAATGCTTTGTGTAGGTGAAACTCTAGATCAGCGTAAATCCAATCAAACATTAGACGTGATTAAAACTCAGCTTAAGTCCGCTTTTGTTCCAAATTCCAAAATGATTATTGCCTATGAACCTGTTTGGGCTATCGGAACCGGCTTAACGGCACAACCTAGTGACGTCAAATTAGTTCATGATTTTATTAAAACCATCGTTGGTGAAGCAACGCCGGTTTTATACGGCGGAAGTGTAAAACCTGAAAATGCTAAAGAATTATCTATGATACCCAGTGTAAATGGATTTCTTATTGGTGGGGCTTCATTAAAGGTAGACTCATTTTTAAGTATCTATAATAATTCTGTGAAGTGAATTAAACTAATTAGGGTTAGAAAAGCCTAGAGCAATTAAATTTAATTTTTAAGGACTAATTATGTTGAAACATCCTATAACTTTTGAAGATGTGGTTAAAGCCCAGAAAGTCATTGACGGAAATGTAATCAAAACTCTTTTTGAGCATTCTTCGTCGTGCAGCGAATGGATTGGAAAATCAATTTATTTAAAATTTGAAAATCAACAAAAGACCGGAAGCTTTAAAATGCGCGGGGCTTTTAATAAAATGTCCCATCTTACAAAAGATGAACTTAAAAAAGGGGTCACAGCCTGTTCTGCCGGAAATCACGCTCAAGGCGTGGCTTTAAGTGCGCGGTTACTTGGTGCTCCTTCCTTTATCGTAATGCCTGAAATCGCACCCATTGCTAAAATCATGGCGACCGAAAACTACGGGGCTGAAGTGATTTTACATGGCTCGGTCTTTGATGAGGCTTACGAGTACTGTTTAAAACTTTCAAAAGAAAAATCCTACACTTTAGTTCATCCGTATGAAGACCCCTATGTGATTGCTGGCCAAGGCACGATTGGGCTTGAAATTTTTGAACAGATCAAAGACATCGACACCTTTATTATTCCCATTGGCGGGGGCGGACTGATCGCCGGGATTGCAACCGTTGTAAAACACTTAAATCCCAAAGCCAAAATTATTGGAGTTGTTGCAACCCGTGCCCCGGGTATGAAGCGTCTGGTCGATTCCAAAGGGGTTTTAGATACAAAATATGAAAGTAAAAAAACCATTGCAGACGGAATCGCGATTAAAAAACCGTCTAAGATGATGTACGACACTTATATTTCAAAACTTGTAGACGAAGTGGTTGAAATCACAGATTCAGAAATGGCCGAAGCCATGGTGTTTTTACTTGAACGAGCAAAAGCGGTTGTTGAAGGGGCTGCAGGGGCTGCTTTAGCTGCCGCCAAAAAATACAGTCATTTGTTGGGCGAAAAAAACTGCGTGCTTTTGTGTGGTGGCAATGTGGATTTAAATTTGATTGCCTCCATCATTGATCGTGGTTTAGAAAAAACAGGACGCTTATGGCGCGCCTCAGTTTTGGTCGAAGATGTTCCCGGAGTTTTAAATCAATTGACCCAAGAGATCGCAAACCAAGGGGCTAACATTTTAGAAGTGGAACATAAACGCTTAGGTAAAGGAATCGACATTCGACAAACTCGCATTGATATTTTAATGGGGACTAAAAATGTAAATCACATTCAAAAAATCAAAGAGGGTTTAAAAGCCCGTGGCTTTGATATTTTAGATTTATAGTTGACCAAATTAAGGTTTATTTATGTTTCAATGATGCCTGCAGCATTATGTTATTTTAAGGATTTAATTCTTTGGCTGCAAAACTATCATTTTTAGAATCTTCTAGCTCTTCAAGATTTTCTAAGTCTGTAAATTCAACGGCTTCGCCTTTTCCAAATATATCAAAAAAATGAAAAATATTTTTTCCTACAATTTTGGATTGAATGGACGACTTTCGGACAAAAATGTCAGTCCAACCATAAATTACTATTAACTCTTCGGCCATTTCATTTGCAGACTGCAATAGGTCAGCTTCCGGACAAAAGAACTCATCTACAATTTCAATAGTTGTTAGTTTTTTTGCACTTGTCATATAATATTTGGTATGCCAGTTTGATGCCAATATCAAGCTATTGGTGGTCAACTTAAATATGTATAATCCCTCAGAAAATATTGTTAGAAATAGAAGTGACATATCTCAGTTCTTGATACACTTAACAAAAAATGGCCATTATAGTCAGTTTTTATTAACAAAAGCAGGTAATGGATATCGGTTTCGAGACGTTATAGTTCGTGCTAAGCAAAGTTTAAACGAAATTTTGGATACTAAAAGTCTCGAAGCAAGAACTCCATATGGATACTTTAAAAATAAAATCAAATTTTCTAATAATCCTAAAGGACCAGTTGAACCGAAGTGGATTGAGTCAGTATGTTTTTCTGAAGTTCCGCTTTCGGAACTTGCAAGTTTTTATAAAATAACCCTTGAAAAAAGAAACAAGTATCAAAAATTTGGATTAGCATTTTGGCAAGATGAGCTTTTGAAAAAGGGTGTTAATCCTGTTTTTTATTTTGATTCTCAAAAAAAATATTTTCAAGATTCATTAGACCAAATGCTTCAAACAGATAATCTGAATACATTTAAACAAATGCTATATTTATATGAGCCCTTTAATACTCCAAAAGAAAATTATATTGTTAATTTTCGTTGGGAAAGAGAATGGCGTAAGCTTGGTTTGCTTAATTTTGATCTTGCTGTAGATGTTGCTTTTGGAATTTGTCCTTCTGATGAAGTAAATTCATATCAAAAAATAGTGGATAATCAGTTCCCATTTATTGATCCTGATTGGGATTTAGATCAAATTAAGCTTCATTTACGAAATAATAATTTTACAAAATTACTTTCTAAAATTTGAATTTACTTTAAACCAAATTGGTGATTTTTAAGGATAAAAGCTGAATAAAAAACCAGGTGTTTAAATATATTTAGGGACTTGCGCATTGTTACTAATTCTTTAAACTAATTTTCTGCTTCTTTTTTAGATTAACTAAATTTAGATTTATTATAACATTAATTTTAACAAAGGTTAAAAAATGAATATCGAAATTAGCGAAGAGATTAAAAACTTAATTCCCTACAAACCTGGAAAACCTTTGGCAGAAGCCCAGCGTGAGTACGGCATCGAAGACTTTGTTAAGTTGGCCAGCAATGAGTGCCCCATCCCGCCAAGTGCTTCAATCTTAAAGGCCATTCAAGAGGCGGCTCATGATATCCACCGCTACCCCGATCCTTCGTGCTTTGATTTAAGAAAAGTCGCGGGGAAATATTATAATGCATCTGCAGAAAAATTTGTATTTGGAAATGGATCAAACGAATTAATAGATTTATTAATTCGTGCGTTTTGTAAACCGGGGGATTCAATCGTCACTCCAAAATACTCGTTTGTGGCTTACAGAATTTGCGCCCAGGCCTTCGGGGTTAAAACTATCGAATGTGAATTAAAGCCAGGCTTTAAAGTGGATTTAGATCAGATTTCAAAATTGATTGAAAACTCTTGGACTTGTCCAAAAATTATTTTTATCCCAAATCCAAACAACCCGACGGGGACCTATATAAATAAAGATGATTTATCAGGATTTTTAAAAAAATGGGGCCACCGCGAAGACTTTTTAATTGTGTTTGACGAAGCTTACACTGAATTTGTTAGGGCCAAAGATTATCCCTATGGTCTAAGTCAAAATACTTTTAAAAATGTCGTGGTTTTAAAAACCATGAGCAAAGTGTTTGCTTTAGCCGGCCTTCGTATTGGTGCCATGATTGCAGATCCTTTTATTTTGGATATTATCAACCGGATTCGAAATCCATTTAATGTAAATAGCCTAGCGCAAGCGGCGGCTATGGCCGCTTTTCAAGATCATGATTTTTTAAATCAAATTAAAAAACTAACTTGGGATGGACTGGATTATTTTTACGAAGAATTTGATAAAATGGGATTAGAGTACACGCCCAGTGAAGCCAATTTTATTTTAATTAACACCAAACAAGACGCCTCAGTTGTGAATGAAAAGCTTTTAAAGAAAGGCGTAATTTTAAGACCTGTTGGCAACTACGGTTTGCCGCAACACTTACGAGTGAGTGTGGGGTTAGAATCTGAAAATAAAAAAGCAGTTCAAATGTTAAAGGATGTTTTGTAATGGAAACAATCGTGCACGATCTAATCATCACTATTGATGGCCCGGCCGCTTCAGGAAAATCATCTATTAGCCGCCAAATAGCACAAAAATTAGGATGGAAGTGGGTGTCTACCGGGGCCTTTTACCGAGCCATTGGACTTTTAGCTTTAAGAAAAGACGTGAATCTTTTAAATGAAATGGATGTTCTTTCGGCCTTTGAAATTGAAAACTGGAGCATCCAAATGGACCCCGACAACACCAAAGTTTTTATAGATGACAAAGATGTGTCTGATCAAATCTATCAAGAAAATGTGGGCTCTGCCGCCAGCACCATCAGTCAGCACCAGTTAATTAGACAAGCGATTTTAAGAAGTCAAAGGGACTGTTATCAGCAGATAGAGCCAGGGCAGGGCTTAATTGCTGAAGGCCGTGACTGTGGCAGTGTGATTTTTCCTGCGGCCGGACTTAAAGTTTTTTTAACGGCAGACCCAGATCAGCGCGCCCTTAGGCGTGCTCAACAAGAAGGCTTAGATCTAGAGCAAGTACGATTAGCTCAAAAAACTCGGGACTTAAGGGACAGCACTAGAAAAGAAGCCCCAATGCTAGCACCTGAAGGCGCTTTTTTATTAGACAATTCGGATCAGTCCTTAGAGCAAACAGTTCTAGAGATTCTGAATAAAGCTAAAAAGGCGTTTGACATCAAGCTGTAGTCACCTATAAAAATAGACTTTGCTTTACATAAGGCAGACTGAGTCATATCCGCTGAAGGGTGTGCTCGAGGGAGGAATTTAATATTCATATGGTAAACACAAGTAAAAATTCTGATTTAGAAAAGGCGTTGGCTCTTCTTGACGAGGGCGACAAAGAAGTTTTTGGTGAAGCTAAAGCCAGCACAGAGGGATCTTTCGCACAAATGTTCGAAGCCTCTATGAAAGAAAACGAACTCATCCCCGGTGAAGTTGTAAAAGGAACTGTTGTTGAAGTTCAAACAGATTATGTTCTTGTAGACATTAACTATAAGAGTGAAGGTTTGATTCCAATCGGCGAGTTCAGAATCATTGAAGGTCAAAGATCAGTGAGCATTGGCGATAAAGTTGATGTCATGATTGATAAGATTGAAAATGACAATGGAATGATTGTTCTTTCTAAAGACAAAGCTGACATGATGAATGCTTGGAATGATATTTCTCGCGCTGCTGAAAACGAAGAAGTGATTGAAGGTACAGTTATTTCTAAAGTGAAAGGCGGATTAAGTGTAGATATCGGCGTTAAAGCGTTCTTGCCTGGAAGTCAGATTGATTTACGTCCCGTAAAAAATATTGATTCTTTTATTGGTAGAAAATTTAAATTCAAAGTTATTAAATTTAACAAAAAACGTGGCAACATTGTTTTATCTCGCAGAGCCATCTTAGAAGAAGAAAGAGAAAAATTAAAAACTCAGACTTTGGATGAAATGACAGAGGGAGCAGTTGTAAAAGGTTTCGTTAAGAACGTGACTGATTACGGAGCATTCATTGATTTAGGTGGTTTAGATGGTCTACTTCATATTACAGATATGAGCTGGGGACGCATCAAGCATCCGAACGAAGTCATTAACGTGGGCGAAGAGCTTGTACTTAAAGTTTTAAAATACGATCAAGAAAAACAAAGAGTGTCACTAGGCTTAAAACAATTGACTCAAGATCCTTGGGGCGAAGTGGCAGCTAAATTTCCAGTGGGAATGAAAATTAAAGGTGCTGTTATTTCACTTGCTGATTACGGTGCGTTTATTGATTTAAGTGAAGGTGTTGAAGGTTTAATTCATGTGAATGAAATGAGCTGGACTAAAAAAGTTAAGCATCCTTCCCAAATCGTTAACGTGGGCGACCAAGTTGAAGTTCAAGTTTTATCCATTGATTCAGACAACAGAAGAATCAGCTTAGGTATGAAACAGCTTGAAGCCAATCCTTGGACCGATTTAAAAGAAACTTACGCGCCTGGAACAATCATTGAAGGTGAAGTGAAATCAATCACCGATTTCGGTATCTTTGTTGGTATTGAAGATGGAATTGATGGACTAGTTCACATTTCTGATTTTTCTTGGACAAAACGTATCAATCATCCATCTGAACTTTTCAAAAAAGGTGACAGTGTTAAAGCCGTTGTTTTAGGTGTGGATATTGATAACGAAAGATTTTCACTTGGTTTAAAACAATTAGAATCTGATCCATGGTCAACAATCGAAGACAAATACCCAATTGGGTCTCAGTTGGAAGTTGAAGTGACTAAAGTGGCTGACTTCGGTATTTTCGTTAAAGTTGAAAATGACATCGAAGGCTTAATCCATATCTCTGAATTATCCACAAAACGTGTGGAAAAAACAGAAGACGTGGCTAAGATCGGTGACAAAATCAAAGCTGAAATCATTTCTATTGACCAAGATGCAAGAAAAATCGGCTTAAGTGCTAAACTTGTCTCTTTACGCGAACAGAAAGTGAACGTGGACGATTATGTCCGAAAAGCGACTGCAACGTCTAAAACAAGTTTCGGAGACGCTTTTGGTGATGCCTTCAAAGATATCAAAAAAGACAACTAGTAAGCTTTCTGCTTAATAGAAGCTTTTTTAAAAATACATATTTAAAAAAGGAAGGCTGAACGTCTTCCTTTTTAGTTTTAACGCCCGCGGCAGGCGGAAAAGTTCTAGCGAGCCCCTCGTAAGGCGAACGAAGTGCGCCGGCGGGTGTGAGTGAACTAGACAGGTCAAAGAAAAGTTCAAACAAAACAAAAAAAATAAAGATTTTTCAATTAAAACTAAAGAAATATACTTCAATCCTTGTCGGCGATAATTTAGCATTCAAATCTAAATTATTTTGAACACCTGTTTTTAATATAAGGAGTCTTAGATGTTTCAATTTTTAGTTACCTTATTTAGCTTGTTTTTTTCAGTTCAACTGATGGCTCAGGATCAACCAAATCCACCGATTCCTCCAAATGATGATCCAATACCAACTGACATTTATCTTGTGAGCTATGATCCAAAATCTCCTCTGTCTAACCCGCTACCAACAGACCCTGCCGATGCAGGAGGTTTATTGATTCAGGTGGCAGATCGTGCCGGTGGTGCCGGGGATTTGTTAATTCTTGCTGATATTCGTAATGAAACTTTAGATATATTAGATGGTCGTGGAGTTGGACTAATTTTAGCTGGTGATTGGCGAGTTGTGGGTGGACTAATTTTAGTTTTAGGCGATGAACAGGGTAAAGTTGATCAGCCAAATTTTGAAACGGACAAAATCAGTCTTACTTGCGAACAAGCATTGAGTTTGATTGAAGATTCAATTGATTCAGATGTAATCTTTGTGGGATTTAATTCAGAGCTTTCGGCGTGTCAGCAGCTTCAATCAATTCTAGTTGATTTAAAATTTAATTATGACAAACAGCCATTAAGAGAAACAGAAACCCTACTTTAGATAGACTGCGCGCGCTAATGATTCTGTTAAGACTTACATGTACCATTTTAGGTGATGTCTAATCAAAATACTGATGATCTTTTTAAAAATATTTGGCCTCAAGAACGAGATACGATGACTCGACCTGATCGCATCAGGTACGTCAGACAGCTTAAGTCAAAGCTTGAGCAGTGTGTGTTTTGCGAAGCTTTAAAGTTAAATCAAGCTTCAGGCGTATTCTCAGTCGATTCTCTTGTTCTACATAAGACTAAACATTCTGTGGTGATGTTAAATAAGTATCCGTACAACACGGGTCATCTTTTAGTATTGCCAATCAGGCACGAAGGGCAATTGGATTTATGTTCTGCAGAAGAGATCTCTGAAACAGCTCTGACAATTCAAAAATGCGTGAGTATTTTAAAAAAAGAGTACAACTGCCAAGGACTAAACATAGGTCTAAATCACGGCGAAGTGGCTGGCGCAGGAATACCAGAGCACTTACACTGGCATATAATTCCAAGATGGTTTGGAGATACAAATTTTTTCCCTTTGATTGCAGAAACAAAAGTTCAAGTGGAAAGTTTAGAGACTAGTTTTAATCGACTTCGACCCCATTTTTAATGCAAAGGTTTTAATACATGAGAAATTCGACAAGCACATATAACGTTAATTTTGTTGTTCAGCTGACCCCAGTCGTTAAATATTTGATGATTGTTAATGCAGGGCTTTGGGTTCTTGCAACTCTAATTCTTCAAAGCTACGTGTTTAAAAATACAATTATTTTTGATTGGTTTGGGATGGTTCCTAATTCAACCGTATTTGGGTTTAAATTGTGGCAGCCCTTTACATATATGTTTTTACACTCATCCCACATTAACCATATTTTATTTAATATGTTGTTGCTTTGGTGGGTTGGAAGCCAAATCGAAATCACGATGGGATCCCGTAGGTTTTTGAAATTTTATTTGGCCTGTGGTGTTGGCGCAGGTCTACTTTATTTGTTGATTCTTTATTTTATTTATTATGTCTTTGGTGTCGAAAATGCAAATATACTGACAAGTCCTGTAATTGGGGCTTCTGGCGCGGTCTTTGGCCTTCTTGTGGCTTATGCGGTTTTTCATGGTGAAAATATTGTTTACTTTATGATGTTGTTTCCAATGCGAGCAAAATATTTTGTTAGCATTTTAATTCTTCTGGAAGTTTTTGTTTTAGTGACGGCAGGTTTCGAAGGGCCGGTTGCCAATTTAGCCCATTTGGGTGGGATTATTATTGCGTTTGTTTATTTGTATTCAGAGCGCTGGTGGATGCGCAGCCAGACAAATAAATTTCTAAAAAAGAATAACTCCAAGCATTTGAAGCTTGTTGTAGATAATGAGCGAAAAGCCAAAATTTTCCATTAACTTTAAGTTTTTTAAATTTAAAATAGTTCTAGTTCAATAACTTGAACCCGC
>JAYUKW010000007.1:0-1522 GCA_043764155.1 Bdellovibrionales bacterium
TACTGGTGCTTGAAGCCTTCAATCGGCACTTCAACCACCTTAGTTTCTTGTGTCGCCATGCTTGAGTAATTGAAAGTTTGAATTCCAAGGACAACAAGATCGGCAAAAACATAGCCTGTGCCTATCGTCATCAGATCAATATTTTTTTTGTTTTTCTGAAGGCAAAGGCTTAGCTGACCTGATTGGACAATATAGATCGTCTGGATCTTTTCGCCCTCTTTGAACAGAAAATCGCCTTTTTTTAAAACTTTGACACTGGACATATCACCTCAGAATATAACCACTTTTCGTCTATTCCTGAGGAAATCTAAAGCTTTTGTAACCACACAGCGACTTTGTCGTAATTAATTACAAAGCGACTTTGTCAGTCCTGACGAGTCATTAAGCACGTTTTTTTGCTAAATAATTCGCAGGCTTAACGATTGATTGTTTCAATTTGAAGCAATCAATAAGGAGTCACTGTGAAGGCCCAAGATCAGCTTATAATCGATATAATTGAGCAATTAAATTCAAAAAAAATTACGTTAGAAACTGCGATCAAAGTATTAAACGTATCAGAACGAACCATTTTTAGATACGTGAAAGGAATTTCTGAATTCGGAGTAAGTTTTATTCAACATGGAAATAAAAACAAAGCTCCAATAAATAAAATATCAAATGACATTATTTTAAAATCCAAGAAATTAATGAAAGAGAAGTATTTTGATTTTAATGTCACCCATGCCCTTGAAAGACTTCAAGCAGATGAGGGTTTAAAAATAAATCGTGAAAGTTTTAGAAAAATTTGTCATGAAATTAATTTAGTTAAAAAATCAAAACGCAAAAGCAGTAAGGTTAGAAAACTTCGCAATCGCACACCACAGGTCGGTGTCATGTTACAAATGGATGGTAGTCCACACAGATGGTTTAATAATGAAGAATCCTGTTTAATCGGCGCACTTGATGATGCCAGCAATGAAAATTATTACAGTGAATTTTTTGAAACAGAAACAACTGTTGGTTGTTTGAAAGTGCTTCGAAAAATCATTGAGAAGAAAGGAATTTTTAGTATTTTATATACAGATCGTGCTGGGTTGTTTGCTGGTCCTAAACGATGTGAGTTCTCGCAAGTTAAGCGAGCTTTAGGTGAATTAGGAATCCAAATCATTTACGCAAACTCAGCCGAAGCCAAGGGTCGTATTGAGCGCCACTGGCAGACGATGCAGGACCGTATTGTGCCAGAGATGCGACTTCATAAGATTAAATCTTATGAAGCTGCGAATGACTATTTACAGAAACAATTTCTACCAAATGATTATAATAAAAATTTTAAAGTTGTGCCGTCAAATTTAGAATCTGGGTGGAAAAAGCTGCCTTTAGAAATAGATTTAAATGAGATTTTTTGTTTAAAGTATTTACGTACTGTTAAATCAGATCACACATACAGTTTAAATGGTCAAATGTACCGGATAAAGTCTGAATTAAAGTACTCAATCCAGAATCAAAAAATTGAAGTCAGGATATATCCTGACGAATCAAAAAA
>JAYUKW010000008.1:0-156016 GCA_043764155.1 Bdellovibrionales bacterium
ATTTGTCTTGGAGATCTAAATTCACAAATAAAAACTAACATCTTTTCAAAAAAATTTTAACGCGACTTAGACAGAAAAAAGGGTCAGAGGGTTTTTAGATTTTGAATTCAATATGTTTTAGGACGTGTTGCAGTTCGAAACCTTCGACGATGTTACGTAGTGTTTGGATGTCTTTGGAAAAGACACGGTCTTTGGATGCGAAGGGAACTGTTTTACGAACGTGATCGTAAACAGATTTTAATGCCCCTTCAGGTTTTACGTTTTCTAGAAGATCCAGGCCTTGAAGACCACACAAAAGCTCCATAGCTAAAACGTTGGTAGAGTTCTCGACAATTTTTTTAAGTTTTCTAGCGGCAATGGTTCCCATGCTGACGTGATCTTCTTTGTCAGCGGAGGTCGGAATGCTGTCGACACTGGCAGGATGTGATAAAATTTTATTTTCACTGACCAAAGACGCGCATGCAACCTGAACAATCATCATTCCACTATTTAATCCCCCATCTGGAGCTAAAAAAGCAGGAAGTCCTGACATGTTAGGATTAATTAATTTTTCGACACGACACTCTGACATACTTGTCATCGCACTGATCGCAATCGCCAAAAAATCCAATTGAAAGGCCACTGGTTCCCCATGGAAATTTCCACAACTTAGTATTTTATTATCTTTGGCAAACACCAATGGATTGTCAGTGCTAGAATTCGCTTCGGTTTCTAAAACGTCAACGGCCCGCTTAAATGTATCTTTTGCGGCCCCATGCACCGCCGGAATACAACGAAGGGAATAGGCATCTTGCACACGGTTGCACATCTCGTGACTTTGCGCGATTTGAGACGTGGGTCCTAATAGATTTCGCATATTCAGTGCCGTGGTGGCTTCTCCAGGATGATTTCTTGTGGCTGGTATTAACGGATCAAACGCTTTTCTAGACCCTCGTAAAGCCTCTAAAGTAATACTTCCGGCAATGTCAGATGTGATTAATAAATTTTCAATTTTTTTGAGTTCTAAAAGTCCAACGGCCGTCATCACTTGGCAGCCGTTAATTAAAGACAAGCCCTCTTTAGCTTGAAGAACTAAAGGTAAGATTTTTTTTTGTTTCAACACATCTTCAGAATTTAAAATCTCTTTACCTGACACATCCCACACTTCCCCTTCACCCATCAATGCTAAAGCTAAATGAGATAGTGGTGCTAAGTCCCCGCTCGCCCCTACACTTCCTTGTTCTGGAATCACAGGGATCACGTCGTTATTTAGAAATTCTAAAATTTTTGTAATCACATCAGGACGAACTCCACTGTGGCCCCGAGATAAAGCGTTGGCTCTTAAAAGCATGATGGCTCTGGACTGCATTTTTGAAAACGGCTGACCTATTCCGCAACAGTGGGAACGAATTAAATTCTTTTGAAGTTCTACCAATTGATCATTAGAAATCTGCACGTCAGAGAAATGTCCAAACCCCGTATTGACCCCGTACATGACGTCACCCTTGTTCATACGATTTTCTAAGTACTGTCTGGATTCTAAAACATTTTCTAACGCTTTTGGACTGAGTCCCACTTTTACGTTGGTCGTCGCTACAGTCCAAACATCGTTGAGTTTAAGTGATTTTCCATCGATCATCATTTCTTTCATCTTCAATATTCCTTTAATCACTCACCGAAAAATTTATAATTTTATAAATTTGTTAATCAAAAAAATTCAACAGTTCACTTTTTAATTTAAAGCAAAACTCTATTTTTTTGCATTTTTTAAAATATCAATTTGTTTTTTGTAATCTGATTTAAAAATAAAACTTCCTGCAACCAAAACATCGGCATCTAAACATTCTTTAACTGTGTCTTGATTCACACCACCGTCGACTTCGATCAAGTAATTATATTTATGTTTTTCTCTTAATAGTTTTAACTCTTTGATTTTTTGGACTTGATCAAACATAAAGCTTTGGCCACCAAATCCAGGCTCGACGGTCATGACTAGAACCAAATCCACTTCACTTAAGTATTTAAGAATATCTTGTAGTTTTGTTTTTGGTCGAAGAGTGATACCGCACTTTACATTATTGGCTTTTAGTTTTTTAAAAATTTCACTAACTAGTGTCGTTGATTCTACATGAATCGTGATGATATCAGATCCTGCTTGAATAAAGTCTTCAATTAAATTTTCGGGTTTTTCAATCATCAAATGCACATCAAAGATTTTATCAGTGACAGGTCTTAAGGATTTTACGACTGGGGCCCCAATCGTTAAGTTAGGCACAAACTGACCATCCATCACATCAACATGAATCCAGTCCCCACCAGCCTTAACAACGTCTTTGATCTCTTGACCAAGTTTAGAAAAATCAGCGGATAAAATACTAGGAGCAATTAAAAATTTAGACATATAAACTTATAAACTGTCTTTTTCTTGGATGATAGACTTAGTGCCCTAAAGACGAAAAGTTATTTTATAATCATTAGGACTTAATAAATTGATCTTGTTCTTTTAAAACCCCATTATTTAAAAAGGCTTTAGCCGTCATTACAGGCTTAGATTCTGGCTGAACTGACGTGACTAGTAAAAAGCTGTCCTCACCACATGCCACAACAAACCCTTCATTTAGAATTTTAACCACCGAACCAGGTTTTTTATTTGTCCCAGAGTCCAACAGGACATCCAACTTCGTCAGATCTAAGGCACTTAGCGGTTCTGCTCGGATTATTTTTAGACGTCGCCCATTATGATTCGTTGTTCCACCAGGCCCTAGCGCTAAGCCCCGAATATGATTCCATATTTGCTGGGCGTTTAAATTCCAGTCGATCCAGGTTTCGTTCTTTTCAATTTTTGAGGCATAGGTTACAAATTGTTCATTTTGTGGCTTAGAATTAATCTTTCCATTTAAAAAATCTTTTAAGTCATTTTTTAATAGCTCAGACCCTAAAATTGATAAGCGATCATGCAGTTCGATCGCATTTTCATGGGGTAAAATCTTTGTTTTGATTTCTGAAATCACGTCGCCCGCATCTAGTTTTTTAACCATCACTTGAAGACTGACTCCGGTTTCTATATCTCCCATCATGATAGATCTTTGAATTGGGGCTGCACCCCTTAAATGTGGCAGCAGTGACGCATGTATATTTACAAATTTATCAGGGCATAAATTTAAAAGTTTTTGATTTAAAATCTGACCAAAAGCCACCACTACACAAGCTTCAATATTTAAACTTTTAAACTCTTCAATAAAGTGATCTGTCTTACAAGATTCCGGACTGATCACTTTTAAATTATTGCTCAAGGCCCAAACTTTAACTGGTGAAGGCGTCAGTTTTAAGTTTCGACCTGAGGGTCGATCGGGTTGAGTCACAACCAAAGCTACTTCAAAATCTTCAGATTCAAAAAGAGTTTTTAAAATAGGAACGCTGAATTCTGGAGTTCCAAAAAAAGCGATTTTATATTTTGATTTCTTCATCATCTTCGTGATTCAAAAGATCTTCAGGTTTTGGATACCCATTTTTTTTGATTTTATTTTTTAAACGATTAGCCCTAATAATACTTAAACGATCAATAAAAAGCTTACCTTCAAGATGATCCATCTCGTGCTGAAGACAAATCGAAATAAGTCCATCGGCTTTAATCACAAGCTCTTTACCATGAATATCTAAACCTTTAACTTCAACATAATCAAAACGGTTCACGGTTTCAAAATATCCAGGAACACTTAAACAGCCTTCATCAAAAGTCGTTTCGCCTTCTTTGTTTACAATCTGGGGATTAAAAATAACAACGGGCTGTGCGACTGCGGATTCCAATTCTGATTGATCTTCAGCTTTGTAACGACCATTTTCTTTGGGTCTGGTGTCCATCACCAACAACTGAACCTCTTGGCCCACTTGGGTGGCGGCGAGGCCAATGCCTTTAAACTCGTACATGGTTTCAAGCATGTTTTCAGCCAAACTTTTTAGTTCAGACGACACTTTAGAAATAGGCTTTGCCTTTTTTCTGAGTCTTGGATCTGGAAATCTTAATACCTCTAAAATCATAAATTAATATTAATTTAAAACCCTTCGAATGGCAAAGATAATGGCTAAAAAGGCGATGATTGGGATAAGCATCGCGGCCAGTAAAGGGGGTAATAGGCCCGCTCGGCCATATGAAAGAGCCGAGTTGTAGAGCATCCAATATACAAAAACAATACCAATAGCGATGGCCCCAGATAAAAAGGCATTTCCAGATCTTCGGTTGACGTTCACCGTACACAATCCCAAAAGTGGCAGAATTAGCACAGAAAGTGCGAAAGAGTATTTTGAATAAAGGGCCACTTTAAACTGTGCTGTATCCAAAGCCCCTTCTGTATTTTTTTTGATAATGCTCCAAAGCTCTGATGAGCTTAAATAATCTGTGGCGTCTCTACTCATTTTGATGCTTTCAAGTTCCGTTAAAGAGGGAATCTCAAGGGTCTTTAAATGTTGAACTTCAAAAGATTCTTGATCTGGCATGAACTCGGTCAGTTCAACATTTTTTAAAAACCAAAACTTATCATTAAAGCTTAGATTTTTAGCTTCAATCAGTCGAAGCAGTCCCCATTCTGGTCTAACAAAATAAATATTCACACCAGAAATATTTTCTCCATCTAAGATATTTTCGAAATGAATAATCGCACTTTTTGTTCGATACCAAATATTTTTTGTTTTATTTTTTGTAAACTTATCTGGACGCTTTTGCATTTCAAAATAAAAAATATAATCTCTTTTCTCCATGGCAAGTGGAATTATAACATCGCCCATCCAAACTAAAAAACCTGTCATAATCACTAAAAAAATTAGAACATAACGTAAAACAGAAGCCATTCCATAACCCATAGAATGCATCGCCACCAATTCACTTGTTCTGACGAGTCCAGAAATAAGTGACACCATTGCCAAAAGAGCCGAAACCGGAATCATACTGTAAGCCACAAAAGGAATATAAAAGAAATAATATGTCATAAGCACACTGGCTGATGTGCCAAATCTGTTGATATTCGACATCACATCAACAGCCAAAAAAAGAATAACAAGCACAACGAGTGCTCCTAAAAAATAGGTTAAAAACCGGATTAATATAAAAAGATCTAGAGTTCTCAATGTGATGACAGACTAACTTGAACTGATTCAAAGAACCAACATTAATTCTAAATTACTCAGGTTAGCTAATTTAAAACTCGTCGAATAGCAAAGATAATGGCTAAAAATGCAATGATTGGGATCAGCATCGCGGCAAGTATTGGGGGTAAAAGACCAGCCTTACCATAAGAAAGGGCAGAATTATAAAGCATCCAGTAGACGAATACAATAATCACAGCAACGGCCCCAGATAAGAATGCATTTCCTGATCTACGATTGACGTTCACCGTGCATAAACCCAAAAGAGGTAATATCAGAACAGAAAGCGCAAATGAGAACTTAGAATACAAAGTCACCTTTAGCTGACTAGTATCGAGCGCAATCTCTTTGTTTTTTTGGATGATATTCCATAGCTCTTTAGAACTTAAATAATCCGTCGCATTTCCGCTCATCTTCATACTTTTTAACTCTGTTAATGAAGGGATGGCGAGCTCATCTAAAGTGGAAACTTGAAAGGTATTTTGTTCGGGCATGAATTGAGTGTCTTTAACATTTTTTAAATTCCAAACATTATCATTAAATTTTAAACTTTTAGCTTCAATCAAACGAATGAGCTTCCAATTAGGGCTAACAAAATAAATATGAGCCCCCATGATATTTTGATCATCTAGGATATCTTCAAAATGAATGATGGCGCTTTTTGTACGGTACCAAATGTTTTTTGTTTTAGTCTTGGCATATCGATCAGGCTGTTTTTTCATTTCAATGTAGTAAATATAATTTCTTTTCTCCATGGCAAATGGAATTAAAACATCCCCTGTCCAAACTAAGAAACCTGCCATAAATATTAAAAAAATCATAATAAACCGGAGGATGGCTGGCATTCCGTAGCCCATCGAATGTAGAGCCACAAGTTCACTAGTTCTAACAAGGCCTGAAATCAATGAAACCAAAGCCAGAAGTGCTGATACAGGAATCATATTATACGCCACAAAAGGGATATAATAGACATAATATGACATCAAAACACTGGCTGATGAACCGAATCTATTTAGATTGGTCATAATATCTACGGCCACAAAAAGAATCACTAAAACAGCAAGTGCGCCTAAAAAATAGGTTAAAAAGCGAAGTAAAATAAAAACATCTATGGTTTTCAAAGTGAGGTCAGTTTAACTTGAAGTGATTCAAAGAACCAACACTAATTCTTTCGCCTACAACTCGTTGACGCCCCTATTTCCTTGAACCAGCGCTTGACAGTTTAAGCTGCAGCTTTTCTACTTAGAATATGTCTTTTAGAATTTTATTGGCAGATGAAAGTTCCACAATAAAAAAAGCCTTTGAAATTGGCTTAACCAGTTATGGCGCCGAAATAAAGAATGTTCAACATGGCATCGACGTTCTTGAAGTTGCAGAGACCTTTAGACCTGATATTATTTTTGCTGACGTATTAATTTCAAAAATGAATGGCTACGAAGTGTGTGCTCAACTTAAAGATCATCCGGTATTACAAACTACACCTGTAGTCTTAATGTGGTCAGGGTTTATGGACATTGATGAAGATAAATATATCACTTGCCATGCCGACGGAAAAATTGAAAAACCCTTCTCTGCAGACCAGTTGATTCAACTCATTCACAGCCTTGTACAAAATAACATTCCTAATCATAAACTGCCTAGCGCCTCAAGCATTCAACAGACGTCTTCGGTTCAAAATGCACCTCCTGGAATTAGTACAAGAACAGCTCAGTCCGTTAAACCAGTCGACTCTTCACAAGGTCATCAAAATTCTGTTGTTAAAAGACAAGCCAACCCCACAGAAGAGCTTTTGTTTAAAGATGATTTAAAATCCGATACAGATTTATTTGGTGATTTTAGCACTGGAAATGATGATTCTAATTCATTAAATTTAGATGGTGATGATTTTAATTTAGATAATATAAACTTAGATAATTTTGAAGCTTTAGATTTGCAAGATAACCAATCAGACATCAGTTCTTCAAATGGATTTGATCTTAATGATAATTATTTTGGAAATTTCAAGCCTTCAAATACAAATGACATGTCGACTTCTAATTCAAAATTTTTAGAAAATAGCATTGAGGACGATGAAGATTTTAAAGAAATCACGGCGATTCCAACGGTAGATCAGGAGCGTGAGCTTTTTAATAAATTAAAAGAAGACACTGATATTCGACACGGCTCTGGTTTTTTGAATTCTGATTTTCAAAACGAACTTGTGGAACTGAACGGAAATTTAGAAGATATTGATGCTTTAGATCTTGGTGTTAATGGACTGGATGTGTATGGCCAGGATTTAACCAATGATCTAACGACTGACACGTCAAACATCGAAGATATTTTTTCTAACCCAGAAGAAAAAATCTTTCCAAGGTCTACAACAATTCATAGAACTGTGAATGATCTTCATAACTCTGATGCCGGTTTAAGTGCGCCCAAACAGTCGATGAAAAATAATTCGACACGTACTCCAACAGTTCATAATTCTGTCAATCCGAATTTGAATCCTGCATTAAATGTCTTAAGCCGTGAAGAGATCAAACAAATTGTAGCGGATCAGGCTAAAGAGATGATTCAGTCCATTGTTTGGGAAATGATACCAGAGCTTTCAAAACAAATGATTGAAAAAGAAATCAAACGTTTACTAGCTGAATCGAACGACGATTCAAAACCCAATTCTTCATTTTAATTATTAAATATGAAAATATTAGATTTAATTCAAATGGCTTTGAAAGAAGATGCTCCGCTGGGGGATTTAACTTGCCAAAGCTTAGCCTTACCCAATGAAAATGCAGTTGGTTTTTTTGTAGCTAAAGAAGATTTAGTTTTGAGTGGCCTAGATTTTATTTTAGCCTTAAAAGAGTTAAATTTAAAAATTGAAGTCGAATCTTTTTTTAAAGACGGATCGATAGTAAAAAAAGGGCAAAATATCGCCCAAGTGTTTGGGCCTTGGTCTAATCTATTAATTGTCGAGCGCGTATCGTTAAATCTTTTGGGTAAATTAAGTGGAATTGCCACTTTGACTCATAAATTTGTTTCCGAAATTCAGCATACAAAATGTAAAATTTTAGACACTCGAAAGACAACTCCTTTATTTCGAGATTTAGAGAAAAAAGCCGTTTTACATGGTGGCGGAATGAATCACCGCATGAATTTATCAGATGAAATCATGATTAAAGAAAATCATATCACTCGCTTTAGCGATGACTTGAAATCGACTTTATTAACTTTACGACAAAAGTGTCCCGAGACAAAAATCACTGTCGAGTGCCAAACTTTAAATGAAGTTCGAATCGTAAGCCAGTGCCCCGTAGATAAAATTCTATTAGATAACATGGATAATGATCACTTAGAAATAGCGGTGTCGATCATACCAAAACTAATAAAATCTGAAGCTAGTGGTAACATGAGTCTGAGCCGAGTCAAATCAGTAGCCGAAACAGGCGTAGATTTTATTAGTGTTGGGGCCATAACTCATTCAGCACCAGTGGCTGACATCAGCTTTTTATTAAATTAATATTTAATTTATTACTTATACATTAAGTGTAACTTTTATGTTCCGTAAGACTGATTTACACTAAACTAAGGATTTAAATATGATCGATATTGGTCTAAGCACAGTTGAATGGTCTAAATCAAATAAAATTCCAACTTGGTTTGAAGCCGTCACTACAAGCACAAATGACGTGGCAAAAGAGCAAGGTTTCAAAAATGAATCTTCATGGATATTTGTTACCAATGAACAGACGAAGGGGCGTGGCCGAAATACCAACTCGTGGCTGAATTCTGAAAACGAAGGAAGTTCACTTCTAATCAGCTGGTGTTTTAAATTAAAATCAGCCCCACAACCCATATCTTCACCTTTGTTTGGTTGGGCGGTATTTAAGTCTTTAAATGATGAATTTGATTTAAATTTAAGTATAAAAGCTCCGAATGATATTTATGCCAACTCTAAGAAACTTGGCGGAATATTACTTGAATCCGTAACTCAAGGATCAAAACATTTTATTTGTGTTGGAATAGGATTGAATATTTTAAGTAAACCAAAAAACTTTTCTGAGGCTGGAAGCTTAAAAGAAGAAATCGGTGTGGATATTAATAAAGACCGTTGGTTTAGATTTTTATCATCACTAAATACAAATTTAACTGAAGCCACAGTTATGTGTCAAAACTCTGAAATTCCATCCGTAGTTCAAAACGAAATTCTTTTGGCTTTAAAAAAATGGCCTGAAAACAATGTTGCAAAAATTTTATCTAATGGAGATTTAATTATTGACGATGGAAGTGGTGAAAGTTTTGAGGTTCCTTGGACGGATCTTTAAGTATGAAATGGTTTGGCGGAACTATAGCTGGTATTTTTTTAGGTTTCATTTTTGTAATTTTATTTGTAATGTTCCGCAGCGGATCATTTAAAAAAGTAGAGATTATCAAATCGAATTATGGTCCTTTTGTAGCCATATATAAAAATCGTCTTGGCCCCTATCATGAAAGCTCTGACACCTTATTTGAAGTTGAAAAAATATTAAAAAAAAATCAGATCTTATGTGTCACTTCGTTTGGAATTTATTTAGATGATCCCAACGAAACAGTCGCGGATAGATTAAGAAGCGAGTTAGGGTGTTTATTTTCTGATAAATATAAAGATCAATTAAAGACCTTGGCCGAAGATCCAAGTTTAAATTTAAGTTTAAAATATATTGATGAGAAAAATTATATTTCAGGTATTTTTGAAGGCTCACCGGCTTTGGTGTCTTTAAAAGTATATCCAAAAATAAAAAAATGGGCTTTGCAAAACAGATACAATTTAAAAACAGAAGCCTTTGAAATTTATGAAGTCAAATCTGCAAGCAAAGTTAAAACTTCTGTTTTATTTGAAATAGAGTAATATAAGTTGAATAAAAGTTATTCATTGGAGATGTTTTGTCAGTTTCAATTCTAGAGCTTAAAAAAGCTCTTACTACTTTAGAAGATTCATTAAAATTGTTTTCAAACTCTATAATTGATTCTAATGAAAACAAAGCTTTTAGAGATGCGAGTATTCAAAGATTTGAATACTGCGTTGAGCTCTCTTGGAAGGTTTCAATTAAATCTCTTGGCTTGAAAACAGATGCCGCTAGACCTGCTATCAGAGATATGGCTCGGAATGGATTTATTGAAAATATAAATCTATGGTTTGAATTTGTCGATGCAAGAAATAATAGCTCACACTCGTACGATGAGAAAACAGCAATATCCGTTTTTCAAGTAGCTCAAAAACTTCCGCTAGAAGCACACAAACTTATTAAAATTTTAGAACTCCAATGAAATATAGTTTTACCGAATCAGAGCTTAAAATATTAAAAGATTTGTTATTAGATCCTTTATTTAAGAAATCCGCTACTATCTGGCTTTTTGGTTCAAGAGCTCGTGGAGATCACCAAAAATTTTCTGATGTTGATATTTTATATTCCGTTCCAGACACTTTAAATTTATCAAGTGGTTATATTTCTGAAATCAAAGAAAACCTAGAGAACTCTAACTTTCCATATAAAGTGGACTTAGTGGATATTAATAGTCTTGCAAAAAGCTATTATGATAATGTTATGAAGGATAGAGTTGAATTAAAAAAAGTTTAATTTTTCATATAAATATATAAATAAAATTATTGATCTAACAAAATCAATTAATATCTTACTGACAGATATTAATTGATTTTGTTAGATCAATAATTTTTTGTCTTCGGCCTAATGATACATTCTGATAGGTGCCAGTAGATGCATTCATCGCGGCCCCGCGGTAAGGCTTTCTTAAAACGGACCAATATCCATCTAAACCATAATCAGAATATCGATCATCTACATAACGACCATCCGCGACCTGGTCACCTTGTTTTACAAGCGATGCGCCCTTAGTCAGCGCGCACTTAAAATTATTATCTAGATCAAAAAGTTTTTCACGATTGGAATCACTACCATAGCCACAATTTTTTGTATCAACTTGAAAAATTCCAATACTATGTCGACCACTGGCTTTTTCTTGATGAAGTGCGCGTGGATTAAAAGTATGATTTTCATATCTTGCGACTGCTGAAAATAAATAAATCCAGAAGTATTCACGATGGGTGTCTGATAATTTCCAGTAATTAGGACAAAAATTTTCAACATCTTTAAGATTTTTAGTTTCTATCAGAAATGAAGCCGTGTCGCTTTTTATATATTTTATTCCAATCTCGGTTAACTTATCCCCATTGTTATGACCATTCCATAAATATCTGGGTTCGTTTAGTTCTTGTTGACGGACTATTTGATCAGAACCATTTTGTTCGCCTTCTAAAGCAAGTCTGATTTGCTCCTGGGCCGTTTGACTTATTCTTTCTGGTCTTGGTTTTGGTCTTAGACTTGAAGTTAATACTTTGTCTTTATCACTCTTATTTTCACTTTCTTCAGTCACTGGTTGATCAGAATCTTGTCGTTCTCGATTTAGTCGTTCGATCATCTCTGCCATAGATTCTGAAGGACGGAGAACCTGCTCGTCTGGATTTAAATTATTTTTGGGTATCTCTAGACCTTCAGCATCCTCGCCTAATGTTTCATCCAAAGTTTCATCTAAGATAGATTGCTCAGGACTTACAATCTGATCGATCTCAATATTTGTTTTAGGAGCAGATATGTAATCTTCAGAAGGGTTTTCTCGGTTTAAATCTAAAATATTATCAATCGGGACTTGAGCTGTATTTTGATATTCATCAATTAATTTTTTAGCATCAATCCAATCACAATAAATACTAATTGCTCTTTTTAAAGTGCTGATTTGATCAGAAGTTAAAAAATTATTTTTACGTGTTTCAACGTAATAAGAATCTACAGGTTCAATTACGTAACATTTTTTACCCGCACTGTGGGCCCACTTGGCCATCAATTCAATCGCAGATATTTCATTTTGAATTTCAGTGTCAGATCTCATCGCTTTTATTTTATGTCCAAAACTTAAAATCACTTTTTTAACTTTGGAATCAGATAAAATTTTGGGCGCTAAACGCTCAGAACTTTCTTGCTGATCGACAGTGATAAAAGTTCCAGACGTCCTAGCTCTAAGAAAGGGGGCCGTCCAATAACCACAACCACTGACATTACCATTTTTAAAATTTCTAGCAGTCATACATGTGGACAAAAACCACGACTCATCCGTTTTAGTAGCAAAGTTGTTCTTTAAGACTAAACCCCAATTGGTCTGTAAAGATTCGTCACCTAAAAATAAAACAGAATTTTTTTTTATTTCTGGCCAGTCCTCTAGTCGTAAATTTTGAAGTTCTTTATTTTCATCTAACTCAGGCCAAAGATCCCACATAAAATCTTGATCATTGGATACAGCACCCGGTTTGGGCCCTGAATCGAAGTTTGAATCATTCAAACTACATCCAAGCATTAGGCCCAAAAACATGATCATTGTGACTAAAAAAGCATTAATTTTCACTCACTTACATAGCAATTCAAATGCCAGATTCGTGGTTTATTTAAAAGCTTCTAAGGTTATTTGATCTAAAAAAAAGAGCAAAGCGAGTGTCACTTGCCATGCATTCGCTTCGCTAGCATGCCTTCGCGCCATCGAGCTCTTTTTTTTTAGATCAAATAACCTTAGAAGCTTTTAAATAAAACACGAATCTGCTAACCAACCAAAACGGTTATGTCGAAGCAACAATTTTTGTCATAATTTTTAATATAATTAAAGTTTATCAGATATAAAAAAGAGCTCGATGGCACGAAGCCTTGCGAGCGAAGCGGTTGCAAGGCAAGTGACACTCGCTTGCTCGTTTTTTATATCTGATAAACTTTAATTATATTAAAAATTATGACAAAAATTGTCACTCGGCCCAGTGAATGAACTCATCTCGGCTTATGTCACTCGGCTTAAAAAACTGATCAATATACTCTTTAGCCAAATCAATATTCGTAGGAACTTCAAGTAAGGATAAAATTAACATAGGGTGAAATTTGATCTCAACAGACACTTTGCCTTTTCGGCGATCAAAATCATAGTCAGAGACTTCAAACATATTTGTTTCTAAAGCCAAAGAGTCTGTATGTAACTTCCCACCAATGTTTCTGTAAGACAAAATTAGATTGTGTCTTGCCTGATCTTCAAACTTTAATTCTGGCGCATTTTTAATATTTAAATTAAATCTAAAAACTTTACTTTGAATTAGTTTTTGAAATTCAGATTCCTTTAAAGTTGAAAGCTCAGAAGCAAAAATCAATATTAATTTTTTCAAAGTCTCAGATGGCACATCCATTGTTCTTCTGAAAACCATTGGTTTAGTTGCTATAACTTCTGATAAATTTGGAATCGGCGGGATCGGCCGTCTATGCCTATAAGTATTTCTTCTTGCAGACGCCAAAACAGCTCTTTGTAATTCTATTTCACGATTTTCGAAAGCACCATATTGTTTAAGTAAAGCCATCATTCGAGGCCCATATATTTCGCTTACTATTTTTAAATTTTCCAAATCAGTAAATGTAAACTTATGTCCCTTTAAAGAATTCGTCGCTCCATTTGTAGGTACAAAATTGAAGATGTTATCTGGACCTTTTAATGCTTTAGGTAGCACGTGATCAATCGACATTCTATCAAAAGCTAGTGGTTCACCAGTATAAAAATCTAAACCTTCAAAGGCTTCATGAATAGCAATACGAAGTAAATGTTCAAAAGTAAAAAACTGACCTTCTTTTGGGAAATGAATTTGTTGGTGTGCAATTGCATAAGGAGTGAGTAATTTTGGAGACAGCACTTCATTCGAGCCAACCACATCATTACCTTCTGAATTAGATAAATAAACTAAGCACTGATCTGCAAAAATAGCGGGTGTAAAAAAAAACAGATTTAAAAAAGTTAAGTTAAAAATAAGTCTTAGAAAAAAATAATTCATACAAATGGCCCTAGACTAGAAATCACTTCGCTCAATAACAGAATTATCATAATTAATTCAAATGCAAGCTTTAGACCAGTGATTAAAATTTTTCACTGGTCAGCAAAATAGTTATTTTAATTAGAACTTAATTATTAATTTTTGCAACAACACGTCTGTTTTTAGTTCGTCCTTCATCTGTATTATTGCCAGATATTGGCTGGTCTGGTCCAAAACCTTTTGCCTTCAATCTTGTCGAAGCTACACCTTGTTTTACAAGGTAAGAAACAACTGAATCTGCACGGGCTTTAGAAATACTTATATTACCTTGACGACTTCCCGTATTGTCAGTGTGTCCCTGAATTTCTGCTGATAAATTTAAATACTTTTTCATGAATTCCGAGAACTCATTTAAATCAGTTATAAAATCAGAATTTACGTTTGAACTCCCTGTTGAAAACTGAACATTCAAAGAAAATTCTAATTTTTCCTCAGCCGTACATCCATACTCAGTCACAGTTTGACCTTTAAGCGTGCCCTTACATTTATCTTTCGAATCTAGAATTCCATCACCGTCAGAATCACCATCTACGACAGCAGGTATCGCAGCTGAAACAACAGCTGTCTCTTTTTTAGTAATGGTTGTGGCGGCCTTAGGTGCAGAAACCGAAGCTTCTGAAGCACCCCAATAGTAAGTCGCAGATATCATTGGAACAAGTGTGTGTATTTCTGATCCTGTACCGCTTCCAGCATTTGTAAAAATATAATCACCATTCACAGCTAATGCCAAATTTGGCTTAAGCATGTACTCGAGCCCAATTCTAGTTTTTATATCATATTCTTTTTTATTTTCAGTAGGTCCATCGACATTTAACTTCGCAAAACCAAAGCCCGCTTGCAAAAAGGGTCTTAATCTTTCAGTTGATCTGAAACGATAAGCGGCACTTACATTCAGACTGTTAGATTTAATATCACTCGCAAAATTTTGAGCGTCATAAGCTTGACGTGAATAATCTAGTTCAAATGCGATTTGAGAATTTAAATGGTATCTAAGCCAGACACTGCCTGCGAAAGCACCATCATAATTATCATCAACAAGATCAGAATTTATTATCGAACCTTTTCCTAGGCCTAAACCCACACCCCATTTTTTTGACATATCATAGTTTTCTGCTGAAGCAGAATTACAAATTAAAAAAACTAACATAACAACATTCATAAATTTAATCATTAAGATCACTCCTATCAAAGATTATAAAATATTTAGAAATAAAACTAAACATATCAGACATCTAAAAACAACCTTTAAAAATGCATAGTTTTTGACTAAACCCTTAGGTTTAGTCGCAGACAACTTCGTTTACTAAACCCTTAGGTTTAGTCGCATAGGGTTTTACCTACTAAACCCAAGGTTTTAGTTGCAGACGGTTTTACCTACTAAACCCAAGACCCGTTTTTGATTTTTTCTAGAATAATTTTTTCTGGCATCAGTGGATCTTTCGGAGCTACGCTGAATATCGCCTGCTGCTCGCAACGAATTTTATTTTTAATTAGGAAATTTAGAATATCTGCTAATTTTTTATTTTTCTTATCTTTAAAAAATGGATCGTTTTCTAAAACATCTTTTGCTTTTTTCAACGCTCTGGCTTCACCCGCATCGTTGGGTTTTACATTATAGTAATTTAAATCATATTTTTTAATGTCTTCAGGCAAAACACCTAAGAACTTAACATCGGGGGCTGAAAAATCTTTATTTCGAATTAAACTTGCAGCAGATCCGGCTTTTAAAGTTCTAAAAATATTTTGCAAAGTGTACGCGTCCAAATCTCCGAAAAAATAAATTGGAATATTTAATTGTTCTTGAATTAATTTACACCAGCCCCGAACACCGTTACTTGGAACCCCTTGAGCACCCATCAGAATTGATTTATTTCGCTTCGTGAATCCATTACTTACCAATGTATTCGCTGTACCTTCAGATTCTACAACCAAACAAAAATCAATTTTACCTTTCGCTTTTAATGTTAAAGCCTGAGGCTTATTTTTAGGTTGAAAAGGTGTTGTTCCCAATGAACTTAAATCAATCACGGCTTTAGTTCCGTCTGTTAAAGTTTCAGTTACAATTAAATTTTGAGAATAAGTTTGACCACCACGATCGTTCGCAAAGCAGTTCATCTCTTCGCGGTAAACTTCTAACATGTCAGTAATAAAATCAATAATGGAATCACTTTCGGTTTGCTCTTCAAAATCAATAGGCATTAGGTTTTTATCACTTTTAACTAAACCCTTAGCCATGTAATAAAGTTCCCTTTTCGTGTTCACACCACCAGAGTCTACATTTCCTAAAAGAATATCTAACATAAAAACGGTGCGGGCTAATTTTTGAACCGAAGACACGTTAAGTTCACTTCGAACCATTTTTCCGCCAGGAGTTAAGTACCCCACTTTTGGATTGTATTCAGAGTTATCAAGACTACATTTGATAGATTCTAAAACGGGACGCTTGGAATGTTCTAAATCAGAAAGCATACTTTCACACAAAGCTTTGGCCTTAGAAACCATATCTTTTTGACTTATTCCTGAGTTCGCTTTTACTCCTGCTTTTGCCATTTTATTTCACCTTTTTATGTATTTATATATGTATTTAATAATTTAATTTTTTATCTAAATTTTTAAAGACTTAAATTTAGTATTAAAAATTATTTTTTTGGACGCGCCAGTTTTTTTGTAGCTTTAGTCACAGTTTTTTTTGTAGTTACTTTTTTGCTTACATTCTTTTTAGATTTTTTAGGAGCCAAATTGGGAATGTCTACCGCTTCAGATTTTTTTCTGGCGCTGGACTTTCTTAAACGTTGAGCTTCATTTTTTTGATCCATGATGGTCGGCTGAGACTCTACATCATCCACATCAAAAGATCGATTGTCTTTTAAATTCTGAAGTCTGACTTCGGCGACTTCTAACTGCTTTTCAGCTTCGTTGGCGTCACGACCTAAAATTTTATTTAAACCTTCAGTGGCTCGTTCTTTACGTTTTTCATTGGCCCCAACAATAGTGGCTAAGCCTTCGACCAATATAGGTCCAAATTTTTCAATGTGTTTAATTTTTCTTTCTAAGTCGGCCGCTTTATTTTCACGATTGATGTGTCTTGAAAGCTTTTGTCCTGTTTGCATCAAAGTTCGTCGAATCTCTTCAACTAATTCGTCACTGGCGTCCACTGTTTCTTTAGATGCGTTTTTAAATTTAATAAAAGGAGACGTGACACTGACTGCAAAAACGTAAGGACCATTGGGCAAACTATTTTTTGGCTGAGCCAAACCATACGCACGCCAATTCACAGATTCGACCGCTTTGGTGATAGCACAACCGGCTTTATCAAACTGCAAAGGCACACGATTAGCAAATCTTAACAACTGAATAGAATCTTCTTCTTGCCCACGATTAATAAATCGGGCGATTGCAACTTCGACCACGACGGGTTTGAAATCACAAATGATAGGTTTTCTGGCCACAACACTAAAAAAATCTACTTCACCTAAACGTTGAATACTTTTAGCTAAAGACTCTTCACCAATAGTTAGAACTGACTTTGTAGACGGACTTGGAAGTTCAGTGGCTTGAACCGCTTTGAAGATGTCCTTAAAATCTGTTTCGCTAGTTTTAGCTACGGGCTGATCTAAATTTTTCTTTTTTAATCCGTTTTTCACAAAATCATTTAAAGTCGAATCGGTGACTCTAGAGAATCCAGTTTTCAAAAAAGTTTTAAGGCTTATATTTCCAAATAACAAAGCATGAGTCATAAACTCGCCCAGTTTCATAGTGTGAGGATGGGGCAAAGTCGCAGCCGGTGCTTTTGGCACTTCATCTGTCACACGGTCCACTTTAATGACTGGGTCATCATTGATTTTATATCGCAAATTTAAATGTGGATTAACTAAGGCCGTACCTTCAAGATAAGTCATAATTCCGCCGTCACCATTCAACTGAAGACGACCATCAATAATAAATTCAACACGTAAGCCGTGGGCCACATCGTCCCAATCCAAAGTGACTTTGTCTTTCACGATCCCTTTGTTAAGCTTTATGTCCACATCAATACGCATCTCAACTGCTTTTCGCATGTTGACGGTTTTACTTCGAACAAAAACACCCTTGGCGTTGGTCAACTGCGCCCATGTGGTCGCAGCTGAAATACCAATTCCTTGCTGTCCTCTGGAACAACGTCCGCGTCCAAATTTAGACGACGCTAAGTACTCACCAAACACTTTAGGTAGGTCTTCCGGCGATAAACCGGGTCCATTGTCTTCGATAGTGACTCGAATCAGATCCGCACCTTTAGATCCACCAACCCCAATCTTTTCAATTTCAATACTGATTTCAGGTAAGATTCCATGATCCTCACAGGCGTCCAGTGAGTTATCAATAGCTTCTTTAAGCGTTGTTAAAACCGCTTTTGTGGCCGATGAAAATCCAACTTGCTGTAAATTATTAGCAAAGTACTCAGCCGTACTGCTGGATGTAATTTGAGCCAAATGCTCCCCCTAGAGATTTAATATGGGTTTAGTACTAAGTATTTTCATAGTATGGTTAATCCATAAGTTTATGAAATCCTAGTTTGAAAAGAAATTATCTTTAATGCAAGTCTGACTTTTTAAAAAAACTAAGGATTTGTTTTGTTTTCGCTTAAAAACTCAACATCAGTCTGATGCTTTTTGGCCGAATTACATGATTTGCAACAAGGAGCTACATTGGACTTTGTCGACATTCCACCTCTGACAATGGGAATCTTATGATCCATGGTCAGATCAATTTTTAGAAACTCATTTTTGCAATAGTGGCATTTCTTTGTATCTAACTGCTGGTCCCACCACTGAGTTTTTCTTAAAAGCCTGGCTTTTTCTTTTTCTTTTTTTATGTGAGCTTCCGGCCAAGGGGTGAACCAATTCATAATTTAAAATTGCCCTTGAGTCGCACTTTTTTCAACCCCTAATCTTTAGCTTGTAGAATTGTCCATTATTTCTTAAAACAAACTTATGAAAACAGAAGAACTTGAATCCAGAATACTTAAAGCTTTTCCTGACGCACAGGTGGCGATTTTTGATTCAAATGGACGTGGAGATCATTTTGAGATCCGTATTTCATCTGATCAAATCAATATTATGCCTAGAATCCAAAGACACCAGACGATACTTAAGCTATTTGATGACGAATTTAAATCTGGAGAACTGCATGCTCTAAGTGTGAAGCCTTTTGAATTTTAAGCTTTAGTTTTTATTATCTAAACAAACTACAATTTAATTAACTAACAAATATATGATATAAATCCATGATCGGAGAACACAATGTTACAAGAATCAACGAAAAATCAAATTGAACAGGCCATTTCTGAAAAGCCAGCTGTCCTTTTTATGAAAGGCACACCCTCATTTCCTCAGTGTGGTTTTTCTGCTCGTGCTGTCGCGATTTTAAATGAACTAAAAATGGAATTTCATAGCGTTAATGTTTTAGAACATGATGACATCCGCCAAGGAATCAAAGAATTTTCCAACTGGCCAACTATTCCACAGTTCTACTATAAAAAAGAATTAGTCGGCGGCAGTGATATATTGATGGAAATGTACGAGTCTGGTGAATTAGAAGAGCTGTTTAAAAGCTAGCTATCGTTTCTTCTAAGGGCAGCAAATAATCTAGGTAGCCATATCTGGTCGCTTCTCTGATATAAAATTCTTTAAAGTATTCAGGGTCTTTATAATTCAAAGTCATTAGAACTTGAGCATAGGATTGATACGAAGCAATCACATCTACAGAATAACAATCGAAGCCTGTGACAAATCCAAAATTAAAAGCCGCTAGGTTTGGGTTCGGATGATCTTTCATATATTCATCAGCTTTAAATTTATACCCTGCTTTTTCTGCCATAGGGATGAATGCGAGCACTATGGCCCACTGTCTTATTTCGTATAGTTGTTCAACAGTTGTTTCGGGAATGTACCTTTGTTCGCATCTGGCAAAAGCGATATTTGAACCCAAAGTTAATACCAGAATAGAAACAATGGTTAAAATTAATCTTGATGACAACCCCGTCTCCATTTCTAAAAATTTGATTCTCTAGATTTGCCCTTCATCTTTGTACTTAAAATTATAGTTTAAAACCAATTATTATTCTTGATCAAAGCTATAAACAAAAGGCCTACTTCAAAAAAGATGAATTCAACTGGGCTAAATGCTCTTCCATCTCTTGGGTCAAATCTTTAAATATCTGATGGACGGGCTTAATAGTTTGGATTTGCCCTACGGATTCACCGGCGCTCCACACATTCTTCCAGTTCCAATCGTAATTGAAGGTTTTACGAAGCCACTTAGAAAAAGAGGTCTTACCCTGATTTTTGCTTTCTAATAAAAAAATTATTTTTTCGATGATCCCAGGGCTTTTAAACAATCGATCCAATTCAGCCGTTCGAATGACAGACGCCGGTATGCCTGTCAGCTTTTGGGATTTTTGAATATTTTCAGATTTCGCTTGAAGAATTGCATTCTTATATTCATCCGAAGCTTGGGCTTCTGTAGAGGCAATAAATCTTGTTCCAACACTTACGCCTGAAGCTCCTAATGCCAATGCTGATAAAATACTTGCTCCATTGGCAATGGCTCCGGCGGCAATAATCGGCTTATCAGTCATTTGTCTAAGTTCGGAAATCAATGCAAATGGTGAATGGGGTCCTGAATGTCCACCAGCCCCGGCACATACGGCTATGATACCGTCAGCGCCATGATCTAAAACTTTTTTTGCATGTTTAGTATTAGTCACGTCACAAAAAACCAGTCCTCCATAACCCTTCACTTTTTGAATGACATCTTTAGGTGAACCCAGACTTGTGATGTAAAATGGAACTTGATGTTGGGCACAAATATCTAAGTCTTCCCGCCAGCGCTGATTAGATTTGTGAACGATTAAGTTCACACCAAATGGTTTTTTGGTTTTGGATTTAATTTCTATTAATCCCTCATTTAGCTTTTCAGTTGTTCTAAAATTAAGAGTTGGAATTGTACCTATACCACCAGCCTCTGAAGACTGAGTGACAAGCTCAGGGGTGCTGACTATGAACATCGGAGCTACGATAATTGGAAGATCACATTTAATAAGTGTAGTGAATTGATTTTTGACTTTCATATTAAGATCATCCTCAAAATAAAATTAAATGACAAATGAAAGTATAATCATAATTTAAAAAACTTATTAATATTTTTGATTTTTAAATTGACGAACTATGATAGTATCATATGATACTATCATAGTATGAAGCCACCTTACAGTATAAATTCAAAAATGCTAACCCTTTGCTCCGATATCATGAGGTTACTTGGCCAATTTGAAGGACTTTATATCTCTAAGCCCGAACCAAAACTTCGAAAGTCTAACCGTGTACGTACAATCCATGCCAGTCTTGGAATTGAGGGGAATACCTTAAAAATAGATCAGGTGACTGCAATTTTTGATGGGAAAAAAATTTTGGGGTCGCAAAAAGAAATCTTGGAAGTACAAAACGCAATCAAGGCCTATAGCCAAGTCACTTCATTTAAACCCTATTCTACAAAATCTCTTAGACTGGCCCATGGTATATTAATGAACGGGCTAATTACAGATTCAGGTCTATGGAGAACTCATAACGTTGAAATATTTCATGGAAAAAAAATCGCTCACATAGCACCGCAAGCTAAACTTGTTCAGGATAATATGGATAAGCTTTTTACTTTCGCAAAAACTGAAAAAGAAACACATCCTCTAATTTTGTCTGCAATTCTTCATTATGAAATCGAATTCATTCATCCGTTTTCCGATGGAAATGGGCGTGTCGGGCGACTTTGGCAAACTGTTTTACTTTCTAAATTTAATCCCATATTCGAATTTACGCCCGTAGAATCTGTTGTTAAAGATCGTCAAGCCAACTATTACAAATCACTTGGGCTTTCAGACAAAGCTGGTCATGCAAACGAATTTATAGAGTTCTCTTTAAGTACGATTTTTGAAGCACTTGAAAATCTGAAATCTGAAATCAGACCCTTACGTCTAGCTTCAACGGACAGACTTGAAATCGCAAAAGTAGTATTTGCAAAGCGATTTTTTTCTAGAAAAGACTACCTCGAAATATTTAAAACATTATCGACGGCAACGGCAAGCCGAGATCTTGCCTCAGGAGTTCATACGAAGATTCTTATAATAATTGGCGAAAAAGCCTTAGCAAAATATAGATTTAGATAGATCCTAAAAAATTCTGATAACTAGACCAATCTTTAGTCTATCTACAAATTAAACTCTATTTTCCCGATAAATAGTTAAGAACTCTAGTGTTTATGATTAGAACTCATAAACACTAGTTAGAAAACTTAAGGATTTAGAAATTCATGGAGAAAATAATTTTAAAAATTCTTTTAGCTGAGGACGACCCTAACATTTCGACTATTTCTAAAATCACTTTGGAAGCGCTGGGTGGTCATCAAGTTTTTACAGTCGATAATGGTGAGGATGCTTACAACAGAGCGCTATCTGAATCTTTTGATGTCATTCTACTTGATGAAATGATGCCAAAAATGAATGGCATCAAGGTGTGTAAAGAACTTCGAGCTAAAAAAGTTAAAACCCCTATTATTTTTTTAAGTGCAAAATCACAGTTGACTGATATTGAAATTTTTGAAGCCATTGGCAATGGGTTTATTCCTAAACCATTTGACCCCATGACCTTAAACAGCAGGATTTTAAAAATTTTAGAGGATTCTGGTTTTTAATGGGATCAATATTATTTAAAATTCGCTTTTTTGTTTTGATTTCAGTGCTAGTCTTCGGCGCAAGTTTACTGGTCTGCGTGGACGCCTTTATCGATTGGAAAAACACAAACTTTGAACTTAAAGAAAGTTGGAAGATAGAAGCCTATCTTAAAGCTATGCCATTTAAACCCAATGCCACTGACGCGTTAGTTGAATGGAGAAAACAACTTAGACCTAATTTCAGACAAGAGGCCTTAAGTTCTATAATTCAGTCCGTAAACAATAGATCTGTAAAAAGTTACCCTGAAAAAGTAATCTTGTTTTTGAATCAAGAAAATGAGTACCGAAATTTTTTATCCCAAAAGCTAGATGTTTTAAGAAGTAAAATAGTATGGTGTTTGTACATAGTTATTATTTGCTTTATTGTTGCAACAATTTTTATGTCGATTTACATTCAAAGCACAATTTTTAAACCATTAAACGCATTATATTTAAGAATGCTAGACTTTTTAAACGATCGCTACACCTACGAATTTCAAGCCCCAGAGGCCAATGAAATTGGAGATTTACAATCCACATTTAATTCCCTCGCCCAACGTGTAATTAACAACATTGAAGAGCTTAAAACTTTAGACAGCGCTAAAACTGAATTTCTAAACATTGCCAGCCACGAGCTTCGAACACCGCTGACGTCAATAAAGGGATCCTTATCTCTGCTCAGAAACGGTGTCAGTGGTGAAATCAATGAAGTTACATCTAAGCTTTTATTAATTGCAGAGACTGAAACCGACCGCCTTATTAGATTGATTAATGACTTGCTTGATTTAGCTAAAATTGAAGCCAAAAAGCTTCCATTGGAAGAAAAATGGTATCAGATTGAATCTTTAATTGATAACACATTTGAAAGCCTACAGGGATTATCTGGGTCTACTGAAATATCTCTAAATATTAAGGACCAACTTCCTATTGATATTTTTATTGATCGAGATCGAATTCATCAAGTGCTTACAAACTTACTTTCTAATGCCATAAAATACAGTCCTCCTCAGGGTATAGTGAACGTAAATTACTTTGTAAATGGGCATCATCAACTTGTTATTGAAGTTTCGGATCAAGGCCGTGGTATCGCACCCGAAGATCAAAAACAAATTTTTGAAAAATTCAGACAAGCGACTAATGATCGAAGTCCCCTCGTTAAAGGAACAGGATTGGGTTTGGCCATAGCTCGCGCCATTATTGAAGAGCATGGTGGTGAGATCGGTGTTAAATCCCAACCTAAAAAAGGAAGTACTTTTTATTTCACACTGCCCAAATGGAAATATAGAAAAACAAAACCTGGAGTAGCGGCATGAGTTTAGAAGAGGTTCTGGCACAACTGCAAAAAAATTATATAAAAAATATTCCTGAAAAACTTAAAAATATGAAAGCTCATATTGATTCAAAAGACTATAAAGCCTTAAGGGAAGAGTTTCATAAAATCAAAGGTACAGGCCGCACCCATGGTTTACCAGAAATCACGGATTTGGGTTCTGTGTTTGAAGAGATTTTAGTCATTTCAAACTTTAATCCCCAAATCAACTGGGCCCTAGATGCCTACGATATTTTTAAAGATATTTATGACTCCAGATCAAAAGCTAAACCTTTTAATATTGATCAAGACCCAAGATATAAAAATCTTCAGTCAACCCTAGAATCTTTTAAAAAATAAGGTAAAACTTAAATCATGTTTGAACCTTTAAAAAAAATCTTGAATCCTGATCAAATCGTTTTTGATTCAAATGAACTTAAAATCTATGGCCAAGATTGGACTAAACTATTTGATCCCAAAGCCTCTGTTTTACTTTTTCCTAAAACTACTGAAGACGTTAAAAACATCCTCCTTTGGGCCAATGAATTTAAGGTTGGTCTTGTGCCCAGCGGTGGGCGAACAGGCTTAAGCGGCGGAGCCGTGGCCTTAAATAACGAAGCTATTATTTCATTTGAAAAGATGAATAAGATTTTAAATTTTAATGAAGATGATTTGTCGATTACTTGCGAAGCCGGGGCCATTACTAAAGACATCCAAAACTTAGCCAAAGACAAAGGGTACTTCTTCCCTGTTGAGTTTTCAGCTACAGGATCAAGCCAAATTGGTGGCAATATTGCCACCAACGCCGGCGGTATTAATGTGATTCGCTATGGAATGTTTAGAAATTGGGTGACCTCCCTTGAAGTTGTCACTGGTGACGGAGAAGTACTTCACATCAACAAAGGATTAGAAAAAAATAACACAGGCTATGATTTTAAAAATCTATTTGTTGGTAGCGAAGGAACTTTAGGCTTTATCACTAAAGCCACTTTAAAATTAACAAAGCCCCCTAAAGACCCTCAAGTTTTTTTATTGGCCTGTGAGAGTCCCGATCATATTTTACCTATTTTAAAAGCCTTTAGACCCTTAACTTTAAATGCCTTCGAGGTTTTTTCTGACTTAGGTTTAAGTTATGTGATGAAACATGCCCATTCAAAAGCTCCATTTGCGGAACGCTATCCTGTTTATGTTGTTGTAGATTTTGAAAGTACGGATTCGCAACAAGATTTATCCTTACAAATTTTTGAAGATTTATTAACCAATAGAATGATCACTGATGGTGTTTTAAGTCAAAATCAAACTCAATATAAAGATCTATGGTCTTACAGGGAAAATATTTCAGAAAGCATATCATCTGAAAAACCTTACAAAAATGATGTGTCTGTTAAAACAAGTCAAATCCCAGAATTTATCAAAGCCAGTGAAGCCTACATTAAAAAAGAATTTACAAACTGCGAAGTAGTTTGGTTTGGCCACATTGGAGACGGCAATCTTCACATAAATATTTTAAAGCCCAAAGATATGGACAAAGAGGATTTTAAAAAAATGTGCGCAGAAAAAAGCCCTACCCTATTTGCTCAAATTTTAGAATTTGAAGGTAGCATTTCGGCTGAGCACGGCGTGGGTTTAATCAAAAAAGATTACTTGCACTATTCCAGATCTAAAGAAGAAATTATCTTACTTAAAAAAATCAAAAAAATCTTTGATCCGAATGGCATTATGAACCCTGGAAAAATCTTTGATTAAGCCACGCTCTTGGTGGCTTTAACTAAAAGATCATAGGTTTTTAAAACTAATTTAAAATATTATTACTCTTGAGGTGGTCTGCCAGTATTTCTTAGTGTGTAGCGTATGTCTTTGCAGTATCTCATAGCTGGGAGGATAAAGTCTTTAAACCAAACTTCTTTTTTAAAATGATCTTGAATTTTTTGTGCTGGCTCACCCTCAAGTACGGCTAAACCGTTTTCATCCAAGTCCAAACTATCAACTCCCATCTGAACACAAACAAAACCCTCAAGGTGCCCACAAGAAGATCCCAGTTGGAATTGAATATTGTCGTCTTGAGCTTGAGGATCTTTAAAATTCAAAACATATAATTGTTCTGAATTTGTATAAAGCATTCCGTAAGCGTCAAAAAAGTAATTCATCAAAAATAGAAAAGATTTTTCTTCCGTATTAACGATGGATAGTAAATCTGGGCCCAACATCAATCGGTCTTTGCAACCTTGAGGAGTAAAAGCCTTCATACACGAAACAATATACTCTCGCATTTCGTAATTCATTTGAATCATGCTAACGCTTCTTGTGTAGTTGTTGGCGTATTTGATTTTTGAATAATCTTTGGGGTTTAAGTAAAATTCTTCTTTAATAAAAAATCTTATGTAATCACCAAAATATTTAATGAAAAAAGCTTGGATCTCTTTGGCCTGCTGAGAGAAGTAGGGAATCTCTGATAAGCCGTCTTCAAATTCATCCGAAAACAACATGACGTTCGCAAGTCGAACAAGGTCAGAGTTTTCATGATTGGTTTCTCTGGCAATTAAATAAAGCGCTTCATGCAATATTAAAACAGCTTTGTTCATCTCATCTAAAGATTCAAAAAGATCGGCTCTAAAATAAACCTTGGCTTTAGGCAAATACCCTTCTGAAGACTGAGTTTGTCGATCGGCCAACTGAATAAGCTCACACTGGCTTTCTAAATCACGGTAGGGTGTACTGTCTTCTACGTTTAAAACTTTTTCCCTAGGAACCCAAGTCTCAACTTGTATATGTTCCAAAACCAAATCCAACTTCTGAACAAAAACAGGTGAATACGTTCTAATGCGATCTAAAACTTTACCTAAGATGACTTTGTGATCTTCATTTGATTTAAGTTCACTCCACAGAGTGAACTCAGCTTTGTGATCGTCACTTAAAAATTCATAAAACTCTAAAGCCTTTAGTGTAACCTGATCCTTAGGTATTTTTTTATAGTCTTCAGGATTAGCTAATAAATCTTTATTTTTGTTTTTTGTGGCCTCATCTTTAAAACAAAGCACACCGTCGCCACCGCTGCTCTCCCAATCCCCACGCTGTTTAAAAACATCGTTTTTAGATGCTGAATTTGACGTATCAGAGCACCCCAAAAGACTAATAGATATGAAGATTATTAAAATAAATTTCATTTGATAATTTATATATAGAATTCCGAAAATAGTCCTCAGATAGTCCAGAGGCATGAAAAGAGTTCAGGACTGTCTATAAGTGCGAATTCTATTGGATCGATACAATAATATAACCACATCAAAACCAATCTATTATCTTAAATTTACGACCAATAATGTAAGTCAAAGATCATCTGAAAGATCTCTTCTGGGGGGCTTTGTTTTACGATGCCTTCAGCGCGTTTTAAGAATTCTAAGAACTCGGCATGAATACGCAAATAATCTTCTTTTGAAGCTGAAAAAGTCACACAAACCGTTTCCTTTTTCTGATCCGGAAGTGACATTTGTTTTTGAAGCGACAGGGTTTTCATCATCGACTGATGAGGCTTACATAAGAAAAAATTCTTAGGCAGATGGTAATTCTTTTTTAGAACTTTAATCTCTGGCGTTCGAGCAATAATGCTCATCTCTTCAAGGCCTAATAATAAACCTTCGAGCACTTCATCTGATATGCTAAGTCTGTTTTTAAGTTCATTAATCTGAGTCCGATAGTACTCGTTACCTAAAAACACATGCACAATTTTATAGAGAGGATTTGAGTAATACCTCGCTAATACTAAATCTTCCTTTTCTGGAACTTTAGCCTTGAGGTTTGATTCACTCTTACGGCTCATGGACTGGGTAAGCTCGATGGATTTTAAAAATTTATTTTTTAATTTTGAATCTTGTGCACGTTCATAATTTAAAAGTAATAAAAGGTGGTCGATCTCTTTATCCTGAAAACCCAAAGCTTCAGCCAAGATGTAAAGCTGGTCTACACTTAAGGACTTTTGCCCCTTTAAGGCCGCAGACACATAGGAGCTGTGTAGCCCCAACTTTTCACACAGTCGCACCAAACCAAAACCTGGCTTATAACTTTTGATCTCTTTAATACGGGCTTCAAGAATGACCCTGTAGTCCTTAGATTCAATCAATGTAGCAGAGACAGATTGTCGCAACTCAATCTCGTTCGTTTTTTGTATGTACCTTTGCATATTCACCTTAAGCGCTAATAAACCTTAAAACCTTTCTTTATATGATTAATTTTATATTAATTAAATATTAATAATTAATTAATATTTAATAGACCGTCAAGAACTAAAAACATAGAAAGTTTAAGAACGCGGAATAATAAACCAACTACATTTATACCCATTTAATCCCCCAATGTGTGGCTAAGTTTGCGATTCAATAACTAAACAAAGACAAGGAGAAAAATGAAAACAATATTATCAAAACTAAGCCTAATAGTAACCGCACTAACTACTGTATTTACTTTAAATGCCTATGCTGGAGATCTAAATAACTCTATCGGATTATTAAAGGCGATAGGTTCATGCCAAGACGGATTTGCAATGCTTATGGAGCAGGAATGGATCGATTTTGAAACTGTCACTGAAAGTGCTGAAAAATCTAAAACCATGAGGATTGATGGAAAACAAAAAAAAACAAAAGTGATCACTTACAAACTAGTGACTATAGAGCCCTCTGTTTATGACTTCCTCAGCGGAACTACATACAAAGGCAAAAAAGTTGCAACCTTAACCATCGAAAAAATATCCTACGAACAAGATCCAGAGTTAACAGCTGGTTGTGATAGTTCCTCATGTTTTGAGGATATTGTTACTTATAAATGTAAAATCAAAAATCACTAATTTTCAGTTATTAGATTATTAATTATATAAAATATATGAGGAAAACTATGAAAACAAAATTCTGGACTATAAACTTAGCTTTAACTTTAACACTTTCAAGCGTCTATGCCACTTCGCCTGAAGTTGATGGTGGACCTTTACTTAAAATTGAACAGTATGACTTAACTGATAAAGATTTATCTGTTGAATTAGGATCCTTCAAACAGTCTATCGAAAAAGTTGAAGTGCTTAACGACAAAATTAAAATCATTCCACAGATCAGTCCAGCAAACACAGTAGAGATGAATACCCACATCTCATACGCTTCAGTTTGCTTAGTAAAAAAACTGACTCTTGTAGAATTTCGCAACTTAAGATTTGTTGAAGTCCAAGGAGCTACTTATATGCCATCAGTGAATGGGGCGCTCAATTCAATTACCACGATTGGTACTGATACTATCACACTTAATGCCATGGCCCCGTTGATCGGTGGTCAAAACAATGAAGGATTAATGTTTAGCAGTTCAATCGAAAACACCATCGTTGATTCTTTAGAGAGAAGCGATAGATACATTTACAACAAAGTAGGCGCTCCGGATGAGTTAACTGACTTTGGAAAATCTAGGTTTATTGGCCCAGTTCTACCCATCAACTATTTTGTGATTTCATTGAATATAAAATCTCAAACTGACAAAGAGGCCTTTGGTTATCTGAAACCAAACCAAGTATTAAATGAAATGATTGTTCAAAATGGTTTTGAACAGCAATACAACCCTGAGTTCTACTTTGGGTACAGCAAAGAAGACACTGAAGGCTGGATGAGTTTTGGATGGGATTTATCTGACCTTGGCAGCACTAGTTCCAATGCCTTAAATTCGACGTATGAATACTCGTCAAAAGCTGCACCACAAGCTACTCAAATGACTGAACCAAAAGTTGAATTATGTTGGTCAACGCACAATTATGAAAGCGTAACAACAGGAGCTCCTGTGTTAATCGCACCTAAAATTACATTAGGGCTCATCAAATAGCTGGCCTCAACATTTGAAATCCCATCGCCTAGGGCAACTGTCTTATCTCTCGGCTATTCAGATGAATAATTGCACTTTATAAGATTGTTATTTTTCATTTAATTTAATAGATATAGTATTATTTCTAACCAAATCTTTGAGTTTACATATGGAATTTTAATGAAAATAAATTCATGTCACTTTTATTACACGAAAACGACTTTAATAAAAAAATTATTTTATTTTGTAATATTTTTTATTGCTTCATTTAATTTTAAAATAGCTTACTCAAAATCATGCACACACTATTTAATTCAAAAATATCAAATTAACTTTGACGATTGGGATAGGTCTAATGATTATAATGTCTATAATAATGAAATAAAATCAATTCAAACTGAAAACTCAGTTCGAAGAATGGTCACTTTGTACAACCAATTTAAAAACGGTTACCACGAGCGCTATGATAGTTACTTAGAGACCCTGACTCGAAACTACCCCAATTTAGCCTATGATTTTTTGAGCCTAAGAGATGCAATCCAATCTTTTTATCAAATTGAACAGTCTATGGTAATAAAATTCAAATATGAGATTTTTAAATTTTCAGTAAAAAAAAGAAAGCATTACTTACAAAGTTTAAGTTTAAAAAAATTAGTTCTAAACGAAGATTTACTAGATGCCTTATTTGGTCTTGATGAGTCCAACTCTTCACGGCAGTCTTGGTCAAGTCTGATTGAAGTTGTTGAAACTATGGATTTACAATCAGCACAAATAAATTGAGACCAATATCCAGATATTGATCCCGCAGATATAAGACTTAATTTATTAATTGGCTTAATGACCCATAACTAAATAAATAATCTAAATAATTAAGTTAAATAATTAGGCTGGACACCTAACCTAAATTCGGTAGCAAAGTGAAACAAAATATTGCGACAGCCGTAGGAAACAAAGCCCAAAGAAATAAATTTAAAGGTTTAATATTTCCGTCTTTAAATTTACTTTTCAAAATCCCATATCCAGCTGGATTGGGAGCGTTGGCAATAACAGTCAGTCCACCACCGGTCACAGCTCCTGCAACTAAATAATATTTAGCACTGTCAGACAAATCGACTAATGAACCCAAATAGGTTAAAGCCGCATTATCCGTGATAGCCGTCAAAGTGGTAGCCCCAAAATAAAGAGGCAAATCCCCCATGCTGACCAAAAGCTCTTGAAGCCACCATTTTTGAATCGACCCTAATACGACAAGGCCCCCAAGAAAAAAACCTACCATTAAAGATTCTCGTAATTTAACTGAATCCTGATACTCGCAAGTCACTTTTAAAAAACCCAAAAAGAATAAAAATAAACATAAGAAGAACACCATATGGTGGGCGGTCAAAACAACGGCGGTTAAAAACAAGATATGAGCTAAAAATATCCACCATGATGGATATAAATGTGTTTTTGAATTTTTTGGTTGAATCAAAGATCCACTCAATTCTTTACTAAACATAAATGCAATCACTGCAGTATTTACCAAAATAGCAATCGCGGCCTTCCAACCAAAGTTCAGCATCATGAACTCCAAACCCCATCCATATTTAGCGGCCACCATAAGAACTGGGGGGGCTGCAAAGTGAGTGAAAGTCCCACCGATAGAAATATTCACAAACAAAAGTCCAATAGTTGCATATTTAAACCGATCAGACATATTTTGAGAATAAAAATAACTCAGCAAGATCATAGCTGTTACAGTCATGGCCGCCGGTTCCGTGATAAAAGAACCTAACAGTGGACCTATTATTAAAGCTGAGACATAAAAAGAAATTTTAGATGGCAAGGGTATTAACTTAGAAAAAAAATGAATACTTTTTTCAGCTAGGATGATAATGGGCCTTGTTGCCGCCATGCACATAATTACAAACACAAACGCGGGTTCTGTGAAATTCTGAGCCTCTAAATAATGTAAGGCACCTCCAACAACAAAATGAGCCTCATCATAAACTGCAAATCCTTCAACAAAAGAATATATTGCCAAGAATATTGCGGACCATAAACCAAAAACAATTTCTACCTCACCTAAGAAGTGAAAAGTATTTTCCCCAACCGAACCCTGTTTATATTGATGAGCTAAACTTAAAAAATAATTTGCTGTGAAAGTGTGAATCACCGCTAAAGCAAAACAGACTGTTCCTACAATTTCTATTGAAGTTGGGTTCATGCTAGGTCCTTGTTGATTACAATTTTTTTTAAAAGTGACTTCAATTGAGCAGCCTCATTTTCAATAACTTAATAAATCAATCTTGTTTTAATCGAAGTCTCAAGTGCTTGAATCTTTTCAATCACTTCTGCTTTTGGTTTTTTCTCTAAATCCATCGCTAAGTATCCAATGTGCGAGTTGGTAGATAACTGCTGACTAGAAATATTCACATTGTATTCAGAAATAATTTTATTGATGGCACTTAAAACACCAGGAACATTTTTATGGACATTTAAAATACGAAAGCCACCTTGAACATTTCTTAAATGCAAATGCGGAAAGTTCACGGCCCCTGACGAATCCCCTGTCTTTATAAATTTAATTAAACTTTCACTGACCTCGATACCAATGGCCTCTTGAGCTTCTTCTGTGCTGCCCCCAATATGAGGGGTTAAAATCACATTTTCCATTTTTTGCAAGGGCGAAGAAAACTCATCTAAATTTTCTTTTGGTTCTTTTGGAAATACATCTAAAGCCGCGCCGGCAATTTGACTTGATTTTAAAAATTTCTTTAAGGCTTGAAGATCAACCACGGTGCCACGACTAGCGTTGATCAAAAAACTTCCCGGCTTCATGTACTCCATTTCTTTTTCACCCATCATATTTTGGGTTTGATCTGTTAGTGGAACATGTAAGCTTATGAAGTCAGAAACAGATAAAAGTTTTTTCAACGTACTTTCAGAAACAGCATTGCCTAAAGGAAGTTTTTTTTGAATATCGAAGTAGTGAACTTTCAACCCCAAAGATTCTGCCAAAATTCCAAGTTGAGATCCAATATGACCGTAACCTACAATTCCCAGTTTTTTCCCCCTAACTTCATAACAGCCGTTTGAGGATTTATTCCAAACCCCTTGATGCATTTGAAACGCTTTTGTAAATAGTCCTCTAGATAAGGCAATGATCTCTGAAATCACAAGCTCTGCGACACTTCTGGTATTGGAAAAAGGAGCGTTAAAAACCGCAATCCCTGATTTGGTGGCTTGCTCTAAATCAATTTGATTTGTTCCAATACAATAGGCCCCAATCGCGGATAATTGAGCACTGGATTTAATCACCTCTTTGGTAACTAATGATTTAGATCTAATCCCCAAAACATCAATCCCCACAAGCTTTTGAGCTAAAGAGTCTCCTGTTTCAGAGGATGCATTTTCAACCACTTTGAACTCAGCGTCTTCTAGAAGGGTTTTGGCCACATTATGAGCTTTTTCTAACAGAAGGGCTTTCATTTGGACTCCATAATTTTAGATGTGATGTATATTAGGCTAATTATGCATTATATGAAACAAGCCGTGTCTAGTTCTTTATATCTCTAAATGCTAACAAGGTATTGTTTATTTTTAATTAATTTAAATTTTGCTTTAAGGGGTCAAATCTATGTTTCAACACTTTTTGATTTTTGATTCATTTTATGTGCAAAACTTCGGACTTATAGCCGCATTTTTAGTATTGTTAGGCATTCCACTTTATATTTTAAAAAACAAAAACGTTTACTATCAAGCCTCATGGTCGAGTGTGGTCAGTTGGTTTTATGTTTTGCCGCTTGTTTATGTTTTATTTGGATTACCTGACCCAGTGCCGATTATTGTGATTGGATTGATGTCTGTCTATTCATTAAAAACATTTTATCAAATGGTGGGCATGTACCACAGGGATTGGTTTGTTAACTTAAGTTATTTCTTAATCGCGCTGGGAACTTACTTCGCTTATAACAATGAGCGCGGCAGCTTTATCGCTTTACCGATGATTGCTTTAACTGGCTATATCCTGATCGCCATACTACGAAATAATTATATAAATATGGTTCAGTACATTGGTCTTTCCATGATTGGATTTTCTATTTACGGTTGGTTTTACTTGCACGCGGCCGAAATTTTAATGTTTAATTTTGGCGTCTACACTATGATTTATCTTTACGCTTTAAGTGAATTTGCCATTGCATTAAGTTCAAGCCTAAGCTTAAGTTTTGGTAAATTTAATTTACGAAATAAAATTAATTCTAAAATTAAGTTAGAAGGCTTTATTACAGCGACATTGATTACAATTCTTCTGGCCTGGGCATGGCGAAGAATGCTTCCCGTTGAAATGAAATCGGAATGGATTGCAATTGGATTGATCTGCGCTGTGTTTTCAACATTAGGGGATTTAACTTTATCGGTGATTCGTAAAGATCTTAAAATTAAAGACCACGGTGTTTTTATCATAGGACGCGGCGACCTACTCAGCCGAGTCAACAAAGTAATTTTTGTTTTTCCCGCCTATTATTATTTTGTGAAATTAACTGAACTCAAATCTGGATTTTAATTAATTTTTGAATTTAATTATTAATATTTGATCTTATATGTTTATTTTAATTTAGATTCTCCGAGAGCTTTGAAATATGAAAATGAAAAACTGGAATTACGAAAACGAACAGTGGACTCAGTTGCCTAGTCACTTAAAACATTTGCCCTTGTTCACCAGACACCGTGACACCACCGCGACTTTAATCAGTATCGTTTGGGCCTTTTTTTTAAAGGTCTTGGGCTTTGGAATTTACATTCGACTTAAAGTGCACGGGTCATTTAAAGAGCTTTATAAAAATCATCCTAAGCTTTTAATTATTTCAAACCACTCGTCCCACCTGGATGCCACTTCCATCACAGCCGCTGTCCCTTGGAGATACTGGGGTGATTTATATATTTCTGCGGCTAAAGACTATTGGTTTCGAAATCCCCTATTCACTTTTTTTTCAAAATATTGCTTGGGTGCTATTCCCATAGATCGAAAAGACAAAAAATCTGAAGCCGTGAGTTTGATCAATTCTTTGCTTAAGGATTTGGACCGAATATGGCTAATTTTATTTCCCGAAGGCACTAGGTCCCCAGACGGTTATGTACAAAGTTTTAAGCGTGGGGTCAGTATATTTTCTGTCAGCTCCCAAACACCGATTTTGTTTTTATACATTGAGGGCAACTCTCGATTATGGCCCAAGGGATTACTTTTTCCCCGCCCTGGGGTTTTAAATATTTATGTAGGCCCCGTGATACCCCCTACTGGTGATATTGAATTTGTAAAAAAGGCCTACAAAGACTGGGTTCTTTCCATCAATCCAAAAGCCTTTTTGGAAGAAGAGTAGATCATGCTAGTACTTATAAATACTCTGTTAACTCGAAATATGTCTATTGACATTATGTACCAAATCTGAGACATTAAACTAAATGAAAATCGCTCGCTTTCATCCTAAAGTTAAATCAATTTTAAGATCTTTTCCTGATGAAGTAAAAAGAGAGTTTGGAAAAGCAATCTTTGATCTACAAAAAGGTGCAAAACTTAAAATGCCTTTATCTAAAACAATGTCTACTGTCTCGATTGGCGTTGAAGAACTCAGGGTCAAAGATAAAACCGGAGCCTACAGAATTTTCTATATGGCTAGATTAAAAAATGAAGTTTTAATTTTTCATGCTTTTCAGAAAAAAACCCAAAAAACTCCACAAAACGAAATCCTTTTGGGGCAAAAACGATTAAAGGAGATGCTAGATGAAAAAGAATAAATCTATTGTTACGAAAAATGAAACAGAATTGGCAGAACTACTAGGACTTTCTGCAAGTGATGGACTAGAGATAAAAATACGTAGTGATTTAAATGATAAGATAATTGCTGTTGTTCTTAAAAAGGGCCTCACTCATGCGCAAGTTGCAAAACTAGCCGGAACATCAAGAACACGAATCACGACTTTGTTAAATAGAAATACTAAAGAAATTTCAACAGATCTAATGTTAAGAGTGATCGCCGCACTTGGAGTTCGTGCAAAAATTATTTTTAAAGGCGCCGCTTAGATATAAAGATTACCACCGGAAAGCTTTAGGAAATGTTATGATCAACTTAAAAACAAATAGAAAAAATCTAAATTTTAATGACTTTCAGTTGGTGGTCGCGTCTGTTAACGGCAGCGGGACTTTGACAGCCAACCGAGTTTTACACAAAACCTTGTTTCGTCATGGCTATCAAGTTGTGGGTAAAAATTTATTTCCATCAAATATTGAAGGCTTACCTACTTATTATTTTCTGCGGGTTTCAAAAACGGCTAAGTCCTTAAAAACTAAAAACGAATTGTACATTGGGCTTAACCCTTCCACTTTAAATCGCGATCTTAAAACTTTAGTTAACTCATCAACGACTTTTTTCACAAATTCGGATTTAAAATTGAATCTTCCAAATTTAAATAATTCTCAATCAACTGATCAGAATCAAAACTATGCTTTAAGTTTTAAGGCTTCTGTCACAAATTCTAAAGCCAATATTAAAATTAAAAAAAGAATGTCCAACATGACTTATGTGGGCTGGGTGTCCCGATATTTAAATTTAGACTTATCGATCCTAAAGGATGTAATCAAAAATAATTTTAGCTCTGAATCTGTAACTCAAGAAAACATTGATGTCATGATGTCAGGCTGGAATGAATTTGGAACTCAAGGAGTAGAATCTATTCAATTAGACTTATTAGAAAGTTTAGATTTAAATCTAAAAAATAAATCAAATCTAAAAAAAGATTCCTCCAATTTAAAATCAGAAAATTCAAAAATTTTAATTGAAGGCAATCAAGCCTCAGCTCTAGGTTGGGTGGACGGCGGCTGTACTTTGGCGACCTGGTATCCCATCACGCCCTCGACGTCATTAGTTGAATCTTTTGAATCCTTTGCCAAATCTTTAAGACTAAGCCCAACATCGGTTGCAGTTCTTCAATCCGAAGACGAGATCTCTGCGATTTCAAGTGTAATTGGTGCGGGTTGGGCTGGGGCCAGAGCTGCAACGGCCACATCTGGACCAGGTTTAAGTTTAATGAGCGAAGCGATTGGCTTGTCATACTTTGCAGAAATCCCATCGGTGATCTGTGACGTACAGCGCGTGGGACCTTCGACAGGAATGCCGACTAGGACCTCCCAAGGGGATTTGGAGTTTGCTTATAAGATTTCCCACGGAGACGCTTTTCATCCTGTACTACTTCCTTCAGATCCCAAAGAGTGCTTTGAAATGAGTTCCTTAGCATTTGATATTGCCGACAAATATCAAACCCCCGTTTTTGTTTTAACGGATTTAGATTTAGGAATGAATTTGTGGTCGTCAGATGAATTTATACAAAGTGAAAAACCCTTTGAACGCTCGCAAATTTTAACTGAAATTGATTTAGAAAATCTAAAAGCCAAAGGCGAAAAGTTTAAACGCTACTTAGGTGATGACAAAGGAATTCCTAGTCGAACCTTACCCGGAACTCATCACATTGATGCTGCCTACTTTACACGGGGAACTAGCCACACTGAAACAGCTGGATACTCTGAGCATCCTGAAGATTATGAAAAGACCATGAATCGTTTGAAATTAAAAATTATGAATTCGCGAATGGATTTGCCTGAACCAAAATTTAAAAACTCATCAAAAAAGACTGATGATAAGTCATCAATAAAAAATCAAATTTGGAATTCTAAAATTGGAATTTTATATTACGGATCGACTTCGCAAATCTTTCCGGAACTTCAAGATTTGATTTCTGAAGATGTCGATTTATGTGAAGTTAAATCTTTACCCCTTCATGATCAAGTTTTTGAATTTGTTAAAAGCCATGAAAAAATCTTTGTGATTGAACAGAACCGTGATGGACAGCTTAAAAGTATATTGATGGAAAATTTAAGCTTACCTTGTTCAACTGAAATTATTTCAATTTTAAATTACACGGGCTGGTCGATCCAAGCCGATCAAACTTATGAAAAGATGGCTCCTTATTTTGTAAACACAAAAAAAATTTAGGATATTATGAAACAAGAAGACAGCACCTCTACCATTTCTAAAAGTACAAACAAATTTGGCCTGACCAGAGCGGATTACAAATCCCATCCTTCGACCCTTTGCACTGGGTGTGGTCACGACAGCATTACGACCCAACTGATTAATGCCCTTTATAATTTGGATATCTCACCCTATGATATTGCAAAATTGTCTGGAATTGGATGTGCGTCCAAAACACCAGCGTATTTTTTAAGTCAAAGTCATGGCTTTAATTCAATTCATGGACGGATGGCGCCGATTGCCACTGGTGTTCACTTGGCTAATTCAAATTTGAAATTAATTGGAGTCTCTGGTGATGGCGATACTGCAAGTATTGGACTTGGGGGCTTTGCCCACATGGTCAGAAGAAATGTTCCTATTTTATATATCATGGCCAATAACGGAGTTTATGGACTGACGAAGGGTCAATTTTCAGCAACAGCCACCGAAACTCATAAAACCAAAAAAGGTGAATTTCCGAACTCAAAACCCATTGATATCTGTCGCCTAGCTTTGGAATTAGGTTGTGGATTTGTGGCCCGAAGCTTTTCTGGCGACATCAAGCAAATGCAAACCATTCTAAGTGCAGCCTTAAGATTTAATGGGACCGCTGTGATTGATATTATTTCCCCCTGTGTGACTTACGCCAACCACGAAGGGTCGACAAAAAGTTACGACTTTGCAAAATTACATTTAAGTTCTTATCAAGAGATGGAGTTTTTAAAGCACGATGAAATTCAGCAGATAGATTCCAAAGAAAATGAGGTCAGTGAAGTTCTTTGGCCTGATGGAAGTCGACTTAGACTTAAAAAATCAAGCTCGGATATCACCAATCAGCCTTTAGATATCTGTATGAAAGCTTTAAGGGATGCTGAAGATCAAGATCAAATATTAACTGGAATTTTTAGATTAAAACAAAATCAAAAAACACTGTCTGAAAAACTAAATATCAACGACAGTCTTTATACATTGTCTGAAAAAGACTTACGGATTCCAAAAGATAAATTTAAAAAACTAATGAGCGAGTTTGGTTAATATTAGTTAAGAATTGCTTAAGGCATACCTAACTCTTTACAGAATGTTACGAAAGGCAACACACGCCCATGCACTGATGATCCGAAGTCTTTTGTTCCTAAATGAACTTGATAAAAGTGGGGAATGTCTGTTCGCATTTTAAAATAATGAATATGGGGTGATATTTGTTTTTCCCCTGTTTTACACTCTACAGCAAAAATAGGTTTTTTATTTTTAAGAACTACAAAATCAATTTCACGACCATCGGTGTCTCTTAAATATCTTAACTCCATCGAATATCCCTCTGTATCCTCAATCCAGTGACAGTATTTTAAAAGTTGGCTTGCGACTAAATTTTCAAATCGAAATCCTAGCTCTTCAACTTGAGACCAGTCCCACATATATAACTTCTGTAACTTTTTAACGGCTCGTATTTTTTTAGATCCAAAAGGTGAAATAACATAGCAATAGTAAAGTTGAGTTAAAATATCCGTCCAATGCTTTACGGTTGGTTGTGAGACTTGCAAATCTTCTTCTAAGCTTTTTAAAGACAAGGGCGAACCGACTTTTGATGGAAGTATTTCAGCCAAAAGCAAAAGAGAGGTGATGCTTTTTACATTTTCCAAATCCCTTAAATCTTCTAGAACAACTTTTTGCATTCTATCCCGCTGCCATATCCGATGCTCACTTTCACTTTCAGAGAACAAAGGTTCTGGAAATCCACCAAAATTCATTAAAGTTTTTAAATCAGCGGATGTTGGATTTTTAGATAATTCCATTACAGAAAAGGGATGAAGTCTAAAATATCTGTATCTTCCCAGTAACGAATCCCCACCTTTTCTGAAGTAATCCAATCTTGCTGACCCTGTGACAATAAATTTGTGGTCCACATTATATTTATCATAAAGACCTTTAAGAAGGTTTCTCCATTTTTTATACTTGTGGATTTCATCAAAAATAATTATTTTTTGTTCAAGAGGAAGCTCATCTTTAAGTATTGATGACTTATCAGAAGCCATATCCCAGTTTAAGTAAGCTGGATTTTTGATAGTACTAGGCTTGATAAAATTTAAACTTAATGTTGTTTTTCCAACTTGTCGGGGCCCACCGATAAATACCATTTTTTTTTTCAGAGACGCTTCTACTTGAGTTTCGAGATACCTTTTTTTAGACATATTACAATATTACAAATATGAGTAGTTTAAAGTCAACTTTAAACTACTCATGAGTGTTTCAAAGTAGGGTTTAAATCACTCAGGTTAGAATTAAATGTAATTTTCAAAAATTAATTTATTATGTTACTATGCTTAATTCTAAACAGAGGTTCTATGAACATTCAAAATTTAAATCTTAAAATTGGCGACTACACCCTTCACAGTGTTCCGACTGGACAATTTAAATTAGATGGTGGGGCTATGTTTGGAACCGTGCCTAAGGTGTTATGGGAACGCACCAACCCTACTGATGATCAAAACCGAATTTTGATGGAAGCTAGGGCCTTATTACTTAAATCCAAAGACCGAATTATTTTAATTGATAATGGCAATGGGTCTGACTTTCGATTTAAATACGGCGAGGCCGCCGGGGAAAAATTTGAACAGATTTATGGAGTTTCAACATCAGCTGAAAGTGAAAAAAAATCTAATCTAGAACTAAATTCTACATCTAATTCTTTAACTACAGCCGAGCCCATCACTTTATTTACATCTTTAAAAAAACTGGGATTAAAAACCTCAGATATAACCGATGTGATCTTGACTCATTTGCACTTTGATCATGCTGGGGGATCTACTTGTGAAAGAAACAATAAACTTGTCCCTACTTTTGAAAACGCCACCTACTATGTTCAAAAAGAAAATTTAGACACGGCCTTAAATCCCAACCGCAGGGAAAAAGCCAGTTACCTAAAACAAAACTTTCAGCCCTTGATTGATAATAAATGTCTAAAACTTTTAGATGGTGAAACAGAATTGTTTGATGGCATCTATTTGTCCTTAACTTTTGGACACACCCAAGCTCAACAGAACGTTAAAATCACGGATCAAACAAATACTTTATTTTACTGTGCAGATCTTATCCCCACAGCAACCCACACGAAGCTTGCTTGGGTGATGGGTTATGACTTAAATCCATTAAAAATTATTGAAGAAAAAGAAGTGATTTTAACACAAGCAGCCAATAATAACTGGCACTTGTTTTTTGAACATGACCCTTACTGTGACGCAGCCCAAGTTAAATTTAACGGCAAAGATTTTGAAGTGACACAAAAGTTCAAGTTAAATTAAGAATTATTAACGTCCCTAATAATCTGAGTTTTAATTGATATGAATTAGTTTAATTAACATTTTCACGCAATGCGGTTTTATGAAAAAAATTTTTTTAAATATTTTATGTTGCTTTATTCCTTCAAAAATTATGCGTCAAAAAGTAAGAAAGAAAATTCAAAATAGTAATATTCAACTTATAAAAAACAACGTGGCTTATAAAAATGACTTTGCGATTTTAAATTCATACTTTTATTTCCGGCATATCCAAAAATTAGACAACAATGTTTCTTTTTTTGGAAATAATATTGTTGAAGAAGGTGTCACTATTGGCAAGTGCTCTTACTTCTCGCATTACACCCGTATTTGTAAAACGAAGCTGGGTAAGTACTGTTCTGTAGCCCACAATTGCACAATTGGCGCGACGAGACATCCAACGGACTGGCTGTCCACATCACCGTTTCAATTTAGCCATTGGCTTATACCAGACGTAAAAATACAAAATTTCGAAACTGCATTTGAAACAGAAATTGGAAATGATGTTTGGATAGGCGCAAATGTTGTTATAAGAGATGGAATTAAAATCGGCAATGGCGCAATAATTGCTGCAGGCTCAATTGTTGTTAAAAATGTCCCAGATTATGCAATTGTCGCGGGTGTCCCTGCTGCAATTAAAAAATATAGATTTGATAAAGTGACAATCGATAAGTTACTGAGGCTTAAGTGGTGGGATTTGGATGAAAGCCTTATTAAAAAACTACCTTTTAACGACATAAAACGATGCATTGAGCTTTTGGAATTATCAAATAAAAAATAAATTTTTAAACAAAATCATGTTCAGATTTAATAATTCCGTAATCTGTGTAGATTTTTTTATGGTGCTTGGTTTCGTTCCATATTTTATGATTATTTTTTAAAGCCTCTTCATGAACATATCCACGAGCATGATCTAGGTGAATACAAATGGCACTGTATCTAATTTGCTTAGACTTAATACCTAAGTTCCAAAGACGATCTCCCATTTCACGATCTTCAGCACCCCACTCCATACGCTCGTCAAAGCCATTCACTTTGACTATATCTGTCTTCCAACCCGAAGCCCCATGACCATTCCAAGATGGCTTTGTGGTTGTGATTTTATTTAACAGATTTTCAAGCTTCCAGTCTTTGGCAACAAATTTTAAGTTTTTATAAGTTGAAGGAAGGCCATTTAACTTAAGCCATTTAAGATCAAAACAATCTTGGTTTATAATATTTTGTTCAGTGATTTTCTGGCTGATATCAAGCGGGAGTTTGTAATACCCACCAGACAAAAAATAACCTGGCTCGCGGTATTTAATATGTGTTTCAACGAAGTCATTTCTAGGGATACAGTCCCCATCACTAAAAAGCAGATAATCTGTGTTTGATGCCAAAATGGCTTTGTTTAAGATAATAGTTTTTCTAAAACCCTTATCTTCATGCCAGACATGAACCAATGAATTTTTAAATTGACCAGAAAATGAATCTACTAATTGCTTGGTGTCACCTTTAGAACCGTCATCTGCTATCACAATTTCAAAGTCTTGCACTGATTGGGACTTATATCCCCATAATACTTTTTCAAGCCACTTGGGCGAATTATAGGTTGATAAGATGATGGACATTTTCATTGAATAATCCTACCTCGCTTCAAAAATTGTTTTTGTATAATTAACAGCCTCAAGAACACCATCTACTGAATAAGTTAATTTACCATCAATAGTATTGTTAAGAAGAGTATCATTTGTTTTAAGTGATTCTCTTTCAACTTCGATGTGATAAAGATGAAATGCGAGGGCTAAATTTTTGATGTCTCTTCGATCAGCGCCCGCATTTAGAAGCCTTGCTACAAATTCATTGTCTTCTCTGCCCCAACCTACAAATCGACTGTCAAATCCGTTCACTTTTTCAAAAAGAACTTTCGGTACAGAAATATTACAACCACGAATACCTCTTGTATGACCCTTTTTTGTTCTATGTAATTTAGATAAAATTTTTGATCTAATAACATAAATTCGGTTAGCAATATCATGACTGAAAATGGAGGGGGCTTTGAAAGCTCCGCTACTAGCAATTTTCTCTGTGATTTTTGGACCTAACCTAATACGGCTGCCCTGTAAAAATAAATTATCATTAGATACAAAAATATGGTCTTCAACGAAGTTTTTTTCTAGGCACATATCCCCGTCTATAAATATAAGTATATCACCAGTGGATTCACGGGCCCCTTTGTTTCTAATTTCCGCTAATCTAAATCCGTTGTCTGGGTGCCAAACATGGATAATTTTAAATGGACTTTGAACAGACATTTCGGATATTAAACTTAATGTTTCTGCCTTAGATCCATCGTCAATAATAATAATTTCATTTAAGTTTTTAGTCTCCTGCAGAAAGGCAGATAACAGAACTGGTTTTAAAAACTTAGTATTATTGTAAGTAGAAATAATTAACGAAGCAGATTTCATATATTAAAATAAATATCTTTTGGTCCAACTGATGTCTACAGAGTATTTCTAACAAAACAGACGCCTTGCATTAAGCATATTGAAGTCAGAAAAACGATAGGAATGAACAGAATTTAGGTTATATTTTTTAAAAATCTTGAAGGAGAACTTATGATTTTGGTTACGGGTGGCGCAGGATATATTGGGTCGCATACGACAAAACATCTTTTAAATAATGGTTACAAGTGCCTTGTTTTTGACAATCTATCCTATGGTCATATTGAAGCTATTGATCCCCGCGCAAACTTCATCCAGGGAGATTTGATGAAACCAGAAGATCTTGATGGTCTTTTTAAAAATTACGAAATTGAGGCTGTGATTCATTTTGCAGCATTCACATATGTCGGCGAAAGTGTACAAAATCCACAAAAATATTATCTTAATAATTTAGTAGGTACATTAAATCTTTTAAATTCAATGCTTAAACATAATGTAACTAAAATAGTTTTCTCAAGCACTTGCGCCACTTACGGAGAACCTAAATATTTACCGATAGACGAAGAGCACCCACAAAACCCCATCAATCCCTATGGAACAAGTAAATTAATGATCGAACAAATTTTTGCAGATTATAAAAAAGCATATGATTTAAAATATATAGCACTAAGATATTTTAATGCAGCAGGCGCTGATAAAGATGGCTTAATTGGGGAAAGCCATGATCCAGAAACTCATCTAATTCCATTAATTTTAAAAGCAATCAAAGGTGACCTGCCAGACATTAAGGTTTTTGGTACAGATTATGAAACGCCTGACGGAACATGCATACGGGACTACATCCATGTAGAAGACTTAGCTAATGCTCATAAATTGGCCTTTGAGCAATTAGATCAATATTCTGGCAGTCTAAATTTAGGAACTGGTAAAGGCACCTCAGTACGTGAAATTCTAACTTCAGCAGAAAAAGTAACAGGTAAAAAATGCCCAATAATTTACTTTAACAGAAGGATAGGCGATCCAAGTACTTTGCTTGCAAATAACACAAAAGCAAATGAGATACTTGGTTGGTCAGCCAAATATACAAATATCGATGATGTTATAAGCACTGCATGGAAATGGGAACTTCAAAAGAAATTTTAAATTTTTATAGACACGTCCTTTTATATTCATCGTAAATTTCAATAATTTAAAATAATTAATTAATTATTTAGAAAAAACTAGCTTTGAAGTCATTTTTAAATAATATAAAGTAAGATGATTGAAATTAAATCCAGTGAAATTACTTTTTTAATCCAAGGGCCTATAAACCCAGTGGTGAATCTTAGCATTCAACAGATTAAAATTTTTTCACCAGATTCAAAAATCATAATTTCAACGACCGACATAACACCTGGTAAAATCACTGGTTTCGACGAATTTGTGTCTTGCGAAGACCCTGGTTTTTTTTACTATTCTAAGAGAAAAAACGCATCCCCCAATAATATAAATCGCCAAATTAAAACTACTCTTGCAGGTTTAAAAAAAGTTAAAACCAAATACTGCTTTAAATTAAGGTCAGATTTTTTAATTAAAGGAGACGGTTGGCTAAAGTTTTACAGCCGATTCGATAAGCAAGATGACGATTACCAATTTCTAAAACAAAAAGTAATTACCTGCTGTTATATTTCAAGAAAGCCGGCAGGTTTTATGCCTTACCCTTACCACATTTCAGACCTATTATTTTTTGGACTAACAGCAGATCTGCATACAATTTTTGACATACCATACATGTATGAAACAGAAGCCTATTCTATTGGCAAGCATAGGCTAAATTTATTTACACCAGAGCAACACATTTTCATTAACGCTCTAAAAAAATCTAATAGAAAAGTTTTTTGTTCACACTACAATGATTCTAACGCCACAAATCAACTTGAAACTGAAAAGTATTTTGCATCAAGCTTTATATTTTTAAACTTTTCACAATTTGAATGCCAACCAACAAAAGATCACTTTTCCATAAAATTAAACCCGCATATTTTCAAAAATAGTTATACACATAATGAATGGCTTAATTTATACAAAACTTATCTAGATCAAAATATTCAAATTCCAAAAATTGATTATGATCGAATTGAAATCGATGAGTCCTACAGAAATTTTAAAATCAAATTTAATATATCTAAATTACTAACTTGTTGGCTCCCCTATCGAAATCTAAGAGTTCGTTTTCGAAATAGTCTTCTAAAACAAATTATTAGCTTATAAAATCCACGGAGCTAAATTTTGTGGTCAAAACTTTTGGAAATAAAGTATTTGACAGAGTTGCGTTAACCATAAAACAGAACTATTAATACTAAATAAAGAGTTCGTAGTTTTAAAAGTAGTCATGGAAAGCTTAAATTAAATATCACAGACTATAAAAGGATTATCTAGTAATGCAAAAGCGTATTGCGATTCAGTTATTTGGGCATTTAAGAACTTTTAACCTCACATTTGAATTATTCAAAAACAACTTGTTATTACCAAACGAAAGAGATGGGTATATTCTTGATATTTTCATACATACTTGGGACGAGCTCGATCATCAAACTGTCAATTACAGAAACCCAAATGGGACACCTCTAACAGATAAAAAATTGCTACCTGAAGACATTTTGCTAGCTAACAACTTATACAGCCCAAAAATTATTCTAGTTGAACCACAGCTAGCGTGTGAGGAATTAATTATAAAAGAGAAAATTGGTTCATTTAATAGATCTATTAAGGGCTGCTTAAATATGTCTTACACCTTATTTAAATCATCAGAACTAAGAAATGACTATCAGAAGACAACTAGTGTTAGTTACGACTGGGTCATAGTGACAAGGCCTGATATTCTTTTTATTACTGAATTTAGAATAGATGATTTTTTAAAAGCATATAAAGATTTTAATTTTTTAATACCTAAAAAAGGGCTTTTTTATGCAAATAGTCCTTTTGGACGTGGCAACAAAATTGAAGAACCGCAATTTCAAACTGGATCTGATCTAATTTATTTCGCTAAACCAGAAATAATTGACACCGCCACATCACTTTACGAAGAATTTGACAAAAATATTAATATAAATAATTTTTATTGTATGGAGTCCTGGTGGGCTGATTTTTGGCGGTCTAAAAATCTTAAACCATACCCTTTAAACTTTAGGCATGGACCAGATTTTGATGTTGTTAAAACAAGTCAATCAGCTCTAAGATTTAAAAATAAAGTATATTTTTTAGATTTATCGTTCTACAAACATGAAAATCAGTCTAAAATAAATTATAAGCTATTTAACAAAATTACGATTTTAAGTATAAAATTTTATAATAACAAAACAAAATATTTACTTTTTGGATTTATCACACTCTATTCCATAAAGCAGAGTCACTATCTTTTTGGTATTTTCCCTATTCTAAAAATAAAGAAATAAAATGGGACATAAAATATCGATTATCATTCCAATGTATAATTCAGAAGAGTTTTTAGCTGATTGTTTAGATTCAATAATACAGCAAAGTTATGAAAACTTAGAAATTATATGTATAGATGATGCATCAACAGATAGTACTCTTGGCATTGCACGTGAGTTCTTAAAAATCGATAAGCGAATAAAAATTCTAGAATGTGAAAAAAATATGGGTCAAGGCCATGTAAGAAACTTAGGTATTAAAGCGTCTCAAGGTGACTTTATTGGATTCGTTGATAGCGACGATGTGATTGATAAAAATTACTATTCAGAACTTTACAAAAATATCATCAAGCATCAATGTGATATCGCTTCTGGGAATATAATTTACAAAATAACAAATCACTATCAACAAGGCGACTGGCCAAAGTATCGTCCAACTAAATATAACGGATATCTAATAGATCTAAAAGAAAAAATCTTAGCTGTTTATGCAAATTGCAATACCTCTGCATGTAAACATTTATTTAATAGAAATTTCATTATATCTAATGATATTAGTTTTTTATTAGGAGTATATCATGAAGATCAGTACTTTATTGCCAAAGCTTTTATTAGAGCTAATAAAATTTCAATATCTTCCGCAAGTTCACCAAATTATATTTATAAAATAAGAAATGGATCATCTATCAACCAATCCGAAAAATCCGAAAACCATAAAAAACTTTATTTTGATCAACTCACAGTTTTTGATAAAATTATTAGCCTATTTGAAATAGAAGATGTTTCAGATGAACTTAAGATTTTAATCAAACAGGACTTTGAAGAGATGCTTATGACCTCATTAGAAAAAATTAATATTATATACTTAAATGAATATATTACGAAAATATCTGTAATTATAAAAAACAAAATCTTCTTAAAAAGAATAAAAAAATTACAACTATTTAGAAATTTACGAATTCTAAATGAATGCAATAAATTAAAGAAACGAATTAATGACCTAAAACAATTAATTAATAGCTGGACTTAAATGCAACCAAAAATTTCTGTTATTATACCTATTTATAATGTCGAAAAATATATTAACGAATGTTTGGACTCAATATTAAGTCAATCACTGGTTGAAATAGAAATTATATGCGTGGATGATTGTGGGTCTGATAATTCAATAAAAATTGTTAACAAATATGCCGAAAATGACCCTCGCATAATTATTGTCTCACATAAAATCAACAGTGGTTTAGGTGCCGCAAGAAATACTGGTATGTCACAGGCAAAAGGTGAATATATTGGATTTGTTGATAGCGACGATTACATTTTATCAAATTTTTATTATGAATTGTATTCTGAAGCGAAGAAGTATGATGCAGATATAGTTCAATCGACAATTACGCTTCTGCACGAACACAATAATACTTTTGAGCCCTATGGATATAATAACCTAATTATAGATTTTGATTCTAGACAAAAGAAGCTTTGCCAGTTGGATATCTATTATAATTCTGGGATGTGTTGGAATAAAATATACAGAACAAATTTAATTAGAAAAGAAAAAATTTTGTTTCCTGAAAGCTTGTATTGGGAGGATAACCCATTTGTTATAAAAGCTGCTTTTTATGCAAACAAAATAATTCCAAAATCAAATACAAGTTATATTTACAGACAAAGGAAAGGTTCAATAGTTACTTTAGGTAACAAAAAATTACATTTTGATTTATTGCTTACCCATGAAATTATAATCTCGTTTTTAAATAATGCGTCAGTAGAAGTGACAGAGTATTTGCTTTTATTTCACCGAATGATGCAAAGAATTTATTATGAGTACATCAAATTAGATGTAACACCTGAACTTAAAAATCATAAAAAAAGCTTTAAAGTTGGCTGGCTGCTAATATACAAAAAGTGTAAGTATCCGAATCAATTTAAATATAAATATAGAAAAACCCATCTGCTGTGCACCAACACAAGAATAAGGACTTTGTTTAAAATATTCGGAAGGTGCTTTGCGATTTTACTAACCATTAGCATCATTATTCTCAAGTTAATTATCTATGCACCTATTACTTCTATAATCTATTTAACTAAAAAAAATTATTAACCTAAATACTTATCATTACTAGCGCCAGGTAGTTTTACTACTACATTAACAGTTCCATCCTGAAGACAAACAAAGTCTGTGGATTCATTTGGTTCCATCACGATTATATCTCCGGGACCATATTTAATATTATTCATCATGACACTACCGGAAATAATGACAGTAAATTCAGTCGCAATCTTATGATAATGACTAGCTTCAGAGTCCCCTTTTTTATAGGATTTAACAGCAACTTCAACATCCTCGGTCTTAAATAAAGAAGGTTCAAAATCACCAATAAACCAACCCTTAACCATGTCATTTAAATTTGCAACTTTCACTATTTACTCTCTTTGACGTCGTTTAGATTTGAAATGTACTGAGCCAACTGAATTTCTGATTTAACTGGGTGAAACATTTCGTTAGGTATTGAAAATACATCTATTTTTTTTTGTTTTAAAATTAATTCGTTTAATGTTTGACTGATGTAAAAAGAATTATTAATTTTATTGTCTTTACGAATCACTTGTTTTGCCGCATCGACAAAATCTTTGCCAGATTTGAAATAATAAAAACTAGCTAAAGCTTGTTTACTGATTGGCTGTTTTTCTGCAACTTCAGAAACAAAATGATCGTCATCCGTAACAATAAACGAATATCTCGGATGAACAGATTTAAATGAAACTACTCCGGCATCCGCTTTTTTATTTCGGAACTTATTCAAAATTTCTAAGCCTTCTTTATCAATTGAATCGTTGATTGCAACAATAACCAGCTCTTCATCATTTATAATATGTTCGCAAGCTAGCAATGCCGTGCATACGGATCCTGCCGTCTTTCCATTTACAGATACAAATACTGCATTTTCTGTGCACTGTTTAATAACATGATCCACATGATATCTTTTGATATCCTCTTGTTTTAGACAGAAGATAATTTGAGTAGGTTTAAAATTATTATAGTATTCGATATGATGTTCTAGAATCATTTTGCCATTAATTTCTGTCATATAGAAGGGATATGATCCATCAATATCATCGGGATTGTTTCCGGCCATTAATACTAAAACTTTCATTTATCCTCATATTGTTTGATGTGTTTCAAAATATTTTTATAATTAACATCAATCACGTCTTTAACTATCATAACGTTAGCACCTGAATCGCGCGCTGCTTTTATGCCGTTTTCATTATCTTCAACAATTAGACAATCATTCGGCTCTAGCTCTAATAGCTTAATAGCTTTCAAATAAATTTCTGAACTGGGTTTAGGTATAGAAACGTCTTCGTTACTTAATGTAAAATTTAAATAAGGCAGTAGATTAGCCTTACCTAACATCATATCCATAGTGTAACGAATAGAATTTGAAGCTGCCGCCAAACGAAAACCTTCAGTTTTTAATCTGGATAGTGCATATTCATGATTGAACTGCGGGCGACATAACTTGTGAATTAAATTGATAGTGTATTGCTGTTTCATTTCATTAATAAAACTGTGTAATCGCTCCGGCAGACCTTTATCTAAACTGAGCCGCTGAAGTTTTGTTTTTGTCGGCAGGCCATCGTAAGTTGTAAGATGTTCGTGCCTATTTATTTCGTAACCAAACAAACTAAGTGCCTCGTTCAAAGCATCATAATGCCAATCTTTGGCGTCAATTAATACTCCATCCATATCAAATATAACGGCTTTAATGCTCATAATTTCTTTCCGAAAAAATCTTTAGCCTCTAGAGGTTTATCTGTACATAGCATGAGTTTATCACTCCCTAATTGATTAATTTTCGCAATTAATTCCCACTGAGCTTGTGTATTTCGACCATGTAAGTCAGCAGAAACAAGACACACCTTTTTATTTTTGCTCAGAAGGCCATCAACATATGAAGATTCATACCAATCTGATTTAAAACAATCAAGCCATACACCTTCGCATGCATCCATGAGCACTGGGTTTGGTGCGATATCACTAATACCAGTAAATACATTTAATTCTGTCTTCAGTTGCTTAACTAGCTCTGGAACTGACATATCAAATGTAAAATAATTTGTATGTTCAAACTCATTTAAAATTTCAATAATTTCATTAGCAAGTCCGTCCGATTTAATGTTTAAAGCTAGTGTAAGATTTCGACCATTCATAATAGCTAATAGATCTCTAAAAGAAATGGCGTTTTCACTAAAAGGATCATGAGCAATAACAATTTCCCCATTATAATCGCGCAGATCTGTTTCAGTTCCCATGCCAAGATCGAATGAGTGATTGAATGCAACCGCTAGGTTCCGTTCACCCAAATGTGTCCATAAACCACGATGCGATAGTATTTCCATGACTCTATATCACCGATCTGGATACTGGATGTTTTAAAAAAAATTCCAGGTCCTCCGGAATACCCAGTCCGTACATTCCATTTTTTTCGCTTCCGATAGAATAGATACCAATTTTTTGTCCATCTTTAATAAGATAATTATAAGCGGGACATGTGTAAAACTCGCCGTTGGTTCTTTGATTGTCTTCAATCATCTTTTCAGCTGCTGCGACGAAATCACATCCTTTTTTAAAATTGAAAATGCCAACTGTCGCATCTTTAGAAATGACTTTTTTTTCAGCCGTTTGTACTACGCATCCGTTTTTATCAATTTTAGCATAAGACCACTTCGGATCGTCGGATGTCATAGTCATAATCAAACCGTCATATTTCTTTTCTTCAATTACATTTAAATAAGCATTTATATCAAAATCAATGTATTGATCCGAATTCGCCGTCATAACTTGATCGTCATTGTTAATAAAATCTTTAGCTACAAGAACGCTACAAAGCTGACCTTCTGTGACCCCATCAATACCGATGACTTCCGCCGTCTTAGAGTATGATTTCAATTTATTAACTAAATCATATTTCTTAATGTGTTCATTCTGACAAATAAATATGAACCGGTGTTCGACATTAGGTGTCAGATTTTCAACAACAACTTGTATCATAGCTTTACCGTGAATAGGAATTAAAGGCTTTGGTAACTCAAACCCTACGTCTGCAAATCGGCTGCCTTTGCCGGCCATTGGGATTACGATATTTAACATCAACTTCTCCTGATTAATTTTTTAAGTTTAAATTATTTGCGTTTTATACAGCGAAGCATAAACACTATCATGATGGATAAGCAGGTCTTTATGGCTTCCCTCTTCGACAATTTCACCATCATTAATTACTAATATTCTATCTGCATTTTGAACTGTTGATAATCTATGCGCTATTATAAACACTGTACGATCTTTCATTAAATTCTCTATGGCCTGTTGAACTACAGCTTCAGACTTATTATCTAAAGCAGACGTGGCCTCATCCAGAATTACAATGGCTGCATTTTTTAAAAAGGCCCTAGCTATGGCTAATCTTTGTTTTTGACCACCCGAAAGTAATATTCCACGCTCACCCACTTCTGTTTCTAAACCCTTATCTAAGGACACTACAAAATCATACAAACACGCGTCTTTTAATGCCTTATGAATCTGCTCATCATTGGCACCCGGATTATTAAGAACAATATTTTCCCTAAATGTCCCTGCAAATAAAAAATTATCTTGAAAGACAATAGCAATTCTTTCTCTTAAAGACTTTAAATCAATGTCCCTAATATCTACACCATCAATTGAAATTGACCCTTGCTTCACATCATAAAATCTAGGAAGCAAATTTACAAACGTGGTTTTTCCCCCGCCAGAGTTGCCGACCAAAGCAATGGTTTCACCTACTTTAACTTTTACATTTATTTTTTTAAGAATTGGTCGTTCTGCGCTATAATCAAATGATACGTTTTTATAAATAATCTCATTTTTAATTTTATCTAGCTTAACTGGGTTTTGGTTATTTATAATTAAAGGCTGTTGGCTTATGATTTGATTAAGCCTTTCAATCGCCAACATAGACATTTGAATTGTGTTGTAATTATTCCCGATACTTTTTACTGGCGTGTAGAGCATTAATAACGCCGTTAAAAATGAAACAAAGTTTCCAGGTGTAATTTCATTGTTAACTATTAAATAACTACCCATCCAAATTACAGCGCCAATACCTAGTGACACAATAAAATGCATAAGCGGTGAAATAATGCCCGTTCTTTGTGTCATTTTAATGTTAATACTAAATACAGAATCTAATGACTTTTTAAATTTTCGATTTAAATAATCTGACAGATTGTAAGAAGTTACAATTCTGTTTCCACTAAAGGCTTCATTATAATGAGTCACAACTGCTGACCCACTTACAACTGTTTTGTTCATCAAGGCTATTAACTTTTTTCTAACAAAGGTTAATGGGTATAAAGCGATAATTAAAGCCACAACCGAAATGATGGCCAGCTGCCAAGAATTATAAAATAGCACTGCGATTAATGAAGCCATTGAAATAATTCGTGTTAAAAATTGTCTAGCATTAGTTAAAAGTCCATTACAGGCTAAATCAACATCATTATTAAATCTAAATAAGATTTCCCCTGATGTAGATTTATCAAAAAATCCGGCATCAAAGGACATAAGCTTATTAAATAAGCTTAATTTAACATCATTAGTAACTTTACTACCAACCCAAGTGTTTAAATAACTGATTGAATATAGTAATAACCCTTGAAGCAAAGCAAATGAAACTATTAGTATTGGAATGTAGGTCGTATTAGTCACTGACTTTTCTATTAATATGACGTCCATATAAGGCTTTAAAGCGAGTGCTATAAGCGCATCCATAGAACCAACAGGAATAGATAATAAGGCTGCCATAGTGGCTCTGAACCAGTAAGGCTTTAAAAAAGGAAGAATGAGTTCTAAGTTTTTAAATTTATTTTTAATCATCAAAAACTTACGCCCACAAAGTTTAGACTATTGGTCACAACAATTTTAAAAGTGTTATTACCCAGTCTGAAAAGTTAGAAATTATTTAAAAATAATCTAACTTGGGTTTCAAATAGAGTCTATAAGATAACCCAACCAAACTCATGCTACTCAGGAATTTGGTCAGGACTATTTTCTCTCAGGTTGTGAATTTGGTCGGATTAATTATTTTAAAAAATCATTAAATAGTTAGGAATGAAAAGGATTTTTGGTTACTTAAAAACACTGATGCCTATAAGTGTCATCTAACCCCAGACTAAACACGATTGTTTGTATGTTGTTTGCATTTGAATAACTGCAAAGATTGGCCTGAGCAGGATTAATTCTGTAAGCCAGATCGTATTCAGCATTGAAGATCGGCTTAGCAGCCGAAACAAAAGGCTGATAACTTAGACATTCGTTATAAAAGTAACATTGCTCTGTCACTGAAAAATCAAAGTATCCGACTAGATCATTGACTTGATCTGGATCGTTTTTTAACGCCACAGATAGCCCTCTACTTCTGGCTAAATTAGCAATCGCTCGGTTATAAGCCAACTGATCATTTGCCGAAATATCAAAACAGGTATTTTGATCAAAGGCATCCATGTTATCTGGTTCAACACCATCACAGCCTTTTGTGACCGCTAAATCCAGACGATCGGTCATTATATTCAAAACATTTTGGGATCTCACATCCAACCATCGTTCACCAGGCCAGCCATCTAGATTTTGACCCATGTCTGAATCAAGAAATTGTGAAAAGTCTGTTCTAAAATTTTCACTTGATCCTGCGCTGAAATAACAAATCACTTTTTTGCCACTCATCTTAAGGCTTGTAATCGTTGCTATGGATGTTTCAAAAAGATCAACATCATAAACGTCAACGTTGTAACCCGTGTTTAAAATACCGTTCAATTGCCAGTTCCAAGTCGCATCGATACCTAAACCTGTGACTGGAATTGCCACTTCTGGCGTTGGGGCCAAAGGTAAGTTTGAAGCCATAGATATAGTTTTAGGACAATTTTTACTTGCCGAATTACTTTTTGAACACCCAACTGTAAATAAGCAGAACAAAATGATAAATAAGGATTTAAACATACTTCACACTCCATGTTTTAAATTATACTTAAATATCTAAATTAAGCTCTTTAAATTTGGATAGGTAAAAAATAGCTTAAAATATTTAAAAAAAGCTATTTTAGACATTTAATTTGCTATAAAACTTTTAAAAAGATATATTAAAAGCCGATAATGTGTTTAACACTTTTAAAGGCACGTATTATGCAGACTATCTTTACACCTCAAGAACTCGAAATAAACTTAGGTGAAAACCTTAAATCCCTCCGATTACAAAAAAATTTGGATCAAAAAAAACTTTGTCTGCACGCTGGAGTAAGTTTAACTGCGCTTCAAAATCTAGAAGGCGGCCGTGGAACAACAACAAAGACCCTAACTAGAGTCGTTCACGCATTAGGACGACAAGATTGGATTAGTGCTTTGGCACCAGTTGTAAGTATAAATCCGCTTCATATGGTTCGTTCCAATTCAGAAAGAATACGCGCAAGCGGACCACGAAAATTAAATCGAAAAATCATAAAAAAAAATGAGAGCTCTGATGAAAAAAAATCCAGAAAAAAATAAAAAATCTAAATCCTACAAAAAGATTGATCAAATTAAAGTCTATATTTGGAATCAATATGTGGGTGCGGTCGCGCTGGACCCTAAGTTAAATTATTATGTTTTTGCCTATGATAAAAAGTTTGGAAAAAGTGGAATTGAATTGTCTCCACTTCAAATGCCTTTGAACGACCAAGAGCAAGGTTTTGTTTTCACAGACTTACCAGAACCAACTTATAATCGACTACCAGCAATGTTAGCCGATGCCCTACCCGATGATTTTGGTAACGCACTGATTGACCAGTATATGGCAAGCCACGGTATTTTTAAATCCCAAATCACACCTTTAGATCGTTTAGCTTATATGGGTCAGCGGTCCATGGGCGCTTTAGAGTTTAAACCCTTGCATGGACCAAAAAATTATAAGTCCTCGGCTATAGAAATGGGAACTCTAGTCACAGAAGCTCGAAGCCTAATCCAAGGCCATCTAGAAGTTAGCGATAAAAAAAGTCGATCCGCAAGTAAATCATTAAGAAATATCATTGATGTTGGTACTTCTGCCGGAGGTGCTCGCGCCAAAGCTGTCATCGCTTGGAACCCGAAAACAAATGAAATTCGATCTGGCCAAGTTGATTCTCCAGATGGTTTTGAACAATGGTTACTTAAATTAGACGGTCTGAGTAAATATACAGGAAAAGATAAAGAGTTCGGATCTTCGGAGGACTATGGACGTATTGAGTTTGCTTATTCTTTGATGGCAAAGAGTGCTGGAGTTAAAATGACCGATTGCAAACTGCTAAATGAAAATGGACGTTCACATTTCATGACCCAACGTTTTGATCGTGATCATAATACGAAACATCACATCCAAACACTTTGTGGTATAAATCGTATCGACTTTAAAAGAAAATCCACCAATAGTTATGAGCAATTATTTATGACCTTAATTAGTCTGAAACTCAATCATGCGGCCTTCATCGAAACATTTAGAAGAATGGTTTTTAATATAATGGCAAAAAACTGTGATGATCATTCAAAGAATTTTTCATTTATTTTAAAACAAGGCTTAGCGTGGGACTTAGCGCCAGCTTATGACCTTACTTTTGCCTTTGATACAAAGAATGAATGGATTAATCAGCACTTAATGTCTGTGAATGGGAAATTCAGTAATTTTAAAATTGATGATCTAATAACTTTGGCCGACAGATTTGGAATTGGTGAATACAAAAACATAATTAAAGATGTTGAACTAGCTTTACAGGACTGGCCAGAATTTGCTAAAAAGGCGGGTTTAAATAAAAAGGTATTAGAATTAATCAGAAAAGAGTTTTTTATCTTAAAATAAAAATTGGTGATGGCGGCAGGATTCGAACCTGCGACCCACAGCTTAGAAGGCTGTTGCTCTATCCAACTGAGCTACGCCACCAATTTATAGAATTAATAAATAAAGTACGAAATCAAAAATATTTTTAATTAAACTTTTAATTTTTATAACTGAATAAGTACTAAGTTTGTATTTCAAAAACAAAGTAAATACAAAACTTTATAACAAAAGTGCTTTATTTTTAGACTTTTGAAGATCTGAAATCCTTTTTTTCATTTCCTCTACTTGGGGCTGCTCAAATGGGTTTATCTTCAAATACTGGCCAAGGCTTGCAATCACGACTTGGTTTATCAGGACAAAGTCGACCAAAGACTTTAATGTCACATCTTCAATTTCAATATGAACATAAGGTATTTTTAAGTCTTTAAAAGTCTTAACCAGCCCCATGGCTTCATCATTAAATAAGTCTAAAAAAGACTGGTTTTCAAAACCCCAGCTGGATTTAAAATGATCTTTTGTTAACCCATGATTTGTAAAATCATCATTTAATTTTTTTAAGGTTAAGACAAAATTGACTTGTTTATGACTTTGAGCAATCGCCTGTTGCAAATACGAGTGTTGATCACTAGCCCCTTTACACAAAACAAAAACAGGTAAACTTAAACTATTGGGCAAATTCACTTGCCCCAGGCTTTCTGACCAAAGTTGTCGAAGCCATTTTCCAAATCCTTGCATTTGATCAGAGTAAATCCAAAAGTTTAAAGTCTGAAACTGATCTTGAATTAAGCTGTTGTAAATTGACATTAACTTTAAGCCCCTTAAATTAGAACTTAAAACACTATCGGCCCCAAGAAAGAATTCCGTAAAAAAATCAGTCATGGTTTTATCAAGTCCAAACATTAAGGGAAGCATACCCACTGGGGTCAATGCCGAAAATCTACCAGATACATCTTCTGGAAATTTTAAACACCACGCCCCAGTCTGATCGGCCCAAATCTTTAATGCAGATGATTCTTTAGCAGTTAAAACGCTGCAATGCTTTGATGCTTCTAAGTTTGAATCCTTAAGTTTATCTATCACCCAATTGGCAATAGCCAAAGTTTCAAAAGTTCCCCCACTTTTTGAAACAAACATAAAGTGTGTACGACTTAAGTTTTTTATTCCGTTCCATCTGCGAGTTAATCCCACAGGATCTGGATTTTCTAAAAAGATAACTTTTCTTGGAAAGCTTAGAGCTTTAACAAAAGATTCAGCCCCTAAATGACTTCCACCGATTCCAATAACAACAAGCTCTTGAAAATGGTCTTTTAAATGGGAGGAAAACTCACCCGACACTTGCCATAAATTTTTATTTTGAAGCACATGAATAAATGAATGCTCTGATTCAACAAAAGAATCGTAGGCTTGAGTTAAATCCTTTTTGGATTTCAAATTAATACTAAGATTTGAGTCTAATATGTTTAGCAATTAAATATCCTTTTGATTCACCTTATATTTCATTAAAAATATGATGACTTAAATTTAATAGACCTTCTGGACGCCCAACATCAAATCTTTGACCTTGAACAACTTGACCCAATAGCATTTGATCTGTGGCCATTCGGTCTAAAGCGTTGGTGATATGAAGCTCTTGATTTAATTTTAAATTCTGAATTTGTTGAAGCTCTTCTTCTATCGCAGTCCAAAATTTTTGAGTAAACAAGTATCGACCAGGAAGCATAAAATCACTCGGTGCGTCTTCTGGCTTAGGCTTTTCAACTAAGCCATTTAATTGGTAGGTCATTGGCGCTGATGGATCTTTTGATATTTGATTTAAATTTCTGACAGAATTTGAATGGTCACCCAAACTTAATCCCAACTTTGCAACGCCGTAGTTACCAACATCTTCATGTGGAATTTCAAATAGACCCACAGTGCTTTTTTCAAATTGCTGATAAGTCTTTAACAAACTTAAAGATGGGTTCACATGATTTGAAACAAAGACTTCATCAGGAAGAAGCACAAAAAAGGCATCATCACGAATCTGATCTTTGCAAAGCCCCACCGCTTCTGCCAAACCTTTCGCCTCATTTTGGATAACTAAAGTGATCTTAGGCCACTCACTTAAAAAACTAATCTTATCAAGCACGGACTTCTTAGATGGGTCAGCAATTAGTCTTGAGTATCTTTCTTTAAGATTTAAAAAGCTTTCAAAAAATGGAACCTTCCATGGGCTAATAACTAAATAGATCTCTTCAACACCAGCCTCTTTAAGCTCTTCTATTGCGAAATAAATTAAAGGCTTATCAAAAACAGGAAATATCTCTTTTGGAATTGCCGCTGATGCAGGCAAAAAGCGACTTCCTAATCCCCCAGCGGGGATAATGGCTTTTTTAACTTTATGATTTTTATTGATGCCTTCATTTCCAGTCTTCATTTCCATATATAGAATTTATGCCAAAAAAAATCATGAAATACAAATTATGCCGCTTTAAAAATTGATTTCTTAAGGTTAGTGTTATCAAAATAATTATCTGCTGCGTAATTTTCAGCTCGTGACTTTGATATAAGCTCATCGCTTGGCCTATAATCAGATTCTATAAAAGGACTAAGCCTATGTTTCTACTTAAACAGATCTTAAAATTAATTAAATTGCTCCATACAGACGAGGGCACTTTGGCTTTAGCCTTAGGTTTTGCCCTATCGCTTTTTCCTGCCTTTGCCGGTTTTGGGTCAATATTAGGGCTTGTTAGTCTTTTCATAGTTCTGTTTTTTAGAGTTCAAATGGGCGCTTATTTTTTGGGGATTTTTTTCTTTTCAATCGTGTCACTTCCTTTACTAGGTACTTTTAATTCCTTGGGTCTTTCGCTTTTAGAGAACCCAAGCTTAACGACTTTTTGGACTTCGCTTTATGAAAATCCAATTTGGCACTGGCTTAAGTTTAATCACACCCAAATCTTAGGTGGACAAGTTATTGCCCTTTTAGCTTTTCCTTTTATGTTTTTTATTTTTAAAATTCTAATTCAAAAATACCAGCACACCGTAGTTAAAAAATTTAAAAATACAAAACTTTACAAATACTTTAGCAAAACCTCGGCTGTGATTGGATACAATAATATTCTAGACAGCATGAGAAGCTAAAATTAAAAACTAATTTAAATAGTAAGTTAAACAATAAGTTAAATATTAAATTAAATATTAAATTTAAATAATTAAAGTAACACACAAGGCAAAACAAATGAGTTCAACTAAAACTAGCGAAAGCAAGACCAGTGAAAATAAAGCTCCATTGAATAAAAAAACCAGCCTGTTCAAAAAATTAATTCGATTTGAAGTGATTGGACTACTTGTTTTCATAGGCGTCATACTTACTTTATATTTTACATTATTTTTTACGACTCACTTAAGATGGATTGCACAAAAATCTTTAAGCCAAGTTTATGGGGCTGAAGTCAATATAGATTCTATCCAAATTAAGATCTCTCCACCTAACTTAAAACTAAACCGAATGCAGTTTACTAACCACCAAAAGCCAAGTCAAAATTTGTTTGAGATTGGCGAAATTGAATTTGAACTCAATCCCCATGAACTTTTATTTTTATCTTTTGTAAGTGAAAAATCTTATTTGACTGGCATTAAAGTTAACACCCAAAGGTCTAGATCAGGATACGTCAATCCAGAAAGCCAAAAGCTAATGTCTTTGTCTTTAAATTTAAAGAAAAACAAAGAAGCCGTTTTAAATAAAAACTCGAAAGGAAATATCTTAGAAAATATTCTGTCATTTTCAAAATCTAAAGATATAAAATCTGAACTTAGTAAATTAAGTGATGAGTTTAAAATTGATGATTTAACAAAAAAATATGAACTTAAACTTAAAAATCAAAATGATATTTTAAAATCTTACGAAGCCTTTCTAAAAACAGATCACATGAAGCAAATAGAAACTGAATTCAAAGCGCTTCAAGAAAAATCTAAAGCCGAATCTAATGATACAAAAAAGGCTTTAACTCTTATTTCTGAAGGCAAAGATTTTTTAAAAAAAATTAGTCAAAAAAAGGATGAAGTTAAAAAAATAAAAAGCCAGTTTCTAGCCCAAATCAATGAAGTGAAGAACTTAAAATCAGAGCTAAACAAAGACATCTTAGAAAAAAAACTAGCCTTAAAAGCTAAATTTAAAATTCCAGATATAAGCCCTGAATCCTTAGCCAAAGACTTTTTCGCTGAAACAGTAACTACACGTTTTTACTTATTTAATTTCTGGCTTGAACAACTTAGAAAAAGCTCAGAAGACCAAGTTAAGAATGTAACTAGTAAAGTTTTAAGCGAAAAAAACTCCGCCTTTGTAAAAGATAAAGCCCAGGCCTATCTTGATTCCTCTAAAAATGAAAAATCCATTAACGTTGAAATTAAAGAAGTAAAAAAATCCAACAATCAAATTATCCACTTTGGGAACAATGTACGTCCTAAATTTTGGATCAAAAAATCCATGATCCAGGCTAATGCTAAAGACAATCAAGATTTACAAAATTTTAAAGGTGAGATTTTAGATTTAGCCAGCGATCAAAAGCTTATAAACAAACCAATCCTTGTTAAATTCCAAGGGGACTTACCTAAAGAAAATATCACTGGGATTGATCTGTCGGCTAAAATCAACCACCATGTTCAAAACATCAATGAAGAGTTTAGCATAAGAGCCAACTATCCTATCAGCTCTTTTAAAATTGTAGACGATGGGTCTTTAAAATTTTATTTAAATAAAGCTTCAACGTTCACAAACATTAATGGTCAAATTCTTAAAAATGAAATTAATAATTTAAAAATCAATTCAGAAATGACCTCTGCCAATTTTGTATTTGAATCCACAAAATCTGATATTCAAAATATGTTAAAACCTATATTAGATAGTATCCCTAGTTTTAATTTAGATGTGTTACTCAATGGTCCAATTGCAAACCCAGATTTAAAAATCCTATCGACTTTAACAAATAAAATATCTGACGGGATCAAGGCCAAACTTGCATCTCAACTTTCAGAATTTACAAAAGAATTAGAATCAAAAATGAACGAAAAGACATCACAGCTATCAAATAAAATTTTCGGAAAATTTGATGGAGACGAATCAAAAACGACCTCAGATTTAAAAATCCTAGATGGCAAATTAGATTCACAGAATAAATTAGTTAATGACTTCATTAAAAAAAGCTCATCCAAGTCCTTAAATCCCGCCCTCGACAAATTGAAGAACAAATTATTTAAATAACCCAAGCTGATAATGCTATTATCAAATTTAAGCCGAGCCTTTTTCTTTAGATCTTTTGTTTTACAAAAAAGAATCCTTAGATATTTAAATCAGGCTCGTTGGCATGAAGCCTTGCTTTTTTTGCAAGGGGAATGACAAGGCTTGTCCTGTTTTAAATATCTAAGGATTCTTCTTTGTAAAACAAAAGATCTAAAGAAAATAGGCTGGACCTAAGCCCATTTTTGAATTCCAGAAGTTATTATAGCCAGTCTAGCAACTCTTTTGAAACACTTTTTGTTATTGTCTCTTAATGACCATTAGCTCTTTAAAAATTAGCTCATATATCCGAAAGTTAAAGTATGAAACTAAATAATAAAAAGATCTATTTGGGCTTGTGTGTATTATTAACTATTGCCACTTATCAGAATTGCGCAGAATTCGTAGGATCTGATAATAATGAATTCAGCACAGTTGTCCCCGAAGAAGCTATCCCTCAATGCCGAGCTCTTTCTAGTTCAAACTTTAATCCCCAATTAGATTTCACTTGGAACAGCCCCACTGTTTTTCCCACTTACAATCAAGTGTCTTCGTCCCCAAGTGTGGGGGATATCAACGGGGACGGTTACCCTGAAATCGCATTCACCAGTTTTCGAAGCAGTGAGTATTTATATAATCAAAAAGGCGTCTTAAGAGTTATTGATGGCCGAACCAAAACTGAAATCATCAGCATAGGTTCAGACACAATGGCCCCAAGTGGAGCCGTAGCTCCACTTCTAATTGATATTGACCGAGATGGTCGTGGCGAAATTATTTATCCTCATTTTAAAAATAAAGAGATTGTAGCCTTAAACTCCAATGGAACTTTAAGATGGAAAGTGGCTACTGAGTTTGCTTACACTTGCTACGGGGGTTTAGCTGCGGCTGATTTAAACAAAGATGGCAAATCTGAAATTATTAAAAATGGTGAAGTCCTTTTTGAACAAAAAAATGCAGATGGAACATTCACTCCCCTAGTTCGTAAATACAAAAATAATGGAACTGGCTGCTCACATTTTGCGATGAACTTAACTTCTGGCGAAGGGGCCATGTCGATTATTGATAGCACCGGAGTATACTTTATCAGTAACGGTAATTTTACCTCCAAGTTTGAAGTCATGGGACTTCTTTGCGAAGCCAATGGCTGCTCTGTCGCGGCAGCTGATGTAGATACTGCCTATGCAGGAAAAGAGATCATCTACACCGGTTTCGGTACGTTTAGGATTTACTCGGCCGACGGAAGAATAATTACAGATAAAAACCTTACAACTCAAAACCCCGAAGATCGTTGCACTTATAATGGGACTTCAATTGTCGGCGGGGGAACCGCCACTATTGGAGAATTCGATGGCAATGCAAGCACTACGGAATTCGCTATTGCCACAGGCAGGTCACTTAATATTTATGACAAAGGTGGAAACAAATTAGCTGGGGCCGCAACCAATGACTGTTCGTCCCTATCCACCGGGGTCACATCTTTTGATTTTAACGGAGACGGCAAACCTGAAATTTTATACGCTGATGAAACCAAATTTAGAGTCTACCAGCTTAGTCCCTCTTCAAGAAATTTAGAAATCTTATGGGAAACTCCAAACAGTACAGGCACCATCAGAGAGTACCCCGTTGTTGCAGACTTAAATCAAGATTTCAGTCCAGAAATAATTGTCGTTTCAAATAACTATTACTTAAGTTCCGGTGGAAACAATGGCCTAAGAATTTACACAGCAAATACTGATGTTGAAACTTGGATGCCCACTCGAAGTATTTGGAATCAACATAATTATTTTATTTCAAACGTGGATTTAAACTTGCGAGCGACCAGTGGCTCTTCCATTAACGACGAGATTGCTAAAAACTTTCGACGAAATTTACCGGGTAAAGACTTACGCTGCAAGTAAACTACAGCGAATCGATAAATTTAAGGACATTTGGATTATCCCAATCTTCAATGCCTACAATTTTTCTTATGACTTTAAAGTCTTTACCTATCAGATAAGATTCAGGCAATACTTCAGTTCCATAAAGCTCAGTGATTTTACCATCTGGGTCCCAATGAAAGGTGATTTGCCCGATGGACTCTGGAAAAGATCTTATAAACTTCACGGCGTCTTCTAACTTTTGATCTCTGTTGACGGCAATTATTTCGATATCAGGTCGTTGTTTTTTAAGACTCAACATATCTGGAAATTCAGAAATACAAGGTTCACACCAACTCGCCCAAAAATTCAAAAGGATCACTTTACCTTTAAAATAACTTAATTTTTGAGTATTTATTCCCGAATACATGCTCTTTGATTCAAGAGAAATATTCTCTTTAGGCTTTTCAAAACTTGTAGAATCTAGCCTCACATAACTCATACTTTTTAACTTGAAATCAAAGGCTTGATCTACCTGCATTTTTTTATATTTCTCTATGGCAGACATTGTTTTATCAATATCGTTCCTACCATAATCAGACGCCCAATGCTTAGTATACATAATTCCAAAGACAGCTATTAAAACTCCAAAAACTCCAGCCGCCAATATCCATCTTAAACTCACAATAAATCCCCTTACACAGGCTTTTACCTTTTGCTATTCAATTTTAATTTTATTTTTATATAAATTATATTGGCTCAAAATTATCAAAAATATAACTAATTTTTTATTAAGTATCAAAAATGAAGTCTTAATCTAGACTTAAAAAAAAGGATTTTTTAATTAGATCCTAATAAATGCTCGGTAAATAAAAATTAATAATATCAAAGCCTTAATCTCAAAATAAAAAAGCCAACTCATTAAGTTAGCTTTTAATAATACTAAATTTTATTAAACAGAATCTAAAGCAAAAAAGATCTAAATCCTTAAGCTTGTCTATTAAGAATTCTAGACTTTTCTTGCATCTTACGTTTGCTCTTTCTTAGTCTTTGAGCTTCAGCAACATTTGGTTTATTCACAACTACTTTTTTCTCAACAGCTGTGAAATCAACAAACTCAATATAAGCCATAGGCGCCTTGTCCCCGGCTCTCTCACCAAGCTTCACGATTCGTGTGTAACCACCTGGGCGATCTTTAAATCTAGGAGCAATCTCTTTAAAGATTATGTCAACAGTGTTCCCGTGTGGATACATAGCCGCTAAAACTCTACGGCTATGAACCGTATCGTCTTTACCGCGGGTCACCGCTTTTTCAACTTTAGATCGTAGAACTTTAGCTTTAATTAAAGTTGTTTTAATTCTGCCGTTTTCTACAAGTGAATCGACAAGACCTCTGACAAGAGCTTTCCTTGGTCCTGGTCTTCTGCTGAAAGAATTTTTTATTACCTTATGTCTCATATTCCTAACCCTTAATTAATCAGATTTTTACAAATGCTTAGTTTACACTTGTTGGATCAACAGACCCTTCGTCATTGTTACGCGCAACTTGAGGAGGATTGTTTGGATCCCAACCTGGAGGCGGCCATCCTTCAATTTTCATTCCTAAGTTTAATCCCATTCTTATAAGTATTTCTTTAATTTCATTTAAAGATTTACGACCAAAGTTTTTTGTTTTCAACATCTCGCCTTCGCTACGTGTTACTAACTCACCAATGTATCTTATGTTTGCGTTCTTAAGGCAATTTGCACTTCTGACACTTAATTCAAGATCTTCAACAGGTCTAAATAAGTTGTCGTTCAAAGTTGGCGAGTGAGTTTCAACAACAGTCTCCACAGGCTCAACAGTTTCATCAAAAGTTACAAAAACTTGAAGTTGTTCTTTTAAAATTTTTGAGGCTAATGATAAAGCTTCATCTGGTCTTAAAGAACCATCTGTCCAAAGTTCTATTTCTAAAGAATCGTAATCAGTTCTTTGTCCAACACGTGCATTTGAAACTTGATAGTTCACACGCTTTATCGGGCTAAACAGCGAATCCACTGGAATAAAACCAATGTCTAAGCCTTCACTGTGCATTTCTGCAGGCTCATATCCACGTCCAAAACCAATTACAATTTCAGCATTGAATGTCGCATTTTTACCTAAAGTCGCAATGTGCTGATTAGGGTTTAAAACTTCGATATTTGAATTAGTGGCAATGTCATTAGCTGTCACAGCTCCAGGACCTTGCTTAGTGATTCTTAAAACCTGAGGGTCAGAAGAGTACTGTTTAAATCTAACTTCTTTTAAATTTAAAATAATATCAGTCACATCTTCCATAACATCTGGGATAGTGCTGAATTCATGTAAAACGCCGTCAAGCTTAACTGCAGTAACTGCTGATCCCATCATTGAACTTAGCAAAACTCGTCTTAAAGAGTTTCCCAAAGTCATTCCGTAACCTTTTTCTAAAGGCTCGACTTTAAATTTTCCATAACTTAAAGTTTTATCTTCAGTTTCAAAACTTCTAGGGACAATTAAATCAGTCCAAAATTTATAATAGTGCTGTTCCATTTATGCTCCTTTATACTCTTCTGCGTTTAGGTGGACGACATCCGTTGTGAGGAATAGGAGTGATATCTCTTAAAGAGTTAACTCTTACACCTGCGTTACCAACAGCGCGAACAGCGGGCTCACGACCAGCACCTGGTCCGTTTAAATACACGTCTACTGATTTTATACCCTGATCTTGAGCTTTCTTAACTGCATCTTCAGCGGTTAATTGAGCCGCATACGGAGTTCCTTTACGGCTACCCTTGAAACCCAAAGCACCAGCAGAAGACCAAGCAATAGTATTGCCAGTAGGATCTGTAATCGTAATGATTATATTTCCGAAAGCAGCACTTACATAACATCTACCTGTAGGAATATTCTTTTTAACTTTTTTCTTCGCCGCTTTTTTGTCGACTATTTTTTTATTATCTGCCATTTATTTGATCCTTTAAATTCTAAGATTTAAACTGCTTTTTTCTTGTTTGCGACAGTCTTCTTAGGGCCCTTACGAGTTCTTGCATTTTGACGAGTACTTTGACCACGCACTGGCAAACCAGATTTGTGTCTTAATCCACGATAGCAACCTAAATCCATAAGTCGTTTGATAGACATTCCAACTTCTCTTCTTAAATCACCCTCAACTTTGATTTTTCCATCTAAGTAAAGTCTTAATTTATTAAGATCACTGTCTTGAAGATCATCTGATTTCATACTTGCTTCGAAACCTAAGTCCTTACACATTTTACGAGCTTTAGGTCGTCCAATTCCGAAGATATAAGTTAGCGCAATTTCCATTCTTTTATTTTTAGGTAGGTCTATACCCGCGACTCGAGCCATAATCTAATTACCCTTGTTTTTGTTTATGTTTAGGATTTTCACAAATCACGCGAATAACACCTTTTCGCTTGATCGTTTTACATTTGTTACACATTGGTTTTACTGATGGACGAACCTTCATGACTACTCCCGACTATATCATCCGAATAATGAAATACTAATATTCACTAGAACGCGTGAAACTAGCATTTCAGACTTTGGAAGTCTACAGTAAATTAAAATTCTTTTATAATAAATTCTATTCGTTTTTCTATATCGCTTTGTTGGCCTTGTCCATCTACAATCTCAAGAATACCCATCTCCTCGTAAAAATTCTTTACGGGGAAAGTACTCTGAGCGTATGTTTTAAGTCTATGCGAAATCACATCTCTTGAGTCATCTTTACGTTGGTAAACTTCACCACCGCAAACATCACAAATTCCATCTTTTTTAGATGGTTTGTAAGAAATATGATATACAGCACTGCAACTTTTGCAGACTCTACGACCAGTTAAGCGTTCAAAAAGCACTTCATCAGGAACTTCTAAAAAAACAACACTTTTAATGTTGAAATTGAGTTCCTCAGAAAGGACTTCTAATTGGCGAGCTTGATTTAAGTTTCTAGGAAATCCATCTATGATAAATGAATTTTGAGTTGTTTCTTGAATTGCACTTTTTAACATTTTTAAAGTCACATCATCAGGAACTAGGTTCCCGGCATCAATAAACTTCTTAGCTTCAATACCAAGATGAGTTTCTTTTTTAAGATTTTCTCTAAAGATATCACCAGTAGATATATGTTTGAAATTGTGTTTTTTTTCTAAAACTTCAGACTGAGTTCCTTTACCAGAACCTGGTGCTCCAAAAAATAAAAGGCAAGATTTTGGAGCAACACCCATTTAGTACTGAACTCTTCTTCCACGTATTTTGTGAGTTTTCATTAATCCATCGTATTTAGATGATAATAAATGAGATTGAACTTGTTGGACAAAATCTAGGGCTACACCCACTAAAATTAATAACGACGTTCCACCAAAGTAAAACGGAACTTTAAGTTCTGAAGCCATAATCGTTGGCATGATACACACAAAACTTAAATAAAGAGCGCCAATCACAGTTAACCTGTCTAAAACTTTTTTAATATAATCAGCAGTGCTATTCCCAGCTCTTACGCCTGGAATAAAGCCACCGTATTTTTTTAGATTTTCAGCAACGTCTTTTGGGTTAAAAACAATTTCAGTATAGAAAAAGCAAAAGAAAACAATAAGACCAATAAAAATAATATTGTATAGAGCGCCAGATGGTGAGAAAGACTCTTGAAGAGATCTTAAAAATGGACTGTCCACAAATTGAGTCAAAGTCGCGGGAAACATTAGCAATGACGATGCAAAAATAGGTGGAATCACGTTAGCAAAATTTAACTTCAAAGGTAAGTGACTTGAAGGTGCTTGAATAGATTCACGACCAACACCACGTTGAGAGTACTGAACTGGAATTCGACGTTGTGCGACTTCCATAAAAATAATAAATGCAATTACGAATACCATTGCAACAACAAGTCCGATGGCAAGTAGTGGGGACATCAAACCTTTAGAAACTTGTTCAATTAAGGATTGGGTTCCAGATGGAATACCAGACGCAATACCAGCAAATATAATCATACTGATACCGTTACCGATTCCACGCTCTGTGATCTGCTCACCCAACCACATCAAGAAACAAGTTCCAGCAGTTAATGTCACCATAGCGACAACTTGAAAAGGTAAAAATCCAAAATACTGAGTTGTTACCAAAGGATTGCCGTTAAAGCTTTCGCCTAACATCCAGTTAGTCATAGCGTAACCTTGCACCAAACATAAAATAACTGTGGCATATCTTGTGTATTGATTAATTTTCTTTCTGCCTTGCTCGCCCTCTTTTTTTAAAGCTTCAAGAGCAGGAATACCCGTCTGTAAAAGCTGAAAAATAATCGAAGCCGAGATGTAAGGCATTACACCTAGAGCAAAAATACTAAATTGTTCAAGAGCCCCACCGGTAAAGGAATTGAATAGACCAAAAAGTCCACCACCCTGGGATCTGAAGAATTCAGAAACAGCAACACCATCAAGACCTGGAGTCGGGACTTGAACGCCGGCTCTGTAGACTAATAGAATTGCAAGAGTAAAAAGTAATTTGTTTTTTAAGCTACTGTTTTTTGATAAAGCTTCTGTAGACACTAGATGACCTCGACTGTTCCCCCGGCTTTTTCAATGGCCGATTTTGCTGATTCACTTATTTTATGAACTTTAACTTTGAGGTTGGTCGTTAAATCGCCCTTGGTCAATATTTTAACTTTCACGTTACTTTTTTTAATTAATCCAGCGGCATGTAATGATTCAGCGGTCACTTCACCTTTAAAATCATTAAGCATTCCAGTGTGAACGATTTCATAATGTTTTTTGAATTGAGCGTTAGTAAATCCAAACTTAGGAAGTCTTCTGATAAGTGGCATCTGACCACCCTCAAAACCCACGCGAACATTTCCACCAGATCTAGCTTTTTGTCCTTTATGACCTTTACCAGCAGTTGATCCTTGTCCAGAACCATCACCGCGACCTATTCTTTTTTTATAATGAGTTGAACCCTGATTGATAGGAAGCTGACTTAATAAACTTGACATATGTTCTCCGATATAAACTAAAATTATTTACTAATTAATTGGTGTCACTTTTAAAAGATGTTGCATCTTAAAAATTTGACCACGATTGGCAGGGTTGTCATTAACAATGACTTCAGAGTCAATTTTTCTTAAACCCAAACAGCGAATTGTTTCTTTTTGAGTTTTCGTTGCTCTCACTATACTTTTTATCAATTTAACTTTAAATTGTTTTGCCATTTATCCTTCCTAATATACAGGTTCAATGCTTACGATTAACAAATTGGGTTAACACTAAGCTAAACTATAAATTAAATTTCTAATCTTTGTTTTAAAGTTTTGTCAGTCAATTGGCTTAAACCATCTAAAGTCGCCAAAACTGCGTTATGGGGGTTACGAGTTCCTACACATTTAGTAAGAATATCTTTTACACCAACAGACTCTAGAACCGCACGAACAGCTCCACCGGCAATAACGCCAGTTCCTGGAGCTGCGGGCATAAGAATAACTCTCGCTGCTCCAAAAGTACCAATCACTTCATGAGGTATTGTTCTATTATCTTTCATGACTATAGGGCCTGCATTTTTCTTAGCAATTCTTTCTGCTTTTGAAATAGCCATTGGAACTTCATTAGATTTTCCAGTTCCGTAACCAACTTTTCCTGCTCCGTTACCCGCGACAACAAGGGCAGAGAAAGAAAATCTTCGTCCACCTTTTACAACTTTTGCCACTCGGTTAATAGCAACAACTCTACCTTCAAATTCTTGTGCTTGATCCATCAAGTGACTCTCCCTTAAAACTCAAGTCCGGCTTCTCTTGCGCCATCCGCAAGAGCTTTAATTCTTCCGTGGTATAAATAACCACTTCTATCAAAAACTATTTTACTTATATTTTTTGCCTTTGCCGCTTTAGCTATGTTCATTCCGACAGCTTTAGCCGCATCACAATTTGAAGTTGATTTTAAACCTTCAACTTTAGCAGAAGAAAATGAAGCGATTGTATTTCCAGTCACATCATCAACTAACTGCGCATACATGTGCTTAGCAGATCTAAAAACACTTAAACGTGGACGCTCAGCTGTGCCTTCGATTTTTTTACGAATCTTAACTTTCGCCTTAGCTCTGCTTTTTAAGCGTACACTCATTTTCTTTTTAAATTTCAATCTCATAACAAACCTCAAAATATTAAATTAAAAAACTATTTACCACCTGACTTACCAGCTTTCTTTCTAACAACTTCATCAGTGTATCTTACACCTTTACCTAAATAAGGCTCTGGTGGTCTAAAATCTCTGATTTTAGCCGCGACTTGTCCAACCAGGGCTTTATCGGCACCTTTGATTAAAACAGCCGTCTGTTTATCAACAGTGATTTCAATACCATCTGGAATTGGAAATTTGATTGGATGACTAAAACCCAAAGTTAATTCAAGGTTTTTTCCAGCAACGTTAGCTCTGTAACCAACACCGTTTAGTGTCAGTGACTTTGACCAACCAGTTGAAACACCTGTCATCGCATTTTGTACAAGGCTTCTGTATAATCCGTGCAAAGCTTTAGATTTTGCGTCGTCGCCTTTTCTTTTCAAAACGATGAAACCGTCTTTAACTTCAGCTTCAATTAAGTCGCCAGACATAGTTACTTTCTGAGTGTTTTTCGCACCCTTAATTATAAGTGTGGTTTTTTCTTTAATTTCCACATTTACTTTTTCTTGTACCTTTACAGGTAACTTTCCAATTCTAGACATATATAACCTACCAAACCTTGAGTAAAAATTCTCCGCCAACATTCTGATTGGCAGCTTCTTCACCACTTAAAACACCTTTGTTAGTACTTAATATAGAAATTCCATATCCTGATCTAATTTGAGGTATCTGTTCTTTTTTAACATAAATTCTTTTTCTAGGACGGCTTACTCTCTGAACGTTTGCGATCGCGGGAGCCCCATCTTTACTATAATTTAAATAGACTCTCATAAGACCCTGTTTTCCGTCTTGAGCTACTCTGAAAGTTTTGATGTAACCGTTCTCTTTAAGAATACGAGCAATTCCTTGTCTCATATTTGAACTAGGCACATCTAATTTATCGTGTCGTGCTAACCCAGCATTTCTTATTCTTGTTACGAAATCTGCAATAGTATCCATATTTTTTCTACCTCAAACTCAAATATTTAATTCAATTATTAATTTCAACTATTTATTTCTAAAGGGAAAACCAAGTCCTTCAAGAAGGGCTTTACCTTCAGCATCGGTCTTAGCTGTTGTACAAATAGTTATATTCATTCCACGTATTTTTTCTACTTTATCATAATTAATTTCTGGAAAAATAATTTGCTCTTTAACACCCATGTTGTAATTACCACGACCATCAAAACCTCTTGGAGAAAGACCTCTGAAATCTCTTACTCTTGGAAGTGTTAAATGAATCAGGCGGTCAAGAAATGTCCATGCTTTTTGACGTCTCAATGTTACCATTGAACCAATCGGCATGCCTTCTCTAAGTTTAAAGTTAGCAATCGCTTTTTTAGCTTTAGTGATCACGGCTTTTTGTCCCGTGATGGCCGTGATTTCATCAGAGGCAATGTTTAAAACTTTTGGGTTTTGAACTGCATCGCTGATTGATGTATTGATCACAATTTTTTCAATTGTTGGGATCATCATCACGTTACTTAAACCTAAACTTTTAAGTAGACTTGCTTTTAATTCATTTTCATATTTGTCTTTACTTATGCTCACCTTAAACTCCTAAATCACTTCTGGAGCAAGAGACACAATCTTAACAAAAGATTTTGCTCTTAACTCTCTGGCCACTGGACCAAAAATACGTGTTCCAACGGGTTCTTTGTTTGCATTCACTAAAACAGCCGAGTTTTCATCGAATCTAATATAGCTGCCATCTGGTCTTTTAATTTTATGAATAGTTCTAACGATAACAGCTTTAGCTACATCGCCTTTTTTAACCTTTGAATTCGGCATCGCCTCTTTAATTGAAACAACGATAATGTCCCCGACAGACGCGTATCTTCTTTTAGATCCACCTAGAACTTTTATACACATGACTTCTTTTGCTCCGGAGTTATCCGCAACATTCATACGACTTTGAACTTGTATCATTGCTTCACCTCTTTTCCATCAGAAGTTAAAACCGCAGATAACTTCCATCTTTTAAGTTTACTTAAAGGACGAGTTTCTGTGATTCTAACCTTGTCACCAATTTTTGCTATGTTCTCTTCATCATGAGCCATAAATACTGAAGTTTTCTTCACGTACTTTTGATACTTAGGATGTTTAACAAGTCTGTAAATTTTAACTTTAATAGTTTTATTCATTTTGTTGCTGACAACTTCACCAACAACTTCAATTTTTCTACCGCGAGTACTTTCAGTCATAAAATCAGCTCCCTATTACTTTGCAAGCTTTTGGTTGATAGCTGTTTTCAACTTAGCTATGTTTTTTCTTGCTACTCTAATACTTAGAGGATTAGCAACTTGTCCTAAAGAATTTTTCATTTTTAACATAAAATAATCTTGCTTTAGAGCCACATCTTTTTTTCTTAATTCATCGACCGAAAGATCTTTAATTTCTGAAAATTTCATTATAATCCGTCCTTCTCAAGAAATTTCATTTTTAATGGAAGCTTATGGGCTGCCAATCTAAAAGCCTCTTGAGCTTGTTCTCTTGTCACACCATTCATTTCATAAATAATTCGTCCCGGCTTAACAGGTGCAACCCAATATTCAACGCTACCTTTACCTGATCCCATTCTGACTTCAGCTGGTTTTCTTGTAATTGGACGATCTGGAAACACGCGCATCCAAAGCTTTCCGCCTCTTTTAACAAATCTGTTAATAGCAACACGACCAGCTTCTAGTTGTCTTGCAGTAAGACGACCAGGCTCTGTTGTTAAAAGTGCATAATCACCGAAACTAATTGTCGTCCCACGAGTAGCTTTACCCTTGATACGACCCTTTCTGTGTTTTCTCCACTTAAACTTCTTTGGACTAAGCACGGCCAACCTCCTCAGCTTCTCTCATAGAAAGAACGTCTCCACGGTAAATCCAAACTTTTACACCTAAAATTCCGTAGCTTGTTAATGCTTCTGCAGTACCGTAATCAATGTCTGCTCTTAATGTATGTAAAGGAACACTTTTTTCATTGTACCATTCAGATCTGGCAATTTCTGCACCGTCTAAACGACCACCAACTTTAACTTTAATTCCACGCACTCCACCACGAGTTGAAGCTGCAATAGCTTTCTTTAATGCTCGTCTCCAAGAGATACGTTTTTCTAATTGCATAGCAATGTTAGCAGCTACAAGTTGAGCATCTAAATCAGGCTTTCTAACTTCCTGGATAGTTACAAAAACTTCGCTTTTACTAAACTTTTGTAGTTCAAGTCTGATTTTATCAATACCTGCACCTTTTTTTCCAATCACAACGCCAGGTCGTGCAGAAGAAATAATAACTTTAACTTTTTGAGCCGCTCTTTCAATTTCAACTTTAGCTACACCGGCTTGTTTTAGACTTTTCTGAACATGAGCTCTAATTCTCATATCTTCGTGAAGATTTTTTGCGTAGTCTGCGTTAGCAAACCATCTTGAATCCCAAGTTCTGATTACACCAACTCTAAAGCTTATCGGATTTACTTTTTGTCCCATTTAATCAACCGCCCTTATTGCTCGTCCAAAATAATTGAAATATGACTCATCTTCTTTAATATCTGAGATGCACTGCCTTTTCCACGAGGACGAGATCTTTTGATATGAGGCCCTTTGTTAACCTCGATGGTCTTTACGAATAAATTATCAATATCAATCGTTTTTTGTTGTTCCGCGTTTGCAACACCAGATTCCAAAAGTTTCATGATTAAATCAGCACCTTTTTTTGGCATAAATGCGAGTGTTTTTAAAGCCTCGTTAACATTTTTACCACGAACAGTGTCAGCTACTAATCTAGCTTTTTGTGTTCCTATTCTTGCAAACCTTAAATTCGCTCTTACTTCCATTTTAATCCTCAAAGCTTAATTTTTTGTTATTTCTTTTTATTATCGCCATGGCCTGTATAAGTTCTTGTAGGAGAAAACTCTCCGAACTTATGACCCACCATATTGTCAGACACAAATACTGGAACAAACTTTTTACCATTGTGAACAGCAAATGTAAGACCAGTGCACTCAGGAGTTACAGTAGATCTTCGTGACCAAGTTTTAATAACTTTTTTATCACCAGTTTTTAATGAGTTTGTGATCTTTTTTTGAAGATGTTCATCAACAAAAGGACCTTTTTTTAACGATCTAGCCATCTAATACTCCTACTTACGTCTCTTAATGATCATTGAGTCTGTGCTCTTATTTCTTCTTGTCTTATATCCCTTACATGGTTGTCCCCATGGAGATACAGGATGATGTCCTTTACCAACACCTTCACCACCACCCAAAGGGTGATCGATCGGGTTCATCGCCATACCGCGAACACTTGGACGTTTACCCATCCAACGCTTACGACCAGCTTTACCAATTTTAATATTTTCGCTATCTGTGTTTCCAACTTGTCCAATTGAAGCACGGCAATTAGATAAAATCTGTCTAACCTCACCACTTGGAAGTTTCACTTGGCAATAAATTTCAGTTTTAGCAACTAGGTTAGCAGCTGTTCCAGCTCCACGACAAAGTTGTGCACCTTTACCAGGGCGAAGCTCAAGATTATGAATCACTGTTCCAACAGGAATAGATGATAAAGGTAAGCTGTTACCTGGTTTAATATCAGCTGTGTTGCTTGAAATAACTTGATCGCCAACATTTAATTTTAAAGGTGCAATGATATATGCTTTTTCTCCGTCAATATAAGAAATTAAAGCAATACGAGCATTTCTATTTGGATCATACTCGATAGATTTAACAGTTGCAGGAATATCAAATTTATATCTTTTGAAATCAATGATACGGTAACGGCGTTTATGTCCGCCACCAATATGTCTCATGGTGATTTGACCGTAATTGTTACGAGCAGATTTTTTATTTAAAGAAACAGTTAAACTTTTTTCAGGAAAACTTTTTGTTATTTCAGCAAAATCAGAAACAGAACGGTTTCTTAAACTGTTATTTCTTGGTCTTAATATACGAATTCCCATTTACGCTCCCTCAAATAGTGATAATTTTTCACCTTTTTTGAGTTTGATTAATGCTTTTTTCCAATATTTTGGCTTAGTTTCACCTTTAGCAGTCCGTTTTGAACGACCACGACAAACTAATGTCTTTATAGATTCAACTTTAACATCAAAGTTTTTCTCAAAAAGGTTTTTAATTTCAGTTTTAGTTGCTTTACGATCAACTTCGAAACCATAGACACCCACTTCTGCAAGTGCTGTTAATTTTTCAGAGATCAAAGGTTTTTTTATAATTTCTAACATTAAGCCTCCACTCCAAGTCTAGTTTCGACTTGTGTTAAAGAATCTTTTTCAAAAATAACGTGATCATATTTAAGTAGGTCAAAAACATTTAACCCTTCAGTCGTTAGGTAAATACATTTAGGAATATTACGAGCTGCTCTTTGGAAAAGAGTTCCCTTTTCTGAACCGACTAAAACTGTTTTTGCAGTTCCAAAAGATTTAAGATTTTCGGAAACTTCTTTTGTTTTTCCTTTGCAATCTAAAGAATCAACAACTTTTAATTTTCCTTCAGAGTAAAGATAAGATAATGCAGATTTTAAACCAGCAACTCTTAATTTTTTAGGAAGAGAATAAGAATAATCACGAGGCTGAGGTCCAAAGATAACACCACCACCACGAATCAAAGGAGAACGTGTAGATCCACGTCTTGCGTTACCAGTTCCTTTTTGTTTATACGGCTTTTTACCACCACCACTCACAAGGCCTTTTGTTTTAGCCATGTGTGTACCTTGTCTTCTACAAGCGAGCTGCCATTTAACAACTGTCTGCATAAGTTCTTTATTTACTTCTTTTTCAAATACATCGGGAGATAAGTCGACAGAATCAACTTTTTTATTTTTCCAATTTAATACATCAACTGTAGCCATGATTTCCTCTTAAATAACTTAATTAACTAGTGCTTTATTAGTAATTATATTTTTGTGATTTCGACCAAAGTGTTTTTAGCACCAGGTATAGATCCTTTAACTAACAAAACATTCTCATCAAACAAAATATCAATAATTTCTAAACCTTTAGTAGTCGCAATCTTATTACCGTGCTGACCGGCCATTTTCTTTCCTGGCATAACTCGACCTGGGAATTCTCTGTTACCAATAGATCCAGGACGTCTATGAAATCCTGATCCGTGGGTCGCAGGACCTCCAGCAAAGTTGTAACGTTTAACAACCCCTGAAAAACCCTTACCTTTAGAAACGGATGTGACTTGTAAAATTTCACCTTTTTCAAAAGATGCTAAAGTTACTTTTTGTCCAATCGCTGCACCCTCTGGAAGGGCTTGTCTGACTTCACGACAGTATCTCATACCAGTAGATAGACCCGCTTTTTTGTAATGACCCATTTCAGATTTTAAAGAACTTTTTAATTTTCTAGGATGAGATGCGATTTGAATGGCTTCGTAACCATCTTTTTCTTTAGTTTTAACCTGAGTGACTGTCCATGGGTTACATTCTAAAACTGTAACTGGAATACGAACACCTTGTTCATTGTAGACTGAAGTCATTCCCATTTTAACACCGTAAAACCCATTTAATTTTAATGAGCTTTCAGACGTTAAGTTAGAAGTTGAATCCGATGTTGTTACGTCGGAATTTGCATCAGATGCTGTATCTGTATCTAAATTATTTTCTATATTTTCAGACATGCTAATTATCCTTATAAATTGACCTTAATTAAATTTATGTAAGTTTTATTTCTACGTCGACGCCAGCTGATAGATCTAACTTCATAAGTTGATCTACAGTTTGCTGTGTAGGATTGAGAATATCTAATAATCTTTTGTGAGTTCTGATTTCAAACTGCTCACGAGATTTTTTATCAACGTGAGGAGATCTTAAAACAGTGTATCTATTAATTCGTGTAGGAAGAGGAATTGGTCCCGCGACCGAAGCGCCAGTTCTTTGTGCAGTGTCTACAATTTCCTTAGTCGATTGATCCAAAAGTTTGTGATCAAATGCGCGAAGACGGATCCTGATTTTTTGATTTTGCACCTTAGTTACCTCGTTGAATAGAATTTAATATTTACTAAATTTATCTAAATTTTTATATTAATTTAAAATTTAAAGTTATTTTTTGACACCTAAGTCATTGAAAATACAAATAAATTTAAACAAGCATAAAAAAAGTGTATTTCAAAAACTTTATCAGTTGGCGGGTTGGCCCTTAAGAAAGTTTTTTAAAATACACGGTAAGAGGTCTTGTTTTGCTAATAATTGCAGGTTTTGTCAACCTGCTTAAAATAATAATTGGGATTTAATTTGGAAAGCTAATTTTGTTAGCTTTTTTCTTGAGACGTCACCGAAGACCCTAGTTTACATTGGAGGATGCGGGGGTAGAGTAATTTTTATCTAAAATTCTTGGGGTGATAAAAATCATGATTTCTGTATCACGCTTGTTAACGCTTTTAGTTTTAAATAACCATCCAAAAAATGGAATATCTTTAAGCAAAGGCACACCTACATTTATAACAGTTGAAGTTTTATCATAAATTCCACCTATGACAGCAGTTTTATTGCTTTCAACTAAAACTTTAGCCAATGCTTGGCGGCTGTTTTTGGCTGATTGACCACCTACAAGAGCGCCACCAAATTCATTACGAACATCAAGCTGCATTAGAACACTAGAACCCGAAGTGATTTGAGGAGTCACTTTAAGTTGTAATTGCAATGGTATAGCAACGACTTGGATTTGGGCGACACCGGCTATAATTGTTGATACTTCCCTTAAAATTTCTGAAGACTGGGTGATTGTAGCTTCCGTATTGTTTAGAGTTGTAACGCGAGGCGAAGATATCACACGGACTTGTTCATCTGTTTCTGAAATACCGATGGCTGCATCTATATTGCCTAGGAAATCTAAAACCCCTATATTTATGTTTCCGACTAGGGGCTGATTTCCAACTAAGCCATCAGCGGCCTGGGTTCTGTTGATATTTAGTGTGGGCGTAATGTTAATGGCGCCATTATTTTGGCCACCAGTTGGCGACAGCTGGTACGGCTGCCCGCCCAAACCCCAACGAATACCAAGCGTTTGAATAAAGTTTTTAGTCGCTTCAACAATTTTAGCTTCGACCAGAACCTGGGGCGGCGGTAGATCAAGCTCTTTAATTAATTTACTAACCTTAGTAATGACGGCTCTAGTGTCGTTAATAACAATACTTGAAGTTCGTTTGTCTTCAGTCACACTTCCTCTGTCTTTAGTTATAAATGGTGTCACTTGTGTGAGAATTTCTGTTGAAGAGGCGTACTCAAGTGGAATTACTTTTAACATTGTGGGTTCAATTAAAATCTGAGATCGTCTAATTTCTATAGCTGCCGTTGCTTCTGATTGAAGTTCCGCAAGAGGAGCAATTCTTAAAACGTTTCCTGTTCTAACATAACCCAAACCTCTTGTTTTCATAATTGTAAGTAAGGCTTGGTCCCAAGGGACATTTCTGAGTTTAATAGTGATTTTACCACTCACACCAGGCGCAATAACAATGTTTGCCCCACTGTAATCAGCAATAAATCCAATGACCGTCGTGATATCTTCGTCGCTGACTTGAAGGTTGATCGGGTCACCGTAAAATGCACCTGATTCAAGTAGAAATTCTTCTAAAGAAGACGCGCTTAATGCACTGTCAGCCTCTACATTATTTGTTGGAATATTTAGATTCTGACTGATTTGAGTTTCAACACTCATCATAGGATTTAGCTCTGTAGTTTCCGAAACTTTAGAGACCTTACCCGCAATCGCCTCTGTTCCAGGGCTAATCAAAATATCATTGCCGTTAGTTAAGATGTTGGGCTCGCGATCGTTGTTTACTTTCACTATGACTTGCACAAGCCCATTAGTCACAGGGGTCGCTTTAACAGCACCGAAGTTTTGCTTAAAGTCTTTTAAGTACAGGGGCCTTTGAAGAATAGAGGGAACACTGACATCTTGAAGATTTAAAATAAATTGCTTTGATACTGGATCAAATTGTGAAGAAAAAACAAGTGGCTTCTCAGCTTTGATCACGATCACACCGTTTGAATTTTGTGAGTTGTATTCCAATACTGTGATTTTATTTTGACCTGGAATGTCTGTAGTCAATAAATCATCGTTAATAGGGGCATTGATCACATCACCAAAAGCGCCGTCTAAGCTTTGATCTAACTGGTCGGCAAAAGGAACTTCTGAAGTCTGAGTGTCTATGACTGAATCTTCGATATCTAAAGTGTCAGTTAGATTGTCGTCTGAATTATCACTCAATGAACCGGTGGTGGATTCGTCCAAAGCATCATCTTCTAGATCTAATTCGTCATCTAGTTTGTCTGTTAAGTTGTCTGTGTCCAAATCTGCCGATAAATCGTCTGCTGTATCTAGATTCGTTACGGACTGATCATTTAGAACATCATCTGATAAAAAATCTGCAAATGGATCATCGGTAGCTACTTTATCTTTTGTAACTAAATTGTCTGGAGTTTCATTAAACGATGCAAACGGGTCTTCTTCGGTTAAGTCATCCGCGAGTGTATCTTGAGTTAAAACATTAGATTTGCTTTCATCGGCAAAATCTAAATTGTCGTCTTGGATATCTAATGGACCTGCTGAGTTTTTAGATGAGCCGCCATCTAATTCATTTTCTAAATCGCTATCTAACTCATCGTCAGAAAAATCTTCGAGCTCTCCCTCGAGGTTGGCAATAGTTTGATCTGCTTTTTGTATGGCTGTGTCTTCAACATCTAAATCTAGATCTTCGTCTAACTCCGCAGATAGGTCTTCATCCAAAGAAACGCTTGGGTCAACACTGGCGGATTCATCAAAATTTTCAAAATTTTCGTCAGACAAGTCTTCGTTATCGGCCTGAGTTAACTCGTCATCAATATCGGGAAAAGATTCGTCAATCGCTTGCTCAGATTGGGACTCACCTCTAGTTGTAAGTGAATTACTACAACCCAAGTTTAAACTTAAACTTACTAAAAATAAAATCACATAGAAATAAATCTTGGAGATCATCCGTGACTCCTTTGTTACCTAAAATTGTATATTGAATTTATAAATTTAAAAAGCTATTTTGCAACACTAAGTATTTGTGTTGTGTAGAGCCGATCACCATCTTTTTGATCTCGGGATTCAACAATAATAATCTGACTCGATCTTATCTTTCTTACGACGCCATTATTTCTACCTATGATATCGTTCTCGTGAATGACGTAGACCGTTCCTGTAGGATCTTTAACCAAGGCCTTAGGCTTGCCCTTTCCTATCAAAATTGCCGAAACCTTAAGTGCCGCGACCTCATACTTAGACAAACCCTCTCTGGTTTTTTCGTCTTGAGTTTGTGTAACTATAGATTCTGAAATAACTTTTTCTACATTATCAATAACTGGCGCAAACGGATCTTTTCGACCTCTGTCATCATAAATAAATGAAGGAAAGTAATCTTGCTTTAGCGCATCTGTCGCTGGATTTAAAGAGCGATCCTCTGACGATTCAATCGTTTCCGGATTTGGCATTACCGCCTGATCAAATTCAGCTGGCACTTGTGGAGAACTCGATTCAACGTCTTGAGGTTTTGTGATTTGTGAGTTTTGTGAATCCACTTCTATCGGAGACACACCCTCTACAGTGATGTCATTAGACTGGTCTGTTTGTTGGCCTGGTTGTTGTTCTTCTTGAGTCTGTTCTTCCTGCTGTTGTTCTGATTCTAAGAGATCAGATTCTGAGCGGCCTTCTTGTAGCGCGGGCTGATCAAAAGAGTTTTTGTCTAAACCATCGTCTTGAGCGGTCGCAATGCTTGAAGAAAAAAGAATACAAAGAAGAAGTCTTTTTGAGAAGGATATCATTGAACAACCTCCTCTTCAGTAGGAATTGGGGCTGGCGCTAGGGCGTCGGCATTCACATCTTTAATAATAGCATAAGTTTCGAAGTCAGCTTTAAAACTGAGCTTTGCTCCGGCACCTGGGCGATCAGTACCTTCAGTCCTAAGTTCAATTTGCTTTAACGAAATAACTTTATCAGTTCTGGACAAATAAGATAAAAACCGCATCAATTCAATAAACGTTCCTGAAAAACTAGCTTCGATAATACTTCTGGAAATAAAATCTTCAACTCTAATTTTGTCAGTAACTTCTGTGGAGGCTTGACCAAAATCTTGGCCACCCGTTTTTTGGAGAGATGTAAATGAAATTCCAGTTGCACGAGCTTCATCTGAAATAATCTGTTCAATTGTTTTGGCATTTGGTTTAGGTTCAAAATAAGAGGATAAAACTTTAATTTCTTTTTTAGCAATTTCAAGCTCAACCTTAAGTTGGTCCCCAGCCGTAATTTCTCTGTCTAACTTTTTAATTTCCCCGTCGAGTTGGATTAACTGCTGCTCAAAATCAGAAATAGATTGGATTTCATTAGGGGCTTTAAAATATAAAAAGTAATACAGCGCTGGTAAAATGAGTGCAATTCCGATGACGTACTTTAAAGAAAGGGCGCGTAATCTATCCTCCACTTCGAGCCTCCATGGAGACATTAGCTCGCATTTTAAATGAAATTAAAGAATCACCTCTGTCGCTTTTACTTTCGATAGAATTATAAATAAGAATATTATCAAAATAAACGCTATCTTCAAAGTTTTTTTGAAAAACATTAAGCTCTTTGTCTGAAGTCGAAACACCTGTGATGTCGATTTGAGATCGGTTGAGGATAACTTCCGTAATCCAAATTTGTAAAGGTATCAGGTCTTGCAACTGATCTAAAACTTTGATCCCTTGAAGTTTTTCTACGCTGATTTTTCTAAACTCAGTGATTAAAGGCTTTCTGGCTTCAGTTTCAGCTTTTAAAAGAAGTACAGAATCTACGAGTAATTTTTTTTGATCACGGATGGCTTCTGTTTGCTGAACTTCGGTTGTGATTCGACTTACTTTTTCTTTAGCTTCTTTGGTTATCTTGTATTCATAAAAATAGAGAAGAGCTACAGGCAGTAACATTATACAAATCTTAACTATTGGGTTTATTTCAGGCTCTACAAAACCATCACTGCCAATAGATAAAATTTCTTTGTAGGTTTTTTTTCCTACTGAGGCTAATGGATCAACTTCAACAGTTGTCTTATCCTTAAGTAAATTGACCTTAATCAAGAATCACCATCACTTCTTAAGGCTAAACCTAGTGCAACTGCTCCTGATTTTTGGAACCCATCAACGTCTTGAACTGAAGGATGCATATTTAAATTTCTAAGGGGATTTAAATATTCACATGGAATATCTAAGGTTTTTTGTAATTTTTCAATCAAGCCCTTTGTGTATGCTGTTCCGCCTGTTAAAAAAATATTCGTAACATTTAAACCTTGGGTTGTGTTGATAAAAAACTCAAAGCTTCCTTGAATCTGATCGACGATAGTTTCAAGGCTGGTGTCAATTGCTTTTTGGGCTTCATTAGGCATGTCTCTGCCAACTTTAAATCTTTCCGCTTCTTCAAAACTAATGTCCATCGCGCTTTGGATCTCTTGGTTGATCAAAACACCGCCGACTGGAAGATCTCGACAAAAAACAATATCGCCGTTTTGAACAATAACAAAATGAGAGTAGAAAGCCCCAATGTCTATTAAAGCCACGGCTTGGCCCTGAATCTTTCCATAGTTAAATGCAAAGGCATTGGCTAACGCAAATCCATTCACGTCGACGCAGACCACTTTAAATCCCAAGGATTCAATTGCATCTACAGCTAAACGAATTTGATCTTTTTGAGCGGCAACAATTAAAATATCATTTGAGTTATCATCAGTGCCCATAGAGTTTAACACCACATAATCTAAATTCACAGAACTGAGATCAAAGGGGATGTACTGTTCTGCTTCCCAACGCACTTGATCAGAAATTAATTGATTTTCCATCTTTGGAATAGTGACTTTCTTCACCATCACTGAAGACCCTGAAAGTCCAAGAACAACATCGCCTTTAGTAACTTTTAGCGCTTTAAATAGTTTCTTAAAAGTATCTGACATTTTGGATGGTTGAATCACTTCGCCTGCGCTCAAATTATTATTCGAAATCCGTTCCTGAACAAATTTAACCAATTGGCTATTTGTCGAGGATATCTCTACAACAGCCGCACGAACTGAATTCGAACCGATATCAAGTCCAATAATTTGTTTTTTAGAACCAAATAAACCCAAAAGTTGAAATCCTTAAACGTTGTAAATCTAAAACTGAGCTAGCCTATAAATGCTTTTTTATAAAACATCCAACTTAGATTACATCGAACTAGACTAAAAGTGTCAAAGGTGTTTGCTCCTAGACTTAGGCCTTAAAAAAATTAAACCCAGTAAAGAACAAATTTGAGAAAATAAAAAATATAGGCTGCCGTTATTAAAAATGGTCCAAACGGGATAGCATATGTTTTTGAATTTTTGTTTTGAAAAATCATAAAATAGGCCCCAACAAAAGTGCCAGCAATACTTGAAATTAAAAGAATAAATGAAACACTTTGGAATCCAAAAAGGGCACCGATCCAAGCGAGAAGTTTGATATCACCACCACCCATACCATCAACGCCTCGCCATTTTTTATAACTGAAGGCCAAGACCCAAAGTAAACCACCGCCAAATAAAGCCCCAAGAACTGAATCCATCCAACCTGGATTGTCATTAAATACGGAAATAGTTAGAGCTAAAGCTAAACCTGGCAAAGTCATAATATCGGGCAAGTACATATGTTTTAGGTCGATAAAAAAACATGGAACTGCGAATACTGTAAAAATACACATATTTAAACTAATCAGAGTTAAACCTGATGTTAAATAGATTACTGTAAATAAAACAGCCGTCAGCAACTCAACAAGTGGATAAGAAATAGAGATTCCAGATTTACAATTGGCGCACTTACCTTTTAAGAATATCCAAGAAAAAATAGGAATATTTTGATAAAATTTAATTGGTGTTAAACAACTCGTGCAACGACTTCTAGGTCTAATTACGCTCTGTTCTTTGGGCCATCGATAAATAACAACATTGGCAAAACTTCCAAAACAGGCACCAAGTAAAAAAACAACTAATAGTATTAAAATTTCCACAAGTTACGTCAGATCTTTTTTATTAAATACAATGACCGAGAAACATAAGTAAATAATGGCCCAAAGAAGTCCATAAGCTAAAGATAACAAGTAAAAGCGCGGTTCGTTCCACTCATTGTAAGTTAAATGAGCTTTCCAATTTAAGCTTTCTAAATTGGGTATAATTAAAGATATTATTGGTCCTAAAATTTTTATAGCTGGTGAAGGATTTTCTTTAATTAAATTATCAAATGTTTGCATCCAATGAGTCACCAAGAAAAAACAAAAAGACAAACCTACTGTTAGTAATGATGACGTCACTAAAGAAATTAATAGTGCAAAATTAAAGAGAACAAGCGCTTCGACAAAGATGGCCGCGAATGGAATCAAGGTTTTTAGTGACCATTCCAAACCAGTCATATACGAAGTCAAATAAAAAAATCCACTTAAAATCCCAAGGGTGACTAATAAACTTAATACAAAACCAAAAAATGTAGACAACAGATACTGACTACGACTGATGTCTTTAGAAAGGAAAATAAAAGCACTTTGATTTTCCAATTCTTCTTTAAGAATTGAAGCACCAGCAAGTACGGCTAAGAAAATGGCACCCACTTGGGCCCCAGCTAAACCAAAGTTTATTGAAAGTCTTTTTTCTTCTTCAAATCCAAGGGGTCCTAAAAGTAAACTAAGTAATGTTAATAAAGACCCTATGGATAAACCTACAAAATATATTTTTTTATGAGACAAACTGGCGAAAGTCAGATGACTTAAACTATAAACTTGGGACCACATTTTTACCTTCCAATAGCATTTTATAAATATCAGTTAACTCTTGATTGTCAGGCTTAACGTTCCAAACATGATGACCCTGATCTAAAAGGGTTTTTAATGTGGTGCTCAACTCGGCCTCGTGAACTTTTAAATTTAAAAGCTCATCATTGGATTTTGTTTTGTATTCAATACTAAAAGTTGTGGTTTTAAGAAGGCTTTGAACATCGCCCTTGTAAAGAAGCAGACCATCTTTGATTACAACTAGATAATCACAAACTTTTTGTACATCTTCGAGTAAGTGACTTGTTAAGAAAATACTTTTTCCTTTTTCAGCATAAGATCTTAAAATCTCAACAGAGTTAGCCCGGCTGTCTGGATCTAAACCATTAAATGGTTCATCTAATATTAATAAATCAGGTTCAGATAACAACGCCTGAGCTAGAGCTAATCTTTGATTCATTCCTTTAGAAAATCCACCACAAGGACGGTCTTTAGCATAGTACAAATCTACAGATTTTAACACTTCGCCGATTTGATCTCTACGAAATCCTTTTGAAATGGACCCCACAAAACTTAACAGTTCAATGGGAGTTAAAAATCCTGGAAAGGTTGGTTTTTCTGGGACAAAGCCAATCCGTGATCTCGCTTTTGAGTAATCCAAATTATCAAAAAAATAAACTTGGCCATGGGTGGGACGAACTAAGTCCGTCGCAATTTTAATAAATGTTGATTTACCAGATCCATTTGGACCTAAAAAACATGTGACTGAACCTGTCGGAATCTCAAAGCTGACCCCTTTTAGAGCTTCAACCTTGGTGTGCTTAAGACCTACAAAATAGTCTTTCTTAACACCCTCGACCCGAATGACTGGATTCATATAGTTAAACCCTTTTGAAGTGGATACACTTCTAATACTCCCCTTTTTTGATTTTCTAAGGCAAGTAAAAAAGCTTCTGCCGCATCACTCTCTGTCAGACAAGGAATCGAATAATCAATACAGCTTCTTCGAATTCCGAAGCTGGCGTCGATAGATTGCTTTCCAGACGTTGTGTTGATCACTAAGGCCACATCCCCAGATCTAATTCTATCAACACAATGTGGGCGCCCTTCATGGACTTTTTTAACTTTCAAACAGTCAATACCTTGAGCTTGAATAAAATCCGCCGTCCCACCCGTCGCACTAATGGAAAATCCCATGTCTTTGAATTTTTTAACTGAAGGCAGAAGAGTCGATTTATCTTTATCTTTTAAACTAAAAAATACTTCTCCAGATTTCGGAAAAGTGATGCCCGTCGAAATCATCGCTTTTAGCAAAGCTTCATCATAAGTCACACCTCGACCCATACTTTCACCCGTGGATTTCATTTCAGGTCCAAGTATTGAATCCGCATTTGGAAATTTTTTAAAAGGAAAGCTAACGCCTTTAACTGCGACTTTATCAATATTACGCCACTTAAATTTTTCAATATTAACATCAAGATTGAGCATGGCGCGCATCCCTAAATCAATCAGTGGAATGCGTGTGGCTTTAGATGTGAAGGGTACAGTTCTAGAACTTCTTGGGTTGGCTTCAATGACAAAAACCTGATCATTTTTGACTGCCAACTGTAAATTTAAAAAACCCAATACACCCATTTTATCTGCAATCTTTAGACTGATCTCTTCAATCAGTTTTAACGTAGAATCTTTCAGTCTTTGAGGAGGAATCACACCCATACTGTCGCCACTATGAACCCCGGCCGCTTCAATGTGTTCGACGACACCACCAATCATTTTGAAGCGATCACAACGAATTAAATCCACATCTATTTCTAGGGCGTTTTCTAAAAACTGATCCATCAAACAAGGATGGGCCGAATCTATATCTTTAGAATATTTTTGGAAGTAAGTTTCAAGCTCGTCTTGATTTTCAACGATCTCCATACGGCGTCCACCCAAAACATAACTCGGACGAACCATGATGGGATAACCAATTTCGGGCGCAGCCTTTAACGCGTCTTCGATCGAAGAGACCATTGCCGCTTTTGGAACCTGTGCCTTACAGGCTTCAACAATTTTAACAAACTGAGCACGATCTTCAGCTAAATCAATAGTTTTCAGCGAAGACCCTAAAACATTAAATCCTGCTTTTTGAAGATAAGGCGCAAGCTTAAGTGGCGTCTGACCACCGAGCTGACAGACGAAGCTTTCGGGGTGAATCAGTTCACAAACAGAGATCACAAATTCTGGCGAGAGCGGTTCAAAAAACAAATAATCAGACGTGTCGTAATCCGTGGACACAGTTTCAGGGTTTGAATTGATCATAACCACTTCATAACCTAAAGACTTTAGGGCCTTGACCCCGCGAACACAGCCGTAGTCGAATTCAATTCCTTGACCAATACGATTGGGACCACTACCTAATACAACTATTTTTTGTTTATTAGTGTTTTTAAAGTAAGACATATCTTGTTCGCCTGAACCCCAATACGTCGAGTAAAAATAAGGCGTTTCGGATGAAAATTCACCAGCACACGTGTCCACTTGAAAAAAATAAGGCTTAATATTGTTTTTTAGTCTAAGGGATTTCACCACAGACTCTTCAACCTTAAGAAGTTCTGCTATAGCTTCGTCTGTGAACCCATACTTTTTGGCTCTGTGTAATACTTCAACTGGTATTATTTGGTTTACATCTTTGGATTTAATCTGCTCTTCAAACTTAACTAAGGTTTCCAATTGTTCTAAAAACCATGGATGAATTTGTGTTAGAAGATGAATCTCTTCTAAAGTTTCACCACTTCGAAAAGCTTCAAAAATATGAATCATACGTTTACTATTAGGGTAGCTTAACTTTCTTTTATCTAAGACGACAGATGATTTTGAAGAGTGATCTTTTTCTAAAGACTGAAACGCTTTGTTAAAAGACTCTTTAAAGGTTCGACCGATCCCCATCACTTCGCCCACACTTTTCATTTGGGTTGTTAGCAAATCTTCAGAGCCTTGAAACTTTTCGAAATCAAATCTTGGTATTTTAGTCACAACATAATCTAAAGCAGGCTCGTAGCACGATGGGGTTGAACCAGTAATATCATTTCGGATCTCATCTAAGGTTTGTCCAATCGCGAGCAAAGCCGCAATTTTAGCTATTGGAAATCCTGTGGCTTTACTGGCTAAGGCCGAAGATCTGCTGACCCGAGGGTTCATCTCAATAACAACTCGTTCACGAGTTGTTGGATGAACGGCAAACTGAATATTAGATCCTCCAGTTTGAATGCCGACTTCCGTGATAATCTTTTGGGCTTCGTCGCGCATGTCTTGATATTCACGATCGGTCAACGTCTGTTGTGGCGCAACTGTAATACTGTCCCCTGTATGAACCCCACACGGATCAATATTTTCAATAGAACAAATCACAACGAATGTGCCTTTAATGTCGCGCATGACTTCTAATTCAAATTCAGACCAACCCAATAAACTTTTTTCCACTAACACTTCGGATGTGGGACTTTCATGAAGGGCCGTAGCTAATTTTTGCTGGTACTCTTCAAAAGAATAAGCGACCCCACCTCCGCCACCACCTAAAGTAAAGTTAGGCCGAAGTATGATCGGAAATTCAAAGTCTTCAATTTCTTTCATTCCCTGTTCAAAAGTACGAACCAAAATACTTTGAGCGCGCTTTGCGCCAACTTTTTCAAGAACTATATTAAACTGTTCACGATCTTCCGCTTTTTTAATGGCGACAGGATCAGCGCCTAACATCTCAATTCCTAAACGCTCAAAGATACCGTCTTCATGAAGTTCTAAGGCTAAGTTCAGAGCCGTCTGGCCACCCAATGTCGGAATCACCGCTTGGGGTCTTTCAATTTCTAAAATACGTTTTAAATATGGCATTTTTAAAGGCTCAACATAAACTTTTGAAGCCACATCAGGGTCTGTCATTATAGTTGCAGGATTTGAATTCACCAGCACCACTTCAATCCCCAACTGAGTTAAAGCTTTACAGGCTTGAGTTCCAGAGTAATCGAATTCACAAGCTTGACCAATGACAATGGGGCCACTTCCGATAATAAGAATTTTTTTATATTTTAAGCTGTCTTTTGAATTATCTTTTGTAATCATAAACTCACCTGTGTTTTTCTTTCAAACAAAGGCTGATCTGAATAAATTTTTTGAATTTCAACTTGTCTAAATCTTAAAGCCCTATAATACATTTTAAATACACTTTCTAAAAACTTAGATTGAAATTCTGCTTTTTTAGCTTTGTCTTTTTCTTTTTTTAAAAGTTTAATTTTAGAATCGATGAACTTTCGAGCCATGGGCGGATGAAGCACAAAACTACCCCCGAAGTAATATTTATTTTCAAACTTAAAAATTCGAGTTTGAATATAATCTTTTCTTTCTAGAATAAGCTGAACGTCTTCATCAAAGACATAGTGCTTAATTCGAGTAATCAAGTCCCGAACCTTAATTTGATCTTTATAAGATTTTAAATGTTGAAACACACTTGTATGTGATCCTAGTATCGCATCCATAATATCTTTTGGAATATTTAATTGGGCCTGAAACTGTTCGCTAAATAAAATTTGAAATGGGGACAAATCTTTAAAGCCATCATTTCTTAAAGTGTCGGAGGAACTGACTTCGTTTTTTAAAGGATTCACTGCTACATTTGGCATAACCCCGTTCACATAATTAAGTCTGTCGAGATAAGAAAATAAAAACCAGTCTCTGAATTGAGACCATTTCATTTCAATATCTAAATTGTCTTCATCAAAGGAACCTGCAAAATCAACAAATTGATCTTTGGCTTTTGTCATAAGCACATTGTATTCAGGCTTAATGAATTCAGAAAAAATTTGATCCAAGTATTCGTTAAAATTAATCATGTCCAACCATTTCCTTTATAAAATAATCAAAAAGATTTTCAGCATCATGGGGCCCTGGATGACTTTCAGGGTGAAACTGAACACTCATACAATTTAATTTTTTGGACATCAAACCAGCAACAGTCATGTCGTTTAAATTCGTATGTGTAATTTCAATACCATTTTCTTTTGTGAGCTTTTCCTTCACTGCGTAACCGTGATTTTGAGCCGTTACATATACTTTATTTAATAAAGTATCCTTAATAGGATGATTGCTTCCCCTGTGGCCAAATTTAAGGGGATACGTTTCGAATCCTAAGGCCAAAGACAAAATTTGGTGCCCCATACAAATTCCAAATATAGGATATTTACCAATTAAGTTTTTAACTGTATCAGGAGCTACTTTAACTTCTGCTGGGTCACCTGGTCCATTAGACAGCACAATGCCATCTGGATTCCACGCTTCGATGTCTTCAGGTTTTGTTCTGGAAGGAAAAACACAAACTTCTTTTGAACGTTTTTGAAGCTCTCTGATAATATTCATTTTAAAACCAAAATCTAAAACCGCAATCCGAGGGCCATTCGAAACAAGTCCTTTATACGGAGTAGGCTCTTTAACGCTGACCAAATGAACCCAATCTTTTTCTTTATTTTTAGCTTGATGAATTAAAGTTCGGGCCTCATGAAGAGCAGCCTCTTTATCATTTTCTGGTACAAGCGCCCCCCAAACTGTTCCTTGATCTCTGAGTCTAAAAATAAGTTTTCTAGTGTCAATTTCAGTCAATACTGGGATCTGCTTGTGAAGCAGTCGATTGAGCCATACAGAATCCCTTTTAGAGTCTTGTATTTCTAAGGATATAAATCCACGGACATGGATCTGTTGTGATTCCCAGAACTCATCTTGTGCCCCGTAGTTCCCTTGCATAGGAGCTGAGGTCACAAGGATTTGCGAAAAGTAAGAAGGATCGGTGGCCATCTCTTCGTAACCAGAGTGACTGGTGTTAAAGACCACTTCGCCAGCCCTCGCACTTCCGCCTTTCCATAAGCCTTCAAACACTTCACCGGTTTCTAAAACTAAGAATCCTTTCATTAAAAACTCCAAATTTTTCTATAAATCATGGCCCTAATATACAGGCCATTTTCTTTCTGTTTCCAAATCAATGATTTTTTATGTTCAGGTAAATGGGATTCAAAATCCTCGCCCCTTAAAAAGGGTCCTGGATGCATTAAATGTATTTTGTTTTTATATAAATGTTGGTCTTGAATTTTAAACTGATCACCTTTTAAAATAGAACCTCTTTCTTTTTGAGTCCTAAGTCGAATGACAACATCCGCTTTGGAAATGGCATCATCCATATCCTCTTCATTTTTAATATCTTGATGTCCATGAGATCCATCGGAACATTGAGAGATTTTAGAACCTAAAATTTTTGATAGCTCCATATGAGACCCAAAAACACGACTAAATTTAGTATCGCCTACAAATAAAATTTTTAAATCGCAAATTTGATTTTTATAAATCTCATAAAGAGTGAACATGTCTAATAAGGCCTGTGTAGGATGACTTTCATGGCCCAAACCAGCGCAGACGAAAGGAATTTTTGTATCTTTAAAAAACTGATTTAAGCCTTCATCTGATTTAGACCTAAAAATAATGAGATCAGGATTTAAGGATTCAAAGACTTTTAAGGAATCAGAGATAGATTCCCCTTTAGCCATACTTGTAGAGTCATCCATTTGAAAATGAGAAAATCTAAGCCCAAGTCTTTGAGCCGCAAGTTCAAAACTGACTCGGGTGCGTGTACTCGGTTCAAAAAAAATCTGGGTGATTAATTTTTTTTTAGGAGATTCAAACTGAGACCATCCTGACTTTAATACGGCTTGTTTGAATTCATACGTTTCTGAGAAAAAATCCAGAAGACTTGTTTTTGAAAAACTGTTTAAAGAAGCTAGACGTTCGAACATTTCAAAATTTGACACTACTGAAAAACATTGAGCCCGTCTAGGTATGACCCTAAAAAAACTGACTTCATGGGACTTATTTAATTTAAGAATTAGGGGAAGAAAAAACCCTATCCCAGCGAATAGTTCTAAGGTCACAAAACTGAGTGCTAACTTGCTTGGTTTGGCAGCTAAATAAGATCTTGCTGATGGGTCCTACAAGATCTTTGACATCTACATAGCCCCATACTCGCCCATCACTGGATGAGCTACGATGATCGCCTAAAAACAACAACTGTCCGGGTGGTACCGTATAAGTTTCAACTTCGGCAAGATCAGCTATAGGTTTATACATCGTTATAAATTGTTTTGGGTGTGTGTTGTCAAAAAATTTATAGTCTTCAAAATAAGCGGTGACATCTTGAGAGTCTTCATAGGGAAAGTCTTTTTTTAGTTTCTGCCATAAATCAGGGGCAGGTGTTGTCGTCACACGTTGACCATTAATATCTATTATTTGATGCTGTTTGATTTTAACAATATCCCCAGGAAGACCCATCAGACGCTTCACGAAATAAGCATCACTTTTGACGGATCTAAAAACCACAATTTGTCCGCGCTTTGGTAAATAAGGACCAAGAATCCAATAGTTAATATATGGAATTTTAAGGCCAGTGGACATTTTATTTACTAAAATATAATCATTCACTAATAAGTTGGGAAACATACTTCCCGAAGGCACTGTAAAGGGTTCAAATAAAAACCAACGCATTGAAAGTAAACCAAAAGCCAGCAAAAAAATCTGAAGGCAAACTGCTGGTAATGTAGGTCTTAATTTTTCTTTGCTCAAAATATTTTAACCTTAGTGTATTGAATGAAAAAAACGATTAAATCGAATAGTGAGTGGGTTACAAATAGGAACTCGGCCCAATGTTTTTTCGCAAGAAAGCCAAACAAACATGGCTTTACCGACTAAGTTTTCATAAGGAATGTAACGAAATTCTGGCTTCATCCGACGACTGTCTTTTGAATTTCTTCGATTATCACCCATCACAAAATAGTGTCCGTCTGGCACAGTGACTGGACCAAATTCTTCTTCAAACTCATACTTGGATAGCAAAACACTGTAATTGTGTTTGCCTAACTTCTCTTCCCAGTGAACGTACATCGATAAAGAATCTGGTCCTTGAAATTCAAAATCGTCGGCGCGTAACCAATCCCAATCGGATTTGTTTTCGCTTGGGACCGATTTTTCAACTAATAAATCATTGATGTAGAGGTTTCCCTTTTCATAATAAATTTTGTCACCAGGCATTCCAACAACTCGCTTAATATAAAAAACTTCATCCTCTGGATTTCTAAAAACGGCGACTTCACCTGGCTTAGGGCCATCAAACTGAAACATCCATTTTTTACTAAATGGAACTCGAACTCCGTAGGCCATTTTATTTACAAAAATATGATCATGTTTAAGTAATGTCGGAAGCATACTGCCTGAGGGAATGACGAAGGCTTCCAAAAATAGCCATCTAATTGTTAACGCAACTAAAATGGCTAAAACAAGAGAACCATGTCCTTCAGTCCAAAAAGTTTTTTCGCCTAAGCTTTTTTTTAAATTTTTCTTAATTGATGCTAACATTTTAAATCGCCGCCCTTCGTATGAAATATAATTCTGGTTAGTGTACTTAAGTCATCCTGAGATTTAGTATCAGATTAACTGTCCGTTTTTAAAATCGCAAGGAATGCTTTTTGAGGTATTTCGACTTTGCCGATTTGCTTCATGCGCTTTTTACCTTCTTTTTGTTTTTCTAATAATTTTCGTTTACGTGAAATATCTCCACCATAACATTTAGCGGTCACATCTTTTCTTAACGCCCCTATAGTTTCCCTAGCGATGATTTTGGCCCCAATAGAAGCTTGGATATTCACCTGGTACTGTTGACGAGGAATTAATTCTTTCAATTTTTTGGTTAAATCACGTCCGCGAGTTAAACATTTTGTACGATGCACAATAATCGATAGCGCGTCCACAGCTTCAGCGTTAATTAAAATATCCATTTTAACTAGATCCGAAACTTCGTACCCGTTGAGTTCATACTCCATCGACGCATAACCTTTGGTCATGGATTTTAATCGATCATAAAAATCAAAGACCATTTCATTTAAAGGGAGTCGGTATTGAACCACCACTTTTTCCGCAATAATATAATCCATTTTTTTCTGCTCGCCCCTCTTATCTTCACAGAGCTTTATGATCGCCCCCAAATATTCAGCGGGCGTGTGGACATCTAAAAGAACATAAGGTTCATAAATGGATTCTATTAAAGTCGGCTCAGGCAAATTGGATGGATTTTCAATTTCGAACTCTTCACCTTTTAGTGTCTTAACTTTGTAAACCACAGATGGTGATGTGGTGATAAGATCTAAATTGAATTCTCGTTCTAATCGCTCTTGGACGATTTCCATATGGAGAAGTCCTAAAAACCCACAGCGAAATCCAAATCCAAGCGCTAAAGATTTTTCAGGTTCAAAAGTTAAAGAGGAATCATTTAAAGAAAGTTTGTTTAAAGATTCTTCAAGCTCTTTAAAATCTGTAGTGTCCACCGGAAATATCCCAGAAAACACCATAGGTTTGGCTTTTTTAAAACCACCTAAGGGTTCTTTAGCTCCTTTTTTTGCAGTAGTTATTGTGTCACCAACATGGACCTGGCGAAGTTCTTTGATTCCACAAATAATAAACCCAACTTCACCAGACTCTAATTGGTCCAACTCTTTAGGATGAGGCGTAAAGGCTCCAAGTTTTAAAACTTCATATTCTGCATCATTGGCCATAAATTTAATACGGTCTTTAACTTTTAGAATACCTTCTTTAAGTCGAACTAAAGAGACAACCCCTTGATAACTGTCAAACCAAGAGTCAAAAATTAGGGCTCGAAGTGGCATTTCATTTTTTTCAAAAGGAGCTGGAATTTTTTTAACAACTGCTTCTAGAATCTCTTCGATTCCAATTTTGGCTTTTGCGCTGGCTAAAATAGCCTCAGAGGCATCAAGACCAATCACGTCTTCAATCTGTTGTCTAATCTTTTCGGGCTCAGCGGCAGGTAAATCTATTTTATTTAATATGGGAATAATTTCCAAATTATTTTCTAGAGCTAAATACACATTTGCTAATGTTTGGGCTTGAACACCTTGGGCTGCATCCACAACCAAAAGTGCACCTTCGCAGGCCGCCAGCGACCTTGAAACTTCATAACTAAAATCAACATGCCCTGGAGTATCAATTAAGTTGAACTGATATGTAATGCCATCTTTAGCTTTGTAGTTAATGCGAACGGTTTGAGCTTTAATTGTAATTCCACGTTCACGCTCGATATCCATGCTGTCTAGATACTGATCTTTGTCTTTCATTTCTCGGTCAGACAGTGCACCTGTGAATTTTAAAATTCCGTCAGCAAGTGTGCTTTTCCCATGATCAATGTGAGCAATGATTGAAAAGTTTCGGATATGGGAATTACGCTTTTCATTCATGTGATCACTCATCCTATAGACACAATTCTTTTAAGCGCTCAACTTTATTTGTGAGCTCCCATGTAAAGCCCATATCTTCTCGGCCAAAGTGGCCATAGGCCGCAGTTTTGGCGTAAATAGGTTTTAATAAATCCAAGGATTCAATAATTCCAGAAGGTTTTAAATTCCAAATTTGGGGAATGGCGGCTTCAATACGTTTCACATCAACTTTGGCAGTGCCGTAGTCTTCAATCATAATACTTGTGGGATGGGCGACCCCAATCGCATAGGACAACTGAACAAGAATTTTTTCAGCTAAACCGGCTTTGACAATGTTCTTTGCTATGTGGCGCGCCACATACGCGGCTGAACGGTCTACTTTTGTTGGATCTTTACCTGAAAAAGCTCCTCCACCGTGAGCCCCATGACCACCGTAAGTGTCCACAATGATTTTACGTCCTGTTAAGCCGCAGTCCCCTTGAGGGCCACCAACAACGAATCGTCCTGTAGGATTAATATAAAATTTTGTTTTTGAATCGATATATTTAGCGTCAATCACAAGGGGGATTAATTGCTCTCTGACATATCCTTGAATGTCCCCTTGAGAGGCCTTTTCATCGTGCTGAGTTGATATTACGACCGCGTCTACACGCTTGATTTCACGACCATGATATTCAACAGTGACTTGGCTTTTGCTGTCTGGTCTTAAAAAACTTACGGCTTTTGTTTTTCTGTGGGAGGCCATCACTTGCACTAACTTATGAGATAATGCCAAAGATAATGGCATAAGTTCTGGAGTTTCATTCACTGCAAAACCAAACATTAATCCTTGATCGCCAGCCCCCATCTCTTTACTCGCAGAGGAATCCACACCCATTGCGATATCAGGACTTTGACGATCAATGGTGTTGATCACAGCACAGGTTTTATAGTCAAAACCCATATCGCTTGAGTCGTATCCAATATTTTTAACAGTTTGGCGCGCTACATCTGGAAAATCAACATAGGCTTTTGTTGTGATTTCACCGGCAATAACGACTAAACCTGTTGTCACAAGAGTTTCACAGGCCACTCTACTTTTTGGGTCTTGAGTTAATATTGCATCTAAAATCGAGTCACTGATCTGGTCGCTGACTTTATCTGGATGACCTTCTGAGACCGATTCACTGGTAAAAAAATATTGTCGAGACATTTCCCCTCCAAAAAAAAAGATTTGATAAGTGACTGTTACGTGATGTTTTAGTTTACAACGACGTGACAGTATAGATATCAAAGTCTTAGGGGGCTTGCAAATAGCAACTTTAGACTTAAAAAAGTGATTTTGGACTTAAGCAGATTTTCTGCGCATATCTAAATCTAAAGCCTTAGAAGCGTGTAGGTTCGCTTTTTCATTTTTAAGTCGTCGCATTTTACCAGATTTTGCTTTGGTCTTCTTTTTTTCCATCTGCTTTTCGACTTTTTCAAAAGTGCTATCTAAAGCATCAAAATAATCATCGGTTTGAGATTTAGCAGTGAAGACTTCACCATCGCACTCTACGAGCAAACTTACGGTTCTATCACTTTTTTCGTCCATAAAGGTCACATTGATAATGAACGGATTGTGAGATTCAAACCTTTGAAGCTTTAAGGCTTTCTTACCAGCGTATTCTACAAGGTAATTGGACCACTGCCTGTGACGAAATGTGTAGTTTACTTTCATGTTTTGCTCCCTAATAAAATATGTATTTTAATTTTATTAGCAGTCTTAATGACTGCCCTATTAACTGATCGGCACATGAAAAAAGATCTATAGAAATAAAAACCTTAGAGTTTTTTTTGATTTAAATTAAAAAAAAGATTTTATTTTTTAGAAAATCTCAAATCAAGACACCTGTTTGTCTTAATTTATTTATCTTAAATACATTGGGCACAAATTGGATGTTGAAGTTGGGCCAGTAAAAGTGTTTACCGCCTTAGTTATGCTAATCCGACCCCTGCTGTAGGCCCAATTTATTTTTTCTTTCAACTTTTGAGTTGTTTTCACAAATCCGTTCGAGGTCACAACCAAAGCTGTAGCCCCGACGCTTGCGCTTGCAACTAAGCCCATATAACCAAAATTATTTCCCATGGAAATCATACTGTGCATAACTGCGGCACCAAGGGCTTCATACAAATTAAGCGCTATCAAACGTTTTTCTGTTGCGATTCGGCCTTCTAAAAACCACTTTCTAAAAGTAGTGTCCCATACACCAGTGCTTGCAACACCTAGGATGGTATTAGTTAGCATGTATCCAATTAAATCTCCGCCTAACATTTGAGATAAGTCAGACCAATGTATAATCCCTTGGGTTGTAAGATTATAAGTTAAGAAAAAGACAAAGTTGGCTGCTAAATTACCAACAATTTGAGAACTGGCTGAAACATGTTTTGTCTCATCCTTAGATCCTCTAATTTTTTCAACAACGTGCTCTGAGCCCTTTAAGACAGCTTGCCAATTTTTAACATTAGTTATGAGGTAAGCGTACAAAATGGCGTTGGTCACAACCAAGAACGATTGAGTTTTAAAGTCCAATCCGTGACCAAAGAAAACCAAATTAAAAGTGGTTGAACCAATTAAAGCAGTCAACACAAGCATAGAAAGCTGACTTTCTCTGTAGTAATTAATTTGATCACTAAAATGTTTTTTAACTTCTAAGACGGGATATTCTAAATATCTAAATTTACTTTTAAATTTTGTTCTTAATACTGAACCCCACGTTTTTTTTACTTCTACTGCGCTCGAAGCATTATTTACGAAACTCACAACGTTTTCAGAAGTGTCAGTTGAGCTTGCTGCGGCATCAGCCACATGATCAGCTTGATCAGATTTTAAAAACTCTTCAGGTGAATCAAAAACTTCAACTTTAATTGTAACTGGATTAGCCAAAATTAATCGTTCGGGATTCAATGTTTCAGGAGCTGAGTGAGCTGTATTCAGCGAAAATACAAAAACCAAACACAATGTTATTAAAGAATTGAAATTAGAGCGTAATGAATACTTTAAGGTGCTATTTGAATTTAAGTTCTTCTTAGGCCACATACGGTCATCTCTTTTATTGGAGAGGGTTAAAACGTTCAAAATCTCCATGAATTATTATCCACGTTCGGTGCCACACCAAATTAAACAAAAATACCCAATGATTTCATATGATTAGATTTTTCAAAAAAGCTAATATTATATAATTTTTATTATTTGAAGTGACGTTTTACGTCGTTCAAGCCAGCGAAAGAAATTTTTCTAGATTTGAAATTTTATTTCTTCTTTGTTTTTAATTCCTATTTAATTTAAAAATTTATTAGGATTTAATGTGATCTTAAACACTCGAACATACGTTTGGCACATGAGCTTGCTAACTATATTTTCCAAACAATTTTATTTGTGAAACATTATACATTCAAAAAATTAGACCTCACGAAAGCTGGAAGCGCTCGCCGAAGGCGATTCGTGCCAGAGCGCATGGATGCGCGTGTCTATTTTTTTGAATGTATAATGTTTCACAAATAAAATTGTTTGGAAAATATAGTTAGCAAGCTCATGTGCCAAGCCGAACTCGGTTTAAGATCACATTAAATCCTAATAAATTTTTTAATTAAATAGGAATTAAAAACAAAGAAGAAATAAAATTTCAAATCTAGAAGAATTTTTTTCGTTGGCTAGAAGGTAAAATGCCTAAGACGTCACGGTATTTGGCGACAGTACGTCTCGCAATTTGTAGACCTTCTTTTTTTAGAAGCTCAACTATTTTTTGATCCGACAAAGGCTTTTTAACATTTTCTTTTGCAACCAAACCTTTGATTTTTAACTTTACAGATTCGGAAGCTAAAGAATCGCCACCATCAGATCTTGAAATTCCAGAATTAAAAAAATACTTTAATTCAAAAATTCCAATTGGTGTATGAACATATTTATTTGTAGTTACACGACTGACTGTGGATTCGTGCATTTCGATGTCATTGGCAATATCTTTTAAAATCATCGGACGAATAAAGGCTGATCCTTTTTCAAAAAAATCCATTTGATGTTTGATGATACTTTCTGTGACTTTGTAAATGGTTTTTTGTCGTTGTTGAATTGATTTAATAAGCCAAACGGCAGAACGTAATTTTTCTTGTAAGTACTCTTTGGTTTCTTTATTACCAGATTGTCCTTCTGTTTTTACTAAATCTTTATAAAGATTTGAAATCTTAAGCTTTGGGATTCCATCTTCGTTTAATGCTACAACGTATTCTTCACCAATTTTGTAAATATAAACATCAGGTGTAACATAGTGAGTGTCTTCAGATTGAAAAATACGACCAGGTTTTGGATCAAAAGATAAAATGATTTTACTGATCTCAATCACTTCGCTGATCTCTAAGTTCATTTGGCGACCGATCTCTTCGTAATTCTTTTTTTCTAAATCTTTCAAGTGATTTTCAATCACAAAAAGGACATCTTTCGTGGCCTCTTCAAAGTGCTCCGCTTGAATCAACAGACACTCTTTTAAATCACGACATCCAACACCAGGAGGGTCGAACTCTTGAACAAAAGGCAGGATCTCTTCAAGGTCTTTTAAGTCCACCTCTTCTTCTTGAGCGATCTGATCTAGTGGCATTTTGATATACCCATTGTCATCAATGTAAGTGATCAGTAATGAGACGTGCTCTAACTCTTCTTCGTTAAACCCACTGAGGCTGGCTTGCCAATGGAGGTGCTCTTTAAGGGTCTGGGACTTCGATATAAAGTTGTCATAGTTAACATCCTCAGGAATAGACGAAGTGGCCGATAAGCCCTTATATTGAAGTTCTGAATAACTTTCCCAATCGGATTCTTCTTGTGTTCTTGGGTCATGATCATCACTCTGCTTATCTTTCTCTTGAGCGTTAGAACTCAGCTCTGCGCTGGGGTCATCTTCAACCGTTTCTGCAAACTCTTCTAATAATGGGTTTTCGTTGATCTCTCGACGGATTTCAGCTTCAAGTTCCATTCTAGAAAGCTGAAGCATCTTGATGGCCTGCTGCAACTGCGGGGTCATCCTTAGATTTTGCGAAAGCTTTAAACTGGTCTTCATCTGCATCGACATGAGACACTCCCTTTAAATTTAATTAGAGTTTAAAATCATCACCTAAATAAAATTCTCTAGCCAGGGCAGATTCCGTAATCTCTATAGGACTCCCTTCGACAATAACTGTGCCAGACTTTAGTAAATAGGCGTATTCGCAGATCTCTAATGTCTCTCTGACGTTGTGATCGGTTATGAAAATTCCTAGGCCTTTGGACTGAAGCTTTTTAACGATCTTTTTAATCTCGGCTACGGCCAAAGGATCAATACCCGCAAATGGTTCATCTAAAAATAAAAATTTCGGTTCGCCCGCTAATGCTCTCGCAATTTCAACTCGTCGTCGTTCACCGCCGGAGAGACTCATTCCTAAACTTTTTCGGATATGATCTAAACCAAAATCAGACAATAGCTCTTGAAGTTTGTCTGCCCTTTGTTGCGAACTAAAATTTTGAGCCTCTAAGGCGATATTGATGTTCTGTTCAACCGACATTTTACGAAAGACGCTGGCCTCTTGAGGCAAATAGCTAATTCCTTTTTTTGCTTTGTCAGATAATTTTAAGCTAGTGATATCTTCACCGTCTAGTAAAATTTTTCCTGAATCTGGATCAACTACACCAAGGGTCATATAAAAACTTGTAGTCTTTCCGGCCCCGTTAGGGCCTAGCAAGCCAATAATCTGTTCGCTCGAAACTTGAAACGAGGCCCCTTGGACCACTTTTTTGCCCTTGTAACTTTTATGAATATTGATCACTTCTAATTTTGACATTACTTATTTCCCTTCAGTTAAATCAATCTCTGATTCTGTTTTCACACGGCCATTTAAAATTTGCACACTCTTACCTTTATTGTACAATAAAATTTCGTTGCCGACTAAGGTGTTCTCGCCAGACACAAACCTGGGACTTCCTTGAAATAAAAAAAATCCGTCCTTGACTCGAATCTCTAAACGATCAGCAGATGCGGATTGATTAGTCTGAGAGGCAAAAACTTGTCCCCTAACAACCAAAACCTCAAGGTCACCTTTTTCTTTATTATATTCAAATTCAGCCTCTTCGGCAGTGATCTTCATATCGCCCACAAGTATTAACACTTGCCCTGAAAAGATCACATGACGACTTTCTATATCTATTGTAGCTGAATTGCTTTTGATAATAGGTTTTTGATAATCGGGTATAACTTGTTCACAGTAAATAGGACCGGCAATATCAATTTGTCCTACTTTGAGATCTCCAGCAAAAGAAGTCCCTTTTAGAATTGTAGATTGGTTTGGGCCTTCAATTTCAATTTGTCCTTCGGAGTAAAATTTTTCTTCTAAAGATTTATAATTTAATCCCACCGATTTAAATTTATATCCACTTAGCGTTTCACTTAAGACTTCATTTTTTAAAATTAAATTTTTAGTTTTGGTCTCTACAATACCGATTGGAGCATTGATCTTAATAACTTGTAAATTATCTTTAAATAAAAAAACTTGTGACTCTTGAATATTCCAGACATTGTCTTTAGGGTCACTCTGCGCTCGGAGAGCTTGAAGCTTCCAGTCTTTTTTTCCAAATGAATTTAATTTATATTCAGTTAAAGATAGATTTTTCATGACCTGTTCAAAACGTTTAGGTTCTGAAGCAACAGAGTCAGGATTTTTTTGAACGCGGTCCAAAATATCTGATTGTGAATAAAAATAAAATGCTGTTAAAACTAATATCAACAGCTGAAAAAATAAATTCATATTTAGATTTTAGTGCAGTTATGACATTTTGTCTTTGGAAACAAAGTATTTTTTTTAAGACTCTACTTTTGAGTAAATATTAGGCGGCTTGATTAGAGACTAATGATTTAACAAGTTCTATAACCTTGTTCACATTTTCGGTGTATTCAGCTTTGATATACGATAATCCCAAAACTCCAAGATCACTCGTAAAGCGAATAATGGCTACAAACTCAACCTCTTGATCTAAGTCAGGACAGTCCAATGTAACCTTAACTTTTTCACCTAAAATTAAGGGCCCAAAACCTGTTGCACCTAGACCAGAAATACTTAAGTTTTCCAATTGGCCAATCTGAATATTTCCATTAAATTCAATTTTTACAGTTCCGGCGAAAGGATGTCGATCATGTCGCCGGAATCCAATCCCCAACTGTGACGATATCTGTGGGGTATCAAAAAGATTTTGCCAATCTGGAAACCCTTTTTTCCAAAGATAAATAAAGTCCCTATCTTCATAGCTATCTAATTTTTTTAGCAAGGTTTCAACATTAATTGGACCTTCAGAAACTCCGTCATAGGCTAAATACCATATTGGTTTTTCTAAGATTTTGTTCTGTTCAATGACTTGGGCCAAACCTTTTAGCTCCGCGACGTTCGTTTTTTCAATTGGATCAGAACTTTCCACAGAAAAGCCTTCTAAGTTATCTGTCGGCGGAGATAAGTTCTCTAAGCTAAAATCTTGAACTTGCGTAGATCCATCGCCAAATTCCAAATTTGTGTCTGGATTATTTTCCAGCTTATTTTCTATGTTATTATCTAGGTTATTTTCTATGTTATTTCCTAAATTTAAATCGAATTCTTGGACTGTTGTTGATCCATCATTGGAATTTCCATCAGAGGTTGAGAGATCATCAAAACCAAAGCTCTGCACTTGCGTGGATCCGTCACCAGATTCAAAACTTGTATCAGGACTATTTCCTGAACTACTTTCTAAATTTAGATTTAACTCTTGAACTATCGTCGATCCATCATTGTTATTGTTATTTTCATCTTCAGTTGTGACGTCTTCAAAACTAAAGCTTTGTACTTGAGTGGACCCATCAATTGATTCAGCAGACAAATCATCAGACAAACTGTCCATAGTGGCCTGAATCAAAGTTTTTCCATCGTTGTCGAAATCATCAGCGGTTAAGAGATCTTTCAATTGATCGTCTAAATTATTATATGAGCTGTTACTTTCGACTTGTGTTTTTTCAACATCAGAAGCGAAGATATCATCTACGCTCGGGATTTTTGGCAGTGGAGCTAGATTCGTGATCTCTTCTTTTGGCGATTCAATTTGTGACTCATTTTGTGATACGGATTCCGAGTTAGACATCGGTCTTATTTTAAAAATCTTAGGTGCATCTTTAATGGCTTCAGTCTGTGAGCCTAGTTTTGGAGCTGGGTTTAAAAGTATTTTTTCAATAGACTCTTCAACTTTGAAGCTTCCTTGATTCAGCTGATTTTCCCAATCTGAAAAAGCTAACCACTCTGAGCACGTTAATCCCCAAACCATTACGTTTTGGTTATTAAAATTAGATACCACATTTTCAGATGTGAAGGGACCTGTAACTAAACCGCTTTTTAGAACAAACCAACTCTGCATTTGTTTTTATCGGTTTAAATAAGTACAGTATTAAATTTATTTAACAAAACCGACCACTTAAACCCAAGCGCAGCAGACCTTAGTCCTGCTAAATTATAAAATGTTAGCCGCAAGCTCAGCAAGATCAGATCTTTCACCTTTAGATAGTGTGACATGAGCTGCAATTGAATGCCCTTTAAATCTTTCAACTGAATAACTAAGTCCACTGTTGGCCGCGTCAACATAGGGATTATCAATTTGGTATCTGTCCCCAGTTAAAACAACTTTAGTGCCCTCACCCGCTCGAGTCACAATGGTTTTAATTTCATGAGGAGTTAAGTTTTGAGCTTCATCCACAATCAAATATTGATTCGGAATACTTCGACCACGAATATAAGTCAGGGGTTCAATGTTTAACATCCCTTGATTAATTAACTCTTGAGCCCGACCAGCCGCTTTTTTATCAGCTCCCATTAAATACTCAACGTTATCAAAAATAGGCTGCATCCAAGGATTTAATTTTTGTTCCACATCACCAGGCAGATACCCAATGTCTCTTCCCATTGGAAATATTGGTCGAGATACAAGTAATCTTTGGAATCTGGCTTCATCTAAAGTTTTATATAGACCAGCTGCAAGAGCCATTAATGTTTTACCAGTTCCCGCTTTTCCAATTAATGAAACGAATAAAATTTCATCGTTCAGTAAAGCATCTAGCGCAAAACTTTGCTCAACGTTTCTTGGATGAATCCCCCAAATACTATCTGTCGGTGAAATCAAGGGAACAATCTGATCATCCTCTTTTACATATCGACCAATGGCACTGTGATTCGGATTACTTTTATCTTTTAAAACCACATAGCCGTTTGCTAAAAGCTGTGAATTTGCAGGAGCTGTCACTTTTTTTAATTCGTAAAAGCGATCAATCACACTGGAATCAACATCAATTTCTGTACGACCTGTATAGTAATCGTCATTAGAACCTGTGTTGTTGGGTTCGTAATCTTTAGCTTCAATTCCGAAAACGTCAGCTTTGATTCTTAAGTTAATATCCTTAGTTACCAAAGTGATGGTTTCCCCTGGATATTTTTTTTGTAAGTACATAGCTGTACCCAAAATTCTATTATCAGCTTTTTGGCTGTCTAGCTCTGCGGGCAAACCTTCGATTTCAATATCAATTTGTACAAACATTTTGGATTTTGAAGTTTCATCGAAGGAAACTCCAAGGGCAAGTTTTCCTTTGTCTCGAAGAACATCGACGAATCGACTGAAGTGTCTGGCGTTTTTTCCATTTTCACCAAGATCTCTTTTAAAACGATCGATCTCTTCAATGACTGAAATTGGAATATAAATATCAGCGTTGTGAAATTTCGTCACCGCCAAAGCATCAAAAAGAATTACGTTAGTGTCTAGTACAACCTTCGTGTTTGTATTTTGTGTCGCCAATGAACTTCACCCCCATTACTCCTAATTAGGATACCAACTCGGTTGCCGCTGTGGAGCATCTACGCGTCATAGCTTAGCCATTTACATTCTAGGACTAACAATCAGATAATACTGGTCTTCGCACTTGGATTATCTTTTTTAAAACTAGATAGTTATTCTTATTATTCATATAAAAAACTTAAGCGAAGCGAGTGTCACTCGGCCTTGCACTGTCAAGTTCACTCATCGCGCTTTCGCGCAATTCGCTGGAACTTTTCCAGGCAAGTCTTCGCTCGCGCTATTCGCTAAATGCTGACGCACTTAAGCGCTTACCATCGAGCTTAAGTTTTTATATGAATAATAAGAATAACTATCTAGTTTTAAAAAAATAACCCAAGCTGACTTCGTTATACTAATTTAAACAAATAATTGATTACATTTTTCTAGAAAATCCAAACTATTTGTATAATAAAACTTAAGCTCGATGGCGCGAAGACTTGCCTGAAAGAGTTAATGAGCGAAGCGAATTAACTAGACAGTGCAAGGCGAGTGACACTCGCTTTGCTTAAGTTTTATTATACAAATAGTTTGGATTTTCAAGAAAAATGTAATCAATTATTTGTTTAAATTAGAAACCAGGATATCGCCATCGTCTTTTTTAAGACTTGTGGAAACGGTCTCTAAGAATTTTACAAAGTGAAACAAGGCTTCTTCGTTGACAGAGCCTTTGATGAAATTAGCTCCGTGACGATGAACATTTTCTTCTGGATCAAAACGATTGTTTGATACTTTTAGATTAAATGGAAAATACGAATCCTGATTTAAATAAATACGCATTGCGATCTCTTCGCCGACTTTAAAATTACCAAGTTTGGGCTCTAAATCAAATGAAACTCCATGAGTAGAAATGTCATATAAGGACACTTTTTTTAAACCTAATCCTGGTAACACGACATGAGTTCCAATAAATTCTGTCAGTATCGTTCGCTTCACTATACGTCGATCTTCAGCCAAGGCCTTCTGCCTTAAGTCTGTAATGTCTGTGACTAGACCATTGTTTTCAGAATTTATTTTTTTAGTTTTCCCCTGAGACTTCAACCGTTTGGTGATGTCAATTACGTTACCTGCCATGTCCCTCGCCCCTAGTGTATGTATTATATCGGGAAAGAATGTCGTAAACTTTAGGGGATGAAGAATGTATTTTCCAGCGACAAAATAAAATCATTTTTTTTCAAAATAAGTGTTGTTACTTTGTTACTAACTTTGATGCTGTTACAATCTGGTTGCCAAATCCCATACCTTGTTGAAAGCGCTTGGACTCATTTAAAAATAATGAGCTCTAAAAAAGATATTGAAAAAGCATTATTAAGCCCAGATATCTCTGAAGAGTGGAAAAGCAAATTAAGGTTAACATTAGAAATACGTCCTTACATCAAAAGTCTAGGTCTTGAAATAACAAAAAACTATCAAACCTTTGTCGATTTAAAAAAACCATTTATCAGTCACTTATTAATCGTTGCCCCTGAATACAGCTTGAAGCCAAAAACTTGGTGGTTTCCAATCATTGGATCTTTTCCATACAAAGGTTTTCATAACCAACAAAAGGCATTAAGAGCCTCAGAGAATTATTCAAAGAAAAAATTCGATATTTATATTAGAGGTGTATCTGCTTACTCAACACTAGGTTGGTTTAATGATCCACTGCTTTCTACAATGATGAATTTTCCAGATGAAGATCTTGTAGAAACGATTATTCATGAATCTGTGCATGCTACAATATTTATTAAAAACAACGTGGATTTTAATGAACAGTTAGCCGTATTTATTGCAAAAAAGGCCACATTAAATTATTGCCGTGAAAAATCGATTAAAAAATATAAAGAGTGTCTTAGAAATTACGCCGACGAAGATTTATTTACAGATTTTTTGGTTCAAAGTTACGATAAGTTGGATCTTTTTTATAAGGATAAAAGCAATCATAAAAAAAGTAAGAAAAAAGAGATGTTTAAGACAATAAAAGAGTTCTATAAAACAGATTTTTTAAAAAAATTTTCAAATCGAAGATATGATTTTATTTTAGATAATGAACTTAACAATGCTTTTTTTGCAGCCCAAAAAACTTACTATTCTAATCAACAAAAATTTGAATCCGTTTATAAAATCTTAGCCAAAGAAGATTTAAAAGTTTTTATTTCTGAGCTTAAAAAAAGATCTAGTAAAGAGACAACAAAACTTTTTGAGTAAAAAAACTATGCACTTGGTTTTTGAGCCCAGCAGACTTTAGAGACAAAACCTGTTTTAGATTTCACGTTTTGAAATCCGACGTCTTTCACCAAATCTTCAAGAGGCGTTTGAACATAGTTTTTATAAAAAGGTTCATGGAAATTTTTGGGGAAAATATCCATAATGGGTTTAAAGTCAGGACGATCATGATGCTGAATAGAGTCCACAATAAAAATAAATCCACCCGGCTTTAAAACTCTATAAGCCTCTTTGATAACATCGATACGAACCTCTTTTGGAAGCTCATGAAACATGTAAGTTGAACACCATGCATCCTGGCTTTCAGCTTTTAAAAATTCCAAGTTTTCACCTTGTCCAGATGCAAAACTCACTGTTTTTAGATTTCTGTATTCTTTGGTACAAAAGGAAATATAATCCTCAGATAGATCTAAAGCTTTAACTCTAGATTTTTTAAATGTGTTTGCTATTGGAAATGTTGAAATTCCGGTTCCGCAGCCAACTTCTAAAATCTGAAGACGGCGCTCTGATCCTAAACATTCTACCATTGGTTTTAAAATCAACCTCCTCATGGCGTCTGCAGTCCCACGAAACAAAATATCAACCTGATGATCATAAATTTCAGCTGACTCTTGAGAAAGATAGCCGTCCGTTTGAAAATGAAAATTTCGTTTATAATACGCAGGAAGGCCTTCGACTTTTTCTTGAGCAGAAGTAGAAAAAACCTTAGATTTTTTTTCTTTTTTCTTTTGAGAAACTAAAATTGAATCCTTGTAAACTCTGAATAAATTTTTGATGTGAGTTAGTGGGTTTTCAATACGAATTGCCGAAAGACCATAAACACCAGAATTAATATTTTCCACATCACTTTGAATTAGATTTTTAACCTCTTCAAAGAGTTCTTTTTCTGAAAGACCTTCTGGCGCTTTTTGAAGTTTGCCATATTGAATCCACTGATCTAAATAAATCAGCGGGTAGCTTTCGGCGAAATACAAACCGGCCCTTGCAAAAAAAGCACCTTCTAGGGCTTTTGACTTCAACGTCTCTAACACACTTTTTATATTAACTTCCATTTATTGATTATAACCCTAATCCAGATCTTATTTCATTAAAAATTAATTTTAAGCCTGAATCTCAATATATAGCTTATTGTTGAAAGTCATAAGCATTATTAAAAAAGCTAAAGCAACAATTAAGCCGAAGAAATCTTGTTAATTTTAAAAAATGCAATTGTTTATATTTAGTCTTCTTTTTTAAGACTAGTCTTTTTAATAAAACAATACTTATATATAGTTTATAATATTTATTTAATTTTAATTTAAAAATATTTATTACCATGTATAATTTTTTAAATGGATATTTATAATACTAAATTATTGGCCTTAACCAAATTAGAGTTGATTAGTAAAGTTTGTGATTTGAATATGTTATTAAAAACAGATTTATATAAAATCACGTTACAATGTAATCAAAGATCTATCGCCGGAGTTCCTGTATTTATTAGCCTGTTGCCAGCGAATCAAAAATATTTATATTTAATTGAACAAAAATCAAACATAAATATTTTTCATCATTTGGATTTAGATCGAATAGATCATATTTCTATCGATTCAGAACTTTTAATTCAAAGTCTTTTTAAAAAATCTGTTTTTGATAATACTCTAGCTGAAAATGTGCCCTCAAAATTAGATTTACTCAGAAAGCTTAAGCAGATTTTAGAAAACTTAAATTTAGCTAGTAGTAAAGTAAAAATTGATTTTTTATTTGAAGACATCCAGCCCAATGAGTTTTTAGCCATCAACTTAGTTCTCGATTCGCTTGAAAAAGCCCTAATCGACATCAAAGCTTATGACAAAGACGGAGATTTAAAAATTTCTGGAGCATCAGTAGTATTTGATAGAAACACTGAAACAACAGTAACAACCAATGAAGGAATATTAACAATCAACTCATCTTTGAGCGATGTTATTAAAGAAAGACATACAAATATAAAGCAATTAATTGAACAACTATTTTAAAAGGAGAACTAAAATGGGTTTACAGGAAAAAAGACTAATTAAAGAATACAAAGAGGGAACCTTCCCTAAATGGAAAGAGAGCTTTAATGAGTTAGTAGGAAAAGATATTGAAATGGATATTAAGTGGGAGACCATGACTGAAGAAAACAGAGGAAATCAGCCTGATTTTTATTTTGATTGCTGGACTAAAGTTTATTTTAATACCTTAACGAAAGCATTTGAAGATATTTGCAAAGATGATTTGGGCAAGGAAGCTGTTTCTGAAATACTTAAAAAAATAACCATTACGGGTGTTCCCGAAAACAGTATGGCACATAGTGAAATAAAATTTGAAAAAGGTAATCTTGTTATTAACCATAAACCTTTTTCAGATATAGATTCTATTGGTGACAGAGTTAAAAAAATAACTAACGCTATTGGCGAAGCCATTTAGTCTTTTACTAAATAAAAATAATAATTAAAAAAGGTAATCTACTGATTACCTTTTTTAATTTTTGAAAATAATAATTTAATTTTAAGTGAATTAATTTAAACCAACTATTTGAACATATTCATTCCGATATTAGTTTACAATATTAACCAATAGACACTTGGTTACGACCACGCTTCTTAGATTTGTATAAGGCCTGATCGGCTTTTTCAAATAATAAATCCCAAGTGTCACCACCAGCTTCACGGCTAGCTACCCCAAGAGAAATCGTCAGTGGAATTTTAATATTTTCATATTCAAATTTGAAGGCCTCGACATTAGCGCGAATTCTTTCCGCGACTTCAGCGGCAACATGAAGTGGAGCACCTGAAAGGGCTAATACAAATTCTTCCCCGCCGAAGCGTGCAAAAAAGTCTTCACCCCTAGTTAACTTATCTTTAATCAAACCTGCCAAGGCTTTAATAATATAATCCCCAGCCGCATGCCCATAAGTATCGTTCACTTTTTTAAAATGATCGATATCAAAAATAATTACGCTGACTGGCATACCGACTAGGTCTGAACGCTTAATGGCTTCAGGGGCATAAGCAAGCAAGGCCCCTTTATTATAAGCACCTGTCATAGCGTCGATTTGTGTACGGTCAAAAGTTTTTTTATTTGAAACGGCTTCGATATTTCCTTTTTCTAAAAATTTAAAAATCACGTTTCCAACTTTAACTTGATCATTATTTTTTAAAGGAGCTGTTGATAATGGAGACACTGGTTTATTATTCACTATGGTTTTATTTGTAGACTCTAAATCCATGATGTGGGCTTCGTCGCCCCTAACTATAATTTTAGCGTGGCTTTTACTAATACTTCTATCATCAACGTAAATAGTGCTTGAAGGTGAACGACCTATCACAAGATTGTCGCCCTCTAAACTCCACTGCTTCCCAATACTACTAGCCGGGCCAACTAGTAAAACTAATGTTGGCGGAGATTTATCTGCTCGTTCTAAATGTACTTTTAAGGTATCGCTCGTAAGGATACTTGTTTTGTCTTCTTCGTTTGGATCAAATCCACCCATGTATTTCCCAGCCCAGATGTAAATTTTTTGTGAGTACTATTACAATATCTTACGCAATTGCGACTTCTTCATCAACTCGATGATACCCCTTCCAGTTCTTTAATCGGCCATAAGGCCTGCGAGAATCTTGAGCGTATTCAAGTAGGACGTAAGTCAGCTTAGTGATTTTACCTAAAGAATGAACATCTAAAGATGTTAAGTCGGTCCAAGTGCCAGTATTAAAATACTGTTTTCCCCCAGGCCACTGCTTATACTGATAAACGTGAGTGTGACCAAAAACCACTGTATGAACGCGGTCATCCTTTAAAATTGCCCTTGCGCTTTGGGACAGGTCAGGGAAAATAGCACACTCCCTGATAATTCTAAATAAAGTTTTAAAGTCCCAGCCCTTTCTTGGATCATTTACGAAAACCGAGCTTACAAAATACCACATCACTTTAAATAAGGCGAAAAAAGCAAACCCAGTTTTATTAAAGATAACCCATTTTAAGGCTTTGCCAAAAGGTCTGACTTTATCCACATGAGGATAAATAAATTTAAGCTTTAATACACAGTCCACAAAAAAATGTGATCCAAAAGGCAAATTTAAAATAGGTTCAGCTAAATTTTTTCTTAAAAAAAACTTCTTTGGATTCATTCTATTTGCAGCTTCGTGCATGTGACCATGCTCAATATGGACTCCATCAAAAAAGTAAACAATGTTTTTGTATTTCACTCTCTGTCCAACGGCTTCATTTAAAAGTTCACGGACTCTAGGCCAAAGCATCTCTTGATCATGATTGCCAACCACATAACTGATTTTATGGCCTAAAATTGAAAACTTTTTTAGACTTTCAAAAAAAACTGAATGGCCCGAAATCACTCGACTCAATTTGTTAACAGAAATGGACTCTGTTATAACCCCTACGAAATGACCCTTATAATCAATCTGAAGAAAATTAAAAATATCTCCATTTAAAATGAGCTCAACATCAAAGCCTTCAAATTTCCCGGAAGTGTAAAAAGAAATCATCTCTTCAAACTTTTGATCAAAATAAAACTCTTCAAGTGTATTTAATGTGCCATCAGGTAAATCTCGACCTACACCTAAATGTAAGTCACTCAAGACAAGTTTGATCTTGCGCTTTTCAGAATGAATTTGTGATGGAACTATTTCTGGAGATACATTCATTTGAACTTTTAATCCTCGTCAACTTGGCTACCTTCTAGCATAGTTAGAGCGATTCTTAAAGCCTTAACTGTTCGTCTTAACAGCTCTTCTTTGGATTCAAATTTAGACATCATTTTTTGATTCTGAATTCGGTACTTTTCAATATCAGAATTGACCGAAGACATCTGCTTTTTTAAATCTAAAATCATTTCATCTTTAGACTGGGTTAAAGCTTCGTTTTCTGCTTTCATAATTTCCAAACGATTTTCTAACTCGCGCTCACGAATTCTGACATTTTCATGTTGGGACCCCTGGCGCTGCTCGACATCGATCACGCGCTCTTGAAGAGCACTAATTTTAATCTCTTTGGCTTCTAAGCTTTGCATTAAAATCTTTTTTTCTTCTTTAGCAATATCTTGTAAATTGTTGTAATTACTTTCAGCTTGCTTCACTTGAGATTTTAAACTGTCAGTTAATTCTTTGAAATGTTTTCCGGCTAAAGCTAACTGCTCGCCGTCTCGACGTAATTTTTGAACTTCTTTTTCTAATTCTAAAACCCTATTTTGTGCCACTTCAAGATAGTTAGAGGATCTTAAATGGTCTTGCAGATCCCCGATGTTTTTAGTTAAGGGCTTGAACTTTTCATGACTGGATATTGGAACAACTTCAAAAGGTTCGGCTATTGGAAGCTGTTGAGTTTTATCAATGTGACTTCGAACATCACTGGCTTCCGATGGAAAAATTTCAGACGCCTCTACGACATAATCCTCACTATTTTGAACGGCTTTTAAACTAGCCGGAGATGGCATTTTTTTCTGATTGGATTTGCCTCCGACCGGTGGAGGTGGAGCCGATTCTGATTCATCTGCTGCGTTTGATTCGTTAAAATATAAATCCTGTAACGAATCTTCGGCGCTGTGGTCTTCACTTATATCGACAACATTAAAAATATCATCATCTTTGATCTCTTTATAGATCAAATCTTCAAATAAATCTTCAGCCTTAGAATCTTTCTTTGCCATAGACATTAATCGGTTGATTGGACCAACAGTTAAAGACCAGACCTTAGGAATGGAAAACTATTTGCTTGTTTCAATTTTAACTCAAAACTCAATGTATTGTTTATATGTGTCCTAAAATGATACGATTTAGTCTTAAATGAAACTTTTTAACTTTTGGATTGTTATAACTTAGGAGTGCAGTGTGTCTTTGAGCTTTGAGGACGAAATGATGAAAAAAATTGCTCAAGGCTGCTCTAAATCGTTTGCAGTCCTATTTAATGCTTATGGCTCTGTGATTTTGGGATATGCCAGTAAGCTGATCAAAGACAAAGCCACAGCTGAAGATATTGCTCAGGAGGTTTGGTTGAAAATCGCAAAAGTGGCTCCAAGTTATCAACCTCAAGGGCAATTTAAGGCTTGGATTTTTACTATGACTCGTAACTTATGTTTTAATAAACTGAAAGCAGATAAAAGACTTCAATTTTATGAAGACATGACTGAACTGAGTGAACAACTTGACCCGCAAGAAAGCGCTGAAGATAAACTTTTAAACGACTCTGAAATGAATCAGGTCAGTGCGGTTTTGGATGATTTACCAGAAAATCAAAGAGTGGCACTTTTGCTAGTGACCGTGGAAGGCTTAAGTTATGACGTAGTTGCCAGTGAACTTAATTTATCACTTGGGGCTACAAAATCACTGATCCACAGGGCCAGAAAAACTTTAAATGAAAAACTAAACAAAAAGGATAGGTAAGGAGGTCTTATGAAAAAACATGACCCAAAACTTAATCAAGATTTAAATTGGCTGAAAGAAGATATTTCAGAGGATTTTAGAAATCGTGTTTTAATGTCTGTAAAGCCAGAGCTAGACAAAAACAAAGCTCAGCATCGTTCGTTTGCCATTGACCTCAGATGGGTTTGGTCTTCTGTTTTAGCTTTTGCTTTTGTAGGTGTAATAGCCATTCGAATTTCTGGCTTGATAGATTCAGACACTCCTAATACGACATTTGATGACATTGCTTTACTGACTCCAGAGGAGTTTGAAGTTGTTGAAAATTTAGACTTAATTGAAGAGATGAAAGATATTGATTTAGATCAGATCAGAGACGAGATGAAATCCAAAGAAATGAACAAAAAGGAGAACAGATCATGAAAAAGTTCGTCATTTGTTTTTTTATATTTAGTTTTTTTTCCGGAACCATATTGAAAGCAGAAAGATATAAAAGTTTAAATGAACGCGGAGGGTCTACGTCAAACCAAAGCGACAGCCGGTATCAAAGGTACGAAAATAAACCCAGTTCTGACAAGCAACGTTTTGATCAGAATTTAAATAAATACAACACGTATTCCCCCGAAGAACGTCGTCAAGCCACTGAAAAATGGCGTAATTTTAAACAAGAGACAACTCCTGAAGAACGAAAATTCATTATGAATAAGATGCGCGATAACAGCCAAGAACGGCGGAATCAACGACAGTAAATTAAATAATATATATTTTATTTAATTATTTAGCGCTCCGGCGTTAATCCAATCTCTAATCGCATTTTTATCTGCTGTTGAAAGTGGACTTCCTATTGGCATAGAGTTGTTGACGACACTTTGATGTAATAAACTACCAGCGGCATTGTTAACTACAACTCTGGTTCTCAGAGCAGTAAACGTTGACATATTGTATCCCCCACGAGGATTCGAAGCGCTATGGCAACCAGAACATAGTGGAATAAAAATATCATTGTTTAATTGTGTAAACGTTGGCGCTGAAGGTGCAGAGGGGCTAACAATAATAGATATAGAATCATTGGCTATTCCGCCTCGGTTATCAGTCACAGAAATTCGAAATACGTAAGTTCCTTGAATTAAACTTGAAGCCGAAAGAGTGATTGTGGTCACACCTGAAAGCACAGCTGTGCTTGGTCCTGAAACTTGGGACCAAGAGTATGAGGCAATAGTTCCGTCTGAATCGGCAGATGTCGCAGTTATAGAGACAGAATTAGCAGGTAAAACAAGTGTACGATCTGCTCCCGCATTAACTGTCGGCAAGACATTGGCCGGGACAGGATTTACAAGAATGGATATACTATCGGAAGCTTTTGCACTTCGATTGTCCGTCACTTCTAAATTAAAAACATATGTCCCTTGAACTAAATTAGTAGCGGACAGAGTAATGGTAGCTGCTCCAGCTAAGGTAGCGGTACTAGGTCCAGAAGTTTGAGTCCAGGCATAAGCTGAAATAGATCCGTCCGAATCAGAAGCAACACCGGTTATAGAAACCATATTTGTTGGCAGTACGATAGTTCGATTGTTTCCCGCATTTACAGTAGGTAAAATATTATTCGAAAGTGTAACACTCACACTAACACTGTCGTTCGCAGACGCCCCAGTATTATCCGTAGCCGTAAGTCTAAAAGTGTAAGACCCCTCAATTAAATTTGAAGCAGTTAGGCTTCTAGTGTTTGCATTTGTTAAAACAGCAGAGTTTGGTCCTGTAAGTTGAGTCCACGAATAGTTAGATATAACACCATCAACATCAGATGCAGATCCGTCCAGAATTGTGGAGCTGGCTGGGAGTCTGACGGTCTTATCTAAACCCGCTGACACAGTTGGTGCTTCATTTTCAAGTGCACCATTATTAATCCAATTTGCTAATCCAGCTAATTCATTCCCAGTCATTGTCGCGTGGGCAGGAGTTAATCCATTAAAGACAGTCATGTAAAGCGAACTAGCTAAAGCGTTGCCAGCAACTACTTTTCCAGAGGCTATTGTTGAAGCATACGTGGATAAATCTGTATTTCCAGATGGGGAGACACTTGAGTGACATGACAGACATTGTGGCTGAATTACTTTTTGAAAAAGCTCAGAGTAGTTACTTATGACAAGTGAACTCGAACTTAAATCTGCGGTTTCAAAGGGTGTACAGTTTTGATACGGCACAAATGTCAAAGATGCAAAAAATAATAAGACGAACTTTTTTAGTGATTTCATATAATATAAAGATCGGCTGTATCTAATAATGGCTTAATGATTAAGTCTAAAAAATCTTTTTTTTGTCATTTAATTGAAACAAAATGAGACATTTTGTTTCAATTAATAAATTCAATTAATAAGCTTTGATTGAATATACTGTTCCACCACTTTTTCTAAAAGATTAAATGGAAGTGGACCATTTTTTAAGATCACATCATGGAACTCTTTAAGATCAAATTTAGATTTTAATGCTTTTTGAGTTTTTGCTCTGAGTTCTAAAATTTTCATCTGACCCACTTTATAAGATACAGCTTGCCCAGGATTCATGAAATATCTTTCAATCTCTTTTATGTTTTTATCATTCGAGCCACTGGTATTTTGATTCATATATTCAATCGATTTTTCTTTAGACCATCTGTAAAAATGTATACCCGGGTCAACAACCAGTCGTGCTGCCCGCCAAAGTTCCATACTTAAGCGACCAAATTCAGAGTAAGGATCCTGATAAAACCCTATTTCTTTTGGTAACTGTTCTGCATAAAGACCCCACCCCTCACTGTAAGCCGTGAAGTGAGAATGCTTACGAAACTTCGGTATGTTTGTTAGTTCTTGAGAAATCGCAATTTGCATGTGATGTCCTGGAATAGCTTCGTGATATGCCAAAGCTTCCATATCAAATTTTGAAATACTTCCCATATCAGCCATATTAATATAGTAAATCGCTGGACGACTTCCATCAGGCGCGGGGCTTTCGTAAAATGCAAGAGGGGCAGAAAATTCACGGTATTTTTCAACTGGTCTTACAACTAATTTAGCTTTTGGAAAAACATTAAATAATTCAGGAAGTTTAGCTTGAATGTTGCTGATTATCTTTTGATTGTCATTCAGATAATCTTGTCTGCCCTTCCACGTGTTTGCATAAAAAAGTTTGGCACTCAATTTGGCTGGTTGATTTTTAGCAACAAGATCTTTTGCTGTTTTCATTTTTTCATTGGTATCATTTAATGATTCACTTTTAATAGATTCAAAGAACTCCTTCAGTGTACCGGCAAAACCTAAAGTCAGGATCAAGGTTTTCATTTTATTTTGTATACGCTCGACTTCAGATAAACCCATTTTATGAATCTCTTGTGGAGTCAGGTTTGTTGTCGTCGTTTGTTTAAGCAGATATTGGTAGTACTCTTTGCCTTGAGGCAAAGCCCAAACTCCATTGTTTTCAGTCTGAATTTTTGAAAGATCTTCAACAACAGAAATTAGTTTTTGATAACTTGGTTTAACTTTCTCTATTAAAGTTTGTTTCGCCTTTTGCATTAAAATATTTTTTGAGTTAGGCGGAGCATCGATTCTAGCCACTTTAGTTCTAAAATCTTTATACAAATCCGAATCTCTTTTAACATTCTGAAAAGGAAATCCAGAAATAATATTTTTAGCATCCACTAAAATTTTAGCAAAAATAAAATTAGGATATTTAATTCCTTTTTCATTTTGAGTTTTAAGCTTATCTATAAGTTCTTGAATGGCTCTTTCAAATTCATTTAATCTAGAAATATAAGACCAAGCTTGAGGTTCTGTGTTTACAATGTGTTGGTTCATCATGAAATCTACTAAATGTGTATGACGACCATCAAAATAATTATGATAATAAAATTGGTCTTGCTGGTCTAAATCAGAAACATTTTTTTCATAAAGACTATAACTTATTTTAGAATTTTCATCTAACGAGCTGGGATCAAAAGCTTTCATCTTTTGCAATGATATTTTATTTAAATCCATTTCGATTTTGAAGTCTTGATATGTCTGAGTATCAAGTTTTTCGTACTTTTTTCGACTTCCAAAATAAGTCAAAGATTCTGGCGATCTTTCAAGAGACGCTTCAAATTCAGCTTCAAAAAATTGATTAATTTTTACCGAATTATCTAAAATTTTTTCTGGTGTATACTTCACCGCTGTCTGCGCACAACCAAAAATAAAAAAAATATAAACAATAACTCCAAAATTAATTTTAGATTCAAAGCGCGATTTATTTATTAAATATTTAATATTCATCATTTTAGTTCTCATATTTTATCGTTTAACATTTAGATGTTTAATTATTAAAATTAATTTACCGATTTAGCTTAAAACTATAAGCCGATTTTTAAAAAAACGATATACGCCCTAAGTAAAGTTTTAGATTTAAAGCATTAGTAGTCTGGTCATGAAGTAAAGTTTTAGAGCTCATAATCAAAAAGAAATTATAAATCTAGAAACTCTAAAATTAGAAAATAGTTCATTTAAATTGAGCTCGATGGTGAGCGCTTTAGTGCGTTAGCATTTAGCGACTAGTGCGAGCGAAGGTTTGCTAGAAAAATGAGTGAATTAACTAAAATGAAAAGAACATCACTAAGATTTAATGAATAGGCAAAGAAGGATTCTGCAAACCAAGTGACACTCGCTTCGCTCAATTAAAATGAACTATTTTCTAATTTTAGAGTTTCTAGATTTATATTTTTTTTTAAGAGCGCTAAAACGGCTTAAAACTTAGACGCCAGCACTTTGATACTGCGGATGCTGCTGATTCACAGCATTCAACTGCCCACAGGCCGCATAAATGTCCTCGCCCCGTGTCTGTCGAATATAAGTCTGAATTCTATACTTTACTAAAATATTTTGGAATTTTAAAACTTGATCCCGATCAGGTTTAAAATACCCCGACCCCGGGTGCTCATTGAATGGAATCAGATTCACTTTACACTTCATCCCTTTTAAAAGTCTTGAAAGCTCCTGGGCGTGTTCTGTTTTATCAGTCACATCTTTAAGCAACACATATTCAAAAGTCACATCGTCCCCAGTTTCACTTATGTGATCTTGGCAGGCTCGTAACAATTCAGAAATCGGCCACTTTTTATTGATAGGCATAATATCACTTCGAACCTGATCATTAGATCCATTCAGACTGACGGCCAAAACGGCTTTGGATTTTGTCACCAATGGAATCATCGGAACAAGTCCAGAGGTCGAGACCGTGATTCGTTTTCTAGAAAAATTAAGCCCCGCGGGTTCGTTTAGAATTTCAATGGCATCAAAAACGGCCTTAGGATTATCTAAGGGCTCACCCATGCCCATGAAGACAATGTTGGACAACCCAGTAAACCCTTGTCGGAAAAGCTCATCTTGCACTTGTACAAATTGACCCACAATTTGCCCAGCGGTTAATCTTTTCTTAAGTTTTTCTTTACCCGTATAACAGAACTTACATCCTAAATTACAACCCACTTCTGAGGACACACATAAAGTTTTTCGGTTGTCTGTAGGAATCATCACCGTTTCAACCGTTAACCCATCACCCACATCAAATAAAAACTTTTGAGTTCCGTCTTTACTTACGCGGTGTTCAACAATTTTTGGAAGCTCAAGGCTTAAAATTTGATCTAAATTTTTTCTAAAATCCAACGACAAGTCGGTCATTTGATCTGCCTGATAAACTTTCTTTTGGTAGACCCATTTATAAAGTTGAATCGCCCTAAATGGTTTATCCCCTATCTCTTTGAAATAGGTTTTCAAATCGTTTAATGTGTAATCAAAAAAGTTTTTTGTCATAACTAGTCTCGGCTATACAGGAGGGGGGTGTTTCTGTAAATATAAGGCACTATTAAACTTTAATTTATATGACTAAACTGTAAAATAAATACGAATGTACATTTTGTATGTTCTTCGATCGAGGAGACTCTTGTGACTCATGCCCATGACCCTTTAATGCACAGTCCTTTCTACCAAAACACTATAAAACACCTAGATAATGTTGGAAAACTCATCAACTTAAATGCTGGCGTGCTTGAAAGCCTAAAACATCCAAGACGTGTCATCACAGTCAGTGTTCCAGTGAAAATGGATAATAATGAACTTAAAGTATTTATGGGCTACAGAGTTCAACATAATTCAGTTCTTGGACCTTTTAAAGGTGGGATTCGTTACCACCAAGAGGTCAACATGGGTGAAGTGGCAGCCTTGGCCTCACTGATGACTTTTAAGAATTCTCTTTTAAATTTACCTTTAGGAGGAGCAAAAGGTGGAGTCACTGTTGATCCCAATACGTTAACTGAATCCGAAAAAGAAAAATTAACTCGAAGATTTACTCGTGAAATTTCACCATTTATTGGTCATGACAAAGATATTCCTGCTCCAGATGTCGGTACAAGTGCACAAACGATGGCTTGGATGATGGACACGTTTTCATTAGACACAGGCTACTCACAAACAGGTGTTGTCACTGGAAAGCCAGTGGCCATTGGTGGATCCAAGGGTCGTGAAGCGGCCACTGGATTAGGTGTTGTGTATGTGATGATAAAGGCTTTAGCGACTAAAAAACGCGACATCAAAGATGCCACTATGGCCATTCAAGGATTTGGAAAAGTGGGCATGCATGCAGCTATTGAAGCGTCTGCTTTAGGTGCCAAAGTTGTAGCGGTGAGTGACATCACTGGTGGATTATTTAATGGCGACGGATTAGATATTAAATCCCTTGTCGCCTATTTCACTGAAACAGGTTCGATCAAAGGATTTCCTAAAGGAAAATCAATCACGAATGGCGAACTTTTAGCTTTAGATGTGGATGTTCTTGCTCCGTGTGCGATGGAAAGCGTGATTACTGTTCAAAATGCTGGATTTATAAAAGCTAAAATTATTGTTGAAGGCGCAAATGGCCCTGTAACTAATGAAGCGGATATGATTTTAGATGAAAAAAACATTTTGGTTGTACCAGATATTTTAGCCAACGGTGGTGGCGTGATTGTATCCTACTTTGAATGGGTTCAGGATTTAGTTTGGTTGTTCTGGTCTGAAGAAGAAGTTCGCACAAAACTTAAAAATATTATGGACCAGTGTTTTGACAATGTTTGGACATTTTCAAAAGATCAGAAGCGTTCTTTTAGAACTGCGGCGATGTCAGTGTCTTTACTTAGACTTCAACAGGCCATGATTTTAAGAGGACAAGCTTGGTAGACAATTTTTCAATCAAAATAAAAAAACCTTGGTTATTTTTAAATGCAGAGTGGGCTCATACAATGAGTCCATTTTTTTTAAACACCCTTTATGGCCGACCTTCTAAAGAAAATATAAAGTTTCATTGGAATGAATTGGAATGGGAAGGTTTATTTTTTAGAAACCCCGTCGGTACGGCTGGCGGCTTGGATAAAAATGGCGCGAACATCAATGCCTGGTGGAATTTAGGAGCCGGCTTTTTAGAAGTTGGCACCGTGACACCCCTGCCTCAAGCTAAAAACCCAGGTAAGACTGTGGACCGAGACCTTCCAAAACAGGCCCTGTGGAATTGTTTAGGCTTTCCAAATTTAGGTTCAAGTCAGCTTTTAACTCGTTTAGAAAGCTATCCTAAAAAAGAAAGAGTGACCCCGATTTTTGTGAATATTGGAAAGAACAGGTGGGTTGAAAACAAAGACGCTCACTTAGATTATATGTATTTGATTGAATATTTCAATCACGTCGCTGATGCCTTTGTCGTGAATATCAGTAGCCCCAACACTAAAGGTTTAAGGGATTTATTCAGCAAAGAGAATTTCAAATCTTTCATGAGCCCTATTTGTGAAACCGCTTTAAAATTGAATTCTCCCCCACTGCTTTTAAAGCTAAGCCCTGATTTAACCCATGAAGAATTAGAAAATATAATTTCAGTCACAGAAAACATGCCTATCAAAGGTTGGATTTTAACTAACACGACAAAATGGCGATCCTTTGATATGAATTTTGATCGCGAAAAAGGCGGGGTTTCTGGCTTACCTTTGGCTCCCAAATCTGAAAAGATGCTTATTGATTTCCAAAACCTTTTAGGTTCTCGACGATCTAAATACTTAATAGTTTCGACAGGCGGAATCTCGTCAGAGAAAGATGCGCTTAAAAGGCTTCAGTTAGGCGCAGATTTAACACAAGTGTATTCAAGCCTAATTTTTCAAGGCCCTTCTTTTTTTAAAAAGTTAGCCAAGTCTCAAGTGATTAGTTAGCAGACTGGTCATTTATCAATTCGAATTACTATGTGACTCAAAGGTTCTGTTCTATTAGAATTTTAGGCATGTCTCGAAAGCGGAAATGTTATTGGATACCTGTTGTCACTGCCCTTATGAAAAGAGGAGACGAAGTTTTACTTGGACTTCGCCCTGAAGGCCAGAATTTAGCTGGTTTTTGGGAATTTCCTGGCGGAAAATTAGAGCCCGGCGAAGAGCCTGAGATGGCTCTAAAACGCGAGCTTTCAGAAGAGCTTGGCATTGACGCCACCATTGGTCCCCTATGTTTAACCAGTACCCATGACTACGGTGAAACAGGAATTTTACTTTTATTTTTTGAAGTGAATTACTGGATTGGCGAACCCAAAACTGTTCATCACAGTGGCCTGAAGTGGGTCAAAATTAATAAATTAGCTAAAGAGAATTTGCCCGATGCCAACTTCAAGGTCCTAGATCGTTTGATTGAAATTTTAAAAAAATAAGCTGATATTAAAATTATGCATATTTGTTTTGTGACTAAAAATAATGACATTTCTAAAGTGGGATTAAATGACTATGGTCAGATTTTACCCACAGCCAGACAACTGGCACACCTAGGCCATAAGATTCGAATATTAACTTGGAAGCCCCAATCTTCAGAAAGTCCCATTTACGAAGAGGATCATATTCAAGTTGATTTTTTAGGGGTGGGTCACTATAGATCCATACAAGAATTTCCAGATTTAGCTTTAAAAAAAATTGCAGAGATTCAAAAGACAGACCCCATCGATATAGTTCATTCTTTTGATACTAAGTTTAAGGGATTTAAAAAAACATTTCCAAAAAAGCCTTTTGCTTTAAGTTTTGGTGTTGAATGCACTTCGATGATGGATGTGTTTAATAAGTTTTCAAATGCTTATGCTTCGGATTTAACAGCCCTTTTTTCGACGATCACGTCCTCTGTTTGGTTTTTAAAAAAATATTTTTTTGAGGATTATTCAATGCTTAAACAGGCCGACGGGATTTTAGTAACTAGTCCTCGCCAAACTTTGGCTTTAGATCGTTACTACCTTTATGCTTCCACCAGGACTTATCAAATTCCCTTAAGTTTAGCTTCGGGTTATTTTCCAAAAAAAGAAAAAAACGAAAAGTTGATGTCAAAACTTTCATTAGACCCTAACTCACAAATCGTAATCGCCAGAGATAGCTTTCATGACTTCAAACAAACTGAATTTTTACTTTATGCTTTTGAACAAGTAGCCATCAAAAAACCAAGAACCAAGTTATTAATAATTGGTGATGGACCTCACTTTAAAAAAGCGGAACGCACGTGTCTTGAACTGGCCTTAGACAACAGAGTGTTATTTTTAGGAAAATTAAATAAAAAAGTGTACATGGATTATATCAACTTAGGGGATATTTTTATTCACTTGTCAGGTCATACATCAGGTCTTGGTGTCGCATTATTAGAGGCTATGTCCCAAGAAAAAATTGTGATTGGATCTGAATTTAGTCCTATTTCAAACTTTATCACTGACCATGAAAATGGACTTTTAATTCGACCGGGTGAAAGCGAACATTTGATTAAACTGATCATTGATATTTTTGAAAATCCGCAAAATTACCAAGAGTTTGGTCGCCAAGCGCGCGCTAAGGTGATTGAAACATTAGATAGAAAAAAACTGGCTTTAACAACGGCGCATGCGTTTGAAAATATCATTAAACAAAAGCAAAAAGCTTTCTGGTAGTTAGACAACTGAATAAACTTTATAATTTTAAGAATACCACTGTTTTTATAGTCTCGATATTGATAAACCAATAAGAAATTTATAGTTCGAGAGATCTCTTATGAATAAAAAATTATGTTTAAATTTTACTTTAGCCTTAGCTTTCTTCATTGGATTAAGTTTAAAGGCGTTTTCTAATTCTGAATGCCAAAGTTATTTAATATCTGAGGCCTCTGAACAACAGACATTTCAAGGTGTTGAATTTCCAGGTCGTGGTCATCGCTTCACAATTCCGGAGCTTGAGGCTTTGCCAGAGGACCAACAAGATTTAGTAGAGGTTTTACTTGAGGGTTCAAAAGTTTTTGACCGCGCAGAAGTGGTCGAAGCTATTCGCGCAATCAATCAGCCGCTTAGCTTTTTTATTAAAGACCCTAGCCAAACACAAATGCCAGTTCTACTTCTTAAAATAATAAAAAATTCTACCTATGAAAAAACCGTGATTCAAAATTATGTTTTATTTGAACACTTTTTAGGGTCTGAATTTTCTGAAAAAGCAAAAATGGGATTAGCACTTCTTTTCTCAGGTATAAAAAGAAGTAAAAAATCTATCACCACTGAAGATTACAATAGTCATTCTTACCAAAATCAAAAAAAATTATTTTTTCATATCGAAGATATTTTAAATTCACCCCAAGTCGCGACAACACTTCTTCTTTTTTTAGAAAACCCATTGGTTAGTATAAAAGCAAAGTTAATTCTAAATGATATAGCTGAAGAACTAAAAACTAGTATTAGAGAACATTTAGAGCAACTAGCAAAAAATGATCCCTCAGCCAGTAGAACTTATGATCTTGAAGCCACATTAATTTCTAGCCTTAAAGGTGTCGACAAAACTACGGCACTGGACGTTCAAGCTTTTAGGCGCGAGTATTTGAAAAAAAAGAAATTTTCACATCCACAAGCTTTCTCGCTGTTTAAAATTCTTGATGATTTATCGCTTCAAATTGAGCTCAGCTTTCAGATGGAAACAAAACTTTTCCCTGATTTTCTTAAGATGACAATTGGAGTGCCTTTGACCTCTAACGCGCTTAGAGACTACCCGTGGTCTATCAGACTCAGATATATTGAAAATTATTTGGCCGAGACTTTTGATTTTAGGGAAAATATTAATCAACTTGTATTTTTTATGGACCACTTAAGATACGGATCTGCCATGCCAGTTAAAACCGAAGATTTAGAAGGTGTGATTTTAGACTCTTTAAAAACATGGCTGATCCCAATTAAAACTAGTATTCAAAAACAACGTTTGTTAATTCAACAATCTCAAAGAGTATCAAATCCTAATCAAACAAAAAATTTATTTGCGACACAACCTTTAACTCCATATTCAGTTCAATCCAACACGAGTACCAATGAAGTTGAAGATATTTTAGGATCAGAATTGGGTTATGCTCCTAAAATAAAAGCTCCATCGCTAAATCCCAATAAACGTAGAAATCAGGGTGATAACAAAAATCCAAAAGCTGAAGGCTTAAGTGATGAGTCTGTTCCACGGCTTAATGGTGAATCCCGAAAACCGATTTCTGATGATAAAAACTTTTATTTATTTTCTGCCTTTGCAGATCAACCAAAACCAATCACAGACCTTAACTCAGATAAAACTTATCAGCTTTATTTTATGCGCGAAGGCAATGATTCAAAAGTTTATACTTTACAGATCGAAGATGAAATCATCAAAGGCTTAATTGACATACCTGATGTGGCCGTCAGATTAATTCGGGGATTTAATTTAGGCTTTGCTCGAAGCCAAGATGAAGATGGACTTAAAATTTTAAGACTTAATCGACCTGGTGTTGTTGGTAGATACTTTGAACTTAAAGCTATGGGGTATGATCATAGAATTATCGTGCATCACTTCAATGGTCATTGGCGATGGTTAAAATTAACAACAAAGTCAAAGCTAAATCGAAGTTTAAATGATTACTTATAAGCAGGACTTAGCATTGGTTAAATAATCTGAACTCGCATCTAATATTTTGTTTGTTTTGCAATCCACAAAATTATTAGGAGCGTCAGTAGATTCACGATGAATGCTAATGAACAGTCTATCGGCCTTGGTGTTATTTAAAGTCCCTTCGTTGCCTTCGAAGCGATTTGAATCCCCCCAACCGACAATTCGAACGACTTGTTTAAAACCATGTAGAATTGAATTTTGACCCCGATTGTTTTTAATCAAGTAGCCATTACCCTTCACATTCACCCAAGATTCAGATGAATTTTCGCCTTTCATACCTTGGCCATCAAAAAAATTATTTTCAATGAGTCCACCCGTTGTGAATTCTTTAATATCTACATGCTCGGCTGCGATTCCTGGACCAACTACATTTTGACGAATGGTATTGAAGTCACTGGCGTCTTCAATGTTTTTACCGAAGGCCGTCCCGATATAAATCCCTTCTCCAATACCCTCTGCGCCAGGTTCTTTTCCTGTGTTGTAGATTTTATTATTTTTAACGATATTATTTTTACTAAAATTTAAAAGATGTAAGGCCTCGTGACCTGTTTCGTGGATTTCTAAATTCTCAAAAATACTGTTATTTGTTTGTTCAGCCATTAAGCCTTTCATACCCAACGAAATTTCTAAATTAGCCACACGTACATAATTACTATTATTAATCGTAAAAATTCGCTTCTTAGAAAGAACGCCTTCTCCGCGAATTTCTACAGCCCCTTGACCACATATTGTAATCATCGCATTTGCAGTTCCTTGCAAATCACTTAAGACAATATTGCTCATGGTGTAAATTCCAGGCTCTAGAATAAATAATGACCCAGCTTGAGCTGACTTTGGAATATCAGCAAACTCACCTGCATTGGTGATACTGTGTTTTATTGTGTGAGGATAAGCACTACAGTCTTTCAATTTGTTATCGATACCAACAACATCTGATGAAGGCGGTGGAACAACAGGAATACTTAAAGTGACAGAAAGTGAGCGTGAAGTGGATGTATTTCCAGCGATATCTCGTTGAGCGACTTGAATAGACTTGGCTCCATTCCCAGCTGTTAAATTTAGAGATCTTGAATACATAGAGTTACTGCAAACAGCTGTATTCGAAGAACCAGTAATGTCGCCTGTCACTAGAACATTACTTTCTGATTCACAGCCACCAGTTAAAGTGATGGACTGAGATGTTGAAGTGCTATTGTTAGAAGGTGACGTGATCGTTGGCGCAGCAGGTGCTGTTGTGTCAAGCGGCGGTACTACAACAATTGCTAACTTAACTGTTAAAATGACCGAACCGGATGAATTCCCAGCCACATCTCGTTGAAACAACTGAATGATTTTAGGACCATTTGAAGTCAATAAATTTACAGACCGAGAGTAAACAGAATTCACACATCGTGTCGCCGTTGATGTTCCGGAAATATCGCCAGAAATTAAAACTGTGCTATTTGATTCACAACCACCACTCAGAATTATAGCGATTGCGTCTGAAGTGCTATTATTTAGAGGGGATAAGACTGTTGGTGGCAGAGGCGAGCTTATATCAGGCAGCACGTTGTCCTCAATTGGAACCTCTGAACTAAGACCAGTTGTTGCACTTTCAAGATCAGTGCAGCCAACAAAATAAAGACTTAATAATAGTAATAACATTTGAGTGTATGGCTTCTGAGTGACCACCAATTTTTCCTTCTTAATTGTTAATACAACGTCTATTTATCGGTAAACTTAGAAGTAAAAATGACCCCAATGTATTGAATTAGGACTATCAAAAGGCTTTTTACTTCAATATGTTGCAAATTTGGTGTCATTTCCATGGCTTACAGAATCATAAGTACAAAAAAACTTGGGTTTCAGTTTTTTTGTGCTTATGATTATTTCATGACAAAGTCAGACTTAATTAACTTAATTTCATCCAAAGCCAACATCACTCGCTTAAAAGCGGAAGCTGTTGTGAATGCTATTTTTGACAGTATGGTCGAAACACTTAAAGATGGGCACCGAATTGAAATCCGCGGATTTGGATCTTTCACTAACCGGGTTTATGAAGCTCGTGATGGTCGAAATCCAAGAACAGGCGAAATGATTAGTGTAGCAGGCAAAAAGCTGCCTTTCTTTAAAGTCGGCAAAGAGCTCAAAGAAGAGCTTAACACCAAGAAATAATACAACTATTTGGCATCAAAATTGTATAGACATTAAGAGCCTTACAAGGGATTTTAATGTCATATTCTAATCTTAAGTTAATAATATTTACTTATATATTTATTTTATTTAGTAATTGCTTTGCTAATGGCGAAAAAACTCCCTCTGTCCTTTTTATAATTTTTAATGATGGCGTCGCCATTGATGGGCAAAGTATTAATCAATTAACTAAATTTATTAATTTGGGCTTTCCTGATCATAAGATTATTGCAGCTGAAATTCACGTGAATAGACTAGGACTATTTGAAAAGCGCCACAGACAACAACTTATTGATAAATTGTCCCTGATTGTTAGACCTGATCAAGAAATCACACATTTAGTTATAAGTACTCACGGGGCTTCAACTACAAGCTTTTTGGGTTTTGAAAAAAAGAACTCGTCTACACAATTAGGTTACATTGGCTCTTACGATGAAATTGAGCCTGACCAACATTTTAAAAGTATTTTTGATTCGATCAAACATCAGTTTTCAAGACAATTAACCATTGTTTTAAACTCATGTAGCACCATGTGTGGAACTGATAGACAGAAAAAAAACAGGGCCCAATCGATACTAAATTACTTTAATGCCGATCAAGGCCAGCTGTATGGTGCATATACATCTGAAATTAGCACTTATCTTTTGGAAGAAAGCTTAAACGACAATAGCTTTAAGTGGAGGGACTTAGTTCCTAGTTTACGAGCCTATAGCTTTATAATCCCTTTCATAACCGCAGCGACTTACCTTGCCACTTCTTTTACTTTTTCCTTTCTAAATCTTATTTTTGAAACAACACCAGAGCCTACTAACATGGCGCTTTTTGCAGCAGCGAGCTCTGTATTAGTTACTCCAGTTCTGAAATTAAAAAGTTTGGTTAATATATTAAAAAATCGAAAAATAAATTTGGGTTCTATTTTTTACTTTGATAGTCGGGGTGAAATCAAATCCGAAAGCATTAATAAACGATTAAAAAACTTAGCCAAAATTTACAATATTCCAAATACTTGCGAATTTTTCTTAAGCGAGCTCCAATATTCTGGGGTCAATTTTTAACTAAAATATTTTAAATTCATTTATATTTTTATAGCCATGAATGGCCATAAATAAGCGCTCCATACCAATCGCAATTCCACAGCAATTGGGTAATTTTTCATTTAAGGCTATAAATTTTTTATCCATTGGATGGGGATTTTTACCTTGGGCTACTCTCTTTTGATTTTCTAAATTCCATCTTTGTTCTAACGCTTTTGAACCCTTAAGTTCATTGAAGGCATTTCCTAATTCTAAACCTTGAAAGTAGATCTCGAAACGATCGGCCCAGCCGTCATCATTGATTTTAGACAGAGCCGCTTGTGAAGGAGGATAGAATTTAACTAAAGTTAGAATCTCAGGATCGAAATAGGGTTCAATTTTTTCAATCCAAAGTCTAAAGTAAAGATCATCGAAATTATCATTCTCGTTAAAATCAAGGCGAATAGATCTAGCAAATTGCTTTAATTCTTGCGTGGTAGAACTCGGTTTTAAATCAAAACCAATAACACTAAACAAGTCTGAAATTTTACACTCTTGGATTTTAAGTATTCTATTTTCTTGCTTTGGACTGATGGTCTTAGTGTTTGTTAAATCTACATTTAACTTCCTTTTCTGAGATGAGATGTTTACAATGTCCTGAATTAAATTTAACACAATTTCAATAAATTCATTTAAGTCCACATCATTTTTGTAAAACTCTAGCATCGTAAATTCCGGGTTATGATGTGGGGATAATTCGTGATTTCTAAAACATGATTTAATCTCAAAAACATCCTTGATTTCGCTAGCTAAAGCGATCTTTAAATTGAATTCAGGACTTGTTGGCAGCTGATATTTTTTTGTTTTTTGGCCAAATTTAAAGCTTAAGTCAAAGGGTTCAAGCTGAGATTCCATGGCCCCGGAATCAACTAAAAAAGGAGTGATGACTTTTTGAAAGCCCTGGTGCTTTAGAATCCATTCCGTTTGATCTAAAAAACTTATCCAGTTTAAAAATCTTGTCTTCAGAACTTCTAAATCAACCGCTGAACTGTCTTCAAAAGAATCCTGATTTTCATTCGTCAAAATGGACCACCCTTATGTTCATATTGTGTTAAACACTGAAAGTAATTTAGAAAGAAGTCTTGACCCAAAGCGCACTTCGAGAGAAACGTATATGTGTCTTAGTGCTAAGCCCAAAGGAGAGTAAAATGAATATATCTCAAGAGATCGAAAAAAGAATGAAAATGCTTATGGATAATAAAAACGTGAAGTACTTAGTAAGTGAGTTAAATAAAGCAACTAAAGAACTTAAGAAATTTGAAGTCGCTAAAACTATTGAAACTACAGCTTCAAAAAAATTATCTGATTTAGATTCAAGATATAAAAACATTAAATCTCAAATCAACAAAATACAAAAGCAAGTGGATCTTGAAATGAGCCGTGCCTACACAACTGTAAAGACAGCTCAGAAAGAAGCTTCTAAATCTTTGGTAACTATCACAAAAGCTGTTGAAAATGAAAGTCAACGTCTTAAGAAAGTAGTTCAAGCTGCGTCTTCAAAACCAAAGAAAGCAGTAGCAAAGAAAAAGGTGGCAAAAAAAGCAGCTCCAAAGAAAAAGTCTTCGACTAAGAAGTAATTTAAATTTAATTTCATATGTATTGGGTTTAAGTGTTGTAAGGATATTTAAACCCTTTTTTTTATCTAAAACTTAAATCTCTCATGAGGTCTCTAATGAGTTATATTTTTGAAAACAGACATATAGGTCCTTCTTCTGACGACACACAGACAATGCTGAACGCTTTCAAGGTTAAATCCCTTGATGAGTTCACAGATCAAGTGATTCCAAGCACAATTAAAGCAAAAACTACTTTTAAAAAACATGAAGCACTATCTGAATATGCTTTTTTAAATAAAGCTAAAACTTTAGGAGATAAAAATAAAAATTTACGTAGTTACATCGGCCAAGGCTATTATAATACGGTAACTCCTACTGTAGTTTTGAGAAATGTTTTTGAATCCCCCGCTTGGTACACATCCTACACACCTTATCAGGCTGAAATTTCACAAGGTCGCTTAGAAGCTATTTTAAATTATCAAACAATGGTCACTGATTTAACTGGAATGGACATCGCCAATGCCTCTTTACTTGATGAAGGAACGGCGGCGGCAGAAGCGGTCAGCTTAGCTGTTGCAGTTAGTAAAAAGAAAAATGCAAAAAAAGTCATTTGTGATGAAAATTTATTTAAACAGACCTTAGCCGTTATTAAAACACGAGCTGAAGCTGTAGGTTTAGTTGTTGAAGTTAAAGATTTATCTCTGTGGCAAAAAGAAGAAACTTCGAGCTCTAAAGACTCAGATGAGGATTTATGTGTCATATTGCAGTACCCAAACGCTTTGGGACAGATAGAAGATCCCACTGAAATAGTTAAAAAGGCTCACGCATCTAACATGATCGCAATCTGTTCTACAGATCTTTTATCCCTTACCCAGATTAAGCCCCCTGGAGAAATGGGTTTTGATATTGTTGTTGGAAGCGCTCAAAGATTCGGAGTCCCTATGGGATTCGGCGGTCCTCATGCTGCTTTTTTTGCAACCAAAGATGATTATAAAAGATCTATGCCTGGCAGAATAATAGGTGTTTCTAAAGATCGTTTAGGCCAAACTGCATTTAGAATGTCTTTACAAACTCGCGAACAGCATATTCGCCGAGATAAAGCGACCAGCAACATTTGTACGTCCCAAGTGCTACTCGCGGTTATGGCTTCAATGTATGGAATTTATCATGGCCCCCATGGACTAAAAAAAATATCAGACAAAATTTTAAATTACACATTAAATCTAAAGCGTGAAATTTTAGCTTTAGGATTTAAGTGCGTTAACGAAACTGCTTTTGACACTTTATCTTTTTTTGAAGGACCAGTTAATGCAGAATCTGTAGTTCAAAAATTTTTAATGAATGGAATTAATATTGGAAAATGGAATCTGAATTCAACTTCAGGTGCTCAAGCCTCAAATCATTATGGGTGGCAATTTTCAGTAGATGAATCTTGGACCGATGAAACTTATAAAGAGTTTTTAAATATTTTAGGCGCTAAAAATCTTGAACTAAAATCAGTCCCATTTCCTAATCCTAAACTGTTGAGATCAACAAAATATTTAACTCATGAAATTTTTAACATAAAACATTCTGAAACAGAAATTTTACGTTACATTTATAAACTTCAAAATAAAGATCTGACTTTGACCCACTCGATGGTTCCACTTGGATCTTGCACTATGAAATTAAATGCGACCTCAGAAATGATTCCAGTCAGTGATTTCAGATGGTCTAACTACCATCCCTTTATACCTAATGATCAACATCATGGATATTCGGAAATGATTGATTTACTTGAAGACCGATTAAAAGACGTCACTGGATTTTCAGCTATTAGCTTTCAACCCAATGCGGGATCACAAGGTGAATACGCAGGTTTACTAGTAATTAAAAAATATTTAGATTCTAAAAATCAATCTCATAGAAATGTATGTTTGATTCCAAGTTCAGCCCATGGGACTAATCCCGCTTCTGCCGTTATGGTGAATTTTAAAGTTGTGGTTATAAAATGTGATGAAGATGGAAATATTGATTTAAATGATCTACAAGAAAAATGCCTGACTTACAAAAATGATTTAGCAGCCTTAATGATTACTTATCCATCGACACATGGTGTGTTTGAAAGTGAAATAAAAAATGTGTGTTCAATGGTTCATGAATCTGGTGGACAAGTTTATTTGGACGGCGCGAACCTAAATGCCCTAGTCGGTCTTGTTAAACCCGCAGAGCTTGGGGTCGACGTGGCCCATATGAATTTACATAAAACCTTTTGTATTCCTCACGGCGGCGGTGGACCCGGAGTTGGTCCTATTGGAGTGGTTCAACATTTAGCTCCGTACTTACCGTCTCATGTCATTAAACCCGAAGCGAATTCTGATAAAAACGCGATAGGCGCAGTCAGCTCTGCTCCATGGGGTAGTGCTAGCATTTTACCTATTTCTTGGGGTTATATAGAAATGATGGGTTCCGATGGCTTGAGACGCGCATCCCAAATGGCAATCTTAAATGCAAACTATATCGCTCTTAAGCTTAAGCCTTACTATAAAATTTTATACACAGGTCAAAATGGATTTGTGGCTCATGAATGTATTATTGATGTTCGTCCTTTCAAAGCCACGTCGAATGTCACTGTCGATGATTTTGCAAAACGTTTAATGGATTACGGGTTTCATGCGCCGACCATGTCTTGGCCTGTGTCTGGCACTCTGATGATTGAACCCACAGAGTCAGAATCAAAAGCAGAATTAGACCGCTTTTGTGATGCAATGATTTCGATCTATCATGAGGCCAAAAAAATTGAAAATGGAGAATTAGATAAAGAAGATAACCCAATGACTCAAGCCCCGCACACATTGGAAGAAGTCACATCTGACAATTGGGAGCATAAATACCCAAGACAGATGGCCGCTTATCCCTTGCCAAAAAATAAAATGAATAAGTTTTGGCCTACGGTGGCTAGGATTGATAATGCGTTTGGGGATCGAACTTTGGTGTGTTCATGCCCTCCGCTATCTGATTATCAATAGTTTTTTATAAAGTTGATTTGATCTTTCGTCAGACCGAAGCACTGGCTTACTTTTTTACAGATTTCCTTTAAATTTTAATTACCTAGCCACTTAAATCTATTGATTCAAAATCTATTAATAGCATATTAATAAAATGAATTATTTAATTAAAATCAAGGGGTTTAAAAACAAATTATTGTTAGATAATCATTTGTTTTGTTCTATTAGTAATTGTTGAATTTCTTTAATATTGGCTTTTGTCCCTATATTCAGAATTCTCTTGTTGTCACCAATATCTGAAATGAAAGGTTTATCCAAAAAATTTAATGAAGGAGAATTGTAAACATTAATATTAGATATTTTTAGTGCTTCAAATATACTATTAATACGACTTTCGTCTTGAGATATCCATTTATCAAAATCGGTAATTATTGAATAACCACCATGTCCAACAGATATAAAAGTAATTGAATGTAGTTTTCTCTTAATTTCTGAGGATTTTTCTAAAACAAGGCGGTATGTTGAATCAATTAAAAAATTTTTTGATTTTTCAATAAACTCCTGCTCGTCTAAACTTAAGAATTCATTTATAAATTGACTCTTATGTGATATTGATAATATTGGCTTTACGGCACCCAATCTGTTTACTAACCCGACCAAAACTTTGCGATTCTGATCTTCACAAATCATTCCGCTTCCAGAGTCGCCGAAGCTATGTTTCAATGCTTTTGCGCCTAGATATATGGGAAAATAAGTTTTTTCATTTCTATTTAAATAACAACCATCTCCAGATTCCAGATTACAGTTGTTTTCATACTTATCTTTATCATAATTAGGCTTATGAATTTCAATATTGGTACGATAACATCCACTTCCATCTTCATAGGAACAATATTCTGAACTGAAACCTAAAAAGCTACAATTACTTGAAACAAAATTTCTATCTGTGTTTAAAATAGGATATGTTTTAAAATTAACAGACTCTGTGTAAAGTAAAGCGATATCATTATAATCTACTTTGTCATAATTAATATATGAATTAACCAAATTGTTGTTTAAAACTTTTGAATCAAAATTTTCTTGATATTCATAGTTTATAAAAAAATGAGGATGAACTGCAATTGATTTTACATACTTAAGATCATTTAGGCTTGGACAATCTATTACGTACTGATAAGTTTGATCGGTCACATTGCCAGCCGAAAGAATTTCAACACAATGTCCCGCTGTTACAAATACATTACTATTTAAATAAGTTCCCGAACATATACCTTCTAGGTATTCTGTTTTTGGATCAAACTTTTGAAGCATACACTGATACTCAGGCCATGAATTTGTTATAGCCAAAAGATTCTTCGAAAATGATATTGATAGTATGACAAAAGTTATAAGTAATCGCATAAGCCCAACCTAGTGTAATGTATATTTGTGTGCAACATATGTGCTAAAAACCAAATGCTTTAGATCCAAATAAACTCACTAAGACACATTAGAAGTTACATTAGAAGTTACATTTTTCGTCTTTTTTGGAAGGCATGATTTTTTAATAACTCGATCAATCACGCGCACGAATTCGCACGAATATCTTCTCGATGTAACAAATTAATACGTTTAGGGATAAAATTTAAATTTAAGTTCAGGTTAAGACTAAAATCTAAGGCATCGAATTTGTTATGTTTATTCAAAAATTTTGATACTATAATTTGTTTGTTGTAAAAACGGACTTGAAGTCTGTTTTTACATATGTAATGCTAAGGTATGATTGAGCGAACAATAAAATTTGAATTACTCAAATTAATTAAAGAATACCCGGTAATTACGATTTTAGGTCCACGACAAGCCGGAAAAACAACATTGGTTAGGTCTGTACTCAAAGATTTTATGTATTGTAACTTAGAAACTCCTGAAAATAGACAGCTAGCTACCCGCGATCCAAACACTTTTTTAAGTCAATTCAAAGGGCCTGTCATTTTAGATGAAATTCAAAGAGTTCCAGAACTACTAAGTTACATTCAAGTTTTGGTAGACGAACAAAAAATAAATGGAAGCTTTGTACTGACAGGCTCACACCAATTACAACTTAAACAATCTATTCTTCAGTCTCTAGCAGGTCGAACTGCAATCTTGCAATTGCTTCCATTGTCTATTGAGGAATTAAAATCTGCAGATATAAAATTCGATAATTTTACAGATTATATAATTCATGGATTTTTTCCTCGTATATACGATCAAAAACAAAGACCACAACAGGCGTACTCAAATTACTACCAAACCTATGTTGAAAGGGATGTAAGACAACTGATTAATTTAAAAGATGCAGCTCTGTTTGAAAAGTTTATGAAACTACTTGCAGGCCGCGTAGGTCAGCTTATTGATTATAATTCTTTGGCCAATGATACAGGAGTCGATGCTAAGACAATAAAAAATTGGCTTTCAATTCTAGAGGCCTCTTTTATTATTTTTAAACTTTCCCCATACTTTGAAAATTTTGGCAAAAGAGTCATTAAATCACCTAAGTATTATTTCATAGACGTAGGGTTATTAGCTTTTTTATTAGGTATTGAAACTTCTGAACAAGTTTCCCGAGATCCACTGGTCGGAAATATATTCGAAAATCTAATTGTTATAGAATGTTTGAAAGCAAAATTAAACGTTTCAAAAATACCAAATATTTATTTTTTCAGAGATTCCAGTGGTAATGAAATTGACTTGATTTTACAGATTGGACGAGAACTAATTCCGTTAGAAATAAAATCTAGTGCAACATTCTCAGCTTCCTTAGTCAGTAAATTTCAAAAAACAATTAATTTTATGAATTTTCCAAAAGCATTTCTGGTCTATAATGGAGAAAGTAAAAGTATTGATTCAAAAATAAGGGCTCTCAATTTTTCAGAATGTATTAAGATTTTAGATAAATAAGGTTAGCTTTAAACTTATCGCTTAAGTTGGCCTTTAAATTTAATGACTTTATTGGCTTCAACGAAGTACGCGTCAGTGGGGCCCATAAAGACTTCCAATTGAACAAGGTCTCTGGATTTATTGTTTGGAAGACCGGCTTTGATTTTGTCTTTTCCTACAAAAGATAAGTAGGTTATGTCGTTGTCTGGGATCGTTTTATATTTCGTTGTATAACCTTGAATTTGAGATATGAAAAAAACCATAAAATGTTTTTTGTTTTTAACTAAGATAGAAACAAAATCTTCTTTTCCATCGCCGTTGAAATCACCTTTTGCAATAGCAGGGTTACGTTTGTTGGCATACATTTTTTGAACTTCATTAGAAAAATTAGTTTTCATTTTAAATTCATTTTTTTGCTTTAAAAAATCTTCGACAGGACTTGAAATTGCAAAGGCAGGTCGGATCGTAAGGAAATACTCTAACAAAGCGCCTCTATAATCGGTTGCATCTTGTATTGTTTCAGGAACAGGGAAATTCGTAGGAGGTCTGACTCCGTAAGCTCCACCGGTGCAAAATCGGTGGTTACCAACATTTACTGGGGCTCGACAAGCGCTTGCCCAATCAGGACTGGCTAGCGATGGATTCCAATAGTTTGAGGCAAACCATGTTCCCTTAAAGTGGGCCGAATCCACACTTGTCTGCATGCAGTTTTGAACAACTTGTTGATTTACATTTAAAGTTCGATTTTTTTGCGACATACCAGGGTTGTACCAAGAAAACTGGGATGGCTGTCGAACAACATCACAAAGTCCACGTGGGTAATGACCGGACATCATTCGTGTATACACAACTCGGTTCACTGCAATTCGACCTTCTGGTGGTTCATTCCCGTTCTCATAGACACAATTACATAATTCACAGATCAGTTCGGATGAGCCTTCAGGTAGTTGACAATTAAAGTTAGATGGCAGTCGTTGCATCATATCTAAGTAATTGGCTTGTTTCGCAGGATCTTGTCCAAATGGAATTGTGTAAGTTGATCGAGAACTATTATTTCCGAGCCTAATTTCTTGTGGTGGACTAGAGGAATTACCACAAAGAAGTATAAAATTTAAGATTAAAAATACCGACTTTACTAACTTTTTAGAATTTAAAATTTTCATCATTTAATCATTCTATTTGAGAGTTAAAAAGCTTTCAATTTCAGGCCAGTCAGTGATGTCACTTTAACCCCAAAACTAGTCCATTGGTTATGGTAGATTAAAACTGTCTCATTATAATATCGGCTAAGGTCTAGAATAAATTTAGGATATTAAAAAATTAATTTTTTATGGATTTAACGTCAGCCTTAAGCGTCGATGGGGGCCAGATCCAGGAATAATGAATTCGCCCTTTTCGGCAATAAATCCAAATCTTTGGTACAAACTTAGAGCTTCAATCCGAGCGTTACACCAGATTATTTGTCCCTTGGATTTTAGAATCGAGTTTGAATTCACATGCTCAATGATGGCAGAAACAATCTTTTGTCCTAACCCCTGACCTCGAAAATTTTGGTCTACGGCCATACCGCGAATTCGCCAGTCGTTGAAACTAAAGCTCTCAGATTCATCTTCAGGAAAAACGCTACCAGTCCCAATTAACTTTGAATTTAATCTTACGACGAAATGAACTGAGTCTTTTAAATTATCATTTTTATATATGACTCGCTCTACTGGACCCTCAGGATGAAGCACCTGTTTTCGAAGACGAATAATTTCATCCATTACTTCAACTATGAGTTCATGAGTGATTGAGGGTTTCATAATCAAAGTTTCAACTTTAAGATTTGAAATAGAGTCCATATACATCCTATACTATTCAGATGTCTTATTTAATCCCAAATCAGTTGGTTTTCAAGAGTTCTCGCCACACAGCTTTATTTTTACTGATTGAGCTTTATAAAATCATTGAGGATAAAATTACAAATAAGGACCTAAAAGACAAAGCTGAAGATCAAGTGTTGATAGAATTCAACGAGATATTATCAAATTTGTTAAACCAAGATTCTAGTCAAAATAAAAAATTTGATTACACATCCCATAGCCCCCAAGTGATTAAATTTATAAAATTCTATTTGGAATTCAATCACATCAGTGAACGATTTCATAGAATTTATATGTCTAAAGAGAAACATTTAGTTCCAAAACTAATGACTGAGTTTGAAGCCCTAAGACCAAACATTAATCCTAATGAATTTAAAGAATTTTTAAACGAAGTTGAGATTGACCTAGTTTTTACTGCTCATCCTACAGAAATTTTTGAAAGAAAAATTTTAAAAAAATATATTCAACTTCATAAAAACTTAAAGCAGTTATTAAACAGTAATAATTTTAACGAGGACTCGCAGCTGACTAAAGAGCGAAAATCAATTTTATTAAGTCTTTGGCTAGCCCCCGATTATGGCTCCAACAGACCTACACCCAAAGATGAGGCCAAACTAGGTCAACTGATTTATCAGTATTCACTTTGGGATGGATTAACTAAATTTAAAAAAAGATTTTATAATCATTTAAAGACTTATGATTTGCCTTTGGATACAAATATAAATTTTTTAAGATTTTCATCTTGGATGGGAAGTGACAAGGACGGAAATCCAAATGTCACAGCGATTGCAACAGAGGAAGTCATAAAAAGTTTTGCCAAAAAATCTTTAAATTTATATTTTAAAGAATTAAAACGACTTAAAGAAGATCTGTGTTTTGAAATTGCTGTTGATGGTAAAACTTTGTCAGTCGAAGACTCCATTGATCATATTTCAAATCAGATTGGGGCCATCATTAAAAATGATTACAATTTTTCGCAAATAAATTTGACTGAAGAAAAAATACTAAATGAACTGAGTATTCTCTACAGACAACTGACTGATTTTGACGCTAAGTTTTTGGCCGATATAAGACTTAGAAGTTTAATTGATCGTCTGGAGTCTTTTGGGCTTTTAGGCATGCGCTGGGACGTTAGACAAGAAAGCGCATATCATGATTCAGTGATCGACGACATTTTTAAATCGTCGTTTATTGATGTAAATAAAAAATTCAGCAAAATGAATGAACAAGAAAGGCAACTCTGGATTAAATCAGAATTGAATACAAAATCACTAAGTTTGTATTTTGAAAACTTAGATCCTTTAAATCCTGATGATTCTAAATTAACTAAAGAATCCATTGATTTCATAAATACAATTAAACTCATTAAAAAATTAGGTTTAAAAACATTTCCTTATTATGTGATTTCGATGACAAGGTCTGCTTCAGATCTATTACTAATAAAAAAATTCTTTGAAATTCTTAAAATCAAAACCCAAGTGGTGCCTTTATTTGAAACTTTAGAAGATCTAGAAAATTCGTCTGATATCATGACTGCTTTTTTAAAAATAAGTATAGAAAACTTAAATACAGATAAACTGAATCGAAGATCCATCCCCATCATGTTGGGTTACTCTGACAGTGCAAAAACCGGCAGTCGGATCTCTTCTGTTTGGAATCTTTACCTGGCTCAAAAAAAATTAACGGCTTTGTGTGAGAGTTTTGGTTTTAAATGTCAGTTTTTTCATGGTCGTGGTGGAAGTATAGGACGAGGCGGGGGCCCGGTGCAGCACGCTGTTTCGTCTTGTCCTATTGAATCGGTGCAGAATGGTTTTCGGATGACAGTCCAAGGAGAAGTGATTTTTGATCGCTTTGGGTTTTCATCTATCGCTGTTCAAACCATGATGACTTACGCTATGAGTTTAATAAATTACAAGTTCATGGCCAGAAAAAATAAAGAGGATTTGCAGCAGTACGAGCTAATATTTGCAGAAATGAGCGAGTCATCTAAATTTAAATATAGATCCTTAATCAATAAGGACAAGTTTATGGATTACTTTGAAAAAGTAACTCCTGTGGAATACATGTCTGACCTCAACATTGGAAGTCGCCCTTCTAAAAGAAAATCTGAAAAAAAATCTTATCGGGCCATTCCATGGATTTTTGGTTGGACCCAAAACCGTTGCTTACTTCCATCATGGTATGGGTTTGGAACTGCATTAGAAAAGTCAGTAGAAATTCACGGTGTAGAGAAATTAAAACATCTTTATGACTCGTTCTTTTTATTTAGATCCACTTTAGATTTGGTCTACATGACTTATTTAAAAGTGGATATGAGCATTTTTAAAAAATACGATCTTAAGTTAGCCAAAGATTTTAATTTTTATTCAGATATCGAAGATGAGTTTTTAAGACTAAAAAAGTATTTACTGGAAATTGTTGATCCTCAAAAAATAAATCATGTGAACTTAGAAGAAAAACTTTATGGTCGCTTAGAAATACTAGAACATCTTCACGACATTCAGATTGAACTTCTTAAAAAGAATATCCTAGATCCATCCAATTTTTCTGAAAAAGAAAAAAATATTTTACTACTGACAATCCAAGCCCTAGCTTCTGGCATGGGCAACACCGGTTAATAATTAGGTTTCCTTGAATAAATAAAAATATAATAGCTTAGATAACATAAAAAACGAGCAAGGCGAGTGTCACTTGCCTTGCTTCTGTCTAGTTCACTCGCTGTTGCACTGCTCGCTGGAACTTTTCCAGGCAAGGCTTCGCGCCATCGAGCTCTTTTTTATGTTATCTAAGCTATTATATTTTTATTTATTCAAGGAAACCTAATTATTAACCTAGAGTTGCTTAGGCTAAGTAGATACAGACATCTCCATATTAAATTAAATTTTAGTTACAACAATAATCTAAATTATTATTCTTTTGTGCAGGCGTAAGGATAAGTTCCGTTCGCAAGGTTGTTATAGATTTTATCTACGACTTGATCTGCATAAGCCGGATCTCTTTTTGCTATAGCAATAGTTCTCACTGTACCAAATCTTTTGTAAAGAACTCCAACCGAACCGTCAGCTTGTGTGATGGCTGTAATTTCTCTGACGTCATCATTAAGCTGACAAGTGATTTTATATTTTTGATCACCAACAACGGGTCCAAGATCTGACGCAGGCGCCGCTTGGGCTTGAGTTTCAGTTGCTGGAACCGCCATTGGCTCCATGGCTTTATTTTCCATTTGTCTTACTGGTAACGTGGATTCAATCTTAGTTTCAGAGACTGATTCCGAAGCTGATTCAGTTGTAGGCTCTATTGTAGATTCAGAATTAGTTTCAGTCGTCGTTTCAACGATGGCTTCCTGTGCCGGTGGAACTTCGGCCATTTGTTCGTCTTCTGGGCTTAATGTTAACTCGCCAATATCAGACGCTGCTGGCGCACTTTCTGAACTAGATGAAGATTCTGTTAACGATGGCTCAAAGCTTTCGCTTTGAGGGGATCTAGACACATTTTCATCTGCACTGTCTTCAAGAGCCGCAGCATCATTACCCGAAGATTCAAGCTCAAGAGTGATTTCTTTTTCTTCTTCCGAAGTCATAGAATCTGTTTGAGCAAATAAAACATTAGAAAACATCAACACTAAAAATAATCCAGTCCATTTCATATTTTTACCTCTGACTCTTTTTCGACAATCTAAAAATTAAAATGAAGACACTGGCCAATAACTAGACCAACCGAATAGATCCAACCTTTAAACGTCTTGAGTTTAACTACTAGAACGTAAAATAGTTCTACATATTTCCCTAAATTAAAATGTCAAAGTGGTTTTTTTGCGATGGACTTAAGAGATCCAATGCACTCATCACTCCGAACGGAAATCCAGACTGGTAGTTCAAATAAAGCTCTTTTAAGTCTTGGTTTTCAATAATGGATGGAATCATTGAAAAAGCTTTAGAGTTATTATTCTTCATGATGGCGATCACTTGATCTAAAGTGACGGGCTCTTCATCGACTCGCCAGCTATCATAGTCTGTGACAAAACATAGTGGTAGATAAAGCATATTCGCTTCTTTAGACAAAGAGTATTCTGGGAAGTGAGTCATTCCAATAATATCTGCCCCCCACCCTTGATACATTTTAGATTCTGCTCGAGTAGAAAAATTTGGGCCTTCCATGCAGATATAGGTTTTTTCAAAGTGAATATCAAACTGTTTAGATTTCAGTAACTTTTTTAAAATTGGAAATAATCTTAAATCTATGGGCTCGCCCATAGACATGTGACCCACTAGATTTCCTAAAACCTCGTCGCCAAAAAAAGTGGTCTCTTTTAAAGTTTTTTTGGTGCGATCAATATATTGATCAGGAATCACTAGATCCCCAGGCTTAAGTTCTTCTTTCAATGATCCCACGGCAGAAAACGAAAGAATGGATTTGGCTCCGTATTTTTTTAAAGCAAATATGTTGGCCTTGTGATTAATTTGACTTGGTAAAATTTCGTGATGACTGCCATGTCTAGATAAAAAGATAAATTCAGTCTTGTTAAGTCTTGCTCGGGCAAGACCACTTGAGGCCATTCCAAAAGGAGTTTTTAAATCTAGACGCTCTAGAACTTCAAATCCATCAAATTTTTCAAATCCAGATCCGCCAATAATAGCCCACATAAAAACTCCTAATTTAAAACACTTACCATATTACTTAATTTAACAATAAAATTTATAAAAATATTTTTTATACTTTAAAACTAATCAGTGATCAGCTTTTTGATATTTTTTAAAAAGACCAGATTCAATATCTTTTTGATCATAGCATTTGTCTTCTGTGATCCAGCCTGTAATCAATTTTGATGGAACCCAATCAAAAGATGGATTGTAAACTTTAAAACTATCTTTGGCCCAAAAAGCATTTAGGGCTTCAAACCCACGAACTTCGCTTGCACTTCTTTGCTCTATGGGAATGTCTGATCCAAAATCAATAGCGCTATCAATAGTCGTCGTTGGGGCTGCGACATAAAATGGAATCTTATGATGATGACACAAAACCGCAAGAGTATAAGTTCCAATTTTATTGGCCACGTCCCCATGGGCCGTAATACGGTCAGCACCTACAATCACGGCGTCTACTTTATTTTGAAGCATTAAAAAACCAGCCATGTTGTCGCAAATCAATTCAAAATTGATATTTTCTTTTTCTAGTTCCCAAGCGGTAAGTCTTGCCCCTTGAAGTAAAGGTCGTGTTTCATCTACATACACTTTTAAAGCTAAATCTTCATTTACTTTTTTGATCACACCTAATGCCGTTCCCACACCGGCTGTGGCCAAGGCCCCAGTGTTACAATGCGTAAGGATCGAAAATATTTTTGATGTTTTAAGATCTAAAAAATCTAATTTTAATCTTTTAGCTCCAACTAAAGATATTTTTTCACACATCGCTTGATCTTGATGAAAAAAATCTACAGACTTTTTAAATATATCACTTGATATAAAATCAGACTCAATCATGGATTTCATTTCAGTTAACAAGTGGATCAAATTCACGGCAGTAGGTCTTGAAGTGATCAGTTCATTTAACCAATGAAGTCTTAATTTTTTATTTTCAGTATGAAGACAAAAAATACCAAGATTAATAGCGGCAACAACACCAATCAGTGGCGCCCCACGAACTTTAAGTTCTTTAATCGCAGAAACACAAAGATTGGGTTCTGTGATATCAATCCAATGATTTTCGAATGGAAGACGAGTTTGATCTAAAATTTCAATTTTAGAATCTGAAAATTTTAAACTTAATGTTTCATATTTGCTATTTTTCATAATGTTTTAAAGCCAATTTTTTGTCTTAAGCTTTTAAGATAATCCATTTCTTTTTCATCAATAGAATGAACGCCACCAAAGGACACCGCTTTTAAATAGATTTCAGCCGCGTGCTCCAAGCGTTCAACACCTCGGTAAGCCTCTTCAATGCTTTCACCCCAACTGACAACTCCATGATATTTTAAAATCATAACTTTTGAATCTGAAAGAAACGGCACTAAAGCTTCGCCCATTTTCTTTGTTCCAGGTCGCTGATAATCCACAATCGGAACTTGGCCTAAGGCTAATATCAACTCTGATGTGAAATTAAGTGGAAATTCTTTGGCCTTATTATGGGCGACACTAAACGCAATCGATGTCGGAGGATGGGCATGAAAGACGGACTTCGCTAACTTTTGATGTTTATAGATTTCAAGATGCATCACTGTTTCAGAAGACGGCTGAGCCTCGGGTTCGCCTGACACTTTTTGTCCAGCCGAATCAATCACCACAAAATCATAAGCTGTCAAAAAGCCCTTCATGCATCCTGACTTCGTGATCAGATATCGATCTTCACTTATCTTATAACTTAAATTCCCATCGAAAGAGGAGAGTAAATTTTTCTGGTCTAAGCGCTGACCAAGCTGAATCAGCTTACTAATTGCTACATTTATGTTATCGGTACTCATAAATGACGACTCCAAAAGAAAATAGTTCTGGTACTGGCCTTAATTTAAATAATCAAACCACTTTCACTTCGAAAGAAAATTCATTGCAGCTCTTAGACCAGCTTTATGAATGCATTGAGGTCGAACTTAATAGTTTGAATTACTCATACCAAAAGCCATCTTTGTTAGCAAAAGCTATATTGGAAACATCTGATTATTTTATTCAACAAAAAGGCCTTACACCTTGGACAAAGAAAGACATGACGGCCGCCTATATTGCCCACTTTTTGCCCATGAATATTTTAAGATGGCTTAAAGTTTTTGATAGGATTGAAGGTTTAAATTTTCATGACTTAAAAAGTTTTTTTGATTTTGGAGCAGGTCCGCAGACATTTAAAATAGCTCATTTCATTAAATACCAAAATTTAGATTTAATTTACGATTACTTTGAACTCAATAAGTCCTCATCTGCTTATGGTGAAAAAATATTTACATCCCTAATTAATAAATACTTTAATAATGAAGTTTCAAAAACTCCCAAGCAATCCCAGCAAGTGCAAAATATATCTGACGCCGTTAAGAAGTCTGACACTCTGGTTTTGTCATATTCGTTAAATGAGCTTAAAGAAACGCCAAAAGAATTTTGGAATTTTAAAAACATTCTGATTTTGGAACCCTCTACACAAAAACTATCCAGACTGCTTCTGGAATTTAAGGATTTATCCCAGCAGTATGACTTTAGTCCCATTGCCCCGTGCACTCACAGTGAAAAGTGTCCGCTGTATTTTGAATCAAAAAAAGACTGGTGCTTCGATCGAACCGCTATTCAGATCCCTAAAATAGCAAATCCGCTTTATAAAATTTTGCCTTTTGATACAGCAAATCTGACTTTTTCATATCTTTGGATTTCAAAAAATAAGCCTGAAAATAAAAAAGATAACTTTCGTGTAGTCGGCGATTGGCAAAAAGAAAAAGGCAAAGTGAAGTCCATGATCTGCAGGTCTAGTCAAAGAGAATTTTTAAGTCTTTTAAACCGTGATGACAATGGACCTTTTAATTTAAAGCGCGGGGATATTTCGACACTGGACTTTCCTTTCGAAATGAAAGGCAACGAGATCCGTAGAAAGTAATTCAAAGAATTCGTATTGGACTGGCTTTAGGATATGTGAAACACTTATTTCTAGATTCCTATGTAAGGTGGCCAATGAAATATATTTTTAGAACAACAAATGCAATTCAGTTTACAACACAACTTATAATTATTCTTTTTTTATCAATTTTTTTTTCAAATCAAATAAACAAAATCCAAGCAGCCCAATGTAATTTCAAACCTCAAATTTCAGTCGAACATCAAGAGGCCTCAACTTTTTTAAAAAATAGTCTGTATGCCATTCACTTGCAGCTTACAAACGAAAACTTCTCATCAAAACAAGCTAACATTACTAGAGCCAAGATGTTCGATACCGTCCTTAATGGTTCTTTCTGGAGCCAAAGAATAAACTCTAAAACTGAATTCAGCATATTTTGGAATTGGATCCGATTTCAATTTTGGGGACTAATTCAACAGCAAGGTTTAGTCAGAGAAGATCAAGGTTTTAAAATTACAAACGACACAGCTTTAAAGCAAGCCTTTCAAAAAGTTTTAAAATTTCCTTTATATCCTTACCCAATATCTTCTAAAAATTATAATTGCTCGGGAAACGAATCTGTAAGTTACAATTGTATTAATAAAATGGTTCAATTCGACGTCGTGCTTTCACCTTCATTAGCCTGCACATCTAAAACAAATCTAGAAAATTTAACTTTTGCTTATATTCTTACACAAGAAAATTCTGGATGGCTTATTTTAGATATCAAATTTAAAGGTAAATCTTTAATCTCAGAAAGTTTTATAGAGTACGACAACTTATTAAATAAATACGGTTCTGAAAAAGCACTGAATTATTTAAAAATTCATCTTAACAAAGCGTATTTAGTCGAACCCGAAATCAAGGTCGAAAACATCGGATCCACTGCCTTCAACAAAAACTTCAAAATCCAAGCCCCCGCCTATCCTTTAAACTACTAAGCCCCACATCCACGAAGGGCTTTTCATTTCTATAATCTATATTATTCAAAAGACTTTATTTTAATTTTGTGAATCGTTTGTGAATGAATATGATGCTCGTTGGCATGAAGCCTTGCATATGTTAGCTGTCTAAATTTTTTCCTTCAAATTTACGAAACTATAGAACATTTAAAATAGGCTCGTTGGCATGAAGCCTTGCTGCTGGAAAAGTTCCAGCGAGCAGCGCAGCTGCAAGTGAACTAGACAGCTTGCAAAGCGAATGACAAGGTCTGCCCTGTTTTAAATGTTCTATAGTTTCGTAAATTTGAAGGAAAGAATTTAGACAACTAACAGCAAGGCTTCATGCCAACGAGCATAGTATTCATTCACAAACGATTCACAAAATTAAAATAAAGTCTTTTAAATAGTATAGATTATAGAAATAAAAAACCCCGACTTATCCTCTAAGATACAGGGCGAAATTTTGAATTTAGCATTGATGACGAGAGTTAAAAAGTTTCTCGAGTTGCAATTTTTTTAACTTTATCAATCCATTTTTGTCTCTGACCTTCAGATGACTTCTTAATAGGTCCGACCAAAATAATTTTTTTAGTTTTCATTCCGCAAAAGTTAATCACCGACTCGTTTATCAGTTTAATACCTCTTGATCCTAAAAATAATTTATAAATCCAGATCGGAGTATCCATAGTTACAATTAAATCGACAGTTTTATTTTTAAGTAACTGTTTCGGCATGATCGAATTTGGCACATATTGAAAGGCGAAACCTGGTAAGAAAACTCTTTCTATAAATCCTTTCAACAAAGCAGGTGGCGCTCCCCACCAATTTGGATAAATCAAAGCAATGTGATCAGCGTTTTTAATTTTTTCTTGAGCGTCTACTAGGTCTTCTTCAAGCTCTTGTATTGAAGCATATCCACTTCTTAATATAGGATCAAAATGAAGATCTATTAAATTTAAATCGAAAACAGTGTGTCCTTTACCTAACGCCGAGTCGATGTACGACTTTGCCATAGCTCTACAAAATGATTTTTGATTTGGGTGACCCGTAATTACAACGATATTTTTTTTCATATATTCTCCATCTAAGTTAACAAATGATAACATGTATGTTAATGCTTGTATACATTAATTTTGTAAGTTAAAGTCTTTTTATGTCACCAGCTCATAAAAAAACTAAGCAGGCGTATCATCATGGGGCACTTAAACAAGGGCTTGTTGAAGCAGCGGCTCAGCTGATAAAAAAAAATGGACATATTGGATTCAACCTAAGAGAGTTAGCAAAAGCATGCTCCGTTTCTGCCCCCGCCGTTTATCGCCACTTCAGCTCTAAAAATACCCTTATGGTCGCCATTGCAGACGCTGGATTTAAAAATATTCTATCAAAATTTAAAAATGAGCTACCTCCGAAAGATTCAGTCAGCACCAAAGAAAGACTTATTCGTCTAGGAGAAATTTATATTGATTTTGCTGTTAAAAATGAAGGTGAATTTCGAGTCATGTTTAGTCGAGAGCTTCGTCAAATTTCAGAATACAAACTAATTGCTCCACTCGCTGAGGAATCATTTTCATTTTTGAAGGAGCTCATTTGTGATATTTTACCGCTTCATGATTCGAAGGCAGATCAGGACAACCAAGTTATAGGTTCGTGGGCCATAGTGCATGGACTTGCGAACTTAAGAATTGATGGCAACTTAAAAGATCTATCAATTGAGAAATTTAATACAATGGTCAGATCCGTTTTATCTTTTGGGTAGCAGATTTTAAGATTGAAGAACTGGGATGTGTTAGCCAGCCGTGGATACCATTTCGAAGTCGTGGATTTCTCTTTTTAAGTTTTTCTTAATTGGGCCTTCTTCTAGGTTAGATAATTGGTTTTTATAAAAATCCAAAGAACTTTTATCTAAGAAGATCTTTAGATTGTCAGTTAAGGCGTTGGCCACCATCGGACTTCCAGTTGCAAGCTCCTGAACTATTCGTAAATTAATAATGACCTTGTCTGATTCACTACTAAAAGTGTTTAAGTAAGCCATCGCATCAGGGATTAATCTTGAATTAAATTGACCTATGTACTCATCTAAAACCACATCTCGCCATTTTTCAGAATAAATCTGAGCTTCCATTAAGGCTTTTAATGCCGTTTCTTTAACGTAACCATCGGGTTCGCGAGCGGCTGATAATAAGACTTTTTCTTTAAGGCCTGCAGACAACATGTCCATACTTTTTAAATGTTGGTTCATGGCCTGATAAATTTCAAGTTCGTAGGATCTTGGATCTTCTTGCGAAAAATCACAGTCTTGTTTTTTAATGCAATTTTTAAAATATACAAACTTACTAATGAATTCATTTTCTAAAATATTAGTTTTGTTAAATCCTGAGTTCATAATTTTTTTAGAGTTTTGTTTCTTGGATTTATTATCAATCTGATTTGGAATTCGTAATTTATTATTCAAAACCTTGTTGATTGAAGTTATTTTTTTAAAACCATTTTTATTATCATATTCAGTTGTAAATTGATTTGAAAAATAATATCCAAAACTTAATAATCCAACGGCTATAAAAAGTAAAAAATAGTCAAATTTTTTCATTATTTGACCTCTGTCCAAGTGCTAATATTTGGCGTCGGGGCTAATCTTCCAGAATAAATATATCCTGCTAATCCTTTATACTGAATTTTGTAATACACGTGACGATCATCTGATCTAATTAATCGCTCTAGAACAATTGGTCTTTCAGAGGCTGGAACATTGATTTGAAATACTCCATCCGGTGCAGTTCGCATATTGATTCCTGCGTTGCTCTTGATAGTTAATATATCATTTGCTGAGGCGATGATTTTCTTTAAACCGTTGGAATAAACTTTTTTAGTGTACAGAGAGCTTTTACTTAAAGTTCCTGTGTAGATATAACCCACACCTTTAGTTGAAGAAATTAAATAGTATCCTATTCCTGTCATTTCATTTTTATAAATATCAAGAACTTGATAAGACTGTTTCGAATCAACAGTTGTTATTAAGTTTCCACCAGGAGTTTTTCTTAAGTTAATTGGCACTTGCGTTTGAATAAAATCCCCGATCGCAACTGCGCCTGATGGGGCACATTTTTGATCTGGATTAATCATTCTAGTTACAACAACGTCTTTAGTCTTAGATTCTAAATCAATTAAAACTTTACTAGACGAGATTCCAAATAGATCGACTAGGCACTGTGTGCCAAGACTTGAAGGCAAGCAGCTTAAGAAAGCCTTGTTCCAAGTGCAGTTTAAATTTTTACTTTTTATATTATATAAATCTTCAACTGAAAAACTATAAGTAGGAGTTGGTGTAATTGGATCTGGATCTGGTTTTGAATCAAAACAACTTAAACCACCACCTTGAACGAAACAAGAAAAGTTATAATCAAACGTGTTCATACTAACAACGTATCTAGTCCAACCTTTTTGTGTGAAATGATCATAAAAGTTTTTATCGTTTCTGGCCCATTTGTGATTTGGGTTTGTCCAACGACACACCGATCCTTCACCACCATTGTACATTGAATATGTTGCACGAATTCTAGAATTGTAATTGCTTGCACCACCCACACAACTGGCTTGACCTGCTTTGTTCCAAAGCGAGTAAAATAAATCTAATCCATAAATAATATTGTCTTGAATTCTGGCACCGCCGCCTTCACTCACATAAGCGTAGTGCCAACGATCATCCACTTGCATGATTCCATGTCCGTGACCGTAATCTCCACGAAGCATTCGCATTTGGCTGTCTGTTCCTTTTCTATAATGTGTCCAAATACTTTCATGATAAGACACTGCTAATATTGCACTTAACCATGCTTGAACTTCTTGTATCGATGCATTTGGTGTTCTTTTTATATAGTATTTTTCTGCGAATCCAGAAATTAAAGAATTCATTTCAGACGCATATCTTTTATTTTCTTGATCTTTGACAACAGAAGATGAGTTGTATTTCGAATCGTCATAAGTGACTTGTGACCAGAACGATTTAACTTCTTCTGGTTTTTGGAATGGGCTAACTAAACAGATGCTTGCTGCGCGTCCGACGGTCCAACTTCCACCTTCTCGACCCGAACATTGCCAAAAGTCAGACGTATTATTTTTCGCTTGCACGAAATGGTTAGTGATTAGTAGTACAGATACAGCTAAAATCTTTTTTAAACTCTTCATGAAAGAAACTTCGGTGAAATTTCTGACTAGACTAAAGACTTTCTGTTAAACGACTTAGCAAAGTAAATTAAAACGACTATACCTTTGTCAGATCTAGTCGAGTTGATTCAAAATAAGATTTAATTTTATGAAAATTGATTACGATTTTGTAAAACATAACAGACTTTTGTTATGTCAATCTTAGAAACACACTGATGCCCTTCTTTAGAAAAGCAAAAGTCATATCCTAAAACTTGACTGACCTCAAAATCATGATCTGTGTCACCTATATATAGGCCTTTGACGTAGCCTTTGGATTTAAAATAAGTTTTCATTGCTTTTGCTTGGTCGATTTTACCGTGAGCATAAATATTGGTCGCTCCTGATATATCATTAAAATAGCTCATGATATCAAATTTGCTCATCTGCATTTTAAGGTCGTCAGATTGGGCCGCTGATAAAATGTATTGATTAATAGATAGATTTTTAACTGTTTCAAGCAGTTCAATAGAATCACCATACAACTCAAGCTCATTGTAATAACTGCGATAACCATCAACAAACTTATGCGCCACACGATCAAATTCTAAACCTTCTGAAGGCAAACCGAGCGACGCATAGTAATTAGCTATTGGAAATCCAAAACGCTTTCGATAGTCCTCAAGCGTGATTTGTGGCAAGCCTTCGTCTTCTAATATCTTAGAGATGACTTTTAATGTGTGACCAGAATCATCAAGTAATGTTCCGTTCCAATCCCAGACCACCACATCATAGGACTTCACAAAGTCGGCAAATAACTGTTGGTTTAGTGTACGTCTAATCATTGAAACTAAACCTCCGTTTTCTTTCATAAATTCGACTTACGTCCTATTTTTTGGAATGTCAAACCGAAGACATTAAAGTCTTAATGATCTCAATCCGATACAAAATTAGAATGAATTAAAATATGAGGATAAATCTTATGTACAACATTTCTAATTCTATGATGTTTCAAGTCCAAATTTTTACTGAAGCATACAAACGCTCTGTAAAAACGTTGATGCTATTGGCTTCGTGCATTGCACTTCTTTTCATCTTTGGATGCTCAGATAGTGAATTTACAACTGAAGGTTGCGAAGGCGCAGATTGCGGTAACGGCTCACTTTCCTTCGCTTGGGATTCATCTGATTGGTCCATTTGTGATGCGGCATGTGGCGGTGGGACACAAACTAGAACAGTTATTTGTAAAGATTCCGACGGAACTACAACGCCTGATGGCAGATGTCCAGGGATAAAGCCTGCAACAAGTCAAATCTGTAATGCTCAGGCTTGTGTTGCGGATTACACATGGCTGATTGGGGATTGGGGCACATGCAGTAAAACTTGCGGTGGTGGAACTCGTTCAAGATCTATAATATGTAAATACAGAGACGGATCTACAGCCGCAGACAGCAGCTGCACACTTCCAAAACCAGCAACACAAGAGCCTTGTAACACTGAAGTTTGTACATCAGCCTATTCTTGGAGAACTACGGCTTGGAATGCATGTTCTAAATCTTGCGGCAACGGAACTCAAACAAGAATTGTTTATTGCGCAGATCAATCTGGTGTCACTGCTCCTGATTCAAGCCTTTGCACAGGAACAAAACCACCTTCAGAACAGTTATGTAACACTCAAGCATGTAACTCTACTTACACATGGATAGCCGGCGAATATGGAACTTGTTCTAAAGCGTGCGGCGGTGGAACCCAATCAAGATCAGTGTCTTGTCAAAGAGACGACGGTCAGTTTGTTACAGGCACATTTTGTACAGGCGTTAAACCTGGCGAAACAAAATCATGCAACACTCTGCCTTGTGTAGGATCCTGTACTGATTCAAGAAACATCAACGCCAGCGTTGAAGCGTCTGCTAGTTTGTTAGATGTTTTACTTATAGTTGATGATTCAGGCTCTATGGCCGCTGACAATTTAAAATTAGCAAATAGAATGAAAGGCTTTGCTGATGATTTAACAAACCGATGTAAAGTGAACTGGCAGATGTGTGTAACCACAACTGATGTAGATTATTACAAAGGCCGACCTATTCAGTGGCAAGGGGCTGGAACACATATTTTAAAACCAACGACACCTAATCTTGAAACCGTATTTTTAAATACTATTAAATGGATTGGACATGGATGGAGCAATGATGAACAAGGCATTAAAGCCATGAATCTTGCAGTTTTAGATAATGGAAGATCAAATTGCTTTAGACCAAATGCATCTATATCTGTAATAGTTATCTCAGATGAAGATGAAAGATCAGTTGGTGGAAATTCATTGCTAAGTACTTTGCAATTTAAACCACTTGAAACTTTAAACCAACCCGCTTCATTTCCTAACACTGTAAAAGATACGTTTGGGAATAACAAAAAATTTAACGTGAACTCAATTATTGTGAACGATTCAATATGTAAAGCTGAACAAGATGCCCAAGGCGCTGGAGCAAAAAGTTTCTACGGAACAAAGTATAAAGCCCTATCTAATTCAACTGGCGGAGGAGTCGGGAGCATTTGTAGCAGTGATTACAGACCACACTTAAATTTATTTGCTAATCACATTACAAGAACAATGTCTTCGATTGATTTACAGTGTACGCCTGTTAAAGCGCCTGAGATCACTATTAGACCAGCACAAATGACAACAATTTCAATTTTAGATAAAAAAGTAATTTTTACTCCAGTAATTCAAGGACCTGCCGATGTAACTGGTTCATACTGTTGTGCACAATAAGCTAATATTTAGAATTGAATGATTGAAATTAGACTTAACTTGAAAAAAACTATTAATAGGAATTAAGACAATGAGCGAAACAAATAATAAAATAGAAGTTGTAAAAGACGACCAAACTCTAGCCTCTGTAAGCTTTATTGCTGGTTTAATTTTAGTAGGAATAGCTGTTTTTGTGTTGAACACGATGGAAAGCAGTTCTGACCATGTTCAAGCTTTAAACAGAGCTGAGAAATATGCACAGCAATTAATAGAAAATGGGTTTCAATCTGATTATCAAGAACTAATGAACCTAACTCCTACGTCATCAAGAACTTTAGCTTCGACGGAACAAGCGCCACAAGTTTTAGAAGGCGGCATTGGTCTTGATCCATGGGGTTATCCATTTCAATACTTCGTTAATAAAAAAGAAAATGAAGCTGACGGCGAAGTGATTGTTTGGTCAGGCGGACCTGATAATAAATTTCAAACTGAAATACTTAAGGTCAAAGAGCTTTTGTCTAATCAAAAGAAGGTTAGATTTTCTGGGGACGACTTCGGTAAGGTGATTGGATTTAAATTAAGTCCGGAATTTGTTAATAAATAAAAATATTTTATTTATACATGGCTCACCAGGTGACAACTCAGCTTTTAAGAAATATTTAAATGATCCGATTTTAAATGAAATTTTTAATATAATAGCTATTGATCGTCCAGGATTTGGCAGATCAAAAAAATATAAATCTCAACCGAATATGAAATCGCAAGCCGATTTGATTTCAAAGTATTTAATTGAAGATCTTAAATTAACGACGATTAATAAAAATATAATCTTTTTTTCACATTCTTACGGCGCCCCCCTATCCGTTTTAGTTTCAAATCAAATATTTTATAAACAAACACTTATGAATCAAACACAATTAGAAATTAATTTGCTTTTAGTTTCAGGGCCTTTTAATCCGGACTTTAATATGATCAGATGGTACAATCATTTTGCTAATTATATAATTATTAAGAATCTAATAGGCAAATCTCTTAGATCTTCCAACGAAGAGATGATGGTTTTAAATAAAAATTTAGTAAATGTAAAAGAAATTCTAAAAAAATTTCGAGGTAAAACATATTTTATACATGGAAACAAAGACAGAATTGTTCCTATTAAACACTCTAAGTGGGCCCATGAATTACGAGAAAATTTAAATCTTGAAAGTGAATTCTTAGAATATCCCACAAATCATTTTATTATTTGGAATAATTTTAAAAAAATACGCGAGCTTATTTTAAAACTAAAATAATATCTAATTTTATTTTTGTAAAAAACCTGTCAAGTAATTAAACACGGCATTTTAATTTAATTTTTT
>JAYUKW010000009.1:0-57872 GCA_043764155.1 Bdellovibrionales bacterium
TATAAACTTTAGACCCAGAAAGTGCCTTGACTACAAAACACCATTCGAGGTTTTATTTAAAACTAAAGTTGCGCTGGCAATTTGAATTCAGCCAGGTTCTTTTTGCGAATTTAAATATTAACGTATTGAATTTAAGTGAGCTCGTTGGCATGAAGTCTTGCTTTTTTTGCAAGACGAATGACAAGGCTTGTCTCACTTAAATTCAATACGTTAATATTTAAATTCGCAAAAAGAACCTGGCACCTTGGGGGATTAGTTTTTAAGTTTGTAGCCGGTTTTGAAGATTAGGGCGACGATGCAGATGCAAACTATAAGTATGCCGAAGATAGCAAGAAGACTGATGCCGACACTGACGTCGGCTTGGCTATAGAAACTCCAACGGAAGCCACTGATTAAATAAACCACAGGGTTTAGCATTGATATTTTTTGCCAAAACGGGGGCAGCATTTTGATAGAATAAAAGCTTCCACCTAAAAATGTAAGTGGTGTAATAATAAGTAAAGGAATCAGTTGTAATTTTTCAAATCCGTCAGCCCAAATACCAATGATGAATCCAAATAAACTAAATGTGAATGAAGTTAAAATCAAAAAAAACACCATCCAGAATGGATGATCAATTTGAAGATCTACAAAAAAAGCAGAGGTGATTAAAATAGTAAATCCCACCATCAAGGCTTTTGTTGTAGCAGCGCCTACGTAGCCAAATAAAATCTCTACAAAAGAAATGGGAGCGGATAAAATCTCATAAATAGTTCTAGTGAATCGTGGAAAGAAAATTCCAAAAGACGCGTTGGAAATACTTTGTGTTAATACAGTTAACATAATTAACCCTGGGACAATAAAAGATCCATACTTTACGCCTTCAATATCTTCCATTCTTGATCCAATGGCCGAACCAAAAACAATAAAGTACAAACACGTAGAAATCACAGGAGATGCTATACTTTGACCTAAAGTTCTAAAGGTTCTGGCCATTTCAAATTTATAAATAGCTAAAGCGGCTCTGTAATTCATCATTTTAGTTATCATTGGTGCACCAGTTGAACAAAGATTTCTTCTAAAGAACTTTGTTTTGTAGCTAGATCTTTAGTTTTAATATTTAGAGATTTTAAGGCATCAAATAAATCCGAAACTCCGTTATTAATTTTTTGAGTGTCATAAGTGTATTTTAAAATCCGACCTTCATCTAATAACTGTAGATTAAAAATATTTAATGAATCAGGAATTAATTTTAAATTATCTTGAATCTCTATGGACAGTTCTTTTTTGCCAAGCTTTTTCATAAGCTTGGCTTTGTCTTCAATTAAAATCAGTTCACCTTTATTAATAACCCCTACACGGTCAGACATCTCTTCGGCCTCTTCAATGTAGTGGGTTGTTAAAATAATTGTGACACCTGATTTTCTTAACTTGTGAACTAAAGCCCACATGCTTTTACGAAGTTCAACATCAACCCCAGCGGTAGGCTCGTCTAAGAATAAAATTTTAGGTTCATGAGATAAAGCTTTGGCGATCATCACCCGACGTTTCATGCCCCCGGACAAAGTGATTAGCTTACTATCTTTTTTATCCCATAAAGATAAACTTTTTAAAACGTCTTCTATGTAGGCGGGGTTTTTTGGTTGTCCAAAAAGTCCACGAGTAAAGCTGACAGTATTCCAAACGGTTTCAAAGGCATCGCTAGTTAATTCTTGGGGTACAAGGCCAATCAACTGACGAGCTTGCTTATACTGTTTGTGAGCATCATAACCACCTATAGTGATGGTACCCGAAGTTGAGTTGATCAGGCCACAGACTGCACTAATTAAAGTGGTTTTGCCTGCACCGTTGGGTCCGAGTAAGGCAAAGATTTCACCTTCTTTAATATCGAGATTAATATCTTTTAAGGCTGAGAATTTATTGGCGTAAGTTTTATTTAAATTTTTAACACAAATGATTGGCATTCGGTGAATTTACATTAGGTCTTAACTTTGAATCAATCACTAAATGCTGCGGCGTCGGCTAATACTTCTGGACCCCAAAGAACGGCATTTCCAGTCAAAAAATAATTTGAATAAAACGTTTGAATATCTGTTCCTTCGTTCTGGTAGTACATAACGCAGTCTATATTTGTTGTATGGGCCCCGTGTATAATGTCTTGATGATCTTCAACCATAGGTATGCCATTATTTACTAAACCAAATGCGTGGCCTAATTCATGAACAATTGTGGATTGCTCAACAAACTTTTTAACTGCGTCGTTCATTGATGCCGCGTTAATAACATCCTTAAAGATGATTATGACCGGAGTTGTATTGACACTAAATCCGATAGTTGAAGTTCCAGAAGTTGAGTTTCCCTTCACAAAATAAATATAAAAAACAGCCTGTGTTTGAGTCGATACTAAATCGTGATGATCATTGTAAAGCTCAACGGCATCATTCGCAGTCCATAATGTTTTATTTAGGTCTGGTAATATATTCATTTCGGTTAAAGTTTTTGGAACTGCAAGTGATGGCAACACAGTTCTTGCTGAAATTAGTTCTAGAATATTATCTTCTACTATATTCCAGATTGGCTCGGGCGCACCAACCATTGGCGAAGGCGCAATATCACCTACGAATGGCTCTGCACCTGATTCATAGTGAACCTCAACTGTAATGCTCGTCGATCTTTTGAAATAGTTAGATGATGTAGAGTTGGGAAATGTTGATGAAAAGTCATCAACGCTGGTTTTGGTACATGATATAACTGAAAATAAAAGTAAGGACAAAAAAATTTTTAATTTCATAACTTTTAATGTCCTTCAATTTAATTAGGTGTTGTATTGCCCGCTAAGACTTTCTGAGCGATGTCTTTTTTTGTACTCTTTAAAAGAAATCAACTTCTTTTGATTATAATCGTAAAGATTTAAGAATAAACATCTAAAACTTTCTTTCAGTCCTATGGTCGTGCAATTTTGAAAGATTGGATTTTCTTTATACGCTTTTTCTAGATTATAGTTTGGGATAGAACTGCAAAGATGATGAATGTGATGGTATCCAATATTGCCTGTCATCCATTGAAATACTTTGGGTAGTTTTAAAAATGAACTTCCTTGCATTGACGCTTCAAAGAAATTCCAATCTTTGGCTTCACGCCAGTACACAGTTTCATATTGATGTTGGACATAAAATAAATAAACCCCAGTCATAGCTGTGATCAGCAGAACTGAAAATTGATAAAATAAATAAAACTTCAAACCACAAAAATAAATAATAAAGGCAGCAAAAAGTAAAATTGATAGGTTAGTGAAATATACATTTAATCTTTCTTTACCAGAGCTGTATTTTTGAGTGAAGCGATGTTGAATCACAAAAACATAAAACGATCCTAAAAAAAGAAAAACCAAGGGTGATCTTACAAATCGATATTTAAATTTTCCCCAAAGAGTTAATTTTTGATATTCTTCAACTGTTAAAAGATCTATATCTCCAACACCTCTAGCATCAAGATTGCCAGATCCTTTGTGGTGAATTTTATGTGCCTTTGACCATTGCTGATAAGGAGCAAAGGTTGCGGCTCCGGCAATAAATCCCCAGAAGTTATTTTTCTTTTTGGATTTAAAAAAACTTCCATGACCGCAATCATGCATCACAATAAAAATTCTAATTAGAAATGCACTTGCAAAAAGGGCGACTAAAAAAGTAAGAATTACAGAATACTGAAAAACATAAGCGGCAACAACCCAAGAAAAGAAATAGGGGATGAAAGAATTTATGATTTGCCAGTAGCTTTTGGCTTCGCTGGGCTTCATATATTTTCGTACAATGTTTTGCCAATTTTCATTTTTGAGATTCTGAATTGAATTCGATATTTCTGTTTGCATTTGAAATCATCTCTCCTAATTTATAGTCATTAATTTAATCCAAAATCGAGATCTAAAATATGGTTATAGTATGATTTATTATTCTTAGGGTATCAAATAAGTCTTTGATTGATCAGATTTAGGTTCCATTTAGCTTGAATATTTAGACTTTGTGCTTACCTCACTTTTTAAAGCTAAAATATTGCTTTTTTTATATCTACAGATATTGTGACGCTATTGTATGAAATATCAGGAACTTAGTTACAAATTTTTGACACTGGCGGACGAACTTGTAAATAAAGGTTATTGGATTTGTGATCATATCTTGGATAAAAAAGATTTTGAAAACTTGTTAAGATACTTTGATAATCGTTTACACCAATTTAGTCCTGCAAAAATAGGTCGTGGTCTTGAAAAATCCTTAAATCATGATTTAAGGTCTGATCAAATATTATGGCTTGAAGATTCAGACCAAAATCTAGTTTCATATTTTGATATCATGAACCACATCCAAGATATTTTAAAAAAAGAACTTTTTCTTCCCATAAAAAATTATGAAACACAGATGGCGTGGTACGGTCCTGGCGCATCCTACACTCGTCACCGGGATCGACATAAAAATTCAGATGCAAGGTGTGTGAGCTCTGTTTTTTATATGAATGAAGGGTGGAACTTTGAAGATGGGGGGCAACTTTTAATTCAAACTCAATCCAAAGAGGTTTCTGTAGAACCGGTTGCAAATAGACTTGTTATTTTCAAAAGCGAATTAGAACATGAAGTTTTAGTGTCTAATAAAAACAGAAAAAGTCTAGCAACTTGGTTTAGAGTTGATTAGGTTCAAAAAAATCGTAAGCTTACTAAAATATTTAAACTACTGTATTTTCTAAGGAGAAATCATGAAAAAAATAATTTTAGCATTAATACTATTTCCTTCATTTATTTTCGCAAACACAGTTGTCTATTCTGTCGATTCAAAAAAATATGAAGGGTTTTATAAGATTAACGCCAATAAAAAAGCTCCATTAGTTATAATGATGCACGATTGGGATGGAATTACTGAATATGAAATTAAAAGAGCTGAGATGTTAGACGCCCAAGGATATTCGGTGTTTATTCCAGATCTTTTTGGACAAGGTATTAGGCCTACGGAAGACAAAGAAAGAATGCAGCACACAGGGGAATTGTATCAAGATAGAAAAAAAATGCGTTCACTTATGCAAGCAGGACTAAAAGAAGCTAAAAAATTGGGTTTAAATATTAAAAATCATTCTGTTATGGGGTATTGTTTTGGTGGAGCTGCTGTTTTAGAATTAGCACGAAGTGGACATAAAGCTAAAGGGTTTGTTACATTTCATGGTGGACTTCAAACACCAAAAGATCAGTTTTATAAAAACATTAAATCTAAGTTTTTAATTTTTCATGGCACAGCAGATACGTTTATTACTATGGCGGATTTTGCTGATTTAGCTAATGCCTTTAATACAAATAAGGTTGATCATGAAATGATAACCTATGGAAATGCACCACATGCTTTCACAGTTTTTGGAAGTCCTGCCTATACAAAAGTGGCTGATGAAGAGTCATGGGCTCGTTACCTAGAGTTCTTAAAAACTTTAAATTAAAAACTCTACTTTAGTATTTAATTGTCCACAGGCGGCGAGCACATCGTCGCCTTTTGTTTTTCTGATCATATTTGGAATTTTAAAAGTATCTAAAATTTCTTTGAATTTGATAACAGTTTTCTGATCTGGTCTTTCGTACCTCGATTGGGGGAAGGGATTAAAGGGAATTAAATTAATCAAGGCCCGTCTTGATTTAAGCAGCTCGCCGAGTTCATAAGCATCAGATTCAGAATCATTAAAATCTTTAATTAATAAATATTCAAAAGTGAAAAACTGCTTCGGAATCAAAGGGATTTGATCCATAACTTGTAAAACTTCAGTTAGGGGGTACTTCTTTGAAATTGGAATCAACTGTTCCCTTTTTTTAAAGTTTGTTGAATGAAGAGATAAAGCTAAATTTACACCCAAAGGTGAATCTAGCCATTTATTTAATCCAGGTAAGTATCCAGAAGTTGATACAGTAATTTTTTGTGGTCCAATAGAAAATCCATTTTGAGATGTAAAGATCTCACAAGCCGTTTTTACAGCTTCAAAATTATGTAAAGGTTCACCCTGTCCCATAAAAACAATATTTGAAATTTTAGATTCAGAAACTCTGTTTTGCTTAAGCCATGTGTTAGCCGCTAAAAATTGCCCGATGATTTCAGAGGTATTTAAACTTCTAGATAATCCTTGAGTTCCTGTGAAACAAAAAGAGCAATTCATAGCACAGCCAACTTGCGATGAAATACAAAGGGAGTACTTGTTATTTAGAAAGGGTATTAATACAGTTTCGATACTCAAATGATCTGAAAATTTAAAAATAAATTTTACAGTGAGGTCTTTGGATTCATGTACAAATTTAATTTCAGGTAATTTAAAATCAAAATTATTATAAATATATTCTTTTGATTTATTAGATATTATTAACTCACAAGGTGTCTGGATCTTTTTTTTATAGTGCCAATTGAAAAGATCGCTTGCGACCTTCGGGTTTAAATCTTGACGGAATAGGCACATTTTTAGTTGATCTAAGTTTAAATCATAAAAAGATTGTTTAGTTGCTTCTTTCAATACACCAGCCTTAATTTAATCTAAGTTGTAGTTTAGGTTTAGTGCATCGTGCTTATCTTGTAAATAAGTTGATTTGTACTCATGCTGAAAACCTTAAGCCTGATCTGTGGGACTCCACTTATAACCTAAACTAATGATTTTATTTAATAGCTCACCATAAGTGTAGCCAGCCTTCTTTGCACTTTGAGCAAAGTCATCGGCCTCAGAGATATCAGGATTGGGGTTTACTTCTAAAACATAGATTTTGCCGCTTTCATCCACTCGCATATCCATTCGGGCGTAACCACTTAAACCCAATGCTTTAAATGTTTTTTTTGCGACAGCTTGAAGTTCCAATTCTAATTCAACAGAGATTTTTGCTTTTCCAGTCGAAATTCCTTTTTTCATTCTGTACTTATTATTGAACTTCGCATTAGAGGTGTAAAATTCTTTTTCAGGGTTATCGGCTTGATCAAAGGTTAGCTCCCAAACTGGCAAGGCTTCAAAGGCATAATTACCAATAACCCCGACAAAAAATTCACGCCCCTCTACAAATTGTTCTGCAATCACATCTGTTCTGTATTTTCCATGAATAAATTCAATACGTTCTTTTAGCTTTTCTTCGTTATGTACAATAGAAGCTTGTGAAATTCCAAGGGAGGCTTCTTCAGTTAAGCACTTAACAATTAATGGGTAAGATTTAATAATTACTTTTTTCTTTCTTTTATTTTTTGGAAAAACTTGAAATTTTGGAGTTATAATTTTATGGAATGAAAGTATTTTTTTTGATAAGGCCTTATCCCTTCCAATCATAAGTCCCTTCGGATTCGTCCCTGTGTAGGGCATGCCTAAAAGCTCTAAGTAACTTACAATATTTTGATCAAAGATGGCTTCGCCTTGAAACTCTTCAAGTAAATTAAAAACTATATTTGGATTAAATTCATTAATCTTATCTTTGATTACAGATAAATTTTCACCCACTCCTAAAATTTCCACTTTGTGCTCATTTGATTTTAATGTTGTTAAGACATCGTATTCAGTGATCCATTCTGTAAATTCAGGATCAATATCAGATTTTTTAATATCATTGGGTGGAATTAAATCTGGGTGAACTAACATTAATACTTTCATAATCACATCATTATTTTTATAGGGCTAAATATTGTAGAATGATGAGTTTGAGTCGCGAGCATAGCCATCAGTTCCATTCTTGTTTCTTTTTCAGAATTCACCAAGTACATGTCATTTTCGTGACATGTTTTAATTATTTCTAATAATATCATATTAATCGTAAAGCTATTATGCCCAGTCCAAAAGGCAATTTTCTTTGAAAGTATATCTTTAAATTGTTTTATAAAAACATCGGCTCTCTTTTTTTTCTTAAAACTAGAATCAGACGAAAAGATAAAATTTAGCATTGGTAGCAAGTTAAGTTCATGATTTAAATTTAAAGATTCTGACTTTTTAATAAAAAAAGTTTTAAGTTTTCTTCTACTTAACGAAATATCCCCAGGCTGGTTCTTTTTTTGAACCAATGGCTCCTTAAATTCAATAGTTCGCATTATTTTATTTAAAAATTCTAATTTTTCTAAAGCTATGGTGCCCCTATAAATTTTTCGCCAGTTAGAATTTGGATTCAACCAAATGGCAAACGTTTCAGCCCAATCTTCATCAGGATGTGCTTGTGCGTACCAAGGATTTAAGTGTGTTACAAATTTTGAAGATTCAGATTTAGGAGCATAGGTTTCTGGGTAAGATGTTTTTGAAAAACCAAATAGTTTTTGCCTCTGTCTTGAAAGTCTAAGTTTGTAGGCGTTGTCGATAGCATGTCCAGCCTCGTGTCTTAACAACTTAATAGCATCTTTTTTATTATAACCTTCATCATCAAGATGCATTTTTTTACAAAGCTGACTAAGACGTTTATGAAGAGTGTAAAAGGGGACAGCAATTCCTGGAATCCCATCAATAGCAAACCAATCTTCTGAAATCCAAACATGCGGCTTAAAATTTAAATTTTTATTAGCTAGCTCTTGGTATAAAGATTCGATAACCGGTTCAATTCGACTGCCTTCAATCTGAAGTTCTAAATCACAGAATCTGAGTTCCAGTAGTTCTTTGTCACTTAGTTTTTCCCATGAATAGGTGGGTGCTGTTTTAATTGAACTCATATCTAAATCTTAGCTAAGATATGAATTAAGATCAAAATGATTGTCACATACATCACATAAAATAGTGAGCTAATGTCTAGGTTTAAATAACTAAGGCTTAAAATAGGATTAAATGAAGATAACCTACAAGTATTTAAAAAAAGGCTTCCTAGTATGTTAATATTTTTATATAAATTGGAAATGAAAAAAATAGCCTTCTTGTCTTGTGATGATTTAACAGATTTCGTAGTCGATGATAATTTATTGTACGATTCATTAAAAAAAAATCATCCAGAGATTTTGTTTGATGTGGTCTCATGGTCAGATGAAAGTATAAATTGGTCTAATTACAGATTTGCAATTTTACGAACAACTTGGGATTACACTAAAAAAATTAAGCCGTTTATAGAAAAAATGAAACAGATTGAAAGTTCCGGATGTGAGTTATTTAATCCACTTCATATCATCAAATGGAATTCATTTAAAACCTATTTAAAAGATTTGGCTGATAAAAAAGTACCTATTATTGATAGCTATTTTTTAGAAACTGAATCCATAAATAGTTTAAAGTTGAAATTAAATGAAGATAAGCAATATGTAATTAAACCTGTTGTTGGCGCTAGTGCAGACCATATCCAGATTTTATCAAAAGATGAAATTTTAAAAAAAGTAAGTTCTATACAAGATCATGGTATAGAAGAAATTAAAAAATGGTTCATTCAGCCTTTTATTAAAGAAGTCGCCTTAGGCGAAAGATCTTTATTTTTTTTAAATTCGAAGTTTTCTCACGCGGTTAAAAAAGTTCCCAAAGATGGCGATTTTAGGGTTCAAGAGGAGCATGGTGGTTTAATTACGTCCTACAAACCAACAGAAGAAGAGCATCAATTCGCAAATCATGCCATCGAAGCTATTGGTCAAAATTTATTGTATGCACGTATTGATTTTTTAAAAACCAATGACGGCCCAAAATTAATTGAAATGGAACTTATAGAGCCTTCTTTTTATTTTAGAACAGACTTAGCCTCTGTGACTCGGTTTATAGACTCTGTTGTTCATTTATATAATTAAATTTTATAACTAAGATATATTTTTGATATATCATTTTAAGCCATCAACTTTTCTGCGCGCTCAAGGTACTCATCATAAGTTCCATCAAAAGTGACAAGCTTATTTTTACCCAAAGAAAATACTCGTGTCGTCAGGGCTCTTAAGAAGTGACGATCATGGCTGACCATCATAACTGTGCCACTAAAGCTTTTCAGAGCGTCCATCAATATTTCTCTGGATTTAATATCTAAATGGTTGGTGGGTTCGTCTAAAACTAAGAAATTTATGGGTTTACATAAAATAGTGGCTAAGACAACTCGGCTTTTTTCACCACCAGATAAGAATTTAATTTTTTTATCTACTTCATCACCAGAAAACATTAATGAGCCCAAAAGATTTCTGATTTGCCCTAAGTTTGCGACTGGCATGTGGGCTTGGACTTCATCTAAAACTGTACTGTCAGGATTTAGAACATCTAGTGAGTTTTGTGAAAAATATCCGATCTCGATACTTGGTCCAACTTTGTAAGTTCCAGATGACGGTTCGGTGTGACCAACAACAATCTTCATGAACGTCGATTTTCCTGCACCATTAACACCAATAACTGCGACTCGGTCCATACGCTTAACCAAGGCATTGGCTTCTTGAAAGACAAGCTTTTGTTTTTCATCAGTGGTCCAAATTTTAGTAAGGTTTTGAACGGATAAAACATCGTCTCCACCACGAGGGATTTCAGGCCACGTGAATTTCATTTCTTTTTCTTCTGATGGAATTTCTATGATATCAATTTTATCTATTTTTTTAACTCGAGATTGAACTTGCGCTGCATGGGAGGCACGTGCTGCAAATCTGGCAATAAACTCCTTTTCTTTCGCTAGCATGTCTTCTTGTCGTTTCGCCGAAGCGATCAATTGCTGATGACGTATGGAGCGTTCCCGTTCAAAAAAATCATAGTTTCCGCCATAAATATGAAGACCTTTATTCGCGACTTCAATAATTTTACTAATGACACGATTCATGAATTCACGATCATGACTTGTCATTAAAAGGGCCCCTTTGTAGTCCTTAAGCCAAGCCTCAAGCCAAATAATAGATTCAACGTCTAAGTGATTTGTTGGCTCATCCATTAATAATAAATCAGGGTTGATCAAAAGAATTTTGGCCAATGCGATTCGCATTTTCCATCCCCCACTAAATGTTTCACAGGGTTTGGCGTAATCATCGGGACCAATGCCTAAACCTGTTAAAATCTCTGCGGCTTTGGATTCAAATTCATAACCACCAATGGCTTCGAATTCAGCTTGAAGCTCCCCATAGCGTTCCAAAACTTTTGTCATTTCATTTTCTGAAAGGTCTTCGGATAATTTACCTTCTAAAGTTTGAAGTTCACTTTGTACAATTTTAAATCTTGGGTGTGCGGACTCAACTTCAGACAAAGCTGATCTTCCACTCATTTGTTCTAAATTCTGAGAAAAGTAACCCACCGACAATTTATCAGAGATCGAGACGCTACCTGCATCCACAGATTCTTCTTTGGCTAAAATTTTTAGAATTGTAGTTTTACCGGAGCCATTGGTTCCAACTAAACCGATTTTGTCACCGCGGTTGATTTGAAATGATCCGTCTTTATAAAGTGTTTTACTACCATAATTTTTGGCTATTCCTGAAACATAAATCATAGGCCTAATGTGTATAATAAATCATAGAAAATCAACTTGTTTAAGTTCCACAAAAAGTTTTATGAACCACATCTTCCGCTTTAGGAGGATAACTGAAGCTTTCACTTTTTGAATCCGAGTCCTTGTAGGGTGAAGACAAAATATCTAAAAGTTCAAATAAAGGTTCAAGATTCTGATTGATTTCTGCAGCTTCAATTACTTTAGCTAACTGATGATTTCTAGGAATGAAGATGGGATTGCAAAAATTCATGGATTTATGAATATCTACAAAGGAATTATTTTCTAATGCCAATCTTTCTTTCCATTTTGAAATCCAATTTTGAATAGGGAGGTTAGGATTAAATAACTTATAAAAACGTGTGCTATTTAGATCTTGAATTAATACGTCAGACAGATATCTAAATCCTAGAGTGAAATCAATATTTTGATCTTGCAGGATATTTAAAAAGGATTGAATTAATAATTCATCATTTTCTGTGCGAGTTTTTAAGCCCAATTTTTCTTGCATATTCTTAAGGTCATATTTTTTATAAATAGAATTAAAACTATCGACTTCATTTTGAACTTTTTGGATTTCGGTTACAGAATATTTAAAATTAGTCTTTTCACTTTCCATATTAAATCCCGAAATAAGGGGCAATAAACAAGAAGCTAAGACCGATAAATTCCATTCAGCTATTTTAGGCTGATTTGAATATGCATATCGACCGTTTTGATCAATTGAACTGTAAACTTTTTCTGAGTGGTAATAATCCATAAAAGCACATGGACCGTAATCAATGGTTTCACCACTGATAGTCATGTTGTCCGTATTCATGACCCCGTGAATGAACCCTAAACTCATCCATTTTGCGATAAGCTTGGCTTGGACATCAATAACTGATTTTAAAAACTCTAAATAAATTTGCCCATTATCTTGGTTACTATTTTGGTCTTCATTTTTTAATTGATGGATTAATTCGGGAAAATGTCTTTGGATAGAATAATCAGCTAAAATTTTTAAATTTTTAAAATCACCTCGGGATGCAAAGTACTCAAAAGTTCCAACTCGGATATGGCTTTTAGACACCCGAGTTAAAATGGCACCAGGCAATGTCTGTTCACGAAATACAGGTTCACCAGTCGTGACCAAAGCCATGGCCCTTGTTGTTGGAACTCCAAGTGAATGCATGGCTTCGCTGACCACATACTCACGGATCATAGGACCTAGTGGGGCTCGACCATCCCCACCTCTAGAGTATGGGGTGCGGCCACTGCCTTTTAGGACCAAATCATATCTTTTATTATTCAAATCTAAAATTTCTCCGATTAAAACGGCTCTGCCGTCACCTAATTGGGGAACAAAATGTCCAAACTGATGTCCTGCATAGGCTTGGGCTAAAGGTTCACTTCCCTCAAAGATTTCGTTGCCTGAAAAAAGCAGCGCTAAGTCTAAAGACTCAGCGTCAGTATTTAAGTTGTAAGTCACGTTCGAAGAGTATTTATAATTTTCGTCAAAGTTTAAATCAGATTTAATATTCAAAAAATTATTAGCTAATTTTTTATTGAATAAAATGAGTTTTGGATTTTTAACTTTACCTGGTGAAGTCTTTTGATAGAATTCACCAGGCAATTTAATATAAGTGTTATCAAATTTAAATTTCAAATTAGCCTTGATAAGTTATTTGTTAAATATTTTTTAAGTGTTTTTTCTTTTAAAAAATGGTTTTCCTGAACCTTTAACTCGAATCACTTGTTTTTCTACATTAACTAAATATTTTTTAGTCGCTTCAGGAAGCTCCCAATAAATTTTTAGTGAAAGTAAAAACCCAATGACGGTGAAAGGAATTAAAAATATAGGCCAGAAGCTCCAGTCTTTTGTGACTAAAAAACCAATGGCAAATGATTGAACTCCACTTCCTAAATAAACAAAGCCATCTACGATCCCAGAAGCAGTTGCCGTCGCCTTTCTTCCGCCAAAGTCAGCCGCCGCGGTTCCAGACATGAGTGAGTGAACCCCAATAACGGCAAAGCACATTAATACTGCACAAAGTCCAACTAAGGTTGGGAATCTGTAAAGAGATATTAACATCGTCACAAGTAAAACCATCATCACAAAATTCATAATCACAGCTGGTGGGGCACGTCGAGATTGAAATATTTTATCAGACAAGTAGCCTGCAGTGAAACCGCCCATCATTCCTGAAATCGCAATTGAAATTCCCCAATGTCTAGTAAAAAAAATCTCTTTCATTGCCGGCACTTCATGGGCAAAAATAAAATACCACTGCATAATACCATTTCTTAAAACACCAGATGTGAATTCGATGGCGGCAATCGTCATCATTAGGGGACTTCTAAAAACTCGTCCTAATAATTCCTTCATGCTAAAAGTTTTGTCCATTTCGTCTGAAGACGCATCATGGGTGTCAAAGTCATCTAAGTTCGCATCCCCAGGGGTGTCCTTAAGTAAAAATAAATTTATAAAAGAGAAGCCAAGTAAAATACCTGCAGGGATAAAGAACACAAGCCAAGTGGCATTTGTGGTCCCTGCATCGATAGCAAAAATTTGTCTAAAAAAACTTTGCGTCGCCGTTGGATTAACCAGATCTTTTTGAGATGCATTGATAATCGCTTGGCCCCAGTCAAAAGCAAAGTAAGCTCCAAAAGAAATTAAAGTCCCAAAGATCGCACCAAAAATACCGCGTTCACGCACATGAAACCAGTACGCTTTAATTTTAATAATAGAGACAGCACCATAACTTTGACAGAACATATTGAAACCATAAAGTGCAGAAAAAGCGATGGTGATATTAAATTTAATAGTTCCATGTAAAAAGGCGTAAGTTAAAATTCCCATCATCCCGTTGGCGATAGCAGAGCCTACAGCTGCCACAAGCATTCCTTTTTTACCACCAAAACGGTCTACTAAGGGTCCGTTTAATAAAAAGGAAAGTCCATAAACAATAGTTCCTACGCCAAAAATAATTCCAAAGTTTTCTTTTGGCATTAAATCCCCGAAGGCATTTTTTGCTACACTTAAATTGTATCGACCCATATATAAAAAAGCGTAGGTCATACCTAACGGAAACCAATTAAAAAATCTTTTGACCATGAAGTTTCGATCATGCTTCATTGGATTATTTTTAAAATAAAGAAAAATCACAAAACCGATACATATGCCGACGAACAGTAAATCCATGACCAAACCCTCTTTGAAGATATAAAACTGATTTAAACTTAAAAAATGAATCAGGTAAAATTCTTATTCGTATGACTATGTAAATGACGCAGCCTTAAGGCTTTTTAGGCTCATATAGCCTAAGCTTTAAAAGCATAATAAGTCTTTATCTATAAATATAAACTTAATTCTTAATAAATAATTATAATCTTAAGGACTACAAATTGGATTTTAAACTTTTAGACTCTGGCGATTTTTACAAACTTGAAAAAGTGGGTCCTTATATATTTCATCGCCCAAGCCCTGCTGCTGTATGGCCCTCATCAAATTTACCGGAATATAAATCTGTAGATGTTCTATATCAACGTTATCAAGATGGAAAAGGCGAGTGGATTAAAAAAAATAAAAAAGTTCCAGATTCATTTAATATAAAAATATTAGATCTAAAAATTGAAATGCAGTTAACTTCATTTGGCCATCTTGGACTTTTTTTTGAACAGATGACAAACTGGAAAAGACTTTCAAGCCATGTCTCTAGTGGGGATAAGGTTTTGAATCTATTTGCCTATACAGGAATGTCGTCTTTGGTGTGTGCGATGAAAGATGCAGAGGTCACACATTTAGATGCATCAAAAACCAGTGTGAATTGGGCCAAGAAAAACGCAGAGCTATCAAACCTATCAGACAAAAAAGTGCGTTGGTTGGTTGAAGATGTTCGAAAGTTTGTTGAACGCGAAGTACGTAGAAACAGCGTCTATGATTGGATTATATTAGATCCCCCTTCTTTTGGTCGGGGAGCAAATAATGAATCCTGGGTGATCGAAAAGGATTTAGTGCCTTTAATGAAAAACCTAAGTCTATTAAAGTCTAAGAATTTTAAAGGGATTTTATTATCTTCCCACTCCCCAGGGTACACAGCGGTGTCTTTGGATAACCTATTGGTTTATTCTGGTTTTAATGAAACCCACAGCCTTCCAGAAGACATGTTGATTGATAATCCAGTTTACCCCCTTCCTAGCGGGTTTGGAGCTTGGCGAAGTTCAATATCAATGAATTAGGTTCCACATTTTTTTAGTATAAAAATAATTATTATGGTTTGCGTGCGATCAAATTTTTGACATTCAATGATTTAATTCATGTATTAATGTAAACAGTTGCGCCAAAAAGCGGCATAGTGGATTGTACTTTTTATGCGAACACTATCTAAAATCAAATATGTTGTAGTTCTGATCTGTTTAATTAGCCAGTTTGCTCATTCAGAAATGATTGGTTTGTCTGGCATGGCTTCGGCAGAAAATGTTAAATCAGATTATGCCCAGTTAAAAAACAAAGTATGGTTGTGGACGGACTCCATGCAAGTGCAGTTTATTGAACCGGAGACGGGCTCAACAGTGATTCTTGATTTTAAATATGATGAAGACAAATCTAAGAGTTTAGCTTTTACAATCACATCCAATGCTCCAAAAAACTCTGGTCTTCATCCTGTTATTTCCAAGTTAATTTCCAGTACTGATGAAATAACATTGGCATTAAAATCTATAAATTTACTAAATAACGAAATTATTGTTGTTAATGGTGCCGAAGGATCTTTTGCAGAAAATTGGAAAGGTTTTGGTGCAAAAGATAAATATGTCGGTGGAGTTTTTATTGTTCCAACATTAGAAGAACTAAAAATATTAGATCTAATGACCAATCCAAAAGAAAAAAAGATGGCTAGGCTAACAAAACTTATTGAAAGAGTAATTCCTTTTCTTAGTTCTGATTATATAAATTTTGATGAAAAAGCGGCATCTGAAACAATGGTTCAAAACACTATTAATAAATGCACCAGTTTTTTGCTTTAGGGCGTGTTCAAGTTATTTAAAATGTCGTGTTTTTATATTTAGGACTATTCCGAAATTATATTTTCTTAATTAAGGAATGCAGGCTGATAGCTCTACCTCTAATCCACCTTTATAACATTTATGATTGAACTGATCTAAAAAAGCAGTTTTTTCAAAATAAGATCCGTGCAGTTCGGCAAAGTCTTTAGCTGTGTTTAAATTACGTAACATCATCATATCTAGAGTTTCCATATTCACATCTGACATCATTTGTTTTTTTTCAGAAAGGTAGCCAGAAAGTATAAACACATCCAATTCAACTAGTGGATCGATGGAAAGGTAAGCTACAAATTCAGACCTTGAGACAGGTCTATTAAAAAGACTTGGATCAATAATTTTTTCTTCAGGTAAATTAGTTTGAGAATTTCTAACAAAAACAATGGGCGCGACATGATAATTCCATCTTAAGATCCAAGGAATATTAGGGCGAGTTACCAAAATTCGTGCTTGTGCAGGATTTTTAACTTCAACGACAAGTTTAGCCAGCTGTATTTTTCTAAGTTTGGCAGATGTGATCATTAAGTAAGCTCGGGCGTAACAACCATCAGACAAGAGATCAAAAGGAATTAAACTGTTGTTGGCAAAAACTTTAAAAAGCTCATCAAGTTCTGGTTCTGTGAGTATAGAAACATCAAAGGTATCAGATGTGAAATCAGATTTTAAGGTTTTAACTTCAGAGGAATAAGTAGGGTAAGCAAAGGTAACGTGGCAGGCTAGTATAAGGCCAAAAAAAACTAAATATTTAACTGCATATCTAGCTTCCATTTAACTAAATATGCAACATTTAGACCTGCTTAAAATGATCTAAATGTGTTTAAAGTGACAAAATTTGTCATAGATTTTATTTATGTCTTAGTTGTTCTTTTTGTCAGAAGATTTATCAATAGTTGAGGCCGGGTTTCTGCGATCCATCATATCCCCACTTTCGTATTTAAAATCAACGGGCTTACCTAAGTTTAATGAAGATTCAGAAACAGGATCCGCATCAATCGGTCTAGACATGGTGTTCATTAATTCAGATCTATTGATCTTTGTTTTCGCCATTTCAGGTTTGAATTCTAAGGCAGAAAGTTGATTTTCTAACTCTTTTCTTTCCGCTTCAGCAGCTTCAAGTTTTTGTACATAGGCAGTTAAGGAATTAACTTTTTTATCGACAGCAAATTTTTGTTTTTCAATAATCTTGTAGTTAAAACCTTGTTCGTAATACGCCTGAAAGTCTGGAAACATTGTGGCATCACAGATTCCTTTGTTTAATCGAACTTTTTTAAAACCCATGTTGTAAGCTCCTGTATTGCTACAAAAGCTGTATAAACCTTCTTCACGACCTTTTCTGTAAAGATCAGCGCTAAACGGCGCATTCACTTTGTCGCAAGTCTTAGTGTACTGGTAAAGAACTTCGATTTTCTCGCCTTTGGTCCCGTCTTCTATGCCTTTCTGCTCCCAATTTGTTGTCTGACAATCCGTTGCTTTTATAGATGCTGAAAAGGCAGATAAAGAAAACATTAAAACAGAAATAAAAATCAATTTGTTCATAAATCCTCTAGTGGGTGTGTGGCTAAAATAGTAATGACTTCTATCAATTAAGATAGCTTGTATTTTTCATTTTGGCTGGGTTTTCTTATAAAATAAGGGTTTTCTAAACTTTTGTTGAGTTTTATAGTATTTAGAACGTTAGACTAGACCAACTTTGTATCTTCTTTTTTTAATTTTACCTAAACTCAACTTTTTAATTGTTTGATCGATCAGCGGACTCTTGATGGCGATGAAACTAAAAAGATCATGAATATTAATATCCCCAATATCTTGGGCTGTGACATCAGCTTCGCCAATCAAAGCTCCAACAATATCACCAGGTCTTAGCTTATCTTTTTTGCCGCCACTTATGTACATTGTTTTCATGGGTGGAATAAGATTGTATTTGCTGTTTGGATCTAAGTTTGGAACCTGTTGGATTTCACATTTTACTTTCGTTAAAGCTTCAATATTTTCTAATTTATCTTTTTCAATGGGGTTAAAAAAACTAAATGCAAAACCCTTTTTGCCAGCACGACCAGTGCGACCAATTCTATGAACATAGGCCTCTGCACTTGGTGGCAAATTATAATTAAACACAGCTGGTAAATCTAAAATATCTAAACCACGTGCTACCACATCGGTTGCAACTAATATGGAAAGACTTTTATTTGAAAACTTAGTTAAAACAGCGGTGCGTTCGTTTTGTTCTAAATCACTGTTAGTGCTTTCGGCGTGGATTTTTCTGTTTGTTAAAAATGTCGCGACATCATTGGTTTCTTGTTTGGTACGACAAAATATAATCATTCTTTCTGGTTTATAATGGCAAATAATTTTATATAAAAAGTCATTTTTATCTTGGCTTGGTTGAACTTCATAAAAAAACTGCTGAATATTATCTTCAGTATGTTCTGTATCAACCCTAACTTCAGACGCATCTAGCTGAAAACTTCGACTTAAATTTAAAATGTCTTCAGGATACGTGGCCGAAAATAATAAGGACTGTTTCCTTTTAGGAAGGAAAGTCAAAATGGCATCTAGTTCATCTTGAAAGCCCATTTCTAACATTCGGTCTGCTTCATCCAATGTAAAAAAATCAATGGACTTTAAGTTTAAGGTTTCATTGTTTAAATGCTGTAGTACACGCCCAGGAGTTCCAACAATAATATGAGGGTTAGCTTGCAAAGCTCTTTCCTGAAGTGGCAAGGACGCCCCACCACAAAGACTCACGATCTGAACATTGTTTAATGACGCCGCCAACATTCTTAAATCTAAAGTGACTTGATCTGCCAGTTCTCGAGTTGGACACAAAACTAAAGCTTGAATTTCTTTTTTTGAAATATCTAAGGAATTTAAAATTCCAAGACCAAATGCTGCTGTCTTACCAGAGCCTGTTTTAGCCTGGGCTATCACATCTTTACCGCTTAAAATTAAGGGTAAGGCTTTGGCCTGAATAGGGGTCATTTGGTTAAATTCTAAACGTTTTAGGTTATCTAAAAGTTCTTTTTTTAATGGCAATATGTCAAATTGAGAGTTCTCTGAGTTCATAAATTAGTAAATACCAGCTTTACTCATTAAAAGGTCTTCTTTTTTACGAAATGAATTATTTACTACCACTTAGATGGTGATATCGTTTGTTGTTTTTAATATTTATGGTTAAACATTCAGAGGAATTATTTAGTTTAAAGAGGATATTTTGTGGATAAAGCTTTAAAACCAAGAATAAATAAATTTATATTTAAAAATGAGAATTTTTATTTTCGAATGCTCTCACACGCCAAAAATTTAAAAGTAAAAAAATTTGAAGATAATTATTTAATGGAGTTTGAATCTATCATTACAAAGTCTAATCCTAAAACGAGTAAGTTTGTAAGTGTAGACGTTAATTTAATTAAAGATTCAAAATCAGTTTCTATTGAAAACGAATTGATCCAAGAATCTTGGGGCCAACGCATATGTATTAAAAATCAAGAGGAAGATTCAGTAACTTACTACTTGCTTCCGAATAAAAGAAAATTTGCTATCCAAATTGGACCAATATCAAATTTAGTAAACGGGATTATGCTAGAGTTAGATTGGGGAAATATTCAATGGGTTGGTATTTAAAAATAAGGTGTTAATATTTTTGTCTTTTGATTAGCTGAATGATTTGATCCAATTTAGCTAAAAAATTTGACCTATCTTTTTTATCCATTGAACTAGGTCCTGTGTTTTGATGCCCCATTTGACGAAGTTGCTCAGAAAGTTCTCGCCCACTGACGGCACTTCCAATATTATCTTCATTAAATTCAAAGCCTTTAGGGTTCAATACTTTTGCCTTTTTTTGGATACATCTTTCGGCAAGCAAAATATCTGAAGTGATAACAATATCTCCTAACTGCGATTGATCAACGATCCAATCATCAGCAGCATCAAAATTGCCATCAACGACATGCATTTCAATTAAAGAGCTTAAAGGTATATTAATAAATTGATTCGCGACAACTAAACATTTCCATTGATAGCGTTCGGCGACTTTGTAAGTTTCGGTTTTGACTGGGCACGCATCGGCATCAATAAAAATTATATGCATTAAATATTCTGATTGTTAGATGGATTTTCTATTAATTCAAAACGAAGACTACCATCACCTAAAATTTCAAAAAACATATTTTTAGGTCTAACCCAAAGTTGACCTAAATCGTTTTTATATAAAGCTTCGTACATAACCAATTCTTCCAAAGTTTCACTGTGGCGAATAATATTTAATAACTTATATTTTTTGCCTTTGTAGTGCTTGTAGACACCATTCAGCACGATATTTTCTTTTGAATTCATATTTTAAACCTAATTTAAGAATTTAAGTTTCAAATAAAAACAAACAAGATTATTATTTATTTGAAAACATCATAATACTAGGAATCATCATTATTGAAAAGAGATTTTAAGGTAATTAATTAAGTGTGTGCACTAAATTTAGATGAACGACGATCTAAGCCATGACTCAGATTGGCTTCACTAAATATTTAGTGCACAAAAAATAAATTTAACTATTTTTTTGAAGGTTTTTTTGAGTCTTCATGTTCAGAAGACTCTTTAGTTTTATTATGTCGCAAATCCTCTTCAGAATTTTTAATCCTATTTTTTTGTGTTTCATCTTTGATTTTATACGAACTCTTTTCTGTTTTATTTTGGTTGTACGCCATGGTATCTCCTTTTTATTGTTAGCCTTTAATCAATAAAGACAGAGCTTGCAAACTTAAGCTCATAATTTTTTTGAGCTTAAATCGATGATATCGCTTTTGATAAGTTAATGTTCAATACATGAACATTAATTAGGTTATTTTTTGAACCTATCTTAGATAGAACTTTTTTTGGGTGATTTTGTGTTTGTGTACAAGGGTGTAAGGTAAATTAGTAATAAATATACATCATAATTTCGGACTAGTTTTTTAAAACTATTTTTATTTGTTTAACTTTTTTTTAAAAATTAAGTTAAAATTAATATTTAATAGTTTTAACTAAAATATTAAAATAAATTTAGTCTTGTTTAAAATTTAATTTTATAAATCGGAGTTTCGTCATGATTATCAAAACGATAGTATTAATTCTTTTTTTTAGTTCACTTTTTTTAGGATGTTTAAATAGGCAAGAAGGGGCGCCTTCGGACTCTTCGAATAGTTATTCCGATGACCAAAGTGATGTCGCGGTTGGTGCTAAATTTTCTGTTAATGAGGGCACTAGTGCTTTGATGGCTAAACCCATGTCTAGATCTATGGCTCCTGAAGGGGCAATTCAATCTGAGCCAGCCCCTGAACCCAATTCTGGAGATTCTATAACTCAAGAAAGGAAACTTGTTAAAAATGGATCAATTACATTGCAGGTCAACTCATTGTCGAAACAGATTGAGGCTCAGAAATTTATAAAAACTAAAGCTCAAGAATTTTCGGTTACATTCGACCGTGAAGACGAACAAAAATGGGGTAATCAAGCAAATATCAGTTTAGTTGCTAGAGTCCCTTCTGAGAAATTTGAAGATTTTTTAAAAGCACTATCTGGGGGGCCATATAATGTCACTAATCGAAGTGTTAATGTATCAGAAGTTACTGAGCAATATATCGACTTAGAGGTCAGACTTCAAAATAAAAAGGAATTACGAGAGCGATACCGTGTGATTTTAAAATCTGCTAATAAAATTAAAGATATTTTAGCAATTAATAAAAGTATTGAAGAGGTGACATCTGAAATTGAATCCACAGAGGGCCAATTCCGTTATTTAAAAAAGCAAGTGGCACATTCAGTCTTAAATATTCAAATCACAGCGGAGCTTCCAGTAACGATGCAAGATCAAAACGGATTTTTTCATGATGCTTGGCAATCTTTGCATCAAGGTTGGCGTCGTATGAGAAATTTTGTATTAAGTATTTTCGAATTTTGGCCATTTTTAATTATTTTCGCCGGTATAGTGTGGGGTATTAAATTTTGGAGAAAAAAAAGAAATGAAGATTAGCACTTTATTTTTAATTTTAAATTTTGCCAACGCAAAATCTCCTGTTTCTGTTGTTAGAATTTCAGAAAACCAAAAACAATTTGCGTTGAATAAGCTGAATTTTAAAACCTAAACTTGAATATTATGACTTTCGCTTTGCAAGTGAAGAAAGTATGAGTAATATTAAAATAGCTCCGAAAATAGCACCAATAAAACCTGCTGGTTCACCGACTCGGTAAATTCCTAAAAACTGTCCAATGTATGATCCTAAAAATGAGCCAGCAATCCCTACGATTGTTGTCATTATAAAGCCCATATTGTCATTTCCAGGCTTTAAAAATCGCGCAAGTAAACCGATCAAAAAACCTATTATAATAGTTGCTATAATGCTCATATATTATCTCCTGTAGTTAATTAAAAATTTGTTTTAAAAATATAAAATCATTATAAAGTCGTAATTAAATTTTAGCTTATTCTATTTTATATTTTAACTAGAATTTTAAAGTCATTCCACCTGAAATAAAGCATTAATGAATAAAGAATTGTGATCAATAAAGCTATGATTAGGCCCGAGGGATCAACAAAAATATGTACACATAAAATGTTTAAAACTATGGGACCCAAAAATGTTAGCGCGAGGTTTACAAATCTATTACTTAAGAGCATTAAGCCAGAAATTATCTGAAGCGCTTTTACAAGTGGCATTAGATAAACAACTTTAAAAAGACCACCTAAGATCTCCATAACTTCTGGTTTTGGAGGTGGCATAGGTATAAAGCCAGCGCCAGTTAAAACCATCATTAATCCATTCGATCCAAAGATCAAAAATATTAAACCCAAAAGCATCCTTACGCCGACAATAAAGTATTGATTCATTAAATCCCCTAATTAAAAGTTAGTTTTAATATATCATCAGAGTATTTTATTGGAATCAAGAGTAAGCCCCTGATTTCTAATAAAATATTGGGGTCAAAATTACAAAAAAACTAGTATTTACGATGGGAAATTCAAAAAAAGGCTTTAAGGGTTGCTTGAAATAGAACATATGAATAATGTAGAAAAATTCGGAGTTTTATAAAAATGAAAAAATCTCAATGCCAAAGCTGTCTAAAAGATAAATCAAATTTGACATGTCAAAATTGCAGTCAGGATTGCTGTAAAGAATGTATAATATTTGTTGATTGTAATGAATTTGAGATAGTGACTTTGTTGCCAGTAAAAATTCAAGAAAAAGCTTTTTGTCCAAGCTGTTTTAACATAGAAGCTAGTCCAATCATCGCCGAATACAAAGAAATCTTAGACAAAGCAAAATCAGTAAATGTATATGAAATTGAACAATCGCAAGAAACTCATAAAATGCCTCGTCATGAAAGACCAATTATAATTAAGGAATGTAACGATAGAAATGAAACATTAATGCGACTAGCCTTCTTCGCCGTTCAGCGAGGATTTAATACTATTATTGATGTAGATTTAAAATCTAGAAAATCCCACGAGGGTGGAACTTATAGAAAGTTAGTTTGGAGCGGTAAGGCCATTCCAATAAATAGATTAAAACCATAATAATTTTCTCAATTAATTGCGGCATTGATTTCGGCACCTAAAAGTAAAATATAGCCGGCAATATATAGCCAAAGCATATAAATAATAATACCACCAAGGCTACCATAAATTTCATTGTAACTTGCAAAATTGGAAATATAAAAATTAAATCCGACAGACGCCAAAACTAATGTTAGCGAGCTAAAAATACTACCGAAAGAAAATAAATTAAATTTTTGTCTATGGCTTGGAGCCAAACAGAAAATAGAACTAAAAGTGAGTAATAAAACAAAAAATCCAAAAATATATTTTAAAATAAAAAATATAGTATTTGCTAAATAGGAAAAACCTAAAGTTATGTGAATATACAAGTTAATTTTTTCACCTAAAATAATTACGAATGAAATAAAAATTAAAGCTAAAACGTAGATGAGGGTTAATCCAACTGAAACAATTCTTTTATGTGTGAATCCACGATTTTCTTTTACCTTAAATGCAAAGTTTAGTTGATTGATTAGTGCTGTCATACCACTAGATGAAATCCAAATGGTCGCAAAAAAACCAAATGATAGAAGGGTTGGCTTTTTTTCTGTTAAGACCTCTTTAATAACTTTTATTAAAAAATCACCAGCATTGCCAGGAATATTTTGAGTAATTAAAGAAAGAAGATTTTGTTCTAATCCATCTATAGGTAAAAAGGCTAGGATAGCAATTAAGGAAATCAAGGCTGGAAAAGTAGCTAGAGTTAAATAAAAAGAAAGTGCCGCAGAACTCTCGGCAATTCTTTCTTCTTGAATTTTGCTGATAGCAGAAAATGCAAAGTTTTTAGTCTTACTAAATAAAATATTATCCATAAAAAATTATAAGCTATTTTTACGTTGATAAGAAGTTTTTACTGCAATAATCCTCTCGTTAGGATGTCTTTTAAAAATGTAATTCTTGAAAGTGATGATCTAAGCTCTAAAACCTTTTGCAAAACATCAGGCTCAAAACCAATAATCGAGTATATTTTAAAACTGAATTCCTCAATAGTTAAATCCATCCATTCTTTGCTCTTTAAATAAGTTGTAAGACTTTCATCTTGATCGTTCACAAGATTTAAAAGAATTTGATCTATATCAAGTCTTAGTTTTACTTCACTTTCATCATTTATCTGTGAATCATCGTTATAGGTTTTACAGACCACAATTTTATAAGGTATTTCTTGTTTTTCAGAAATAATCTGGTAACGACTATCCGTTAATATTTCAACCATAATGCGGCCATCAGGTAATGTATCTATAATCTTAACAAAGCCAGCTGAAAAAATTTGGTGAGACAAATAAGTTCCTTGATTCTGATTTAATCTTTCTTCTAATGAACTCTTAGGGTCGATTTTTGATTCAGAGATCTTTTTTATGGTGTGAGCGATTCCAACCCTGCGGCCCGCATCTACTGAGTCCATGATCAACTTTCTGTATCTAGGTTCAAAAACATGTAATGGGATTTTACTAAATGGTAAAGACACACTACCAGGAATAGGAAACAATGAGATTTCAACTTCGTTCATGTGAAGAAGTTGTCAAATGCTGTCGAAAGGGTCAAGAATATAAGCAGATTGAACTTGATGTTCAACTTTAAAAATTAATCCTATTGTTTTAAATTAATTGATGCAAAATAACCAAAATTATTTGAAGTTATAATCGAAATTTTTGAGCCTTCAAGCTTTTTTCTTAAGTGGGCAATATGACTATCAACAGTTCTTTCGGTGACAGTTAAATTTTCCCAAACTTCATTAATAATCTGCTGTCTTGAAAAAACTCTTTCAAGTTGTGAAGTGATATAAACTAAAATTTTTAATTCAATTGCCGTTAAATTTAAATCTTCTTTCTTATCGATTCTAATTATAAAAACTTTTTGTTTTTGAAAATCGATAGCTATGTCGCCAATATTTCTAACGTCTAACGGAGCAGAGATTTTTTTTAATCTGGCATTAAGTCTAATTTCTAACTCTAAGGGATCAAAAGGTTTACTTATGAAGTCATCAGCCCCTAATGAAAATGCCATCATTTTTTTTGCGATATCTTTATTAGATGAAAGAATAAATAAGACAGTATTATTAAAAAAGCCGTCTTTTTTTGATACTTTATCTAGTATTCGTAATCCATCCTCGTCATTTAATTGTATATCAAGTAAGATGGCATCAAATGTCTGTGATTCTAAAATATCATAAGCTTGTTGAACTGTTCCAACAGCCTTGATCTCAAAATCTTTTAAACACTCTAAGACTAAAGTTTGTATTACAATGTCGTCATCTATACATAAAACTGATTTCATAAAACATCCTTTAAATCCTGGACTATTTAGGAGATTTCTTCACATGAATTGCAAAGTAATCACAAATCCATTGTCGAACATAATACTATAACAAGGAGGAAGGATGAACCAATCAAATAATACAGAATCAGAGAGAGACTACTGGGATATAGAGGATATATTGGCACATAAGCCACATATATATGGATTACTAGAGCTAAATGAAATATTTAATTTAGACTTAGAGCAAAAACCTAAAAGAATATTAGTTATAGAGGATGATTCAACGTTTGAACCCATTTGGGATCATATCATTACAATGGTAAATCCAAAGATAGAATTTTATTGGGCCTCAGATCCAATACAAGCTCAAGAACTTATTTATAAGTCTAAAAATGAAGGGTGGAGCTACGATTTGATTATAAGTGATATTTATTTATCTTCTTCTATCACAGGAATTGATTTGTGGAATCGATTTGGTAAAACTGAAAATTTTCTTTTGATTTCTAGTATTGATAATCACAAACTCATAGAGCAAGCTAAACAAAAAGGTAAAACGCCACCACCCTACATTCAAAAGCCATTAGATGAATCCGAGTGTAAAGACGTGATTTCAAAACTAATAAATCTTGGGAGCGATTGTTGAAAAAAAGTAATTTTACAAATATATCACTAAAGCCAAGCATAGTAAAACTAAGTTCAAGTTATTTACTTCTAGTATCTATCTCACTTTTTTTATTATGCTTAGCTTTAGGATCTGCTTTAATGACTTCCTATCATGCCAATGAACTGATTGCAAAAAGACAAAATTTAACTGAAACAAATAATATCGTCTACAGTTTGCTTTTAGACTTGGGCTATGAAGATATTTTTCTTGCTTCAAAAGACGAAAAATTTCAAGAAGCTAAAAATTTGTCTATATATCAAATCTCAAAAATATTAAATTCATATTCAAAAGAAATTAAAATAGAGGAGCTTTCAAGTTTTAATTTACTTGCAAAACAATTCGTAGAAACACCTTTTAATGAAAGAAGAAAAATTACTTATAAACTACAAATTGAAACCAAAAAAATTCTATCAAAATTAAGAGATCAAATTGCAACCTTAACTTCTGAAATTGAAAACGAAATGACAGAAATTATTTCTACGATGTCGCTCATAATTTCATTTGCTACAATATTTATGTTATTTTCAATAATATATAATTTTGTAGATCGTAGAAAATGGGATAAGTTAATTGCAGAAACAACAGCTGCCAAAAAGAATGCGGAAAATTTATCTAATTTAAAATCGCAGTTTTTAGCTACTGTTAGCCATGAAGTCCGAACTCCACTCAATGGAATTATTGCTACAGCAGAAGTTTTGGGAACGAATCACAGTTTAGATAAAGAAGCCAAAAAGATGTGTTCAGTTGTGCAAAGTTCTGGAAATACCCTTTTGAGAATCATAAATGATATACTTGATTACTCTAAAATTGAAAGTGGAAATATACATTTTAATTTTGAAAGTTTTAATATTAAAAACCTGATAGAAGAAATTTTATTAACAAATAAGCATCGCGCTATTAAAAAAAATATTGATCTTAAGGTGATATATAAAAACATTAGATTTGATATTATATTGATGGACAGGGATAGGTTAGCCCAAGTTTTATATAATATAGTTGGGAATGCGATTAAATTTACAGAAAAAGGAAGTGTGACATTAATTGTTGAAATGTTTGAAAATAAGAAAAATTTATTCTTAAGATTAACTGTTAAAGACACTGGTGTTGGTATTTCTGATGACGAAAAAGATAAAGTTTTTGTTCCATTTATTCAAATTCAAAGTCAGGGAACTTCTGGTGAAGCCGGAACTGGTTTGGGATTATCAATCAGCAAAAAAATTGTTGATAAACTAGACGGAGTACTCACGTTTCAAAGTAATTTGGGTATCGGAACAGATTTTGTTGTTTGTATTCCAATTAAAAAGGGAGATCCAAAGCAAATTACAAATGAATTAAATAAAAATAATAATAACTCTAACCTTATTATTTGGAATAGACCTTTGAATGAAAATTTGTCTGAACTAGATAAAATGCAAAAAATTATTTTTATTGCCGAAGACAATCCTACAAATCAAATTGTGATTAATACAATGCTTAATTTTGAAAACATCCCACATGTTTTGTTCTCAAACGGAAATGAGCTTTTAACAGCTTTAAAAAACGCTCGTCCCAGAATGATCTTAATGGATTGTCAAATGCCAATTATGGATGGTTATGAAGCTACACGAATAATAAAATTAAAATTCCCCTACATCTCAATTATTGCGATGACTGCCGATGCCACAGAGCTAAATATAGAAAAATGTAGGTTAAATGGTTTTGATGGAATTATGATTAAGCCATTGAATATGTCCGTAATTAAAGAGCTATTATTAGATTTCAGACTAATCTTAAATACAAAACAGGGTGATCGTTTAGATAAGATTAAAAATTCAGATCCCATTTTAAGTGCAATCGCGGATCTTGATCAGAAATATGGTAAGGATAAAAGATTAAAAATCACCAATGCTTTTCTGCAGCAGATAAATGAACTAGATCAAGAGCTGTTAGAAAAGGTAGAATCAAGTAATTTGCAAGGATTAAAAAATCTGGGACATAAACTTAAGTCATCCTCCCAAATAGTTGGTGCGGATAAATTTGTTGAGCTCTTTAAAAGTTTAGAGTTTTCAGATGACTTAATTTTTTCTGAAGAATTAACAAAAAAGATAATAATAGAAAGATTGAAAGTTTTAAATACTATCGACTCGGTAAGTTAGACACATTATTTTTATTTTCAAATTTGTTCTAGCCAAGAAAATATATCTTCTGTACGTCCATGTTGAATTGCAGTTAGATCATTGTAAAGTTTTTTTGCAATAGGACCCGTTTCATTTTGGTTAATATTTAATTCCCATTCTTTTGAATTTAATTCTCCAACTGGACTAACAATTGCCGCAGTCCCAGTTCCAAAGATTTCTTTAAGTGAACCTTCTTTGTGTTTAATTAAAATTTCTTCAACAGAAACTTTTCTTTCGACAACGTTTTTACCTTGATGACGTAAAAGTTGAATCACAGAGTCCCGAACCCCACCACCTAAAATAGTTCCATCAAGTATTGGAGTCACAATTTCATTTTCAAAGGCAAAAAAAACATTCATGGTTCCAACTTCTTCAACATACTTTTTATCAACATCTAACCAAAGAACTTGAGAGTAGCCATTTTGTTTAGCTAGCTGAGCTGCTTTTAAGCTTCCAGCATAATTAGCAGCGGCTTTTGTATGACCTAAGCCGCCAGGCGCGGCTCTTAGAAAGTCAGTTTCAACCCATATTTTCAATGGTGCTAAGCCTCCAGAATAATAGGCGCCAACTGGGGATAAAATTACAAAAAATAAATATTCATTTGATGGTCGAACTCCCAAAAACCCTTCTGTACCTATAAGGGTTGGGCGTATATAGAGCGATGAACCATCCTGATCTGGAACCCAGTCTTGATCTAACTTAACTAAGGACTTAATGCCTTCCATAAAAAGCTCTCTAGGTGGCGCTTGTAGGCATAAGCGATCAGCTCCGTCCACCATTCTTGACCAATTGTATTCAGGTCTAAAAAGTGTGATTGATCCATCAGTTTTTCTGAAGGCTTTCATTCCTTCAAATAAGGCTTGGCCATAATGTAGTACGCTTGAAGCTGGATCCAGGGATAGATTTTGGCGTGGAGTAATTTCAGCTTTGTGCCACCCCATTTTAGAACTGTAGTGAGCCAAAAACATATGATCAGTAAAATACTTACCAAAACTTAAATTATTAAAATCAGGTTTTAGTTTTGGTGTCTCTGTTTTTTTAATGGATATAGAAGGCATAGTCTTTTGATTTAAGATGTCCATTTATAATCAAACTCCAGTCAGGTGATTTATCAAAGGGATACATGAATCTTTCCCCTACGTAAACAGATGATTCCGTTTTTAGGTTTTCATGGATCAAAGTCTTTTTTGTGCAGACAGCAAGGCTTTTAAAACCTTTTCAGGATCATGTCCTTTATGGGCTTTAGAATTCTTTTCAAGATCTCCAGTTTTAATGAAGATAGCTTTGTCCATTTTTGAATTTATGTTGGGTTTAACTAAAGCAATCAGTGGTATACCTTTATAAGCATTCCTATCCAATTTATTAACTTTAAATAAATGGTTTAGAACTAGGGTCCCAGATTCAACCTGCTCTCGAGAGCTGGGTTTATAAATTCCGATCTCTAGAGGAATCATTGTTGCATCTATTGCAGTTCTGAATTTTGGATCTTGAAATATTTTATTCATTGATTGGCACCAGGGGCACCAATCAGCACCAAAAATAAGTACAAGTTGTTTATTTTCATGAACAGCTTGAGCATGAATTTTCATATAGGATAAATTTTGATCACTACAAACTTTATAAATTTTTCGGCTGTCATCACAGGTGATTGTATTTTTAACTACTACAGTTTTTGCATATAAAATATTTAAATTTAAAATTAGGAAGAAATTTAAAAATAAAAATAATAAGATTTTATTTAATAAAAACATTATTTATTCTCCATATAAGTATAACCCCATGCATGAAGTTTAAAGTAATCAGCATACATATGAAAATAACCACTATCACCTGCGGCTTCTCCCCAACTGTTTTGAATCTTCCACTTTATAGGACGGCCTGTGTGGTGATCCTTTTGATAGCCCACAATAAGCACCGCATGGGGCCCTGTCCATTTATGATAAATGCTCAAAACTTCACGGTCTTCGATGTTGGCGACAGATGGGTAGTTAAATGCAGAAACAGACATGATCCCTGTCTCTGAATCCACATACTGTTTGTGATGGTTATAAGATAAATAAACCGGTTGACCATGATCTAAGGTTTTCATGAGAGTGTCTTCAAAGTTTTCTCTATTTAATCTTAACATTACTTTTGAAAAAGTTTGGCTTTCAAGATCTGTCGCGCCTTCAATTCCATCTAAAGAAACATAGACGTCGACTAATTTGGAATTTAGGTTTTTAAAATAATGGTTTGCAAATTGAGTTGGAGTAAATTCCTGACCATTGTACATAAATGTACTTGGCCATGCGCCAATCATTTGTTGAATAAAATTAAAAATTATTTGTTCAGTATCTTCAAAGTTAGTGCTTTGTAATGTTGCATTTAATAAAATAGATTCTAATCCTGCAAATAATTTTGAATACGAATTTACAGAACTATAATCTTTTTTTGCAGTCCAAACGTTTTCTGGAATTAAACCATAAGAACTGATTGAGTCTCTAGAGTCGATAGAATTAGATCCCAGATTTAGTTTGAATTCTCCTTGCCTTAAAGTTTCAATGGCTTTCTGATAAATATTCATTGCATCCAAGTAAGCAACCGAAAGTTCAATCCCAGACGTGTGCTCAAGTTCTGAAATCCAACTGTACAGATGACAATGACTAAGAGCGCACTGATTTTTGATTCTTATTTTACTAATTTCTACATCGTACTGAGTGTTATGGGGAAACCAGCTATAGACGCTACCGTAGGGTGTAGGTTCTAAAAAGTTGACGCAAGTATTTGGTGCACTTGCAGAAAATTTATCGCCTTGAGTAAAGCCGTAAGATCCAAAAAATGAACTTAGTAATACAACTAAAAGTAAAATAGTATTTAAAGAATTCATTTCCCCCCGGAATAGAAAAATTTAAAACCCAATAAAATTAAGCCCTGCCCCAACACCTTTAGCTAAGATCAAAAAGTAAAACACGCAAACTGCTGTTTGAACGTAAGATAATATAATAAACAAACCATCTTTTTCTAAATGGGCCAAAGATTGAAGCAAGATCATCCAGGCTGGAATTGCATTTGAAAAAGGAATGGGTAGCGGTAAAGCTAACAAAACGGCATTTGTGATTAGTAAAATCATATTTAAATCACGAAAAGGTCTTTGAAATAAAAATTTCCAGCGGGGATGAAATAGAAACGCAAGTTTGACGACAATTTTTTCCGAGCCTTCTGCAATGCGTGTCACAGTTCCTGCGGGTATCTTTTTTTGCGCCCATACTTTGGGCAACCAGGGCTTTTTTCCAAAATAGGCCAAAGAGATGATAAATGAAATCAATAGTCCAAACGGAGTCGACATTCCTAGTAGAGGAATCGGTTGCAGAAAAGGAATAATCAAAAAGGTAATTAAAACAAAGTGGCCTTCAGATCCTAGAACATCAAATATGTCTTGAAGAGAGGGGTCGCCTTCAAGGCACTTTGCCTCTATGGCATCTAGATGGTTGAGTAAAGGTCCTCGGCTTATTTTTTTTGTCATGATGGTCAAGCCTTGGGTTATTTTTTTTATAAAAATCAGTAGCTGTATTCATAGGGTTTTAAACCTAATCTGTAAAACAAATAATTAAGCTTATGCTTGTGAAGTTGCAAAAATACTATTTGAATAAGTAACAAAAGCCTGACTTGATTTAGGCTCATTTACGTTGATTAAAGTATTTTTTAGAATAATAACTATTATTTAGGCCAATTAAAATTTTAAAAAAAGTGACACGATGGAACATTTCTTAACATTAGTTTTTATGACTTTTGCCCTAGAGGATGCAGCCTTGGCATTGAGTGTTGTTTGGGTAGGTCATGGTTCAATCACCTTTTTTAGTGCTTTTATGGCCTGCTTTCTCGGAATTTCTATCGGTGACATAGCGCTGTATATTTTAGGACGATGGGTTGCATCCATTGATTTTAATAAGCCAGTTACAGATGTTAAATCCAATCAAACCTATTATTTTCGATTAAAAAATTTAGTTTTAAAAAAATTTAGTTTTTTAAAAAAGCTTAACTCATTTAAACCAGATAAAAAAACTGAAGCCTTTATTTCTTACTCTGTAGTTATTTCTAGATTTATACCCGGGACAAGAATACCAGCCTACGTGGGAGCCGGATTACTAAAATATTCGTTCCTAAAGTTTTTTATTTTAACACTATTAAGTGTAGCAGTGTGGGTGCTTTTAGTTCTTTTGGGCGGAAATTCTTTATATAATTTTTTTAAAGGCAATTTGGTTTTTGCACTATTAGGATTTTTTATTTTACTGATGATTGCAAAATCATTATTTCCAAAACTAATGGATTATTGGCAAAGACGCGCTTTGATTTATTCATTTTTAAAATGGACGAGGTTTGAGTTTTGGCCTCCATGGTTATTTTACGCGCCTGTAGTGCCACTATATATATACCGTTCGTTAAAGGGTGGCAGTTTTATTTTGCCATTCTATTCGAATCCACAAATATTAAATTCAGGATTAATGGGTGAGTCGAAATGGGATTTCTTAATACATCTGAAACAAAATGACCCCACAACTTTAAAATCAAAACTGCTAGGAATAAATTTAAGTTTGGAAGAAAGAAAAAACTATATTATTGAAGAAAATTTTCGCTATCCTTTTATTTTAAAGCCCGATGTTGGTCAGCGGGGTTATGGTGTTCGAATTATAAGATCGTATCAAGAACTTGATGAGTATTTAAAAGAGACCGAAAAACTGCCTTTAGTTCTTCAGGCCTTGAGTCATTTTCCCATGGAAGCAGGAATTTTTTATTACAGAAAACCAAGCGAAGTTAAGGGCCATTTATTTTCGATCACAGATAAAAAATTTCCCGCAGTTGTGGGGGATGGAAAAACAAGGCTGGGGGATTTAATTTTAAATGATAAAAGGGCTAGGATTATCGCTCCTGTTTATTTTCAAAGACTTAAAAATCGCAATTTTGATTCAACATTTATAGCAAAGCCATATGGACTAAACGAAATGATCCAAAAAAATGAAAGTATTCAAATTTCAGAATGTGGGAACCACTGCCAAGGAGCTATTTTTGAAAATGGGGAAAATTTAAAATCTGAAACTTTGTTAAATAGAATCGACCAAATTGCCAAAACCATTCCAGATTTTTATTTTGGAAGATTTGATATTAGATACTTAAACCCTGAAAAATTAAAAATGGGGTTGGATTTTGAAATCGTCGAAATTAATGGAGCCGGATCTGAAGCCACTCACATTTGGGATAAAAATACATCCTTAGTCGAAGCTTATAAAGTTTTGTGGCAGCAATGGAAATTACTTTTTGATATCGGATACGAAATCAAACAAGAGATTTTATTAAAAAAGCGTATCAAAAAAAATGTCCATGTTTGGCAATTCTTAAAAGAAGTTGGTCGTGTTGTTTTTAGAAAAGACCATATTTCAATTTCTTCCTAATGAGTAAATTGTACCCATTTTATGCGGAAGATAAAATCGTTTTAAAACTCAAATCAATTTAACTAGCATTTGGTTGTAGGCATACAGATTGCTTATACTAAGTTTGTTAGTGGTTTAAATTATTTATTCAAATATCAAATAAATAATAAAGGTTAAGCAAATTTATGATCTCTTATATTAAAATATTTAGTGCGTGTTTTTTGACAATAATTATAATTGATTACTTATGGATTGGATTATTAATGAAGAATTTTTATATTGATCAATTGAGTTCAATTGGACGTATAAATAAAAACAAATTTGAACCAGTGATCTGGGCCGCTATGGTGGTTTATTTAGCACTTGTTATCGGAATTATTCATTATGCATTGCCAAAAATATATGCCAATACCACATGGCTTGAATCTTTCGGAATTGGTGCACTTCTTGGTTTTGTGATTTATGCAACCTATGACTTTACAAATTATTCTACTTTAAAAAATTGGACTTTAAGTTTAAGTTTTGTTGACGTTGTTTGGGGCTCTTTTCTTGGAGGTCTAGTCACATGTGTAGGTCGATATATTCGAGATTTATATTAATTAAAAGATTAGTCGGAAGGCAGTGATTTTCTATACTCACTTAGAACCGAGGGAGGCTTTACAGGCTAAAACTGGTTGCATTCCTGAAAGCGTTATAAATTTACTAATTTACTCCGGCACCTAATCAGCGTAGCGCCTGATATCTTTTAGAATCCGGTAGAGGTCACCACCCTACCGGATTTCTTTTATTTAAAATTGTTGAATTATATAATTACAATGTGCTTTTAAATTAAAAAAATAATGTTAGACTTATATGACTTACTCAAGATGGGTTTTATAATGTTCAAACTAATATTTATATGTTTAATTTTAGTTGGTTGTGTGAACCCGATGGCGGCATTGAAGCCTGATCTAACAAAATTTTTAAAAAAATATCCCGACAACTTTGGATACGTACAAACAGAAAATAAAAAAATACATTATGCTTGGTCTGGGGATAAATCAAAAAGACTTATTGTCTTTGTCCACGGTTCGCCTGGATCTTGGGAAGGTTGGGTTAAGTATTTAAATAATGAAAACTTACAAAAAAACTTTCATCTCATTGCAATCGACAGGCCTGGGTATGGTAAGTCTCAAAAAGGGAAATCTGAAGGTTCGTTGGTCAAACAAGCTGAAGCGGTTAGTGCGGTTCTGAATTTAAACCAAAGTCATCAACCTGCTATTTTAGTTGGGCATTCTTATGGTGGTCCTGTTATTGCTCAGGTGGGTATGGGAGATTCAGAAAAAATTGGGGCTTTGATATTCGTAGGCAGCTCTGTTTCACCAGAACTTGAAAAAACAAAATGGATACAGTACCCCGCCACATGGTGGCCTTTTAAATTTCTAATTCCTTCAATGCTTAGAGTTTGCAATGAAGAAATAATGCTTTTAAAAAAAGAATTATTTCTTCAAACAGATCAATGGGACAAAATAACTGCAAAAGTGGTGATCATTCAAGGAGTCGATGACAAGTTGGTTCCTGTTGAAAATGTAGATTATTTGATTAAAAAAATTAATAAAGATTTATTAGTATCAGTATTAAAAATTCCAAAAGTAGGTCATTTTATTCCTTGGGAACGACAAGAATTAATTTTGGATTCCATATTTAATATTAATTCCATACTGGCAAACAGCAATGAGTAATACAAAAATTGTATGGTCCGACGGCGAAGGTGACTTAAGAAAAAAAAATGAATCTAAAGATTCAAAAACTGTTGTCATAAATACTAAAGATATTTTATTATCTGTTCGTAGATTAACATCTGGCAAAGGGCGAACTGTTATAGAAATTTCTAATTTACCAAATCATAAAACATGGTGTGAAGATCTAGCAAAAAGTTTAAAAAAATCCCTAGGTGTTGGGGGAACATACAAAAATAATTACATTGAAATTCACGTTGAAAAAATTGAACTTGTGACTCAGATTTTAGATAAACAAAATTTAAAATGGAAGAAGACCGGTGGGTGAAACTGGATACGCGATCTCATTTCAATTTTAACAGTGCAATTTAAAATGTATAAAGATAAACTCTATAATCAATTTTAAATAAGATTTATATTTTTGACAAGATTGGTTAATTTCTAAAAGTTATACGGAGCTTGTATTATGATTAAAACTAAAGTTTACGGAAGCCATGGACCTACAGAATTACTAAAACCATTTACAATTAACAGGCGTGATCCTAAACCTGATGATGTTGTTATTGAAATTGATTATTGCGGGATCTGTCATAGCGATATTCACTCTGTGCGCGGGGAATGGGGACCAGCTACTTATCCTCATGTTCCAGGTCATGAAATTGTAGGCCGTGTTGTTCAGATCGGAAAGAAAGTTAAAAAATTTAAAGTTGGTGATTTGGCAGGTGTGGGTTGTTTTGTCGACTCTTGTGGAAAGTGTCCAAGTTGTAAAACTCATGAAGAGCAATTTTGTAGTGTCCACTGCGCTTTTACTTATAACAGCACTGAGATGGACTTAAAAACCCCAACTTACGGCGGCTATGCCAGTCACATTACTGTAAAAGATAAATACACGCTTAAAATTAAAAAAGGTATGCCATTAGATCGCACTGCTCCACTTTTATGTGCTGGGATTACAACCTATTCGCCATTAAAACGTTACGGAACTAAAAAAGGAAGTAAGGTCGGTGTTGTTGGTCTTGGTGGTTTAGGGCATATGGCCGTCAAACTTGCAAAAGCAATGGGTGCAGAGGTCACAGTCTTTAGCACCTCTGAAAACAAAAGAGCGGACGCAAAAAAATTAGGTGCTAAGAATTTTATAATTACAAAAGAGGATAATAATTTTGGACCCTATGCGGGTAAATTAGATTTAATTATTGATACTGTATCAGCACCGCATGATTTTTCGCTTTACATGAGTACACTTAAGATTGGTGGAACACATGTTTTGGTTGGGGCTGCCCCTGAGCCAAGTCAAATTGCGGCAATGGCTTTGATATATGGACGTAAATCACTAGCAGGTTCATTAATTGGTGGAATTAAAGAAACCCAGGAGATGTTAGATTTTTGTGCTAAGAAAAAAGTATTCGCAGATATTGAATTGATACCAGCAAAAAAAATCAACGAAGCTTATGATCGAACCGTAAAGGGTGATGTGAAGTATCGCTTCGTTATGGATACAAAAACACTTTAGCCAGGAACGAAAATTTACAATTATATATTTGAATTATTAAAATCTGTTAAGCCATCCAAATTCTAAAAACTTGAATTAGGTTGATTTAGGAATTTAATCTCTTCTTTCGTAGATTTACGTTTTAGGATTTTATTTCGATGTGGATATCGTCCAAATTTTAAAATTATATTTCTATGTGCATGTTCGAATTTCAAAGCATCTTCATTGCCAAGTTTTTCAAAAAGTGAGACGGCTATATCGTGGATTTTTAAAGATTCACTATGCATGAATGGCATGTAAATAAATCTTCGTTTTATTGGATCTAACTTATGGTCGTTTCCTTGAAAAATACAATTCTGCGATAGTACTAAGGCTACAGGATCAAATTTAAATGATTCAGATGAATTTCTAAATATATTTCTTGAAAATTGGTCTAAAATAATAATTTCAGCTAATTGCCCTTCAGGACTTGATCGCCAAGTATAGAGTTCCCCTCGACTGGCCTTGTAATAAATAGATTCGAATCTGTCTTTAATGACTTTATCTAAAGAACTATCTTTTATCCACCACTGTTGAGGTGTTAACTCTTCAAACCAGAATTTTAAAATTTCTTCCATAGATTTATGTTAACATGTTTTAATTAATTTTTAAGCTCTTCGGCAAAAATCTTTTCAGTGATCTTCCAAAACTTGTCTTGTTTTCTGGCAATAACAAATGATGGCATTCTAAAAAACTTCTGAGCAGCTACAATTTGGCTTACGGATTTTATATCAAGCCTTAGTTCGGGCTTTTTCATATGGGATCTTAAAAAATTAATATTAAATTTTTTAATGCTGTTTTCATTGTTTAAATAATGAATCTCTGAAACATACTCTGAATTAAAATCATAATACTTCACTTCTAAAAATGGGGTTCCCTTTTTATCAAATTTTTCTAACATCTCAATAGAATCGGGTTCAAGCACATGGGAAAATTTAGAAAGCTTAGCTTGTTTTAGTTTCGAATCCGCATCAATCAGAACGTTTTTACATTGGCCGCATTCACGCGCCGTGATGTCGTTTTCAGAGCCACATTCATTACAAACCTTAGATCTAAATCGATAACCACAAGGTGTAAATTCATAGGTCAGTGGGTCTTGAACCCCGCCTCGACATTTTCGCCCATAGTGCTCAGAGACAATTCCGTCTATATCTAATCGGCCCCAGAAGTCATTATCAAAACCACATTTAGGACAAGGGACTACAACGGCTACAGATTCTGGAGTTGTTTTTTTATCTGCAATTTCTGGCGTGTAAATATCATATTTCATTCCAGTGTAATCTAAAATGAAACAGTCCTTTTTATCTTTATCTAATCTTAAACCTCGACCAATAATTTGCTGATAAAGACTTATGGATTCTGTTGGACGAAGAATAGCGATCACATCTACGTGGGGGGCATCAAATCCTGTGGTTAAAACAGAAACGTTAACTAAGTATTTAAATTTTTTAAGTTTAAAGTCTTCAATGATTTGGTCCCGCTCATGATCTTCGGTTTCACCAATGACAATTCGACCTTCGCTTTCGGGCAAGCTTTCTAAAATTTCATAAGCATGTTTGACGGTGCTACTAAAAATCATAACACCACGACGGTTATACTGTTTTGTGATGTCGACAATGTTTTTTACAATTAATGGTGTTAGTCGACGCTGTTGTTTTAATAACTCTTCAATTTGGGCATTGGTGTAGGATCTGCCATCTTCAGTTAGCTCTGAAAAATCATAACAAGTCACAGGGATGTCGACTTTCACAGGTGGTGTTAGATAGTTATTTTTAATCATGTAATGAAGTGGCAATTCAAAAACGCACTGCTTAAAAAAACGAACCTCTTTGGTGTGAACGACTCCGCGGTGGCTATAATTGAAAATCCAACCCGTACCTAGTCTATAAGGTGTAGCGGTTAAACCCAACACACAAAGGCTTCTGTTTTTTTCTCTTAATTTTTTAATCACCTGTGAATACTGAGATTCAGCTTCAAGTCCCACACGGTGACACTCGTCAATAACTAGTAAAGTGAAGTCATCAAAAAAAGAATCTGAAGCATTTGCGACAGACTGAATGCTTCCAAAAATTACTTTTTGACTGGTGTCTTTTTTATTTAATCCTGCAGAATAAATACCAGCATCAAGGCCATAACTTTCATATTTTAAATGATTTTGTTCAACGAGTTCTTTAACGTGGGCTAAAACTAAAACTCGACCCTTAGCGATTCTAGCAAGTTCCGCAATCACTAAACTTTTTCCTGCGCCAGTTGGCAAAACAATCACGGCAGGGTCGCGTTTTTTCTTAAAGTAATTAATTGTGTTATCAACAGCTTCTTGTTGATAGGGGCGAAGTTTATACATATTTACAATCTACCTAGAGGGGGTTCAGCTGTCATTAACCGAGGTTTCAATGCTTTAAAATGCAAAAAAATAGGATTATAAAGAAGCCATCTAATCAAATTAAGCGTTGATTTAGGTCCGAATATTTATCTTTTGAATTGACCAGAATTTCAAAGGGATTCTGATGTGTGTTTTTTGATCATTTTTATAACTTAATTTAGTATGTAAAAATTAATCTCTCCTGGATACAGCTTGCATTTTAAATACGTATTATGTTTAAACCCATATTCGTTATTAAGGTGATGATCGGGGGGATTATGACAAAAGTATTCGGGGCGATTTTATTCTTTTCTTTATTTGGTTTCAGCGCAAATTCTATTGAATGTTCAAGATTTTTAAATACAGGTAATCCAACTTCAAAGCTTATAATGCCAACTTCAGTGATTCTATCACCTGAAGCTCAATTCATTGATCCTGAAAAAATTGTACTTGAAGTGGCCCGATTTATAAAAACTGATTCAATATCAGTTCTGTTTGAAGACATCTTCGTGTCTGAAGTAAAATACAACAAGGACTCCGACGAGATTGAGTTTTTAGTTGAATATAAAGTTAAAACACCACTTTCAAATTTGAATATTATCTTTACTAAGACTGGTAAATATGATTTTAGCTATGATGGAAAAATTAAAGGCTTTACTCTTCATCCAATCTATAGACTTGTACCTGCGGGTTTACTTTCACAAACCGATAGCAATGACTATAACATTTGGCTTGCAGACTTTATTAAACAAAGCAATTTTTGGAATTCAAAATTAAAATATTCCTTTGGAGGGGCTAGAGACATTTTTGTAACTCCAGAGGGCCAAGCCGCGCTGCCAATACTATTAACTAAAGCAAGTGCTTTAAGTTTTTCTATCTTAATAGAATCTACAATATGGTTAGGTTTGCCCGTAGATTTAAGAAAGCAGATTGAATCCATTACCGTTAACCAATTTGATGAAGGTGAATTTGGCCACGGAAGCTTTGAAGTTACTATTATTCTTAATAACCAAAGTGTTGAAAAAAGTGGGTATCATCTAAAAGCTCATGTCCATATTCATAAAAATAAATTTAGGATTAGTCGGCTTTCAGATAATTTTGAAGAGCTAGAATTAGATAATCTAAAAATTGATACGATTACGCAGTTAATTGAGATTGGAGAATACTTTAAAAAGGAAAATCCATATAAAAAATTTATTTTTGTATTAGAATAGGCTAGGTTAAGTTAAGCAATTGAAATTACATCATTACATTCTTTTTATTTTTCTAATTGGCTCAGGAATTTACTATTATTCCCATAGACCAATAACAAGACCCAATGGTGTTCTTGTTAGTCAAAGTCCTAATCAAGGACTGATAGACTTAAATTTAAAACCTATAGTTTTTAAAAAAGACATCATTCAGCCTTTGGCAAGTTACGAAATCACAGCCCGGGTTTTATCTAAAAAAAGATACAGGTTTGATAAGCAATCAAAGTATTCACCGTGGGACTTTGCTCTTGGCTGGGGGCAGATGTCAGACACTGACATTCTAAAAGAGATGAAAGTTACGCAATCTGGTCGATTTTATTTTGTGAATTGGGATAAACCTTTATCAATATCAACAGAAAGTATCTTTGAACAAAGCTCAAATACACATCTGATACCTGCGAATTCTTTTGTTAGTTCTGTCTTATCAGAAATTCGTATTGGTCACGTAGTCAAATTTAAAGGTTATTTAGCCCGCATAGACATGAAGTCGGGTGCTGAGTGGAAGAGTTCATTAGTAAGAAATGATATGGGGAATGGTGCATGTGAATTATTGTATATTCAACATGCACAAATATTAGAATAGAAATTTTAGTCCAAAATTCAATGTCATATAACTTTCATCAGCGACTAGAAACAACGGACTTGAAGTGCTGTTGTATCCAGAGCTAGTTAAACTTGTGTTGTAATCCAATTGACTCGTGATAAATAAATTTTTGGATACTCTGTAGTCACCTGCAATACCAAAAATAACTCCAAATGAATTTGAATTGTTTGTATCACCTGTATATGAGTTGTGTGCACTTCTATAAACGTAGTTTAAACCACCTCTAAGAATTAAGTTATAATCATGGTTTGGAATAATTTTGTAATTTAATATAAGTCCAAAATCGCTTTGATCAAAATTATAACCGCTGACTGATGCACCGTAATTATAATTGTAGCTATCTTCATATTCTGAAAATATATATTGAAATTCTATGTTCATGACAGGATCAACATCGTAACCTACTGCAAAGCCAAATGAGAATTTTGAACTAATATCTTCTATACTGGTGAAGGTTCCAAATCCAAATCCACCACGAACTGAATATTGTGTTGGTTTTGAAATAATTTTAGATTGTATTGCCGGTTTTTCTTCTGCAGTGAAGTCATCGCTTAATGGAACAATCTCTACAGTTGGCTCAAGAATAGGGGTAACAATTTTGACTTCTTCTAAAGGTAAGACCTGTTCAATCGTAGGTGCGACTGTAGAATCAACGACAGGCTGAACTATTGTTGTTTCTGTTGGAATAACAATCGGAACAATTGGGGGTTGGACTGTAGGTGTGACTACAGGTTGGGTTGTGGGTAAAGGAGTAGATGGAATAAATGGTGCAAGGATCGGCGAAATGTCAGTTTCAGTCTTTTGAGTTGTCGTAGAGTCAGAAGTCACGGCCGTTGTTGAGTCTGTTACAGGACTTGCGATCTTTTGATCAGAAACTTTAGCTCCGATAGATTCTTGTGCTAAGGCCTCAGTGTTAATTGTACTACCTGTATTATCTTTGATTTCAACATTTTTAGAATTCGTATTCGTTTCAATTTTTAAATTATTATTGCTGTCACTTGTATTGTAAAAAGAGTTTGTATCGATTTTTATTTGAATATTGGCTTGCTTTGAGTACGTAGTTAAGCCAAACCCTAAAACCAAAGAAACCACTAAAAATTTATTGAACGTATTTAACATCACAAGCTCCTAAGAATTTATATATTTAGGCTTACAATTCAAAAATTATTCCAATCCTAAACTTGTTAAGTTGCTTTAGAAGGCTAAAAAGTTAACGGGTAAGCCTTTGATTTGCTAACGGGTGACGATTTAAGGCCTAGGCTTTAATGCAAGATCCGTGATTGATCACTCCATATCAACCGCAATGGATATAGATAAGCTAGGATTTTTGACTCATTGTCGCATAGCTAATATCAATATTGATAACGGACTCGGCTATGGTAAGTCAGACCTAACGTAAAAATAAATTTTATGGTTTTTTAATTTTATTAGGGGAAAATAAATGAAAAATTTATCAGTTTTTTTGACAGGTTTTTTGGTTCTGTTTTTTGCGTCGCATTCCTTTGCCTCGTCAGTTCCAATTGAAGTTTTGGTTTATCATTCTGATTTGAACTCAAATGAATGTGATATGAGTTTAACCGCAAGTGCCGAAGTTCATATTTTAAAAAATAAGGCGACGCTTGTTTTAATTCCTTGTATGACTGGCGCTTACCAAACGGGTTATGTCGCATATACAATGGATTCTTTTAAAAATGTTGCTAGTGTCACTGTTCTTACTTGGGAAGGCTACTTGTCAGCGTCGAATTGGTTGACTGAAGCTTCATATGATCCCTCAACAGAGACGATTTCAACTTTTGGAAAATCAAGAGGAATTGGAGATTGTGGACAGATGTCATTAAATAAAGTCATTGTAGATGAGTATGGCTATGTGACTGTAAAAACTGTTCAAATCAGTGCTCAGGAATGTTTAGATAATCCAGATGAAAACGCACTTATTGGAAATTGGCCTATAGTTTTTAAGCAGTAATATTTAATTTAAACTAAGCATTTAAAAAATAAAAATAGAGATATGTTAGATCTCTATTTTTATTTTAACAGGTAAATGATCTGAAATATCATGGTAATAGTTTTTAAGTGAATTTGCTGGTGTGTATTTTGTTAAATCATAAACCTCTAAAGTTTTAACATCACCACGACTGACCCAAAAGTGATCGAGTTGGGATTCGGCGTCCGGCAAAATATAAGTGGATTTATTATGTCTGGTCAGTTTCAGTTGATTCTTAAATATTTTTTCAAAGTAGGACAAGTCATCCTGATCTTTTTTAGTTCTAGCTAGGTAATGGCTGTTAAAATCGCCAGCCATTATAATCGGCAAGCTCTTTAAACGTGTTTTAGTTTCATCAATGAGTTCGTTACTAAGATCACCAATGTGATCACTTTTATGATCATGTATTAACTCAGATATAAACTGACTGGCAGTCTGACACTGCTGAATTCGTTTATTAGCATGCTCGTAACCAGATTTTAAATGTACTCCGATTATATGGGCAATAGAGATATTATTTTCAACAAGCTTTCCGTAAATAACAGGTCTTGAAGTTGTTTTATCCAAGGCTGTATTAGGAATAATCTTTACGTCTGTAAAATCAAATTCTTTTTTACAAGCTAAGACAATATGCATGTGTCTTGGGTAATCATGTGTGTAATGATGAAATTTAAATCCGTCTGGTAAAATCAAATTTAGAATGGATAAATCCATAATCTCTTGAAAAATAAAAACATCGGTATCTGGATAGTTATAGGCAACAAAGTCTTTAATATATTTTAGTCGTGACTCAGAACGGCCTTTAGCAAAATAGTTTCCATCAAAGCCAAAACAACGAATATTAAAAGTGACAATGTTCAAAACCATATTTTTAGATATTATCCGTTTTTTAAAATTGTGCATGCATTTATTAGCTGATTCTGCCATCTTAAAAGGCTTTAGCTTGTAAAAATAGCCACCTGGTCCTATAAGAATTCAATGATCAGTGTTTCTAATTTAAGTGTAAAGTTTGGTCCCAAAACTCTTTTTGATAATGTGAACGTAAAATTCACGCCAGGTAACTGTTATGGAATTATCGGCGCTAATGGTGCTGGTAAATCCACATTTTTAAAAGTTTTATCTGGCGAGATTGAATCCAACGAAGGGCATGTTCATTTAGATAAAAACCAAAGGCTTTCTTTTTTAAAGCAGGATCAGAATGCCTTCGATGATCTTACGGTTCTAAACACAGTCCTTGTGGGAAACTCCAGTCTTTATGAAGTCATGAAAGCCAGAACGGATCTGTATTCTAAAGAAGATTTTAATGATGAAGATGGTATCAAGGCCTCTGAACTTGAAATTCAATTTTCAGAAATGGGCGGATACGAAATAGAATCAGAGGCCGGAATTTTACTAGCTGGTTTAGGGATTCAAACTGAACACCATGAAAAGCTAATGAAAGAATTGGACGGCAGTATTAAAGTAAAGGTTTTAATTGCCCAAGCCCTCATAGGCCTTCCTGATATTTTACTTTTAGACGAGCCCACCAACCACCTAGACATTTATGCCATTCGTTGGTTAGAAGATTTTTTGCTTAATTTTAAAAACACAGTGATTGTTGTCAGCCATGATCGTCATTTCATGAATAAAGTGTGCAGCCACATTGCAGACATTGATTTTAAAAAAATCACGACTTATACGGGCAACTATGAATTCTGGCGCCAATCTAGTGAACTTGCGGTGCAGTTACGATCTGAAAAAAATAAAAAATCAGAAAATAAAGCCGAGGAACTAAAAAGGTTTATCGCAAGATTTAGTGCTAATGCGTCTAAATCAAAGCAAGCGACCTCAAGACATAAGCAATTAGAAAAGTTAGAAGTTCAAGATATGCCAGTGTCGTCTAGAAAATATCCCTTTGTTGGATTTAATTCTAAACGTGAAGCAGGCAATGATATTTTAATTGTAGACCGCATTTCAAAGACAATTGAGGGCGAGCAAGTTTTAAAAGACATAAGTTTTACAGTCACCAGAGGTGACAAGATTGCCGTCATTGGAAAAAATGATGTGGCAAAAACTGCACTATTTCAAATTCTATCAGGTGAAATGAAACCTGATTCGGGAACAGTAAATTGGGGTGTGACGATAACTCAAAGTTATTTTCCAAGTGATAATTCTAAATATTTTGATGATAACGAAAATAGTTTGATTGATTGGCTTCGGGAATTTTCAGAAGACAAAGATGAAACGTTTATTCGTGGGTTTTTAGGTAAAATGTTATTTAGTAAAGAGGACGCTTTTAAAAAAGCAAAAGTTTTATCTGGAGGCGAAAAGAACAGATGTATGCTGTCAAAGCTTATGCTTTCTGGCGGCAACGTCTTGATGCTAGATCACCCCACAGCTCACTTAGACTTAGAGTCTGTATCGGCTTTAAACGACGGTATACAGCGCTTTGAAGGCACAGTGTTGTTTTCATCACAAGATCATGAATTCATTGAAACCATCGCAACCAGAATTATCGATATCGATGTGGTCTTAAAAGAAGATAAATATATCACTTATAATGAATATATTGAAATGCAGATGAAAGCACTTTCGTAGTTTTAAATCAGGCTCTTGATTTTTTGATTAACGCTCTTTCAAATTTAATGTGTACTCTGTTTCATCACCAATGAGTATTGTGTTTTCTTTAATTGAATCTGACGTCAACGTTGATGTTAACTCAATCGTTCCGTCTTCATTTTTTAAAAAATGCATCGTATGATTCATGACAATAACCACCTTGGAATTCTGATTTTTTCGTACTGTCGATCTTGTCAAAGTTAGTTTTGAGCCATCACTAATAACAGAATCAGGAATCATTGTTTTGCCCACAATTTTGCTTTCAAAAATAATTTCGCTCACTTTAAAACTAGAAGAAGACCCTTGCTCTTCGATGGTCCAATTAAAATTCCAATCACCACGTATGCTTTTATTTAATTCTAAAGAAGCTATTTTGCCACGATAATTTGAGATAAAAGTAGCCTGTTCTAAGACTTTACCATCTAGGGCTGTCCAGTATTGCGTTGTTTGGCCTTCTTTAAAATTAATTTCAAAAGTTTTTTTACCATTTTGAAAACCAAAAAAACTAGCGATTTTATCGAATGATTCAGCTGATTTTTGAATCTGAGATGCCTTGAAATAAATATCGCAGCTCGATTTCGCCCACGCATCTTGTGCGGTTAAACTAAAAAATAGTAAACAGATAGTCGCAGTTTTCATATTTATTAAAAAGCACAATTCGTACCCATTTCTATTCCGCATTCTTAGATCTGGATAAAAAAAACGAATAAAATTTTGACAGTGAGGCAAAAAATGTCTCTACATTTTTTAATTATCAGTTCACCAAATATTTACAAATAAAAAAACTAATATAAAATTATAAAAATGGTAGTTAAATTATGGATAAAGGATAAAAGCCCAAAGGCTTTAATTGAAGAATTAAGAATAAAAGTAAATCCAAACGCAACGTTGTGGGATGCATTTAATGATTATTCTGCCCCCGCAAGTAATGACTATTTTATTTATCAGAAAATCAACTTAGCTTGTTCAAATACATTTTTTGGCTTTAATGATGATGCCGGCTCACTTTCTTATGAAGAACAAGAAAGCTTTGCTCACCAAAAATTTGAGGATTATAAAAAAGAGATTTCCGAATTATTGAAACACAGTCCTGACAAAAATTTACAGCCATGTCTAAATTTAAAAAATATGGAAGCCAATAATTTCTGGGATATTTATTATGAATTTATTGAAGCCAATCCTTTAATGAACGAGTTTCAAGGACACTTTGCGGCTTGGATGGGCGATGAAAAAGTATTGTTCTTATCTTTAAATAAGGAAGACAAAGAATTGCCCTTTCATATTGATTTAGGTGGTCTTAGTTTAAGTAAATATAAAGAGATTTTAGAAAAATATAATGGAATTTAAGTTGAATAAGGTTTGTTTAAGTAAAACATTTTTTATCACATATGCCGAATTCATAAGTTAGTCTGACTCAATTCAATCAAAATTCGGGAATCATCATTACTCAAAAAAATCTGATTATCTTCAATAACACAATTCAATATCATCGATCGTTGAATAAGTGTTTTGATTGAGTTCTCTTCGACTTCTGTAAAATGATAAACATTAATTTTTTTATTATTATTTAAATAAGATTTGATTTTTTCAAACCAAACTTTAGCTTTAAATTGATTGTAAGTAAAAATTGAGACACGATTTGACTGACCAACAGCTTTTTTAATTCGTTTTTCTTCAGGCAAACCTAAATCAATCCAGTGTTCAATTTGTCCTGTTAAATCTTTTTGCCAAATATCAGGTAGGTCAGGATTATTTAATCCCTCGGTGAATTCCAAACGTTCATGAGCGCAGTATAAATAAGCCAGCAAGCGAAACATCATGCGTTCTTCAGTCTCTGACGGATGAAGGGCAATGGTCAGTGAAATATCGTCATAATAATTTGTGGTTAAATTTGAAAGACTAATGTTGGCTTTAAAAATTGAAGATCTTAGGGCCATGTTGATCCCTAATTTTGTTTGGGTTTTAAAGTTGATAATTCATCTAAGCTTGCCACAGCTAATGTTTTAATTTCAGTAGCGTCTAAATAAACCGGAGTGACTACGCCAGCGTCAAAGGCCTCTTTCCACCTTTTGGCACATAGACACCATTTGTCTTTTGGTTTTAAACCAAGAAAGCCATGGCTAGGATTCGGAGTGGCTAAGTCATTGCCTTTTGATTTTGTATAATCTAAGAATTCCTGGGTGATTTCCGCGCAGACGGTGTGTGTTCCAAAATCCATTGGGCCTGTTTCACACTTACCTGTTCTATAAAATCCAGTTATTGGATCTGAGCAACAAGTTTTAAGCGGTTTGCCTATTACATTCAGCGGAGCACTTTCTAAATCTTTCATATTTATTTTGTAAACATTTTAAACTTATCTGGCAACTCATCATGAGTACATCAATCATAGGTACAACCAGATAATCTCTATTAACCTTGAGTTAATATAAAAACAGATATAATAAAATGAAATCATGAAATCAAACAACAACTCAAAATTCATATTAGCTTTTCGTTTATTAGGATGGTTAGAAGGATTTTCATTTTTGCTTTTAATATTTTTGGGAATGCCACTTAAATACATGGCAGGAAACGCTTCAGTTGTAAAAGCCATTGGTATGCCACACGGTATTTTATTTGTAACTTATGTTGTATTTGCAAACCTACTAGCTGAAGAGCTTGAATGGCCAATTAAAGTTCGTGTTTATGCGTTTTTAGCCGCAGTCTTACCTTTCGGGACTTTTGTTTTCGAAAAAAAATATCTAAGTGCTTAAGCTTGATTTAAAAGTACGTCTTTCATAGAATTTTTGTTTTTTTCGTAGGCAAGATAAGCCCACTGCGGTAAAGCTTATGGCAGAGCTATTTGCCCCTTTCGGAGTCCAGTAATTATGAAGAAAAAAAGTCAGTCTAAAAGTAATGAACTCCGTAAAACTAAAGACAAATTAAAAACCCAATTAATTAAACAATCAGTGAGCAAATCTATTAAACACTCAAAGGACTCAGATATAGCCCACGCTTCGTCTTTGGGTCCTTTGCTGACTTTAAGCCAAAAGATCGAAGCCAGCTTCAACCTTGAAACTTTTCCTGATGATGCCTTTAAAGCTCTTGAGCAATTAAATTTAGAGCTCAGCTTTCAAGACTTTGAATCGGCCATCGGCCAGTGGCTTTTAGATTTACCTGAACTACCGAATCAAGTGAATTTATATAATGCGTTTGGAGAACCATCGATTTCGCTTTTTAATAATGACAAATTTTCAGTTGATGTTTATTTTTGGCGAACCAACGACACCGTGATTCACTCCCACGGATTTCGTGGGGCTTTTAAAGTTCTTTTTGGTCAGTCCCTGCATGAAGAATTTAATGTAGAAACCACAAATAATTTAACTCGGCAAAGTGCTCTGAACTTAATTTCAGTTCAAGCGGCCCATCCTGCAGACTCCGATGTATTAAGCTCTAAAATTATGAAATCCAAAATTGAAATTTTAAAAACAGGGGATACAAGAACTATTTTACCTGGGATGGATTTGGTCCACCGTGTGTTACACTTAGATAATCCCACAGTGACCCTTTGTATTCGTACAGTGAATGACAAAGCGCTGTCCCAATGGCATCATTTGTCGTCGGGGATCAGTTACCAGCAGCGTAACCTTGAAGAACTAACAATCAAACAAATTTTATATGTACAGTTTTTGTTTGAATCCAATCCTGCCAATGCGAAAAATTATTTAAATGAAATGTTAGGTCTTATTAGCGTGGCCACACAGCTCGCTGTTTATGAAGGCTTATTTCACGATGAGTTTGGATTAGATCCTGAAACAACCTATTTTATGATTGATCATATGCGGACTCGCTTTGAAGATTTAAAGTGGTTTGGTCAGTATGAAAGTCATTATAAAAAAATGACTCAGTCCCTGTTTGAAGTGCATGCCAGTACAGGAAGTTTAAAGTTATTAGCCCATGGAATTAACAGTGGTTACAGTGTCGAAGAAATCAAACAATTGCTGAAATCCATCACCAAAGAAGATTTATCTAGTTTATGTCAGAAGCTTTTAAGCGAAGATCCTATTTTTAATGAAGAGCACTATGACCTTCAACAAGAAACCATAATCAACTTCGCCAAAGGGGTCGCAGACCCTAAAAGTAAAAGTTCTAGAAAAGTGGTCCATGAGCACTAGTTCGCCAGCAAAAAAAATTGCCATCATTGGCGGTGGAGCTGCAGGATTTTTTTCTGCTATCTGTGCGGCGCAATTTGCCGAAGCCCAAGGGATCTTAGTTGATATTCGTATTTTTGAATCTTCAGATAAGTATTTAAAGAAAGTTAAAATATCTGGTGGCGGTCGATGTAACGTGACCCACAATATTTTTGAAGTGAAAACCTTTTGCCAAAATTATCCCAGGGGACAGCGAGAGCTTTTATCGCCGATGCAAAGGTTTCAAGCCAAAGATACTGTCGAGTGGTTCAAAGACGCAGGTATTGAACTTGTGGCTGAAGACGATGGACGAATGTTCCCGACAACAAATTCTTCTGAGACTATTATTCAGTGCTATTTGGATTTGGTTGAAAAGCACGGCATTCAGTTGATGCCCAATCATAGCATTGAAGATATGAAAGCCTTGTCTGAAGACCAAATTGAAATCAGTATTAAAAATCAAGATTCATTTATTGCAGACCAAGTTTTAGTGGCCACTGGAAGTTCACCGGGTGGATACAAGTTGGCAGAAAGTATGGGGCATACGATTTCAGAACGTGCACCATCACTGTTTAGTTTTAAAATTGAAGATGATTTAATTAAAGAACTTCCCGGTTTAAGTTTTGACACCAGTTTAATTTTAACTTTGCCTGATAAAAAAAGCTTTAAACAAAAAGGTCCTTCACTTATCACCCATTGGGGTTTAAGTGGACCCGGTATTTTAAAATTATCGGCATGGGCGGCAAGGGAAATGAAGCGATCAAATTACGACGCTGTATTAACTGTGAATTGGATGGGCGAGTCCAAACCCGCTGATATTGAACAGATATTTCAAACTATAAAAGCTGAAGACTCAAAATCTTTTATTAGAAATGCGTATCCTAAAATATTACCTAAGCGGTTTTGGTTTAGTGTTCTTGAAAAGGTAGATCTTAATTTTGATAAACAGTGGGCAAATATATCAAAAAAAGAATTAAGCCAAATCATACAAATTTTAACTGCGTCGCAATTTAAAATTCTTGGACAAAATAGATATAAAGATGAATTCGTAGAATGCGGTGGAGTCGCCTTAACTGAAATTGATTTTAAAACCATGCAAAGTAAAATCCACCCACGCCTTCACTTTGCTGGTGAAATCTTAGACGTCGACGGAATCACTGGCGGCTTTAACTTTCAAAACGCATGGACCACCGGCTGGATCGCCGCCCACGATATGGTGGGGCAATACATTAGCGGTTGAGTTGAAATTAATTTTGATCCATTTTAATCCACTAATTACTTAAGTCTTATTTCGCTCAAACCGATAAATTTGAATAACAAGTGGGTGGTTCAAATGTTTAAATCCTATATTTTTATGATTATTGTTTTTACTGGATTTCAATCCCTTGCCGAAGGCACAGCTATAGCCAAGATTAACAGCAGTTGTATTTCTGGACTTAATCGCTATTTTGCGCCTTATGTGAACCTTCCAGAAAGACAAGGTACGTTTGAACACTTTCAGATCAGGTCGGAAAGAGTTGGTCTTGCAGATGTCACATATTGGGACGATACAAGAATGCTTGGCTCATCTGAGCTTAAGTCCAGACACATATTTACAACTAAGGGGACTTATCAGTGCTATTACCCTTCAGGATTAAGTCCTGAAGACTTAGTTTTTGATGCAGAAACGCTTGCAGCTGGCGGAGTGGATATTCTTAAAAGAAACAGAACTTTTTTAGCTGGGGCAAGTATCAGCTGTCGTAAGACGGACTTATTTCCAAGTGAATTGCTTAATACGTATATCAGTTCATTACCTCAGTTATACGGCGAGCTTTTGACAGATAAGAGCAGTGCAGAAGGCTGGAGTAGAGTCGCAGGTAACTACACTCCTCAAAATATACTTTTTAATGCGCTTAAATCTTGCAAAAGTATCCCTGGTTCATATGGTAAAGAGATTGACAGAAAAATGCCGCGACTCCAAGCCAATTGGAACGCAGTTCAAGGTGGTCTATCGTCAGGCGCAACCGAAGCTTCTTATATTGTTGAATAAACAAGATAATCCAAGCCCTATAAATAAAATAAATTATATTTATTACGTTTAAAGCTTTAGGGATTTTATCAATCTATAATCACCTTTTAGTAAAGTATAAATCAGATTTGCATTAAGCCGGACGGTAAAGGTAAGATTATCGTCTTCAGATCAAAACAAATTCATTCCAGTATTTTTTTGACTTGCATGCAAACAAGTTAATTTAAGATAACAAAATTTAGAGGTTCATTATGGCGAAAGACAAAAAGAAATTACATATTCGTAATAGCACAGCAGAGTTTCTAATTTTTACGACTCAAGCTAAAGAAAGCGGCATTGAAGTTCGTTATGAAGATGAAAATATCTGGATAACCCAAAAAATGATGTCTGAATTGTTTGCAGTTACTATTCCAACTATAAATGAGCATTTGAAAAACATATTTGATTCTAATGAGTTAGAAGAAAATGCAGTTATTAGGAAATTCCGAATAACTGCTTCGGACGGTAAAGAGTACAACACAAATTTTTATAATCTCGACACCATCATATCTGTCGGCTACCGAGTAAATTCGAAGCGTGCGACAGAATTTCGTCAATGGGCAACGAGAGTATTAAAAGAATTTTCTATTAAAGGTTTTGTCCTTGATCGTAAGCGTTTAGAAAATGGTTCATCTTTGGGTCAAGACTATTTCGATAAACTGTTAGAAGAAATCCGAGAGATTCGCTTAAGTGAGCGAAGATTCTATCAAAAAATATCTGATATTTATGCAACTAGCGTCGATTACAATTCGGACTCAAAAACTACAAAAGTTTTTTTTGCAAAGGTCCAAAATAAACTTCACTTCGCGGTTCATGGAAAAACGGCTGCAGAAGTTATCGTTAGTCGAGCAGACAGCAGCAAGCCAAAGATGGGCCTTACTAGTTGGGAAAACAGCCCTGATGGAAAAATTTTAAAGTCAGATGTTGCTGTGGCTAAAAACTATTTAAGTGAAGAAGAGTTGGCAGCGCTTGGGCGTATTGTAGGCGCATATCTTGATCTTGCTGAAGATATGGCCATAAGAAAAAAACCAATGACCATGGAGGATTGGGCCAAACGCTTAGACAGATTCATTGAACTTAGTGATCGTGATATTTTACAAGACTCAGGAAAAATAAGTGCGTCGATAGCAAAAGAACATGCTGAAACAGAATTTGAAAAATATAGAATTCAACAAGATAAATTATTTGAATCTGATTTTGACAAACTTATTAAGCTTACAAGTAAATCCAATAAAGATAATAGTCTGGAAGAGGATGATTAAAATAAATACTGCTAAAAGTTTTATGTTTTTTAATTCAGAAGTTTAAGCTACGTCTAATCCCAATCGAACTTTAACTTTAAATATTTCTTTGACGTGTTTTGCTACTTTATCTGAACTCCAGTTTTTTCTGCCAGCAACAAAATCAGAAACAGATTGAATCGAAAGACCTGATCTTTTAGCAAAATTAGCAAGGCCCATGGCTTTGATGCATTCTTTTAAAGCGTCTTTAATCTCTAAGCCTTCGTCTTCTACAAGATGAACAAAAAACAGTTTCGCATATTCTTTGGAATTAAATTTTTCGGCAATGATTTCTCTATAATCGTTATTTCTGTTGGCCATATAATCTCCAGTATTTTTTAGCGTTAGCAATATCTTTTGTTTGTGACCTTTTGCTACCTCCACCAAGAATCAGTAGCGTATCTTTATCTAAAATACCGAAGTAAATTCTAAGTCCGCCACCATGATGAATTTTAATTTCGTAAATTCCATCTTTGAGTGCTTTGACAGATTTTTTTGCTCCATCTTCAGCAACTCTTAAAATCATCCTATCTACAATCAATTCAGATAAACTATCTAAAGTGTTTACCCATTCTAAAAAGGGAGAGCTTTCATTGGGGCTATTATAGTAAAGAATGCTTTTCAAACAACCTTGCCTTAAACTACACTTTTAAGTGTAGTTTGTCAAATTTTAGTAAAATTTTTGATTACAAGTGTTGTTAAAAGCAACATTAAACCAAGGCTGATTTAGCATTTTGTCTGCAGGTTAAAAATTTTGATCTGAATTCCGGACAATTGTGAATTGTTGTTTGTAGTTGTTAGGACTATGGATGGAACTATTTCTGCGCCATCAACCACTTGACCAGCTCAACCATAGCTAAAGTGTCTTGGTGGCAGTAGGTCAGTAAGCTTTTAATCATCTTATCTTTTTCTTCCCCAATGGCTAAACCTTGCAGAAGAAGATTCGCATACACCTGAACATCCATGCCACTACCTACATCTAAGCTATCGTAACTTAAAGCTGATCCTAATAATGCAGGTGCCACGGCCTTAATGCTAAAACTTCCTAAGTAGTCTGGGTGATAAGTGTGGTTTTGAAATATCGGTAACGGATCTACAAATCTATCGATTAGATTTAAAAGTTTCATGCGAAGAAAGTCTATTTGTTTTTATTTAGTTTAGTTTTATTATTTTTTTCTTGCGATTCAAATATATTCCACATTTTTTTAAAAGTATCATAATGAATCTTACCAGAGTTCATCTGGATTTGCCAAAGAGCCACTTTTGGAAATTCAAGATAGATTTGTAATCTTCGAATTGTTCCTAAATCAGTTTTTTCGCCAGCTTCTAGTCTTTGTAAAGTTGGCTGATTTAAATCCAGAGCTAATGCAAGATCATGGATTGAAATCTGATGTGTTTCTCTGAAATTTTTAACGTCATTAAAGTTAAAAGTATTTAAATAAACGGGTTCAAATATAAATGTTGAAGGACCTCTTTTGCCGATTGATATTAATAATATAATTTGATTTTCCTCATTAACAGAAATACCTTGTGACTCGCAGTAGTCTTTATATGCGGGATTGTCTTTAGATGGAATTCTATCGGCGAATGATGGAAAAAGTTTTCCCTTGGAAATTTGAGTTTTTTTAAATAAATCTAATTCTTTCCCTAATGGAATTGCAGTTTTTGATTTTGCATATTTTTGATCATACTTAAATTCAAAAACATTTTTTGAAATATCCCATTTTAAAGTACCAACAAAAACCCTTCTTTTGCGACTTTCTGAAAACACATGCAATTGGGTAGAATCAATTTTACTATAATCAATCTTGTAGGCCATTTTGAAGCTCCTGAAATCTTTTATTGATTAATTTTTTAAAAGCTTTTTTCATCAAAGCAGAACAAAAGCTTTGATCAATGATTGATTCGATTTTTGATATTTTAACTTTTTGATTAAATTCCTTCAATGTGTCTAAGTAACCCAGCCGTTTTAATTCCCAAACGTAGTCAGACATTGAGGGTTCTTTAGTAAGACTAGTTGCTATTCGGCCTGTTGGATTAAAATCAGCTTCAAGTATTGGTCCTGATACTAAACTTAAATACGAGACATTATCGTAAATCGGGGAAAGCGATGTCTTAGATGGGGTTACAACAAAACCTAGGTTTCTACCATGGCGATCATGGTTTCCAATCAACGCATCAAAAAGAATTGTATTTAAAAATACATCCAGGTCGTAAGGCAACATTGTCGTGTTTGAAATTACACGAATAAGATCTTCGCAATTGTGTTGTTCGTCTGGTCTGTATTTGTGAATATGTTCTAGGTTTGCGTTGCCACTATTTTTTTTTATAAAAACTTTCGTTACAAATACTTTTTCAGAAAAAAAATCAATATAGAAAAAATCTGGAGCAGGAATTCCGATGCTGACAGCAATTTGATTACAAAGGTACTCGACTTCTGGAAGCTCAGGAGCACCATTTTCTTCACGCATTTTTATAATGTAATTATCATGACCTAAATCTGCTGAATACTTTTTAAATTTCCCATGATAGAAGCTTATATTGTTTGGTGACTCATTAAGTGCAGGATCCAAACTTTGGGCAGAACGTTGGGTTAAGCTCATGAATTCATTGGCTGGGTCGGTCTTAAACCAATCTACAAAGCATTTAACGTGAAGACCATAATTAGTGGGTTCGTATAGGTCCTGGTGGCATTTTAAGCATTTCATAAGGTTAATATCGTCTTAATATCATATATACTCAACATAATTCTGATATCATATGATATTAACTTGCTAATGTAGAATTGTGTATCAAAATTAAACATATTTAATGCCTAGGTCACATATAATGCTAAAGGGAGCTTTTAAGCCACTTCACCAACTCTACCATAGCTAAAGTGTCCTGGCGGCAGTACGTCAGTAAACTTTGGATCATCTTATCTTTTTTTTCCCCATTGGCTAAACCTTGCAGAAGAAGATTTGCAAAAACCTGAACGGCATTCAGGTTGAGTATTAAGCTACGTCTAATGCTAATCGAACTTTAACTTTAAATATTTCTGTGACGTGTTTTGCTACTTTATCTGAACTCCAATTTTTTCTGCCAGCAACAAAATCAGAAACGGATTGAATCGACAGACCTGATCTTTTAGCAAAATTAGCTAGGCCCATGGCTTTGATGCACTCTTTTAATGTGTCTTTAATCTCTAGTCCTTCGTCTTCAACAAGATGAATAAAAAAAAGTCTGGCATATTCTTTTGAATTAAAATTTTGTGCAATGATTTCTCGGTAATCGTTATTTCTGTTGGCCATGTAATCTCCAGTATTTTTTAGCATTAATAATGTCATTTGTTTGAGTTTTTTTATTACCACCGCCAAGAATTAAAAGCGTATTTTTATCTAAAACACCGAAGTAAATTCTAAGCCCGCCACCATGATGAATTTTAATTTCATAAATTCCACCTTTAAGCGCTTTTATAGATTTTTTTGCTCCGTCTTCAAGTACCCTTAAAATTATTCTTTCTACTATGACTCGGGATAGTATATCTAAAGTCGTTGCCCATTCTAAAAAAGGTGAACTTTCATTTGGTAGAGTGTAGTAAAGTATGCTTTTCAAACAGCCTTACCTCAAAATACACTTTTAAGTGTAGTTTGTCAAATTTTAGTAAAATCTATGATTACAAGTGCTGTTAATAGCAATATTAAACCAAGGCTGATTTAGCATTTCGGTTGCATGTTAAAAATTTTGATCTGAATTTCGGACAATTGTGAGATGTTGTTTTAGCTTAGAACTGTGTATGGAACTATTTTTACTCCATCAACCACTTCACCAGCTCAACCATAGCTAAAGTGTCTTGGTGGCAGTAGGTAAGTAAACTTTTAATCATCTTTTCTTTTTCTTCCCCAGAGGCTA
>JAYUKW010000010.1:0-56505 GCA_043764155.1 Bdellovibrionales bacterium
TAAACTTTAGACCCAGAAAGTGCCTTGACTACAAAACACCATTCGAGGTTTTATTTAAAACTAAAGTTGCGCTGGCAATTTGAATTCAGCTAGGCACTATAAATGCCAGAGCGACAACTCTTCAAGTTTAGCCGTCACGATTTTAGCTGCGGACTCTGACAGTTTTTCTATAAAAGATTTTTTCTTTTCTGTGCTGACTTCATAGATTTCAAACTTGTCTTTGTTTTGAAATAAATAATCTTCGCTGGTCATGATTTGGTCGATCAAGTTTTTTTCTAAGCACTGCTCGCCGAACCAGTATTCCCCAGTGGCCACGTCTTCAATGTTGTCTTTAAGTTTAGGTCTATTTGATGTGACGAAGTTTTTAAATAAAATATGAATATCTTCCAATTGATCTTTAAATTTTTCACGGCCTTCGTCGGTGTTTTCACCAAATACGGTTAAGGTTCTTTTGTGCTTTCCGGCAGTTACGATTTCATAATCAATATGATTTTTCTTTAGCAACTTATTAAAGTTTGGAATCTGCGCCACAACACCAATAGAACCTATGATTGAAAACGGGGCGGCCATCACATGATCGGCTACACAAGCCATCATATAGCCACCACTTGCGGCCACTTTATCGACCACCACTGTTAACTTAATCCCAGCGCTTTTTATTCGTTTAAGTTCTGAAGCGGCAAGACCGTAACCACTGACCATGCCCCCAGGGCTTTCAAGTTTTAATAAAACTTCATCCGTAGGTTTAGCGCATTCAAGTATATATGAAATTTCATTAGATAAGTTTTCAGTTTGGGATGCTTTAATATCGCCATTAAAATTAAGAAGAAATAATTTTTTATGTGAAGATTCTTTTGCAGAGTCCTTTTCTTCTTGTTTTAATTTTTTTGCGTTAAGCTTTTTAATTTTTTTTGCAGCTTTGGAATCTAAAAATAACAAGTCCGTTTCAAGTTTACGTTTCTTGTACTCTTTGGATTTATTTTTAAATTTAACCTTATTCTTATCATCGTCTTTAGACTTCAACGAAGCGGCCACAATATTTGAGATAATTATAATGATAGCGAAAACAATAACCGCTGTTTTTAAAAAAAAGAGTGCAAATTCAATAACCTGATCCATTTAAGTTCTCCTAGACTGTTATTGTAATCTCAAAAAGAACTGTGATAATATACATTTAACGTGCTGTGCAAGTAACTTAATAATTAAGTTATGATTAACTTATGATTAAGTTAGAGGAGTCTAATCAATGAAATACAAGGTTTTAAACCTGGTTTTCTTAAATCTCTTAAGTTTGTCCTCAGTGACCGCGCTTCTTTCTGTGTTTGAATCGAACCCATCTTTTGCAGAAAATGTCAGTTCAGAAAAATTTAATGACTTTTACAATCATAAAAAAGTCCAAGAAAAACGAGACGAAGTTCGGGAATCTAGTCGTCTAAAATATGTGACATCTCGTAAGTCAGCAGAACAGCGTTACGAAAATTTAGAAGACGACTTCGCAAAAAAAAATAATAGACAGAGGCAAGAACTCAAAGACGAGTTTGCTGAAAACTGGATGGAAAAACAGAATCAACAGCACAATGACAATTTGGATGAGGCTAGAAAAAAATATATTTTAAGCCAAAAGAAAAATTATAAGTACACAATTCCTGAATCTGAAGAGTTTGAAATCAAATAGTCTTTCTAAATAGTTAATTTTTAAAATCCTTATATTATATTAAAATACACGTCAGCGATCGCGCTGGGCGTATCTTGATGAGCAGCACAAAGTGATGCTCATCGGGAGACGAGCCTGCGGCCGTAAGCGGGTGTATTTTAATATAATATAAGGATTTTAAAAATTAACTATTTAGAAAGACTATTTGATTTCAAACTCTTCAGATTCAGGACAGGACTTTTTTTATTTGGTTTCGACAAGTTCTTCTAGGCTTAATCCAGAAAGTTTTTTGATACGTCTAAAAAAATTCCAGAGGATAAATCCTAGAAAAAACAGAAGGGGAACGCTAATGACAACAATGCCCATCCAGTTCATATCTGCGATCTGTTGATTTAGGATTTCTTTTTGTCTTTCTAGGGGAATACTGATGTCGATGGTTTTAAAAACTCTTAAGGCTAAAACGTAATTTAAAAAACTGCTTATAAAAAACGATACCGAAAGCAAGTAAGTTGAAAAATTAAGTTGTTTTTCAAAGGCAGTCTGATTGTTGTTTTCTAAGATTTTCTGTTCCAAAAGCTCTTTTTTAAAAGCGCCAGATTGAAAAATTAAAAATCTCATGAAGGGTTTTTTTAATCTTATCGAAACTAAAACACCAATCCCAAGTGCTAAAGGTATTGCCGCTTCTTTTAAAGCAAACCACTGACCTTTTAACTGAGCAATAGCAAACACTCCGGTGATTAAAATATTCACGACACCTAAAATTGAAATGATATTTTTATTTTTATTTTTTCGATAATCAATAATTCCGTAAATTAATGGAAACGATAGGGCAACAACTAAAGATAAAGTGGCTGCTCCTTCGAATCCAAGCTTCGCCCCTTTTTGTAGGATGAAAACAGGAATGATTAAATTGCAGAGCATACTTATAAAAACATTTTCTTGTTTTTTTGTTTCTGCCGTAACGGGACTGGTATTTTCTATATCTTGCATGTAAAAACTTTGAATGAACTCCAGTAAAGACTCAATTCAAAGGCATAGCGTCATCAATAAGGATTTAAGCTTTAGTTTGAATCAGATTTTTGCACTAGTTTTTGCCTTTGGGGCTTTGATGGCCATGGGCTGGTTAGACAATGGCAGGGGCCCGATTTTTCCGCTGATCATTGGCGATTTAAATTTGTCTCATTCTCAGGGAAGTCTATTTTTTGCTTTGGCATCCTTAACCGCTGTGGGGGCCAACTTTATGGTTCCTCGCCAGATCAAGTACTTAGGCTCTAAAGGATTACTATTAGTAGGGGTTTTGATTTTGGCTTTGTTCCCCCTTGTGCTGCTTTGGAGCGAAACATTTTCTGGTCTTTTGCTGTCAGCCTTTGTGTTTGGTTGGTCGATGGGAACGATTGGAGTCACACAGAATATAGTGATTGAAGAGAGTGTGCCCTCGCACAAAAAAAGAACTTACTTAAGTTTACTTCATTCGGTTTATGGATTGTCGGCCTTGCTTGCGCCAGTTTTAATCGGGCAAATTTTAGCTTTTGGATACAGTTGGCGAGAAAGTTTTACCTTCGTTCTGTTTTTTATTTTTCCAGTGTTGTGCTTTGGCTTTTTGAGTCTTAGATCACAAAATAGAAATTCCCAGACTATTGAAATTAGCTTGAATGGTAACTTAAATGATAACTTCAATGATAATCTGAGTGATGAATTAAATGATACGCTAAAAGATAAATTAAATGATAAACTCAGTATGAAGCTGCTTTCGTTTTGGGGTTTGATTTTGGCTCTTTATGTGTCCTGTGAGCTTTTTTTCTCTACCAGATTGGTAATGATTTTTCACAAACACTATTCAAGATCACTTCAGGATTCAAACTTCCAACTTACATTATTTTTTGTTGGATTATTTATAGGTCGGGTCTTAGTTAGTTTTTTACCTCATCGCTTTTCCAGTCGAAAAGTCATTCAGTACAGTTTATTCTTTACGGCGGCGACAATTTTAGTTGGGGTCTTTGTTTCGGCTGAATTTTTCTTTTTGATTGGGTTCACCTTATCTCCGATTTTTCCTTTAAGTATGGACGAAATCTCTAATCAGACGGGCTATCAATTTAAAGAGTACTCGTCAGTCATCATTGCCTTAAGTTCAATCGGGGTCGTAACTATGCACATTATGGCTGGTTTATTGGCGGATGTTTATGGATTAATGTGGGCGATAGTCTTGCCCTTATTTTTTGTGGTTGTCGCTTTGATCTGGTGTTTATTTTATTGGCCTGAGCAAGCTGAAGCCAAATCTGTTTTCTAAGTGTCAAAAATCCAACTTTTGTTTGAATATTCTGTTGGATATTTGACGTTGTTACAGATTTAAAAAAATCTTAGCTCATCTTATGATCTGATGTGCTAACGGTCACATTGCAATTTAAACAAGATACTTTTTCCTTAACGATTAAAGATTCAGAGTCTTTTTGAATCTGAATAGTAAGCTCTTTGCTACATAGACTGCAGTGGTTATGTCTTATATAAAATAAACTTTGTTCAAGAGTTATGACTTTATTTACTGTAGAATTAACTTCACTTTGAATTAAATTTTTAGCTAGACTCATATCTTTAGCCCTCCTATCCTATTTTAGTATGCAAAATTGGGACACAATCTTTAGTCTTGGTTTTTGATACCCAAAAAAGAGGTGAATTGTGATTAAGTCCTTGAAGCTAATTTTTGTCTCTACCTTTATGGCTCTATTTTTTGTTCCGCTTTCGGCCAAGTTAGTCGTACCCACTGAGGAGTCACAAAATAATGATCTGAATATAGATTTAAAAGTTGAAAAGTATCAGCTAGATAACGGAATGAAAGTTCTACTTCATGTGGATCGAAGTATTCCTATGGTTTCTGTTAATCAGTGGTATGACGTCGGTTCATTTCATGAGGAGCGAAATAGGACAGGTCTTGCCCATTTCTTTGAACATTTGATGTTTAAGGGCACGCCAAAATTTCCAGACGGAAAGTTTGACGAGATCGTTTCCAAAGTAGGTGGGCAAAATAACGCCTTCACCAGTCGCGATTATACCGGATACTACGAAATCATTCCTTCGGCCTCACTTGAACAGGTGTTAGAACTTGAGGCCGATCGTATGGTGAATTTATCTTTAACATTGCCCCAAATCCAAAAAGAAAGGGAAGTAGTTAAAGAAGAGCGCCGAATGAGAACTGAAAACTCACCAGATGGATACATCTTTGAAGTTATGATGGAGAAGGCCTTTGAGGGTCATCCTTACTCGTCATCTGTCATTGGTTCTATGGAACATTTAAATCAAACAGATCTAAATGATTTTATGGCTTTCTATAAAAAATTCTATGCCCCTAATAATTCAACATTGCTTCTTGTGGGTGATTTTGATATTTCGATAGCGAAATCTTTAATTAAAAAATATTTTTCAAAAATTCCAAAGTCTGATCTTCAAGAAATTAAAGCTTTGGCGGTTCCTAGAACCAAAAAAAGTTCGCTTTCTGTTGAAAATAAAAAATTTGACGAAAGAAAACTAGCTATTTATTTTCAAGCCCCAGCTATGGGAACCAGAGACAGCTTTGTCTTAGATCTTATTTGTGAAGTTTTAGCTGGTGATGACGCAAGCCCTATTTCTAAAATCTTAGTAGAGGAAAAAAAGCTTTCTACTGGGGTTAGTTTTTGGAATTACTCATTAAAATATGCAGGTGCTATCTCTTTTAATTCCGACATCATTGGTAAAAAATCTTTTCAAGATGTAGAAAAAGTCTTTTTTGATCAGGTGAAATCACTTCAAAAAAACGGAGCGACTTTAGATCAAATTCAAAAATCAAAAGATAAAATTTCTTTTGAATATGTGCAGTCCTTAACGACACTTGGTGGAAAAGCCAGGGTCTTAGCACAAAGCGAAGTGGTTCGCGGGGATTACAAGTCGTTTTTTGTAGATTTAAAAGAATATCAATCAGTATCAAATCAAGAAATTATGACTGTGGCTAAAAAATATTTAAATAAAGACCAATCTCATATTATGTATTTAGGTAAATAAAAGGATAAAAAATGAAAAATTTTTCTAAATTATTTTTGTTAGCTTTTGGTATATTATTTGTAACTTCTTCTTGTGCTTCAAATAAGTCTTCATCAAATTTAACATCTGATAGCGCGACCGCGACCTCTAAGTTTCAAAAGGAATCGGGTCACAAGAACAAAAATAATTACAAAAATAAGTCGAGCCTTAAAACGCCAGACTTTGAAAAAATTAAATTAGAAAACGGAATCATAGTTTATTTTTTAGCTGATAAAAGTTTGCCACAGTTCAGTATTCAAGGGATCTTATCAAAAGGGTCTGCTCAGGACTTTAAGGGCCAAGCTGGGCTCGCGTCTATGACTATGGCCATGCTGAAAGAAGGCAGTGGGGATTTAAACTCTGAATTATATAAAGCTGAATATTCGAAATTTAGTTCCGAATTTGATTACGATGTTGAAAAAGATTCTATAGTTTTTAAATCCACAGGACTTACAAAATATAACAAAAATATTGTTAATTTATTTCTAGATACAATTTTTAAGTCTCATTTATTAAATACTTCAAAAGTAAAAGATTTAGAAAATGAATTTAAAAAAATTAAAGATAAACGCTTAGCTCAAATTGAAAAATCTACGGAACAGGCGGCCTACTATGCAAATATCTCTTTTCAATCCATTTTATTTAAAAATGAAAACTACGCTTTTCCAGAAATTGGAACTAAATCAAATCTTCAAAAATTAAAATTAATTGATTTGCAAAAGTATTACACTACATACATCCAACCAGAAAGCTTACAATTTGCTTTAACCGGTCATTTTAGTGCTGCTACAAAAAATGAACTTATTCAAAAATTAAAAAACATTAGATCACATTCAGACCTGCTTAAGAAAGGACCTGTTTCTAAACTTCCTCAAAAGCTAGTCGTTGAAAAAACTGAAGACACCGCTATAAATTCGACAGAGCCACCTGTTGTTGTTAAGCCCGTCGTTTCAACAAAAATTATTGTTGTTGATAAGCCTAATCTTAAACAAGCTGAAGTCAGAATTGGGCACATAGGCCCTAAAAGAGATTATGCTTACTTCATTCCACTTTATATTTCAAATAGCGCCGTAGGATCTGGAGACTTTAATTCTATGCTCATGCAGGAGATCCGCGTAAAAAGAGGTTTAGTTTACGGTGTTAATTCTGTTTTTGCAGGCTTAAAACAAAATGGATACTTTTTAGTTTCGGCCTCAACAAGACATGATAAGGTTGATGAACTGATTAAAACGATTTTAGATATTATAAAAAATGTAAAGAATGTAGGAATTAAATCAGAAGACCTTGAAACACAAAGAGGAATTTTATTAGGTCAATTCCCAATGAAATTTGAAACTGAAGATAATTTTATGAATCAAATTATGCGTTACAAAAATTATGGCTTTGACGAAAATTATATTCAAAACTTCTATCAACAAATCCAGGATCTAGATTTAACCCAAGCCAACTCTATTCTCAAAACCAATTACAAACCCGACGAAAGCTTGATCGTCATCTTCGCCTCCAAAAAGGAACTCCCGAAAGGCCTATCTAAATTAGGCTACCCCATCGAATACATCGACTACAAAAAAATCCTACCCTAGTCGTTTTTCTTAATCAAAAATTACAGAAGCTTTATAAATTTAAAAAAGACGTCACTTTATTTAAAAGTACGTTCTATATATAAATTCGGCGCGAGCCTTGTCATTCGCCTTGCATAAGTCAGTTGTTCTAGACTTTATTTTTAATTTAAGAAGTTATTGAACATTTAAAATAGGCTCGTTGGCATGAAGCTTTGCCTTTTTTGCAAAGCGAATGACAAGGTCTGCCCTGTTTTAAATGTTCAATAGCTTCTTAAATTAAAAATAAAGTCTAGAACAACTGACGAGCAAAGCTTCATGCCAACGAGCACCAAATTTATATATAGAACGTACTTTTAAATAAAGTGACGTCTTTTTTAAATTTATAAAGCTTCTGTAATTTTTGATTAAGAAAAACTCGTACTAGTTATTTTTTTCGTTTGTCTTTGTTTAGAAGATAGAAGCCTGCGCCTCCGGCGGAAAGAAGAAGCAAGCCCACTAGAATTTTTGTTGTGCTGCCTGATGAACTGCCATCATCTTCTTCATACATGCCGTCTTCACCTAAATTGTCCCCTAAAGCGCTACCTACTGGAAGTGCGTAAAGATCTTGTTCTCTTTTTCTGAGCTGATTCGAAGAACCTGCTAATATTTCATCCGCAGCAATGATCTTAAGGGACTGGATCGCACGAATAAAATCATTAGCATATTTAGAGTATTGTTCTTTGTGAGCGGTGAAGGTGACTAGAATTGCAATTTGACCTTTTGTTGTAGCAAGGTACCGAGTGTAGTAGTTTTGAACTTCACTACCTAAATGAAGACCATCCACCCAACTTTGAAGTGCAATTTTTCTCTGTTTAACTTGTTTTAATTCAGAGACATAGTTTTGAGCTTTAGAATTTACTAATTTTCTTGGAGTTTTTAAATGTGTTTCATAGGCTTCAAGTGTATCGCTTGGACCTTTTTCTTTAGCAGTTAAAATAATAACGGCATCTTTTTTTTCATTAAACTTTTTTGAAAACTTATTAACACAAACCCATTCCGTTCCTTCAAGTTCGCAGCCCCAATTGTCTGGAAGTTCAAAACTGACATACGAGTTCTGAAATATCTTTGCAAAGACCGAGAACGACAAAAGTTGGAAAACCAGAATTAAAATTAATCTTAAATGCGATATCTTCATAAGATCCCCTTATAAAGATGATATTGTTTTTTTGTCTGATTGAAAAGTCTGCTGAAAAAGCCAGACCTTTATTTAGGTATCAAAAATTGCTAAGTTAATTAATGAGTCCGATTGAACTTTGCAGTGCCATTTCTACTGCGGATTGAGCCGTTAAAACACGACCTGAACGAATTTTTCGACTCAGTTGATTGGATTGCACTCCAGAAGCTTCTAATAGTTTGTTAGTTTGTCCTGCCGTTAGGTTAGGATTTATACTTCTGACCAAAGCTGCAATTCCAGAAGCAACTGGGGTCGCCATTGAAGTTCCCTGTTGAGGGAATAGTAGTAACCCTTTCGCATTTTCAATGTAAGTAGAGTACAGCTGACCATTATAAGGCGTGTTTGAATCTAAATCGAAGTCCTCGCCACCATAAGTTGCAACACTGGTTTTTCTAACTCCAAAGTTTGAATAGTAAGCAAGATTATCTTTAGTACTTAAAGAGGCCACTGTTAGTATGTTTTCAAAATCAACCCCTGCCGGAGCAAAAGATCTATTGTCTATATCAACTCCTAAATATAAACCCTGTCTTGAAGGTTCTCCATTTCCAGCGGCTGCTACTATTAAAGTATCATTACTCAAAGCAAGTTGATACAGTTCAAGCTCTTCTCTAAAAACAGGCCGTTCGCTTCCTAACGACAAATTAATAATATCAGCCTTCATTTTGATGGCGTAAATGATCGCTTTAAAAGTTGTTCCAATATCTAACATTCCAAAATTATTGCCAGCTTTAATTGGTAAAATTGTCGCATTGGGGGCTACTCCGAAAACTTTAGCTGCAGCAAGACCTGCGACGTGTGTGCCATGACCTAAATCGTCATACGGAAATTTGTCATTAAAAACAAAATCCCATCCATGTACATCATCAATCAGACCATTAGTGTCGTCATCAATGTTATTATCTGGAATTTCCATTTTGTTAGTGTAAATATTTTCTGACAAATATGGATTATTGTAATTCACACCTGAGTCCACAATTGCGATCAAAACATTTTCACCTGAAGAACTTTGATGAGCTTTATCTAAACCTAATTTAATTATGTACTCTTGGTTCTTAACTTTTGGATCTAAGCTTGATGCTGATGACAGCATATAAGGTTTATTACCAGTCACAGAAAGATTTACGTTCTCAAATTGGCAATTTAATTTTTGATCTTGAACAATTAAATAAATTTGGTAAACACCCATTGTATCTAATTTAATATCTAAGTTTTTAGAGATTGAAATTTCAGCTACATTTGTTCCTAAAGGTCCTTGAATCACCCAAGCCGTTTTAATTTCGCCACCAACAAAAGCATGGGGCTGACTTTGATCAGAACCTAATTTAATTTGTGCTCCGACTTCCAATGGAATACGACTGGAAAGATTAGCAGTTATTGGAGTCATCTTAGCAATTGGTTTTAAACTTTGGTCTTTGCAAGAGTTTAAATCAAAGGCTGACTTAGAAACATCAGTTGAATTTAAAAGCTGTAATTCTGTTAAAGATTGAAGTGTGAAGTCCTTAAAACCAGAATCGGCATATTTAATAAATTTATTTTTATAAATTCTTGAATTGGGAAAGCTTTTTCTTACTGTTTCAAAGTCTGTATTCACAGCTTCAAACATGAGAATAGTTTCATTTGAGATGTCTCTGATTTTAACATCTGTGTTAGAGTTAAAGAATGACTCTTTTTCTTCTAAAGTTGATCCTGCGACTAAAAACCCTAATTCATTTTCAGTCTGCGGAGCTTGTGTTAAAATTCGATCGGAATGATTAGAACAACCTAAAAATACGACCACCGTCATTGGTAACAAAAGTAAAGACTTCATGTCTAAATCCCCCCATATAACCCTCTATAATTCTGGACTTTTGTATGGAACCTTGTCATCTAAAGAAAAATTTACAGAGGTGATAAGTTATGCTTATACTTTGGTCTAGGAATGGGATAAAGCTGAACAGATAGGCTATTTAGACCTTTAACCCAAGGAATTAGCATGAATTTTCAGCAACTAGAGACCTTTTGTAAAGTTGTAAGTGAAGGCAGTATGACTGCTGCGGCAGAAAAACTATTTTTAACACAGCCTGCTGTTAGTCAACAGATCAGAAACTTAGAAGATGAGATAGGCTCCAACCTTCTTGTCCGTGGAGTACGAAACGTAAAGCCCACCTTACAAGGTCAGTTGCTTTACGATTATGCTAAAAAAATATTACAGCTTGCAGATCAGGCCGAAGTTGCACTTAAAGCCATGTCTAACGAACTTGCGGGTGAAGTCAAAATCGGAACATTAAACTCTTTGGGTTTGTATCTTATTAGTCCTGTCATTGGTTTGTTTTTAAAACATAACACTAATTTAAGAATCAGTTTGAATTATGGCAACACTCATCAATTGATTGACGACATGAGAAACGATTTAGCGGACATTATGATAATGCCAGAGCCAGAGCCTGAATTTGCTGATTACTTTGTAGGTTTAAATAAAAAGTACTTAATGACAGATGAAATGTGGTTAGTGGGTTCTGGCCGAGATATTAATTTACCACAGTCGATTACGATGAAAGAGTATAACAAAGCGCCCATCATTCAATTTACTAATAAATACATTGCCTTCCAAAAGCAATTAAATGAGAAATTAGAAGCTGACAATATTGTCGTAGATCCAGTTTTTCAGTCAGATAACGTAGGAACATTAAAGCGAGTTATAGAAACTGGAATTGGGTGGGGATTTTTACCTTCACACAGTATTACAAAGCAAGTTCGTGCGGGTCGTCTTTCACGAATTCAAGTTCAAGATCTTAATTTTTCTACTTCCATCAATCTTTATTACAAAAAATCAAAAGAAGTCGAAAGCATCGTAGAAGTTTTATACCGAGCCATCAGGCAACAAGGTTTAGGTTAAAATATTAGGCTAAAACAAGGGATCCATGGGTTTCCCAAATCGTGCTGAAACAATGCGAGCCACTTCGGCCGCGGTTTCTTCTAAAGCTCGGTCTGTTACGTTCACTACTGGCCAGCGACGATTCTTTTTAAAAATCTCGTTGGCGTAATTAATCTCTTTTTGAATTTGGTCCATGTTAGCATAGCTGCCACCTGGATCTTGACCAAAGTTTTCTAGTCGTTTTCGCCTGATCATGCGAAGTTTATTTTCATCAATAGTTAGGCCCACAATCTTTTTTTGATCGATTTCAAAAAGCTCTTTTGGTAAAGGAGTTTCCGGAACAAGAGGGATATTTGCGACCTTCCAACCCTTATGACTTAAAAAAATGGATAAAGGGGTTTTACTCGTTCGACTGATGCCCACTAAAACAATATCGGCTTCATCTAATTGCTGAGTGGTTTTGCCATCATCATGTCTAACAGTGAATTCGATAGCTTCAATCCGTTTAAAATACTTTTCATCTACAGTTCTAAGCAGTCCCGCTTCTGGATCTGACGACGATGTGGTTTCAAAAAACTGATCTAAGCTTTCAAGCAAACCACCTAACAAATCCACTGTTGGAACATTCATTAGTCTGGATTTTTCTTTGATTTCTTTCCGCATCGAAATGCTGACTAAAGTGTAAACCACAAAGCCACTTTCTTCTTTAGCTTGTTCTAGAATGCGTTCAACTTGACTGATATTTCTTACGTTTTTGAATCGGGATAACTTGATATCTAAACCTTCATACTGAACAAGGGCCGCTTTAAGCATGCCCATGGCTGTTTCACCAGTTCCATCTGAGACAACAAAGATTTTTTTACTTATAAGGTTTAAATTAGTCATTAAAGCTTATCGGGTTCACAAGTCACAATTTCTAAATTTAAATCAATGAGGTGATCGCTGAAAGAGTTTAAGCCTTTTAAAAAATCACTTAACTGACTTTGGCCCCAAAAAATTCTAACTTTTGCTGCATTCAACTGATTCGATTTGTTATTTAGTTCTCTTAACCATGATTGTAAACCACGGGATACATCAATGGCCAATACCGCTCGATTAGGAAAAATATTTTTAGTGTCGACTAAAATATCTTTGGTCATATCTACTTGGGATTCTGAGAAAGGGAAAGACTCTTGCTTGATAATCTCTTTGAGCTTTTCTGAATAAACAGGTTTTTCTTTAAAATTCCAAATCGATAATTGTGAAGAGCAGTACCAGTTCAATTTCTTAAACCAATTGCTATTGGGGCTCGCGGGCACAATCCATAAATCAGCACCTGGGGCGTAGCAAGCAGAAAGATAATTGATCTCTTTGATCATTCTGGCCACTCTACACCATCAAAAAATTTCTTGGTCCACTGATCTAAAACGCCGTTAATAAAACTAACTGAATCCTTCGAGCTATAAACTTTTGCGATTTCTAAGATCTCGTTGATCACCACTTTAGGTGCGGTCAGTTTCATTTCTATTTCGGCAATGGCCATTCTCAATAATAAAAGATCAACTAAAGCTAAACGTTCAATCTTCCAATTGTCGCTGTAGCTACTGATGACTGTATCTAAGTTAGATTTATTTTCTAAAACATAAAATGTCAGCTTTTGAATAAAATCAACGTCATTCAAATCTGTTTTAATAAAATTAATTTTAAATTTTTCAAAATTAGTTTCCGCTTGATTTAAGAACTCTTGTTGAAATAAAAACTTCAAGCAGTTCTCTCTGGAATTTCGCATTAAACCCATTCTTGTTCTCCTCCGATGGATTCAACAAACTCATTTACTTCTTTAAATGACATGTAAACACTGGCAAACCTAACATAAGCTACCTGATCCAATTTTTTAAGTTCAATCATCACAAAGCGACCAATCAGTTCTGAAGAAAATTCTTTTTCTCCGCGCTGAAGAATTTTATTACTTATGATATCCACAATGTTTTCAATCTGAGATTGAGCAATTGGTCGTTTTTGACAGGCTGCTAATAACCCGCTTAAAAGTTTTTCTTTTAAAAAACTCTCCCTTCGTCCGTCTTTTTTAACAATCATAGGGTAATCAAGTTCTAGAATTTCATGGGTCGTAAGTCTAGATTTACAAGCCATGCATTCTCGTCTTCGCTTGATCGCATGGCCATTTTTACTGACTCTGGTCTCTAAAACTCTAGTATTGGGTGAGCTACAGTATGGACATTGCATTTAAAAACTACTCCTAAGGACAGTATTAAAAAAATAGAGAGATATTGGTCTGACGTCAAGGTGACGCTTTAAGCATGCTGCCCTAAAATAATAGAGTGCAAAAGAAACGTGTTCTATTATTTTTTATGTGCTCTGCATTTTTATTGACACCTGTCGGTCATGCAGAAACCACTTTTTTTGATAAGGCTCAGACCTTTTTTTCTCAAAGCCAAAAAGCAGTTAAAAATTATTTAATTAGTGGAAAAGGCTTGGATGATAAAGACTCGCCACCGAATTCATTAAAAAAATCCCTAAAATCTAAATCAGCTAAAGTTACCAATAAATTAAAAAGAAAAGATTTAGATATTGTGGCTGGGCAAACTTCATATGAGGATCAGTCTGACGAAAATATAATTTCTAGGTCCACGTCTTCAAATACAAAAATGAATGACCAGAATTTAAAATATGCCCCCCCTAAAGCTTTGTATTTTTCAATTCTGTCTAAATCCATAAGCGACAATAATGATTTAAATCCCAATTATGGTCTAAGCTTAGCAATATCGATTCCTGTGTATTCCAGTTTTAGTATTTTAAGTTCTGAATTTCAAATTTCTGGTGATATTAAAAATGCAGGGGACTGGGGTCAGGTTCAGTTTTTACAAAAAGAAGCTTTTCAGTTAGTTAGACTTGCTGACACCAGAGTCGAATTATTTATGGGTTTAGGTTTTGGTCTTGGGCACGGGTCTAAAATTGTGTCTGAAGATCGTTATTTTGCTCCCTGGTCCACAGGCATCCAATGGGGAAAAATTTACAGAAATGATAAGGTTTTTTATCGTTTTGAATTGGGTTGGACAGGTGATTTTTACTTTGCAGATGCAAAATACAGTCAAGGGCTATTAGCCAACATGAGTTTAGGCTATAAATTATAAATGAAATTTTACCGCCCCCTGTTATTAGCTCTGATCGAAGGGCTTAAGTTAGTTATTGATGACCACAAAATCGCCTCTAAAGTGTTGGAATCTATTTTCAAAAGTAATAAAAAGTGGGGAAGCAAAGACAGAAAAGCCTTTGCAGAGTCTTTTTACGAAATTGTAAAATGGCAATTACTTTTAAAAAGTATCATCAAAACAAGGTTTGATCCAGACTGGGATCTTTTAGTTGTTTTTTATCTGACTCAAAAAGGATATTTAATTGAATCTTCGCATTCTTTAGAACGACAAAGTTTATTTTCAGACGTTATTAAGTTTTCAAAACAAATCAGTTTGACGTCCCATGGGGCTGATTTTGGTTCTGAGCTTGAAATTGATTCTAAATCCAATTTTGAATTTAACAATTTAACTGTTTATGAAAAATACTCCTTCTCCGAAAGTCTTCATAAGATTGCAGTTGAAGAATTAGATGATGTTGAAACATTTTATAAGGAATCACAAAAAGAGGCCCCCTTATTTATTCGTGCAAACTCCCATTTAATCAGTGTGAATGAACTAGAAAATAAATTAGATGATGAGGGTTATTCGGCCGACCCAAGTGATCATTGGCCCTATGGTTTAAGGTTTCGACAAAAAACAAATGTTTTTAAATCAGACGCTTTTAAAAATGGACTTTTTGAAGTTCAAGATGGGGGATCACAACTTATATCTGAATTTTTAAAAGTTGAACCAGGTCATTTCATTATCGATGCCTGTGCCGGGGGCGGTGGTAAAACTCTTCATCTGTCCAATTTAAGTCAAAATAAAGGTCGAATTCTATCCATGGATGTTCATCAATGGAAATTAGATGAATTAAAAAAAAGGGCTCGTCGTAACCAATGTCATAATATTGAAACTCGAATGATTGAAAGCACCAAAGTGATTAAAAGACTAAAAGACAAGGCCGATAGGCTGTTATTAGATGTTCCTTGCACAGGGTCTGGTGTCTTTAGAAGAAATCCAGATGCTAAATACAAATGGTCGGATCAAAGTTTTTCTGAAATCAAAGAACTACAAAAGAAAATTTTAGATGAGTATAATGGAATGGTGAAAGTGGGCGGCAAGATGGTGTATTCAACTTGTAGCGCTTTTCGTTCTGAAAATCAGGTCTGTGTTCAAAATTTTTTAAGCTTAAATGAGAATTGGGCCTTAGAGGAAGAAAAATTTATTTCTGTGGGCGAGAACGGCTTTGATGGCTACTACATGGCTAGGTTAATTCGTAATCATTAAGGATTAAAATAGAATATAACATTAAAAAATATAGACAATTAGGTTATAAGCTATAATTAACAGAGAATCTAAAAAACTTTAAAAAAATGTCTTGGAGCCCCAATGATTCAAAATCAAAACACTAAATATATTATAGAAAATGTATCTGTATGGTCGCATGACCAAGACCCAAAAATATCTGATGTGCTGATTCAAAATGGTCTACTTCAACTTATACAACCGAATATAAAAATGGAAGCTTATAGAATATCAGGAGACGGCTTAGTGTTAATTCCCTCAGGTGTTGATGCGCAAGTACATCTTCGAGTTCCTGGCCAGGGTCAAAAAGAAACAGCAGATACGGGTCTTAAGGCGGCATTGAAAGGTGGCTACTCCGCCATATTAACAATGCCAAATACAATTCCAACAATTGATACTCCAGATATTTTAAAAAAAGCCCAGCTAGAGGTTTTGCCTTTTGAAAAAAAATACGGAGTTTCAGTTTTTTGGTCAGCAGCAATTACAAAAAATCTTGAGTCGTCACAGCTTACGTCTTTGGAAGAGTTAGTTGAAGCGGGAGCTATTGCTTTTACCAACGATGGTCTTGGTGTTCATGAAGACGGTGTCATGGAGGAAGCTTTCTTAAGACTTGAAAATTTAAAAGTTCCCCTTCTTCAGCATGCTGAATTTTTAGGTCACGGAGGAGTGCTTGCGCCCGGTCCTATTCAAAAAAAGATGGGTGCAAAACCTTATCCCGCCGACGCCGAGTGGAAAATGGTTGAGCGAGATTTAGTAGAATTAAGAAAATATCCCAAAGCTAAATATCATGTTCTTCATGTCTCAAGCCGTAAGACTTTGGATTTTGTAAAGCAAGCCAAAAAAGAGAATTTAAATGTCACGGCCGAAGCAAGCCCCCATCATCTATTTTTTAATACAGATACTATTTCTTCTGATAACTTATCTTTTAAAATGAATCCACCTATTAGGTCTAAAGAAGATCAAGATGCTTTATGGGACGGTCTGATTGATGGCACAGTAGATTTTGTTGCTACTGACCATGCACCACACGAGGACTTAAAAAAAACAGGATCTATTGAAGCTGCGGCTTTTGGAACCCTAGGTTTAGAAACCACATTAGGAGTTCTTATAAAAGCTTGGCAGGATAAAAAAATATCATCCCAGAGGTTTGTCCAAGTTTTTTCTAAGAAACCAGCTGAATTTTTAAATCTTCCAGAGGGTTTTGGAGAGTTTAAAGTTGGAGCGCCGTTTCATGGGGCTTTAATAGACTTAAATGCTAAAGAAAAAGTGTTTTCAATCGAAGACATATCAAGTCTATCGAAAAATAGCTGCTTCTTGGGACAAAAACTTCCTGGGAAACTTATGAAAGCGTTTCACGGGTTAAATATCTTTGAATTTAGTTAAAATATAGGTCAAATCCTCTGCATTAGTTAAATGCTTTCTTGTGATTTTTTTTAACTCAAGTCACAATGTCTAAATGAGATTTGCAGAACTATTAATACAATATAATGGCTTCTTATTAATTTTTAGCGCCACAGGATTTTTGATTTCTTTGATTTGGTTCAGTTTAACTGAGAAATCAAATAGAAAAACCTTAAGAAATAAAAAATTAAAAAAAGATGAACATTTTGATGAGAAAGTTTTTTTTAATGATTTCGAAAATTTAGAAAATCCAGCGGTTAATGATTTCGGCGACGAATCTGATCTTAAACCAATTTTTGAAAAGAAATTAGATTTAAATAAAATGAATGATATGCCTAAATTCCCGATATTAAAAAAAGAAATTAATGACACACTTAAAGCTGAGTCAAAAAAAGAAGCCCAATCCAAGAAAAAGACATTTTTAAAGCCTAAAATTAAAGATGAAGAAAGTGAAAAGAAAGTTCAAGGACTCTTAAGCCAAATTAAAAAAGATATTAAAAATAAAAAAGGTTAGTTTAATATGCCCAAAGTCTTATTTTTAATTTTTATAATTTCTCCAATATGTATTTTTGCCTCTGTACCGAAAAACAATTCTCGAATATCAGATTTTACCGACATGACTAAAGGTGAATTAGAGTCTGATATTTCTGAGGGTTTAACTTATAAAGATTTATACAGAGACTATATAACAATTGATCAAAAGTGGTTGATATTAAAACGTATTAGGAAGGGTAATCCTGAGTTTGCGAGCAAAGTATATTTAACAAGTATCAAATCTTTGGATTGGGTTTTAAGATCCGGTGGGATTCAATTTTTGGCATCATTGAATCCTTCACTTGCTAGATCAAAAGCCTTAGAATTATTAAAAAATGATCCTGCATTGATGGTTAGATCGACAGCCCTTCAAACTTTAGAAAAAATTGGTATTGAAAATCACAAAGACATTCTTTGGGCAACACTGCGTGATTCTAAAAATTTCCATAAGGGTCAAAGTCTATGGATAAGAAAAGATATAGCAAAAAATTTAATAAATTTAACTGATCAGACTGATTTATTATCTTGGTCCATTTTACTAAGCGATAAAGATTCTCAGATCGTCAACTCTTCAATCAAAGCTTTGGAAAAAAATAGTGGACTTATTATGGGTCAAGCAGATTCATCTTTAGAAGCTAAAGCCCAATTATGGAAAAATAAATTTAATTTAAATTAGAAGCCATTGGTCTTCGTTCTAAAATATTTTTTATTTCAATTTCTCTTTTGATTTTGTAAACAAGTCTTAGTTCTTCCCACGGTTGGGTCATGACTTCTTTTTCAGATCCAAAAAAGTCAGTTTTAAAGATAGCTTTTTTTGTGATTTGAAGTTGGGTGTTTTGGGCATTTGGTTTTGAAAACTGAAAACTTAAAGTTTGTGAATAGTTATCAGAAATTTGAGATTCAAAAGGAGCTTGCCAAAACTCACCGGATTTAAGTGAAGCGGTCACCATAAGGCCAGCCTCTAGGTCATTTGTTTCAAGAGGATAGCTGCCTAAAACAATTTGAGCTGCGGCCCAAACTTTTTTATACGGATAATTAAAAACATAGTTTTTTTTATTCACGATTTTATCTTGGGCCATCACATTATGAGAAAAGCTTAATAAAAATAAAAATAAAAATAGTTTTCTAAATACTAGTTTAAGCGCAAAATTCTTTTTTAATTTAGGCATTATTATCATAAGTAAAGACTGTTCCTAGTAACAAATTCCGAATACTCATATAGATCAAGAATTTGTCTTGGAATTTCTGCTTGTTTAGAACCCATTAAATATAAATCAATTCTATATTTAAAATTCGGTTTTCTTAAATTTTCAAATAAGTTTAAATTCAATGAATTAGGCCAAAACCCTAGCTCACTTCCTTGATACACGGGGACCTCTAATCCCACCGAATCCATTTCATATATGATGTAAGCCAGTCCTTGAGAATTAAACGACAAGCTTGAAGGTAATTTGAAAGTCAGCTGCCCAGATTTATAAGCTAAATTATCAATAAAACCCAAAAGCTCAGATGACCAATTTTGAGTGTTATTTAATTGAAAGGACATTCTGTATTTATTAATATTTGTGGACTCAGAATCAGCGAAGGATTCATGGATTAAGCCACTGAAAATATATGAATCTCTGGATGCGGTTTTTAGTAATTTACTTTTATCAGCAGCCAGAACTGTTAAATTATTTGGCAAATATCTATTATTGTCTTTATTTAAGGACACAACAACAAAGCTATAATCTGAACTAAATTGCTTAGGTGATTTAATCGTAAATTGATCTGTATGAATCGATTGGCCAGCGATTAAGTCTAAATTTAATTCTGGAAGTAAAAGTTTATTTTCAAAATTATATTCTGAATAGGATAAAATATTAAATTTATCAATTAACTTCAAAAGTGGCTCATCATTTCTGAAACCTTTTACTACATCATCAAACGGAAACTGACCATGAATTAAGACTAGATTCTGGTGTTCGTCTTTTTTGAAATTTACCTTATACTTAGGTTTATTTAATGTAATTGATAAAATGTAACGTTCTTTTTGATTCGGGATCGCGACATTAGTAGGTATGTCTATATCTGAACCAATAACCGATATTTGATCAAATTCAGTGCTCATTAAATCATTGAGTTCTATTTGAAATAGATCTGATTTACTAAAACTTTTTAAAACTAAACCAAAATCAGCCGTGCCATCTGTTCTTAAGTTCCCATATCCGGTTGTATTTCCAGTCAGTTTAAAGTCTAGGTCGGCGTTCCCGTTAAGGTTAGCCTGATCTGAATCATTAAAGGAATTGAAATAAGACGACGGTTTTTTACAACCTGAAATTAAAATAACATTAAGAAAAACAATAAATAATAGACTTAAGTATTTCATGTTTACCTTTTAGTAGAATCTAAGTTGATACTTTTATTATCTTTTGTCGGTATCAATATTCTAAATACCAAGTCCTAATTAAAAAGACCAAGCAATGAGAGCTTGGCCTTGGTTTAAATTGCGTTAGCCGTTTGGCACTAAACCTTGGTTTAAATTGCGTTAGCCGTTTGGCACTAAACCTTGGTTTAGTTTACTGAACTAACACTTGTGCTTTTCCATCGGCGGTAACAAATAAAGATGTACTTTGCTGAATTTCATTTAAGAAGTTTTTAAATTGCCAAGACACATCAACTTGCATACCTGCAATTGGGTTCGCAGTTGTTCCCATGTTCACTAATGACGCAATTTCAACACTGGCATTTAGTTCTTGCATCCAGAAGGCATACACGTTCGAAGGGAATATTTGAACATGGGTTAAATATTTTCCAGTGCCATTAAATGTTCCACCATGAGTGTAAATCAAATCAAATTGAAATTCAGATAGTGTATATCCATAAATATTTTCTATTTTTACAACATTTCTAAAGACATTTGGGATTTTCCAATTTTCAAGCTCATCCCAACATTTTACATCTTTAGGTAAGGCATTAGCAGATGGACCAATATTGATATTAACAACAGCTTGACCCGCTTTAATAATTGACCAGATTTTTTGACCTATATTAATTAATCCGTCAGTTATTTTTTCACCTTCGTCCACGATGGCGTTAACATCTTTGGCTGCATCAACAAAAGGGTCTAGTGGTGACAAGCTTCCCGTCGCATTAACATTAGGGGCTAGTGGTGAAGCGCTTCCTGTGGCAAAAGCATTATTCAAGTCTTCGGGTTGGCAGCTGATATGAAAGTTGCCGTTCATTACCTTAATTATTTCTTGGTACTCAGATGCGCTAACGGGTAATTCTTCAACCGTAGTTTTTGTTGGTTTAAAAAAATCATTTGGATGAGTTGTGGATTGTGCTTGTGATGCAAATGAAAATAAGAATCCCAATATTAATGCTGTAACATTTAAATTTAAAGACTTTGTAGATTTTGACATCGTGTTAATCCCCCCTGGACCAAAGGCTCGTTCAATGAGCACATATAAATTGTCATAAATGCCTAAGCATTAGGTCAAGTAAGGTTCTTACGATTTTAACTAATACCGCGATGCGCTCTAATTTTTTAACACTTGCTAAACATTGTCTGTTTTAGAAAGTTGATTTTAGGATATAACAGGAGCACTTAATTTAAGAATCTTAAAAAAAGGACGTTCTAAATTGCTCGAAATCATAAAGGATCTTTCTAACCACAAGATTTTAAAAACAAAAATAGAACTTACTGACTGTCAAAAACAGGCCGTAGAAATTCTAAATTCCAAAGACAATGTGTTTTTAACTGGACATGCAGGAACTGGAAAATCTTTTGTCATTAATCAATTTCAAAAAAATTTACCACATCCGCTTCCTGTTTTAGCTAGCACAGGAGCCGCCGCAGTCCTTGTTGAAGGCCGAACTTTTCATGGCTACTTTGGCCTGGGGATCATGGAAGGGGGGTTGCAAAAAACTGTTAAAAAAGCGATTGGAAATAATAGAGTCCGTGAGCGAATAAAGAAAGATCGGGCCGTTATTATAGATGAAATTTCAATGATTCATCCCGAAGCTTTTGAAGCGGCCAACCGAATTGCTCAAACCGTGAATGAAAGTGATGCGCCTTTTGGCGGTATGCGACTGATTGTTGTGGGTGACTTTTTGCAATTGCCCCCAATCACTCCAAACAATCAGGCCGTGCAATGGCTTTTTGAAATGGATGTCTGGCATCAGCTAGAATTTAAAAAAGCTTTTTTGACTCAGACAATGCGTACTCTTTCAAAATCTTTTATTGATGTTTTAAATTCAATTCGACAAGGAGAAGTCAGCCCAAGTGTAAAAGAGTTTTTGGATTCTAGGTTAAGTCCCGTGGGGGATGACTTTGATGGAACGGTTCTATTTGGCCGTAGGAATCAAGCCGAATTTTTTAATATTAAAAAATTAAATCAAATTGAGTCTGAAGAGATCACTTACGAAACTGAAGTGAAAGTCGCATCTAAAGTAAATAAAACGGTTGAATCGCTTTTGGCTTTGTCCCCACTTCCAAAGCAGTTGAAGTTAAAGAAGGGCGCGCTTGTGATGTTAAGAAAAAATGATCCAGACGGTAAATTTGTTAATGGGTCTTTGGCAAGAATCAATAAACTTTTAGACGAAGTGGTAGAGATCACTCTTTTTACTGGTTTAAAAATAAGTTTATCAAAAGAAGAATTTCATATCTTAGACGCAGATGGAATAAAAATGGCAACGATCACTAATTTTCCTATCAGTCTTGCTTGGGCGACAACAATTCATAAAGCTCAAGGGGCTTCAATTGATCGGGTTCATATCGATCTAAGAAATTTATGGGAATGTGGTCAAGCTTATGTGGCGCTCAGCCGAGCGCGAACTCCAGAGAATTTGTTTGTAGAAGGTTGGACCCCAAGAAGCATCAAGGCTGACCCTAATGCTGTTAAATTTTATATGGATTTAAACCTCGCAAAATGAACGCTGTAAAATCAGGTGATAGTGAAAGGGCTTAGGTTTTCCGTAACTGTTACACATAATAGAACTTTGATCACAATCAGATCCATTTGAATTCGAATAACTATACTCGTCAAATAGTCCAAGCACATGTCCAAATTCGTGGGCGATTGTGTATTCATTCCAACGAGTAGACCATTTGTCAAAATAAGGACCTCGTGTATCAAATTTAACTAAGTTCGCAGACACAGTTTTGGAAGAACTTTGGGCTGCCAATTGAAATTCAAATTGATATATGTTTCTAAATGGATTTTGTTGATTCCAAATTTGCGCTGCTTTTCTAAATTTATTCTTTAAGGTTTCTATTTCAGTCGTATTATACTCATTTAAATTCTTAAAAAAGACTTGGGCTTTAATTTGAAATTTTCCATTTTTTAATCTTTTATAATTATAGGAGTATTTTCCAGTGATTGGACCAACATATCGGATGCGATCAAAAACTTGAAGGCCTGTCAAAGCTGGGTTTCTTTGTTTAATGTAAGGTTCCAAGTCTTCTATTGACTCTGGTAACACTCGGCATCCATTTGAATCTCGATTTAAATTCTCAGTGATGGCTTTACAGATGAATGAATTCTGTTTGCAACCGTAAGTATCAAGTATTGCTTGTTTGACCTGATCTGCATTGGCGAATGAGGTTTGAGATAAAAACCCAAGGCTTAGTAGTAAATAAATTTTAGACATAATATAAGGCTAAGAATCACATGTGCTTTCGTCTATAAGGCTTAAATAGATTAAGACTAAAGTTTAGCGTTTCGAATTAAATTTGAGGCTCGGCAAGTATTTAGCGCGCATCGGCAATCAGATATCGTTATTAGCCCGATAGCTTATGCTAATGCATTTTATAAATTTTGACTTAAAAGACGGTCTTGGTCTTATTTTTTAAAAACTTCTGCGGCGTTTCATTTTTTAGCAAACTTGTAACAATCACAAATCCCCATCTAGACTTTAGTTGGTATAAAAATTTAATTTTTTTTATTTCTGTGTGGTTTAAGTTAGGTTTTTGTTCGCATCTAATTTTTAAATAAGCTTTAACACTCAGTAAGTCTTGTTTTTAAGGTCGTAAAATTGGTGGGGAATTTAAAAATGAATAAAATTAATACTTTATTCAACCCTTGTTTAGTTTTAGCTATTTCTTTAACTATAAATTTATTTTCTTGTGTAACAAAAGCATCAAATTCAAATTCATCAAATAAATTTAGATTTTATCAGCTCGCTCAAAATGAGACTTCACCGGTTCCGAACGAAGTTGTTCCAGCGCCTGAAACTAAATCTGAAAAAGAAGTTATAAATGAACCTAAGAATAAGCCTAAGACCCAAGATTCAGATGCTTTGATCGAAGAAGAACAAGTTGTTTCATCAAGATTAAAAAAAATTGATTTAACTGGAGCCTCGCCTGAAATGACAATTTCTGGGGCAGCCATCACGAACTCTGGATATAATTCTGTTTCGGATTTACTTAGAGACTCGCCAATCTCGTCTATGGGGGCTCAGCGAGAGTCTTCAGGTTCGACACGTGCAGGTTTGTCGGAGGTAGACTTAAGAGGTTTGGGTTCTGGAAATACGTTAGTCTTATTGAACGGCATGCGTATGGCTCCGATTGCGGGTTATGACACAGTCAATATCAACAGAATTCCCGTTGGGATGATCAAAGACATCAAAATTATTAAAGATGATCTATCCAGTATTTATGGTTCAGACGCCATCGGGGGAGTGATGAATATCATCACTCACGATTCGTATAATGGAGTCACAGTTAGTGGTGGTGCGACGGCCACACAACTTGGCGGTGGTGAACGGTATGACTTAAATATTTTAGGCGGAAAAAGTAATTCTAAAACAAGTTTTCTTTACTCCCTTACTTTTAGAAGAAATAATAATATTTTCTCTAGAGACAGAAAATGGACAAACAATTCGGTAAGTTTAAATAGTTCCCCAGGGTCTTACCGAGATGTTGGCGGTTCTACTTGGTCGCCAGACCCCCTTTGTCCTCCAGATCGTTTGGTGACCACACCACAAGGAACTTACTGTTCGTTTAATACGGCTGACTATTCAACTTCGCTTCCTTTAATCGAACAGTCTTCAGCTTTTGGACGAATAAATCATAAGATCAATAGTCAAACCTCTGTATTCATGGATGTGATGTTCAGTTCATTAAATGCGTCTTATGTTTTTGCACCAACTCCTGGAAGTTTCACAGTGCCAGCGGCTGTTGCTGACACATATGGTTTACCAAATCATGTCGCGGGAAATGATCTTACAGTTCAGTATAGAACTTTAGAATTAGGGAATCGTAATAACTTTCAACGAGAAGATTTTTATAATGTCACCACAGGAGTAAAGTGGGATTTCTTAGACACCTGGACTGGAAAGTTTGCGATGACTTATGCGTATGAGCAAAAAAAAGATAGAAGCGAAGGGAATTCCATTGTTTCAACACTTGAAAATCTGGTGACTCAACCTGGTGGATTTCTGCCTTTTAATCCCGTTGGAACCCGTGGGGATTTGTCATCTGCTTACTATGAGCCTTGGGCCTTAGAAGTTTCAAATTTTTATATGGCCGATCTCCGATTCGAAGGTGAGTTGATGGAGTTGATGGGCCGACCCTTGGTATTAACTGCAGGTGAGTCCTATGTTTTTCGTGATTATAAAAATACTGTTGATAAGGCCTCTGAAAATGATGAAATTTTGTCTGGCGCAGGATCAAGTGGATCTGGAGATCGATTTTTTATTAGCACCTATGCACAACTTGAGGCGAACGCAACAAGTAAACTAGATTTGTTTTTAGCAGGTCGTTACGATAAGTTTAGTGATTTTGGAGATACTCTAAATCCAAAATTTGGATTTAGATATAAAATTACAAATGATTTAATGTGGCGATCAACTGTCGGCACAGGGTTTAAGGCGCCTGAACTGGCAGTTTTATATGCTTCTTCTAGTGATAGTTATAGACGATTTATAGATTACAAAGCTTGCGCTCAAGACGGAAGTGCAGATTCGTGCTCACCTAAGCAGTACCGAGTGTTATCTGCTGGAAATGAAAACTTAAGTGAAATCAGATCTTTTTCATATAACACAGGTTTTGTTTATAGCCCGACAACAAATTTTGATATCAGTCTTGATTTTTGGTCTGTAAGTCAAAAAGGAATTGCATGGTCTGCTGGTGATGGGACATTAGAGGACGTAACCCGCGCAGAAACGGCTGGGATTGATCCCTCCGCTTTTGGTATTAATATGAACCGAGATGTAAACGGATATTTAGATGCTACAAATCCTATTGTTGCACCTACTCAAGACTTATCTCATAGAAAAACGTCAGGCTTGGATTTTGGATTGGGATATATTTTATCTATGCCAGTTGGGAGTATTCATGTAGGCGAAATGATGTCTTACCGTCTCTGGGATATTCAATCTGTATTTCCTGGCTTACCTGATCGTGATTATGTGAAAGAGCATTGGGTTAATCGCTGGCGTAATAACTTAAACGTTAACTATAAATTAGCTGGACACAGTTTAGGTGTAACGATGGTGTCTACTGATAAATTTCAAAATGCGACTAAAAGCGGTTATATTGAAAGTTATCATAGATTTGATTTGGCTTATAATTATTCAGGATTCGATAAATTTGTTTTTGTTGTAGGTGTGCAAAACTTTTTAGGTACAACACCTCCATTAGATAAAACCAGCCCTCAGGCTCCATTAGAAACAGCATTGTATTCTGAAGTTGGGCCTTTGGTTTACAGTAATGTTAAATATACGTTTTAAAAGAAAGGGAAGAATTATGTTAAAAGAAAAAATAGAATTTATATTTGGGTTCACTACATATAAGCCAGTCTTCAAATCAAAATTGAACTTGATGACTTTTTTGTTTGTATCTACATTCGCACAATTTGTTTTTGCGAATGAAGATGTGAGTGAAAGTAAATCTGTAAAAAATATAAGTGCTGAACAAAAGCAAAATATCCAGATCGCCAAGGACTCTCAAGTTAAAGTGGACCAATTATCCGATGAGACTCAAGCTCTTCGGGATGAATATCGTCAGGTTTTGAAGGCTATTGAAAATAGCAAGATCTATAATCAGCAAGTTCGTGATTTGATTGAAGGCCAAAAAGTTGAAATGGCTAAAATCAATCTAGATGTTGAAAATATTAAAGACACCACAAGAAAAATCACACCTTTAATGGCGAAGATGAAAGACTCTTTAACAGAATTTGTGACTTACGATTTGCCCTTCTTCAAAGAAGAGCGCGCAAAACGAATGGCAGATTTAAAAGAACTATTTGTGACCTCTGGGGTCAGTGTCTCTGAAAAGTACCGTAAAGTTTTGGAAGCGTATTTAATTGAAAGTGAGTACGGTCAAACTTTAGAAGCTTATAAAGATTCCGTTGAACTGGATGGCAATAAAGTTTCGGCCGACTTTTTAAAAGTAGGTCGTATTGGTCTTTATTATTTAACTAAGGACGGAAAAAAGGGTGGCATCTGGGACTTAAAAAAACAAGGTTGGATTGAACTGGATTCATCCCAAAGATCTTTGGTTGGTAAAGCGGTTAAGATGGCGATGAAGCAAGCGTCCCCAAGCTTACTTATAATTCCAGTTATTAAAAGCATAGATGTCGCGGTTAGGAAATCAGCTCATAAGGAGATTAAATAATGAAATCTCAAATTAAAAACCTAAAATTTAAATTAGTAGTTCTTGGATTTATATTTTCGTCTGCAGCATTTGCAAATACTGACTTAGACACTTTGCTAAGTAAAGTGATGAACGAGCGAAGCGAAGAGTCTGCGCTTTGGAAAGAAAGAGAGGCCGAGTTCTTACAAAACAAAAACAAACAAGCCGAAATGCTAGCTGTTGCGAAAAAGGAATTAAAAGAGTTAGAGGCCATTGGTAATGCTTTAAATAAAACTTATGAGGCTCAAGAAAATAAATTAACAGCACTGAATGAAAATAAAGAAAAAGTAATGGGTGCGTTTGGCGAGCTGTATGGTGTTGTTAGACAAATGTCCACGGACTTTTTAGCTCAAGTGGAACATTCGCCGACGTCGGCACAACAGCCCGATCGTTTGAAGCAACTTAAACAACTTTCGCAGTCGCCGGATTTGCCTGACTACAATCAGCTTGAAAACTTCTGGTATGTGTTTCACGAAGAGATCACATTACAATCGCAAACACCAACATTTAAATCTTCAGTCACAAGTGTAGATGGTCGTTCAGCCGAGCAAGAGGTTACTCGTCTAGGGGCATTTAGTTTATTCACAGGACGTAATTTTTTAAGTTACCAGCCTACAACGAACAGTTTAGAAGAGTACGCTAAACAGCCAGGCTGGAGTTTCACAAGAACTTTACCTAAATTTGCAACTGCCAAAGATGGCGAAATTGCAAATGTCTCTTTTGATCCATCAAAAGGAACATTAATTGAAACGTTAGTGCAAGTGCCAACTTTTTTTGAAAGATTTCAACATGGGGGTTTGATTGGTTATGTCATCACCGTCATGATGTTGATTGGTTTTGGTGTGACGGCTGAACGAATTTACTTTTATAGAAAGCAAGAAAAGTTAATGCAGGATCAATTAAAAAATTGGGACAAACCAGATCCCGCTAATCCACTCGGATCTTTAATTGAAACATTTAATAAATATAAACACAGTGACCCAGAAGTCATTGAACTTAAATTGACTGAAGTGATTCTGCATGTGAAGCCTGACTTCCAACGTGGAATTAGCACGATCAAAACCTTCGCCGGTCTTGGCCCCTTGATTGGTTTACTTGGGACCGTAACAGGTATGATTATGACTTTCCAAGCGATTACTATTTTTGGAACGGGTGATCCTAAACTGATGGCAGGTGGTATTTCCCATGCCTTGGTGGCGACGTCACAAGGTTTGATCTGTGCGATACCACTTATGATTGCTTACAGTTATGTGAATGGAAAATACACTCGGGCTATGATTTTTTTAAATGAACAGCTAGCTGGATTATTGTCAGAGAAAGTTGGAAAAATCGTGATCGAAAAGAATAAACACGTTTAATAAAAAAGTTTACTAAAACTCTAAGGAGATTTCGAAAAATATGAATGGATTTTTTCTGACATGTGCAGACGCATTTATTAGTGTATTTGAAAAAGGGGGTATTGTTTTAATGCTGTTCTTTTGCCTGTACCTTTTCTTATGCTATTTGATTTCAGATAAATACTTTTATTTTAAATTCTATTTTAAAAACGATTTTGAAACATTTAAAAAATCAATAAGTCATATTTCAGCACCGAATAAATTTTTATTTGAAGCGATGATCACAAATGAAATTTCAACTCTTAAAGCTAAAGTGACTAAAAACTTTTCTTTAATAAAAGTTTTGGTTGGTGTGTGTCCCTTGATGGGTTTGTTGGGAACCGTCACGGGGATGGTGTCTGTGTTTGATGTTTTGGCGATTGCAGGGTCTAGTGACGCACGCTCGATGGCCAGTGGAATCTCTAAAGCCACTGTGCCGACAATGGCTGGAATGTTGGGGGCACTGACAGGGATGTTAATCGTTAAATACTTAAATGATTATTCGACTGAAAGTATGCATAATATAAATGATTACTTACTTAAATTTGATTTATTGAGAAAAAGACAAGAAAGAGTATCGGCTCAGGATGCTGACAATTTGTAAATTTTAAAGCTGGAGACAAAAAACGATGGCAAGATTTAATATAGAAGACAGTGCCGGCGATGAAGAGATTCATGTTGATTTAGCGCCAATGCTAGACATGGTTATGATTCTTTTGATTTTTTTCATCACGTCCACTTCATTTCTTAAAGAGTCAGGGGTCGAAGTTTCAAGACCAGTGGCTCAAACCTCAAGCGCAAAACCAGCTGTGTATATTTTAATCGGGATCACTGAAGACAATGACATTTGGATGCAGCAAAAGAAAATCGATATTCGTACAGTTCGTGCCAACGTAGAACGACTTAGATCTGAAAATCCTGAAGGCGGAGTTGTAATTCAAGCCGACAAAGGATCTGACACGGACACCTTAGTGAAGGTCATGGATCAAGCGAAGATGGCCGGTGTGGATGACATTTCAATCGCGTCTACAAATAAGTAATAAGAAAGGATAAAATTTGAAATTTATAAAAGACAACATTTTAAAATTAAAACCTTACTTACCGTATATGATATCTCCCGTGGTGAGCGTTGGTTTATTTGTCTTTATGGGTTTTTTAATTTTTGAAGCCACCGATTTACAAAAAGCAAAATCTACGGATCCAACCAGGGTTGAGTTTTTAAGATCTTATAAAGAGTCCGCATCTGAACCCTTGGAAAAATTTAAACCAAAAAAACAACAGGCCTCATTAGATCAAACACCGACACCTCCAATCGCAGTCAGTGCGCCGCAAGCAATGGCTGAAGCGGTAATGAATAACTCTGAAGCGCCACCAACAGGACGAACGTTTGATGCGTCAATGGCGCCAGGCGCTGGGGGTTCGGGTATTATTGTGGGCGGATTTGCAATCAGTGGATCGGCGCAGTCAGCAGCTTCAGGCAGTGGTGTCGGAATTGGTGGCGGAGGTCCTGGGGTTGAAGGGGCTGGTGGGTTAACCCCACTTGTCCGTGTGAAGTGTGAACCACCTAACCAAGCTCGCGTGGAAGGGATTAAGGGAAGTATTGTTTTAAAATATGATGTGAATGCCCTTGGACAAACTGAAAATATTCAGGTGATGAATGCGAATCCATCAAATATATTTGACCAAAATTGTATGCGGGCCATCCAGCAGTGGCGCTTTAAACCAAAAATGATAGATGGCAAAGCGGTCGCAGTTCGTGGCAGTCAATATAAGTTTAACTTTGGTGACTACTCGGAGGCGAACTAAATGATTAAAAAATTTAATTTAGTTTTAAATCCGATCATTCTATGTCTAATTTTTTCGTTCACCTGTTTTTATGTTAATGCAGCCGTTAAGAAAACTGAACTTTCCATTGAAAGTAAAAATAAAACAGAGAAGATAAACAAAAAAACTAAAAAAGTTGATATTTCAAAGCATCAAGTTTCAGATGAAGAGATTAAAAATATTAAGGTTGAAGCTCAAGTCTTAAAAAAGAAATGGGATTTACAAGTCCAAAATACTTTTTCACTGGCCACAACTAAAAGATTTGAACGGGCACAGAAGTATTTAACTAAAGGTGATTTTAAGCACGCTATTGATCTGGTTCAACCTGTGATTAATCGACGAAGTTCGAATGGGTATGAAAAAGCTAAAGCTTTAATTATAAAAACCCAAGCCTATATGAGCATGCGTGAATTCTTGGATGCCGAAGTCACAATCACTCAAGCCATTACTATTGGGGAGTTAAGTTACGGCGAACAATGTGAAGCATTAATGTTTTTAGCACAAATTCATTTAGTGGCTCAAAATTATAAAGCGGCTAAGCTGACCTTGATTAAATATATTGAAGTTGTCCCAGATAAGGTCCCAGCAGCACACATCATGTTGGGGACCATTGAAAATGAATTGGGTGATCTTAAAAGTGCAGAAAAGCATGTGGATCAAGCTTTAAGTGAATCCGATGATCCTCAAGAGCCCTGGCTCTATTTTGCATCAGTGATTTATTTAAAAACTAAGAATTTTGCTAAAGCTGAAATGATCTTAAAAAATCTTTTGGAAAAACGACAAAATAATAAAAACTATTGGATGACCTTAATTGGTGTTTTATTTGAAGAAGAAAAAACTACGGAAGCTTTACAATATCTTGAGCTAGCCCATAAACAGGGCTTCATCACCGCAAGTTCAGATATTAATAATAGGGCGGCCCTTTTAAGTCAGGAAAAAATACCCTTTAAGGCGGCCATTGTTTTAAAGCAGGCGATCATAAATAAAGATATACCAGAGAGCCAAAAAGCCTATGAATTTATGGCGTCCTTTTGGTTTGTGGCCAAAGAATATAGTCGTGCGATTGAGGCCTATAAAAAAGCCAGCGCTCTTTCAGACAGTGGTTCCGTGGAGTTACTTTTAGGTCAAGTGTACCTAGAGCAAGAAGATTGGGTTAATGCAGAAAAATCTTTTCAAGCCGCGGTTAAAAAAGGAAATTTAAAAAACCAAGAGGGCAGTGCGGTCTTGGGATTAGGAATGACAGCTTATTTTCAAGACGACAAGATCAGTGCTTTGAAATACTTCGCTAAAGCGCAAAAGTTCAAACAACAGAAAGAAGCCGCGTCTCGTTGGATTGGTTTTTTAAAGTAGCCATAAGTGCGTCAGCCATTAACGACCTGCGCGTAAAGCGCATAAGTGCGTCAGCCATTAACGACTTGCGCGTAAAGCGCATAAGTGCGTCAGCCATTAACGACTTGCGCGTGAAGCGCATAAGCCAAATCAAAACTAGTAACTTAATTATGACAGTTTTTGTCACTCTAAATATTTTTTTGATCTAATAAATAACTTTTAAAAAAATAAAAAATCTAACAATTCAAATAGATTATGACATGTTTTTATAAGCCGATTGGTTTCATGAAATCATTACTCTCACAGATCATAAGTTAAATAGTGTATAACTAGGTCGTAGTTAATTATGACTTCAATAATTTGCTTAGGATGAATTTAAAAAACTGACGGAGAATAGAAATGAAAAAAATTGAAATTAAAAATAGTTTATTTGCCTTAAGTTTTTTATTAGTTTTTGTTTTCAGTAGTTTAGCGGTTCTTACTGGTTGTAGTAATAGTGATAATTCAATCAACTCTTCCGAACCTAAAATTCAAGAACAACAATTTGTAACTACTGAGATCGGTGGAACGTTAAATGTTCAAGATGTTTTGGCCTTAAACTGCGAAATTAAAGACAGTCCATTAGTTCAAACCGTATTGTTGAGTGTTAACCTAAGGCAAAATATGCAGCTTCTTGAAGCTTTAGATACTGGTGCCGACGTTGGTTTAAACATGGGATCTCAAGGCAACACATCAATAATATTTAATAATGTATCTACGGTTTCTGGTAAATTACAATTAGTAGGTGGTGGAACTGAACTTGAAGTGAGTGTTAAATTATCTTTAGATGAAAAAACTGGAGACAATAAATATACAATTACAAATCAAGATGAAAGTGTTTTAGAAATTATTGAAAGTAAAGATACGAGTGGCACAATTAGATATACTAAAATAGGATCAGAAGCACAAATTAGCTGTGAAGATTTCAAATCATTAGACGAAATTTTAGAAATTATAAATGCCAACCCAATGGTGGACCCGGGTCAGGTTGGGCCCCAATAATTTAATTATAATATTTATATCTTGTTAATCAATTTTACATAAAAATACCTATCTCGGTGGATTTACATACTTATATAAGCTTTAAATCTTATTTATAACGTATGGAGGTATATATTTTTATTATTTATGCTATAAGTTTCGGCTATGACAAATTCTGTTGCATCTAATTTAATTTTGTTTTGCCTGAGGCTTGCTGTATGTATCAGGATTTAAAAGATCAAATTGATCTACAGAAAGAAGTCTCTTCAGTGCTTAATGCTTTGCCGGCATCAATTACCAGAGTTGATTTAAACGAAAGATTTATTTTTGTAAATGATAGCAACTCAAAGTACTTTGGACCCGCTAGTAATATTTTAGGTAAAACAATGTATGAATGTTTTGGTAAAGTCTACTTTGAATTTCAACCTCATGTTGTATCTGCCTTAAAAGGTATTGCAGTTGAATTTGAATGGAAATTCAGATCTGAAACTGATGGACTAGTTCATTACTTTATTGTTAATTTTACTCCTGAAAAAGATCCACACGGAAAAGTTAAGGGTTTTATTTCAAGCCTATTTAATATCGATTCATTAAAAAAATCCAAAGAGGCACTAAAGTCAACTCAACAGCATCTAAATTTAGCCCTAGAGGCTGGACGGATGGGGACGTGGGAGGTTGATTTAAAAACTCAGATTTTAACAGGATCAGAACATCTTTTGGCCATTAATGGAATTGAAACTATTCCAGAAAATCTAGTGGCAGCGATGGATTTAACAGTTCATCCAGAAGATAAGGACGGTCTTCTTGAAGTGTTTGCAAAGATAATAAAAAATCATACGTCTTTTGAACACCATTATAGAATTATTCGTCCTTCTGACGGTGCTATCAGGTGGTTAGAAGGTCATGGTCAATGCAAGTACAATGAAAGAAATGAACCTATATGTCTTATGGGAGTTGTATCTGATATTACAGAAAGGAAGCTGCTTACAATTGAATTAGAAAATGCGCGACAAGAACTTTACGATTTTTTTATGCAAGCGCCGATACCAATGTTTATTTTAGAAGGACCAGAACATATTTTTACTCTAACGAATTCACATTATGAAAACTTTATTGGTAGAAAAGTTATGGGTAAAAAATTAAATCAAGCGTTCACTTTTGATGAAATAAGTCCTTTTATTTCGCAAATCGACAATGTTTTTAAAACAGGTACACCGTATCTAGGTAAAGAAATTCCGATAAAATTGAAAGATAAGAATGGTCAGTTTAAATTACACGTCATGGATTTAGGATATTATCCATCTCGAAATTCTGATGGCGAGATCAAAGGGGTGTTAGGTATTATTCAAGATATTTCTGAGTCATTTGAGGCTCGTAAAAAAATTGAAGCCACTGTTCAAGAGCTAGCTAATGAAAGAAATAAATTAGAATCCATATTTCAGAATTCTCCGGCGGTTATGGCTTTGTGGCGAGGTCAAGACATGATATTTGAAAAAGCCAACCCTCTTTATGTAGCTTTATTTGGAGGACGTCAGTTAGTTGGAAGAAAAATCGTTGACGCCATTCCTGAATTAAAAGGACAACCCTTTGTTGAACTTTTACAAAATGTGTTTAACACTGGTGAGCCTTTTATCGGAATTGAAATGTTATCGAAAATTGTTAATGTTAAAAATGGCCCCCTAGTTGATAGATATTTTGATTTTACTTACTTGCCCGTTTTTGATTCTGATCTAAAACCCTACGGTGTATATAGCCATGCTATAGATGTGACTGACCGAGTGATTTCTAGAAAAATTCTTTTAGAAAACGAAGTTCAATTACGGGCTCACCAAGAAAAATTAGAGGAAGCAAAGCTTGAGGCCGAGAGATCTAATCGACTCAAAAGTGCATTTCTTGCAAATATGTCTCATGAGATCAGAACACCACTCGGGATCATGCTAGGATTTGCTGATTTAATTAGTGATTCTGATATCAGTAATGACATTAGAGCGCAGTATGCAGAAACTTTAAAAAGAAATGGAAATCAGCTTAGTCTTATTATTAACGACATTTTAGATTTATCTAAAGTCGAAGCGGGACATTTAAAAGTTGAAGCGGTTAGATTTTCTTTTCAAAGTCTGATTAAAGATATAATTTCATCAATGGATATAAAAGCGTCTGAAAAGGGATTGAAATTAATATACAAATTAAATTTTTTTCAAGATGAAATTGTTTCGGATCCGACTCGACTTACGCAAATACTTTTTAATGTTATTGGTAATGCCATTAAGTTCACAAATAAGGGTGAAATAACTATTTTAACGAATCACACTTCCGAAAAATTAGAAATCGAAATCATTGACACCGGGACTGGAATTTCGGAGCAACAAAAAATAAATTTATTTAAACCCTTTCACCAAGCGGATGAAACAATAACTCGAAAATTTGGCGGGACAGGGTTAGGACTTACTTTGTCCAGAAGACTAGCTCAATTGCTTGGTGGTGACTTGGTGTTAAAAGAAAGTCATTTGGGCCAAGGCTCTATTTTTAAATTAGATATTAATGTCAATCTTTTAGAATCAGGCAAAGCTAGTTTAACTCAGAAAAATCTAAAAAATAAATTAGTTTTAAATAATGAAAGTTTAGACGGGGTTTCAGTTTTACTAGTCGAAGACTCTTTGGATAACCAAGAGCTTATAACATTTATTTTAACTAAAGCAGGCGCAAAGGTGGATTTAGCAAATAATGGCGTTGAAGGAGTTTCGAAAGCCTTAACTGGCCACCATGATTTAGTTTTGATGGATGTTCAGATGCCCATTTTAGATGGTTACAGTGCAACTGAAAAATTAAGAGAAGCCGGATTTGAAAAACCAATTATAGCCCTAACAGCTCATGCCATGAGTGACATTAGGGAAAAATGTTTAGATGTTGGGTTCACTGATTATTTACCAAAACCACTGGATTCCAAAAAATTAATTCAAACTCTTGCTGTTTATTTTAATAAAATTGAAAAATAAATAGTTTGAAATTAATGGTAGCGAGAGAGGGATTTGAACCCCCGACAAACGGATTATGATTCCGCTGCTCTAACCAACTGAGCTACCCCGCCACTTAAAAAATTAAGTCTTAGTTTTAGGGATAATCCTTTTTTATGTCAATTCTTACTAGGATTATTTTAATTTGTAGAGGCTCTGTTTATTTATTAAATCCAAACAGGACTTGATTTTATCGTCCCAATCCAGAGTGTAGGGAATGAAATAGTAATTAGGATGACTTTTCCAGATCTCAATTAGTTTTTGCTCCATATTAAGGCTTGTCTGTTGATCCTCTGGGCGAAAGGCACAGTTTTGGTAGTCCTCACTATGTGCAACCCCAAGTTGAATCACTAAGTGGTAATCATTTCGTGTGGATTCTATGTTAATTTGCATTTTTTCAGCAAAGCTTTGCCATGATCCAGGCCAATAACACAAGCCGTCCAAAAGGCCCCGATCAAAAAGCACAATTTCGGCGGAAGGGTTTAATGTTGAAGTCATGTGTGACAACGCTTTTTGTAAATGAAAGATGGCATACTGTCTTTCCGCCAAACCCACAGGATCATCTTTTCTAGGAAATCCTCCTCTGAAAAGCATTTCTGCAGCTTCTTGGCAGACATGAATTTTAGTATCGTAAAAATCTTTAAGTTGCTGACAAATTGTTGATTTGCCAGAAGAAGGTCCACCTGTGAGTACCACTTTATACATTTAAAACCCTCTGACCCTTTTTTCTGTCTACCGCGCAGCAAAGTTTATGTTCCTGATTAAGTAACAACTTTTGTTTATTTATCAAAAAAATATTTTCTGCAAGTAAGAAATTAATAATTTTGCTGTCCGAATATAAACTAAATATTTGTTCATGACAAAAAAAAGAGACTTTAAAATTTTATCGTCCTTGCTTTAACCACCCTATGCCGAACGTTAAGCCTTTTTGTGTTTCATTGGAAAATCCTTATCATATTACTGGTCGCTGTTTGAATAAAGAATGGTTTTCCATTCCAATGCCTGTTGTGTGGGATATTCTTTCAGAATTTTTATATTTTGTAAGTTATTCTTACGATTTAAGAATTCATCAATTCGTTCTTATGGGAAATCATTTTCATATGATAGCCTCATCTCCAAATGGTCAGCTCAGTTCAGCTATGCAGTTTTTTATGTCACAATCAAGTCGTGCGTTAGCTGGCGAAGCCAATCGAATAAATCATATTTGGGGAGCAAGGTTTTATCGCAGCGAAATTACAACTTATAATCATTTCTTAAATTGTTATAAATATAATTATCGTAATCCAGTATCCGCTGGAATTACCCAAAAAGTTGAAGATTATAGGTTTAGTTCGCTTCATGGTCTTCTTGGATTTTCAACACTGATAATTCCAGTTGAGGAAGATTTAACTCTGTTCTCAGATGTAGAAGGAACGTTATCTTGGTTAAATAGATCTCCGTCAGAACAAAGCTTAGATTTAATTAGAAGAGCATTAAAGAGAAGAGTGTTTAAACTTCCTAATTTGAATTCACGTCAGAAAATGCGGGATGAAGTTATAATTTAGAAATCCTTAAGCTCATTAATTTTACTGAAGGATGATCGATGCGCTGTAGACAGAAAAAAGGGTCAGAGGGTTTATGCGGGAAGTTTTATGCGACTTTGTGGCTAGGTCCGTAATCTAAACCTTTAAGTCTAACACCAAAGATTTCGTCCACAGACACTCTTTTTTGACCTTCAATAATACTTTGACGAATTAATTCTTTCACTTGCTCTTTTTCGTTATCTTCAAGATCTAAGAACTCAATTCCGAAATGATCAAACTTCTGGATTGGAGTCATTGCTTCTCTGTCGTTTCTTGAAATTGGATCTGGTTTTTTTATTTTTCTAACGACTGTGGCTCTAAAATTTAAAGACTTAAGTTTCTGATCGGCGGCAGAGTAAAGATGAATTTTGATTTGAACACCTTCTCTGATTGAGTTTTTATTTATTTTAATCATCATACCTGAAGTGCTCATGTCACAAGTGGCCGCTTTGAACATTCTGCCGTCACAGACTACTGCAATTTCTGCAGTTAATGGAACGCGAATAGATTTTCTAAGTGGAATATCAGTTCTGCGGTCAATGTTATTTTCTTTTAAAAAAAGCGCAGTGTTTATTTTTGTAAACATTGGACTGTCTTTCATTTTAAGCCACGATCCGTGTCCTAAAAGTGTGACCTCTTCATCCTGTGTGACATCATTATTTTCAATTAAGATACAAACTTCAGTGTATGAGTAAGGACCAGTTTCTTTGTCTTTAACTCTGATGTACCAATTTTTAACAAATGGATCTAAAAGTTGGTCTTTTTCAATTTTAAACATGATTGCCCTCTCTTTAAAATTTTACTTAATAAAATAAACTTCTATTATTTAAAGATATCGGGTGAGTTCGTTTTTTTTTAAAGCCATAATTGGGACTTTCACTACTTATGACTGGCTCTCTTGCCTGGAAAAATTATTTATTTTGTAAATGTCTCTTTTTGAAACGCTAAACACTGAAGCCGAAAGGCTAGTTTTAAATTTGAAGTGAAATTTTTAAATACTTATGACGATATAAATCTTAATGAAGAAGTACTTAGTTCTATTCTTTTTTGCATTTGCAATTCTTGATGTTTATTCAAGCCCACTTTTTGCTATGGAAATTGTCTTCGGAAAAAAGTATCCGATTGCTCAAAGCGCAAATTCAGATCAGTTGGCTTGGCAATTTGTTCAATTTGAAAAAGATGTTACAGGTAAAGTGATTTACAAACTTCAAGCCACTCATCCAGCTGGCGTAAAATTATCTTACTTAAAAGGTAAGGATTATTTATTATCAGAAGATATACAAAAAAACATGGTCAGAAATTTTGAAGTCAGACAGCCCGAAGTCTCTTTTGAAATAGATAACACGGTGATGTTTGAAGTTGTGTTGCCTTATGATTTTCAAACAAGATACTTACCTTTAAGATTTGAAACAAAAGATGGTTATCAAGAACTTGTATTAAGATTACGATTTGGCGATTATAGATTTATGTTAGCGAGTCGTGTTTTAAATAATGTCTCATTTGTAGAAGCAGGTCCTGTTTTAGCCGCAAAGCAAATTGAATTTCTTTTTATGAAGCGTGGCCAACTTAAAAAAAGAGCACCCAAAGAAGTGGCGGCTGAACAAGTTTCTAACGTTCAAGTTGATGATATTTATAATACCCTTAAAGAAGATTTAAAAATTCAATCTAAAATCGTCACTAATGTGGATGAAGTTTTAGCTTCAGAAAGCTCTGAAGAAGTGATGGATGAATTCGATGCCTTAGTAAATAAATATTTACCTTCTCCAGATGACAATAAACCTGAAGCAGGATCGGAAAGCTTAGTTCTTGGCCGATCTGAAAAAGAAAGTCTTGATAACTCAACTGATGATTTATCTTCAGATAAAAATTATCAACAATACTTAGATGCTATGGGTAACGAGAAAATAGAAAGCCAAACATTTGATACTGATGCCAGCATTGAAGAGATCATTGCTCAATCTGTTAACGCCAGCAGAACGGATTCATTTGGTGCAAATTTAAATTCAGAAAGTGTTACCGACTCAGTGGAAGATGCTGATGAGTCTTCGTTAGACGAAAGTTCTAACGGTAATAACCAAGATATAGATCAGTTGTCTTCAAGATCAAAAAGAAAATTGTATACGCCTGTAGATGCCGAAGCCATATTTGGATTTACTTCTGAAAATTGGTCAGAACCAAAATCGGCACCAGTTTTAGTTATTAAACCAAAGCCAGCTGATAAAAAAAGAGACCTTGCTTCTTTTGCTGCACCTAAAAGAAATAACTTTGTTGAAATGGTTCCATCTAAAGTAGCTCCTCGAATCGCGCCTGGTTCAAACATGGATGACTTGTTTGGTGGTGAATCTAATTTAGATTCAGGATTTGGTGGCCCAAATCTTCAGAGTGAATAATAATGTCGTTAGTCTTTAATGTCTTTGCAGGTATAACGCTTTCTATTTCTAACTATTCAAAATCTATAGATTACTCTTACGAGTCATTAAAACCCGAAAGTTATGGTTTCGAAACAACATTAACTTTAAAAGATAAATACTATTTACAAATGGATGTAAAAAGAATCGCAGCCCAAGTCCAAAGTTCCAGTGGGAATTTAAATGTTTTTGGCTATGATTACACCCATGACTTCATGTATTTAAAAATGGGTTACAAGTTTAGTGAAACTCAGTCAATATATCTAAGCCCAATGATTTATTATGCGCCTATTTTATTTCCTGTAACTGTAGGCGCACTGACATCCCAAGCTGCATTTGAAAAAACGCTTTCAGCCGGGCTTGGTATTGGCTATACAAAAAATTTGAGCTTAGAAAAATTTAAATTTGATATTAATGCAAATTTTAGTCTTATGAAATTTCAAAGTGGTCAGTATGAGCAAAATTACAGCTATCTTTTTGATGTTAATATGCATCCCAGTTGGAAAGTTTCAAAAAGCATGTTTTTAGGTGTCAACTATAATGTGATTGCAGGGCAGTCTAGTTTAGTTGAAAAGAAAACCGGTTCTGATTATCCGTTTAAAACTACATACGTCTTACATAATTTATTTCTAACTTTTTCATACACATTGCACTAAGACTTTGACCTCGCGCTGATTCATAGCAAGATTAAGACTACTAATCCTTTTCACGGAGTTAATATGTCTATTATCTCAATAATAAATCAAAAAGGCGGAGTTGCAAAAACAACCACAGCCGTGAATTTAGCTTATGAATGGTCCGCTATGGGCAAAAAAGTTTTATTAATAGATCTAGATCCACAGGCATCAGCTACAAAATCCATCTTCGGTGATTTGGATTTTGAATTCACATCTTACGATGTTGTGACACACAATGCGTCTGTAAAACAAAGTGTTCAGCACTCAGAAAGATTTGGTATTGATGTGATCCCTGGCGAAATTATGCTCAGTGGAATTGATATTAAACTTGCAGCCCAATTCGGAAGAGAAAAGTATTTGAAGCGAAGTTTAATGTCAGTAAAAACTAAGTATGATGTTGTGATTATTGATTGCTCTCCAACCTTAGGGCTTTTAACTGTCAATGCTTTGATTGCATCTGATGAAATCGTAATTCCCATTTGCCCAGAGTACTTTTCTTTAAAAGGGATCGAGCTGATTTTAGACACCATTAACAATATTAGAGCCGGTTTAGGGCACACGATTAAAATCAAAGGCATTGTCATCACTAGATACAAAGGGCGAAAGGTTATTGATTCCGTCATTGAGCGTGTTGAAAAGACCTATGGTTTAAAAGTCTTTAGTGATTTTATTCCGGATAACATTGCTGTCGAAGAAGCTCACCATGTGCATTTGCCAGTCAGAAAACATTGCCCAGAAAGCAAAGCAGCTGAAGCTTATAAAAACTTAGCTAAAGCTTTGTGGAGGTGATCCTTGGCTAGTAAAATAAATCCATTATTTCAAGATTCGACAATATCTAATGGGTCAAACATTAGAACCCAATTTGAACTTAAAAAAGTTTTTCCTATGGAAGATGAAAAAGTTTTTTTATCCTTAATTGAAAAACAAGAAAAAAAATATATTGAAATGAAATGCATTGATATAAAAACGGGGACCTATGCCTGCTCCGTTTGGCTTAAGCACAAGCAAGAGATCGGCTATCAGTTTTTCTTAAAAAAAGAGGATCAAATTATCAGTGCCTCTGAATCCCAAAAAGGGATTGCAATGTACACCTTACTTGAAACTTGGAACCCTATTGAAGATTTAACTTTAATTGAACAGGTTAAAAATGAGGTTCAGGGCTCTCCTGAAAATGCGTTTGTAGAGGAAGCTTCAGGTTCAAGCATATCTAGTGAAGATATCATAGAGAACTTAATTGAAAAGTGGGGCCTTTAGGGCTAAACTTAGATTACAATTGTTTGTTTTTTATGTTTGTTGGCTTAAATATTGCCTGCTATATAGTTCTTAAATTAAAAAAAGGACATTATGCGGTTTTCTCTGTTGGCTCTTAAAATCACATTATTTTTAAATTTTATATTTAATGTTCCTGCTTTTGCGAACCCGTTCGTTTCGCTAGTTATATCCTCGGTTACACAGTCTCTAGCTAAGGTTGATGATGGTGCTAGCCATTGTGAACACTATCTTATTTCTATAAATCCAATATCAGATTTTGTTCTAACAGACTCAGTAAATTTTAATTTACACTTGGGCCAGATTAATGATCTGGACTCTTTAAGGGCTTTTATTAGTCAACTGAGCAAAAATTTTGATTCTCTTTCGGCTTATGATAAAAGAACTTTTCTTCGAAGTGGTCTTTATGAGCTAGAAAAAAGATCAATTCCACATCTTGAACAACTAGATGTATTTCATCAAGAGGCTTTGCTTCGACTTTTTAGTCAAAGTTACCATAAAGATTTGTCGGCAGATTTTGTATTGGGTCTTCAATCGTCATTACGAAATACTGTATCAAAAATGAAAGCCAGAAATTTATCAGCAATTGTTTACTTGATGGGAAAGCTATCTATACGAATGAGTCCTGAAGTTTTAAATGCAATCCAGCTTAAAGCCGTCGAAAAAATTGAAGATTTTAGTCCACAAAATATGTCCAATATTGTGTATGGATTTAGTCTTGTGGATGTTAAGCCGACGAATGATTTTTTAAAAGCTTGGCGAGACAGGTATAAACAAATCTATCCCCAATTTGAAAATTTAAATATAGCGAACTCGTTATTTTCATTCTATTTGATGGGCTCTGCAGAAATGGTTAAATGGTTTGTTAGAGCGACGCCTGAGCCACGGTGGGCAGCTTTTAAGGCTATTTCTGAACGAAGACAGATATCACAAGTCTTTGAATATTATTTCAAAGTTCATCAGTATGTTTTACAGCCCATCATTCGGTTCAAAGGTCATTTTAACGATTTAGCTAAAAAGCCTTCAGGGGCAGCCACTGAACTAGAAATTAAAGTGGGTATGGTCTTAGCTCTACAAGGCCTAGATTACGAAGAGGAGTATAAAACAAGTCCAGGATTTTATGTTGATTTTTTTATTCCAGAACTAAATCGTATAATCCAAGTGGATGGGCCCGGTCACTTTATTAAGGAGCTGGTGAATAAACAGCTAATCGAAATACAAAGACCTCAGGATCTATTGATCGATGAGGTCTTAACTGCTTATGGTTATAATATTCGACGACGAAGTTATCTGCAGATAAACAAATAACTAAATAAATTTTTAGAATTTAGCACTTACACCAAGACGGATTAAACTTGCTGATGTCGTGTATTCACCAGCAACACTCACGGGAGACGGAGGTGCAGGATCTGCTAAATCAATAGTCGGTTTATCCAAAAATATAAGTTGTGTGAAAGCACCGTGAAAAGCAAATTTATCATTTAGATTATAACTTGCACCTAAGTTTAAACCCATTCGGTCTTCGTCCACACCTCGTGGTGTTCTTTTTGAATCTGGGGGTGCACCAGTTTCATAAGAGATACCACCTCTTAAAATCAGCTTTTCACTTAAATAGTAATCAGTTCCAAATGCAGTAAAAATGGTGTTTTTCCAGCTTAAATCAGTTGAAGACGAAGTCCCCGTTGTTGTGTTGTTTACGACTAAAGCATCAAACGAAGACCAGCCTGTCCAAGACAATGACGCGTGTAAATCAAATTTTGGATTTAGTAAATAACTAGCTCCCAAAGTAATATTATCCGGAATAATAATTTCAGCTTCTACAGATTGACCATTACCAAGTCCGCCATTAATTACAGCGGGATTGGATAAAATCGCATTCGCTGTTGGAGTAAGTCCTTGTACGCTTTGATCACCTTTAAGGTTATGTTTAATTCGGCTTCTGTATTGGAATCCAAGTCTTAAAGCGTCGCTATACTTATAGAGTGCTGAAAATGCGGCACCCAATCCAAGGTTGTTACCTTTAAAAGTCGCAGATGAATCATCCACCCCAGGTGTACCACCGAAAGTACCTGTGTCTACAATTCTGCCTAATTCGCCATTGGCATACTCAAATTGAACACCACCAGAAATAGCAAATTTTTCGTTCACCGCGTAGGTGAGTGAAGGGGTAAGATTATAGGTAGCAAGAAATGTTTTAGTCGCTTGATATCGTCCAACCCAATCATTGTCATATTGGCTGTTGGTGGCCCATGGAACAGTTAGTGTCGCCGTAACAAATAACTGTTTCGATATTTTTTGACCATAATACAAACTAGGTAAAAGTGATGTTTTTCCAAAACCACTCGCACTTCCGTCGGCCGTGTTTGCAGGATAGGTAGAACCCCCTTCGAAGCTTCCAGATGGAATTAAAGTTGTGAATTCCGCACTAAAGTGTTTACCTTCTTCCATAAAAGCAATGATCGATGGATTATTAAAAAAGCCACTCGCAGTTTTGGCACCAGTCACATCTGAAGCAAAGCCAGTTCCCATAGTCTCGGCACTTTGATAGCGCATTTGATATCCAGCCCCGGTTGCCAAAAATGGTGATGCTATGACAGCAATTAGTAATAAGATTTTTAATGAATTTTTCAAAGTCCCCCCTTGAGAATTAAAATCATGTCTTTCATCTTCACTCTTAAAATAAAGCTTTGTCTTTGAGCAACGCGCTATTAAAGCGATTTGCAACTAAACCCTTGGGTTTAAACGGCGAAGCGATTTGCAACTAAACCCTTGCTGATTGGGCCATAATCTATGAAAATATGTTCCAGCAGAATAAGGAATCTATATCTATGAAGTTTTTAAATATTTTACTGCTTACATTTTTATTCGCGACTGCGTCCTGTGGATTTGTACAAAGTTTTTTAGAATCAAAAAAAAGTGATGAAAGCACAGTTTTAGCGACTGATTCAGAAATTAAAATCATTGCTTCAAATAAAAAATTTAAATTCTTGCCTAGTGAAATCATTGCCAGACCAGGGCAAGTTTTAAAAATTAAAGTCATAAATGAACTTAGAGATTTACCTATTGTTTTTTCTTTATTAAAAAAAGATGAAGATCCAGTTGTAAATGCATTTTTAGGTATTCAGGCAGGGGAGTCCAAAAATTGGTGGCCTCCAGAAGAGCATCTTATCTTTAAATCAGAAATCTTAGCTTATAATGAATCGGCTTCGTTTAAAATTACAATGCCAAAAGAACCAGGTATGTATGCCTTTATTTCTTCTTACCCAGGACAGGTTGATGCCTTCAACGGAGTTATTAAAATCATTAATCCTAAGGAGTCAGTTTCAACGAAAGTAGACTAGAGATAACACGTTTCTTCCTATCTTTTTTAAGTGACAAATTTACATGTCTAAATCAAGTTCGCGTCTGTAAAGATTGCTCTTTGATTCAGCTGACCTTGAAAAAAAATACAATTCAGTGCTATAAATTGTCACCCCTGGAGGAATTAATGCCCAATACAGATATCACAGACATACAAGACAGCAGCATGACTTCAAATTCGGTGTCAGTTCTTGCTTCGGCAGAGACAGCACCTGATAGCAAACTAAAAAATGAGAATTCAATAGCATCTTCTTATTCTAACTCGGCATCTATTGATGATGATTTAGAAGAGTCTGAGGAGTTGGCTCTAGATGACAATGAAGGTTTTGTTGATGAAGAGGATTTCTTAGAAGAAGACCTTAATTTTAACCTTGACCAGATTGATAATATTTTAGATCTAGATGAAAAATCTTACCCTAGATTTACATTAGCTAAAAACAAGGCTCGTTTCTTAAGAATGGTGAACTGGTATAGAGCTAAAGAAGAGTGGATTGATGTTGCACCATTAAGTGGAGTTTCAAAGCTTTTTAAACAACAATCTAAAGAGCTTGAAGGCATAAGATCTAATAAGCTTGATTACGAGATGGAGCTTGAAACAGGAACTTTAACTCCAAGCCAAAGATCATACAAACGTGATGAGCTTAAGATGTGCAAAGTTCAAGAGAAAATGGCTGTTCACTTGATTACGAAGCTACAGAAAAAAATTAAGTCTGGACGTAGATAGTTTAATATAAATAAATTTAAAGTTAGTTGACCAAGACCATTGAGTTAAAAGAAGGGACCACAAAGGTCCCTTTTTTTATTATACGAGCTTAATATTTCTCAAAAGTCAGAAATTAACACGGCTTTGGCTGTCCAAAGTCCTGTATTTCGATCTGGGCTAAATAAATGTTAAGTTTCATTATGAACCGCCGATAAATCAATTGTAACTAATTTTAAGCAATTTTTAGGTAATTAAGGGGGAGTGAATGGCGCGTTCAAAAGTTATCGTAGTGTCTGATGACCAAGAGATCATTCAAAAAGCTAGGAATTTTGGCTACACGATGGGATTGAACTTAGAAATATTTTCGATATCACAGTGGGAAGAAAAAAATCTTGAAACAACAAATTCTATTCAAGGACTAATTTCAGGTCAAAGTGGTTCATCAAATGTCATTCCATTTCCAGCCGGTGGTATTGCTGGTGTAAATGGTAAAGCTAAAAAAGTTAAAACAATAAACGAACTTGAAAGTGTAGCCATAGAAAATGCTATTCATGAGTATCGCGGTAATTTAACTGAAGCGGCTAAAGCACTAGGTATTGGAAGAGCAACTCTATACCGTAAAGTTAAACAATATGAAATCGACACATCATTAGCTCGTCGTAAGAAATCAGCTTAATTCGAATTTCTGGCTTAAAAAGGCTATAAGATGTTTGAAAAAGGAAATTACTTTCTGTCAGTTAAAAAAAAGAACCTCTTTTTAGAGGTTTTTTTGTTTTTAGTTATTGTCATAGTTTTGATTTTAACTTTTCAAGTTCAAAAGAATAAATTAGTCGCAACTGAAATTTGTAATCTTATAAAAAATAATTACTTAGATAAAATTGATAATAAAAAATATAATCAATGCCTAAATTTAAATTCAAAATTTCAATTTGATGATTCGGCTAAAATAAATAAGTTTAATAAATGGCTAAATCATTTTCAAATATCACATTTTTACATTTATAACTCAAAAGAAAATAAAAAAATGTGGCAAGGAGAAGGACTTGAAACTGGTGTTATAGCTAAAAGAATTTTTGATAAGTGGCGAGTCGTTCAAATTTTGACTCAAAATAATCCTATTAAAATAGGTGATCAGATTTTAGCTATTAACGGAAGACAAGTTAAATCTGCACAACAAATTTTAAGTACTGAAGGGAGATTTAAAATTTTAAGAAAAAAACAAGTTTTAAAATTAGAAGTCACTTTTTCTGACGTCATTTATGATGATCGTCTTATTGCAAAAAAAATTGATTCCAATTGGTCCTATTTAAAAATCCCATCCTTTAAATCCGAATTTTTTGGGTATGATGAGTTGGCTAGAATATTTGAACATTTAAATTCGAAGAGCCTTGTTATAGATGTTCGTGATAATTTGGGTGGAAATTTTGTAGCCATGTTAAGAGTTGTATCCATGCTTGAATGTGAAGATAAAGGTGTGGGCGCAATATTTCACAATAGAACTGATTTTAGTGGAAAAGAGTTTTTAAAAGATGACCTTTCAGATTATGAACAGATTTTACAAGTGAATGGAAGCAACCCTGTTTATTTAAAATTATTTAAAACTGAGCTGTGTATTAAACCAAACAAACTTGTTCTGTTGATGAACGAACATACAGCTTCTGTGTCTGAACTGTTTGTTCAAATATTAAAAAACCAATTTAAGGATTTAAAAGTTTTAGGTACAACATCCGCAGGACAAATGGTTTTATCCATTTGGTATCCGATAAAGTATTTAGGGTCAGGAGTTATGATGTCAGTCCCCTATGCTTGGGCCACAGCTAGCGATAAAGAAATCCTAGAAGGATTTGGCGTGTCGCCAACATTAGATTTAACTTTTAAAAATTTAGAAAAATATAAGGACAGCTTAGATCCTTTGCTTGAATATGTTTGGGAATCTGAAAAAGTTAAACATAGTCTTAGCCAAGATGACATTTCAAAGTCGCCGGCGAGTGAAGCTTTTAAACTTGAAACTCTTAATTCAGAAAAAAATATCAATAAAAATCAAAGCCTAAAGTCTAGTTTCGGAGGATAAGATGGGTAATATCATAAAATTCCCAAAGCGAGATGATAAAGTCAAAAGTGTGAAAAAGGTGTCTCTGCCAATTTTTTTTCAAAATATAAATAAAAGCTTCTTTCAAAAACATGCTTTTTTAAGCTTATCTGTTTTATTTCTATTTTCAGTTATTTTAAATATTAGTTTTCAAGCTAGAACAGAAAAAACTAGAGGTCTTGCAAACTTTGAAAATGAAACAGATGGAAATAACTTAAATAATTACATTTTAAAAAGTCTTTCCTCTTCTGATAATGATATGGAAATTGTTTTTTCTAAAAAACCAAGCCAAGAAGATCGACTAATCTTTGAAACTCTTGTAGGCAGCTATGACGTTATAAAAGAAAATCAAAGAATCACGTCTATAAAAATTAAACCAGGTTTTAATGCTTTAAAATCTTCAATGCTAGCTTCAGTTTTGACCCAATATAGAAGAGCCTTAGGAATTGATGAATTAAGCTTTAAAATGATTGGCGATCAAAAATTAAATTTCAACCATGAATATAAGTATGAGTTATTATCTAATAACGTAGTGATAGGCGACATGTCAGTGAGTTTAAATCAACAGAACGAAATTACGGCTCTGAGTACCAAATTTAAATAAGTAGTCCTTGTCTTAATTGTTGAAAATCTATTATTTGAACGGATTTGATAAGGCTTGTCTAAATTATATTATTGTTTATAGGCTTTAGTCCTAATCAATTCACTAACTGAGTTTTATAAATAATCCGATAAATACTTGTGGTTATAGGTCATGATCCAAATTTTTTTAAATCCAATGAAAGCCAAGTTTTGTTTGAAAAACGCAGACTTAATCCAGCTCCTCGATTGGATCGCCTGGCGGCTGCAATTATTGATTTTGTAATTGTTTTCACAATTTCAAAATTGATAGCATCTAAATCATTACTAGCATTAAAAATTGCTCTAAGTTTTGATTTAGATTACACGGCCATGGCCAGTGTTTTTAATTTAGTTTGGCTGGGATTTTCTGTTTACTTAATTTATACAGTTTTATCACATAGAATTTTGGGTTGCACATTGGGCCAATTTTTTTTCTCTATTAGAATAATAGATATTGATTCTAATTTTTACAAAAAATATTATGCCATCAAATCAGAACATGATTTAAAGTTGCTCTTGATTGATCGTTACAATTTAGTTTTACGAATTTTATTAAATTTTATAGGTATATTTTTTGTATTTCCTCTCATAAGTGTTTTTACCAATCCAGATGGAAGAACATTTTATGATAAAATTTGTGACTCATTAGTTGTTACATTAAGAAAAGACGCCGATCGAAAAAACTTTAGCTGGCCATTAAATAAACTAGTCGGATCTATTTTGGTTTTAAGCTTTTTTTCAATATTAAGTCTAATTAGTATTTACTTTATGAATCATTCGTTTAAGTTTTCTGCCGATTTTAAAAATAGTGCCAAAGTCTGCGCCAAGCTAAGTCCATTTCATGACGCGTGGGTTGAAAGTGGCATAGAGGAATCAAGACTAGAAGTGGCTTTGGCCTTGTATTCGGCAGGTGAATTGAGCGTTGAGTGTTTAACTCAAGAAATTGATTTTGAATTTAATTTAAATCCAGATAATCCAACAGCTTTTTTTGCGAAAGGACTTTTGAGTTTTGAGAATGACGTGACTGTTATCAAGTATTTTAAAAAGGCGTGCCAATTAGATTCCGGTTCTGCGGCTTGCAAGGTTTCATCTTGGATCAGTTTCTGGCCTAATTTTTACGAAGGTGAAGATTCTGTTAAAGACTACGAAGGCCTTCAGCTTGCTGGCGAAGACGTTCAAAATAAAAGAGTATCTCCTGTTTTTTTAAAAGTTTGGTTGATTAAACGCCATTATCAAAAAGGTAGTTTAAATAAACTTGCAAGTTATTTAGAGAACTTAAAAGTACCAAAAGGCCTTGAAGGTTTTTTTGCTGAACATTTGATGCGGGTTGAATTATTTCAAGGCAAAGCTGATAAATTTGATCAGGTGTTAAAAATAACAGAAAATTTAAATCAAAGATCAAGAAATTTAACTGAGAGTTTCTGTGCGATTGCAATTGGTGAAAGTTGTACTCAATTTAAATTGTATCCACAATGTCAGTTCTTAAAAATCACCCGTAAATCTGACAAACATTTGCAAAATATGGTTTCGGCTTGTTTAAAAGAAGAGAATCGAATATTTGCCACAGACCCAAAACATGAAAGTTTTTATCTTACTCTTGCGAGGCGTGAAAATTACATTTTAGATGATTTAAAAGATATTTTTATGGATTCTGAAAATTCATTTGGAATTCGATTTGCTACCTTAAGTCGTTTTTTTAACTTTGTTTCAAGTATTGAGTATTTAAATTTAGTAAAATCAGAATGGGAAGTTCAAGAGTCTAAAGATTTTTTCTGGCGAATAACAGGTGAAAAAATTAAAAGCAAATACATTGAGTTAGAAGAGACTCAATCAAGTTTCAATGTTTATAAAGCACTTGCCAAGGAATTTGACGAACTTTTATTGAAAGAGGATATGGCTTCGAAATCAATTAAATTAAGAAATCCAGCGCAGAGTTTATCCGGTTTAAATAAAAAATCTAAAAAGGAGGAATAGAAATGTTTCTTCTGCCATGCCCGGAGCTATCCCAGCTAAAAAAATTCCATATCAGTTTAATACTAACGCTTTTTCTAGTGTTCACTTTTGGCTTAGTGGAGTTCTTTAAATTTGATATCGCGAAGCATGATTTTTCTGAATACGAATCTAATATTTATTTAAATATTCAAGTTAAGCTTTATGAAAAACACCTGGCACAGCTTAAAAATTTTAAAAATTCAGACCAACGATTTATAGCTTCCATATTAGAAAAATCAGATATGAGTGACAAAAAAATTGTTGGCAGTATAAGTCGAGCTTCAATTCTTGACTCAACATTTGACCCCATAACCCAATCAAGTCTGGGTTTGGATCCGATCGCTTATCAAGATTGGTTGAGCGTTCATTTACAAATGAAAGAAAGCTTGAATTTAAGTCCATCCTATTTGATGGGTTTAAATGATATCGAATATGGTTTTAGCAGATGGGTCAGTTACATGTTTGTTCACATTGGTATTTATCATCTAATAAGTAATTGTTTATTTCTTTTATTGTTCGGAGCTCTAATTGAAACTTTATTAGGTGGAGTAGTTGTCTGCTTAGTATTTCTAGGTTCAGGATTTTTGGCGGCACCGATATATATGTTTTTAAGCGGACTTAACCAGGCCTCAATGGTTGGGGCTAGTGGTGGAGTTTGTGGTCTTGTTGCATTTTATTCAGTATATCAAATTAGACACAATATGAGATTTTTTTACTGGGTCTTACCTTTTGATAATTACTATGGATTTACAAATTTAAATTCGGGTTTAATCTTAGTGATGTGGATTGCCGGTGATCTTGCTGGTTACTTTTCAGGAGTGGCCTTCTTAGATAGCGTCGCGTATGCAGCCCATTTGGGCGGCTTTTTAGTGGGCTCTATGTGTGCATTAGGACTTATTTTGTATGATGAAATTAAATCGTTTAGAACTGCTGAAATTGTAAAATAATTTCCATTTATTCCATCTTAATATTATTTAACTGGTATTCCTTCACATTCTAAGACTATAACCAATCAAGATTTTTTCGAGGGGATAAATTTTGAAATTGTTTCTTATTCAGATGTTCGTTTTATTTTATATATCTGATGCATTCGCAAATAGAGATTGTAAAGGTTATCTTGTATCCGCAGATAAAAACACTTTAAGTTCTGATCTATCTGCTTCGATAAAAACCACCTTTTTTCAATCGACCTTGGATAAATTAATTAATTTACATGTTGAACTATATAATCAGCAAATAACTTTGTTAAACAAAATTCGTCTTGAATTAGTTGAAATTTCATTGCCAAGGGCAGGGGGCAAAGTTAGGCCGATTTTTGACTGGCAAGATTTAAGATATATTGGATCAACGGATTTAGGTGCTCAATTGGTTGTTCTAAAACATATGCGAGACCGTGACGCCAACTTACCATTAGATTTACGAAATAAAATAGCCGATATTTTAAATTTAGAGAAAATGATTTATCTATTGGGTCGTGATGTTGCAATGCTCAGTTCTTTTAAATTTGGAACCGTAGTGGAATGGCAGCGTGTTAAAAATCTTAAAGATGCTTTAGCTGAGTTACATTACATTCAACAAAATATAGCTCGAATTTTTTTTAATCAGTTTCCGGAATCTGATTTTCAATTTGGAATCAGGACTCGTCAAATCCCAGCGAATTATAAATATGAAGATTATTTGGCCGATAACTTTTTAAATCAAAATGTGGTTGAAGAGTCTGAGCTAGCAGAAAGATATAGAATTATTAAGCACGTTGTAAGATTAGCCACTGCAGCTGTAAGCATGGATGATTTGAAAGAAGTCCTTTTTGAGGATGCTCATGTGAGCCTTTCTGATATTAATTAAAATTGGACAGGAGTTTCGAATGGTTTTATTAAAATTATTAATTTTGTTCTTTTCAATAAATCATTCATTTGCTAAATCTCAACCCTTATGTTCAATCTATTTAAATGATTTAGCATTGAACCAACGATTAATTAAAAGCAACTTTAACACTTTCAGAGATGTAGCGGCTTACGAACATCATTTATATGGGCTGATAAAACTTTTAAATCGGTTAGATTCTGTTGAAGGAAGTGAATGGATAGATCTTGGGTCTGGAAAAAATCTAGCTATCGCTTCGTATTTTAGTATTTATAAATCAGAAGAAAGATCCAAATTGCACGCCACAGGTATCACTTACAGAATCCCTATTGATAGGGGATTCAATCATATTTTGCCAGATGAAGGTAATTTTAAATCTATTGTTGGGCGATTTTTTGAGGATATTCCTATATCAGAGTTACCTAAAGCCGACATTATAACAGATGTTTTTGGTCCTCTAAGTTATAGTACGCACAGGTTCAGAGAGGCTCTGATTCTTGCTATAACAATTTTAAAAGATCAGGGCGTTCTGTATATCAACAATGGAGCTCTTGATTTGGATGCGTTGACATGGTTTTTTTATAACGGCGAAAAGTTAAACTTGTTTGAGTTTTTATCAACTATTGAAGGATTAAATATTGCTGAAAGCGCAGTTGGTGTCGGTATCAAAATAACAAAAACATCTAAATTCGACATCAATAGTATTCCGAACTTTGAGTTACTCGAATCTAATGACGGTAGCCCGCCATTTCGAATCTATAAAGTAAATAAATAAATTTAACTCATTAAGTCTGGGCTAAATCCACGTCGAATCATATTTTCTGTTACAACTCTGGGGATTACAAACTGTTTTAAATAATCAGGGCCCCCGGTTTTACTACCTAAGCCTGACATTTTAAATCCACCAAAGGGGTGACGGTCGACCATGGCTCCCGTGATGCTTCTGTTAATGTAGACGTTCCCGGCCTCATAATTATTTTTAATCTTTTCAATAGTCGACGGCGATCGACTAAATACTCCGCCAGTTAAAGCAAACTCGGTGTTGTTTGCGATTTTAATTGCATCATCAATGTCTTTGGCTTTGATCACGGCTAAGACTGGTCCAAAAAATTCTTGTTGAGCTAAAAAACTTTTTGGGTCCACATCAGAAAAAATAGTAGGTGGAACGTAAAAGCCTTCCGATGGCAACAGTTCATGCTGATAAGCCAATGTGGCGACGGATTTTCCTTTCGCAATCACAGTTGTTAATCTTGAATATGAATCTTCATCCACTACAGGACCTAAGTAAGCTTTTGGATTTTCTGGGTTTTCAACAAAAATACTTTTTGTTGCAGCCACAAGACGGCTAATAAATAAATCGTAATTTTGAGGAAGCACAATCACACGACTACACGCCGAACACTTCTGCCCTGAAAAACCAAAGGCCGATGAAATCACGGCTTTGACAGCTTCATCTAAATCAGCGTCACTATCAATAATGATCGCGTTTTTGCCACCCATCTCTACCATGCAGGTTTTAACTTGAGTTTGACCTGGCAAAGTTTTACTCGCTTGCTCTATAATTTTTAAACCCACCTCTTTCGATCCTGTAAAGGCAATCATAGCCACGCGAGGATCTTTAACAATCGTGGCCCCAACAGTTTCCCCAAGTCCTGGCAAGAATTGAACAACTCCAGGGGGTAAACCCAATTGGTTTAAAAGCTCAAACAACTTAAAGCCAGTCGCTGTACTTTGTTCGGCGGGCTTTATAAGCACTGTATTGCCGGTTACAAGCGCGCCGGCCACCATCCCAGCAAGAATGGCGAAAGGGAAGTTCCACGGCGCTATAACGCCGACCACGCCTTTAGGAATGTAGTGGTAATGGCTATGCTCACCAGGTATGTTTCCGACCTTTTGACCTGCGCCCATTTTTTTAATGTCTTCTGCATAGTATCTACAAAAGTCGATGGCTTCTGTTAAGTCCCCATCAGCTTCAGCCCAGGGCTTGCCGACTTCGAAAACTTCTAAAGCGGCGATTTCATTTCGGTGAGTTTCCATTAAGTCCGCCAGTTTATTTATAACTCCAGATCTATAGTCGACAGATGTGGTTTTCCATTTTACGAAGGCTTTCTCCGCCCCAGCAATGGCCTCTTCGACTGTTGCTGTGTCTAAGCTATAAAAGTCACACACTTTGGTTTTATTATCGTTAGGGGATAGGCGTTCTAATTTAGTATCTGACGTGACGTAATTTCCGTTCACAAAGCCTTTAATATCTTTAAGTGGTAATTGAGCTTTAACCTTTTTTAAAGCGGCTTCAAAACTTTGTCTTTCTTTTGTTTTTGCAAAATCAATTAAAGGCACATTTATAAATCCACTTAAACTTAGATCTAAGTTCGGATCTGATGAAGAAGCTAACAAATCTAAACTTGGATCTTTTAAAAGTTTAGCCGTTGTGGCTTCACCACTGCTGCTATTTCTTAAGAAGGATTCATTGGAGGTGTTCTCTAATAAGCGTCTAACTAAATAGGCCATTCCTGGGATCATCTCACCAACAGTGGCGTATTCACGAACTCTAAATCCCAATTCAATTAAAGATTTTTTAAAATTATCCGCCATTCCAAAAAGCATTTGGATTTCGAAAGCGTTTCGTGGGACTTTAAGCTCTTGAGATTTAATCACCGCTGCAGCGATTGATCTGACGTTATGGGACCCAATCGCTAAGTGGATGTGTTTGTAGTTTTGTAAAAGCAATGTTGTGCATCTTTCAAAGTTGGCGTCAGACTCTTGTTTTTTAGTAAAGACAGGAATGTCCCATGAATTTTGTTTGGCATGGATCACTTCAGAATCCCAGTATGCGCCCTTAACTAGCCTAACAGTGAAAGGAATTCCTCTTTGTTTTGCATATTCAATTAAAGTTTTTGCGTCATCGAGTGAATCCCTTAGGTAGGCTTGAAGAACCATTCCAAAAAAAGGATAGGATTTGTATTTAGGCATTGCCATCATCGTTTTAAAAACATCTAGAGTTAAATCTTTAATCTGATAGTGCTCCATATCTAAGTTGATAAAGACATTGTGTTTGATCGCAAGATCAAAAATGGGTTCTACCCGCTGAATTAAAACGGCTTTAGATTCTTCCCACGCGGTGACTTTAACTTGGCTGTAAAGGGATGATAATTTTACTGATACATTTACTTTTGGGATGTCACCTAAGTGATTTGTATCAATTAAATCTTGTTTGCTCCAAGATTGACTTTTTAAAGCAAGGGTTTCGATCAGGGTCATATAGCGTTTTTGATAATCAATGGCTTCAGCTTCAGACAGAGTGGTTTCGCCTAAAATATCCACTGTAAATCCAATCTGTTTAGACCTGGCTAGTTCTAATTTTGGGATAGCATCACTAGGGCTATCTCCGGTAATAAAAAGCCGTGCCATTTCAGATACATTTTTTTTCATAGTACTAGCTAAAACTCCAGGTGCTAATGATCCCAGGCTGGCTCCAAATGAAAAAATCCCCGGAAGTCCGCCGTCTTTATCAGAAAAATATTCTTTTAAATGTTTAGCCACATCGTTGCTGTCGTTCAAATATGGTAAGACATCCACGAAGCGAAACATTTGAATTTTAAAATTTTGGCTTTTCATGGACAGGTCCATTATTTTTCCATACCACCAGTCTTTGTTAAATAAAGACTTTGAATCGGCTTTTGAAGATAAAATTTTTGCTCCTAAAGCTTCAACTGAATCAAAGTTGTAGTCGGGCCCGGATAATTCACCTGATAATTGAGCTGCCGCGTTTGTAAATTTAAGATTATTTTTTGTATTTATATCAGTTTGATTTTTAGTGCGAAAAAACATTTTTTTGATCCCCTGGCTCCAAGTCATAGCCAAGATTTAAAAGGGCAGAACGATTTCGGTCAAGAGTCCTAAGTGCCTACTACCCTTTTCGGATGCAAAGTATCAATTTGTTAAGAATATAATCTTGGACACTAGTAAAATTGATACTTTGCATCCGAAAAGGGTAGTAGGCTGAATTCAAATTGCCAGCGCAACTCCGCGAATTGAAAAAATAGCCAATCTACGGCTACCTAAGATTCGCAAAAAAACAAAGGAGTTGCAGTGC
>JAYUKW010000011.1:0-15924 GCA_043764155.1 Bdellovibrionales bacterium
TATAAACTTTAGACCCAGAAAGTGCCTTGACTACAAAACACCATTCGAGGTTTTATTTAAAACTAAAGTTGCGCTGGCAATTTGAATTCAGCCAGGTTCCGTTTGGGAATTAAACTGCTTATATTCGTTTTAATTCCCCAAAAGGTGCCCCAAAAGGTGCCAGGTTCTTTTTGAGAATTTGTTTTCGGACAAACAAAATAATTTAATATTTTAGATAGACTCTTATTATCAAGGGTCTTTTTTTTTGCAGGATCTGTTTTCGAATAGTCCTAATTTTCTAAATTAAATAAAAGATCTATCTAACAAAAAAAGTGAGCGAAGCGAGTGTCACTGGCCTTGCACATTCCAATCCTAATTTTCTTCTTTATCTTTTAGTAATTGGGTATCAGTAATTTTAATCGGTCTTTGTTTTTGCAAGTCTTCGCGCCATCGGGCTCACTTTTTTTGTTAGATAGATCTTTTATTTAATTTAGAAAATTAGGACTATTCGAAAATGAGATGTCCCTATGTGTTTTTAAAAGGAAGGTAACAAACACTACAGCCCAGCTTCAATTCGAGAGCGTTGATTGCATTGAAAGCATAGCTGTCTTAAGTTATTAATGTCTGAACTTCCACCCAGAGCCATTGGCTTAATGTGATTATAATTTAAATTTCTTTTAGATTCGCACTTCGTGCACTTGCCCTTATCTCTAGTCCATATCTGAAACTTTAGTGCGGCAGACATATATCGTCCATTCTTGACGTCAAGTATTTTTGGATCTGACTTATTCTAATTTATGTTCTAAATTTTCATTCATAATAAAGTTTACATTTACATGAGTGGGGAGACTTGTTTTTTAATTTCTGTATTGAATAAATCCCCTCTTTACTTTTCAACCTCTGAATCAAAACACTAAGGTAAATGAATCCTAACCATACATGATTAACAGTCGCATATCTTAAATGATGATCCACTTATGTACTGTTATTCAAAAATCAGATGTCCCCATTTATTTTTTAGAATTAAGGGGCTGTTGATTTTTAAGAATTTGGTTTCAGTTGAGGGATGATTTTTGTATTTTCTAGACTGACTGCCAGAAATTAGCATCTTAAATTTAGAAAGGTGTAGGACTTTTTCTTTTGTTAAAAACTTGGGTTGACCATGGTTAGATAAGATCAGGCTTTGAGTTGTTTCTGAACTTAAATCTGAAGCCAGATTTAAGTTCAGAAAATCAGTTAAATTGTCTTTTTCTAAATGCCCGGTGGAAATCAAAATGTGGTTTTTTGAAATTTTAAATATAAAAACTAATTTTGGATCCTTGGCGTCGGGTAGCGTTTTGATTTTCAATGAATTCGACATGCCATACTCATCGATTTTAAGTTCAATAAGATTTTGGTCGATTTTTTTTAAAAGATGAATGAAGTTTGTGTGGTATCTGTCGTTATGAAGTGCAAAATAAATATTTTTTTTGTTATTACAAAGTTTATAAATCAGCTGAACTGGAAAATAGATTGTGCCACCTGGATCTAAATGCAAGCAGTAGTGATCTGTGACTTGGGTTTGAAATTGGCTATATCCTGTGTTCCATAAAATATGTTTTTTATATGAATCGCCAGATCCCAGATCTTTTGTCCAAATTAAAATAAATATGATGTATAAAGTATTTAAATTTACTGTTCTTCTTAGATAGTAACTTAGTTTTAATTTCAGCTTGAATTTCTGGCTCAATTTCTGCTTCAATTTAAAACTTAATTCATAACAGTTAACAAAGACCTGTTTAAGTCTTTGAATTAATATATTAAGGTTAAACATAACTAACCTAATCCTTAGCATTTCTTAATTCTTTTAAAATTTGTTTTTTAATTTTTAAAGTTTTGAGCCTTTGAAAATAAATAACAAAAATTAGAAAAATAATGCCATAAATAAACTTATAGTACTTTTTTACTTTAATTGCGGACTCAGACGGACTTGTAGAAATATCCGAAATTGAACTTAAAATGTGAATTATAAGTACATAGAAATAATCTCCAATTAAATGATAGTTATGAATAAATATATAAAAAAATGAATTCCAGACGAAAGCGGATGATAGCCAAGGAGTAATAAATATGTTTACAAAAAGCGAAGACATTTGAGGCCAGTTAAAATCAAAAATGTAGGGGAGTAGAGCAAAGTAGAAACCTACAGATAACATAATGATGTTTTTTGAAAATAGAGTTAGGCAAAGACTTGCCGAAATGCTTAACCAAAATGAAAGCGAAAAAATATTTAAAGGAAAAAACAACAGATAAGTAGCTGAAGATATAATAGTTAAGTTTAAGTTAGACCAACCGAAAGATTTTTTAGGGGATTCTGTCGAGATCACGGATTGAACATAACTTCGGGCCACGGGGCAGCAAAAGTTTGAGCAAATTACAAAAACTAATAAAAGTAGATGGATAGGCCATTTGGACTTCGTAAAAAATTTGAAAATAAATTGAAATCCATTTTTAATTATAATGAGGTGAGTGCCTGACGCCACAAGAAGATGAATTAAGCTTAGGTTTTTAAAAATCGACATAATTTTTTGTTCCTTTTCTGAAATCAAAAAGGATCTTTCAAAAGAACAAATCACCTTTTGATGAATCAAATCAAAATCACTTGGGCTTTCGATGGATTCAACGCATAGCTTTTGAAATCGAAATCCTAAACCGTCCACACCAGTGATCGAATTAGAAATTAAATGCCAAAAGATTAGAATAGATAATAAAGTCAGAAAGCGATAAGTTGAAAGTTTTTTGAGCATCAAATGTAAAAGCAAAGTTATATTTTTATCAAAACCTAGGGCTGGCTATTTGAGGTTTCTCTGTCCGTAGTGTGGTCTTGTACAAAGAAAATAAATTGGACCAATAGCTCTAACAGAATCTTAAAAATGTCGATTTAATAAGGTGTAAAATATCATATATTTATAAACAATATCAAGCATTTAACCTATATGTTAATTATTAGGCAATTCGCTAAAAGCCGCTACCAAAGTCCAGAGGAAGTGATTTTTATTAACTTAAATCACATTTAATGTGGATAACTATTTTAAGTCCTACTTTTGCATTCGAAGTGAATTGGTGGATAAAATATAAGCTATGAGAATAATTTTGTTTTTTACAATTTTGAGTTTATCTTCTGGTTTAGCTTTAACCTTAACTTCGACCTACAGCTTCGCTCAAGATGCTGAGACTTTCGACAAATCTTATAACGAATACTGGTCTAAACCTATTGAGAATTGGGAGCAAATATCCAAGACAAAACAAACAGAAGTGTATTCGATTCAACGAAAAGACACTCTGTCTGAACTGAGTCAGGTTTTTTTCGGAACTCCTAACTATTGGCCAAAAATTTGGTCTTTAAATAGTTATATTGGAAATCCACATTTAATTTATCCAGGAAACAAAGTTGGATTTTACTTGGGTAGCGTTGATGGCCCTGCTCCACAAGTTTTCTTAGGTTCTGGTGCGCCCAAGCCCCAAGAAAGTTCAATTTATGCATTAGATAACATCGAAGTTTTAATTCCACCAGAACCTACGGAAAGACCAGTACTAAATAAAATCCCAAAAAGTTTCCCTGAATGGCAATTGGCGGCAGGAGCAAACGGTGTTTTGGCTTCTGATAGCGTCGAAAGGCAATTTTCTAAACTTGATAGTAACGTTATGACATTTGATCTGACTTCATTTCTACATCAAGGCGAAATCAAATCTTTCGGTGAAATTAAAGGATTTTTAAACGTTGATAATCAAACGGCGTCCTCTTTTGATGAAGTCTATATTCAAAGGTACGAACCGCTTCCTGTCGGTGCTGTTTATACTTTGGTTATCCCAAGAAAAAATGTGAAGTCACCTAAGGGAAAAAAAATTAATAATATTTTTATTTATGAATACATTGGTGAGGTTCAGATTATTGAAGACAATAAAAACAATAGTGGGCTGGTTGCTGGCCGAATAACCAGAGCCGTGAATATGATTGATAGAGGAGCCGTGTTAATAGCAGGTAAAGTGCCTCAGTATAATCTAGAGTTTAATCCCGACGATATTAAAGCTATTGATGCTAAAATTTTAAGAGGAAGTGATATATTCGGACATAATATTTTAGGTGTTGGTCAGACTGTCTTTTTATCTCAAGGTGAAAATGATGGCTTAACAGTAGGTACATTAATTCAGATTAAGCAAAATCGCGAAGAGCGAAATCCAGATCAAGAGGTATTAGGTATTGTAAATAAAATTGGAGTGATTAAAGTTGTGATCACGTCGAAAGATGTCTCCACCGGAATTGTTGTTTCAAGTCGTGATTTTATGATCCCAGGTGATAAAACAATCAAGTGATTCTGAATACAAAAAAAACTATTTATGAAATCTATTCTTAGGATAAAAATATTTTTTTATGTTTTTAAGGAACTTTTAAATCCGTATATTTTAAGTCTATTTATTTTTATAATGACCATTCTAATGGTTCAGATGTTTCGCTTCACAGATATTATTTTGATTTATGGCACAGACTTAGATTCAATTTTGCTTTTACTTAAAAGCTTATTGGTTTCGACATTTCCGATTATAATTCCGCTCTCATTTTTATCTTCAATACTTCTAGGCTATTCAAGAATGAGCCAAGACTCAGAGCTAGTGGCCTTTAGTGCTTTGAGTTACCCCAAGCGATCTTTGCTTTTACCGTCCTATTTATTATGTGCAATCAGTATTGTGTTCTGTTATTTTTGTGTCACTGATTTGGGACCGAAGGGTATTCGAATTAGTAAAGCTTTATCCTCACAGATTGCTAGCGAAACCTTAGCCGCCAACATAAAGCCTGGAGTTTTTTTAACTATTGGGGATATGACTGTTTACGTTGAAAGTTTAAATAAAAAAACTAAAAACTTTGTAAACTTTTTTGTCTTAGATCAAAGAACTGAAAGCCCAGCTGTTATCTTATCTAATCTTGGTCAAATCGTAAGCCGTGAAGATAAATCATCATTTTTAAATATGAAAAATGGCCAAATTCATTTTAATTCAAACGAAATTAATCATGCTGTTATCGACTTTCAAGATTATAATTTTTTTACTGATTCAGAAATTAAAAAAAATTCTAAACTTCCAATAAAAGCTTTAACAAACGAGGAAATTTTTAAAATTTTAAATACAAAAAAAAATGGTTTTGAGTACAGTTTAGAATTACATAAAAGATATCAGCTGTCTTTGGTTTGCAGTGTGTTTTTGATTTTAGGTTTGGCTTTTGGGTTTAATATCTTTCAAAGAGTTTCTAGATCTGAAAGTCTAGGGATTTGCATCTTTTTAGCTATGTCATACTGGATTTTATATTTTATGTTTGAATCATTAGCTGCAAATTCAAAAATGATTTTTTATGTTTATGTACCCAATATCATATTTTTATCTATTGGGTTGATATGGATGTTTTATATCAATGATTCATTTTCATTAAAATTTAAAAAAACACTTAAGTCCTGATGATCTCGAATAAGACTTGCTCCCTCGTATAAAAGTTGTAAAGAACCAGAGTAGGTCGGGTCGGTGGGGAAAGAAGGAACAACTCCTAAATCTAATCCTAATTCAATAGCGTATTTTGCCGTCTTGTAGCTTCCACTTCTGATTTCAGCTTCTAGAATTAATATTTTTTGTGTTAAGGCGGCGATTATCCAATTTCGATCGGAAAAATTTTGTTTTCGCATCGGATCTTCGGGCAAATAGGTGCTTATGAAGGTTGCTCCTGATTTAATTAAGCTAGTGTAATCTTTCTGAAGTGCTCCAGGGTATAAATTTAAAAGTCCTGATGGCATTACATAAATCGTTTTACAGTTATTCATTAAAGCGCATTGATGGGCTTTTGAATCTACTCCTCGTGCGCCCCCGCTAATAACAAGTGGTCTTTGCTTTAGTAAAGTTAAACCCAGCTGATCTTCCATCCATTTTAAAGTGTAGGGCTTGGCTTCTCTTCGCCCAACAATGGCTAAACTATGATCAGATTCTATAAAATCCCCCATAATAAAAAGATGTGGGGGCGGATTGGTTAATTTAAATAAAGTTTTGGGATATTCTGGTTGATCTAAACTTAAAATATGAATCTGATGTTTTTTGTTCCAAGTTAGGATTTCTTTTCTAACGATTGAAAGTTCTGTTTTTAACCAAGAGTCTGAATAAAACAGTTGGATTAACTTATTCTTATCTGGCTTTGGGTGCCAATAAGATGACAAACCTTGGGCCACACTTTTATGAAATATAATTAGGTCTTTAGTTTTTAAATTAAGCTTGGTTTTTTGAACTAAAACTGAGAACTCTTTAAAATCAATCATATTGCGAAGCTGCAAATTATAAAATTCTTCAATTAAAACATAGACTTAATTTGAAGGTCGATTGCCGGACACAAATTAATATTTTTTTAAGCTTTACAAATCTGTTTTCAGACTCAAAATGTAAGTATCAGAGCTAGTTTGTTAAATTTAGTAGACTAAATTTAAACTATGAATCTAGAACAAAGGAGACATTATGACAGCGACTTCAAAACTTACAGACAGCACTTTTGATCAAGAAGTATTAAATGTGAAAGGGGCCGTTCTGGTTGATTTTTGGGCTGAATGGTGTGGACCTTGTCGTGCTTTGGGTCCAAAACTTGAAGAGATAGCTGAAGAGCTTGGTTCAAAAGTCAAAATCATGAAATTAAACGTAGACGAAAACAGAGAGAGTGCCGCTAAATATGGTGTTCGTTCAATCCCAATGATGGTTTTATTTAAAGACGGCCAAGTTGTAGACCAAATGGTTGGCAATTTACCAAAAGAAGAAATCCAATCTAAATTAGACCCTCACTTATAGGTGCCAGGTTCCGTTTGCGAATTAAAAGCGTTTATTTCGATTTGAAGAATTAAATTAAATTATACTCCAAATGGCTTGGACTCTTAGCTCTTCTACTCAGCGGAAATTTAAATACGGATTTGCTCATCGCCATTTCTACCTTTTTCCAGTCTTTATTATTAGGTTTTTGATTTAGCCATCTTAAAGTTGTTTCAATATTTTGAAACAATATTTGATCGTAGTGAATTGGAAAGCTAGCTTGAGTTTGTCCTAATAGAAAACCTAATGAACTGAATCGATAACTTTCACAGGAATTAGAAAGTCCAATCTCTACAGGATTTCTGTAAATATATTTATATGCTTGTAGAAAGTAATGATCAGATTCGATAAGGCCTCGAAAGTGTCTAGCCCCATAGGCCTGATTTATGCGTCCAGTGGATTCATTCATGTAGCGGGAGCACTCTTTCATAAAATTTCCCATTATTAAATCTAAATTAGAATCTGGAGTTGAGATTAGCATATGGAAGTGATTGCTCATTAAGACAAAACTGTGAATTCTAGCTTTGTAGGCCCAGCTCACATAGCTAAGTTGTCGAGACATAATATTCCAAACATCTAACAGGGGAAGATTAAACCATTCTTTGTTAATACACCGCGCGGATACATGGTAAGGAAATTCAGACTGTAAAATAGCTTTGGGTCTTGGCATTTATTAAATATGCAATCAAAACTAAATTTTTAAGTCTTACAGGTTGTTTAGGAACTCTTTCTGTCCAGAAATCATATCCAATATAACCGGTTAAATTCACAAACGGAACCTGGCACCTGGTTGGCACCTGCCGGGTATTTACTGAAAAAGACTTCGGTTGTAAGACACGCTAGAGATAATTCCTAGGGACGCCATCGTGGTGAGTAATGATGAGCCTCCATACGAAATTAATGGTAATGGCACGCCCACGATTGGAAGTAGGCCCATGACCATTCCGATGTTGATGAAGAAGTGCCAAAATAAAATAGAAAGTAGGCCCACGGCCACAATGCAAGCGTAGGGGTCTTTTGTACTTTGGGCAATGCGAATGCCAATAATAAATAAAACACCAAAAAGCATAATAGTGGTGATACTGCCGACGAATCCATGCTCTTCACTCAATACACTAAAAATAAAATCTGTGTGCCGTTCAGGTAAAAATTCAAGTTGAGATTGTGTTCCTTTTTTAAATCCCTTACCAAAGATCTGCCCACTGCCCACTGCAATTTTCGATTGAATGGAATTGTATCCAGCTCCTCTAGGGTCTCGACCAGGCGAAATAAAAGTTAAGACACGACTACGCTGATACTGTTTTAATCCAAATTGCCAAACAATGGGTAAGGCTATGGATACGGCTACAAAGGCCGTCACTAAAACACTTTTTTTTATTTTAACGAAAAAAATAATTGTTCCGACAATGGCAATATAAAGTAACGACGTCCCAAGATCTGGCTGCACCACAGTGATAGCAAAGGGAACTAAAGTTATGATCAAGGGATAAAATAAATCTTTAAGTCCCATCCCTTCGGGGCGAATACGTTCTGTTAAAATTTTTGCAATTAATAAAACCAAAGCCACCTTCATGGTCTCCGAAGGCTGAAATCTAAAAAATCCAAGATCAATCCATCTTTGGGCCCCTAAAGATGTTCTTCCAACAACCAACACAGCGGCTAAAAATCCAAGATTTCCAAAGTAAATATAAGTCGCCCAACTTTTAACGATATTATAATTCACAAAAGTTAAAACTAAAAACACAGACCAACCCATAGTTAGCCAAATTATCTGTTGAAAAAAAAGTCTACTCAAGCCCACTGTGTTTGCACCGTGGGACGCGCTGTAAAGATTTAATAAACCAACTAGATTTAAAGACAAAATAATTAATGCAAAATTAAAATCAAATTTTTTATTTTCGGAGCTACCAGATATGTCCATATTTTATAAACCTACAACTTTGTCTTCGGTGTTTTTAAATTTTTCGGGATGATACTTTTTCATATAGGCTTCAATCACATCTCGAGCTAAAGGTGCCGCCCCACCACTTCCTGAACAAGAGTGCATGGCTAAAACGGCAATTGTGATTTCAGGTTTATCTGCCGGAGCATAACCCACAAACCAGCCATGATGTCGATCTTGAATTGGACGATTTAAACACGATTTATAAATCTCAGCTTCATTAAAAGCTCTGACTTGTGCCGTTCCAGTTTTACCAGCAATCTGTACATTCGGAACTGTCCAGCGTCTGCCAGTTCCACGTGGTCCATTAGAGACTAGAAATAAACCTTTTTGAATGGCTTGGAAGGACTCCGCTGAAATTTTAAAACCTTCTGAATTTTCTTTTGAAAGATCCCTAACTAATTGGGGTTTAAATTCTTTTAAAACTTCATTTTGATTGCTACCTTTAAGAATTTTTTTAACTATTAAAGGTTGATAAAGTTCCCCTCCATTGCCAATCGCCATGTAAGCCATAGCCATTTGTAGTGGAGTCACATTGATAAAGCCTTGTCCGACAGATTGACTTAAATCTTCGCCTTTTTGCCAGACTTCTTTTCTGTATTTTAATTTCCAAGCTTCATCTGGAATTAAACCCGAAATCTCATCATCAATTCCAACATTTGTCGAAGTCCCAAGCCCAAAAGCTCTGGCATATTTTGCCATTTTTTCAATTCCAAGCTCCATGGCTAATTTATAAAAAAAGACATTACTTGAAGTTTCAAGAGCCGTAGAGATATTCACCAACCCGTGGCCATCTTTAGTGTGATTGTGATATTTTTTTCGACCTAAAACATAATACCCAGGTGAATCAAGCAAAGTTGTAGGGGTGATCACTTTATTTTCAAGGGCGGCAAATCCAACAAAGGGTTTAAACGTAGAGCCTGGGGAAAAGTTATCTTGAATCACTTTATTTCTTAAAGGCTTAAAGGGATCAAGAATTAAAGTTCTCCAATTTTCATTAGAGATTCCATACAAAAATTGATTTGAATCAAAGGAAGGCTCACTAACCCAAGCTAAAATCTCGCCTTTATTATTTAAGGCGACAAGCGCACCTATACGATTTCCAACAGCGTCCGTTCGTTGAAAGGCTTTTGTCGCGGCCTCTTGAATGTCTAAATCAATGGTCAACATAAAGTGGTCGCCTGACTGCGGGGGAATAGGATCTAAGTTTGAGCTTTCAAGAATGTTATCTTCGATGTCTGTCACACGACCATGGGCATCCACTTGAACATAAGTCAGTCCATCTTTACCGCGGATTTGATTGTCCCATTTTTTTTCAATTCCTTTTTTACCAATCATGTCCCCAGGTTGAAGTTGCTTTTCAATCACTTCTTGATTGCCCAACTGATTTTTAGACACTTGCGAAACATAACCGAAAATTTGAGACCCGCTGGCGCCAAAAGGATAAGACCTAAAAATAAACTCTTCGATGTTAATTAAAGGATGTTCGATACGAAGCAGTTTTAAGGAATAGGCTTGATCAATTGTTAAGTTATCAGCAATCACAGCTGGAAAATATCTTCCATTTTGTGTGATACTTTTGTTAATACGTTCATTAATTTGAACGTCTGTCAGATTTAAAATCGATCCCACTTTTTGGCTTATCATTTCTTTTTCTTGTTTATCTAAACCTTGAAGGTTGATGGTCAGCTGAGACACAAGATTGTTATCCACCAGGACACGTCCCTCACGATCCAAAATATATCCACGGGGCGAGATAATTTTTTTTTGTTTCACTCGATTTTTAACAGAAATGACTTTAAGAACGTCCCCTTGGATGATCTGCAAATGCCAAAGCCTAAAAACCAAAAGAAAGAAGAACACACCCAAAAAAACGTAGAGAACTAAAAATCTAGAAGACAGATTGAAAATCTGTGTTTCTGAATCGTAAATTAAATTTTCATTTCTTAGCATTTATTTAGCTTACCTATTCAAGTTCAGTTCATTAATTCTTAATGCCTTATCAAGACGTCTGCATAAGTAAAATAAAACAATAGACATCGAGCTAATCATTAAAGGCTGATAAAACCACTCAAAAAATTCTGGCCGAACGATTGTAGGACCGTTTTTTGAAGTGATTGATAAAATAAAATGCAAGAATGGAAATAAAAAGCCAATACTTAAAGACACCAAAAAATAAAAAGAAAACTCGGGCCAAAAAAATCGCTGTTTAAAAAACTGAATGATTATAAAAAGAATCATCAGAATAGCTAGGCAAAGCCCAAAAGGCATAACTGTAAAACCCATAATCACAATTGAAGTTAAATAAACGAAAAAAAGCCCAAACCAAAAACTTTGATACAAAATAACAAAAGCAAATGGCAACAACCAAAGTTGGGGTTCAGGCAAATTAAACGCCGGCCAAACAACGCCCTGTATAGCGATACATACGGACACGACCAGTCCGTAAATAAAAAAGTAAACTAAAAAAAGAAAAGGCTGGGATTGCATAGAGTTCCTATTAAGTTTCTTTGTTGAAGTTTTTAATCACAAGTACACGTTCAAGTTTATTTAAACTTTGAAGTGGTTTAACAACAATTTTTTTACTAATATTAAAAGCGTCATTTTTAGCACTCTCAACAATTCCAATAGGTAGTCCCTTGGGAAACATACGACCAAAGGGGCTGGTCACAATCAAGTCGCCTTTTAAAACATCATCAGAACGTCTAAAGTTTTTTAGTCGTAAGCTGTAACTTGTACGACCTTCTAATAAACCCCTAAATCTAGATCTTTGCGTCATCGCGTCAACTACAGCATATCTGTCGGTGATCAAAAGTGCAGTGCTGGTTTTACTTAAGGTTTGTATAATATAACCGACCACATGGCCTGATTCACTTAAAAGTCCCATCTCTTTTTCAATTCCATGATTGGAGCCCTTATTGATAATGACTGAACGCATATCCGGAAGCGCATCAAAACTTAGCACTTCGGCTAATTCTAACTTGTAAGGACTATCTTGAATAAGTGTGAGGGCATTTCTTAATTTTTGATTTTCTAGTCGTAGTGATTCAAAAGTGGCAATTCTGGCTTTTTGAAGAGCAAGTTGCTTTCTGAATTCATTGTGTTGTTTTTTAAGGCTTAACAAGTCTGTGTACTCTTCGACTGTTCCCACTGTGCTTTGTGTGAAGCCATAAAAAACTCTGACAAGAAAGTGAGCAGACGCGGTAAAGGGTCTATGAGCCACTCGCCAGCGGCTCTCTTCTAGGTTGTAGGTCATCAATGGAATAACCACGATTAACAAAAAGCCAAAAAATCTTTTAATGTCAAAATTAGTGTACACTTTTTATGTTTTCCCCGCAGAGCCCCATGATTCATATTATTATAGTGCGAAATATTTATTAAAATCAAAAAATAAGGCATGATTTAAGAAAATTAAAAAAAGGGAATCAAAAATGAAAAAAAGCTTATTTCAAAAACTTAGAAAACCTGACTCAAATCGTAGCCCATTATTCTATATTTTTTCGGCTATTATTTTTGGAATGATCATTGTCACATTTGTCTTTATGTCGCCCAATGGGAGCGGAAATTTATCAGGAAGCGCAACAGCGGCGACGGTTGGTGGACGAGTGATTCCAATACTTCAATTACAACAAAGAACGCAGCAAATTGAAGAGCAAAATAAAATGTTTCTTCCTAACGCGGGTGACCAGTTTCAAAAGTTTTTTCAAGCTCAGGCCTTAAATGATCTTATTAATGCCGAACTTTTAACAGAAGTTGAACCTCAAGAAGAACTTTATGTTTCTGATTCCCTTTTAGCTCAGACCATTATGGAAATTCCTGCGTTTCAAGAAAAAGGTCAGTTTAAAAGAGATTTATATGAAACATATCTTTTAAATTCGGGTTCAAGTGCGAATTCCTTAGAAGATAAAATCAAAAAGGACTTACGAATTGGTTTAGTCCGCGAACTTTTTAACGATGCTTTTTTAACTACTAAAATAGAAAAATCAGTTTACGAAAAAATCACTGACTTTGACATAAAAATGGAATTTGTCGACGTGTCTGAAGTCGAATTAGCATTAAAGTCGTCACAAGTTAAAGTCACTGATGATGAAATCAAAACTAATTTAGAAAATCCAGAGTTTCTAAAAAAAGCTAAAGCTGAATTCGATAGAACGTCATTTAAATATTTATCTAAAGAAAAAGTTAAAGCCAAATGGATTTTAGCTTTGGCCCCGGATTTGTCAGAAGCTGCGTTTGATAAAGCTAAAGAGAAAGTGAAGGCTTTAGATTTAAATAATAAAAATTTTGCTGAAATGGCAAAGCTTCACTCTGAAGATCCAACAGCAGAGCAAGGCGGGGATTTAGGATACGTTGAAAAAGGAACTTTTGACGAAGCTTGGGACAAAGCCGCATTTTCAACATCTGCTGGTCAAATCTCTGAACTTTTTAAAACACCACAAGGGTGGGCTAAAGTTTTGGTGGAAGAAAAAAAGCCAGCCTCTCAAAGTGCGTTCGAAGATGTTAAATTTATGGTGGCCAAAGATGTTCTGTCCCAAGATAAAACCAAAGCTGTTTTAAGTGAAATTAAGATGGCATTGGGTCAAGGACCTGATAGTTTAAACAAAGTTTTAAAAGACTATGGATTATCATGGAAATCGGCCACAGATTTTAAAATGAGCGCAGATCAAATTCCAGGGTTTAGTAAGAATGATGATTTATTTGAAAAGCTTTTAAGTTTAAAATCGGACGGTGCTGTTTATTCTGATATTTTATCTGACAGTGGCAAAAGCTATATAATTAAAAGAAAATCCTTTAATACAGCTAAAGCCAACCCAGCTGATTATCAAAATATGACTGGCCAAAGACAAAATTATGCATTGGGAAATTGGTTTTCTGCCCAGAAAGAAACAGTGCGTATTAAGGTCAACCCTTTAGTTGAGACGAACACAAATTTGTTTTAGGTTTGTTGTTTAAAAACCATAAAGAGTCATTATCAATGATGGCCAAATTGATTGTGATATTTTTGAAGTTTAATTTATTTTAAACTTCAAAAACTTTAACAAAGTGTCTCAAAACAAAACAAATTATTCCAGAAGATTCTAATTTTTGCTCACCTAAGATCAAAGGCCTGCCGAAAAGTTTCTATGGCTAGAATCCTGTATCTCGTGCTGCTCCTTTTGTTTTGTTTTCATTCTAATGCTCAGGAAATTGTTAATGCAGTTCCAGGCGAAGTGATTGTTAAATTTAAAGCCAGTCACAATCAATTTACTACTTTAGGTAAAGTGGCTTCATCGGCCCAAATTATAAATCGAAAATCTTGGCCCAGTTTAAATCTACATCATTTTTCAACTAAACCTGGGGATAGTGTGAGTGATGTCATTGGCCGGCTTCAGGCTGACCCTAGCGTTGAATTTGCAGAACCCAATTATTATTTATATGCCAGCATAAATTCAACTTCTAGTTCTAATCCTAGTTTCACTCAGTCCTCCGCCAATATTCGTGTCACTCAGGCTTGGTCTAGACTTTCTGCTGCCAAATCAATCGATCAACTTCCGATAGTGGCCGTTATTGATTCTGGTTTAGATTTAACTCATTCCGTTTTTAAAGATACAGATCGTGTTTATATAAATTCTGGTGAAATTCCAGCTAATAGAATTGATGATGACGGGAATGGATTCATTGATGACGTTTCAGGTTGGAATTTTATAAACGACACCGCGAGTGTGACAGATTCCACAGGTCACGGAACACATGTGTCTGGAATAGTTTTAGGTGTGACTGAAGATGTTGTTCGATTTGATTCTCAAAGAAGTCCTAGAATACAAATTTTACCGCTAAAATTTTTAAATTCTGAAGGTGTAGGAAAAACAACTGATGCGATCGAAGCCATAGCTTATGCCATTCAAGCTGGCGCCAAGGTTATAAATAATTCTTGGGGTGGACCAAGCTACAGCTCGACACTCCATTCTGTCTTTAGTCAGGCGTATTTAAACGGTATCACTATTATTTCGGCTGCGGGTAACGAAGCTTCAAACAATGATGTAAAACCTGTTTACCCATCATCCCTAGATATCCCAAGCATGATCAGTGTCGCGGCCTCCACAGAACAAGATAATTACGCCTCTTTTTCAAATTACGGATTAAATACAGTGAATGTATTTGCTCCTGGGGTTGGGATTTATAGCACAATTCCTTCAAATGGTTACGGATTGTCGACAGGAACTAGTATGTCTGCCCCCTTCGTTTCAGGGCTTGCCGCTTTAGTCGTTTCAGAAGCGCCGTCCTTATCAGGGTTTCAAGTCAAAGAGATCATTTTAAACACTGGAGACCTACGTTCATGGTTCTCAACTTATGTTGAATCAGGACGAAGAGTTAATTTTGAAAATGCAATTATTCAAGCTAAAAGCCAATCCTCTACAGCTAACTATCAACCAGATTATAACCCCGTCTATTCCCAAGGAAGTCGAAGCTTAGCTTCAACTGATAATTTGGGCGCGCTAGGTTGTGCGCGAGTGTCAGAGTTTTATGATCAGACCAATAAAAACTTTTATGACCTAGATCGATCTTCAGCTCCGCCGACAAATTCAAACTTTGGATTTATATTTTTATTACTTCCAATTGGTTTTATTGTTTATTATCGATTCCAATTTAGAAACGAAAGTAAAAGAAAGTATGATCGTAAAAAAGTAGATTTTAAAGGGCATTTGATAACATCCAGTGGATTTATTTTTCCTGTCCATGTTATGGATCTGTCTTTAGCTGGTGCTGGAATACAAATAAAAGATTTTGATCCTAATATTAAAATTGAAAAAGCGACTTTGGTTATTTTAAATTTTTTACTTCCTAAACAAAAAAGACAAAGATTTAAAGGTGAAGTGAAGCGCACTACACAAAGTGGATTTATTGGTCTTGAATTTGAAACAAGAAGAAAATTGTAAGTCCTAAACTAAGCTCTCTATTTACTAAGTAATTTTAAATTCAGACAACTTCGTCCAATTCAATTAGGCATCATTGATCTTAAAAGAACCGATGGCTTTGGACAAAGTTATTCGTAACGCCTTAAGTGCCTAGCTGAATTCAAATTGCCAGCGCAACTCCGCGAATTGAAAAAATAGCCAATCTACGGCTACCTAAGATTCGCAAAAAAACAAAGGAGTTGC
>JAYUKW010000012.1:0-340076 GCA_043764155.1 Bdellovibrionales bacterium
AAACTTTAGACCCAGAAAGTGCCTTGACTACAAAACACCATTCGAGGTTTTATTTAAAACTAAAGTTGCGCTGGCAATTTGAATTCAGCTAGGCACTTACAAATTTTGGACTTCAACCCCAGTCGGTGGAACTAAAATAAATTTGGTTCCATCCACTTTTTCGCTTTTCATGTGGCGGGTGAATTCATTTGTTGTTTGATTGCCGATTTCATCCCAATAGATAATTTTTTGAATTTCGTGTTTCTTTTTATTTAAAGTGATTTCAATACGGTCTATTCCTGGTAATTTTTTTGGATCCTTAGGACTTAATTGAACTTCTAGCACTGTTTTTGAATTTCTTTTTAAATCTGTGACTTCAAAGTCATCCCAGGTTTTTTCGTTTCCAAACATTAAATTTAAAAGTGGATGAGGATATGGCTTTGATTTTAAGACTTGCGTGGGTTTACCATTTTCATCATAACTGACACTGGTGATTACACCTGGGGTAAAAAGGGTCACTGAATTTTGTTCCCCTTTAAGTTCGACCCTTAATTTTTGGCTTGAAAAATAAAGCTCACCCTTAGCTGATTTTGAATCACCCAAAAGTTCCATGATTTGTTTTTGTCTAAATTTTATATGTGTATAAGGTGTTGTTGAATAGGATTTTGTCATCTCTTTTAGGTCTTTAATGACCGAACTATCTGCAGATAAGGCTAAAGAACAATTAATGATTAAATTTAAGAACAAAATTATTTTCATATTATGAATTCCTTAAAAACATAGGCTTAAATAAACATCTGTTTACTACTACTAAAAAACTAATACGGGCTTGAAGTGTGTTAATTCCTTTAAGCAATACTAACACTAAAAATCAAAATTTAAATCCTCATCAATATAACAATCTAAATTTGCTTTTGTTGCTGTATTTAGTGATTTTATTGGGGCCTTGAAGGCCCAAACTGAAATAAATTGAACTTGAGCCCCTTTTAATGCCCTGATCATTCCCTTAAATGATCCGCCTGTTGAAAGTACATCATCCAAGACAATAACTTTCTTTCCTTTAAGTTTAAAATCCAGTGGGGCCTTGGAAATTGAAAACTCAGTATTTAGTCTTTCAAACCGGGTCTTATTCTTTTGAGTTTCAGCTTTATGTTTTTTTAATTCTATAGATTTAATTCCAGGATAAAAATGATTTAGAGCTTTCACCAAATATTCTGGATGGTCCCGATCTTGACTTGGAATTGCCGTAACTAAAATTTTATTTGAATTTAAATCCTGATCTAAATTAATTTTTTTAGTTAGCCAGGACATCAGCAACTTATAGACCTCATAGTTATGTCCATTTTTCAGGGCTACAATTATTTTTTGCACCCAAAAGTCAGTGGTCTTATCCCACTTCCAAAGATAAATACATTTGTGGTCAAAGATATTAAGACTGTCATAAAGACATTTTTTATATTCGAAATACATGAATTTTCGACAGGATTTACAAAGTGGAATTTTAAAAAACACCCATTGTTCACACAAAATACAATTTTTTGGAATTCTATAACCCAGTATATTTTTTAGTCTCATGGACAATAGACTTCAAAAATGAAGCCTATTCATTATGGTAAGGGATTTTATTAATGATCGTGAACGTCCGAAAGACCTGCTCTAAAAGGACGGCTTTAGCCATTAAGTGATTCAATACAAAAGGACTTAAGCATATCTTTAAGTCGGCTTTTTGTTTAAGTTCTTCACTAACTCCAAAAGCCCCACCAATAATAAATGTGACTTTCTTCCGAATATCTAAAGCTTCAGATATCTCTTCAGAAAAACCCAAGCTGTTCATATTTTTACCCGTTTCATCACACAAAATTATAAAAGATGAGCTATCAATTTTTTCTAAGATGGAGTTGGATTCTTTATCTATTTTAATTTGGCTTTGATTTCTTTCAACCTCAAAAGATTTAATATCAATCAATTCAATATTACAAAATTTAGATATTTTGGATTCATACAGATCAAATAGCTTTTCAAACTCATATTGAGTTTTTGACTTAATAGATAAAATTTTTATAAGTGGTTTCAAATTTTGCTCTTATAGATAATAGAATATTCTAATTTTTAAGAATTAAATTAGAATACTATAATTCAGATTTTTTAATTTCAATCTTGTTGGCTTTGCTCCAAAGCTGCTCTAGGTGATATTCTTTTCTAACAAAGTCATAAAATATATGGATGATTAAATTTCCGTAATCTAAAACAACCCATCTTCCATCTTCAATTCCATCAATCGCGATAGGTCGAACTGAGTATGTCATTTTTAATTTTTCAATTAAGGATTCAGCCATAGACACGGTCTGTTTTTTGTTTGTAGCAGAACAAACAATCGAGTAATCCACAATAGAGTCTTTCACGTTTTCAAAATCAAATGCTAGTGTGTTAATAGCTTTTTTAGAATTTAAAAAATCTGTCGCCAATAACGTAAATTCAAGATAGTCGTCAACTTTTGGACCATCTGATTCATAAAGCTTTTGTTCTTTAATATATTTTTCAACTTGAAGACTTATAAATTTATCAACAGCTTGACCAATTTTAAACTTTTTTCTAACTTCAGATGAAGAAATATCTGTGTCATTAAGTCTGACAAAGTGAATTAATTTTCCTGATTTAGCTAAGCTTTGGTACCCATCAAAATCTTCAATCAAAGTTTGAAGCCCAGCGGGAAATGAAGATTTATTTAATGGAAATGAAAACCCAGGACGAGAAATTACAATCAAATGAGCTAGATTCAAAATCTCTTGGTACTCTTTCCAATGATCAAAGCTATTGAACTGATCTAAACCAATAATCAAATAAAGATCTAAATCCTTATTTTCTTCTTTGAGGCTTCTTAAGGTATCAATGGTGTAGCTTGTGCCCTTTCGGTTAATTTCTCTGGGGTCGATCGTGAAACCATGGCCTAAATCATTCAAACAAATTTCTGCCATTTCATATCTTTGAGATGCTTCTGGATTTGTAATTAAATCTTTTCCAGGACTTTGATAGGCGGGGATCACTTTTATTTCATCAAGATTAAATTTCTTCTGAACCTGAATTAGACTATTCACATGGCCCATGTGAATCGGATTAAATGCACCGCCAAAAATACCAACGCTCAGCACTTATTCTTCTCCTTTTTTAAACACAATTTTTGCCATTAAATTTTTAAGTTCTTTTAAACCGTAACCCGTATAACCAGATATGGGAATGATTTCTTGTTTGAGTTCATTTTGAATTTTTTCTAGAAAAAATTCACGTTCATTTTCAGGAATTAAATCCCACTTATTAATAACAATAATTTGGGGCTTGGAAGACAAAGTTTGAAGTCCATATTTACCACCGTACAGATCATCATACTTTTCTAGCTCTTCATTGATTTGATGATAGTCTTTAATAATATCTCTTCCATTTTCTGGATCACCATCTAACAAGTGAACAAAAAAACTTGTGCGTTCAATGTGTCTTAAAAATTCCAACCCTAAGCCTGCGCCAGTGTGTGCACCAGGAATCAAACCTGGAATATCAGCTACAACGTATGTATCTGTCTCACCGGCTCTGACGACGCCTAAATGAGGATTTAAAGTTGTGAATGGGTAATTTGCTATTTCTGGTTTTGCAGATGACAGCACAGAAATTAAAGTGGACTTACCTGCATTCGGAAATCCAACTAAACCTACATCTGCGATAAGCTTAAGTTCCAATCGAATATCAATGCTTTCACCAGGCATCCCTTTTTGCGCAATTTCAGGGGCTTGATGAACACTTGATTTATAAAATGTATTTCCCTTTCCGCCCATACCACCAGTTAAGATCTGATAATCTTCCCCAAGGGCACAATCTAAAATCACGTCATCGGTGTTTTCATCAATCACTAAGGTTCCAGGTGGCACTTCAATAATTAAATCTTCACCGTTCTTTCCAGAGCAATTATTGCCTTCTCCTGGATTTCCATTCTGAGCACGTAATTTTTTACTAAATTTTAAATCTAATAAGGATTTTTTTTGTTCATTAACTTTGAACACAACGTGTCCACCACGTCCCCCATCGCCGCCATTAGGGCCACCGCGCGGCACCTTAGATTCTTTTCTAAATGCGATACAACCTGGTCCACCAGAACCAGAATGAAGTTCAAGTTTAACACGATCTATGAATTTAATTTTTGACATATTTTTTTTTCACAAAAAAAAACTCTCAAGGTCATTGAGAGCTTTTTGGTTTAATTTTTTGAGTTGTTGTTAAAGTTTAAGCGGCCGTTGAAGGATATACGCTTATCTTTAACTTTTTCTTATTCACTCTTTCAAATTTAACTTGGCCATCAATCAAAGAAAAAATCGTATGATCTCTGCCCATCTTAACATTTCTGCCCACATGAAATTCTGTTCCACGTTGGCGAACAAGGATCATACCAGGTTTAACTGTTTCCCCACCAAAGCGTTTAACACCTAAGCGTTTACTTTGTGAGTCTCTTCCATTTTTCGAACTACCGGCTGCTTTCTTCGATGCCATGACTTATACCTCTGTAAAAAAATCTAATTTATAAATTAATTATTTCAATACTACTTTTTTTTCGTCGCTTTCTTTTTAGTTGTCGCTTTAGTCACTTTCTTTTTAGTGGCTTTTTTCTTTGCAGCGGCTTTTTTAACTGGCTTTTTGGCAGCTTCTTTTTTAGTCGCTTTTTTCGCAACTTTTTTAGCTGGTTTATTTGAGGCCGATTTTTTACCTGATATAGATCCAGAAGTTTCAACTGCCGCTTCTAAAGCTGCATTTTTTGCTTCTTTAACTTGAGCTTTAAACTCTTCAGTATAAAGTTTTGGCTCTTTGTCCGCTTTTGCTGAAACACCTGGGGCTTCGATAGACATTACAAAAAGTTCTGTAAATGACTGTCTGTGACCTTGTAGTTTTCTGTAACCTTGGCGACGTTTTTTCTTTAAAACGATAATTTTTGGAGCTTTTGCTTGCTTAGAAACTACAACTGTAACAGCTGCGTTAGCAACGCTTGGAACACCAACTAAAACTTTGTCACCACCAATAAATAAAACGTCAGTAAGTTCAATTTCAGTACCAACAGGTTGTTCAATCTTTTCAACTTTAAAAGATCGACCTGCTTCTACTTTGTATTGCTTACCACCGGTGCGCACGATAGCGTACATAAAATATCCTCCAATAAAGTTGTAGAAGTGCCATGCCCGAGACTTCGTTGTCAATGAATTATCCAAAAAGTATTTGCTCAAATTGACATATATTTAAATTTACAAAAAGAGCTAGAATTTTCGGACTGAGCTTAAATTGCAATTGAAATTCGGGATTGAAAACCCCAGGGCCTAAAATCATAAGGCTCTTCATTCACAAAATAGGCTTCAGGGTCTAAGCTTTTGACTTCCCAATAAACTGAAAGCTGAACAGAAATATCAGTTTTATTTGCACGAAATCTGTAGCCATAAGCCGTTTGAACTTGATGAAGATATGAGCAAACTCTGTCGCCTAATCCCCAGTTATTATTGCAATAAAAATAGGACACTTCAAAATAAAATGGATCACGATATCCTTGATAAAATTTTGACTGCAATTGCACACCGTATCTGCCTTTATAGGGATCAAATTTAGGTCTAAATTTTGTATTCACAGAACTTCGACGATCTATAATTTGGTCTGAATCAAAGACATCTGAGGTGTATCCATAGCTGTCTAACCCAATGGCTGAGGCCCCAATATCTAGAGTCTGTTCCACAGCCCAAACACTAAGTTTTTTTTCTTTGAACCTTTGTCTTAATGGAGTAATGATTTTGTTTCTTAAATCGTAAAGCAGTGGCTTTCTGATTTCTCCCCAAAATGCAGACTGAAAAGATCGGTCTTCATCTTGTATACTAACACCAATTCTAAAAGCAGAAGCCGTGTATCTTCTGTTTTGGTAGTACAAATTTTTACCAAATTTTCTAAGCCATTTTGTCCTGGATTGGGCCCACGGGGTAGTTGCCGTAACTTCTTCAGGGGCATCTTGCTGTTCGACGTAAAGGCCTCTTTTTTCAATTTCAAAACCAGTATCGATGATAGTTTGAATTTCAGGCGCCCCAATACAGGCTTCCCCGCAATTTAAAATACTTGGGTTATCATCAACGTAACCTTGATCTAAGGAGTTATAGGCCTTAGCTGGGTAGTAATGAATCAAAATGAGCCCTATAAGGCCCAAAACGTACAAGTTCACATATCATTTATCGACCTAAAGTCTTAAAATTTAAAGGTTTTTAAATTTTTTTAAACCTTTTATAGCGCTTTTAAAGCAAGGATTGAATAATCAGTTAAATAATGAATCAAAACATGGACTGAAATACAGACCAAAAGAGAGGGCCGAAGTTAAGCTTGAGGGTCTCTGGAAACCACATCTATAGCGTACTCTTCGACATGAAATTTAGGCTCTACTTTAAAAACTACGGAAGAATTAATCTTAGTTTCAATAAAATCCAAACTTTCTGATTCTTCTTCATAAACCCAATCTGCAACATCTGAATGGCACCGAATCACTGCCATTTTAGTTTGATCCATAGAGTCTTTAAGGCGCTCTAAAGACCTAAAAATTTCATTAGACACGGTCATAGCACGTTTAACATAACCCGTGCCTTCACAATATTTACAAGGCTCACAAAGGAGTGAAACCAAGCTTGGGCGGATTCGTTTCCGAGTCATTTCGACTAAACCCAAATCTGAAATTGGGGATACATTGGTTTTGGCTTTATCTAGTTTTAATTCATCAAGTAACGACTTCATAACTTGATCGCGGTGAATTTCACCGGTCATGTCGATTAAATCTAAAATGATAATACCGCCACAATTTCTAATTCTAAGTTGGTGTGCAATTTCTTTAACAGCTTCTAGGTTGGTTTGAACAATAGTGTCTTCAATATCTTTTTTTCCAACAAATTTACCAGTATTTACGTCAACAACCGTTAAGGCTTCGGCTTCGTCAAAAACTAAATAGCCACCTGATTTTAACCAGATTTTTCTGTCTAAGGATCTGGAAATTTCGATGTCTATATTATATTCGTCAAACAAAGGAACAAGATCGTTGTGTAACTTAATTTTATTTTTATATTTAGGAATAAATTGAGTCAAAAAAGCTTGAATCTTTCTAAAAGACCTTCTGTTATCAACTATGACTTCATCCACGTTTGAATTTAAAAAATCTCTTAGCGCACGAAGCTCAATATCTGGTTCACGATGAACGTGTCCTGGATTTTTTCTTTTATCATAACTTCGTTGGACTTCTTTCCATACCCGAGTCAAATAATCCACATCAAATCTTAAAGAGTCTAAAGTGGCTCCTTCACCAGCGGTACGAATGATCACCCCTCCCTTAGGTTTTATTTTTTCAACTATGGATCTTAAGCGTGCCTTTTCTTGTTCGTCTTCGATTTTTTTGGATACACCGAAATGAGGCACGGTCGGCATATAAACTAAATTTCTTCCAGGCAATGAAATATGAGTCGTAATTCTTGCACCCTTTGTGCCCAAAGGGTCTTTAGCCACTTGGCAAAGAATGAATTGGCCCTCACGGATTAAATCTTGAATCGGAATTCTACTTTCTTCAACTGGAGTGGCTTCAACTCCGATGTTCGAGGACGTTTCAGATTCGGTATTAAATTCTTTAGGCTCTTTAGTCGAGGCAAACTCATCTTGTAAATTTAATTGATTAACAGTTTGGTTATCTACACGAATATCGCCCACATATAAAAATGCTGATTTATCTAAGCCAATATCTACAAACGCGGCTTGCATGCCTGGTAAAACACGCATGACTTTACCTTTAAAAACGGAACCCACTAAAGTTGGGGACGCGCTTTTTTCAATTTGAAAGTCGATCAATTTGTCATTTTCAGTATAAGCAACTCGGGATTGATTGGGTCTAATGTTAATTAAAATTTTTGAACTCATAGTTTTGTCTTTAACATGTCCTATTTTTAAAAGCCAGACGTTGGTTTAAACGGTAAAACAATTTGGAACTAAACCTTGGTTTAGTGGACGTTAGTCATCTGAAACTAAACCTCAGTTTTTATACTGAAATTCCGATAATTTTCTAAAGGACGTACCATGGCTCATATTGATGGATTACTAAAAATAATGATGGATCAAAAAGCATCTGATTTGCATTTATCTGCGGGTTCAACTCCTTATTTTCGTGTGCACGGAGATATGCTTCCAGCGCAAAGTGGACCACTAACACATGAAGATTTAAAGAATTTACTTTTTGAAATTTTATCTGAAAAACAAAAAAAAGACTTTGTTGAAAAATGGGAGCTTGATTGTGCCTACGAAGCCAGAGGGATTGGACGTTTTCGTTGCAATATATTTATGCAAAAAAATGGCTTAGGTGCTGTGATGAGACAAATTCCAACAAAAATTTTACGTTTAGAGGATTTAAACCTTCCCCCTTCATTGTATGATTTAGTTTCTTGCGAAAGAGGTTTAATTCTTGTGACTGGTCCAACGGGTTCAGGAAAATCAACAACCCTTGCCGCCTTGATCAACTATATTAATCAACATGAAAAGAAACATATTCTAACGATCGAAGATCCTATAGAATTTGTTCACGCCAACAAAGCGTCCCTCGTGAATCAAAGAGAAGTCACAACTCACACTAAAAGTTTTGCCAATGCCTTAAAGGCTGCACTAAGAGAAGATCCAGATGTAATTCTAGTTGGTGAGCTTCGAGATTTAGAAACCACTCAGTTGGCTATAAGCGCGGCTGAAACAGGTCACGTTGTTTTTGCAACAATGCACACAAATGGAGCGTCAAAAACCTTGGATCGTATAATTGATATGTTTCCTGCAGGACAGCAAAAACAAATTCAATCGATGTTAGGCGAAAGCTTAAGAGGGGTTGTGTCCCAAATGCTTATTAAAAAAGCCGATGGAACAGGTCGTGTTGCCGCGATTGAAGTGCTGATAAATAACTCTGCAGTGGCCAATTTAATCCGTGAAGGTAAGACATTTCAAATTCCATCCGTGATGCAAACAAATATCAAACAAGGAATGCTGCCGCTAGAAATGCACATGAAGCAACTTGTGGATGGTAAATTAATTACTGCGGATCAAGCCTCTGAGGTTTTATATTCTATTGGTAAAAAACCTATTCTATTTGCCAAAGTAGGATAATTATTGCCTAAAACTTAAAAAACATACTAGTCTTTTAGATCTATAAGTTGGTTTATGTGCACACACAATACCAAAATCTAAGAGGCTAAAATGACTTTGAATCAATACATCGATCACACCTTACTTAAGCCCACAGCCAATGAATCTGATTATTTAAAACTATGCAGCGAAGCTTTAGAGTATAATTTTAAAGCCGTTTGTGTTCCCCCGACTTGGGTTTCATTTTGTAAACATATTTTAAAAAATTCTGACGTGTTAGTTGCGACTGTAATTGGATTTCCTTTGGGCTATAGTCTGACATCATCGAAGGTCAATGAAGTTCAAAATTTAATTGACTTGAATGTCGATGAAATTGACTTCGTGATAAATATTTCATGGGTAAAATCTGATAAGTTTGATTTTGTTTTTGAAGAATTTAAAGCCCTGCGTGAAGCATCAAATGGAATAGTTTTAAAAGCTATTCTGGAAACAGGGGCTTTAACTGAACCTGAAATTAAAAAACTTTGTGATCTGGCATTAAAAGCAAAATTAGATTTTGTTAAAACTTCAACTGGTTTTTATGAGACTGGGGCAAGATTAAGTGATGTTCAACTTATGAAAAAACAAGTCGGACAGTTGATGCAAATTAAATCCAGTGGTGGAATTAAAGACTATCAAACCGCAAAACAGTTCATTGATGCAGGGGCCGACCGTATCGGATGTTCAGCAAGTGTCGCGATCTTAAAAGAGTCCAATGAATATATTTGAAATCATAAATAAATCTCAAAAAAAAATAAAATTATCAAAAGAAGATATTTTTTGGTTAGTCGCTGAATTTACTAAAGACGAAATCCCTGATTATCAAATGTCGACATGGCTAGGAACAGTTTTTATAAATCATTTATCTGAAGACGAAACATCCTGGCTGACACAAGCCTTATCTGAATCCGGCGAAAGATTAAAATGGTCTATGCCCACTGTAGACAAGCACAGCACTGGCGGTGTGGGCGATAAGACAAGTTTAATCATAGCCCCTTTAATGGCGTCCTTAGGGTACAAGATACCAATGATGGCAGGACGTGGGTTAGGTCACACTGGGGGCACCATTGATAAACTTGAAAGCATTGATTTTCAAACCGACATCAACGTTAAAACTTTTAAAAAATTAGTAGAAGAGCATGGCGTCTGCATCATGGGACAAAGTGAAGATTTTTGTCCTGCCGACAAACGCCTTTACGCTCTACGAGACGCCACCCACACCGTTGCCAATATTCCTTTAATTTGTTCTAGCATCATGAGTAAAAAAATTGCTGAAGGCTTAAACGGCTTAGTTTTAGATATAAAATTTGGATCTGGGGCTTTTATGAATCAGTTTCAGGATGCAAAATCTTTAGCTCAAAAGTTAATAGCTATAGGAGAAAATAATAATATTAAAACGTTTGGAGTTTTAAGTTCTATGAATCAGCCTTTGGGTAGATACATCGGTAATAAACTTGAAATTTTAGAATGTGTTGAAATTATGAAAAACCCTAAAGATGTATTTGAAAAATATGAAGACACTATTGTCTTAAGCTTACTTTTGTCGGCATTAATGATCGAAGCGGTGGCTGAAAATAAAAATCCAGATCATAAATTAAAATCTACATTAGAAAAAAGCTTCAAGACTGTTTTTGATCAGCTGATGAGCGGAAAGGTATTTGAAAAATTTGTAGAAATGGTTTCGGCCCAGAATGGGGATTTACATGATTTTATTTCTGAAGATTTAAATTCAAATAAAAATCCAGTCAAAAATTTAAATCCTAAAAATTATATTATTGATTACAAAATGAAAGCACAAAAAATCACACTGACTGCTGATTCAGATGGCGTTATGAATTATTTGGATGTTAAAGTCTTGGGCTTTGCTGCTGTAGCATTAGGTGCTGGTCGATTAACTAAAAATGATCAAATTGATTTTGAAGTTGGATTTTACTGCTATAAAAAACAAGGTGATGCGGTTAAAAAGTACGAAGGCGTATTTGATGTGTATTATAATAATGAAAACAAATTAAGTGAGGCTTTGGTCATACTGAATCAGTCCTTTAAAATTGACTCTAATATTACAAACAATAAAACTTCAAATTTAAAATCTGTGCTCTTAACAAAACCAACTGATTTAAATTTAACTGTCGCAAATTCTTATTTGATTCAAGAAATTATTTCGTTTGATGGCAAAGAATATAATAACATTCACTTAAAAACTAAGTTTTTCGAGGTCTAAAAAATATGATTAATAAATTGTCCATTGCCACTGATTTTATTCGAACAAAATCAAAATTAAAACCACGAATTGGTTTAACTCTAGGGTCAGGTTTGAATTCAATGGCTAAAACTATTGACGTTGATGCGGCTATTCCGTTTTCTGAAATCCCCGGCTTTCCACAAACTACGGTCGAAGGACATTCAGGCAAATTAGTTTTAGGAACTGTGGGTGGTGTACCTGTTGCGGCCCTTCAAGGACGAATTCATTATTATGAAGGTTACAAAATGGATGAGGTCGTCTTCCCGACGCGAGTGCTTGCCATGCTAGGTATTCAAACATTAATTTTAACGAATTCAGCTGGCGGAATACAAAACGAAATGCGTCCTGGGGATTTTATGATTATCACAGACCATATTAATCTTTTTGGAGATCATCCACTTAAGGGCCCTAATATTGAAAAGTTTGGTCCACGATTTCCAGATATGACTTATGCCTATGATCCAAAATTAGTAGATAAAATGCGTGCCCAATTTGAAACTTTAAATATTAGATTTCACGAAGGGGTCTACTGTGGAGTCACAGGACCAACTTATGAAACTCCAGCTGAGATTAAATATTTAAAAATCATTGGCGGATCAGCGGTTGGAATGTCCACAGTCCCAGAATGTATTGCTGCTAATCACTTTGGTTTAAAAGTGGCGGGTATCAGTTGCATCACCAACTTAGCTGCTGGAATCACGGGTGAAAAATTAAATCATAAAGAAGTCCAAGACGTGGCTGGTAAAGTGGAAAAGCAATTTGCGAGTTTCTTAACAAATTTTATTAAGGACATTGAAAACTAATTAATTATCTTAAAATTAGACTTCCGATTAGTCTTTGCATCTGGGACCAAAATAGGATTTGCATCCTTTACGGGTTTTAAACTGTTCCCAAGTCCAATGCTTTTCATTATTTTCATAGATTTCTGGATGTCCATTCAAACAAACATAAGCTTCGTCTTTTGTTAAACTATTCCAATTATTTTTCAATTCTTCGCAGTAACCAAGTTTGTAAGCGCGTCGTCCACCATAAGTATGGATGGGTTTCACATTTTTGACTTCAAATGAAAAAGCACAAAGGTCTATTATATCAACTGCAGCACCCATTGGATCATTATCCCTCCAAGTTTCAAAATTAAATGAAACGTCTTTGGTCGGAAAACATTGCCATCGTCTATAAGCTGGTTGAAATTCTTCAATATCATAAGTAGTTGGTTTAGCAGACCTAGAATCAATTAATAAATCTTCTTCGTCGAGAATTCCATAATCTTGCGTTAAAAGACCAAAAGGATACTTGTCTTTGAAGTTAATATTTAATTTAAAAATAGGTTGAAAAAAAACTACGAAAAAAAATATAAATTCTTTCATTTTTTTTTATCTTCTAAAATATTAAAGTATTTATTAAATTTAAATCTAATATCTTTAGGAACTTTTCCTTTTTGATTTATAATCCCTTTATATTCCTCTAAAGAGTCCATCCAAGTAGAATTTTTCCTTTTTCCACTCACCAGTCTGTGTTTTCTAAAAAGCCATCTTATTGCTGCAGCAATTGCTATATTTGGATCTTTGGCATCTTCCAATGTCATATCAATATAATGATCTTTGATATCTTTTGAAGTCATGTTTAAATATCCCACAGTCTTTGGCATTATCTGCATAAGTCCACTGGCCTTATGATTTTTAGAATAAACGGGAGGACTTTCATTAAATCCACTTTCAGTTGCGATAAGTGCTTTTACATAATTCGGATGTAAAGGTATGGGTGGTTTAAGGGTCTGATTCCAATACTCACACCACCCATTAATAAGCTCGTTATATTTATTATCGTTATCAAACCCAAGATCATTTTCAGATGCTTTAATTTTAACTTTTTTAAATATTTCAAGTTCTGAAATTCGCCTCATCTCTTCCGTCTTTAATAGATCTTTGCCCTTAGGGTTTAGTCTGCAGTGTCCATCATGATCAGTAACTTTGCCAGATTTAAGATCCTTAGTATGTCTTACAACCCAATGCTCCCCAATCGGACACAAACGCCATGGACTTATCTCTTCAATATTTCTCGAATCAAAAAATGGGATTTTATAAACCTTAGATTTAGGAATTATTTTTCCAATAATGTCACTCCATCGTCTCAGATCCCAGCTTTCACCAACAAATTCACTTCTTATTAAATTTTGTGCGACTTTAATTTTTTCAGGTGAAATAGTTTTCCTTGTTTTAATAAGAATTTGATATTGGTGAGTGAATTCTTTTTTGCTTGATTTAATAAGATGAAAAACAGCATTATCTTGTTTTGAAAAAACTTTTTTAAGAATATCTTTAATCTTTAGTTTTTTATCTTTTGCTAGTGCCACACTTGCTCTCCGAACAAATTAAATTTTAATATATTAACTTAAAAAAAATTTTAAGTTAAGTCACATAAGTTAAAATAAAACTAATTTATTAGCTGATTAAAATCCGGACATTAATATTAAACTTGAGTTAAAATAAATCTGAACATAACCTTTTTCTATGAAAACATTAACGTTAATAATTTTTATGATAGCGACAAATTATTCCTATTCACAAGATGTTGCTATCACAATTGATGATTCCCCTATGGCTTCAAGTCTAAAATTTAATGGTCCTCAAAGGGCAAATAAAATAATTAGTGCGCTGAAAAAACATAAAATTAAATCAGTATTTTTTTCTAATTCAGGTAAATTTGTTGAAGATGAACAAAGACAAAGACTAATTAAATATTCAATTGCCGGACATTATATTGCCAATCACACCCATTCACATAATCACGCCAGTCAACTTGGTGCGGATAAATATATTCAAGACATCCAAGAAGCTGAAGGAAAGCTTAGCTTTCTAAAGACTTATGAAAAATGGTTTCGATTTCCGTTCTTAGACGAAGGAAAGGATCATAACACTAGAGATCAAATATTTAATTGGCTTGAGATTAATAATTATAAAATTGGCTATGTAACAATAGACACGTTCGATTGGTACATAAACAGTTTATATCAAACGGCGTTGAGCGATAACAAGAAAATTGATTACAAAAAATTAAAAGAATCCTATGTTAAATATATTTTGGATTGCTCCAAAATTTTTCAGGAAAAAAGTCTTTTAATTTACAAAACACCCATTAAACATACTCTTTTAATTCATGAAAATGATCTTACGGCTTTATTCCTTGATGATATGATTTCTGCTTATAAAAAACTAGGTTGGAATGTCATTGATCCTAAAATCGCTATCGAACAGCACGCTTTTCAAGTTAAACTGAATACACTAAAAAATAATGATGGGTTAATTATAGCTAAAGAGTCACTTACAAATCCGAAAGCTCAAACGATTGAGCTTAATTCTTATGACTATAAATATTTAGATTCAGAGTTTCAGTTTTTACGATAAACTTTGATAGTCTTTAATCACAATGGCATTCGAAGACAGCCGACTAATCATTTGTTTCAGTTCAAAACTCAATGATATTTGGATACGAAAATTTAGTTGCTTAATTTTATACCACCGTTACGAAGGCTTAAAATTAATCTTTTTCCCCTTTTAAAATTCATCAAATTAGACTTTCATTTGTAAGATTTAAAAAGGATTCTAGTCGTTATTTATGCTCTGCATATAAGTCTTGAAACCAATATTATCTTAAGTTTACCTTTATGACCTTTTCTGTCATTTTCATTCAATAAATCAGGCGAAAGTCAGGATTGTGTTGTATAAATTTTAGATTGATCAAAGGACAAAAATGAAAAGTTTTTTATATATAGAAAATCTTAAGAATTATGTTGGTGAAAAAGTCACTTTAAAGGGCTGGGTCACTCGCACTCGCCCATCTGGGAAAGTTAAATTTCTTGTTTTAAGAGATGGCACTGGACTGTGTCAGTGTATCTTTGTGAAAGACGAATGTGAAAACGAAGGCTTTGAAAATTTTAAAAATTTATCTCAAGAATGTGCTGTTGAAGTCACTGGTGTTGTAAAAGTTGAACCGCGAAGTCCTGGTGGTTTTGAATTAGCGGCTGATTACTATAAAATTTTATCTCCATCTGTGGATTTTCCCATCACGCCTAAAGAGCATGGAACTGATTTCTTAATGAACAACCGTCACTTGTGGCTCAGATCCAGAAGACAAGTCGCGATTCTTAGAATCAGATCTGAAATTATAAGTGCTGTTAGAAGTTTTTTTGATGATCGTGGATTTACTTTGGCGGATGCTCCGATTTTTACACCTAACGCCTGCGAAGGAACATCGACTTTATTTGAAACAAATTACTTTGATGAAAAAGTTTTCTTATCTCAATCAGGGCAACTTTATTCTGAAGCCACAGCAATGGCTTTAGGAAAAGTCTATTGCTTTGGTCCTACCTTCAGAGCTGAAAAATCTAAAACAAGACGTCACTTAATTGAATTTTGGATGGTGGAGCCAGAAGTGGCTTTTGCAAACTTAGCTGACAATATGGAACTCGCAGAAGATTTCGTTGAGTATGTTGTTCAACGCACAATTAAAAATCGCAGAGAAGAGCTTGCCGTTCTAGAACGTGATGTGAGTAAGCTTGAAGTAATTAAAGCCCCGTTCCCAAAAATTCATTACAACGATGCAGCCATCATGATTAAAAAAGAAAATCCTGAATTTATAATTGGGGATGACTTTGGGGCCACTGACGAAACTATCGTGAGTTCTAAATTTGATCAGCCTGTTTTTGTTCATAATTATCCCAAAGCTGTGAAAGCCTTTTATATGAAGGAAGATCCAAAAAATCCACTTGAGTCTTTAAGTTGTGATTTGCTGGCAACAGAAGGTTATGGGGAATTGATTGGTGGTGGTCAACGTGAAGACAGCTATGACAATTTACTTAAAAAAATTCTTGAGCATAAATTAAATCCTGAGGACTTTGCTTGGTATTTAGATTTGAGAAAATATGGATCTGTTCCCCACGCAGGATTTGGAATGGGCATTGAAAGATGTGTGGCTTGGATTTGTGGAATGCCCCACGTTAGAGAAAGTATTCCATTCCCAAGACTTTATGGTCGTAAATATCCTTAGGATATGAATTTTGTTGAGTATAAGTTTTTTTCAACAAAGTCACATAATTACTTAAGCTTAAAAAAAACTATTTTTAAAAATTAATTATGATTTAAAAGATTACGAGTGCAGGAGAAATTAAAATGGAAACATCACAAGAGCTTTTTAAAGACCTCGATGAAAAAAATGCGAAAGCATTTCAAGGTGGCGGCGTTGATAAGCTAGCTAAACATAAACTAGGTGGTCGATTAACGGCCAGGGAACGTTTGGATGTTTTGCTAGATCCAGCGTCGTTTATAGAGCTAGATCGTTTTGTAACACATAAGTGCACCAACTTTGGAATGGACGAAAACCATGCCCCAGGTGATGGAGTCATTACAGGTTACGGAAAAATCAGTGGTCGATTAGTTTATGTGTATTCCCAAGACTTCACTGTTTACGGCGGAAGTATGAGCCGCACTACGGCCAATAAAATTTGTAAAATTATGGATTTAGCATCACAAAACGGAGCCCCAGTGATTGGAATCAATGATTCTGGTGGCGCACGAATTCAAGAAGGTGTGGAAGCCCTTGGGGGTTATGGGGATATCTTCTTAAGAAACACAAAGTACTCTGGTGTCGTTCCCCAAATTTCTGCCATCATGGGACCCTGTGCAGGTGGAGCTGTTTACAGTCCAGCCTTAACAGATTTTATTTTTATGGTGAAAGATTCGAGTTATATGTTTGTAACTGGTCCTGAAGTGATTAAGACCGTAACCCATGAAGAAGTAACTAAAGAAGAACTAGGCGGAGCCCAAACCCACAATGTAAAATCAGGAGTAGCTCACTTTGCGGCTGAAAATGATAAACATCTTTTGCTTTTGATACGTGAATTGATTAGCTTTATTCCAAGTAACAACATGGACGATGCTCCAAGATCTTTAACTCAAGATAAAGCGGACCGCGTCGATTTGTCTTTAGACACTTTAGTTCCAGAAAATTCAAAAAAACCTTACGACATGAAAGAATTAATTCGTAAGGTCTTAGATGACAATTATTTTTTTGAAGTTCAACCCCACTATGCTGAAAATATTTTAGTTGGCTTTGGTCGCCTTAATGGTCGAAGCGTGGGGATTGTTGCCAACCAACCTAATTTTTTAGCTGGATGTTTAAATATTGAAGCTAGCCGAAAGGCCGCGAGGTTTATTCGTTTTTGTGATTCATTTAATATTCCCATCATTTCATTCGTGGATGTTCCAGGTTTTTTACCAGGCACAGATCAGGAGTGGGCTGGGATCATTAGTCACGGCGCTAAACTTGTGTACGCTTATTCAGAAGCGACTGTTCCAAAAATCACTTTAATCACACGTAAAGCCTACGGCGGCGCTTACATTGTTATGGCGTCAAAACACATTGGAGCTGATATTAACTTAGCGTATCCGAACGCTGAGATCGCTGTAATGGGTGCTGAAGGAGCTGTGAATATTATTTTTAGAAAAGAAATTTCAGGCTCTAAGAATCCTGAAGCTACAAAAAAAGAAATCATAAAAAACTACGAAGAGAAATTCAGTAATCCCTATGTAGCAGCTGAGCTGGGATATATTGATGAAGTGATTATGCCTTCACAAACTAGGGTTCGTTTGATTGATTCTCTGGAAATGTTAACTAACAAAACGCAAATCAATCCAAGTAAAAAGCACGGAAGTATTCCTCTTTAAACTAAGTTGGTGAAATTTATTTATTAATTTTAACATTGGAATAAAAAATAATTATTTTTATTAATTCTTTAAGGGGCTTAAATGTTTAAAAAAATCTTAATTGCTAATCGTGGTGAAATTGCGATCCGTGTAATCCGAGCTTGTCGTGAAATGGGAATTGAAACCGTTGCTGTCTACAGCGAAGCCGACCGAGACAGTCAGCACGTTCTACTTGCAGATGAAGCTTATGAAATTGGGCCTGCCCCCTCATCACAATCGTACTTAAGAATTGATAAAATTGTTGAGGTGGCGAAAAAATCTAATGCTCAAGCCGTTCACCCTGGATATGGTTTTTTAAGTGAGTCCGCTGAATTCGCCCAAGCCTTAAAAGATAATGGTCTTGTTTTTATCGGAGCTACTGTTGAGAATATTAAAGCTATGGGTGATAAAATTTCATCCAGAGATTTAATGAAGGCCGTTGGTGTTCCAATTGTACCTGGTAGTCCAGGTGCGGTTAAGACTGTCGAAGAGGCTGAAAAAATCGCTAAAGAAATTGGGTATCCCATTATGATCAAAGCCTCTGCTGGCGGTGGAGGTAAAGGGATACGTGTTGTTTTGGAACCTAAACATATTAAAAGTGCATTTAAGGCCTGCCAAAGTGAAGGTAAAAATTATTTTAATGATGACACCGTATTTATTGAACGCTTTATTCAAAACCCGAAACACATTGAAATTCAAATCTTTGGCGACACTCATGGAAATGTAGTTCACCTGTATGACCGCGAATGCTCTGTGCAACGTCGTCACCAAAAAGTCATTGAAGAGTCCCCTAGTATATCTGTTCCCAATGATGTCAGAGAAAAAATGGGACAAGTCGCTGTTGCTGCTGGAAAATCTATAAACTATATTGGTGCCGGGACTATTGAATTTATTTTTGATAACACCACAAAAGAATTTTTCTTCATGGAAATGAACACCCGACTTCAAGTGGAACATCCAGTCACTGAAGGTGTAACGGGAATTGATTTAGTCAAAGAGCAAATCTTAGTTGCTAACGGACAAAAGTTTTCTTTTAAACAAGATGAAATAAAACAAACAGGTCACGCCATCGAACTTCGAATTTGTGCTGAAGATCCAGTAACCTTCTTACCCAGTGCAGGGAAAATTTTACGTTGCCGAGTTCCACAAGGGCCTTTTGTCAGATTTGATTCTTATATTTATAGCGGCTGCAACATTCCCATCTACTATGATCCCATGATTGGAAAACTAATTGTTTGGGGACCAAATCGTGAAGTCTGTATTGCAAGACTTAAACGGGCCTTAGCTGAATTTGCTGTTGCCGGAATAAAAACCAATGTGATTTTACTTAAAAATATTTTAGATCATGAAAAATTTTTAAATGGGACTTACACCACACAATTTGTAGATAAAGAGCTTGCGATTTCTGATACTAAAACTTTCTTTAAATATGTTGATGATGATGTCTTTATTATTTCCGCAGCAATTAATGCTTACAAAGAAAATCAAAGTCGTCGAGTGATCGATTTTAAACAGGGCAAAAAATGGCGTATCAGTGCTCGACAAAAAAGTATGATGAGGTATTAAGATGTTTTTTGAAACTAAAGTAAATCAAACCCCTTATAAAGTAATAGTTGAAGAGCTTCGCTCAGATTGGCTTATCAAAATTCAAGCTATCAGTGCTGATCCAATAAATGACGTTTGGAAAGAGCATTTAATTCCTAAAAAGAATTTTACAGTGGCTAGAGACGGAAACATTAGTTTTATTTTTAAAGACTCTTCATATCTTGTGGATATTGTTAAATACGGAACTGATTACGAAGTGTATTCTCGTGGATCTTATAGGAATTTATCCATTCTTAACGAAGAGATTTTACTTCGTGAATCTATTCGTGGCGGCGGAGTGTTAGGTGGTCAAAGTAATCTTAAGGCGGGAATGCCAGGTAAGATTGTTAAAATTTATGTCAAAGAAGGGCAGGAAGTTAAAGCGGATGAGCCCTTGTTGATCATGGAAGCGATGAAAATGGAAAATGAAATGCGCGCAGCTAATGACTGTATCATTGAACGAATTTTTGTTAACGAAGGCGACAATGTAGAAACTAGTGCGTCCTTAATTTCATTTAGAAAACCATCTTAATTTAAAAACTTATTTGAGTTTAACAACTATTGGAATGGATTCTTTTTCACCCATGGGTAATCCATATAAAAAATTAAAAATTGCGACTATATTATCTGATTCTTTAAAAATTTTAATGTTAACTAACGAATAAGCAATGTTACCTTGATTTGGATCCTGACTTTTTATATCGATAGGATAAGAGGCTTCTCCTATTTTTAAAGTTCCTTTGTATTGATACCCAGCACTACAACCGTACACAAAATCATCATCCGAACTAGTGACACACGAGCTTGTACCCATCTTGTCCATGTTTAAACTTACAATTTCATTTTGAAGTTTAAGCTTTTTAACAATATTGCATCCTTTTTTATTTTTTTTATGCAAATAACAAGCTCCTTTAAATTTGTCTTTATCAGCGTCAAAAACTTTTACATTAAAAATATTTGAATTTAATTGAATTTTTTGATTTTCTGAAAACAATTGCGCTTGCTTTACTTTTTTATCACTTTCAATTTTTGAAGTACAATCTGGCTTTTCACGCGATTTTTTATTAACTACAATAGTATTGAAGGCTTTTGGTTGTTCATAAAAACCAATTTTATCTAATTTCCAGAAATGAATTTTTTCTTCAAGTACATCAAGTTTGTTAGTCTCATATTCTACATCCATAAAAGCAGATTCAACTTTAATTTTTGATGTCTTAATAAAATCACTAGGTAAATACTTGCATTCAAATGGTCCTGACTTTAAGCCGTCCGCTTTCCAACTAGGTATACCAAACTCGCGAACTACATGTACCGAAGAAACAGACAAACCAAATTCGCGAACAACGACTAAATTTTTATTAAATCCTAGGATTTGATATTTATTATCTAGTATATTATCTTGAAGACTTGATGGCTTTAACACAACACTTTCCGCATTCACAGAAAAAACTGGAATTTGAAAACAACCGCTAACCAGCGTAAAAAAATTAAAGATAAAAAACGTCTTATTTAGAACTTTTAAATTCATACTTTCTCCTAACGCTTTATTTGGATAGCACTTCAATCAATTTAGAAAATTCTTTATTGATTGAAATATCTTTCTTGGGCGTTTTGTCATATTCAAAAATTTTAATTTCGCCTTTCACTTTAGAAACGAAACTTAGTTTACTTAATGTTGAAATATTTTCGGCAGCCAAATAACCCATTTGCGATGCCAAAATACGATCTTTCGCACCTGGAGCACCACCTCTTTGTATATGACCTAGGACCGATGTTCTGTAATCCAGATCTTCATTTTTTAAAGACTTTTGTAATTTTTCGATCACGTTGAAATCATTTTCTGCAACAATAATGATACTGGATTTTTTACCTTTTTTTAAACCGTCTTTAATTTTTTTATGAGCTTTCTGAATATCGGCTTCAGTTTTATAAATTAAGGGATATTCGGCCCCACACGCGACAGAAATCGCGAGTGGCAAGTCAGGATTATTTCGTCCCATGACTTCGACGATAAAAAGCCTTTCGTGGGAATTCGCAGTGTCACGAATTCTGTCTATGGCTTCTATGGCAGTATTTAGGGCTGTATCAAAACCAATGGTCTCATCAGTCCCTTCAATATCATTATCTATTGTTCCTGGTATACAGCAGGAGATAAAATCATGCTCTTTAAATAAAGCCTTGGCCCCGGCATAGCTACCATTGCCACCAATCACAATTAGGCGGTCAATTTTATTAAGGCTTAAATTCTTGAATGCAGAATCTCGAACTTTTTTTAATTTAAAATCTGGAAATCTAGATGTTTTTAAAATCGTACCACCACGGTGGATGATATTAGCAACAGAACGTAAGTTCATCTCGGTGAAGTCTTTATCTACTAAACCTTGAAAGCCTCGCTTAATTCCAACAGGTGTATGGCCAAAATGAATTAAAGATCTAACAGAAGATCGAATAGCGGCGTTCATTCCTGGGGCATCACCTCCGCTTGTTAAAACTCCAACTCTCATTTATATCCCCCAAATAAAACTCACTTAAGACTTAGTCTAAGTGAGTTTTATTTAAAAAGACAAGTTGTGTAAAAGCTTTAGAGCTATACTATTTTTTAAGTGAATCTCTAATTTGTCTTAAGAGAAGAATATCTTCAGAAATAACAACTGGTGCAGACGGCGCAATCGCTTCTTTTCTTTTAGCTGAATTAAGCGCTTTAACAATCATAAACACTGCAAAAGCCACAATAATAAAATCTAGAACTGACTGTAAAAACACACCGTATTTAATAACTGGAGCACCTGCAGCAGCAGCTTCAGCTAAAGTCGCATAAGAATTTGCAGATAAATTAATAAATAATTGGCTAAAGTCGACGTTACCTATCAACATTCCCAATGGCGGCATTAACACTCCGTCCACTAAGTTTTTAACAATTGTGCCGAACGCAGCACCAATGATAATACCAACAGCCAAATCTACAACATTGCCTTTCATTGCAAATTCTTTAAATTCTTTACCAATACTCATATTTCTCCTAGTTTTTAGTTTGTTAAATTGAATAGTACATAAATTAAATAGTTCTACCAAATAAAAAGTGACCAAAAAATAGGGTCTTGTTTTTATAGAAAGGTAAAGTTAAAAACAGTCTTATTCCAAATTGAGAGGTTCGATAATGTTGTGTCCATGTGGAAGCCAAATTGAATTTGTTGCATGTTGTGACCCTATTTTAAAAGGTTCACAACTACCGAAATCTGCTGAGGAATTGATGCGTTCTCGGTATACAGCTTATACACAAAATAATATTAGCTATTTAAAAGAAACCACAGCACCAGAAAAGCGCGCTCAATTTAAAGACGAAGACTTTGAAGACAAAAATTCAGTTGAGTGGCTCGGTCTTAAAATTTTAAGTGCTAAAGATAAAGTCGTTGAGTTTATGGCGGAATACAAAGCGAATGGAAAAACCTTTAATCATCATGAAGTTTCTAAATTTCGACAAATTGGCGATAGATGGTATTTTGTAAGTGGCGATTCCCATGTGCACAGCGAAGGAGATCATGATCACCATCATCATGGACATCATCACAACATTACGCCTGTTGAAAGACTTGAGCCAAAAATTGATAGAAATGATCCATGTCCTTGTGGCAGTGGGAAAAAATATAAAAAGTGTCACGGGGCTTAAGGCTTTTCAGCAGACTCTGCAATCAAATCTGAATTCAGATATCAGATATCGAGTGATATCCGATATCAGTATTTTCATTGGCGGAAGAAGGGGGATTCGAACCCCCGAGACCCGCGAAGGTCTGCCAGTTTTCAAGACTGGTGCAATCAACCGCTCTGCCATTCTTCCACTTATGGTTGTATGGTTTTTAAGGGCGGTGTTCAAGGGATTTTTAAAGCTTCTAAGCCATAATTAGTTAAGGCTTTTGTGTAGTACAAAGACTGAAAAGTTCTAAATGAAAAAATGCTAAAAATTTATTCAATTATTAAACTTGGACTCAAAGACCAAACACTGTCCTTAAGCTTAAGAGTTTGTGTATTTATTGATTTAAGATGGTTCAAATCTTCATTTAAAAAAGATGTTACATAGGGAGTCAAAAAACTAAGACCCCAAACTTTAGACATCGACATTAAACTTCTAATAATGGATTCAAACTCTTGTTCGTTTTGTATTTCTTTAACATCAAAATCTTTAGGCAATTTAAGTTGTGCAGCCATAGAAATCACTGTTTCTTCCAACCCACCAAACTCATCAATCAAGCCCACTTCTTTAGCTTGAACTCCAGACCACACTCGTCCCTGAGCAATAGAGTCCACGTTTTCATAGGTGTCAAATTCACGTCCCAACTGAACCACTTCAACAAATCTTTGGTAAATACGATTCGTATCTTCTTGAAAAAATGTAGCCTCTTGTGGAGTCATGGATCTGACAGCTGATCCTCGATCGGCGTAAGGATGGGTAACAACTCTATCGAAAGTAAACCCAAGCTTATCATTAGCCCCTTTTTCAATATTAAATAGAAGGCTATAAACACCAATGGATCCTGTAATTGTATTTTCATCTGCAAATATTTTTTCAGCCGCAACACCAATATAATATCCACCAGAAGCCGCCACATCACCAAAAGACGCATAAACAGGTTTTATGTCTCTAAGCTTTTTAAGTTCGGTCCAAATGACATCCGAAGCCAATGCGCTTCCACCAGGACTATTAATTCTAACAATAACCCCTTTCACATTTTTAGAATATTTAGCTTTAAGAATTTTTTGTACCACATCATCCGAACCTACTGTGCCTTCGCTTCCAATACCTGGCATGATCACACCTTCAATAGTAATTGTCGCGATCGTTGGTTTTTTAAAATCCTTATCTTTGTTATTTGAAAATAGTTGACCCTTAAAACCTTCTGTATGTTTTAAAGCCAAATAATTATCAGGCGTAATTAATTTTTTAAAATCATCTTTATCAATTTTTTCTATATCTTTTTTAATAATTAAAGTCTCAAAAATTTCAGATTCAGTTTTTAACTCATCTACTAGCTTAGATTCAAAAGCTTCATCGGCACTTCTGACTTGAAGATTTTCAGATATTTCATTTAAAGTTTCTTCTGAAATTTCACGGGATGCGGAAATAGACGAAATAAGTTCTTGCCAGATATCATCTATCAATTCATTAAGCTGTCTTTTACTTGCCGGACTCATTTCTTTTTCAGTGTAAGGCTCGATAGCTGATTTAAACTTTCCCACTCTAAAAACAATGGGCTTTACCCCTATTTTTTCAAACAGACCTTTGTAAAATGTTGGACTGGCCCCTAAACCATCCCAAGAAAATTCACCTTGTGGATGTAAAAAAACTTGAGTCGCAACTGAACTTAAATAATATGATTTTTCATCATAGTAGTCTGCATAACTGTAAATTGGTTTTTTAGTTTTTTTAAAATCTTCCAACGATTTTCTTATTGTCTTTAACGTACTCCAGCCATGAGGAAGTGAAGATAGCTTCAAATAAATTCCAGTGATGGATTTATCTTTTTCTGCATCTTTAATCATTTCAACATAATCAGTAAGCGTCAGCTTTCCTAATCCACCAAAATAGAGCGAAAATTCATCTTTCGTTTCCGTGATTGGCTCAGTTAGCTCTAACATTAAAAAACTATTGGCCTTAATATCTTGAGGTGAAGATACGCTTTCAGCGCTTGAAATAACATACGTGACTAAACCTACCGCAATCAACACACAAGTTAAAAATCCAACAATCACACCCACAACTGTGGCCATTACATATTTGATAAATCCCATAATTTTATTTCTTTCCCAGGATTTTTAATCCATTAAAATATTTTTGTAAAACTTCAGGTATTGTAATTGATCCATCTTCATTTTGATAGTTTTCAAATATCGCGACCAGTGTGCGTCCCACAGCTAAGCCTGAACCATTAATCGTATGACAAAATTGTGGTTTTGAATTGGCACCACTAGGTCTGTATCTAATGTTTGCACGACGAGCTTGAAAATCGCCGAAATTAGAACATGAACTTATTTCTCTGTAGGCGGTCTGTCCTGGAAGCCAAACATTAATGTCATAACATTTTTTTGCACCAAAGCTTATATCTCCGGTGCAAAGACTCATAACCTCATAGGGAAGCTCCAAAAGTTGTAGCACCTTTTCGGCGTCCTTAAGTAAACTTTCATGCTCTTGCTCTGAAGTTTCAGGATGAGATATTTTAACTAACTCTACTTTATTGAACTGATGCTGACGAATTAAACCCTTTGTGTCCTTACCATAATTTCCAGCTTCTGATCTAAAACAAGGGGTGTATGCGGTCATCTTCATCGGCAAAACGGATTCAGGTAGAACCTCATCACAAACAAAGTTAGTTAATGGAACTTCAGCCGTAGGAATTAAATAGTAATCTGTGTCCTGAAGCTTAAACAAATCTTTTTCAAATTTAGGAAGGCTTGAAGTTCCAAATAAACTTTTTGAATTCACAATAAATGGAGGCAAAAATTCTTCATATCCATGATTTTGGGTGTGTAGGTCTAACATGAACTGAATAAGCACCCGCTCAAGTTTTGCGGCATGAGATCTTAAAAAAGTAAATCGAGCCCCTGTGACTTCACCTGCTTTTTGAAAATTAATTAATCCTAATTTTTCACCCAATTCGGAATGATCTAAAGGTTTAAAGTTAAAAGACTTAGGTGTCCCAACAGTTTTTATTTTTTTATTGTCAGACTCAGTTTTTCCTGGTGGGACACTGGGGTCGCATTGATTGGGAATAACGGATAAAAGTTGAAATAATTTTTGATCCATTTCATCTGCCAGTAAAACAAGGGTCTTAATAATTTTTGAAAGCTCTTGAGTTTCTGCAATGATTGATGTCGTGTCTTCTTTTGCTCTTTTAAGATCTGCTACTTTTTTACTTATTGTATTTAATTCTGATTTTTTAGATTCGGCTTCAAAAATTTTCTTTTTTCTTTGCTCGTTTAAATTTAAGACTTGTTCTACAAGATTTGGATCTTCACCACGAAGAGAAAGATTTTGCTTATACACATCTTTGGGCAGCTGATTCCATCTAGGATCTATAACGTTAGACTCTAGCCACTTAATATCAATCACTTTCTATTTCTCCTAAAACTCGGGGGCTAAGGTAATGTATGCTTTTAGCAAAATAAGTAGGAATAAGAAAGCAACATCAAATAAAAAAACCTTAAGCAGGCTAGATTTTCCAATAAATTTTAAAACTAATCCTGAAAAGACCACTCCAATAAAAACAAATCCAAACGTACTATATCCAAAAAATGTATGAAAAATAAGGGCGGCGATAGCTCCAATAAGAAATGCGGATAAGGATTTAAAAATAAGTTGGATTAAATATAAAGATGGAGTTTCAAAAAATGATGGCTGATAGGACATAATTTAAAACCTCACGGAGCAACTTTGGATTCTAATTCTCGCATCTGCCTGACAATGTCTTCTCTGTCAGCGGCCGATGGATTTAATGTTAAATACTGCTTATACGCTTCCAAAGCTAAAGCATACTCCCCTTTTTGCTCAAATAAAAGACCGTTTTCACGCCAGACAATAGGATTTCCTCTTTCGATTTCAAGGGCCTTTTCTACCATTTTTTGTGACATATCAAACTCACCGGCAAACCTATAACATCTTGATAAATCTATAAACAAATTAGCGGACTGTTCTGCGACATCAATCGCTTTTTGATAATTTTCTGCACAAAGTTTATAATAGTCGATCATTCGGTCGTAAGTAATTTTTTTATTATTTTCGATTGAATCATATTCATTCGAATTGATACTTTTTGAACCGATTAAAGGTAACTTTTCTTTTTCTTTAGAGCCTCTATAAAAATAAGCTTCAGCTATTAGTACGAAACACTCTTCTCTATCTGGAAAGATTTCTAATTCCGCTTGGCAATACTTAATAGCTTTGTTCATTTTTTTCTGGGCAAAATAAACTTTAGCCATATTGTAATAAATCTCTGGGTACTGCTTATTAATTTTTAAAACTCTTTCAAATTGCTTAATGGCTTCATCGAATTTTCGAATATCAATGTAGAGCTGACCCGCTTCAAATAAGGGCTCAACATCAGATGGATCAATACTAAACGCATCTAGAAAATAATTTAAGGCACCTTGCTTATCCTCTTTTAATCTTAAAGTTTTTCCCAAAACCATAAAAGCTTCTTTAGATTTATCATTATACTCTAAGGCTTCGCGGGCTGTGATTTCGGCTTCTCTGTACTTCTGATCTTCAAAATAAATTTCTGCTAAGGTCACACGATAAGCTGATTCCAGAGGAAAACTTGTTATACGATTTTTTAAATACTCTTGAGCCGCAAAAATACCTTGAATCTTATAAATGATCCTTCCATAAGCCGTGTGTACATCTACATTTCTAGAATCATTTTCACTTGCCCTAACAATATATTGAAAAGCCTCTTGGTTTTTATTTATATCAGAATTGGCCTTAGCCATCACAAGCAAAGTTTCTGTGTCAGCATCGTAAATTTTTAATGCAATTTTAGCATATTCAATAGCCAGTTGTGGATTTTTTTTCTTTAGCTCTAACTGTGCTAACCCTCTATAAACTTCATAGCCCCTCGGCGAAACTTTTTTAGCTTTAAGCAAGACCTGCATGGATGAATCAAAATCATATCTATCCATATAAAATTTTGCTGCGGTCACATAGGCTTCTGTTAAAGAAGGATCCGCTTGAATCGCTTTTTCAATCCATGTAATGGCATCAAGAGCAAAGCTTAACTCCCACAAACATTGGGCTGTTTTCAATGCCGCATACCCATTTTTGGGATCAAGTTTATAGGCCTCTTTAAATAAAGCCTGCGCCGAAGTGCAGCCACTTTCTTGCAAGTTCTGTTCACCTTCAATCACAAGTTGCTGAGATAACACAGATCTTTTACCCACTTTTTTATTTCCACCTAGTTCAATAGCTAAATTTTTTGCTACTGAATTTCCTGGATTATAATTGTAAGCTGCAATCGCATAGCCTTGAGCATCTGATCTACGTCTTTCAAATAGAGCAATTTCCGCTAAAACAACATAAGCATCTGATAATTTCTTTTTATTAGACTTGTCATTATTCAATAAATTTAAGGCTTTTTGTAATGTCGCTTTTGCTAATTTATTTTTCTTTTGAGTTTTATACTCAACAATTCCTTTGATCAGGTAAGCATCAATAAAATCTGGATTAATTATGATGGCACGCAGTGCAGATTTGTAAGCTAAATTCGACTTCCCTAGTTTTAAGTTGGCGTCAGCCAAAGCTACCCACATCACAGAGTACTCTTTGTTGGTTTTCGTAGTCTTAGATTGTCGACTTCTTGAAATCGCTGCCGACAAATAACTTTCAGCCGCAACAAATTCTTTTTTAAAGAACTTTAACACACCATTAAAATAACTAAAAATTATTGATGTTGAGCCTTGCTCACTATCCAGAACATCATCAATAACTTTTTGAGCTTCTTGGTATTTGCCTCTAACAGCTAAATCAACAAACCTACAGGTTTTGCCTTTTTCACCAAATCTGTCAATTTCTATAGCTTTTTTTGTTATCGAAGCAATCGATAAAAGATCTTTTGATGTTTTTTGAGTGAACTCCCATAAATGATAATTAGTAAAACAAAGCATTGAAAGCGCATCTATATTTTGATCATTACTTTCTAAAACCTTTATAAGTTCATTATGTGCATCTCTAAAATTATTAAAACTTCCTTTTTTAATTTTCTGATAAGCTGTTGACATAGACTTAGACTGGATGGCTTGAGAAATAGGAAATTTATTAAATCTTGGCGATCTAAGTTTAAAGTTATCGCCAGTGACATCATCTTTTTCTGTAGGCCATAAAAAGATCAAGGCACCTAAAAATGAAAAAGCTAATACAAATAATGATAGCGCACTTCTGTTTTTTTCAATAAAAGTTATAGGCTTGTGTTTTTTTAAATCTAAAACTTCATTTTGTGAATAATATTGATAAGGTTGTTTTGAATCTGCTTGTGGAAGATTTTTTTTTATTCTTACTGTTTCTAAACGTTCCTTTTTAACTCCAGGGTATTCATCGGATAGTTGTATATCTAAAACTTCCGTTTTTTCTGAGTCATAATCTGTTTTGTATGAGTTTTTATTTAACGGCTTTGTTCTTTCTAATTTTAAAGTCGCTGACAGAGCTTCAGTTGGATCATTTATATTATCATCCTTATCTGTTTTAATCTCATCACGACCTGTTTCTGCTTCTGTTTTAGTTTTTCCTATTGAATTTTCAGTTGTGGTATTAGATTTTTTACTTTGATCTCTACTCGATTCTTTAACCGAATCTTTTAACGAGTCTTTATTATTTGTAGCTCTGTTAGATGATTTATTATGAGAATTTGACAACGAAGCTAGCATCTCATCAAAAAATATTTGATTCCGTGTCACGGGAATCCATTTTCCTTCTGGATAACTTGCTAAAAAATCTTGCTCAGAAACCAAACCCTGATGAATGCGGCGTATCACTTCTGCAGTATCGAATGGACCCGACACTTGATCTAAAGAATCTCTAATGATCCATTTTTGTGACATAGTTCCCTGGTTCCAAAAAGGTTTTTGCTCCAATCTGGAACCAACTAGATTAAATTATTGAAATTTATAACGAATTTAATTTCAAAAAAATAATTGGTCCCAAGATCGTACTTAATTCTACATTTTATTTTAGATGATTGGCCCCGAAATAGAAACAGTTTGATTTTAAGTCTAGATTTATTTGGCACGACACTTGCCTTACAAGTAATGTCGGAGCGTTTATGATCAAGAATTATTGGAAACAACTTTTAGTCGGAACATATGTGATTGTTGTTCTTTTCCTTTCTGCCACGGCGCGTGCAACTTCTGAAGCTAATTTTGAACTTAACTTTAATCGCTCCCCCCAAAATTCCATAAACACTATAGATTCGGTTTCGGATCAAATTTATTTTAATTCTAGAAGTTATTTATTCGTGACAGGTGTTAAATTACAAAGATAGCCCCTCTTTCTTTGTTCTCACCTTAATACCCACTTGCCACAGCCCCTGATTTCCCCTCAAATCAGGGGCTTTTTTTATTAGTTTTAAAGCAGTTCACTCATCTTTTTCACGAACAACATCAGCACCTAGGTGAGTCAATTTATCTTCCAATTTTTCATACCCACGGTCTAAATGATAAATTCTTTTAACTCGTGTAACACCATCTGCATTTAGACCTGCAAGTATTAAAGAAGCACTAGCCCTTAAATCGGTCGCCATCACTGTTGCTGGTTGGAAGGCTTCTTTTTTTCCAATGATAGTGGCTAGTCTTAAGTTTGTTTGTATATTCGCACCCATTCTTACAAGTTCAGGAACATGCATAAATCTATTTTCAAAAATGGTCTCTTGAATCTGGCTTGTGCCATTGGCCACACACATCAATGTCATAAACTGAGCCTGAAGATCCGTAGGAAACCCTGGATAAGGAGCTGTTGTTATACTGACGGGTTGAAGTTCTTTTAAATGGGATGCATCGGCTTGAATCCAATCCTTGCCAGTTGTGATTTTCATTCCAGTTTCAGATAACTTATCTAAAAAAGATTCTAAGTGACTTGGATTACAGTTTGTTACTTTCACTTTTCCTAAAGTCAGCCCTGCAGAAATCAGAAGCGTTCCCACTTCAATCCGGTCAGATATGATTTTATGATTTGCGGGCTTAAGTTCATCGACACCCTGAACTCGAATCGTGCTAGTTCCAGCACCTTCAATCTTTGCACCCATTTCTGTTAAACATTCAGCTAAATCCATGATCTCTGGTTCACGAGCCGCATTTTCAATCACAGTTTCACCACGAGCTAATGTGGCGGCCATCAAAATATTTTCAGTTCCACCCACAGTAGGAATATCAAAGACAACTTTATCCCCAATTAACTTTTCTGCATCAGCAAACACATATCCATCTTCTAAACGGATTTTTGCACCAAGTTTTTTTAGTGCTTCTAAATGAAAATTAATGGGCCTCGCCCCAATGGCACATCCTCCAGGTAAACTTACTTTTGCTTTTTTTTCTTTTGCGACCAAAGGACCTAAACATAAAATACTAGCACGCATTTTTCTAACCAAATCATAAGGGGCTTCAGTTTCAATTGTTTTAGGTCTAAAGATGCTATATTTATTATTTTTAAATTCAACTTTACAGCCCAAAGTTTTAAGTAAATTACTTGTTGAATGAATATCTGCAAGGTCAGGAACATTAGTTAAAATATTTTCGCCTTCAGCCAAAAGTGTCGCAAACAGAATAGGTAACGCCGAGTTTTTTGCACCACTCGCAGACACTTCACCATTTAATTTTTTTCGTCCAACAACTTTAATTCTATCCACAACAACTCCATTTATTTAAAATTAGTTTAAAATATAAAACGGTTTGTAACTTTCAATAAAAAAATATCAAGCATTAATCTTCCAAAACCGAGGTCTTTCATATTGATCCAAAAGAATACTTGAATTCATTTTGTGCTGATTCCCAAAGGTTTGCAAAATGATTTCCTGATTTTGACCGAACTCAAATATCCCAAAACCAATTTTAGGATTTAAATATTTTATAGCCTGCAAAGACCACTTTTTTAAATAATCCAAACCTTGGTCTTTACAAAATAAGGCACTATGGGGTTCAAAATTTAATACAGAGGATTGAACCTCTAAGTCATCCTCAGAGATGTAAGGAGGATTAGATACAAAAAGATCAATTTTAGAATGATCTTTATAAAAAGGATTTGATTCGAAATCTTTAAAGTTTTCTGCAATAATATATCGATCTTTAGGTATATTAAATTTTTCTAAATTAATTTTAATGACTTCAATGGCCTCTTTAGAATTTTCCATAAAGACACATTTAGAATTTTTTCTTTTTAAAAGATAACTGATCCCCAGACAACCCGATCCGGCGCCTGCATCAAATACAATTTTAAAATTATCATCTGTATGTTTTAAACAGTAATCCATCATAAATTCAGTTTCAGATCTGGGAATTAAGACCCTATGATCAACGTAAAAATCATAGCCTAAAAAAAATTGAGATTTTAGAATATAAGCCAAAGGCTTACCTTTTTTTAATTCTATCAGATCTTGATTTATAATTTTTAATTGAGTTTCATCAATAGTTTTTGTTTGAGATTGTAAATCAAGCCGATTTACATTTAATTTTTCTAAAATCAAATGCTCAAAATCTTTTCTTAAATCTTCAGACAAAGCTTTCCTTTCATCTAAAAAAAAAGATTTTAAATTCATGAATTACTTTCAGACTGCTTTAAGGCTTCAGCTTGATAATGGGTGACTAAAGGATCAATCACCAGATCTACGCGGCCAGACATGATTTCATCAATCCTATGAAGTGTTAGTCCAATTCTATGATCTGTGACTCTGGTTTGTGGAAAGTTATATGTTCGAATACGTTCAGATCTATCACCAGTTCCAATCTGACTTAATCTTTGATCAGACGCTTCCCTGATGACTTTTTCTTCTTCTTGAGCTTTAAGTCTTGCAGCCAAAACTTTAAAAGCTTTTTCTTTGTTTTTAATTTGTGATCTTCCATCTTGGCAGGTCACAACTAATCCGGATGGAATATGTGTCAGCCTTACTGCAGAATCAGTCGTATTCACGTGCTGACCCCCAGCTCCACTCGATCTATACACATCCACTTTCACATCTTTAGCATGAACTTGAACATCCACTTCATCCGCTTCTGGAATTACAGCCACAGTGATTGTCGACGTGTGAACTCGCCCTTGAGTTTCTGTTTTTGGAACACGTTGCACACGGTGAACGCCACTTTCATATTTAAGTAAGCTATAAACTTTATCACCCGAAATGTTAGCGATGATCTCTTTAGCTCCGCCTGCGTTTCCAGCGGTGAATGTTAAAAGTTCAACGGTCCACGATTTATCTTCAGAGTATTTTTTGTAGGCGTCGTAAAGCTGTTCTGCAAAAAGGCTGGCTTCATCCCCACCAGCACCTGATCTTATTTCTAAAATAATATCACGATCATCATTTGGATCTTTAGGTAACAGATAAAGTTTAAGTTCGTTTTCTAAACCTTCAATTTCAACTTCTAAAGTTGAAAGCTCGTCCTTAGCCATGTCTCGCATGTCTTCGTCTTTTTCTTCAAGCAAAAGCTTTTTACTGTCCTGGATCTGAGCATTAACTAGCTTGTAGCGACGATAAGTAGTGATCAGGTCTTCTAATTCAGAAAACTCTTTCATTAATTTTTGGTATTCTTTCTGTTGGTTTACAATATCGGGACGCTGTAAGTCCCTTTGGACTTTTTCAAACCTTTGCTCTACAGAATCTAACTTTTCAAACATATATTTCCAAACTAGTGTGCATCAGTTTTTTAAATAAAAAAAGGACTTGTTTAGAGTCCTTTTTTCTTTCTTTTGAATTTCTATGTTTAAAAAAACTATTTAGTAAACTTAGAGTATCTTTTGTTAAAGCGATCAATACGACCTTCTGTATCAAGAACTTTCTGAGTTCCAGTATAGAAAGGATGTGATGCACTTGAAATTTCTGTTTTGAAAAGTGGATATTCAATACCGTCTTCCCACTGAATTTTGTCTTTTGTGTTTACTGTTGAGTACGTTAAAAAAGAAGTGTCTGTAGAGATATCTTTAAAAACAACTTTTCTAAAATTGGGATGAATGTCTTTTTTCACGGTAAAGTACTCCTAAATTAGGTGATTAATTCACATTTTATAGGTCTTGGGGGTCAAAAATGCAAGGATTTAGTTCCAAATCGTTTCACCGTTTAAACCCAAGGGTTTAGTTCCAGATAATTGACGTTTACTAAACCCAAGCCCCTTAACCAGTTAGTTACTCATTTGGGATAAAAAACCATCATTCGTTTTAGCGGACTCTAGTTTACCTAACAGAAATTCCATACTGTCTACAGGATTCATTGGAGATAAGACCTTTCTTAAGATCCAAAGCCTATTTAGGTCTGCTTTTGCTGTCAAAAGGTCTTCTTTTCTAGTTCCAGATTTATTGATATCCATACAAGGGAAAATACGCTTTTCCATTAACTTTCTATCTAATAAAATCTCTGCATTTCCCGTTCCTTTGAACTCTTCAAAAATGACTTCATCCATTCTTGAACCCGTATCAATTAAGGCTGTTGCAATGATTGTTAAGCTTCCGCCTTCTTCAATATTTCTTGCAGCTCCAAAGAAGCGCTTTGGTCTATGAAGAGCGTTAGAATCCACACCACCAGATAAGATTTTTCCAGATGGGGGTACCACAGTATTATAAGCTCTGGCTAAACGTGTAATTGAGTCTAATAGGATTACAACATCGTGTTTGTGCTCAACTAATCGTTTTGCTTTTTCAATTACCATTTCTGCCACTTGAACGTGACGTGTTGGTGGTTCATCGAAAGTAGAACTAACCACTTCGCCTTTAACGTTTCTAGACATATCCGTCACTTCTTCTGGTCTTTCATCAATAAGTAAAACAATTAGTTTTACTTCGGGATGATTAATTGAAATCGCATTCGCAATATTTTGCAGTAATACTGTTTTACCAGTTCTTGGTGGAGCTACGATCAAAGCCCTTTGACCTTTCCCAAGTGGAGCCATCAGATCCACAACACGGGTCGTGTACTCTGTCGGGCTGTGTTCTAATTTTAGTTTTTTATCTGGGTAAAGTGCAGTTAAGTTATCAAAAAGAATTTTATCTTTGGCATTCTGTGGAGGCTCGTGATTCAGTTCATCTACTTTTAGTAAAGCAAAGTAACGCTCGCCTTCTTTTGGGGGACGAACAGTCCCTGTGATTGTGTCCCCAGTTCTTAAACCAAAACGTCTAATCTGTGAGGGACTAACATATATATCATCTGGACCTGGTAAATAATTATAGTCTGGGGATCTTAAAAATCCATATCCGTCTGGCAAGATTTCCAAAACACCGTCACCATAAATATCACCTAATAGCGCCGCTCGTCTTAAAATTTCAAAAACAAGTTCTTGTCGACGAAGACCGGCTGCATTTTCAATTTTTAGTAAAGTTCCCAATGCCGTTAGGTCATTGATCTTTTTTTGTTTTAAATGTTTAGAGCTTAATTCTTTTTTCTGCTCTTCTGTAAGATCAATTCCAGATAAATCTATGTCCTCCAATTTTACCAGTTCCATTTCAGTCGCAGGATAATAATTGGTAGCACTTCCACTGCCCATGTCATCATGGCTTTTACGTGGACGATTATTGTTGTTATTTTTGTTGTTGTTATTATTTCGGTTATTGTTGTTATTGTTATTGCTTCCACTATTAGAATAATTTTGTCTGGGTCTATTATTGTTATTTGAAAAAGATTTTTTGTAATTGTTATTAGAATTGTTGTTATTATTAGGTCTACGCTCTTGCCTCTGAGCATTTTCATCTTTTGGAGTATCAGTTCCAGTTGCTGCGACGCTGGTTCCAGTAGTATTTGAAGTTCCACCAGCTGTTTCGTTAGACGACGTTGTTGTAGCTTCAACTTTGACTTCTGAGGTTTTGTTTTCTAGTGCTGATTTTTCAGTTGATTGTTCAGATGATTTTGAGTTTTCAGATGAATGAGTCATTTTCGGTTCGGCCTCTTTGGATTGAATGAATTCAGGTATTTCTGATTTTCTTTCAGTTTTAATTTCGTCTGAAGATTCTACTTTAGCTTTTAACTCATCTGAATGTGATTCAGATGTTTTAATTACTTTTGAACTTGATTTGGCTTTTGCTTTTTTCTTAACATCAACAACTTTTGTTGGCATAAATTCCTTTTTTTGATTATTTTTTCTAGGTTTTTTGGATTGGTTAGTTTATGTCAATCATCCTTGGATTTAATTTTGAATTTAATCTTTGGATAAATGAAATTCCGGCAAACATAATACTTAAATATTTATCGGGAATTTACCTTGAAGACTTGAAATTACCAATCTAGCTATAAAAGTCAATACCTTAGGCTTATTGTAACCAGCAACTTATTTTAAATTTCAAGACGTAAGTATGTAACTCACCAAAATATAAGCATTATTTTAAATTTCCCCTTAAATCCGCTTTCACCTTGCCGATAAGAACATTAAGTGAGGTATTTTATGTCTAATTCAGGTACACCGGCAGCAAGATTTCCAGTAGAGCTTGATGTTGAATACAGAAAAAGTTACGGCCGAGATCCCTCTGGTGGAACTTTAAAAAACATTAGTATCTCAGGGGCATTTTTAGAAAATTCAAATCCTGATGCCGAAGTTGGCGACAAATTACTTATCACTCTAAATGTGAGCGGCAGAGAACGAATTGTAAATGCCGCCATCGTTTGGAAAAATCAAAGAGGCTTTGGTATTAAATTTTCCCCATTCAATAATAAAGATCTTCAAATTGTGGATGACCTAATTTATTTCTTAGAATCTAAGCGTGAAAAAAGAAAAGATGTTCTAGAGAACATCTTTAAGAAAGTAGCTTAATTTTCGAATTTTAAACAAATGTCATCTTTATTAAACTGCATTGATTCCTGGCCAACATTCAAAGATTTAACGATATTTTCCATACAAATTTTTGGATTGCTAGATTTTATTAATTCATTCTAAGTATTTTTTTATTTTTCTAAAAGATTGGCTTGCCTCAATCGGCAAGCCAAATTATTAAATACCAAATTAACGGACCACGCCGGCGGCACCTACACAACGAGAGGAAACCTTACTGCTCCTGAAGTCACGGTCAACGTAGTCGATATAGCCACTACTGCCATCCAAGATGTACGCGACATCACCATCATCTGATTGAACCGTGGACGACCAAAAGTATTTAGCATCCATATCGGCTGAAAACGCTTCTCTAAATCCATGATCTTCAGCTGTTTGAAAATCAGAGCTGGTTGGTAGTGTTTGTCCTTTGTTTTCTTTACATACTTTTTCAGCATCATATTGATTTACATTTGATGTGATTTCATCAAACCAAACTAGACCTTTAGCGCCCATATCTTGTAAACCTAATTTTCCATTAATTGAAACTCGTTTAAATTCTATCCCTTGGGATGTTAGACAAGATTCACCAACTTCTGACTGTTTTAAATCAATCGATAAACAACTTTGCAGTTTTACAGGCTCACTTAATTTAGCATAAGCCACTTCAATCTGACCGTAATCAATTTTTCTTGGACATGTCGTAATAGCTTTACCTATTGGGCTAACTAGTTCTAATTCACCTGAACTAGTTATAAGTTTACATAGGTTGTTCACCCATATTGAGTCACCGATTTCTAAACTACCATTAGGTCTGTTTTGAGCTTTTCCTGTTCCATCTGAAACTTCATTATTTGTCTGTGCATGAGTTAAACTAGAAGCTAAGCTTAATATTAGAATTATTGATTTAAAATTCATAAAAACTCCCTTACTTTGTTAAAATTAAAAATATAATTATTTTCTATTTAGATTACAATAATTATGCCAGCTTATATAATTCTAATTGATTTTAAGTGTCTATAGTTTTGACAGTTTAAAAGCTAATCTACGGTTTGTAATTTTTCAGCGATTTTGACCGCAGAAGTGTAATGTGTATTTATAGTATCGCTTAAAACCCCTTTACTTATCTTATTTTATAAGTTATCATTATTAATAAGTTATGGCGTCGTGGAAAGTTATCATCACAGAAAAAGCTCAGTTAGAATTCTTAAATATGAAAAAAAAAGGATTACTGACTAAAGAAGATCAAGACATTATCTATATATGGACTAAAGAGATTTTAACAAACGGATTGAGCAATATATTGGATTCAAAAAAATGGAACGACCATAAGTTGGAAGGCAATTGGAAAGGCTACAGATCATCCAGCTTTTCTTTTAAAGGTCGAATTATTTATAAAGTAGAAAATCAAAAAATCCTTGTTGAGGTTGTACGAATAACAACTAGTCATGATTATACAAAAGGAAAAACCGATGGATAGAGATATGTTAGAATTTTTAGAAAAAGAGATGGAAAGAACACCCACTGCTGGCACAATAATAAAAGCTTTCAGAAAAAAACTGAACCTTACACAAAAGGATTTAGAAGGAATTACAGGAATTTCTGAAGCTAATATCTCTGCGATTGAGCACGACAAAAGAGACTTGGGTGTTAAAAGTGCCGAAATGTTTTCAGTTGTTTTTGGTATTCATCCTTCAACTTTGCTATACCCTAAATCTGATTGGGAAAAATCAAAAGAAATTATGGCCATCGAAAAGCGAGCTGCCAAATTTTTAAAAATAAGCTAGATTTGACCTAACTTATTTGTGGATAAAATCTAAATGTCTATATGAGTTTTGGTCTGTTCATCAATTTTTGTGGATCCTGTAAAGTCAAATTCTTGAACTTGGGTTGCTTGGGCGTACATTCTTCTACGACGGGCATACATAAGTAAAAGAATTAATACTAAGGCCCCGCCGCCAGCCATTCCAATCATTTCAATCGATTTTTGATCCAATCCCGCATACAAAGCCTTTAAACCACCAGCGACTTGAACGGGACTGTTTAAATTTTCTGGAATAGCCGCTATCTCTGGATCTTGAGTTGGTTGTTGTGCTGGCTCATCAAATCCTTGATCAAGGTTCTCTTCAGGATTTGCGGCAGCAGTGTCACCGGTTGTCGGTTCATCAAAACCATTTTCAGTCGTTGTTGAGGTAGCATTTGGATCTGGCTCTTCAAATGAAGGTGTTTCTGCAGTTGAAGTGTCAACTGTCGGTTCAACCATAGCTGCGTCTGGAAGCTCTGATTGTGTTTCATTTAGGTCAGTGCCATTTGCAGAACTAATGACTTCAGATTCTTGACCATCTTGAACCATAGACTGTTCATTGTTCTTTGAAAAATATCTAACTCTGTAGGATCTATCCACTTCTGCTTTAGAAACTATCTCTGCATTAGTAGCCCAAACTTCCATCCAACTTCTTGGATGTCCTAAAAGTTCTTGCGCTACAGTCCTAATATTTTCACCCGTATTCACTTGGCGGTACTGTGCAGATCTTCCAACATCATCAAAGTAAAATAACATTGTGTTTGCATCAGTGGGTCTGTTCGGAGAGTTGTAATAAACTTTTTCTCCAACTTTTAATCGTCTTGGATTTAAGAACGGGTTAACTTTTGAAAGGTTGTTAACGCTGCCTTTACCATAAATTTTTTCGCCGATCGTTTTAAAAGTTTCACCTTCTCTAACAACGTAAAGGGCATTAAGTAAAATACCATCCTGATCGTATGGCTCATCACGCATTTTTTTAACTGGAATCCATGACTGAACTTGTTGCTTAATCGCAGTCACAATCTGCTTAGGTTTTTCATAATACTGATTTCCCAAAATCTCTTTGGACGTTCTGTTTTCTTGAGAGTCAGTTATTTTTAAAACTTCACTGGACGCAGGCTCCTCAATAACCGGCGCAGACCCTGGACCAAAGTCGCTATCAAAACTTGTATCTGCAACTTTTTCTGAAGCAGGTTCTTCGCTAAAAACATCTTCAAACTGATCTTGAGCCGCATTTTTAGCAGCGCCAACATCAATATCGGTATCTAGAGATGTATCGACATCAACATCATTTGTTGCGACATCTGTGCTTGTCGTTGTATCTGATTCTTTAAACGCATCTTCAAAATCTAGATTGGGTTGATCGGCGGCTTGAACAGGAACTTCTTCAATATTAAAATCAGTATTGGAATCAAGTGCCGATTTTACACTTGGATCAACTTCTTTTTCAGCAGCAACATCTGTCGACTCTTCGAATTCAGAAAAAATATCTTCTTCAGTCATCGTTGGCTCTTCCGCAATATCGCCAACAGATGGAGCTTCTTGTTTTACGATCTCTTCGTTTTTTGCAACTTTATCAGTTGTTACGAATTCATCGAACTCGTCAAACTCAGCAACACTGCTATTTCCATCGATTTCTGTTTCGAAATCATCTTCTTTGTCAAAACCTTCGCCTTCGAAATCTTCAACATCAATATCGGAAACCAAATCATTACTTTTAGATTTCAAATTTTTATCATCAAGACCTTCGATGTCGACTTTGACTCCGCTTTCTTTAAGAATTTCTTCATCCTTAAAAAAATCGTCTTCACTGAACTCGCCAGTTTTTTCGATATCTTCTATCTCTGAAATACTTAAGTCATCTTGACCGACGTTTGTATTTGATGAACATGCCGCACTAAAAACGAATAAGACGACATAAAAATGGTTTTTCAAAAGTTGAATCATAGTTGTCTCCACTTCTACATAAATCTAGAAGATACTTCTCATTTCAGTACAGCATATATTGGGCCGACATAAAAGAAATTTTTAATAGCCAGTCCTTGATCAAGGACTTTGAAAAACAAATAAACCATAAAAAGTTATCTGTTTAATATATATCTTCGAATTCAAAGATTTTTTTATTAAGGAGTAAAAGTTTTTTCTTCGTCCCAAATAAATGTTGAACCAGGTTTCAAATTATTTTTCTTAAACCAACCTTGTGGAACTTCAATAACATACTTTGCTGGTTTCGAACTTGAAACTTGATCATAGGTTTTTTGAGCCAAAGTTTTAACAGATTTTAAATCACTGATCTGGAATATAGTTTTTTTTGCATCAGCAAAACCTATAGATAGTGGTATTAATGTGTTTTTCATCCAAAAGGAGCGTTGGTGTTCACCATTAAAAACGAAAAGCATTCCATTTCCTTCAGCAAGATTTTTTCTAAACATCAACCCGTGTTGTTGCTGTTCTTCAGATAAGGCCACTTCCACTTTTAATGACAATGGAGTGACTACACTCTTTTTTAAAGTCTTATTTTTTTCGTTTTTATGTTGTTTAAGTTGGTCTTCTGTCATCAATGCTTTAAAAATTTTAATTTCTGACATCTTAAATTCATTTTTTGAAACTGGATTTTGAATTAAATCCACATTATTTTTTGTTCCAAAAGCTTTGGATTGCAAGCTAACAAGAGATAAGATCATTATACATTGAATACGCCAGACCATGTCTAATTCCCCTTGTTGAAATGATATATTTATCTAGCTTAAAGAAATTTAAGGACTCTTCCAAGATCAATATCCCAGTAGGTAAAACATCTGCTCTTTTTTCTTCAACATAAGGATAGCGGGCCAGACGTTGATCCAGTTTTAGGCTGCAATAATCATGATAAAGCTTATTAAAATCTTGTTTATGGATTTCAAAACCTTCAATTTTTGATACATCGAAGCTTTTTAATAAGGTGTTATTTAAATTATCTGATAAACCATTAACTAAAATTGAAGCGGCAGTTGTTGGCGTTCCCGATACAGCTAAAAAGATATTTAAGTTAGATTTTTTAAATTCCATTAGCTTTTCATTTTTTGAAATTTCATTTTTTATGGCCAATCTTAATTTTGATTCATAATCCTTGAACTCTAGGCCTTTGGCATATCTTTCTGTAAATCGAACCACACCCATGTCAAGACTTATACGATCTACCATTTCTCCATTTTGAACTAAAATATATTCTGTAGACCCACCACCAATATCAATGATCAATCCATTTTGGTTTTGTTGTTCTTCAATACCAACTTTATCATTTTTGTGATTTTGCAATTTATCATCATTTTTATTATTACTATTTTCAGATTGAAAAATTTGTCTTACGCCTGCATAAGTGAGCCGTGCCTCTTGATCACCTGAAAGTATTTCAACTGGAATTTTATATTTTGAGGCTAAATTCAAAAGTTCTTTTTGATTTTTTGAGTCTCTGGCTGCACTAGTCGCCACAGCCTTAATTTTTTGTACACCATGTTTTTCAAACATATCTTTAAAGTCTTCAAACGCTTTTTTAGATCTTTCCATCGCATTCAAAGAAATATTTTTAGTTTGATCTACGCCTTCAGACAATCGTGTTAAGATAATTTTATCATCTAAAATAATAAGCTGGCCTAAAGAATCAAATTCAAACACCAAACAAATAAATGAATTTGAACCTAAATCTATAGCCGCTGCCTTCATCTATGAATCCAAATGTTTCTTAAGAATTTCATTGACGAGATCTGGATTGGCCTGTCCTTGAGAGACTTTCATAACTTGTCCTACAAAAAATCCGAACAACTTATTCTTTCCAGATTTGTACTGTTCAACCTGACCTGGGTTTGCATTAATCACACTTAGAACAACTTTTTCCACAGCACTTGGATCTGTAATCTGCGACATACCTTGATCAGCGATAATATCTTTCGGTGATTTCTTGGTCTTCCACATTTCAATAAAAACAGTCTTACCCATTTTCCCTGAAATAGTTTGATCTTCAATACTTGAAACCAAATCAGCTAAATTTTCTGCAGTGATTGGATTTTTATCAAATTCTAATTTTTCTTCATTTAAGCTTCGTAATAACTCGCCCATGATCCAATTGGATGCCGGCTTAGGATGTTTACATTTAGCAACAACAGCTTCAAAGTAATCTGCCATTTTTTTATCTTGAGTCAAAACTAAGGCATCATATTCAGGTAAACCAAAATCATCTTGAAATCTTTTGGCTTTTTGAATTGGAAGCTCTGGAAGATTCTTTTTAATATTAGCGATCCAAGTTTCATCTAACTTAACAGGTAATAAATCTGGATCTCTAAAATATCTATAGTCTTTCGCTTCTTCTTTTCCGCGCATTGAAAATGTTTTGTTTTTTGCTGAATCAAAAAGACGGGTCTCTTGAACTATTTTTCCACCATCTTCATACACATCAATTTGACGTAAGATTTCAAATTCAATTGCTTTTTCAATGAATCTAAATGAATTGATATTTTTTATTTCAACTCGTGTTCTAAATTCTGTTTCTGAATCTTTCATAACACTGACATTGCAATCACAGCGTAAAGACCCTTCTTCTAAATTTCCATCGCACACTTCCAAGTACTGTAAAATACTTCGTATAGTTCGTGTGTATTCGGCGGCTTCTGAAGGTAAGGACATATCAGGGCCAGATACAATTTCTAATAAAGGAACACTACTACGATTGTAGTTAATTAAACTTTGGGCTCCGTCGTGAATTGATTTTCCAGCATCTTCTTCCATGTGTGCACGCTGAATGTTAACTTGCTTTTTTTTGCCATCTACTAAAAATTCAATGGTCCCATCATAACAAATCGGAAGATCATATTGTGAAATTTGATATCCTTTTGCTAAGTCAGGATAAAAATAATGTTTTCTTGCAAACACAGAGCTGTCTCTGATTTTACAACCCAATGCTAATCCTGCTTTAACAGAATATTCGACAGCCTTTTTATTTATAACAGGAAGGGCCCCTGGCATACCAAGACTGACCGGAGATACATTTTGATTGTCCATTGATCCAAACTGAGTTGAATCCGATGAAAACATTTTTGAATGTGTCGCAAGTTGGGCGTGGATTTCAAGACCAATAACAGCCTTCCAACCCTGAGGAATATTAAAAGCCATTTGGTAACTCCTTATGAAAATTAAATTGGTCTTCTAAAACTTGTCCTGCATTAAAAAGTGATTGTTCATCAAATGGCTTTCCTGTCAGTTGAATTCCAATAGGTAAACCATTTTCATTTTTCCTAATTGGGATTGTCATTCCTGGTAGTCCACACAGATTTGTTGCTGTAGTGAAAAAATCATTTAAAAACATTTTTAGTGGATCACTGACTTTTTCACCAATTTTAAAGGCCGATGTTGCGGCCACTGGTGAAAGCAAAAGATCACATTTTTTAAACGCATCTAAATATTGTTCTTGAAGTTGTCTGCGAACTTGACAGGCTTTGATGTAATACGCGTCAAAATAACCTGCCGATAAAGCAAAAGTCCCAAGCAAAATTCTTCGTTTCACTTCTTCCCCAAAACCTTCGCCACGTGATCTTGAATAAAAATCATCAATACTTTCTGGTGGCACATCTTCAAAGTTAGATCTGTGACCATATCTTATTCCATCATATCTGGATAAATTACTAGACGCTTCACTTGTCGCAATTAAATAATAAATAGGTATAGCATGTTCCGATAAAGATATATCCACTTCAATAATTTCTGCACCTGCATCTTTTAATGCGTTTTGAGTTAAGTCCCATGTCTTTGCAATTTCTGGATCTAAACTTTTTTCCAGATACTGTTTAACTAGTCCGACTTTAACACCCTTCAAATTCTTAGAAATATTTTTTGTCCATGTTGGAACATCTTTTTTTGCTGACGTACTGTCATTAGGATCGTATCCACACATCACTTCCAAGGATAAAGCGGCATCCTTAACTTTTAAAGTCATGGGACCTGCTTGATCTAAGCTTGAAGCAAAAGAAACAACACCAAAACGACTGACCCTACCATAAGTGGGTTTGATTCCCGTTATTCCGCAAAAATGTGCTGGCTGTCGAATCGATCCACCAGTATCCGTGCCTAAAGCCATCGGAGTTAATCTTGCTGCGATTGCAGCCGCAGATCCCCCACTAGATCCACCTGGAACATAACTTAAGTTCCAAGGATTTTTAGATGTACCAAAAGCTGAAGTCTCATTACTGGAACCCATAGCAAATTCATCTTGATTTGTTTTGCCCAATAAAATCATCCCCTGATTCTGAATTTTTTCAATCACAGTCGCTGAATAAGCAGGGATGAAGTTCGAAAGTATTTTTGAAGCTGCGGTTGTTTTTATACCTTTTGTGCAAAACATATCTTTGGCTGCATACGGAACACCATGCAGTTGAGGCACTGACCCCTTAGATCTTTTTTGATCAGCACTTTTTGCTAAATCAATAGCGGCGTCATTCATTGTGATAAATGTATTCAGCTCGGGATCATATTTTTCAATTCGATTTAAATAATTTCTGGTGATGTCTTCAGATGAAAATGTCTTAGCAATTAATCCTTCTGAAATTTCAAATAAACTTAAAGACTCTAAGTTCATGACTCACCACCTACAACTGGGGGCACTACAAAAAGACGATCTTTTTTGTATTCAGAAGATTTTAAAACTTCATTGGAAAAATCTTTATAGTCGATCACTTCGTCGTCCCTTAGATTTTGAAAAGTTTCAAAAGGGGTGACAAGGGGCTCGACTCCATCAGTTTTTACGGCTTGAAGTTTAGAGAAGTACTCTAGGATTTTTTCAAATTGGGTCTCAAAATCTTTCATCTGAGATTTATCCATTTTAAGCCTAGCTAATTTTGCTATAGCATCTACATCCACTTTCATTTTCACCTCTTGGTCACTTAAGATAAACTTCTAACGTTTAATAGATGATTCAAATTACAATTTAATCACATCTACCGAATGTTATAATATGCTTAACTTCTATCCGTTTTTGTGAAAAAGGCCAACTGTTATGTCGAACTCATTTCATATACTTGTTTAAAAATTCAACACCCGTAAGTAAAGACTTTTATCGAAATCAGAGCTAGTTTTATATAATAAACTTCAAACGAGGAATAGAATGTCAAAATCAAAAGTGACTGAAGAAATTCTTAAACTCAAAGAGCTTATAAACCATCATAATTACCTTTATCATGTTTTAGATCAGCCCAAGATGACGGATTTTGAATATGATCAGCATTTTGAAAAACTTCAAAAGCTTGAACTTGAGCACCCTGAACTTTTAACTGACGACTCCCCAACCCAAAGGGTAGGTGGACCTGCGCTGGATTCATTTACTAAAGCCCAACACCGCGAACCCATGCTGAGTCTTCAAAATACGTATTCTCCAGATGAGATATTAGAATTTCATGAACGTATCCAGAATTATTTAAAAGGCCAAGGTGAAGCTTATACTTATTTTTGTGAACCTAAATTTGATGGCCTTGCAGTGGAACTGGTTTATGAAAAAGGCCTACTTAAATCAGCCATCACCCGTGGTGATGGAGTCACTGGCGAAGATATTTTATCCAATATAAAAACGATTCCTTCGATTCCACTTTCAATTCAACATCCTGATATTAAAACTCCTGATATTTTTGAAGTTCGGGGCGAAGTGGTGATATTTAAGCAAGACTTCTTAAAATTAAATGAAACTATCGAACAACAGGGTAAGCCTGCTTTTGCCAACCCTAGAAATGCGGCGGCTGGATCTTTAAGACAACTAGATCCCAAAGTAACAGCGACTCGTCCACTAAAATTCTTGGCTTATTCACCAGGTGTTATTTCTGGATTAAAACTTAAATCTCAAGAAGAATTTTTTGAAATAGTCAGACTTTTTAAAATTCCAAACGCTTTGGATTTAACTCAGTCTATGAAAGTCAAAACCCCTATTTATAAAATAGCAAAATCCATCGAAGAGACCATCGAGTATTATTCTGAATTAGAAAAAATACGACAAAACTTACCATTTGAAATTGATGGTGCTGTTATTAAAGTCAATGAATTTAGTTTACAAGATATTTTAGGTAAAGTGGCCAGAAGTCCAAGGTGGGCCACAGCTGGAAAATTCAAACCTCAGCAAGCTGAAACTCAAATTGAAAAAATTGAAGTCCAAGTGGGTCGAACTGGGGTCTTTACACCAGTGGCTATTATGAAGCCTGTTAAAGTAGGAGGAGTAACTGTAACTCACGCCACTTTACATAATCAAGATGAAGTGGATCGAAAAGATGTTCGTATTGGAGATTATGTTTTAATTCAAAGAGCTGGCGATGTGATCCCCGAAGTGGTTGAAGTCATTTTAAGTAAACGGGATAAAAAATCAATTCCATTTAAAATTTCATACACATGTCCCTCATGTTCACTAGAAGGTGAAAAGCTTGAAGGTGAAGTCGCCATTCGATGTGTAAATCCTCTTTGCCCTTCTGTTCTGGTTGAAAGCCTAAAGCACTTTGTATCTAGAAAAGCGATGAATATTGATAAGTTGGGCGCCAAAATTATTGAACGTTTAGTGGAAGAAAATTTAGTAAAATCATTTTCTGATATTTATAAATTAAAAAAAGAAGACCTTTTGCAATTAGATCGCTTTGGTGAAAAGTCAGCTGGAAATATAATGAATTCTATTTTAGGAAGTAAAAATCCTAACTTTGATAGATTTATTTATTCACTTGGAATTCGGTTTGTTGGTGAACAGACTGCAAAAGCTTTGGCTAAAAAATTTAAAACTTTAGATGAATTTTTAAATTCGGATTTAGATACCTTATTAGATATTGCAGATGTGGGTCCAAAAGTGGCTGAAAGTATTTTAAAATCTACTGCCTCTCAAATTTTTCAAAATGAAGTTAAAAAATTATTAAAGACTGGAATCGAAATAAAATTTAAAACCAAATCCAATACCGCTTCAACTTCTGATCAAAATATTGAAAGTTTAATTTTTGAAAATCTAACATTTGTTATTACAGGTACACTCCCTGTATCTAGAACTGAAGCTCAAGAGTACATTGAAAATCGTGGGGGCAAAACCAGCTCTACGGTTTCGAAAAAAACAAACTACTTACTTGCTGGGGAAAATGCTGGATCAAAGCTTGATAAGGCCACTGAGTTTGGCGTTCAGGTTTTAACCTGGGAAGATATTTTAAACTGGAAAAGCTAAGTGCCAGATTACAAAAAAGAACCTGGCACCTTTTGATACTTGGAGCCTATTATAGGTGGTCGATAACGATATCGCGGGCCATGACTGTTTTACGGCCATCAGCTTTGGCAGATTCAACACCACGATGACATAACTGTTCGATAGCTTTACTCAGAACTTCGATGGTTTCTGAAGATGTGTTGCAACCACTTTTTTCTTTAATATGTTTTTTAACTTTACTTGTAACGACTAAAACATCAGTCATGATTCCTCCTAAGTGAAATATGAATCTATTATACGCGTGAACCAGTTTAATATTCCAGATAATTTTTAAATAACATTAATGCTTTTAGTCTCGAATTGGTTTTTTTGCTTTAATTTTATGCAAAAAATCTATTTTAGGATCTTAAACTTAAATTGACTTACATTTATTTTAAAAATTTTAGACCAAAATAATTTAACTCATCGATATTAAATTGTTATTTCTGTGTCCCAAACTTCTAATGAGGCTACACGTCCTTCCCCATTTTTACTTGGTTGAATCAAAATATAATTTCTTTTTGTGGCTTGAATTTTACATTCAACATCTTTGAAATTAGGCGACCAGGTTCCTGAATTTAAATGCTCTACGGGACCAATTATTTCATGAAGAGGATGATGAGTATGTCCATAAATAACCCGCTTAACACCTGTGATTAAACTTGAAAGTGTTAAAATTTTTTCTCTTGGTTCTTTGTATTTTTGCACATCTGAAGTGATGGTTCTGGAATAGAACACAAAGAAGGGAAGAAATAAAAGATAGATAAATAGCACCCAATAAAATGAAAGATTATAAAGCTGGTTAATTATAAAAAAAATCTGAACAAGAATTAAAAACCCAACTAAAAAAATAAAGGCCCTGTCTAACCAAAGTTCCTTTGCAATTAACATCGGGGAACTTGTCGCTGGTGGGACAGACAACTGTAGCATCTCTCTAACCATTCTAGGTTTAGCGTTAGCCTTATAAGCTATCTCTTCAATTCGTGTTTCATAGGTCAAAGGATCATTAACAGGAGGTTCAAGTTTATCGGAAACTGAATTGTAAAGAATAACAATCGCACCCCACAACCAGGTGAACACAATAAGAGGTTGAGTTCTAAGCATGTATTTCATGAAAAACATAAAGTACTCTTGGGCTGACATAATAAAATTACCCTCTGAGTGAGGATTAAAATAGCCCATTCCATTTATCAAATATCTCGTCGCTAAATTACCAAATGGAATTCTGACTTGAAGCCTTTCGTTTTTTATTAAAAAAGGTCTAACTGGTGTGTCAACAACACAAAACGGATCATACTGATTTCCGTGTTCGATTAAAGTGTCATTTTCACTTATAAAAAAGTGTTCACAAATTCTGAACCGATCCAAGTCCTTTTCTTCTAAATTAAGAAATTCACTAATTACTTTTTGAACTTTATTAAAATGCAGTTCAATATCATGATTTCCAATAATTAAAACTAGCTCGTGACCACGTTTTAAAAAATTTGAAATAGCAGCTACAAAAATCGGATGAGCTTTTAAAATAGTTCTGATTTTAAATTCTGATTTGTCTTCTTCTGGATTTAGACCTCTAATTTTTTCAAGCCAACTGACACGAAAAGACGGATTTTCTGGGAGCGATGTGACACTATCGAAGTCAAAAATATCGCCATTTAATATTAACTCAATCGTCGAACCTTCAAACTGACTTTCCATTTCAGATAATAGAGCATCAAAATCATCATCAAAGAAAAATTCAGCTGTTTTATATTTCTTCCAGTAGGGCCTTAGAGGATTTATCGGTTCTGCTTCACAGAGATGTAAATCGCTTAAGACGATAGTTGTTTTAGGGGTTTGGAACAAGGAGCTCATAGCTTAAAATAATACGATTTATTTAAACAAATAGCAAAAAGCCATCTTTTCCGCTGACGACCTTGAAAAACATCAAAAACTCGTATTAAAGACATATACACAGAGGTAAATATGGATAAAAAAGTAGCGTTTGAAACGTTAATGATTCATGGCGAAGCCAATTCTTTAGCCTGGGATTTTTCTAAATCTTTAATTCCCCCAATTTCTGCCAGTACGACATTTCGTTTAGGTTCCGTCGAACGTGGGGCTGAAGGTTTTCAAAGCTTTGGTTCAGAACAATTCAATAAAGAACCCATCTGGATTTATGATAGACTCGATGAACCCAATACATTGATGCTTGAGCGACAACTTAGTCACGCGGAAGGAACAGAGACCGCAGTGACTTTCAGTACTGGGATGGGGGCTATTTCATCTACAATTTTGGCCCTTTGTAATTCGGGTGATGATATTTTATCTCATAGAACTATTTATGGGTGTACGTTTAGTTTCATAAAAAATTGGTTGCCCAAGTACAATATCATCGGTCGATTTGAAGATTTAACTTTATTTAAAAAAGAAATGATCAAGCCAAACACTCGGGTCATTTACTTTGAAACTGTTTCAAACCCGACATTAGAAGTTATTGATATTGAAGCAATAAAAGCAGCTGTCGTTGAATTAAATAAGTCTAGAAACGATGACAAGAAAATTTTAATTGTTGTTGATAACACATTTGCTACCCCGTGCGGAAGCCAACCTTCAAACCTTGGTGCTGACTTTGTCATTCAAAGTCTAACGAAAAACATTTCTGGTTTTGGAACAGAGATGGGGGGCGCTGTTATGGCCCCTAAAAAATATGAATTTTTGCTTAAGTTGGCAAGGAAAGATTTTGGCGCAGTCCTTCATCCCCATGCCGCTTGGGATATTAATATTCACGGTTTACCAACTTTATTTTTAAGATACCATCGCCAGCAAGAAACGGCTTTAAAACTTTCACACTTTTTAAATGAATTGAAAGAAATCGAATTCGTAAGCTATCCAGGACTAGAAACTTTTAAATATTTTAATGTAGCTCAAAAAGTTTTAAAAAATAAAAATGGGGATTTCAGCCCAGGCTATATGATTTCTTTTAAACTTAAAAATGCTAAAGAAAATACGATCCCTTTTGTTGATTACCTAGCTAAAAATTCTTATTCAATAACTTTAGCTGTGAGTCTTGGATTAACAAAAACATTAATAGAGCTTCCAAATTATATGACTCATTCAGGTTTAGATGAAGCCTCAAAAGAAGCAAGTGGAATTTCGCCTTATTTAATTAGACTGAGCGTTGGTTTAGAAAATATTAATGACTTAATCAAAGATATTCAATCAGCACTAGAAGTGATTAGATAAAAATGTACTTTCGGTACTTAAGAATTTTAGTTAAAGGCCCGCTTGTTTTAATTTCAGTTCTAATGTTTTTTGTTGTCGGAATATTTAATAAGATTGTTTTTTATCCCTTTCCTCGATTCAGAAAATTTTTAGCCCAAAGAAACACTCAATGGACTAGTTGGGCTTGTAGAAAAGTAATTGGCTATAACGGTGAATATAAAATAGATTTTATTCCACGCGGTCATATGTTGATTTGTAACCATATGTCTTACATGGACGTTCTAGTTATAGCATCTAAAATTCCAACATTATTTGTGACTTCATTGGAAATGAAAAAAACACCCTTCTTGGGTTGGATCACTCAGATCGGTGAATGTTTATATGTGAATCGTAGGTCTTATAAAAATTTAAGCAATGAAATTGCTGTAATTCAAGATTGGCTCAAAATGGGATTTAATGTTTTAATCTTTCCAGAAGCGACAACAAGTAATGGTGTTGATTTAAAACCATTTAAATCGTCTTTGTTACAAATTTCACAAAATGAAAGTGTCCCTATCACTTCCTATTGCCTTAAGTATAAAAAACTAAATTCTATTGATGTTAAAGCAGAGGACCTAATTCATAATATCACCTGGTTTGAAAATGAAAGTTTTTTGCCTCATATTTTTCGACAATTTTCAAATCAAAGTGTTACTTTTGAACTTAAACAAATGGATAATTTTAATTCCAGTGAACACCCTGACCGAAAGACTTTAATGAATAGACTTGAATCAAAAATTAAAACTGAATATACATCTTCTTATAAATTTTTAAAATAAGACTTATTTAAATTCATCTTTTGCTAATCCCCATCCTTTTTCTTTAATAATTCATACTTCTGAAGCGTCTCATTTTGATAATATCCATATAGTTTTGCAAAATACTATTTTATCCGAAGACTCTAGTTCTATGTCTAGAAATCACATCTAGACATATCTTTGTTAAAGAAAATCTAAATACACCCAGACCTAATGCCGATAAGATATTACACTACAGCTCATATATTTTATACCTTTGAGCTTATGGAGTTTTCTAATGATTTACTTAAGGATTCTTTTTGTATTGCCGGTCTTACTATGGATTGCTAATTGTGGTGGTGAGACTGTGGAGTCTGTTATGTCCGTGGCCCCGACTCAAGCTTTTGTATTAAATGTGGATAGAAATTTTATTATTGGAGATAATTTTATCACTATACCAAAACCAAATACACAGTTTCAAATTAAGATCGACAACAAGGGAAGCGCAGTCCCTTTAACAATTATTGGATTAACATTAACAGTTGATGGTCCAACTCAAAAAGTTGTAATTCCAGTCGATCCATTTGGAAATTTGTTTCAAATTGTCTCTTCAATTAATATTCAACCTATTCAAAGAGCTATTTTCGCCGAAGTCCCAGCATATCAAGCCTCGTTCTGCATGGACAAGGTGACCTATTTAAAGCGCGCAGACACCAGCGAAAGCTGTTCTACCATAGCTGCAGATGATGTTTTAGTTAATATACCCAATTACGGGGTATCCGCTGCCGGGACGACAGATGATTCTACTAGCAAATTATGCTGCCCTGGTGTTGCAGCAAATTTACAGAACATATTTGTTCTTGTCGGTGGCCTTCAAACTGTGACTTCAGATGCCCAACTTATTGGAACACAAACTTATAATATAACGGCTGATTTTTTTGGGTACTACGGATCTATCATCGCGCCCATATCTAACTTTAATCAAAAAGTTACTTTCTCTGCTAAATCATTTTAATTTTCTAAATTTTACTTTCTTTTCGTTCTAGGTATTGAACGGAAAAAATAGAAATTTCAAATAAACTACAAAGTGGAATCATCATCATCATCATAGACAAGGGATCTGGCGGCGTTAAAACCGCAGAGATAATTGAAATAAATAAAATCGCATATCTTCTATTTTGTCTTAAAAATTTTGCACTCACAAAACCTAAAATTCCTAAAATTGTAATGATTAATGGCATTTCAAAAGCCACTCCAAACAACAACGTCGTTTGAACAAAAAATCCAAGATATTCAGAAATCTTGATCATGGCCTGATCTTTTCCACTTCCAAAACTAAATAAAAATTCAAACATAAAAGGATAAACAGCAAAGTAAGCAAAACAAATTCCGCCAATAAATAAAACAGTCCCAAAAAAAATAAAAAGTAAGGCAGACTTTTTTTCTTCTTTATAGAGAGCCGGGGAAACAAATCTCCAGATTTGATGCATCCAAAAAGGACAACTAATTATAACTCCACCGACAAAGGCCACCTTAACATAGGCCATAAAGCTTTCCATAATATTGGTGTAAACCAGTCCGCCACCAGAGGATTTTAAAAAGGGTGATATAGGCTTTCGGATGATATCAAAAAGCTCTTCTCTATAAGTCCACGAAATACACATCCCGATGACTATATAAATTAAGGAATATATAACCACACTTCGTAAATCTCTTAAATGATCAACTAAGCTTTTTTCTTCCATGAACTACTCTTTGGTTTTTATGTCTGTTGTTGATTGATCTGATTCTAGATCGTCCCTTTGATCTTGTGGCAATAAATCTAACTGTTCTTCTTTATGTAGGTCTTCGTGATGAGCTCCATAATCATGGCCTTCTGAAGACGCAAGATCATTAAGTTGTGATTCGTTTGATGGATGAATTGAATTTTTATTTAATGATAAATCGTCATCAGGAAAATTTTTAATATCATGGGATAATTTTTGAAACTGATCAATGTCATCTTTAAAGATATCTTTTTCTTGATCTAATGCGGATTTTAAATCGGAAGCCGTTCGCTTCATTTCATTTAAAAATTTGGCTACGCTTTTCGCTAAATCAGGAAGCTGTTCAGGTCCTACAACTAGAAGCGCTATTAATCCAATAATTAAAATTTCCCCAAAACCTAAACCTAACATATATTCATTTAATAAGTATGGGGGCTATTTGTCACCAAGTTTGGGATTTAATTTGAGGTCTTTTTTAAGGGTTGAAGAGGTATACCGTTTTGAATGAGTAATTTTTCAGCCCACTGAGAGCCCGTATCTAAATATCTTCCAAACATTTCTAAAACATCATTTGATTTTTGAATATTAGCCTTATGACTGACCTCAGTTAAGACGTCTGCATAATCTAAAAAATGATGGGCAAAGTGTTTATATAAATCACCCGTTTTTTGGTCACTATCTACTGCAGACGATAAGCTCGAATATACCATGGCTCCAACTTGAACATAGTAGCTTTGGTTCACTATTTTTCTATTCAGCGAAGATGCAAAAAAACCTGAAACATATAAAGTTGTTTCTGCTAATTTTTTTAATTTTTGAATTTTAATTGTCGATTCTAAAGCTTGAGATTCAAAAAAAAGCTCACTGAGCATTTTACTTTCTATTTTACCATTCACATTTTTGGTAAAAAGAGAATCTACATGTAAAAAGTTGTTTAAGAGGTCGAGCAAGTACACTTTTGAAAAAGGGTGAATCTCAAATTGATCCACGTTTTTTAAAACGTCATCTAGAAGATCATTAAAGTAGTCTCTGGGTGACACTAAAAACTCTGATTTGTCTTGGCTCAGAATGACCCTCCTCAACTAATCTTAACTTATCGACATAACTGGATAATTACTTAAATTAACCTACAGTTACAAGAACTTTAGCCCCAGCATAAAGCTCTGACATTAATTTTTTTACATCCTCCGCAGTCACAGCTTTAATGGATTTTGGATAACTTTTGTAATTATCAAATGGAAGTCCATAAATCGAATCAAAAAGAATCTTTTCACAAATATCAGAATTTCTTTGTAACGCAATTTCTGCTCGCCCGATTAAAGAGTTTTTAGCTGCATTTAATTCAGTTTCATCAACAATAACTGTACTCAGCTTTTCAAATTCATCTTTCATCATTGAAATTGCCTTTTCTTTTTTTGAAGGATCACAGGCAATGTAAGAACCGAAGTATCCAGCTTCTTGTCCTTCCATACGTATTGGACTGACTGTGTAAGCCAAAGACGCCTTGTCTCTTAACTCCAAGAACAATCGTCCGCCTTGACCAGAAAGAATGGATTGAATCACTGAAAGTGTAGGCCGTCTGGAGTCATTATATTTCAAACCTTGGAATCCATAAACAACCTGAGCTTGTTCTTTATCTAAATTAATTTTAAAGCTTCGGTCTTCGTTAAAGCCTTTATAAGTTTTAAAATGGACTGGTTGATTTACAGACTTAATAGACGACAAACCCTTTTCAATCCATTTTACTGTTTGATCGACATTAATATCGCCTACAACTGATATCACTAAATTTTTTGGATCAAAGTGGCTTTCAATAAATTTAGCTACATCTTTTGAACTGACTTCATCTAAAGAATTTAATCTTTCAAGAGAGTCGTTTTCATAATAATGACCACGGTACATTTGTTTCATGAATTCTTGAAAGGCCATCTGTGCTGGATTGTCTTTTCTGTTTTCAAATTGATGTTTTAAGAATACATGATCACGATCAATCAACTTCTTAGAGACCTTGGTTTTTTGAAGCATTTCAAAGTTTAAGTTTAAAACTCTTTCGAAGTAAGGCGACAAAGTCGTAGCTTGAAAACCCAAAGAGTGTTTACCCGAAAAAGCAGAATGGGATGATGCTATTTTATCAAATTCAAAAACAAGTTCCGATTCATTTAAATCTTTGGTTTCTCTGGCCCAACACTTTTGTGCCATTAAAGATAAAACACCATGATCTGGATCAAGCTTCTCACCACCCAAAAAGGCCATATCCATTTGAATCACCGGAGTTTCATTCTGTGGTTTTAAGAACAGTCGTGTTCCATTACTTAATTTTATAATTTGAATGTCATTATTTTTACTAGTTTTTTTGGTCCAAGTTAAGGGAATTTTATTCAGCACTGAATTGGATTTATGAATACTAAATTTAGCCAGATTATCTTTTAAATAAATTTCTTTTAATTCATCAATAAATTTAAAATTAGTATTAGCGCTCACAAAAAATTTAGGATGATGTCCTATGACATACTTTTGAAAAACATTTTCAATGTCTTGCAAACTCACTTGATCTAATAAAGACAGATATTTTTCGACATAATTTTCATCTTTAAGATAAAAATAATTCTGCCCAATCATTCGGGATAATCCATCACAGGTTTCCATCGAATAAAAAATATCACTCTTGAAATTAATAATGGCTTTTTCAAAATCAAGAGGATTAATTCCTTTGTTTGAATAAGACTCTAAATCATTAAAAAATACTTTTAAAGCTTCAGTTTCCTTTCCGGGTACAGGTTTAAAGTTGATTGCAAATATTCCGGGTTGTTTCAGCGAATAGGCATAGCAGCCAATGGTTTTTACTAAAGATTTTTCTAATTTTAAAGTTTTATAAAAATATGAACTTTCGCCCTGACCTAAAATTAAAGCTAATATTTCTAAACACATATAATCTTTAGATGTTAAATCCGCACAGGGCCAGTATAAATTCATGACTGTCTCTTCAAATGTAGTCAGCTGGGATTTAAACTCTTTTTCATTTTTATAATTAAATGGAATTAGATTAGATTTTGTCGATTTCACTTTTGCAGGAACGTCAAAATGCTTTTTAATTAAAGGATCTATTTGTTTTTCATCAAAATCACCTGTGACCAATAAAAAAGTTTTTTCAGGATGATATTTTTCATAAAAATATTTTTTAATATTTTCAACAGAAATTGAATTTACAACATCTGCATATCCAATGATGGGGCGTCCGTAAGGATGATTTTTAAAATAAGATTCAAACGTAAATTGGGAATTCACACGACTGGGTTCGTCTAACCCGCGCTTAATCTCTTCAATCACCACTTCTCTTTCACGATCTACTTCGTCTTGGTCAAATAAAGGGTAAAATAGCATTTCAGATAAAGTTTTTAATCCAAGTTCTAATTGTGAAGAGCCTAAAGTGACATAGTAAACAGTCTGATCAAAAGAGGTGTAAGCGTTTAATTGCCCTCCTGCACCTTCAATGGCTTGGGCGATTTGACCAGGACCAAAACTTTTAGTGCCCTTAAATAATAAATGCTCTATGAAATGCGAAACTCCGGCCACATCGGGTGTTTCATCAGCACTGCCATTATCAACCCAAACTTGAATGCTCACCACGGGCGACTTAGCCTGGGCGTTCTTTAAGACTGTTATTCCATTTTTTAATTGAACCTTTTGAACCATTTGCTAAACCTTTGTTGTGAGTCAACTTCTTAAACAGTATAAACCTACTCAAGGGATATATATACATATTCCTCATTGCTTGCAGAAATGTCATTACTGTGACTTTCCCACTGTGCTGTTAGCTGATGGTCCAGATCTAGATTTCTACACTGATCTAATACTTCAAGAGCTTAATTTTAAATTATTAAAATCTAAATCTTTGTCTTCAATCTATTTTGGCGGCGGAACCCCGTCCTTACTCGGGCCCCAAAGAATTGAGAAAATTATAAATCACATTTACAAATTGGATTATCTGCCCAGACCAGACTGTGAGATCACAGTTGAAATTAATCCTGGAACACTTACCCTAGACCAAATACTAGACCTTAAAAAAGCTGGGGTGAACCGCTTTAGTATTGGCGTTCAAACCTTTAATGATGACAACTTAAAATACATTGGACGTGAGCATTCTTCTAAAGAAAGCCTAAATACTTTAAGTCTTATGTGCCAAGCCGACGTAGATTTTACTGCCGATTTAATTTTAGCTTTGCCCAACGAAAGTTACTCGGACTTCAAAAAAAACGCAGAAACACTTTTTAAATTTAATCCCAAGCATCTTAGTGTTTATCTTTTAACTGTTCCTGAAAAAAGTTTTTTAAGTCAAAATATGCCTAAAGAAGATTTATTAGACGAATTGATGGACCAAACAGAAGAGTATTTACTTAACTTTGATTTTGAAAGATATGAGATCTCGAACTACAGAAAAAAAAATCATAAGCCCTCTATTCATAATTTACTTTACTGGAATGACTTAGATTATTGGGGTGTTGGCCAAGGGGCTCATTCTTATTTAAAAAATTTAAGCCCCTGGGGGTCACGTTTTTGGAACCCAAGAACTTACAAAAAATACTTAGAGCAAGCTAATCTCAGACAAACCAAAGGGCCAATGCCGCCAGAAAACCAAATTGAGCGGTTACAACTCAACGAGTCATTAACTGATTTTTGTTTTACACACCTTCGCCAATGGGAGGGTGTAAATTTAGAAGATTTAGAATCCAAATACTCTCTGAAAATAAGTGATTTAGTCCATGAAAAACTACAATTATTAAAGAAAGATGGTTATATAGAAGTTAATTTATCTCAATGGCGCTTATCTAAATCAGGGCGCAAATTTGCTGATCATGTTTTTAGAGAGCTTTGTTTTTCAAAACATGACGTGGAGGAATTATGACAGATGAAACTGAAGAAGATTTAATGGCATCAAATGTGTCTCAAATTAAAAAAGAGGCGGATCCAGATCCTGTAACTCAAATTAGAAATGATTACTTATATCTTCGAGCTGAATTTGATAATTATAAAAAAAATATGATCAAAGAAAGATCTGATCTTATTAAATACGGCGGTGATAGGCTGGCCTATGATCTTTTAAATGTATTAGATATTTTTGAAAAAGCACAGCAGCTTGAAATCACACCTGAAAACTTTAAAGCTTTTAAAAATGGCATTGAATTGACATCTCTTGAGTTAAAAAAAGTTTTAGAAAAAAATGGCATTCATGAAATCCCAAGCTTAGGACAAAATTTTGATCCCAATGTACACGAAGCTTTAACTCATGCCCCAAGTAAAGATCACAAGGATAATTCTATTATTAATGTTTTTAAGAAAGGATATAAATTTCATGACAAAACATTAAGGCACTCTCAAGTTGTTGTTGCTAAAGAAATTAAAGAGGAACATTAAGTTTGAATCTTAAAGAGGCTTTAAGATCCTTAGGTCTTATCCAAGTGAATAATTTAGATGAAGTCCGAAAGACTTATAGAAAATTAGCACTTAAATATCACCCAGATCACAACTCTGGGGATAAAAAAGCTGAAGAAAAATTTTTAGAATTAAAAGATGCTTACGATTTTATTTTGGAAACATATAAAGATGAAGACCTCGAAGTCACTGATCCTGGAGTTTTTGTAAATCAAAAAACAAAGCCTAGAAATTCTTCTAACGAAAAAACATCTTCAAAATCAGAACCATCAGATCTCCCACTCAATTTAAAATATGTATTACAATTAAATATTCAAGAGGCCGCCGAAGGATGCCAGAAGACCATTCAATATTTAAGACAAGGCATAAATGTAAACAAAGAGACCGTTAGACTGTCTGTTGAAGTTCCAGCGGGTGTTATTGATGGCCAAAAATTAAGAGTCCAAGGTGAAGGCTCCCGCGATGGAGTTAGACCTGCTGGTGATCTGATTGTTCATGTTCAAATTGAAAGCCATCCCCTTTTCACAAAGGAAGGACGTAACGTAAAGATGAATCTGCCTTTAAGTTTATCTGAAGCCCTCTTTGGCTGCGAAAAGTCGGTTCCAACACTTTATGGCTTTTCAAATTTAAAAATTCCGGCTGGAACAAAGTCTGGCCAAGTTTTTCGCTTAAAAGATAAAGGCTTTCCCAGGGTTCAAGGCTTTGGAAAAGGTGATTTTCTTATTCGCATTTTAATTGATTTCCCATTAGAATTATCAATTGAAGAAAAATTTTGGATCCAAAAAATATCAGCAAAAAGGTCCCCACTAATAGATAAGTACGAGCAAACATTAAAAGATCTTTAAATTTAAAATAGACTATGGATATAAAAATTTAATATTTATTAAAACCATTGAAGGGTGAATCATGAAAAATAGCATTTATATATTTATTTTTTTAATCTTAACTTCTTGTGTGTCTTCGCCTGAGTTCACTAACACCGTTGTCCCCAGTAAAGAAGCTGTAGATTCTTCTTCTGCTGAAATCCAACTTTATAAAGCAGCAGAACTGGCCTTACCTAGCAAGCCTGATCTTGCCCTTTCAAAATTAAACGGAATCGCACTTAAGCCTTCATATTCAAAAACTTACTTTGAAGCTATGATTTTAATGGGACGAATCCTTGAACAACAAAATCGACCTGATGAGGCCTTAAAAGCTTACGATAGAGTCGTATCTTCAAACTACAATCATCCCAAAAGAGTTTTCGCTTTTTATCGCTTATCAGTTATTTTTAAAAACAAAGGTAATACAGATCGCGCCATTTTTTATTCTAAATCTGGCTTGAATCAACCTACTATTTCGAATCAAGACAAGCTTATTTTTTACCAGTTTTCATACCCACTACTCATTAATAATGACGAACATATTGAAGCCTTAGTAGCCATGGATTTTATTTTTAAAAATACAAATGATAAAAAAATTAAATCCGAAGTCAGAGACATTAGCAGAAATCTAATTCAAATTAGATTGAACCGTCAGCAGCTACAAACAGTAATTAATAATGCAGATCTAATTGAATATCACGGGGATGCCTACGCGAAGCTAGGCGAAGTATTATTTTACTCTGGCAATACAGATGAAGCCACAGTTCAGTTTAACAACGCATTAAATTTATTGCCCTCAGGTCAGTTAAGACTTCGCATTGCTGAATTAAATAAGTATTCAAGCATTTACAAAAACATAGATAAAAATTCAATTGGCGTTATTGTGCCACTGACTGGTGACAAAAAATCGATTGGAGAAAATGTTTTACGAGGCCTTAAAATTGGAATGGAATCTGGTGGTGGTAGTTACAAATTAATTATTAAAGACAGCCAAGGGCTTCCAGAAGTTGCAGCTAAAGCCGCCAATGAGCTTATCAGAGAAAATGGGGTTTTTGGAATTATCGGTGGAGTTACAACCCACACTGCTGACGCTATTGTTGGTGTAGCCTCTAGATTTGGAGTTCCTACAATTGTTTTAACACCAAAACCTGGAATTGTTGAAAGCTTTGATTTTACATTTCAAAATGCTTTAACTTTAAAATATGCAGCACTAAAAACGGCAGAGACCGTTTTAAAAAATCCTAACATACTTAAAATTGCAGTTTTAAAGCCGGATGATAATTTTGGTAACGCCTACGCCGACACATTTATCAAAGCTATTACAAGTGGCGGAAGAGAAATCACAAGTGTCGCCAGTTACACCTTCACGGAAAAAAATAGTTTAAATGATGCTATCAAAAGTATTGTTAAACTGGATGCAAACGGTGACCGAAAACAAGAGTACAATCAAAAACTTAGGGAATGGAAGAAAGATAATAAAAATACCAGACAACTTAATTTACCAGGTGTTGAAGACCTTTTAAAACCCATTATTGATTTCGATGCCCTGTTTATTGCCGACTCTGCTAAGCCTGCGTCTTTAGTGGCAGCAAGCTTACCTGTTTTTGATATTGATAATATCCCGTTAATTGGAACTCACTTATGGAACAGTGACGAATTAATTAAAAGAGCCCCAGAACAAGTCGAAGGGTCTATATTTATTGATTCGCTTCCACCTGCAGGACAATGGCCCAATACTAACTGCACAAGAGCTATTGCAAAATCTTTAGGTGGCAAAGAGCCCAACTTATTTTCAGTCTTAGGTTATGATTCTGCAAAAATAATTAAAGCGGCTTTAAACACGTCACCTAGTAATCGTGTTTCTTTAAAAGAGAAACTAGAAAATCTTGGAAAAGTTGAAGGGTGCTTGGGTGATTTAACCCTAGACCAGTCTAGAATTGTTGGACTCACGATCTTTAATTTAATCGTAAAAGATAAAAAAATTGTACTTCGTGAAGAAACTTACTAATTTTTAGACCTTCCTACTGTTGTTCCTCTATTTAGATTTACGGTGCTTATCCGATAACTGCTTATAAGAAACTTGGATGTTTCTTTGTAGAATAAAGCACCGGAGGCATAATGAGTTCTGACAACAAACTTCACGAAATCCCTAAATCACTTCCCCTTCTCCCAGTTCGAGATATGGTGATTTTCCCTTACATGATACTTCCCCTTTATGTAGGTCGTGAGTCTTCAATTAAAGCCGTTGAAAAGGCGTTAACGAATAATAGGTATATCTTTTTGGCTTCTCAAGTAGAAGTGAATGAAGAAGACCCCTCACACAATTCAATTTATAAAGTTGGAACAGTCGCAATGATCATGCGAATGAGAAAATTATCTGATGGTCGAGTAAAAATCCTAGTCCAAGGAATTTCGAAAGCCGTCATTGAAGAGTTCACAAGTAAAAAACCATTCTTTGAAGTGAATGTTCAAAAAGTTGAAGAGCAAGAGCCAGCTAAGCTTTCTGTAGATGCAGAGGCTTTAATGAGAAACGCTCGTGAAAAATTAGAAAAATTAATTGGTTTAGGAAAATTATTATCTCCAGATATACTAGTTGTTTTGGATGACGTTACCCAACCTGGTCGTCTTGCTGATTTGATCGCAAGCAATTTAAGTTTGTCTGTGAATGACTGCCAAAGAGTTTTAGAAGTTATTGATCCTGTAGATCGTTTATATTTAGTCGATGAAATTTTATCTTTAGAAATCGAAAATATGAAAGATCATAAAAATACCAGCCCTAATCCTCAAATGTCTAAGTCCCAGCGCGAATATTTTTTAAGAGAACAAATGCGCGCGATTAAAAATGAATTGGGAGACGGAACTGGCGATGCTAAGTCAGACGAGATCGAAGATTACAGAAAAAAAATCACTGACGCTGCTATGCCTGAAAAAGTTGAAGAAGAAGTGTCTAAACAGTTAGGCCGATTAGAAAGAATGCATCCAGATTCAAGTGAATCCTCTATGCTTAGAAGTTATATTGATTGGATGGTGGATTTGCCATGGAGCAAAAAAACTGTTGATAACTTAGATGTGCATAATGCTAAAAAAGTTTTAGACGATGATCATTATGATTTAAATAAAGTTAAAGATCGTATTTTAGAATTCCTAGCCGTTAGAAGTCTTAAAAATGAAATAAAAGGTCCAATACTTTGTCTTGCAGGCCCCCCCGGAGTAGGAAAGACATCATTGGGAAAAAGTATTGCCAAAGCTATGGGTCGAAATTATCAACGTGTGTCTTTAGGCGGACTTAAGGACGAAGCCGAGATTCGTGGTCACAGACGAACTTATGTTGGCGCACTTCCAGGTAAAATCATTCAAGCCATGAAGCAAGCCAAAACTAAAAACCCGGTTATCGTTTTAGATGAAATTGATAAATTAGGTTCAGACTTTAGAGGTGATCCAAGTTCTGCGATGTTAGAGGTTTTAGATCCTGAACAAAACAGCACATTTAAAGACAATTACATCAATGCTGATTTTGATTTGTCGGAAGTTTTATTTATCGCTACGGCCAACGTGGTAGAAAATATTCCGGCCGCTTTAAAAGATCGTATGGAAATGATTTATATTCCTGGTTACACAGAAAATGATAAATTATTAATTTCAAAAGCTCATTTGATTCAACGTCAAATTGAACAAAATGGTTTAAAGCCGTCTCAAATTTCATTCACAGAAGAAGGTATTAAAACTTTAATCGCAGGTTACACTCGAGAAGCAGGCTTAAGAAACTTAGAACGTGAAATTGGTTCTGTTTGTAGAAAAGTAGCAAAATTAATCGTTACTGATAAAGCTAAGAAAGTCGAAGTCACTGCCGAAGCTGTTTATGAACTTATGGGCCCCCCCCACTTTATGCGTGATCCACGTTTAACAGAAGACAGAGTTGGAATCGTTACAGGATTAGCATGGACACAAGCTGGCGGCGAAATTCTTTATGTTGAAACATTGGCTATGCGTGGAAATGGCGGATTAACACTGACTGGTAAATTAGGCGACGTCATGAAAGAATCTGCGTCTGCGGCAATGTCTTATGCTAAAGCCCATTCTAAACAGTTAGGAATTGATGAAGCCTGGTTTGATTCACATAATATTCATATTCACTTACCAGCAGGAGCTATTCCAAAAGATGGTCCATCCGCCGGTGTGACATTAGCAACAGCCATAGTAAGTCTAATTACAAACACTCCAGTGAGAATGGATGTAGCGATGACAGGTGAATTGACATTAACAGGACGTGTTTTACCTGTGGGTGGAATCAGAGAAAAAGCCCTAGCTGCATTAAATCAGGGAATTAAAAACATTATTATTCCTGTCTCTAACAAAAAAGATTTAGAAGATATTCCAAAAGAATTTAAAGAGAAAATTAACTTTATTTTAGTAGAAAATATCGACGAAGTGCTTCAAGTGGTCTTACTTAATAAGCCAAGTGTTAGCGAAGAAGATAAGAAGATCAAAAAGGATTCGTCTTCTAGACGCTTAGTCGCTTAGTGATTTCAAATTTAAATTTATAAAAAAAAGAGACTTTTTAAGAGTCTCTTTTTTTCAATAACCCTCTGACCCTTTTTTCTGTCTAAGTCGCGTCAAAAACTTTAAAGATAATTTACAAATTTTTAACGCGACTTAGACAGAAAAAAGGGTCAGAGGGTTATTGAATTCCACTTCCGTTAATGTATGAGCCATCAAAAAATTCTGCACCTGAATAGGGGTGGAAAATAAATGGAAGAATATGTAAGTCTGACCATGTATAATGGATAGTGACCCTGTCCCCTTCTAAAATTTCTAGAGGTTGTTCCCCTGGAAGGGAATTTACACCGTCTAATAAAATATTTACTTCATAGGTTTTTAAATTTGAAACCAAATTATAGTAAGGTGTTTCTTGAAATTTAACTCGTGCTGTTTGGTTTGTAATATCCACAACCATTCCTTCAGCCATCATCGGTGTATTGTTGTAATAGTATGTTGATCCTGAAAGTACGGCTAAGGCTGTCACTCCGCCTGCAATCCATTTTTTGGTGTAATCGCTGATTGCCAATCGACCTTGCTTAACTGCACTTAGTGTTGGCACTGGTGACTCTGAATCTGCAGACACAGTTGAAGATTTTTGTCCGCGAGGAAGTCTTTCAGGAGCAGGCTGAATATTTCTTTTCGAAAACGTTGTATCCCCAGGACCACTTGCATTTCTATTGACCGTATTTTTAGTATTCTTGTCTGCAGCTGCTAACAGTTCACCAGTATTATAAATATTCGATTGAGGTATATGACTAGCGCATGATGAACAATTTAAACCTTCTGCTGGTCTTGAATCTGTCATGGTTGTCACAGAACAACTTGGACAAATAGCGATGTGTTGAGCCCTTGCAAGTCTATTCATTTCAGAATCTTTTCTCGCTAACTCTTCATACTCTTTAGGTAGCATGACATATCTTTTACCTTTCGCTTTATCAGTCAGAATTTCTAATCTAGTCGTGATTGCGGCTGGTCTTGGCGGCTGTCCCTGTCTACCCAATTCCCAAAGTGGAGAGTGGCCCGCACAATTAGTACATTTAATACTGGCTCCTAAAAAATTCGGAGCTTTACCATCACTTTGTTGTCTTAGAGATTCAATGTCTGCCGTTGAATTGGTAATAGTGATTCGAGGATCTTTAAGTGAAGCTGGCATCAGACTGCCTTCACCACAGTAAATACATTCTATTTGTCGAGGAATTACGACTCCGGGTCCTGCGTAAATTCTGACTAACTCTTGCCCAGCTGTTGACTGCGCTTCATTTAAAAACTCCTGACAACTAGGTGACGCCGCATTAGCCACTGTTATATTAGCAATTACTATAAGAAATAAAACTTGACCAGATTTTATCATTGTAAATCTCCTGTCATAACTACGGATGATTTTATAAACAACATATTTCCACTTGTGATTGATCTTCCAATAGCTGGTAAAGTAAACATTTTATATGTATCGAATATTTTTTCATAATTTGCTCTTAGAGCAGATTGACGTTGCTCAGAAAATTTTCTGTAAGATTCTAAATATTTTTGATAGTATTTTTTTGTAGGTTCATCTAATTTTTTAGTTAAGTTACTTGAAAATAATTTTAAACTAGTTTCAGACGACACTTCAGCAAAAAAACTAAGGGCTGCGGACACTCTACCTAAATACTCATTTGAATTAGGATGAAGTCTTAAACCGTCTATGCTTTTAGAAAAAGCTTGCAGTTGACTTAAGTGTCTCGCTTTTGATGTTTCATCATCAGACGTTTTAAAAGCGTAGTAGGATTCAATCAAATCATGAATTAATGCCGAAGTGACAGAAGGAAAATTCGTTGTATTTCCAGATTGTAAAACGGTTTTAAAACTCTTGATTTTATCTTCCGTCGACAATGAAAGAATAAATGGTCTTAAGTTTTTTTCACTTTGAATAAACTGAGGGGCTGATTTTTCTCTTGAAGTTGCTGGTTGTGCAATCATACTTCCTGAAAGCTGAGATAAGCTTGGGTAAAGCACTAACCTAGTCGTGTTGCCTGATTTATTAAAGACTAATGAGAACTTGGACTGTGGATTTTGAACCAAACTTTGATGTAATTCTTGATACGTCAGCTGGCTCGCATTGGCCAATGAAATTGGCCCTGAAGATAGACTTCCACTTTCAATTGCACGTAAAAAAGTGTCTTTACTTGCTGCTGTTCTTTCTAAAGCATTGGGGTCTAGATGCATTCCCACTAACTCTGAAGTTAAATCGTCAGTCTCACCACCTAAAATATAAAAATTAATATTATTTTCTGAAGCCGCTTGATAAAATTGGGAACGATTTAAAAGTCTTAAACTTTGTTGATTTCTTTGATCAGGCATATCTCCGTTTAATAAAATAATTGTTTTGCCTCTGTAATTTTTAAGTAAAGATGACCCCTGCTGATTTCCAGAAAGATCTCTGACTAAATTTAAATCTCTATTATAAGAAATGTCCCACACATCTGCTTTAAGCCCTAAGCTTTCAAAAACTTGCATCCACGCTTTGTACTCTTGTCTTGTCGTTTTTGAATGAGTCAGAAGTAAAACTGAAGCTCCTGGTGTGTATTTATAAGTCTGCGAAATTGTGATTCTATGACTTTGATTCATGATGGTCGTCATTTCAGTTGTGCCCAAAATTTCTAAACCTAATGAGGACTGTATATCTACGGACGTGTAGGGTTCAGATTCTATAGAAAAATCAATACTTCCAGAAATAATGACAGATTCTTGGGCACGAAGTTCTGTGATAGTTCTTAAAAATGATCCAGATAAATTATCTTCATCTAAACCAATATTGATATTTGAAATTGTATTTCTTGGAGCATCCCCGCCAATTCTAAGTAGTGTGGTTTGGAGTCGTCGAATCGCTCCGTTTAATCCCATAAAATTTCTGTTGGAAGTGTTTGTCACTCGCCACTGTATAGCGGCTGTTTCACCTGGTCCAATCACTGCTACGGATTGAATTGGTGTGATTTCAACAGGGAAGCTCATGTGAACCGTTTTGGGTAATGTTAAACCTTCAATTGTTCTTTTAATTCTAGGAACAGATCCTCTGGGAACAATGGTGTCTGACACGGACCAAGCTTGATTGTTTCCAGCAGTGAACGCATTTTTTACTTTAACAAAAAACACATCTCTTAATGTTGTCTCTTGACCACCATTTAATGCTGGAACTAAAACGCGGTCCACAGGATTTGCAATCAACCAATTCGCAGTTTGCACTGAAAGCACAACATCTGCCATTTTGGGACTTGGCATTTGACTGATATTTTTAATTCTAAGACGTGAAATAGTTAAAATCTCATTGGGTTCAAAAACGCCATCTTCGTTCCCACCTGGAGCAGAATCTCTAAGGTCATAACTTAAAAGTTGTAAATCAAAAGGTTTGCGATAAGAAGTTTCTCTGCCATTGGCTTCAACAACGATGAATTCAAAATCACCATTATCCCCGTCTTCACCTGGGGATGTATCGCCACGACCCAAAGGGCCGGAGATTCCATTTCGACCATCAGAACCACCTGAATTGGTAGCATAAACTGGATTTCTTCCACCACAGGCGTAGGCAGGACTTACACCAACAAGTTCATTTAAAATATGTCCAGCCACTTGAGTGGTATCTTTTAAAAGATCAATAATGTAAGGAGAGGCATCACTTTCAAAACTATCATAACCGTTTCCTAAATCATTAGATCCGCCGCCGTTATAATCACTACCGCCATTAGAAGAAGAACATGCCGGCTCATCAACATAGTAATCAATGTATCTGTGAGATGAACCACCGTTCCCCCCACGACCGGGATCACCTGGTTGACCAACAATACCTGGCGCTCCACCTTGTCCACCTTCAACACTTGCATTTACTAAAAGTGCTAAATGGGTTTGGTTGACTGGAATAAAAACTCGAACTTGACCACCATCACCACCATCTTGTGCAGATGAAGCATCACCGCCGCCCCCACTATTACAACCATCGTCACCATCGGTTCCGTCATTTTCGTCGTCGGCGTCGACTCCATCATCACCATCACAACCATCTTGTCCTTGTCCACCTTTACCGCCTCTAGCGCCATTGCCGCCTTCAGCATTTATAAAAATTGATGAACTTAAACTAATTTTTTCATTAATAATTGAAGACACACGTCCATTGCCCTGATTGTAGACCGTACCGTAAACAACAATGGCTCCATTTAAATCTTCAGTGTCTCTAAGTTTCAAATCTAAATTATTTGCAAATACACCTGGTGTTCCAGGTCGAGCATCTTCACCAGATTTTGGTGTCTGATTTTGACTGTTGGTTCTTGGATATAGAACACAACATGTTCCGTCTTTAGGCGGAAGACCATCAGAACCAGAAATATCTATATTTAGATTTTCTGCGTATGAGTTAACTGAAATAAAAATAAAACTTAAGGCAATAGTCTTCAACAGAGTTGATTTCATAAATAAATTTCCTTTGGAGATTTATAATCATAAAGCAGTTTTAGTGCCACAAAGGTTAGCTTTAAACCAATTTAGGAAGGAATAAGTGTAAAAAAGTTAGGTGGGTGTCTAAAAATATACATTCGGAGATTTAGGTTAAATTTTCCTAAATTAATTATTAAGTTAAATTTTGATCTTGGTCTTTGAAATTAGTTATTACAAGGAGCTTTTAGACGAGCCTCCTCCGGATTTTTATTAATAATATCATCTAACACAATACCTGCTCTAGATGGATTACACTCTTTACCTATGCTTTGGATAGTTCTAGTTTGGTAGTTGGGTTGTGTCTGCTTTGGGATTGCAGAGGAACAAATCAGTAAGGTCAAAAGGGCTAGTCTATTTAACATGGTTACTCATCGTTCAGTTAAAACAAAAACTTAATAATTTTTCTAAGATAAGTGTTTCATCTTGAGACACTTAATAAAATAGTTACCGACTTATGTCCTATTCAGACAGAGATAAGGAATTTAAAATGTCTGGATACATCCATAAATATCTAATTTACATAGGTATTTGAAAAACTACTTAAAGTCTTTGATTTCTAAAAAAGGAGTTCAATGCCGGCTTTGGATTTAAGTCGTTTAGCCTTTTATTTTCTGATTCTAAAAAATTAATCAGGGTTTTTAAATCAGCAACCTGTTCTTTTAAAATTATAATTTGTTCTTCTTTTTCTTGCAGTGTAGCTGAGTAGGCTTTTTTTAATTCCCTATTCATCTGATCTAAAAGTGGTGATAAAATATTTTGTATTTGAATGCTTTCACTTGAAGATTGGCTTCTAGTGAACTGTGGCGGGGATTTTACTTGATCTAAAAAAGAGATTTCGGATTCAAATCTTTTATCTTTTTTAAGTTCCAAATCAAAATCCAAATCTAAACTTTCTTCGAAACCCAAAAAATCTTTTTCACTGATGCTTTGACCTAAAGTAATGTCTTCAGATTTTGGGGGGGCGTGTGAAAAAGATTTTTTGGTTTCAACAACAAGATGTGGTGAAAGATCGGGTAAGAAATATTTTCCGTTTTCAAAAACGTATTTAATCTCTTCGGATTTAATACGTCGTCTTAACGTCGAAATACTTGTTCTATATTTCGATGAATAATCTGAAAGCGTTATCCATTCCTTACTGTTCAATCCACTTCTCCTATCGCCTAATCAAAAACTTCTGTTAACCTTATGCGATCAACATTCTTTTAACTTATCACAACAACCTAATGAGTAAATATCCATGATGACTATTCAGGACTTTACTCCTGAATATATAGTCAATTCTAGACTTATGACTACCCTTTTCAATACCCATATGACTCATCTTGTCTTTTGCCTATTCGATTGAAGGACTGGTCAACTGTTCTTATGATTAGAAGTTAAAATTGGTAACTACGATTCGGAACTGTGATTGTGAACTATGATTACGAAATATGATAAAGCTAAATAATAAAAAAAAACCAGCAATGGTCTTAAGTGGTGGTGGTATCAAAGCTGGTGCCTTTCATATTGGTGTTTGCTTAGCGCTACGCCAAAGAGGGTTCACTTTTGGTTTAAAAGAAGAAGCCCAACTGAATATTAAACACTTTGTCGGATCAAGTGCGGGATCTATTGTGGCTACCTTCTTAGCTTCTGGATACACTCTTGAAGAGGTTATCCATGCCTTCACTATGGGTGCAGGCTTAAATGGGTTAACCCAAGAGATGAATTTGAGTAGCCAACCTATTCATTTAAAGCCCATGGGTTACTTGGATATCTTTAATATCTCCATTAAAGACGCGCTGACTAGGTTTCTTTTGCCCAGCTTCTTTTCCAATAAGCTTGAACTTAAGGGTGGGATCGAGACCTTTTTAAAAAAGGGCATTAAAGTAAATGGGCTATTCAACACCCAAAATATTCAAAAGTACTTTGCTGAATCGGCTTTAAAAACCCATTCTTTTGATGAACTGGATAACGAATTATTTATTGTGGCCACTTATTTAGATTATCCAAAGAAGGCTATTTTTGGGCCTATCTTAAGTTCGCCTTTAAAAACCAGAGATCATTTGGATTATTTTGCAGGTGTAGATATTTCTGAAGCTGTTGCCGCATCCACATCTCTTCCTCCTGTTTTTAGTCCCTTTGCTATTACTTTACCTGGAGCAGAAACACCGACCTACTTCTTTGATGGTGAAATCAGAGACACAATGAGCACACATGTGGCGGCAGACTTAGGCTGTGATTTGATTATAGCTTCTTATTCAATGAGCCCCTATGAATACAACGAAAGTCTAGGAAGTTTAAATCAGTATGGAATTCCACTGATTGTAAACCAAGCTCTTTATCAATTAATTCACGGTAAAGTCGTAGATTATAGAAACCACCAAGAAGGGTATGTTCGAATTATTGATCTAGTAAAACAGTTTTGTGACGACAATGAAATTTCAAACCTAGTTCGCGATAAGCTGATCAACCAAATTTTAGATACAACTAACGTCAATCTAGACGCCCACTATATGTATATCCATCCAAGCACAAAAGATCACAAAATGTTCTTTGCTGATCACTTCAGTCTTAACAGTAAAAATCTAGAAGAGATCACAAAAACAGGCTACAGATCCGCCATGGAAAAACTTCGAATCTACGATCTTTAAATTACCAAGTACGTTTTTTCGAATTTAAGTTTTCATTATAAATGAATTTAGTGAGGCAGGCCTTGTCACTCGCTTTGTTATAAGTGCCAGGTTCTTTTTGCGAATTTTAGATATCCGAGTTTCGAAATTAAAGTGAGCTCGTTGGCGTGAAGCTTTGCTATTTTTTTGCAAAGCGAATGACAAGGCTTGCCTCACTTTAATTCCGAAACTCGGATATCTAAAATTCGCAAAAAGAACCTGGCACCTATAAAAAGATTAAAAAAAGTCCTACAAAAAAATGGGTAAGAAGATTCCACCTAGTAAGCTGATAAAACCAACGCCTAAAAAGATAAGCTTTTGGAATTGGTTGTCGGCTATATAAATATCTTCATCACTTGAATAAAAGAACATTAAGGCGATGGGTTTTAAGTAGTAATAGACACCAATCACTGAATTGATTAAGGCCCAAGTGACTAGCCAGTAAAGACCTTCGTTCATTGCTGATGAAAATATATAAAACTTAGTGAAGAATCCCAATGTTGGTGGAATGCCTGCAAGTCCTAGTAAACAAAAAGATAAACCTAAAGCGATCCATGGAGATTTATGAAAGAAGCCTTTTAGGCTATCTAATTGAATATCGTCTTCTGGGGATTTTTCTAAGAAACTTAAGAATCCAAAAGTGCCTACTGAAAATAATCCATAACCAAGCAAGTAAATCATTAAAGCTTTTATGTTCTCGTTGAAAGGACCACCCTCTGAACCTAAAGCAACTAAGCTGACAAGGATGTAACCAGAGTGGGCCACACTTGAATAAGCAAAAATACGCTTTAATGAAGTCTGTGCTAAGGCTCCCATGTTTCCAACTAACATTGTCAAAACAGCCACCCACTGCAAGGTTGCCGACAATGGAAACGAGTCTCCTAATACGTCCAACATCAAAAATCGGGTTAAGGCTAAAATGGACGCCACTTTAACCGCTGTCGCCATATACAAAGTCAGCGGAGTAGATGCCCCTTGATAGACATCTGGAACCCATGAGTGAAATGGAAACATTGATATTTTAAATCCAAAACCAATCAATACCAGCGCATAGCCCACTAAAAATAATCTGTCGGTTGCAATCAATTCAGAAGCCACTTCAACTAAAGCCGAATAGTTGGTGATGATTTGACCGTTTGATACAATAACAGCGGAACCATAAATAAATGAGATTCCAAAAAGTAAAATGGCTGAAGCTACCGATCCTAAAACAAAATATTTTACTGCAGCTTCCTTTGAATGATGGGGCTCGCGACTCATGGTGATTAACATGTATAAAGACAAAGACATCATCTCTAGTCCGATAAAAGTTACGATCAGGTCATTTGAGGACAACATGACAATCATGCCCAACAAACTATTTAAATATAAAAAGATAAATTCTGATAGTTGCGATCTTCTTACAGAGGGATGATTCAATAAAAAAGGAAGGGCTAAAATAGCCAGCAAGTAAGTTAAAATCGAAGACAAAAAAGTAAAGCTATCAAAAACTAAGGCCTGAGAAAATGCAAAAAACGTCCCACCCGCAAAGATCCGTCCGTGAAATAAAATCATCAGCACTAAAGATATAAACACACCAAAGACTGCAACCCCAATATTAACATCGGCCTTGGCCTCTTCATTGCCTCTGATAAAAACTTTAATGGCTATCGGCACCAGACTAAAAACAAAAAGTGTTATCATTGGTAAAACAAGTAAGAAATCAATAAATTTAAACGTCGATTGCATAAAAATTCCTATTCATTAATTGTTCATTTCCTTAGAAATTAATTCCTTAGAAGTACTTCCCTTTTTATAAAGGAGTGATTTCAGTGTGCTTGATGTTTCCCCAGAGTATATAGCCAATTGATAATTATCCTTATTTTTAGCTAAATTTGAAATGCTTTTCTCAGAATACTTTAAGAACTGGCCCGGAAATAATCCCATCCAAAAAACTAGAACAACTATAGGTACTAAAACAAACAACTCAGATATAGTTAAATCTGTAAGTTTCATGCTGATTAGATTTGGATTCTCTTCACCAAAAAACACTTTCTTAATCATCCAAAGCATATACGTCGCACCTAAAATAACACCTAAAACGGCAAGCCCGCCCCAAAGTGGATTATTTAAGTAAGCGCCCATCAAAATATAAAACTCACCCACAAAACCATTAGTCATTGGAACTGCAATACTCGAAAAAGTAATCACAAGAAAAAATATAGAATAAATTGGAAGTATTTTAGCTAGTCCACCGTAAGCCGAAATCTCTCTGGTATGTGTGCGATCGTAAATCATTCCCACAAGAAAAAACAAAGCTCCAGTAGAAAGACCATGGTTTAACATCTGATACAAACCACCCGTCATTCCAATTTCATTAAAAGCAAATAATCCTAAGATAATATAACCCATGTGTGACACCGAAGAATACGCCACAAGTTTTTTAATATCAGTTTGAACCATCGCGACCAAGGCCCCATAAATAATTCCAATCACCGCAAGAAACGAAAAAATCCAAGCCAACTGTGTCGCTGCATCTGGAAACAGAGGAATTGCAAAACGCATAAATCCATACGTCCCCATCTTTAACATCACCCCTGCTAAAATCACCGAACCAGGAGTTGGCGCTTGAACGTGAGCATCTGGAAGCCAGGTATGAACTGGAAACATTGGGACTTTAATAGCAAACGCAATCGCGAATCCTAGAAATAGAATTGTTTGAGTTGAAAAAAGACGACCATCAATAAAAGCTATATCTAATCTATAAAGTTCTAAAACATTACTGCTTAAAACTCCTGTCACAGATTTATTTAAAAGCATTAAGCAAATAATTGAAGCTAGCATGAACACGGAACCCAACATCGTGTAAATGAAAAATTTAAATGATGCGTAAATCTTTTTATCTCCACCCCAAATTCCGATCAACATCGCCATAGGAATTAGCGAGCTTTCAAAGAAAATATAAAAAAGAATTAAATCCAAAGCTAGAAATGATCCCACCATAGACGCTTGAAGAATAAACATGGCCGCATAAAAACTTCTTATTTTTGTTTTAACTGACTTAGCTGAACCAATAATAACTAAGGGAAGTAAAAAGTTTGACAGCATAACCAGCCATAATGAAATTCCATCGACACCAATAAAATATTGTATTCCTAACTGAGGTATCCATGACACTTGTTCAGAAAACTGTATCGCCGCTGAACTTGGATCAAATTTAAAAAGCATAAGTATCGACAGGGCAAACAAGATTCCAGAGAAGATCAAAGCCAAAGGCTGAATGATCTTGTCTTTGATTAAATCAGCTGGACTTAACGCAATAATCCCTGCGAAGACCAAAGGTAAGAATATAAGAGCAGATAACAACATGGCCTCTCCTAAGATTAAAATAAAATTAAAATGCGAAAATCATAATTAAAAATGTAGCTAAACCCAAAGTCATATAGAAAGCATAGTTTTGAAAATTACCATTCTGTAAAGACTTGTTATAAGACCCACCGGCACGAATCACGTCGGTGACGTAGTATGTGAATTTATCAATAAACATCACATCAATGTGAAGCCACAAGGCTTTTGAAGCCGCGACAAGGGGATTAATAATTTTTGAAAAATAAAACTCATCCACAAAAAATTTATTGTAACTGAGATTGTAACCAAAACTGATTTTCTTTGTGAACTTGTTTATATCAAAAGATTTTTTTACGTAAACCATGTAAGACAGCACTGCCATTGATAAGGCCACCAAAACAGACACAAACATCAAAGCCCATTCTACGGAGCTAGATACTTCATGTTTTGTAATATGGGCCACATAAGGTTTTAATAAATCTTCCAGAATATTATGTGGATGCCCAGGCAACACAGCACTAATGACATGGGGAATTCCAAGTAAACCAGCAAAAGCTGCAAGCAAAGCTAAAATAATTAAAGGAAATGTCATGCTAAGTGGACTTTCATGAGGATGAACATCTTTTGACACTCTTGATTCACCCCAGAATGTAAAGCACATTAAACGGGTCATATAAAACGCAGTACATCCTGCACCGATCACACCCACAATCCAAAGTAGAACCGAACTTTGTTGACTAGCGTACGTATAAAATAAAATTTCATCTTTACTAAAGAATCCTGAAAATGGAGGCAGACCAATAATCGCAAGCCATCCAATAAAAAACGTTAAATGTGTGATGGGCATAAGTTTAGCTAATCCACCCATTTTTCTAATGTCTTGCTCTTCATGCATGGAGTGAATCACACTTCCGGAACCTAAGAACATTAAGGCTTTAAAAAAAGCGTGGGTCATTAAGTGAAAAAACGCAGGAATGAACGCCCCGACCCCAACACCTAAAATCATATAACCTAGTTGTGACACCGTAGAGTAAGCTAATATTTTTTTAATATCCCACTGTGTGATACCAATCAAAGCCCCAAGTAAAGCCGTCATTGCACCCACTATGGCTACAATCATCATCGCGTTTGGAGCTAAAATTAAAACTGGGCTAAGTCTAATCAATAAATAAACCCCTGCTGTCACCATGGTTGCAGCGTGGATCAAAGCAGAAACTGGTGTTGGACCTGCCATCGCATCTGGTAGCCAAACATAAAGTGGAATTTGAGCTGACTTTCCACAAACACCAATAAATAAAAATATCATCGCCAAAGTGATTGGATTAAACCAACCTGTATCCGCAGTTAAGGCTGAAGCATACTGATTCAGTTCATAGTAATTAACTGTTCCAAGTTGTGAAAATAAAATAAAAATTCCTATTAATAAACCAGCATCACCCACACGGTTGGTGATAAAAGCCTTCATACCAGCCGCGGCTTTCTTTTCATCACTAAACCAAAATCCAATTAATAAATAAGAACAAAGACCAACGCCTTCCCATCCAACAAATGTCACAAGAAGATTATCGCCCAAAACTAATAACAACATATTAAAGATAAATAAGTTGAGGTAAGAAAAGTATTTAAACGGTCTTGGATCATGGGACATGTAGCCCGCACTAAAAATGTGGATCAAAGATCCGACACCTGTAATGATCAATGTCATAATTCCACTAATTGGGTCCATTAAAAAACTAGCTGGGGCTTTAAAGCTCGCCACTTCTAACCAATTAAAAAAGTGCACCGCTAAAACTTTATTTTCTGCGCCCAGCATCTCTTTAAAAAGAAGAACAGCGGCAATAAAAGAAATCACAACAGCAGAGGTTCCAATAATTCCAGCAATCGTTCCATTCGATTTTCTAAAATTTAAACCATTGATTGCAAAACCCAAAAGTGGAGACAAAAATATGACGTAAAACAAAGCAGTAATCACAAGATACTCCGACTAACCTTTTAGTTTTTGAAAAAATGAAATATCAACTTCTTTAAATTTCTTAAAAATAGCAACGGCTATGGCAAGCCCAACACCAGCTTCAGCAGCAGCCACTGTCATTACAAAAAAAACAATCACTTGGCCATGAACATCGCCCGTATACGAACTAAAAGCTATAAATGATAAATTCACTGCATTTAACATCAGCTCAATACCCATTAAGATTACAATTAAGTTTTTTCGTAAAAGAACTGTTAATAAACCAATTGCAAATATAATGACTGATAAATAAAGAAAATGATTCAAACCGATTGAAGTCCAAGATTCAAGATTTAGCATGTGTTCCTCCTTTTATTCTACTCACAGACACAACACCAATCGCAATCACTAAAAGTAAAACTCCTAGAATTTCAAATGCGAATAAATATTTATCAAATAAAAGGACAGCTAGTTTTTTTGTGGGCGTTATAGATGCTGGATCTGCCGCTAAAATAGCAGTGCTGGAATCAAGACCTGATAATGTAATTGCGCCTGACAATAATCCAAGAATAGTACCGACCACAGCGATCTTTAAAAATCTTATGTAAGCTAAAGACACGGACTCTTCTTTTTTTAGATCAAAAAGCATAAGTACGATCACAAATAAAACCATGACTGCACCTGCATAAACAGCCACTTGAACAGCTGCAATAAAATGGGCCCCAAGTGCAAAAAAAACTCCAGCCACACCAACCATAGCCGCGGCTAAAGATAGTGCAGACACAATAGGATTAGCTGAAAAAAGAACTGCTAGGGAAAAGAAAATTACAAACGCCGAAAATCCATAAAATACAGCAGCACTAATCATTATACACCTCTGGCTAGCAAAAAGACGGCCGTTAATACTGTGTTCAAGATGGCCCATGGAAGCATTTTCTTCCAACCCAAATCCATCAGCTGATCATACCTAAATCTTGGCAACGTCCAACGAACCCAAATAAAGATCCATAAAAATAAAATCACTTTAGTCATTAAGACTAAATGAAAAACTAACATTGTAAAGATACTAATTAAATTCACAGATTCGATTGCTAAAGTTTGAGAAAAAAACTCTTGAACGCCTTCAACTGTAAGTCCAGGAATTGTGTATCCCCCAAAATAAAAAGTGGCCATTAATGCTGAAGCCACCATCATGTGACCATACTCACCGATGTAAAACATTAACATTTTAAGCCCACCGTACTCGGTGTGGTAACCAGCGACTAATTCCGCTTCGGCTTCTGGCAAATCGAAGGGAAGTCTATTAGTTTCAGCAAAGACAGCTACAAAGAAAAGTAAAGCGCCTAGTGGTTGATAAAAAATTCCCCAGGCAGGTAAGAATGATAAAAATGTGTACTCTTGACCTAAAAAGAAAAAATTAAGCGGCGCTTGCTGGGCCGCAATCATTTCAGTGAAATTAAATGTACCAAAGCACAAAATGATCCCGACTAAGGATAATCCCAAAGCCAATTCATAACTGATCATTTGAGCACTGGCTCTCAGGGCACCGAAAAGAGAAAATTTATTTGCCGATCCCCAGCCTGCAAGTAAAAGGGCATAAGCACCTAAAGACGACACACCTAAAACAAACACAATTCCAATTCCTAAATCGAAAACTTGAGTCGAAAAAGTATGGGACACGCCTTCATTGATTAATGTGAACGGAATACTTAGTGGTATAGTTCCAAAAGCTAATACACCAGGCAAAAGCGCAATCACCGGGGCCATATAAAAGAATCCTTTATGGCTTTTTCCTGGGACGAATTCTTCTTTGAAAGCAAATTTCACTGCGTCAGCTAAAAGCTGAAGAAGACCTAAGGGACCTACGCGGTTAGGTCCAAATCTATTTTGTATGAACGCAGATCCTCTGCGCTCTACCCAAACTAGCAATGGAACAAGTTGAACCATCAACAAAAATATGACAGACATTTTAATTATATTTACTGTAACAACGAAGGCGTCTTGGCTCATGTAACTATTCCCACTCTAGAGCATTAGATTTAATTTCCCATAATAAGCCGAATACAAATATAACTAGAAATACGGCCATGGACATAAAGATGAATATCCCTTTACCTTCAGTAATATAATCCTTAAAAACGAGGGCCCAAGGGTACATAAATATGATTTCAATATCGAATAAAATAAATAAAATAGCAGTCAGATAAAACTTTATTGGAACTTTTGTGACTTCCGAATCTGGAACCGTCAAACCACACTCATAGGCCATAGATTTTACTTTACTGAATTCAGTTTTAGGACCAATTAATGAAGTTAAGGCAATTAGAAGTGCGCCAAAAGTAAGAACGATGACGCTCAAAACGACAATAGAAATTAAAGGTGACACTTAAGTTCCTCCACTAAAAAGACTGAAGCATATAATCAGGTGACTGATCTACGCGATTTCAATTATTAAGAATTAGTATGAATTATCACGAAGATTTGTCAGTTCCAATTTGTTTTTCCCAGCGGGTTTTGACGCGTTAGTCAAATAAGTTGAACGCACTGACTATCTCTGGTGACTAAAAGCTTCATTCGTAGTTTGTACAGTGGTTGATATGGTGATCTCTTATTTCGAAACTTTGGTGCGCCAAGGGATCAATAAAAAATTAAAAGATTTATACGTCGAAGGCACTGGCTCTTACTATCCTTTTTTATTTTCTGTGACTCTGAATTCGTCGGAACTTGTTAAGAAATATAAACATCTTTTAATTGTGAATGACGACAAAGAAGCCCAAGAAGTCATCAGTTTTTTAAAACTACACTCGGTTCCTTTTTATAATTTACCTGACTTTGAAGTTAGCCCCTACAGTGGACTTTCACCCAGTCAAAATATAAGTCCTCAACGACTTCAGTTTTTAAATGCAATTCAAACCAAAGAGACAGGTTTATTTATAGCCTCACTAACTTCGCTGTCACAAAAAACTTTGCCCTTAGATTATTTAAAAGAGAACACATATCAGTTTAAAGTGGGGCATGATTTTCCAGAACCTTCTGATGAATTTTTAAACTTACTTGGTTACAAAAATGTGTCTTTGGTTGAAGACTTTGGCCACTACAGTTTAAAAGGTGGAATTCTAGATATTTTTTCACCCGCCCACGAACATCCAGTCCGAATCGAACTTTTTGGTGACCAAATTCAATCCCTAAGATTTTTTGATGTTGAAAATCAAAGATCTTTAAATCAAGAGCTTTTAAGTTTTATACTTTTGCCCGCGAAAGAATGTTTTAGTTCTCAAGAGAATTTAAAAGATGTTTATGGGTATTTAAATACGATTACTAAAAATAGAAAAATTAATAAAGACGAATTAGAATTGATCAATCATTCCTTGAGAAACCACCGGGATTTTGTGGGCCAAGAATTTTTACTCAGTGGGTTTTGGCCCAAATTATCTTTACCGAAAGACTATATTAAAAGCCCACTTCTTGTTTGGATTAAAAACAAAGAACTGTTGGTTAACAATTGGTACGCGAACATTGAATCCTATAATTTAGATTTTCAAAATGATGAAGATTTAATTATTAGACCTGACTTGTCAGATTTATATTCGCTGAAGTTTGATGATTTTTTCCCTGATGCTCAAACTATTCACTTAGATGAAGTTTTATTAAAAGACATCACAGATGTCGAAAAAGCCTTAGATGACAATCAAGACTCTCAAGAAAATTTAATCACCTATTCGACATCTAACTTAAGGGATTTTTTAGGGCATTGTGAGTCTTTACGTACAGATTTTGTAGAGTTTAAGAACTTTCTTAAAACTCAAATTTTAAATTGGAAAGCGCAAGAAGATAAATTTGTGATTTCTGCCGTTCAAGATTTTAATTTTCAAAGATCAATTCAGATTTTAAAATCAATGGAGCTAAATTATAAAGAGATTCAAAACTTTGAAGATTTATCGAATGATTCAGATATTGATGTTTACATTTTACGAAAGGACATTTTACAAAGTGTTCGTCTTCGGGATGAAAGCTTAGTTTTACTTAAATATAAAGATCTTTTTGGTCGAAGTGTTAAAAATAAATCTAACAGTAAAAAACAAGACTATTTTAATAAAATTGACTCTATCAGATTCGGTGAATTAAAGCCTGAAGACCTAGTTATTCATATACAGCATGGTCTTGGAAAATTTATGGGGCTCAAAACTTTGGATGTCCAAGGTGTTCCAGCAGAATTCATTGAAATCCACTATAAGGGTAAGGACAAATTATTTTTACCTGTCCATAGAATCAATCAAATTAAAATTTACGGTGGACCTTCACATGAAAACTTAATTGATAAGTTAGGTGGGTCTACGTTTGAAAAAGCCAAAGTGAAAGTTAAAAATCATTTGCGAGATATTGCTAATGATTTACTTAAAATTTACGCTGACCGCGCTACTGCTGAAAGACCGGCTTATAATATTAACCAGCAAGATCTTTTTTCTTTTGAAAATGAATTTACTTTTGAAGAAACGGAAGATCAGTTAAAAGCCATCGAACAGATCCATCAAGATTTAACTTCGCTAAAACCAATGGACAGATTAATTTGCGGTGATGTGGGTTTTGGTAAAACAGAAGTGGCTATGCGTGCGGCCTTTCAAGTTTTAAATTCTGGTCGCCAAGTTGCGGTTCTTGCACCTACTACGGTTCTTGCCTTTCAACATTTAAATTCATTTTTAAAACGTTTTGAAGATTGGGGCTTTAATATTAAAGGGCTCAATCGATTTATTCCTGCGGCGCAAATTAAAAATACAATCAAAGAACTTAAAGAAGGCAAAGTCGATCTAGTTGTCGGAACACACAGAGTTTTAAGCCAAGACATTCAGTTTAAAGATTTAGGCTTATTGATCTGTGACGAGGAACAAAAATTTGGTGTTCGGCATAAAGAAAAGATTAGAAAGTTAAGATCCCAGGTCGACACCTTAACTTTGTCAGCAACACCAATTCCAAGAACCTTAAATATGAGCTTACTAGGTTTAAGGGATTTAAGCTTGATCACAACGGCTCCTATTGATCGACAGCCCATTAGAACATTCATAACTAAATTTAATTCTGACATTATTAAAAAGGCCGTCTACGCTGAAATCAAACGCGGGGGACAAGTTTTCTTTGTTCATAATCGTGTTCAAAGCATTTACGGACTTCACGATCAGCTCAAAAACTTATTTCCTGATTTAAGAATCGCTGTTGGCCACGGCCAAATGGAAGAAAAAGATTTAGAAAAAGTCATCATGGGTTTTATAAATAAAGAAACAGATATTTTACTTTCAACGACGATCATAGAATCCGGCGTAGATATTGGTAACGCCAACACCATGTTTATCGATAATGCTCACCAGTTTGGATTAAGTCAGCTGTATCAGCTTCGTGGTCGTGTTGGACGAAGTAAAAACAAAGCCTATTGTTATTTAATTATTCCGAAGGGAAAGCAGTTAGACAAAGAGTCTTTAGAACGATTAAAAATCCTTCAAGAGAACACCACTTTAGGAAGCGGCCTTCGAATAGCCCACTATGATTTAGAACTTCGTGGAGCAGGAAATTTACTTGGTGAAAATCAGTCAGGTCATGTGAACGTTGTGGGATATGATCTTTACATGGATCTGTTGCAACAAGCGATCTCTGAAGCTCAAGGCAAAGACGCGACCATTGAAATTGATCCTGAAATTAATATTCCACTGCCTGCTTTAATTCCAAGCGAATATATTCAAGATATTCGTTTACGTCTGTCTTATTATAAAATTCTATCTAACATCAAGGATCCTGACGACATTGATAAGATTGATCAAGATTTAACAGATCAGTTTGGCAAGCCCCCGATGGAAGTCATCAATCTGTTTACGATGATGTTAGTCAAACGAATTTGTAAAGATAAGGGAATAAAAGAAGTTAAAAGTGGACCTAAGACACTCAGTCTTACTTTTGATCCTCAAACTAAAATATCCGTCGACCGAATTTTAAAACTCACTCAACTTGAAAACAAAAAATACAAATTACTTCCTGGTGATCGACTTGTAATCCGCATGAATGAAATCACATGGCCAAATATCTATGATGAGATCATGTTTCTATAATGCGCCAGGTTCTTTTTGCGAATTCTAGATTAAATTTGGAATTCGCAAAAAGAAATTTAGATCCTTAAATTAAAAGACTAACTGCAGTCCGATCTTTGTGTTGGATTGTTTTATGTCGGGTAGGCCGTCGACGTTGCTGGCGGGAATACCAGAAAAATTTTCGAATTCAATAACAAGAAATGTAGCGTCTAATCCGTAGTTAAAATAAGCGTCCATGGCTAAAGTCTTTTGAAACCAATCCAGCGCTATCATCCCACCAAAGGCATAGAAGATAGATATGTCTGAATTGATTTTAGCAATGTCTGATGTATTTGGATTTGTAAATGACATTTGGCTGGCCCCAATTTTAAAGTAGGGCACAAAGTATGGGTTTTTAAAAAGATTGTCAGCAATGACATGAATACTGCCTTTAGGCTGAAGCAAAGACACATCGCCTTTATATTTTGAATTTAATAATCCAAGATCTAACCCAGCAGATAAAACCCCAATGTTATAACTTAAAGAGACCGCCGCTTCAAAACCGGTTCCATCGGACTTTAGGCTAGAGGCGAGTTGTGTTGTCGATAAAGCATAATCACTTAAATCTGACTTAACACCAAAAAATGTGAACCTAAAGTTCCATAATTGTCTTCTGTCTCTATAATCTAAAAATTTAATTTTTTTATCTTTGCTGTCTTTATCAATAGTAAATGGCATTTGCTCGACTTCAACCCAGTTTTCATCTGCATAAGCGTAATTCTGATCCAAGGACCAGAATATAAATATCGATAAAATAACGATAATAAACTTAATGAAGCGGAACTCTCTTAAACGCAAATTTTTATTAATTAAAATTAGACTCTTAACTGAAGCCGCAGCTGATTTATACATTACTAAATTATATAAGAGTCTTCTGTTATTACAATTTTTTATTTTTGTAGGACTAGCAGCTCAGGCCGAGGATTCAATATTAGATTCAGCTTTAAATACAACTTTAAGCCCAACTGCAGCACTAAATACAAATTTAAACGAAGTAGATCAAATCATTCATAGAATGACTCTAGAAGAAAAAATAGGACAATTGTTTGTTCTGGGATTTAAAGAGCAAGAATTTACTCCTTCACTAGAGCAATTCCTAAGAACATATAAACCTGGTGGGCTTATCTTTTTTTCTAGAAATGGAAGGTCTCCTGAAAAAGTTCTTAAGCTCATTCAAGATATTAAGGACTTTTACAAAAAAATAAATAAAATCGAACCCTTCTTTGTTGTAGATCACGAAGGTGGCGAAGTGGTCCGCGTTGGTCCACCCCATTTTTTTCCAAGCGCCTTGAGTTTAGGTCAAACCAAAGACCAATCGATTGCTTACGAACTTGGAAAATGGACAGGACGTTATTTAAAAAATTTAGGATTTGATATTAATTTAGCACCTGTTGTGGATTTAAGATCAGAGACTGCATTAAATTTTATTGGCGATAGATCTTATAGCTCGTCGCCTGATGATGTGGTTCGCATGGTAGGACCTTATATTTCAGGCGCTCGTGCATCAGGGGTGCTTTCTGTACTAAAACACTTTCCTGGACATGGCCGTTTAGAAGAAGACACTCATTTCGAAGTGGTAAGAAAAATTTCAAATGTGACTGAACTAAATCAAAAAGACTTACTTCCTTTCAGAAAATTAATTAAACAGCACCCAAGTACAGCTGTGATGACATCCCATTTATCCGTGCCCGCTCTTGATCCTTCCGGTGAACTAACAACATTTTCTAAACCGATCGTATCTAAACTGTCCAACGAGTATCAACACGAAGGTCTTGTTTTATCGGATGATTTCGACATGTTATTTTTTAAAAACAAGAATTTAAATGTGGGCGAAAAAGTTTTAGCCGCATTAAATGCAGGTCACGATCAACTGTTAATTGTTTGGTCTAAATTAAACCAAATGAAAGCTCAAAAGTTTTTAAAACAAAAAATGGAAGATAATGCGATTGATCCAGATCTAATTGAGTCAAAACTTAGAAAAGTCATCGCAACAAAACTTAGACTTAAAGATGATCGAAGACTTAATTACGAAAAAGTAAAAAAGAGTTTGGCAAAAATCTACAGTCTTCAAGAGCAAATTAGTTTTATTCATTTCAACAAACTACCAAAAAATCTAATCCAAGAGATTTCAACGGAGATTGATTCAAAAAAAACAGTTTATCTATTTTCATATTCTTATTTGTTCTTTAAAAATTTTAAAGATAACTTTTCAAAAGGTGGCTTTATTCCACTTGGACAAGAGCAATGGTCACAGGCTTTAAATCGTTGTAAAAAACATATTTGCTTTTTTCACGTCTCGGGTGATCAATCCGCCCTTCGCGCCAAAGAGATCCCTAAAGATCTTCAAAAATATATGATTGTAATCAATACTTCAGATCCAACAGTCACTAAAGACATTGAATCTAAAAAGTTAAATCTATACTCAAAAAGCAATAAATTTTGGAAGTGGTTTGCTGATGAAATTGAAAAAATTAAAGACAATTACGCAGTTAACTAATCTGCGGATACTAAGATTATCGTTGAATTAACAACCGCCAATTAATCCACTAAAATTTTAACCGCTAGTTTTTTAAAGAACTCTTTATTCCAAATAGAAAGCTCCCTTTGATCTTTGATGAAGGGGGATACATCTTGAATGGCATTTGAAAAATCGACGGTCTCGATTCTATTAATATATATTTTTAGTAAATCTTCTCTGGTTAGTTTTTTTTCATTAGGCCAATCGCCAGACATTTTCATTTTTTCTTCCAAATAACTTAAATTCACCGGAATATTGCGGCTAATATAATAAATAAAGTCATAAAAATCTCTTCCTTTTATTCTTGTCTTCCAGTTTCTGTATAACAAGGCATGCATTTTTCCAGCAAAAAGACTTGAAAGCTTTAGGACTCCAACCACAAAAGGCGAGGGTCTTAAAAGTGGCAACAGTTCATTTTCATAAGATAATGCAGGGTTAATATCGATTTCAAATTTAATTTTAAGAGCTTCATTATTTTGAATTCGATCTGTAATTGCAGTATTAACTTTAATTTTTAGCAAATGTATTTTTGTATCAACTTTTAAAAACGCAGATTCAATTGTGCTATCTAAGTTTGATTTTATAACATCATCAATTTTAACATTAAATCCATAGGCATTAAGCTCTGTCTCTATGTATTTAAAATATGGCCTTAGTTTAAAGTTTTCATTTGATTTTTTTAAAGTGAAATCTAGATCTTCAGAAAACCGCTGTAAGTTATGAAAAATTCTTAAAGCTGTTCCCCCGTAAAAATCAGCATCCTCAAAGAATCCCCCTCTAGAAAGTCCTAACAGCGATAAATGTTGAATGATTTCTTTTAAAGCCTGTTCATAATCCTTTCGATCAACACACTTATAATCTTCAAGCCAAGTCTGAATCACAGTATTCATTTAAATCCTCCAAATTTATAGATATAATCTAAAATCTGATTGACGCTACTTACACGTTTATAGATCTTTTTTGCAGTTATAAGTTCTTCAAAAGATATTTTTTTACATAAAGATAACGTGTCAATTCTATAGTTAGATTCAAAAAATGCTATTTTATCTTGTTCTGATAAGATTTCTTTTTTTTCTAAACGAAAATAAACTAAATCAACAACTGCCTTTAAAGGCGTTGCCAGAAGAAATGAATTTCGATGAATTTTTTCTTCTAAAAAACCAAATGAGTATTTTTCCAAAGGCAAATGCTGATATTCAAAAATACCTGCTGAAGTTTTAATATTCATTTTTCTACCAATAGTAACAGATGTAACATTTGGTACCATTTCAGGAATTAGACCATAATAAGCTAGGGCCCATTCTGATGAAATGTATGACGGCCCATGAAGCAGTTGAGCCAGTATTTCTTCTGAGGGCTTAATGCTTTCAATAAGTTCTGAATTAAGTCGATAAACACCTCTTTTAACCTTAAGAAGTTCACCTGACTTAACAAGATCAAAGATTTTTTTATTGGGACTGGCGAACCCTTTTAAGGCCTTTTCAGCCTCGAAATGTATCATTTCAAGACGGCCTAGCTTTTTAGCCAAGCTTACTATATTAGATTTAACAGCATTTTTTGACATATTAATTACTAATATTGTAATTAAGTAGCTATAATTTGTAAAGACATTGTTTCCATGTGTTTTGATTTTGTAACTGAAATATATAATGATTATCAGTTAGCTAACAGTTTATGCCTGAAACATGGGTAACACCTCTGAATATAGAGAGCACTACAGAAGTAAGGTTCTTGTTAAGTTCTAAAAGGCTTTTATACTCTAATTTTGAAACATAGGGTTTTCTGAGGGCCATTTTTTGTCAATTAAAACTGCACCTTAAACAGTTTTAATGTGCTTAAATGTGAAATACTTCATTATTAGCATTAGCTAAGTGAGCATAAGTCTTGCAAATCATGGATTATCTTAACCTATAAGGAGCATAGTTATGAAAAGTCTTTTTTTTATATTAACGATATTACCATTTTCTGTTTTTGCGGACGATATGAATCCTGAGTTTGCGTGTAAAGTAGGGGTTGATAGTATTACAAACTCTAAATATGAAAGGCTAGAATATCCGTTAGGAAAAATTGGATACGACAAAAACATACAAAACAGTGGTCAAGTGTCTAACAATTTTTTACTTGGATCATCAGCAATAAAAGTGAGCATTCAAGGCACAAATACAAGTTCGTGGCGATCAAGCGAAGCATTATTTATGATAAGCTATTTTATTCAAAAAAACGGAATAGAGGTTTATAATTCATCTTCCAGTTATGTGTTAGGGGACGTTCCTCACAGACTTATTATTCAACCATTTTCTTGGAAAATCCAGGAAGGCTCAATAACTTTTCAACAAATTGCAATTGAGTGTGATAGAATATAATAGTATTCAAGTACATGCTGATACTCAAACCCCTTGTCATTGATCAAACAATTTTTAGTTTTAATAAGCTTTACTGAACACAGCAAAACTTATTTCTTGTTTCAAAGACGCACGATTTGGCTTTCCGATTGATGTAAGCCAATCTTTTAGAATATCTTAATTAATGAAGCTTTAAGCGAGCTTCGGCTTTTTTAACTTTATTCTGATGCTCTTCAATAACTTCTAAATTATCGGTGATTTTTAAAATCTGAAGAGATTCATCTAGTGATTTTTGTGCTCTAGGAATATTTAATTCTTTTTTACTTTCAGTTGTTTCTGCTAAAACAGAAATAACGTTAGCGTTAATTTCAAAGTAACCCCAACCGATAACAAGCTCAGTGGCTTTACCTGAAGCCGCATCGGTGAAGCTCATGATTCCTGTTTCAAGGGTAGAAACTAAAGGTTCATGGTGATCCAACAAAGTCAGTTCACCTTTATAAGCAGGTAGTGTGATTGAACTGACTTCAAGGTCAGTCACAATTTTTTTAAGTGGAGTTACAATCGATAATTTCAACATATGTGAATCAACCTTTATTTTTTAAATTAGATTATAAAGTTTTTGCCTTTTCAAGAGCGTCTTCTATAGTTCCAACAAGGTAAAAAGCCTGTTCAGGGATTTCATCATGTTCACCATCAAGAATTTGTCTAAAGCCTTTCACTGTATCTTTAATATCAACGTACTTCCCTTTAAGACCGGTAAACTGCTCCGCAACGAAGAACGGCTGAGATAAAAATCTTTGAACTTTACGGGCTCTCGACACAACTAATTTATCTTCTTCACTTAATTCATCCATACCCAAGATCGCAATAATATCCTGAAGCTCTTTATAACGCTGAAGTAAGGACTGAACGTCACGAGTTGTTTTGTAATGAACTGCACCCACAATATTTGGATCTAAAATTCTAGATGTTGAATTTAGTGGGTGAACCGCAGGGTAAATACCCATCGCTGCAATATCACGATCTAAGTTTGTCGTGGCATCCAAGTGAGTGAACGTTGTCGCAGGAGCTGGATCTGTGTAGTCATCCGCAGGTACATAAATTGCTTGAACAGACGTTATAGACCCTTTATTTGTGGATGTAATACGTTCTTGTAATGAACCCATTTCCGTTCCCAATGTTGGCTGATATCCCACGGCTGAAGGAATACGTCCAAGTAGGGCTGACACTTCGGCACCCGCTTGAGTGAATCTAAAAATATTATCTACGAAAAATAAAACGTCTTGATTTTCAACGTCTCTAAAATATTCTGCCACAGTTAAACCAGTTAAAGCCACTCTGGCTCTTGCTCCAGGGGGCTCGTTCATCTGACCATAAACTAAGGCTGTCTTATCAATAACTCCAGACTCTTTCATTTCAAGCCAAAGATCTGTTCCTTCTCTGGTTCTTTCTCCGACTCCAGCAAATACAGAATATCCACCGTGCTCAGTTGCAATGTTACGAATTAGCTCTTGAATCAAAACTGTTTTACCAACACCGGCTCCACCGAATAATCCAATTTTTCCACCTTTAGAATAAGGGGCTAATAAATCCACAACTTTAATTCCAGTCATTAACATTTCAGCTTTAATAGATTGGTCTTCGAATTTAGGAGCTGCTCTGTGAATGCCCCATCTTTCTTTAGACTTAACGGGCTCACCACCATCAACTGGATCTCCAGTGACATTAATAATTCGACCTAATACTTCAGCACCAACTGGAGTCATGATCATTTCACCCGTGTCTCTAACACTAGTTCCGCGAGTTAAACCTTCTGTGCTGTCCATGGCAATTGTTCTCACAACTCCATCACCTAAATGCTGGGCGACTTCTAAAGTTAAATTTTCTTTTTTGTCGTCAATATTAGCATTAGTAACTTTTAAAGCCGTGTAGATCGAAGGAAGTTCAGTGTTGCTGAATTGAACGTCTACCACTGGTCCCATAACTTGTTTTACTTTACCATTTGTCGATACGTTTAGTGGTGTATTTTTAGAAGGTGTGTTTTGTATTTGCATATTTTTATCCTTGTAAGGCTTCAGCACCAGAAGTGATTTCAATCAATTCTGTTGTGATGTTAGCTTGTCTGACTTTGTTGTATGTTAAAGTTAATTTGTAAATCATCTCGCCAGCGTTTTTAGTCGCATTTTCCATAGCTGTCATACGAGCGGCGTGTTCTGCAGCAATACTTTCTGACATCGCTCTGTAGACTTGAACCGAAAAATGTTTTTTAAGCAATGGCCCAATCATCTCTTGGGCTGAAGGCTCAAATTTTAAATCTGCAGTTTGTGCGTCTTGTATTTCTTCTTCTGACACGGGAACGCTTAACGGTAACAGCATTTCTGAAACAACTTCCTGTGCAATGGCAGATTTAAATTCGTTATACACCAAATGAATCTCATCATACTGGCCACTAGAAAACTGTTCTAAAAGTTTTTCAGAAACACTTCTGGCTAAATCATAAGATATGTCTTTAGCTAAATTTTCCATACTTCCAATAGATCCAACACCTTTAGTTTTAAAAAACTCTAAGGCTTTTTTCCCAATAAAATAAAAATCAACAGATTCATAATTGTCTTTAATTTGATTATATTTTTTAAATGCACCTCGAGCTAAATTATTGTTAAACCCACCACACAGACCACGATCACTTGTGATCACAACAAATAAAATTTTATTTGTTGTTTCTTTAACTTGTAAAAGGGGATGCTGAACCTGTCCAGTCGCTGCAATACTCTTAATCAGTTTAAGAATATTGTAAGCGTAAGGTCTGCAATTGATAATATTATCTTGAGCACGACGGAGCTTAGCCGCAGATACCATTTTCATGGCTTTTGTAATCTGCTGAGTGTTCTTAACACTCTGGATTCGACTACGTATATCTTTTAAATTTGCCAAAAATCACCTGTGTCTAAATGTTGATATTTAATGTTAAGCTAAGCCGGCGTGCCAAGAAAAATAGTATTGAACTCTTTGATGGCCTCAATTAATTTTTCTTTCACTGTGTCTGAAATCTTCTTTTCTTTAGAAATTGATCCCGTAATATCCGAATACTTTTGACCAATAAATTGAATAAACTCGGATTCATAACGTGGAACATCTGAATCTAAAATCTTATCCATATATCCATTCGTAGCATTGAAAATCACCATGATCTGATCTTCAACTTTGTAAGGTGTATACTGAGCTTGTTTTAAGGTCTCAACTAACTTACGACCACGAGCCAACTGTCTTTGTGAAGCTGCATCTAAATCTGATGCGAAGGCCGAAAAGGCTTCTAAATCTCTGAACTGTGCAAGATCTAATTTTAAAGTTCCAGCCACTTGCTTCATCGCTTTAATTTGAGCGGCTCCACCTACACGAGATACAGATTTACCAACGTTCACAGCAGGACGAATACCTTTAAAAAATAGATCCGATTCTAAGAAGATCTGACCATCTGTGATTGAAATTACGTTTGTAGGAACATAAGCCGAAATATCCCCAGCTTGAGTTTCAATGATTGGAAGTGCGGTTAACGAGCCACCACCAGCTTTTTCACTCATTTTTGCAGCACGTTCTAAAAGTCTTGAGTGAATATAAAATACGTCCCCAGGAAAGGCTTCACGACCAGGAGGTCGTCTTAGTAATAAAGACAACTGTCGGTAAGCTTGAGCTTGTTTAGTTAAATCATCATAAATAATTAATGCATGCTGACCATTATCTCTGAAATATTCAGCCATCGTGCATCCTGTGTAAGGCGCTAAAAACTGTAAGGGTGCTGGATCAGATGCAGAAGCGACAACAACAGTTGTGTACTTTAAGGCCCCTGATGATCTTAGTTTTTCAACCACTTGTGCGACTGTTGATTTTTTTTGTCCAATAGCTACATAAAAACATTTAACGTCTTGGTTGCCTTGATTAATAATTGTATCAATCGCGATTGCAGTCTTACCTGTCTGCCTATCACCAATAATTAATTCACGCTGACCACGTCCAATGGGAATCATAGAATCAATAGCTTTGATACCAGTCTGAAGAGGCTCATGAACTGGTTGACGAAAAATAATACCAGGGGCTTTGGTTTCAACGTTTCTAAATTCTTTGGAAACAATGGGACCTTTTCCATCAATGGGTTGACCTAAAACATCTACAACACGGCCCAATAAGCCTTCGCCAACTGGAACTTGAACAACTTTTTTTGTTCTTTTAACAGTGTCGCCTTCTTTAATTTCTCTGTCTTCGCCTAGGATCACAACACCAACGGAATCGCTTTCTAAGTTTAAAACCATACCGCTGACACCACTTGAAAATTCAACTAGCTCTCCGGCCATTGCATTTTCAAGTCCGTAAACTCTAGCCACACCGTCACCAACAGAAAGAACACTACCAGACTCACTGACTTCTACAGTTTTACCGTAATTTTTAATTTCTTCTTTAAGTATTCGACTGATCTCGTCCGCGCGAATTTCCATTAGTGTGTTCTCCTGTTAATTTGATCTTTCATTTTTTTAAAGTGTGTTTGAAATGTGTCATCAAAAGTATGACTGCCCACTTGAGCTTTTAGTCCGCCAATCACTTTCATATCTAAAACGTAATCCAGGATGACTTTCTTTTTTAAAACACTTTCAATTTTTTCTGAGATTGATTTTCTTTGTTGGCTGTCTAATTCATGAGACGACTTCACTGTTCCGCGAACAAGTCCGTTCACTTCATCATTTAAATCTTGATAAGCTAAAACTATTTTTGAATAAAAACTTATTTTATTTCTTTCGATTAAAAGCTTAATCATACTTACAACATCTTCTGACAAACCTACTTTAGTCATGGCTTTAGATACTATTTGAACTTTATTTAATGAGGTGATTTCTACGGACTTAAAAAAGTTAACTATAGATACATTTTCAATAAATATTTTTTCTACGGTTCTTAATTCATTTAAATACGATGTTTGATGTTTGATATCACCAGCAACTTCAAAAAGAGCTTTTGCATACTGTTTTACGAAGTCTTTACTCATAAGTAACCCGCTGTGATTTCTTCAAGAAATTCACCATGTAATCTTTCTGATTCTTTAGTATCTATTTTTTTAACCAAATCCTCTTTCGCCATAACAATAGCGCTATCTAAGACTTTAGCTCGAATGGACTGCTCCGCAGATTTAAAAAGTTGATTTGCACTTTCTTTAGTATCTTCAACAGATTTTTTTGATTTTTCAGTGGCCTCGTTAATCATTGCAGTCTTCATTTGCACAGCTTCTTTTCTAGAAGTTTCTAGTCTTGAACTGTAAGTGGTTTCAAGCTTTGTGATTTGATCTTCAATTTCTTTTTTTTGTTTTTCAGCTGCAGCGACAACTTTTTGCGCTTTTGTTGATTCATCTAAAAAATCGGATCTGAATTTTGCGAAATGGGCGGCGGCGGGTTTTCTTAAAGCAAAAATCATTATGGCAATAAATAATGTAAAGTTTACGGCTTGAGCTTGCAACGTAGCCCAAGGAACACCAGCTTCAGCACTTGAGGCCAAAAGATATGAAGGTGAAGTTAAGAATAAAACTATAAATTTTAGGTTCAATCTTATATCTTTTTTATTAAACATTTAGTTTTTACCTCTTTTAGAAAGAAGTTGAGTCACTATGACTGCTGAAATTTCTTTTGATAAAGATCCAATCTGAGACTGAGCCTGTTCCATTTGGTCAGACAGCTTTTGTTGTGCTTGAGACATTATTTCTTTTGAAGCCGCTGAAGAATCTAATAATAATCTATCGGATTCTTTTAAACCCAAAGCTCTTTGCTCTTTAAAAACTAAAGACACTTCATCGTTAATTTGTCTTGCTCTGGTTTGATATTTCTCTTCACTTTTTTTAATAATCTCATCAGCTTTTTCTGCAAACTCAAGACTTCCTGATGTCAATTCACGACGCTTTTCAGACGCTTGAAAGTAAGGATTAAATGCAATCGCATATAAAACTACAAAGGTAATAAGATAGATTGCGAGCTGAATAAATAGAGTAGAGTCTATTCCTAAAGAAGAAAATATAGTCGTGACCATTTCCATGATTGAGATATCCCTTTTGGTGAAAGAGCTATCATCTCTGAGACTTCGTGGTCAAGAGTTTGCTTCAGGTTTACGAAATTTGAATTTAGATGATATTTTTAATTATGTTGTTTGTGGCATGTAAGACGCACCTTCAAAAACGACACCGTCATCAATACTTAATGAAGGTGATGTTACTGTGCCCGTAAAATGTGCTGGTGCATGCATAGTGACTTTTGTTTTTGCAAAAATATTTCCTTTCACAGATCCAGAAATTATAACTTCACTAGCTTCAATTTGACCTTCAAATTCAGCCATGCTGTCGATAACTAAAGTATCATTGGTGAAGATCTCACCTTTAAATTCACCCGAAATTCTAACTGTACCCTCAAATGAAAGTTTTCCGTCAAATTGAGTTCCTGGACCGAGAAGCGCTGATAAAGCACCTTCTTCAGATGTTTTATCATTATTTGAATTTTTCATTTTATCCCCTTGAGATATAGCTTAACTCCAAGTTCTCATCTTTTTTACAAGACCTTCAAACTGTTCTTTATTATAAAACTGTAAGGTCATCGCACCTCGGCCATTTTTATAAGTGATCTTCGTTCTTGATCCAGTAAGTCTTTGAATTTCGTTCATTAAATTCTTAATCGCCTTCTGCTCTGGAGTATCATTCTGAACATCTTCAATTTGGCCTTCTAAGGCATTTTTAACTAATCTTTCTGCCGACCTAACAGATAAGGTTAGGTCTATACATTTTTTGGCTAATTTTCTTTGTAGCTCTAAATCGTCAACAGCAACTAAAGCTCGTGCATGACCCATTGATAACATTTTTTGAGACACATAATCTTGTACTTCTTTCGATAACTTAAGTAGACGAAGGGTATTTGCAACTGTAGCGCGTTCTTTGCCAACTTTGTCGGCAATGTCAGCTTGGGTCATACCATATTTATCCACAAGTATTTGATAGGCTTCTGCCTCTTCAATTGAATTTAAATTATCACGTTGAATATTTTCAATAAGTGCTAATTCAAGAGAGTCTTTTTCATCGGTTTGTCTTAAAATAACTGGTACCGCTTTTAGGCCTGCTATTTGGGCAGCTCGCCATCTTCTTTCACCAGCAATGATTTCAAAGTTTTTTGAATCCAGCCTTTGAGCCACTATGGGCTGCATAATTCCTTTTTCTTTTATGCTTAGAGAGAGCTCTTTAAGTGCTTCATCTTCAAATACTTTTCTAGGCTGATTTTTATTTGGAACTAAATTTTCAACAAAAACTTGATGAACCTTTTCAAAATCATTGAGTTTAGTATTTTGAACTTCATTTAAAATCGTAGACGCTGAGAACTTCATTTTTGAAGCCTCTAGAGGAACAGTTTCAGCTTTTTCCTTTAGTAAATCTTTCTTCTTAATTTCTTTGATGATTTCATTTTTACGAACAGGACTTAAGTCTTGTTCGTCAGTCATTGGATTTCCTAAAAGCGAATTTAATCCACGTCCAAGTCTACTTTTTGGGGCTTGTTTTTTTGTTTGTTGGCTCATCGTAAGCTCCTTTGCGGGGCTTTACCTTGGTTTGCAGTCATATCCTTTTTAGAGATACTTGCTTTTTGTGTTCTTAAATCAATTTCTCTTGCTAAAGCCATATATTTTTTTGCACCAACTGATTTTGGATCATAAGCAATAATAGATTGGCCATGACTTGGGGCTTCTGAAAGACGAACGTTTCTTGGGATTATAGTACTAAAAACTTTATCTCCGAAGTGAGCATTAATTTCCGATACAACTTGATGAGCTAAATTATTTCTTGTGTCAAACATTGTTAAAGCTATTCCGTCAATTTTCAAACTTGGATTTAATTTTTTCTTTAATAATCCAGCCGTATTTAGCAGCTGAGATAAACCTTCCAGCGCAAAGTACTCACACTGAAGTGGAACGATAAAACTATCTGCGGCAGACATCGCATTAATTGTTAAGAGGCCTAATGAGGGGGGGCAGTCTATAAATATGTAGTGATAATTTTTTTGAATTTCAATCAACGCTTCTTTAAGCCTAAACTCTCTTTCAGGCACATCTATTAATTCAATCTCTGCGCCAACAAGATCTGGATTTGCTGGGACAACATTTAAATTTTTATGGCCAGTAGGAAATATGGATTCAGATATTTTTCTTTCCCCAACTAAAACATGGTAGATGTTCTTTTCGGACTGCTCATGACGCTTAATGCCAAGACCGCTTGATGCATTGCCCTGTGGGTCCATGTCTATAAGCAACACCTTTCTTCCCATCTCAGCAAGTGAAGCTGCTATATTTATTGAGCTTGTTGTTTTACCTACGCCGCCCTTTTGATTCGCTATACAAATTACCTTAGCCATGATCCCTCCGAACACTTAGCCACTCCTTCAGCTTATAATAGGTTCTGAAGAAACGTCTCAATAATAGTTCCACGTGGAACTTTTGCTGTCCATGGATTTAGTTTTAGACTTTGCGCGTAACTGGTCTAGTTTTTCTAATTTGTGCTTGAATAGTAAAGCAGGTTTCTATCTTGACCATTATTTAGTCTATAGGTGTGCTCTTTGAATAGGCTTTGGCTAAGGCCTCCAAGCTCGTGGTTCCACGTGGAACCTTTAATTAAATATCCTTCCTTATTTAATAGCGGGGAATTGGGACTTAATAGCTTATCTATATTCATAAAGGCACGGGCAATAAAAATGAAGTTCAATGGAAACTCAACCTTAAAAAAGTCAGAGTTAAGGACTTCTGCATTAGAAATGCCAATCTCTCGTAGGCAGTGCCTTAAAAATTCAGCTTTACGTACATCAATTTCTACAAGAAAGTATTTAGAGCTGGGATTAAGGATGGCCCAAATAATGCCAGGTATTCCGTTGCCAGAGCCCAAATCGTATATAGGATATCCATTTGGATTGCCATAGATATCCATGAATATCCTGAATGACTCAAGCCCGTCATGGATATGCTTACTCTCCAGAGCTTCCATATCCTTTGGGCTAATAAGATTTAGTATTTTATTAAACTTCCTAAGTAGCTCAGAGTACTTAGAAAGTTTTAAGATATCAGCTTCGCTGTGAGTAGACACTAAGGCTAATACCCAAGCCTAATCATTAAGGCATGGATAGCTGATGGATTAACACCACTAATTCTAGATGCTTGAGCCAGTGTTGTAGGTCTTATGTGTGTCAACTTTTCCCGTTCTTCATTAGAAAGTGAGAGTAGTGAATGAAAATCAAAATTATAAGGGATCGGTGCGCTTTCTAAACGATTCATTTTATGAATAGAATCTATTTCGCGTTTAATATAACCTTCATATTTAATATCAATAGCTACAGCAGAATAAATCTCTTCATCAACATCAAAGTCCTTTTCAATATCAGTAAACTGAAGTGGTGAGATTTCTCTTCGACGTAAAAGTTCAGAAAGATTAGATGATTTCAAAAGACGCGTAGTTCCAAACTCTTCGAGCTTAGCATTCCAAAATGCATTTGGAACAATTTGAAAGTCTTCTAAACTTTGTCTGTATTTGGCCCTTTTATCTAAAAGCTCAGAAACCCTTGTTTTCTTAAGTTCATTATATAAATAGTATTTATTTGCATGGTGTGACAATCGTGAATACACATTGTCTTCGCGAAGTAATAAGCGATATTCCGCTCTTGAGGTCATCATTCTATAAGGCTCTTTAGTGCCTTTAGTCACTAGATCATCAATCAACACTCCGATATAAGCTTCGTGTCTTTTTAAAATAAATGGTTCATCATTGCTGATACTTAGGGCTGCATTTAAGCCTGCCATAAAACCCTGAACTGCTGCTTCTTCATAGCCACTTGTTCCATTAATTTGACCAGCAAAGTATAAATTATTTATATATTTAGTTTCTAATGTGGGTTTAATTTGTGTGGGCTGTAAAAAATCATACTCGACAGCATATCCTGGACGAAGAATTTTAACGTTCTCAAGACCAGGAATTGTTTTTAAAAATTGATTTTGAATGTCTTCAGGTAATGATGTTGATATTCCTTGAAGATAGATTGAATTGGAATTTATACCTTCAGGTTCTAAAAAAGTTTGATGTCTTAATTTATCAGAAAATCTAACAACTTTGTCTTCAACACTAGGACAATAACGTGGACCAACACCCTCAATCATTCCTGAATACATTGCAGACTTATCTAAGTTATCTCTAATAATATCGTGTGTTCTTTCATTGGTATAACTAATCCCACAGGACACGGGACCATAGGGCATTTTATTAGAACTCATGATACTAAAGGGTTCAAAAACCTTATCTCCAGTGTCGCTAACTAGGATATCCCAATTTATAGTTTCTTTATCCAGCCTTGGCGGAGTTCCCGTTTTTAAACGTGTAACTTTAAATCCAAACGAAGCCAGTTGATTTGATAAACCAGTAGTCGCCTTTTCACCAACTCGACCACCAGAAACTTTTTGACGACCTATATACATCACACCGTTCATAAAGGTGCCTGTAGTCAAAATCAATTTTAATGAATGAATTAAAGACCCATCCTCTAAAACGACACCATTGCAAACATCCCCATCTAAAATAATAGACTTAACTTCGCTAGAAATAATAGAAATATTTGGATGAGCCGAAATAATCTTAAAAGCATTATCACAGTAGATTTCTTTGTCACACTGGGATCTAGAACCACGAACGGCAGGTCCCTTTTTCGCATTTAATTTTTTAAATTGAATTGTAGATTGGTCAGATATCACACCCATAATGCCACCCAGGGCATCAAGCTCACGAACCATGTGGCCTTTGGCTAAGCCACCAATCGAAGGGTTACAGCTCATAAACCCGATTTTAGAGACATCAGTTGTAACTAATGCGACTTTTAATCCCATTTTTGCAACTACATAGGCAGCTTCAACACCGGCATGTCCTGCACCTACTACTATTGCATCAAATTTGGTCATCATAGAGACAAAGAAATACAGATAGAATCAACATACGTCTATAGGAAAATTGAATTTAAATTACTATTTACCAAGGCAAAAATCTTTAAATATTCGGTCACGAATCAATTCATCATCATTAATGTAAGAAATATTAAGAAGTGCTTTTAGCGCTAAATTTAGATGAAATAACACAAGCTCATCACCTAAATCTTCTATTAATATTTCGTAGGATTGTTCAAGTTCCTTTAAAACAAACTCAAGTTCTTGAAATTGTCTTAAGCTTACAACTCCTAATGGGTCTTTTTCTTGTTCAAGATCAAAGAGTGAGGTCATATTATCTATAAGTCCGTTAAGACCATGATTGTTTTTTACAGAAATAAATTTAGGTTCGATATTAAAATCTATATCTAAGCTTTTAAGACCAGGCTTAAGATTTGGTATTTTTGTTGGGCTATCAACTAGGTCCGACTTATTAATCGCAATAATAATCTTTTTAGACTTCCAAGTTGAATCAATAATATCTAAAAATTCTAATGTAAGATTATCTGATGAAAAAAGCAGAATAATTAAATCAGCAATTTTAATTAGATCCTTAATCTTAAAAATTCCTTGCTCCTCAACATCATCATTTGAATATCGAATACCGGCCGTATCTATGATTTCAAAGCGCTTACCCTTAAAATTTACAGATTCAGAGATATAGTCTCTTGTAGTACCCGCAGTTGAAGAGACTATTGATCTTTGATGTCCAACAAAATAATTAAAAAGGCTGGATTTACCTACATTAGGGGAACCCAGTATTAAAGTTTTAATTCCCTTATCAACTATGTTTTGAGTTTTAAAAAAACTTAAACTTTGTTTTAGCTGAAATAACAAAGGATTTAATTTATCCAATAGCACTTCGGTGCTCGCAATTTCAATATCTTCGGTAGAAAAATCAATTTTAGCTTCAAGCCTCGATATCAACCAAATTAAGTCACTTTCAACTGATTTTAGATTAGATTTTATATCCCCACTTATAAGACCTAGAGACTTAGAGATTTTAGATTCAGTATTCGATTCAATTAAAGACAGCAAGGCTTCTGCTTGTGGAGCTGTAATTCTACCGTTTTTGTATGCACGGTATGAAAACTCACCCTTTTCAGCCATACGGCATCCCAGATGAATTAAAGTCTCCAAAATATTCTTAACAATAACAGGATTGCCATGACATGAAATCTCAACCGTCATTTCGCCAGTAAAAGATTGGCCTTGTTTAAAGTAAGTGACAAGAACTTCATCTAACCGAGTTTCAGATGTGGGATTAAAAAAATATCCATAATAAACACGATGAGATGCAATACTGTCCAAAGACTCAAAGGGTTTAAAACATTTAGAAGTTAGACTTAAACAATTTTGACCAGAAATTCGAATAACATGAATGCCGCCCCTTCCGCTAGGAGTGGACTGAGCACAAATAGTGTCATCTAAATTATAGTACATATTTAGACATCAGAAGAGGGAGTAACGTCCTGTTCTCTAGGAGTTTTAGCCGGCTTATCAGGATTATGTGTTGGCTTAGCACCAACCATAGAAATTTTAATTTTTTTAAACATCCCATCACCAACGCTTTTAGTTCTAAATCTTTTATCTTCAGATAAGTACTGATGAACAATCTTTCTTTCTCTTGGTGGTAAAGCTCTAAAGAAGGCTGGCTTTTTCTTTTTAATAACCATCTCTTTAAGTTTTTCTGCTGCTTTAATCAGTTCATCATCAGATTGTTCTCTAAAGGAGTCACAATCGACAATAATCGTTAGTTTTTCATCAGGGAATTGATTCTGCATAGATCGTTTTAAAAATAATTGAAAGGCATCAAGAAGCTGAGCGTCTCTGTCTTTGGCCATCTCTTCATCTTCGCCAAAAAGATCAATTAATACTTTCTTAGAATCATCTGAAACTTTAACATCAAAAGATAACTTTAAGCCTGTTTTATTTAACAAAGTCTGCATAGACTGTTCAATAAATACCTCCGGACCTTTTCTTTTGCTACCACCGAAAATTCTACTTAAAAATCCTGCCATTTTTTAACTCCTCTTATGTAACATATGACTTAAATATGTTTCTGAAATATTTGTCGATCTTATTTCGACTTAGTAAACAAATATTGTTGTAAAACCCCAAACAAAGTGCTGACGAAGATATAGAGCGTCAGTGCGCTTGGGAGCGAAATCATGAAAACTGAAAAAATAAGTGGCATAAACATCATCACCTTCTGTTGCATAGGCTCCAGACTTGTAGGTGTAAGTTTTTGCTGGATAAACATAGTGGCACCCATTAAAACAGGCAAAATATAAAGTGAATCCTTTAAACTTAAATCATTAATCCAAAAAATAAATGGGGATTGATACATGACAATACTTTCTGAAAGTACACGGTAGAAAGCAAAAAAGATCGGAAGCTGTAATAACATTGGTAAGCATCCGCCCACTGGGTTCACCTTATGTTCCTTCATCAGTGCCATAGTTTCAAGATTAGCTTTTTGTGAATCATCTTTATTTTTTTCACGAATTTGTTTAAGTAAAGGTTGGATTTTTTGCATCTTATCAATGGACTTGTAACCACGGTAAGCTATGGGGAACACTAAAAGTCTCATCAATAAAGTCAGCAAAATAATTGCTATTCCGTAATTTGAAAAAATAGAAAAGAAAAATTTAAGTACATATAAAATAGGTTCACATATGATCTTAAACATTCCGAAATTAATTAAACTTATCAAATCACCATCAACACTTTTAAGAATGACATCATCTTTTGGTCCAGCAAAATAAACTTGGTTTATTTTGAAAGACTTAATGTTTTTTGAAACTTCGTAATCTAAGCGAATGAAAGCTTTTTTATCTGATTCGTTAATATAAACTAGAGCATTTGGTTTTAATGTTGATCTATCTACAATCGCATTTGAAAAAAACTGTGTTCCGAGTGAAACCATTTTAACTTGATTAAAGCTTCTACTAGCAAATTCTGATGTTTTTAATAAATCTCTATCTTCACCATCATTGTTTAAAACAACAAACTCTTGGCGTTCAAAAGTAGGGAAAAACAGACTGCTTTTAGCCTTTTCATTAATAGGAAGTTCTAAATATAATGATAACCCTGGCAAATCCCCAGTGATTTCATAATTCACTTCGACTGAATAATTCGAAGGGTTAAAATTTAATGTTTTTATGATTTTTCCGGAACTTGTTTGATACTCACCTACAACTTGGTTTTTATTTTGAGTCACTACAAATGGAATAGGATCTGAGACACCAAAAAAAGTAGTTTTAAAAAGATTTTTAAATAAAAGCTTTTCAAGCTTTCTATCTTTATATTGATTCAGCTGAATATTTTTGAATTCTAAGCCTGAATTACTAATTTCTGCAGACCACAAATCACTTTTAAAATCAAAATTTTTGACTTCGAATACAGGTCCTGAATTAGCTAATGCATTTTGTGTATTTTTATCATCACTTAATGTATCTCCAGACTTACTGTCTGCTGAAATTGTTTTAATAGATTTTGCTGATTCATCATCACTGCCGTCTGCTTTTTTATCGATAACGGTATCGGTTGTTTTAGAAATCTCTTTTGGAGTTTTTGAATACATGTGAGGATACTTTTCCTTCATGTAGTTTTGCCACAAAACAAAGATCAACATTGTTAAAGCAAAGGCAATGATTGTTCTTGGTTCAAAGAAATTAGGACTTTTATTATCTTTCATCTGTTTTCCTTAAAATTTTTGTTTTTTCATTCAAAGGCACAGGATCAAGGCCAAAAGTAGATCCAGGTCTGCACTTAAATAAGCGAGTTAAAGACAGTTTAAATGCAGTGAAAAAAGGGTATTTCAAAAAGGCTTCGTTAGCATAGGCAGAACAAGAAGGTTCAAATCTACAAACACCTGAGCCGAAGTGAGCTGTGAAAACAGATCTATAAATTCCAATAAATATTAAAGAGATGGAAGATAATAGATTTGAAACCATAGACCTAGTTTTTAATCTCATCAGATTTCTGATTAAAGAGCTTGTCACAGATTTTATCAGTGCTCTTAGGTAAGATCTTTGGTGTGATCGTAGTTGTAATTTTGTGCCAGACTGGCTGCAACAAGCTTCTAAATTCATTGTAATCCATCTCTTTAAAATTTTCTGATCCCGATTTTAAAAATACAAGATTCAAATCAACTTTAAAATGGGAATCTAAATGATTTTCTTTTCTAAAGAATTCTCTGGAATAACGTTTTAACTTATTTCTTAGAACTGCATTTCCAACAGCTCTGGATAAAGTCCAACCAACACGATGAGTGTCTAGATTGTTTTGAACATAACAGATTAAAAGCTTCTTATTAATATAGGCTTTAAGACCGTTGGATTTAATAAAACCAAAGTCTTTAGAACTCTTAAGAATAGAAATCGATTTATTTTCCACCAACTGTCACTGTTAATCTTTTTCTACCCTTAGCTCTACGACGAGATAAAACGTCACGTCCACTTTTTGTTTCCATACGAGTTCTAAACCCATGAGTAGATTTTCTTTTTTTACGACTTGGCTGATATGTTCTTTTCACCGCTCACTCCTGATAATATGGATTGATTAAATCCTATACATTTATATAAAGAATAATGTGGTATAACTCATTTGAATCAGATGTCAAAACAAGGTTTTAGTTACAGTTCGCTCAAGCCATTTAAGACAATAGGTTAGTTACCACAATTCATTAAAGACGCAATAAATCACATCCTAGAAGTAAGGGTCAAGTGTTTGACTTATCCACAGGGCGTGCTAACAAACATAGCTCAAATTAAAGGGGGATTCTTGCAACTTGATTATCAGGATTTCTGGGAACAGGTAAAGAAAAACCTTCAAAACAAAAGTGTTGATAATAGACCTTTAAATTTATGGTTAGTACCTACAGAATTACTCAGTATAAAAGAAAATCATGGTGATTTGGAGTTCGAGTTAGGTGTACCTACTGATCTTCATGAGTACTGGATTTCTCAAAATTTTATGCCTCAAATACGTCAAGAAATTGCTCAGTTTTATAAGAATAAATTTGATGTAAAAATCACTGTAGATTCTAAAATTACACAGAAAAACGATGAAAACCTTGAACTTAGTCATTCCTTAGCTTCAACATTAAGACAACATCAGGCAGTAACTTATAACAACCCCGCACAAAGAGCTTCCGTAGGTATTCGAAATCATGGAGATATTCCAAGACAAGGTGGGGCTGAAAATTTGGATCCTTCTTATACTTTTTCAAGCTTTGTTGTTGGTAGAAATAACGAGTTCGCCCATGCGGCTTGTTACAGTGTCGCTGAAGATCCAGCATCTAGACGCTATAATCCACTCTTTATATGTGGACCATCTGGTATGGGCAAAACACATTTAATTAATGCTGTTGGAACCCATATTTTAACTAAAGATCCAAGTATTAAAATTTGCTATGTTTCTGCAGAACGTTTTCTAAATGAATGTATTTCAAGTATCAGGCGTAATGAAATGCATAAGTTCAGACAAAAATACCGCGATCATGCAGATATGCTTTTGGTAGATGATATTCAAATTTTAGGACGTGGTGAAGCTGTACAGGAAGAGTTTTTCCATACTTTAAATGAATATCTAGAGTCCAAAAGACAAGTTGTTGTCGCCAGTGATATAATGCCTAAAGATATTAAAGGCTTAGAAGATCGTATTCGTACTCGTTTAGAGTGGGGACTTATCGCAGACATTCAAATGCCTGATATTGAAACTCGAGTTGCTATCTTAAGATATAAAGCTGAAGAGCAAAAAATTAAACTCTCTAATGAAGTGATTAATTATCTAGCAAAAATTTCTAAGCGCTCTATTCGCCAATTAGAAGGAAGTTTAAATAAGGTTAGAATTTTTTCTGATTTAAATGGAGTTACTGTAGATTTAGAGTTGTGTAAAAAAGTTTTGGGTTCACATGTTGAACAGCAAGTCTTAACCATTGAAGACTTACAAAAAATTGTTTCTGAACATTATAAAATTAGAGTTCAAGATTTAAAAGCCAAATCAAGAACACGACCTATAGTGAATGCAAGACAAGTTGCTATGTTTTTGATCAAAAAACATTTGGACAAATCATTGGTTGAAATTGGGCGTGCTTTTGGAGGCAAAGATCACACAACTGTGATCAATGCGATTAAACGCATTGAGAGTCAACGCTCCAAAAACCCTGATTTAACCAGTGATATTGAAGACATAGAAACCACTATCCACAATATCACAGGGCTGTGAATGTTTATTGTGGATAGCGTTGTTGATATCCAAGGTATTCAATTGTGAATAGTATTCAGTGGTGGATAACTGGCAAGTTTGGATGAAACTATACAGCAAGATATCCACAGGTTTTTATTAGTAAAATTAAAGAGTTAGGCTCATTGTATTCAGATCAACAGGCCCTACTACTACTACTACTATTTTTATATATAGATATAGGTAAATAAAAAGGAAAAAAATGAAGATCCAGATTGATAAAAAAGACTTTTTAAATTTAATTACAAAAGCTCAAAATGTTGTTGAGAAAAGAAACACTATGCAAGTTTTAGTAAATGTTCTTTTGGAAACAAAATTAGATATGTTAAAGATTTATGCAACTGATTTAGAAGTAAGTCTTACAGATGAAATTTCATGTTCGGTCAAAGATGAAGGTAAAGCCGTCATTAATGCAAAAAGCTTATTTGATATTTTAAAAGAACTTCCTGATGGACTTGTTAATTTTGAAAAGAAAAAAAATCATTGGATTGAGATATCTCAAGGTAAAAGTATTTTTAATATAGTTGGACTTAACCCAGAAGAATATCCAGTATTTCCTACCTTAACCACAGATAAATTCACAAAAATAAATTCACAAACACTTTCTGAAATGATTGAAAAAACAGTTTATAGCGTTTCAAGTGATGAAACGAGATACCACTTAAACGGTGTGTTTTTTGAAAAACAAACTCGTGACGATAAATCTTATTTTAGAATGGTAGCAACAGATGGCCATAGACTTAGTGTTGTGGATAGACAAGTGGATACTGTGTCTTCAGGTTTTGATTTACCTTCAGGAATAATTATTCCTAAAAAGGGATTGAATGAATTAAAAAAACTATTGGATTTTACTCAAGGTAATTTAGAAATGGCTGTCGAAGGGGCTCAACTTATTGTTAGAACTGACAAGACTTATCTTTACATAAGACTTATTGAAGGAAGATATCCCAACTATCAACAACTTATTCCACAAAAATTAGCTTTATCTTTAGAAGTCCCTAGAGAAAATTTATTAGCTTCATTAAAAAGAGTTTCTCTATTATCAAATCAAAAATCCAAAGGTGTTACCTTTTCGTTAACAGATGGAAAAATGGAAATCACTTCGAATAATCCAGAAATGGGTGATGCTAAAGAAGAAATAGACATAAAATACAAAGGTGAAAATTTAAAAATTGGTTTTAATGCAAGATACGTTTTAGATATTCTTTCCAGTTTTACAGATGAAAACCTTTCTATTTCATTTAATGATCAGTTATCACCTGGTTTATTAAAACCTATGTCTGATAGTGATTACAGATGTATTGTTATGCCAATGAGAATTTAAAAAATAGAATGTCATTTGAAATTGTAGAATTACAAAATTTTAGAAATTTTAAAAATGAAGTTATTAAGCTCGAAGATGGTGTAAATGTCTTTTTTGGCGACAATGCTCAAGGAAAAACTAATTTTCTTGAAAGTTTATATATTCTATCAAGGGGAAAGTCCTTTAGAACTTTAGACATTAGCCATTGTCTAAAAGATGAATTTGAAAATGAAATACAAAAAACAGTTTTAAAATCTGATTTTAAAGATATTTATTCAGTAAATAATAAATTTAGAATTGAGATTGAAAAAAATAAAAAAACTGTTTGGCTCAATCAGAAAAGAACACTTTCCACAAAGCTTTCCACATTATGTCCAGTAGTTTTGTTTAGTCCGGAGAGTTTATCAGCCATTAAAAATGGTCCATCAGAAAGAAGAGATCTTATTGATGACCTCATTGAAAGTTTGCCTGAATTTTCTAAATCAGTGACTCAATTTAGAAAAATCTTAAGAGCTAGAAATAAAATTCTAAGTGATTTAAAGAAAGGCATTAAGAAAGAAGAGAGCGTTAAACTTACTTTAGAAGCGATAGATGAAATATTTTTAAAACACTCTTTGGATCTTATCGAGCTCCGCATGTTTTTCTTAAATATGCTTGAGCCTTATATCATTCAGTCGATTAAATTTTTATTTGGCGAAGATATGGTTTTTAAGTTTAGTTATGAGGCATTAAAAGTTGAAAACCTGGATTTTTATCCTAAAAAATGGGCAGAAATTTTAAAATCAGACTTAATCCGGTTGTATTCAGCCGAGATCGCCGTTGGACATAGCTTAATAGGTCCTCACAAGCACGAGGTTCAATTTATTTTGAATGGGAAGGACTCGCGTTATTATTGTTCACAAGGCCAACAGCGTGGTTTAATAATCGCTTTCAAGGTAGCTGAAGTTTTATATCGTCTTCAAACGAGAAATGAGCGTCCAGTGCTTTTGCTTGATGATGTGATGTCGGAGTTAGATGAAGGAAAAAGGATCAAGCTTGTGGATTTTTTGAAAAGTATAAATTCACAAATTATTATTACAACAACAGATCGTTCAAACAATATTGAAAAGACTATGGGTAAACATAGTCAGTTTAAAATTGATCAAGGAAAAATTCTTAATTTAGACGTCTAGAAGAAAGTTAGAAATTTATAATAAATATTTAGGCTTAAAATATTAAACTTAATCGGAGAGTATTCATGGAAGCAAATTCAAATCCTTCAACATCAAAACCGAATACTTATGATGCAGGATCCATTCAGGTTCTTGAAGGCTTAGAGGCGGTCAGAAAAAGACCAGGCATGTACATCGGTGATACCACTCAAAAAGGATATCACCACTTAGTTTGGGAAGTTGTAGACAACTCTGTCGATGAGGCCGTAGCAGGCTATTGTAAAAACATTTTAGTTACTGTTCACCCTGATGATTCCATTACAGTTCAAGATGATGGTCGCGGTATTCCTGTAAGCACTCACAAAAGTGGAAAGTCTGCATTAGAAGTCGTTATGACTGTTCTTCATGCAGGTGGAAAGTTTGATAGCAATACGTATAAAGTTTCTGGCGGTCTACATGGTGTTGGAGCTTCAGTTGTAAATGCTTTATCCACAACGTGTAAAGTGGAAGTGAAAAGAGAAGGCAAAGTTTGGAGACAAAAATACGAAATCGGCGTTCCTCAAGGACCCTTAGAAGAAATTGGAGTCTCGAATGACACTGGAACTCGAACTACATTTAAACCTGATCGAAGTATTTTTAAAGATGAAACCATCACTTTTCAGTATGACGTTTTAGCCAATAGATTCAGAGAATTTGCATTTTTAAATGCTGGGCTTGCTATTCACTTAAATGATGAGCGCACAGGTCAAAACGAGATATTTCAGTTTTCAAAAGGTCTTGTTGATTTTATAAATCACATTAATGAAAAGAAGAAGCCTCTTCATAATGAAGTCATATTTTTTTCTGGAAACAAAGATGATGTTGAAGTTGAAGTGGCCATGCAGTGGAATGATTCTTACACAGAAACAGTTTATTCCTACTGTAACAATATCAACACTCATGAAGGTGGAACCCATCTAGTTGGTTTTAAAGGTGCGATCACCAGAACGATAAATTCGTATGCCACAAGCACAAACATGCTTAAAGAATTAAAAGCAAATCTTGATGGTGATGACATTCGTGAAGGCTTAGCCACTGTTGTTAGTGTGAAAGTTGTTGATCCCCAGTTTGAAGGTCAAACAAAAACTAAACTTGGAAACGCTGAAGTCAAAGGGATTGTTGAATCTCTTGTGAATGAAAAGTTAGCCGACTGGTTAGATCGTAATCCTACAATTGCAAAAAACATTATTAAAAAATGTGTGGAATCCGCAAGAGCCAGACTTGCCGCAAGAAACGCAAGAGATTTAACTCGAAGAAAAACGGCTCTCGATAGTGGTGCTTTGCCGGGTAAAATGGCCGACTGCCAAGAAAAAGATCCTGCTCTTTGTGAACTTTATTTGGTTGAGGGAGATTCTGCGGGTGGATCAGCAAAACAAGCCAGAGACAGAAAAACTCAAGCTGTATTACCTCTGAAAGGTAAAATTCTAAACGTAGAGAAAGCGCGTTTTGATAAAATGCTTGCGAACGAAGAAATAAAAATGATGGTTGCGGCCCTTGGGACTGGAATTGGTAAAGACAATGTGAATCCAGATAAAATCAGATATCACAAAATCATCATCATGACCGATGCGGACGTTGATGGATCGCATATTAGAACTCTTCTACTGACTTTCTTTTATAGACAACTTCCTGAAATTCTTCAAAAAGGCTATGTCTATATTGCACAACCACCTTTGTACAAAGTGAAAAAAGGTAAACACGAAGAGTACATCAAAGATGAAAAGGGTTTGATGAACTATTTGTTATCGACAAGTTTATCAAATATCACTTTTAATAATTTGAAAGTGGGGACAACAGAAAAAGAACTTAAAAATTTCTTCCTAAGTATCTCAAACTACTATGATATTTTACATAAAAGTTCTTATCGTGCAGATCCAGAAGTTTTAAAATTTATGGTGGAATCAAATATTGAGTTTAATTCCTTTTGTTCAGATCTAAAGTATATCGATAAAGCTATGGATCAGATGCAAGAGTATTTTAAAACAAATCCAATTCTTGGAATTGCAAAAATTAAATTTGTAGTCACAGAAAAAGAGAATTTAAAAAAGAATATTAAAATTGAAACAGTAAAATTTGGAAAATCATTTTTTACAAATTTAAATGAAGATGTTTTTGAGCAATCAGATATGCTTGAACTAAGTAAAATTTGGCAATCAACAATTGCTCAAATGGTCCTTCCTGCAAAGGTAAAAAATGAAACAGAAGAAGTTGAAGTAACAACCTACAGACAGCTTTATGACACAGTCATGGAGATGAGTAAAAAAGGTCTTTATGTTCAACGCTATAAGGGATTAGGAGAGATGAACCCAGAGCAATTATGGGAAACGACACTTAATCCGCTAAATCGTACTTTATTAAAAGTAAATGTTGATGATGCCATGATCGCGGATGATACGTTTAGCGTTTTAATGGGTGAAGAAGTTGAACCTCGTCGAAAGTTTATTGAAACAAATGCTTTGATGGTTAAAGAATTGGATGTGTAGATGGAAAATGTAAACCCAATAGCAAATATAATTAATGTAGATATTAATAAAGAAATGAAAGAGGCTTACCTTCAATACTCTATGAGTGTGATTGTGGGTCGTGCCCTACCTGATGTGCGTGATGGTTTAAAACCAGTTCACAAACGTATTTTATTTGCTATGAATGATTTAAAAAACACTCATGACAAGCCTTACAAAAAATCGGCCCGTGTTGTTGGGGACGTGATTGGTAAGTACCATCCTCATGGCGACACTGCGGTTTACGATACTATGGTTCGTATGGCTCAGGAATTTTCAATGCGAGAGTGTTTAATTGATGGCCAAGGAAACTTTGGTTCAATCGACGGAGATAGCCCAGCAGCCCAACGTTACACTGAAGTCAGAATGACAAGACTGGCAGAAGAGCTACTTCAAGACATTAATAAAGAGACTGTGGATTTTATTCCAAACTATGATGATTCTTTAATGATTCCAACAGTGTTACCTGCCAAATATCCCAATCTTTTAGTAAATGGAAGTTCTGGGATTGCAGTTGGTATGGCGACGAATATTCCTCCTCACAATTTGGGCGAAGTGATCGATGGTTGCATTATGCTTATTGAAAATCCTAATTGCAGCATTGATGAATTGATTCAATGTATTCCAGGCCCTGATTTTCCAACATATGGTATTATTTCTGGAAGAAAAGGAATCATACAAGCTTACAGAACTGGCCGAGGTGTCATTACTTTAAAAGCCGTAGCTGAAGTGGAACTTAAAAAAGAGCAACAGAATATTATTATCTCAGAAATTCCTTATCAGGTGAATAAGGCTCGTTTGATTGAATCTATTGCTAATCTAGTTAGAGATAAAAAACTAGAAGGCATTTCAGATATCAGAGATGAATCTAGTCGTGAAGGTATGCGAGTCGTCATTAAGATTAAGCGTGGTGAAAATGGCCAGGTAATCTTAAATCAACTCTATAAGTTCACTCAAATGCAAGTTAGCTTTGGTATCATCACTTTAGCTTTAGATTCTAGAAATCAACCTCAAGTCTTTAATTTAAAACAGGTCTTAGAGGCCTTCATTGAGCATCGAAGAGATGTGGTTACACGTAGATCTATTTTTGATTTAAAGAAAGCTGAAGCCCGAGCCCATATTTTAGAGGGTTTGAAAAAAGCCTTAGATCAAATTGAAGAAGTCATTAAAACTATTCGTGCTTCAAAAGAAGCCGCTTTAGCTAAAATAAATTTAATGAGCCAATTTTCATTTTCTGAAAAACAGGCCCAAGCTATTTTAGAAATGCGACTTCAAAGATTAACCGGTTTAGAAAGAAATAAAATTGAAGATGAATTTAACGAAATTTTAAAAACAATTGATTGGCTTAAAAAAGTTTTAGCTGATGTGAATGAAGTTTATAAAATTATTTCAGATGAACTCAAAGAAATTAAAGAAAAATACTCAAATCCACGTCGTACGGTCATTGAAGATGGTGGCGAGGAGATGGAAGACGAAGACTTAATTGCTCAAGAAGATGTGATTATCTCTTTAACAAACACTGGATATATTAAACGTATTGATTTGGACGAGTACAGAGTTCAAAGACGTGGTGGTAAAGGACTTAAAGGGAGTGGTGTTAAAGAAGAAGACTATGTGTCCGAAGTCTTTAGTGTGAACACCCATACGACTTTATTAGTTTATTCTGACAAAGGTAAAATGTACTGGCTGAAGGCCTACAAGATTCCTAAAGCCAGTCGTACAGCCAAGGGTAAATCAATTAATAATATCGTCCAATTATCTCAAGGTGAAAAAGTAAATGCGATTTTACCAGTAGATAATTTCGATCCTAATTGTTTTGTGATTTCTGTAACTAAAAAAGGTATTATTAAAAAAACATCTTTGGATGAATTTTCAAGACCACGTCCTTCAGGATTAATTGCTGTTAAGATTGATTTAGATGACAACCTAGTTAGTACTCGAATGACGAATGGTAAAAATGAAGTTGTAATTGTGACAAGAGAAGGAATGTCGATTCGTTTTGACGAAAGTAACGCAAGGCCTATGGGCCGCTCAGCAAGGGGAGTTAAAGGGATTGCCCTAGGTCGTGAAGACGAGGTCGTCGGAGCCGAAGTGATTGAGCCTAACGATACCGCTACAATTCTAATTATTACTAAAAATGGATATGGTAAACGAACACAAATTGATGAGTATAGAAAACAATCTCGTGGAGGGGTTGGAATTATAACTCAAAAAATTACAGATAAAGTGGGCGAAGTTGTCAGTGTTAAAAAAGTACAAGAAACTGATAATATTTTAGTGACTACAAACGAAGGCCAAACAATTCGTACAAAAATTAAAGATATTTCCATCTTTGGAAGAAACACCCAGGGCGTTAGAATCATCAATTTAAATGCGGGAGAACATGTAACTGGAGTCGCATTAATTCAAGACGATCAAGAAGAGGTCGTAGTAGAAAACGAAAACTAAGATGTTATTTAAATGGATTGGACTTTTTATATTTTTAGTAAGTTTAAGCGCATGTTCATCTTTTGAATCTCATCTAGAAAAAGCCACAAAACTTTCTTCTGAGAACAAAGATAAACAAGCCTTAAAGTTAGCTTTAAAAGCAATGTCTATGGCAAAAAATATAAGCCAAAAGTCTAAGGCTTTAAGGTTAGTTGCTGATATTTGCGAAAAAAAACTAAATGACTACAATTGTGCTTTAAATTCTTACAATGAACTTTTACCCTTGGCTGTTTCAAAAATTGAGTTAGAAAGTTTTCATTACAAAATAGGTGAAATTTATTTTGTTCATCTACAAGACTACGAAGATGCGCTGACCCATTTTTCTGAAGTTGTTGAAAATTGTGTTGATCCAAAACTATGCATAGATGCAAGAATTAAAATTGCAAGATCATATTATTATAAAAAAGAGTTTCTACAGAGTATAAATGAAATAGATATTTTAAATTCGGAACATAAAGAAAAAACAAAAGTCTTAAACAAAATTAAATTTGTGGAGTCTTCAATACTTCATTCTCAAGCCTTAATGGGTTTAGCAAAATATGAGGATGCGGTAAAACCTTTAGAATCAGCTATGGAAAAGTTTCCAGAAGAATCAAATAAACAACAAGTCCCAATTTTATTATCAGTCGCCTTCAGAGAGAATAGTGAATATCAAAAATCTTTAGAAGTTTTAGAGAAATATAAAATTGAAAACAAAGATCCAGTGGCCTCTGTATTTATCGAAAGTCAGATTGAAAAAATGCAGAATAGACTTGAGCTTCAGCCTGGGGGACCTACTGGAACCACAAGACGCCGATAATGAAAATAAAAAAAGCTCACTTAAGACCTATGCTCGTCTCACAGGCTTAGGGTTTGAATTGATAGTTTTAGTAATTTTAGGATTATTTGCAAATAGATGGCTTGAAACCAAAGTAAATTTAAAAAGCTTGGGGCCAATGATATTCCTTTTCTTGGCGTTAGGTATTTGGATTTATCGAATAGTTATAACCTTAAGTAAAATTGATAGAGATGAAAAAAATGCTCAAGAAACAATCAAATAGTTCAATTTATACGCTTAGTCTAATACTACTCATTGGACTTCATTTTATTGCCATAAATTTTATCTCTTCAAACTTAAGTTATATTTTTGGTTCTTTCACTATGGTTTATCTTTCAATTTCAATAATGCTGTCGGTGATGTTTTCATTAAATAAAAACAACCCTGTGATTGGCACAATGGTGCTCGCGACTAAAGCTCCGATTACAATTTTAATTATTTATATATTATATCAGTCGGGACATTTCGAGACGTTTTCTTTTATTTTAGGTATATTAATTGTATTGCCTAGTCTGGTTATTCTGAGTTATAGAAAAAGCATAAATTAGAGATAGTTAAAAAATAAGGTGTTATTAAATGTCATCATTTAATTGGGTACAACAAATTGAGGGTGTCACAAATACGAATGTGCACATTGCAACATCTTTCATCTCTGTAGGCCTTATGGTTGTTCTGGCTTCTTTAGGAAGACTCGCTTTAGGTAAGGGTAAAGAATCAATAGTTCCTGCTCATGGTTTTTCGTTTAAAGGTATTTTTGAACAGCTGACTGAATTTAATGCGAATTTAGCTGAAACGGTTATTGGTCATGATGGCCGTCCTTTTGTTCCTATGTTTACAACAATTTTCTTTTTTATTTTTATAAATAATATTTTTGGTCTTTTTCCAGGTATGGCTCCCGCAACTGATAATATTAATACGGGTATGGCTGTTGGACTTTTTATTTTCATTGTTTACAACGGGTTTGGTTTTTATGTTCATGGACTTGGTTATTTAAAGCAATTTATGGGACCCATTTGGTGGCTAGCACCCATGATTTTTGCTGTTGAATTACTATCTCATTTGGTTAGACCCTTAACTTTAGGTTTAAGATTAAAAGCAAATATGGTAGCTGACCATACATTGTTAGGAGTGTTTACTGAGCTAGTACCATATATTGTTCCCATTCCATTTTATTTTATGGGTTTATTTGTATCTGCTATGCAGGCATTTGTATTTACGGTTTTGTCCATGATTTACGTGGCCATGGCTATGTCACATGATCATTAAATTATTATTTTAGACGTTATTTATTTAATCAAAGGAGATTTATAATGAAAAAGCTTATGTCGGTGTTGGTGCTGTTATTGTCAAATATTGCTTTTGCGGAAGAAGCTGTTCAAGCTGTTGTTACGACAACTACGGCTGCAAGTAACGGAAACTCTGTTTATTTTGGTTTTGCGTCTGCATTCGCAATTGGTCTTGCTGCACTTGGTGGAGCTCTAGGACAAGGCCGTGTGGCTTCTGCTGCGATGGAAGGAATAGGAAGAAACCCAAATGCTAAGGATAAAATGCAAACGCCAATGATCTTGGGTTTAGTGTTTATTGAAACCGTTGTTCTTTTTGCTTTCGTTATCGCGTTTTCTATCTATACAAAAATTTAAATTAATTTAAATTTTAAATTTTAATAAAAGGACTCTTGTTTTCTTGAGTCCTTTTTTGTTTTTAATCTTATAGATAAAAGAAACAAAAAAGGAAATATTAAAAATAAGATGGATTTACTGTTGGCTTTATTCTGAAGATTTGAATTTGAGCACCCAGAACCATCAGAGTTTTGGATTGATTGACTACCTTCTTGGTAAGTAGTGCTAACATTCGTCTGCTGTGATGGTTTTTCAATAGTTTTTGGTTCAAAGTTAAGATCTTTAGTTTCTAGGCTGTTTTTTATATATTCATTTGCAAGATTTAGCGCCTTTGTTTGGTTCACAAAATTCAATTGATCATTGTATTTTGGATCAAAATAGGCTTGAACTGCTTTTTTTTCTGCTGATAAGAGCAAAAGATTAATAAGTTCATTTCGAGATAATGTTGGAAAGGCAGATTTCAGATTTCCTAAAATTGAACTAATAAAAGGGGCGGCCATACTTGTGCCCTTCTTTTCAATGTAATTGGATTGAATTGTTAACGACATAATAAAGTCATTTCTCCTTTCAAATCCATCTCCACCTGGGGCTAGAATATCTACTGCATCTCCGAAATTACTAAAAGTTGAAAGCTGATAAATTGAATTGTAGCTGCCAACAGTTAAAACATTTGTAAGTCCAGCAGGCGAAGTTCTAGAGGCATAGGTGCCCCCATTACCTGCTGCTGTGACAGTAATGACATTATTTAATCGGGCGTATTCAAAAGCATTAAATTCAGCCAAAGTTGGCATCGAGCCTGTGCCCCAAGAGCAATTTATAATTTTAGCCCCATTGTTAACAGCGTAATAAATACTTTTAATAAGATCAGAGGCTGTTGTCTTTCTTCGGCTACTAAAAGCTTTAACTAACATAAGCTTTGTATTTTGAGCGGCCCCAGCAATTCCAAGAGTATTATTTCTTTTAGCACCAACTATACCAGCAACATGTGTTCCGTGGTCTACAAGATTTGATTTGTAGTTATTAATACCAACATCACCATCTTTATCTGCGACATCACATCCGTGTACGTCATCAATGCAACCGTTCTTATCATCATCTACACCAGATACACCACTTAGTTCCAATTCATTGACCCAAAGACTGTCTTTTAAATCTTCATGATGAATATCAAAACCTGTATCAGATATAGCAATAAGTGTTGAAGTGCTAAAGCCATCAACTTCACTATTTGAATCAACAGATTTAAGTCCCCACTGAAGGTTATATAACGAATCATTGTAATTAATAATTCTAGATTCATTAAAATTTTCATTTAATTCAGAGAGAGAAACTGATTTTTGAACTGACTTTGTATTTTCAGAATAACTTAATATGGCATCATCTAATTCAACAAAACAGTTCGGAATTACAGAGGTATTTTTAACCTGACTAACTTTAAGTACTTCATTTTTAGATAATTTTAAAACTAAAGTGGATTCAGATAAAATTTTACTTTTTTGATTACGGCTTAAAGCACTAAAAGTTCTATGATCATAAATAAAAGCTGAATTAAGATTAATTTTTTGATTAATGGAGCTCAAATTATCAAAAACAAGATCAGGATCTTCAGTAACAACAAGATATTCACCATCAACAGAATCTAAACATTTTGAATTGGCTTCTGTTAAAAAAAAAGTAAGAAATAATATTGAAATGAGCCTAAATCGCATATTTAGCTTTCGGAAGAAAAACTAAGGCTCTTAGATTTATGTTTTTACAAAAATGTCGAAATTATATCTAGTTAAATTTTGTTGAATTAACTGTCTAGATTAAGGTCTAACTCTTTTGATATTTCAGCTTTCATTTCTGACAGTAAAGACTCACTATCCGCTTCAAATCGAATAGTGATAGCGGGTTGAGTGTTAGAGACGCGGACCAAAGCCCAGCCGCCTTCAACTTGGGCTCGGTAACCATCAATTGTATTTAGTGAGATAATTTTTTTTGTTCCTAACGAATGTGATAACTGGGCTCTATGAACTAAATTTTCTACGATATTAAATTTTTCTTTTTCAGGAACCTCAATTCTTAGTTCGGGGCTAGTAAACGTATGGGGTAAACTATCAATGAATTCAGAAAGTTTAATTTTCTCAACTTCAAGACATTCAAGGAGTCTAAAACTAGCATACAAAGCATCATCGTAACCATAATTTCGATCATTGAAAAAAACGTGACCACTAAGTTCACCACCAAAAGGGGAATTTTCAAATTTAACTTTCTCTTTAATTAAACTATGTCCAGTCTTCCACATGATGGGACGCCCCCCATACTCTTTAATTTTATCATAATATGTCTGAGAGCACTTAACATCTCCAATAATTGGGGCATGGGGATTGGTTTTTAAAATACTTTTAGCGTAAAGAATCATAAATTGGTCGACATAAATATGACGACCTAAATCATCAACAACACCAATACGATCTGCGTCACCATCAAACCCAACGCCTAAATCACATTTGTTTTTTAAAACCGATTGCTTAAGATCAACCAAGTTTTTTTCAACACTTGGATCTGGATGATGATTTGGAAATGTTCCATCAGGTTTTACAAAGAGCACTTCACCCATCAAATTTAAAGATTTAAACATTTGCGGAACAATGACTCCAGCAGCGCCATTTCCACAATCGTAGGATATTTTTTTTGAAGGAAATTTATTTTTAAATTCCTTCGTATATCGATCAATATAAGGAGTTAAAATATCAAAATACGAAATGGAACCCGATTTAGATAACAAATTTATATCAGTTTGATTTCCAAGTATTAATGATTTTAAGGCTTGAATTTCAGAGCCATGAATAGTTGTTTTACCTTTTGAAATCTTAAAACCATTGTGATCAGGAGGATTATGACTTCCAGTGATCATTACGGCACCATCCAAATCATCAATAGTAAAACAAGAAAAATAGCTGATCGGGGATGTGATCATATCTAATAATATCACATGACCATCAGCTTTACATACACCGTCAATTAAGGCTTGAGTTAACGAAGGACTTGAAACTCGTGCGTCGTAACCTACAGAAATACGTATATTTTTTTTAGAGAATTGTTGTTTAAGATATAAAGCGTAATTATATCCAAGTTCTTCTGCAAAACTTTCGTCGAAATCTTTTTTATAAACTCCGCGAATATCATATTCACGAAAAATATCTAAATTGATTTTCATAATAAGATCCTTTTTATGATTTATTTTTAGAAAGTTTAATTGCAGCTAAGATTGCATCTGTCATAGATTGAAAATCGGCTGAATTCTTCCCGAAGATATCTTTTGCTGTTCCGTGATCAACGCTTGTTCTAACAAATGGTAAACCCATCGTGTAATGATAGCCATTATAACCATGTGCCATTTTAAAAGGAATAAGACCTTGATCATGATATAAGGAAATAAAAGTAGGGCTGTGTTTAAATTTTTTAAAATTTACAAAAGCCGAGTCTGCAGGAATTAATTTTTCCACATCTAAAATAGACCGAGCCCATCTTAAAATAGAAGCGTCTTCATTACCTATAATTCCAGAATCACCCGCGTGTGGATTTAAACCTAAAACGTGAATGTTAGATTTTTTATTTTTAAATTTAAAATGAAGTTGTTTGCAAGATTTTAAAAATTTAACAAAAGGAACTTCGGTAATTTTAATTTTATTTATTGGAATATGATCAGTAAATAAAATGATTGAAAAGTATTTTCCAAAAAAACACATTTTTAAGTTTGTTGTATCGGTCATTCTTTTTAAAATCTCAGTATGTCCAACGTCATTTAACCCCTCTGCCTTGATTTGAGTTTTAGACAGTGGAGCTGTAATAACACTTGATTTATTTAAGATGCAATCTTTAACAGCCTCTGTGAACCAGTGTGCAGGAGTATTGTCTGAATTTAAAATAAAATTAAATTTTAAGAAAGTTTTTGAAACAGAAAAATTATTAATAAATTGAGATGACTTATTTAATGAAGAGTGTTTTTTTAAAAAAGACAGAACTATTTTTTTTTGGCTATAATGACACCAAATAAAGAAGTTTTCTTTTTTAATTTTAGGACTAACTTTTTTTAAAGCTTTTAAACTAATCTCAAGACCAATTCCATCAATATCGCCAGTCGTGATATGATAAGATTTAGACATTTATCCTTCTTTGATAACAATATGATTCGTTTGCTTTTTCTCTTCAATCCATGCTTGAACTTCAATCGAAATATTTTCTTGAATTATAGTTAATTTTGCTTTTCTGACTTCGGGTGTATCAGGCAGTTCGTTGATACGTTTTTTATCATCAAGTCTAATAAAAAAAACTTTACCGTTCATAGGAATGGCTTGGCTGACTTCAGATATTTTTAATTCTTTCACGGTGGCTTTAAAAGGTTTAGCTAATTCTTCTTCTTTAAATGCACCAAGAAAGCCCTTGTTATCTTGATTTTCAGAGAATTTTAAAGCCTGGTCAAAGCCATCTCTTAGAATCGTGTTCATAGTTCTAGAGATATTATCTTCGCCTTCTATTACAATATGTGAAATGGAATACAAATACCTAGGTTCAAAAGCAGTAGATCCTTGTTGTAGAAGATATTGAATGACATCTGATTCTGAGATTTCTATCCGAGATGTGATTTCAGAATCTATTATACGCTTACGAATAAGTGATTTAAGAATAAATTTTTTGTAATCCTCAAAAGTAACACCTTGGCTTTGAATTTCCTTTTTAAAATCTGGAACCGATAATCCATTGCTTTTTGCAATTTTAGAAATCTCTTCGTCTAACTGTTTTTTAGATTTTTCATAAACACCTGTCTTTTTTGCATGATCTATAAATAGTTGCTCACTTACTAAAAAATCAATTTGAGTTTTTAGATCTTCTTTCAACTTTTTAATATCAAATAAGGATGCATATTCTAAATCAAATAAAATACCTTTTTTAATATGCTCTTTAAGTTCAGCAAGATCACTTTTTAAAATAATATCTTTATTAACGATGGCCACAATACTATCAACAGGAGCCGCAGACACTAAAACTGAGAATAAAAAAACAAATATAACTTTCATTTAATTCCTTAAGCCATTTGTATAATGGCAGTATTAAAACTGATTTTAAAAACTTGTCGGTCGAGTCACAACAATATTACTTAATAAGTCTTGATTCACTTTAACTTTAGAGTTTTTTACCCTTTCTTTGATCCAATCATTTAGGAAGATATTTTTTTTATCAGCCAAAAGCTGTCCTCTAATTTTTTTATCGGCTTCACTTAAACTAATAATAGCTTCTTTCTTCTTATCGACGATTTTAAATATATGAAATCCATTTTCACTTTTAATAATATCTGTGACCTGTCCAACGCCAGACTTTGAGGCTTCTTCAAAGGCAGGGAAAGACGAAATGTTGACCCACCCTAGATCACCACCATTTACTTTTTCTGGGCCCAAGGAGTATTTTTCTGCGAAAGTTTCAAAATTTTTATTATTGTCTTTTTTTAATAGCTCTAATATTTTTATTCCGTCTTCTTCTGATTCAAAAACAATTTGTTTTAGCTTGATCTGATTTTCGGTTTTAAAAATATCTTTGTTTTTATTGTAATACTCAGTGACAGCTCCCGTTTCGATACTAAATTCTTGTTTTTCAAAAAGTAAGTCCTTAACTAAATCTCTAACTATTTTATCTTTTAAAGAAGACTTAAAGGCTAACTTATTTTGACCACTTTCATTTAAAAAAATTTCAAAGCTATCATTGTCAGGATAATTTTTTACAAATTCATTTAACTCTTGGTCCAACATTTCTTTCTTAACCAAAACATTATTTTCTTCAGCGAAATCATTAAAGACAGATTGAATTATAAAGTCTTCTACAATCTGTTTTTTTAAGACAGAAATAATTTCTTGTTTAGGATATTTAATGTCTTGCTCAATGAATTTACGAACAAGAATTTTTGCAAAGTCAGATCCAGTTAATATATTTTCGTTTAATTTAACCACAGGATCTTCGAATTTATCTTGTTGTTTTGAAAAGCAAGAAACTAAAAATAAAATAGATGTAAAAATTAGTAAATCTTTCATATTACGCATAGTAATTATGAGCTTACTTAATGTCTATAAAAAGTGTGAATAATGTGGGTTATTTATTCTATTAATGATTCGTTAATAGTAACAGGGTAGCCCTTTTTAAGGTTAATAAAATACTGATCAACAATATCTCTTCTTTTTTGGTCAAAAAGGCCAATTCTAAGTTGATTTTTGTCTGCATTTTTAAACTCTTGAACACCTGTTTTTCTAATAATATGAAAACCAAACTTCGAACGAATGGGGGAGCTTGTGTCCCCAATTTTAAGTTTATTGGCTGATGCATAATAGTTTGGGTGAATATTGATTATTGATTGAAATCCAAGATCACCGCCAGAAGGTTTAGTAACGGCATCTTCTGTGTATAACTGAGCAAGTTCATAAAATGGGCGCTTAGATTTAATCACTTCATTATAAATTTTGGTGGCTCTGTTTTGAGCTTCGCTGATTTGGGCTGGATTGGCTCCTTCTGGAAAGCGAATTAAAATATGACTAGTTCTGATATTTGGATACTGTTTATAAAAAGTAGCCATTTCAGGATCTTTTATTTTGATTGATTCAACTTTTTTTGCTAACTCAACTTCTAAAAGGGCTTTGTAAAGCTCTTGTTCCATTTTAAGTTTAACTTCAGGAATTTTTGTAATTTGTTTTTTTCTAGCCTCTTGCAAACCGATTTTAAAACGAACCATATCTTCTAAAAATTGTTTAGGTGTCGGAGAATAAGGCATTGCCACCATATTGGCTTTTGCACGTGCATATTCAGATTTAAATTCTTTTAACGTGATCACTTGATTGCCAACTTTAGCTACGACTTGGGCATAGGCTGGAAAAGTTAAAAGAAATAGTGTTGAAGTAATAATAATATTTTTCATAAGCTGTCCTTCAAAAAGTTATCAATGACGTCTTTACCTGCCTCAAATTAAATCAAATGCTTTTCGCTGTGCATCGTTAATTCCATCAGTGAGAACTAAAATTGAATTCTCAGATCTAGAATCTATGCTTTCATAGTCTAGCGGTTTTCCAAAATAGTAAACTACTTTTGAGAATGGTTTAGGAATTTCTGTTAAATCCCAGGTCTTTTTTAAAACCCAAGAATTTTGACCTTTGGTGCCTAGGGGTACAATTGAAAGCTTTGTGAGTTTAGCCACTTCAATGATTCCTGCTTTGGGAACATGCCTTGGTCCTATTGGACCATCAACAGTAATCACAGGATTCTTTTTACTTTCTTTCGTCATACGAACTAGATATTTGAGGGCCGCAATTGGCTTTTTTCTTGAAGAGCCCCAAGCTACAGTGCCCCCCATTTTTTCCATAGCTAGACCTATTAGTTTACCCTCTAAACTAGGGCTAGCTAAAACAAGCGCATTGACTACTTTTACTAGCCATATATTGGTGAAATTATTCTGGTGCCACATAGCAATTGCAAATGGTTTTTTTTGATCTACTAAGGCCTGAGTCTCTGGATGATATAGGACCCGTTTTCGCCAAGTAAAAAAAAGTGCTTTATAAAAAATCAGAAAAACAAATACGATTATTTTTTGAAAGAGATCTGATTTTAAAAGTTTTTTCACAGGTCCAGTTGATTTAATTATAGAGATAAAAGTTTTTTAAACTCAGCGTTGAGTAAAGGTATAATCTCTAAAGCATCACCAACAATTCCATAAGTCGCTTTTTTAAAAATAGGAGCTTCAGGATCTTTGTTAATCGCGACAATCACTTTACTATCACTCATCCCGGCTAGATGTTGAACGGCTCCAGAAATTCCACAGGCGATATATAAAGAAGGGGCCACAGTTTTTCCCGTTTGACCCACTTGCATGCTATGGGACACCCAACCTGCGTCTGTAACTGCACGACTCGCACCAACGCTTGCGCCTAATGTTGTTGCTAGCTCTTCAAGAAGTTTAAAGTTTTCAGGTCCTTGCATACCTCGACCGCCAGACACGATGATATTGGCTTCTGTTAAATCTAGTTTTTCAGATGTGCCTTTTACAATTTCTAAAACTTTTGTTTTAAAATCGTTAATTTGTAAATTTTTTGAGATCACTTCAGTTGTGACGTTTGATGTCGCTTCGACTGGCAGCTGGTTTGGACGCATTAAAATCATTTGAGGTTGAGATTTTGAAAACTCAACTGAGCAAAAACATTTACCAGCATACATAGGCTTTTTAACACTAAAACGTGCCCCATCCCATTTTAACTGGGTTCCATCAGCGATGAAACCAGACGTGATTTTTGCCGCCACTGAAGGGAAAAGATCTTTAGTTGAAGACGACGACGAGCCTAAAATAACGTCTGCATTTGATTCTTTAATAACTTCTAAGAAAGCCTGAGCAAATATTTCTGGATTATATTTAGATAGTTTTTCATTTTTAAACTCAAAGTGCTTCGAAACTCCATAATCATTTAACGTTTTTATGTTAGAAGTTATATTTCCAATTGCCACCGTAAAAAAGTCCTGATTAGATTTTTTGGCGGCAGTCAGAAGCTCTAATGATGAGCTTTTGATTTTTCCATTTGAAGATTCAATATAAACTAAAATTGACATGTTAATCTCCTAGATCAATTTTTAAATCACTTTAGATTCGTTACGAAGTAGTTGAACTAATTCTTTCACGGCATTGTCAGAAGCCAAAATTTTAACGTCTGGTTTTTCTGGCGGCAGTTCAAAGTTTTTATATATAGTGTAAGAAATATCATTCAAACCAAGGTCAGAAAAATTTAACTGATGTACGGGTTTTTTCTTGGCTTTCATGATCCCAGGTAGGCTTACAAATCTTGGGTTGTTCAGACCTTTATTAGCTGTGGACAAGGATAATTTGGGCATCTCTACGATCTCTTTACTGCCGGCCTCAATCTCTCTTTCTACAACAACAATATCACCTTTGACTTCAAACTTTGAGACTACTGAAGTGTGAGGAATATTTAAAATATTTGCTAACTGCGGACCCATACTTGAATTATTAGAATCAATAGAAAGTTTTCCTGTAAAAATGCATTCTGCAGGACCGAATTTTTCAATCGCTTTAGAAAGGGCATTTGCTACAGTTAATGAATCAAGATCTTGTTCAGATAAAATATGGATGGCTTCATCAGCGCCCATAGCTAAAGCTGTTCTTAATGCTTCAACCGATCTAGCTGGTCCAACAGTAAGGGCAATTACCTTATCAGCACCCAATGCCTCTTTTTTTAACAAGGCTTCTTCGACTGCGAATTCATCATAAGGATTTAACACCCATTTTATACTAGACGTGTCGATGCCGGATTTATCAGAATTGATTTTGATTTTTGTTTCTGTATCAGGCACTTGTTTAATACATACAAAAATTGACATATTATTCTCCTAAGTTTTTTTATGCTGTATAGCCGAAACGTAGTCTCAGTCTGCGAGATTTATAGACTTCCTTACGAAATTCAACTAATTTTTAAACTATCGAAATACTAATGCATATGATTAAAGGTTTAAATTGTGTTTGCTGTCAGCACCAGTTTGCACATAAACCGAAGGAATACAAAGATGATATATTTTTTGAAATCAACTATCGGTCGTAAACAGCTGGTCGCTGTTGCAGGTCTTGGGTTAGCACTTTTTGTTTTTATTCACATGGCTGGTAACATGCTGATTTTATTCAGCCCAAAAGCTTACAATTTATATGGGCATGCCTTAATCACGAATCCCTTAATTTATTTTGCGGAAGCAGGTTTAGTGGGAATTTTTATTTTGCATGCGTTTTTAGCCTTATTTTTAACTTTTAAAAATTGGTCCTCTCGTTCTAATAAATACGCAAAAAATCCTGAAGTGAAAGCCAAAGCCTCATTGTCTTCAAGAACTATGGGATTTCAAGGCTTAGTGATTTTTGCTTTTGTTATCTTGCACCTATTAACATTTAAATTCGGTACACATCATGAGGTCGTATACGACGGGCAAACAGTCAGAGATTTGCATAAACTTGTGCTCGAAGTTTTTGCTCAACCCATTTATGTCGTGGGCTATGTCTTCACTTTGATTTTGATGTTTGGACATTTAGCTCATGGTTTTGGATCCGTATTTCAGAGTCTTGGATTCAGTCGAGTAAGGTATGGCTCAATAATTGATGGAATCAGTTTTGTTTACAGCTTAGTCGTGGTGGGTGGTTTTATCAGCCAGCCTTTATATGTTTATTTTATTTACCAAGCTTAATATTAATTAACTGTTTAATTAAACAGCTGAGGAGAAAATCGTGGGCATCATCTTAAATTCAAATACTCCAGGTGGACCTATTGAAGATCGTTGGAAAACACACAAGTTTGAAATGAAACTTGTGAACCCATCCAACAAAAGAAAGTTTGATATTTTAGTTGTCGGTACGGGCTTAGCTGGGGCCTCTGCGTCCGCTACTCTTGCTGAACTAGGTTACAATGTAACTACATTTTGTATTCACGATACACCTAGGCGCGCTCATTCTATTGCTGCTCAAGGTGGAATTAATGCTGCAAAAAATTATCAAAATGATGGAGATTCAATCCACAGACTTTTTTATGACACGGTAAAAGGTGGGGATTTCCGCGCAAGGGAAGCCAATGTCTACAGATTAGCAGAAGTGTCGGTTAACATTATTGATCAAGCGGTAGCTCAAGGAGTTCCTTTTGCTAGGGACTATGGTGGCTTACTTTCAAATAGATCTTTTGGCGGGGCTCAAGTTTCAAGAACCTTTTATGCTCGAGGACAAACAGGTCAGCAGCTTCTTTTAGGTGCTTACTCGTCAATGATGAGACAAGTTCATTTAAAAAATATCAACTTAAAAACTCGTCGAGAGATGTTAGATTTAGTAGTAGTGGATGGTAAAGCCCGCGGCATTACAGTTAGAAATCTTATCACTGGCGAAATTGAATCTTACTCTGCCGATGCTGTCGTTATTGCGAGTGGCGGCTATGGAAACGTTTTTTATCTGTCCACGAATGCTAAAAATTCTAACGTCTCAGCTGCGTGGTCAGCTCATAAAAAAGGGGCTGCGTTTGCAAATCCCTGCTACACACAAATTCATCCGACATGTATTCCTGTGTCAGGGGATTACCAATCAAAATTAACCTTAATGTCAGAGTCCTTAAGAAATGATGGACGAATCTGGGTTCCAAAAAATCCTGAAGAAAACAGAAAACCTTCAGATATTTCAGAAGCAGATCGTGATTACTATTTAGAACGTGTTTACCCAAGCTTTGGAAATTTAGCACCACGAGATGTAGCCTCAAGACAAGCCAAGTACATGACTGATGAAGGGAAAGGTGTTGGACCAACGGGTAAAGCTGTCTATTTAGATTTCAGAGATTCCATTAAAAGAATGGGTGAAAATGCTGTCAGTGAAAAGTATGGAAATCTTTTTCAGATGTATGAAAAAATCACTGGAGACAATCCTTACCAAACACCTATGAGGATTTTCCCTGCCGTGCATTACACTATGGGTGGATTATGGGTGGATTATAATTTACAAAGTACAATCCCAGGTCTTCATGTTTTAGGTGAAGCCAATTTTTCTGATCATGGTGCGAACCGTCTTGGAGCTTCGGCTTTAATGCAAGGTTTGGCCGACGGATACTTTGTTTTACCCGCAACGATCGGAAACTATTTAGCGTCTCATAAATTAGAAAAAGTGAGCACCACTAGAGATGAGTTTAAATTGAGCGCCGAAATTATAAAAAATAGAACTGAAAGTTTACTTAAAATTAATGGTAAAAAAACTGTAGACGAGTTTCACAGAGATTTAGGTCATATCATGTGGGATCATGTGGGAATGGCTAGAAATAAAAAAGGTTTAGAGAGCGCGATCTCAGGCATTAAAAAACTTCAAGACGAATTCTGGGTGAATGTAAAAGTATCTGGATCTTCAAATGAAAAAAATGAAGAGTTAGAAAAGGCGTCCCGTGTGGCTGACTTTTTAGAACTAGGTCATTTAATGGCAGTCGATGCGTTACAACGAGAAGAGTCCTGTGGTGGTCACTTCAGAGAAGAGTATCAAACGTCCGATGGTGAAGCCTTAAGACAAGATGATAAGTTTTGTACAGCGTCTGCGTTCGAATACACAGGCATAGGTAAAAAACCAAATTGGAATGTTCACCAAGAGAATTTAAACTTTGATTATGTGAAGCTTGCCACTCGAAGTTACAAATAAAATTAATTTATTAGGAAGAATTAAAGTTAAAATTGAAAACTTTAAGAAGACTCAAAAAATATTAAAATTTAAATTGCTAGGGATAAAAAATGAGCGAAATGATCAACATAAAATTAAAAGTCTGGAGACAAAAAAACAAGACATCAAAAGGTTTTTTTGAATCTCATAATCTAGATAATATTTCTACAGACATGTCGTTTTTAGAAATGATGGATACACTTAATCAGACGCTAATAAAAACAGGCAAAGACCCAGTGCTTTTTGATCATGACTGTCGTGAAGGGATTTGTGGTTCGTGTTCAATGGTGATTAACGGTGATCCTCATGGACCTCAAAAAGCGACAACGACATGTCAACTTCACATGCGAACTTTTAAATCTGGCGATGAAATTTTTGTTGAACCTTTTAGAGCTAACTCATTTCCTATTATAAAAGATTTAACAGTTGATCGTAGTGCTTTTGACCGAGTTATAGAAGCTGGTGGATACATTTCGATTTCAACTGGAAATGCCCAAGATGCAAATGCGATACCTATACCAAAACCAGTGTCAGATGATGCGTTTATGTCTGCAACGTGTATTGGATGCGGGGCTTGTGTAGCTGCATGTAAAAACGCATCAGCCATGCTTTTTGTGTCTGCCAAAATCAATCACTTAAACCAGCTTCCCCAAGGGGCTGTTGAAGCCTCTGAGCGAGTTTCAAATATGGTTGCCCAAATGGACAAAGAAGGTTTTGGGGCCTGTACAAACACAGGGTCTTGCTCAGCAGCATGTCCTAAAGAGATCTCTTTAGATAACATTGCGCGAATGAACCGTATGTTCACAAAATCGATATTTAAAAAAGGTTAGATTTACGTCTAATAATATATTTTAACTGAATGAATCTGATCTAAATTAATGCCCAACTAGATATGGAAACTTCGGTTTTAAAAAGTGTAGTGATAGGGAGTAATACCCACAAATCCACTGAGTTATCCACATTTTGGGGTGAAAAACGAAAAAATATGCTAATTTTTGATTAAAAAGTTAGCAAAATACTTTAATGTCGATAATTTTTGATTTTTTTGTAATCGAAAAATTTATTAATTTATTACACCCTAAAACTTTATAAATTCCAAATTTTATTTCTTATGTTGCGACACAAAAAAATCTTTTAATAATGCATTTACTAACTCAGGTTTATCTAACTGTGTGCAATGACTTCCATCTTTGATTCTTTCGATGTGAGCATTAGGAATTAAATTTTTCATCAAATCTTGCTGATGAATTGGTGTAATCCCATCCCTTAGTCCAGAGATAACCAAAGTAGGGGCCGAAACCCTCATAAGATCATCTCGCAAATCCGTACGTACAAGATCTTGCATATAATCAAGTACCACTTTTAATCTTAAATTTTCTAAAGCCTGAGTGTAAATTTCTATATCTTTGAAGGGAACAAGCTCTAAATTGAACCCTCCTAATAAAGCTGCGACAAGTTGAGATACTAGATTATTCACAACTTTTTTCCATAACCATTGGGATAATGAGGGTGCATAAGACTCTAAAGCTTCTAAAGTATTGATTAATTTATCTGAAACTGGAAATTTAAATAGTTCATCTAAAGGATTGTAAACAAAGCCATTAATTAAAACTAAAGACATAGTTTTTTCAGGATAAAAGTTAGCAAACTTAACGGCTACAGGAACTCCAAAACTATGACCAACAACATGAGTGGTTTTAAAGTTTAAATGACACAACAAAGCATTAAGGTCTTTAGCCACGGCATCCATATTTAATTCATCAGACATAGCTGATTTGTGGTGTCCTCTATAATCAAACATCAAGACTTGATAGTTTTCAGATAAAGCTTGGACTTGATATACCCAGTGGTTCATCTGACATGCAACTCCATAAACTAAGGTCACTACAGGACCTTTGTCCCCATGAACTTCATAGTAGATTTCAGTTCCATCAAAAGATTTAAAAGTATTTTTTTGAACTTGGATAGGTTTCATAGAATTAATCTAAATCGGCATAAGCCAAATTTCAATAAAGTAAATAATTAGATTTCAAATTTAATTCTAGTAAGGCTGTCCGTTTCAATTGATAAAACATCACCGTTTTCAATTAAGCATTCGCTAATAATTGGAATTGAATTTAAAGACAAAATCCTTTCTTTGGTTAAAGGTCTAACCATTATGCCAGATCTTGATTCTATAATTTCAAAAACCTCTAAGGGAATATTTTTGCCAGCTAAAAGCCCCCCAACACAGCCAGATCCAAATTTAAATGGACCATATTGAACATCCCATTTTTGGTCGAGCTGAAGACCCTGTATGACGTTTAACCTTACAGGCGCGGTGAAGAAGATCACCTCTGTTACTGGAGTTGGCTTGCTTTCAATAGATTCAATTAGGCTACGAGCTTGCCATATTAGATTGTCTTGGGATACCTCAGAGCTAACTGCCTTTGGTTTAGATTGCTTCAAAATAACTTCAACTAAAGTATTCCCTATTTGAAATACGGTGCCAGGTGTAATTAAAAGCTTAGTGATTCGTTTACCTTGGACCTTAATTCCATTTCTAGAATCTTTATCTACTAAAAACAATTCGCCCTGATTATTCATCTGAATTTCTGCATGAACCGATGAAATACGTTCATCATCTAAGATAATATTACCTTTCGAACGCCCAATTATATGCCCAGATAGGACTTCGTAAATGTTTCCGATTGCGGCAGCATCTGTTGAATCTAGTATTTTGAAGTGAATTCCCATATTCTCGCTTCTACCGCTTCTAATTTTTTAGACTGGCTTGTTTTTAGTATTCGACCATGATAGCACATATTTTCTTCTTGTTGATAACAATCAAGTTTTCGGCACTTCCATAAGGAGATTTTATGTCCTTTCAACTTCAAAAATCTATTAAAATGAGATCCTACGAAGGTATAATAATCATGCATCCAGAGGCGACTGAGGATGAACAAAAAGATCTTTTCCGTAAAAATAAGGCTATTGTAGAGTCCTTCAAAGGTGAAGTTTCTTGTGTTGAGACTTGGGGTAAAAGATCTTTGTCTAACCCAATCGAAAAGATTAAGTTAGGTAACTACTTTTATACGACATTCAAAGCAGCTCCTGAAGTGATCGTAGAGCTCGAGAGAACAATGAAAATTAACGACAAAGTGATTCGTTTTCTTAATGTAAAGTTAGAAGACAATGCTGATCTTAAAAAACATGTCGAGAAATTTCATGAAGTTCTTGCTGAATCCGAAAAACGTAGAAAAGACTTTGAAGAAAAAGCTTCCAAAAAGCGAGCTATGTTCAGAAAACCAGGCTAATTTTTAGTTTTGGAAATAAAAAAAAATCTATTTTTAGTTCTTAAAGCTATCGCGCAAGTCACCACTTGCGTATTTTTTTATGCATTGCTTTGGGTATTCGCCACTCCGATTTGCTTCTCACTTCTTAAAAACTTAAAAACAAAATTAAGAATTGGACTTCAAGTTATTATCTTTGCCCTACTTTTCTATTTTGCTGGTTTTATAACATTCTGGATTGTTTTGATGCCAGCCCTCACAGTGGAGCTCGCAATTCAGACGGTTAGACATCGTCAAGTTCTCAAGAATTATCAAAATCAAATAATTTTATTGTCTGCCGTAGCCCTATTTCATCTCAGTTTATATATAATTTTTGATTCGTTTAATTCAGATGAAATTAATTTGCAATTATCCATGTGGTTTGATCAAATTCAAACGTATTTCGATAAAATGTCCCTGCGTGTGGGCAGCCAAACTCAGAGCTATAAACTGATTAAACAGTCATGGATAAAAATTATTGATTTTGTTCCTTCAATCTACTTTGGTGGCTTCGTTTTGGGTTACTACTCCTGTTTTTGGAGATCTAGGCTGCTTTCGTCGTTTAAGTGCTTAGATTCATTTTTTTGGCTTACATTATTCAGCTTCAGTTTAGGGTTTTTGAACTGGGCTTCATATTTTGAATTTCTTAGTAAGAGTATAAATCTTGATTATTTAGAAGCATTTTTGACTTATCAAAGTTTATTTAAAAACATATTTTTAGTTTTTTGTTCGATGTATTTTTTTCAGGGACTTTCTGTGTCATTGTATTTCATGGAAAAGCTTAAAATCACTCGATTTTGGCAAAATGTATGGTATATCCTTATTATTTTCAATCTCCCTATGATTATAGCAGCAATTGGGATTTTTGATTTTTTATTTGAACTTAGAGTTGAGCGTAAAGTTGAACCTAGATCCTTCAAGGAGAAGAAATGAAAGTTGTATTACAAAAAGATGTGAAAGATCTTGGTAAAGTTGGCGATATTCTTAATGTTAAAATTGGATATGCAAGAAATTTCCTTTTTCCAAAAAAAGTGGCTGTTGCTGCGACTGAGAAGAAAGTAAAAGAGTTTGAACACTTAAAAAGAGTTGCAGAACTTAAAAAAGCAAAAGCAGTTGATCATAGAAAAATTTTGATTGGAAAATTAAACGGTCTTGTTGTTGAGTTTAATGTTCAGGCCAGTGAGACTGAAAAATTATTTGGTTCTATTACTAACATTGATATTTCAAGAGAACTTGCTAAGAAAGGTTTTGAAATCGATAAAAAAGATATTCTTATTGAAGACGCTATTAAAGTTTTGGGTCAACATAAAGCGAATATTGTTTTAGGCGAAGATTCATCTTTGCAAACTGAGATCACAGTTTCAGTTGTTAGATTGTAATTAAATTTAGTTTTAAAAATTGGTTATTATGAGGTTGAGTTCTTAAATAACCAGTTTGAATAAAGTAAGTCTTTAAGCTGATACGCTTAAAGCTCTATAAAGTATATGAAGTGAAAACTTACGCAATTCTGCATCATCAAAGTCTTCAATATCTACTTTTTGTTTCTCTAATTCATCTAAAATTAAACTTCTGTATTGTGTATAGTTTTTTGGATCACCCATGGTAAGGGCCAAAAAATTAATTAAATCCATACCTTTTAAGTTTGTTCTAGAAAGATCCATCCTTAAATCCCCCACTAAAAAGTATTGAAAAACGATATAAACTGATCGTCAATATGTTTTCATTTTAAAACTAGACCTCGCAAATTCCAAAACTTAGCGTTACAATTTTTTGTTACACTAACAAAAAACAAAATGCAAAATCGCGAGGTAAAAAATGAAATTAAAATTCTTATTTATTGCAATCACATTAAGCTTTTCAGCCCTAGTCATGGCCAAAGAAGTTAAGAAAACCATAGATACTGATGTAAGTTTAGTCAGTTGGTTGGGAAAGAAGAAAATTTTAAATGATAAACATTATGGTAAAATTAAGATCAAAGATGGTTTTGTTGTTTTTGATTCTAAAGGACAACCTTTAAACGCAGAAGTCATTTTAGATATGACTAAGATTACCAACGAAGATTTAAAAGATAAAACTTATAATACAAAATTAGTGTCTCATTTAAGTGGAGCTGATTTTTTTGATGTAACTAAATATCCTAATGCGACATTAAATATAAAAAGTTTTGAAAAAACTAAAATCGATAAAAAAGACAAAACACTTAATTTGACAATGTATAAAGCCATTGGTGAACTTAAAATAAAAGATGAGACAAAACCAGTTGCATTTGATGTTCAAATACTGCCTTCAGGGGCTATTTACAAAGGGACTGGTAAGTTGACGATTGATAGAACTCTTTGGGGTGTTAAATACGGCTCTGATAGTTTCTTTAAAGGTCTTGGAGATAAAGTAATCGCCAACGATATGGAATTTGACTTTGAATTAGCTACTAAAAATTAAAAGTAGTCTAACTTATTTATATTTAGAAATGGCCTTATAATTGGGCCATTTTTTTTTAGTCAGACAAAAACCCACATTCTGTCTTTAACTTGTTCACTTTTTTAAAGAATATATTAACTTTCCACTTCTAAATTAAAATCTTTTTAATAAATCAAAAAAAGCTCATAGATATATATATTCGTCCTGAATTTTTAAGACTTAGGTCCGATAGGAATGCATGATTTCACGTACTTTAGTCTGGGTTTTGATAGTTATTGTGGGCTTTTCACAAGAAGTGGCTGCTGACATTTACACTCCAGTTTCGGTGAATTTAACGGTTGATGAGTTCAATACTGTTTTAAATCGATACTTTGAAAGTGGTTTTAAGCTTGAAGATTCACTTGATGAAATTCCAAAAATTAATGGTCTAGATGCCAAGTTTAGTTCAGTAAAATATAAGGCCAATATCAAACCAAAATTTGAGTTAGATCAAAACTCTAAGATTAAAATATATTCAAAAATAGATTTCGCTCAATTTGAAATAAATAGATTAGATTTGAAATATAAAACGACTCGAAAAGTGGGGTCGACAACTATAAATATAAAAACAGAAATCAAATGTGATTATTTAAAAATATATATGCAAGATGGAATTGAATATAATGTTGAAGGTGTATTAGAAAAAAATAAACCAAAAATTACAAAGTCTGATCTTCCAGATAATTTGGACTTTAAAATTGATTCTTCAAATTGTACAGGACCAAAAGATTTTGAAACTTTTCTTCCTGAAATTGCACTAAAATGGTTAGCCACAAGAGATGGAAATATAGAAACTTTAAAATTTATTAATCAAGAAATCATTGATGCTTTTTGGATAAACTTAAAAAAAGGAATTGAAATAGATATTTTTGGCAGAAAAATATATCTAGCATTATTAAATTTTATTCAGGATGGAAAAGATTTTAAAGTGAATCTTATGGTTCGTTGGCCTAAGAATGATCAATTTTATTTAAATCTTAAAGATCCCGATTCCGAAGGCAGTTTAACTATGAAGTCGATGGACTTCGACAGAGTATTAAATCAATGGATCAAAGGTGGATGTTTTGAATTTACATTTTTACGATCAGATATGCCCGCAGTCGATAAACTATTTAATAACAGACTTTATCAATTTTTTATATGGAATGATTTAACCAACTTTTCCAAATCAGCAAACTTTAATTTGAAAGTTAAGCTATGTTTAGAAGATATTAAATTAGAATCCGATCTTTATCACGGGTTACGATTTAAACATAAATCTAGCGTCATTGTTCAAATGAATTTTCTAGGGACAGAAAATAAAGAACTTCCCTATGTATTTTTGTGGTCCAAAGTAGAAGGCTATATTGATATAGTCACCAATGAGAACGGTATGGCCCTGAGACTCCAAAAATCAACGTTTGATTTCAAGTACAGTTACCATCCAAAAATGTCAGAGTGGCGTAAATCAAAACCTTCCGGCGGACCAGCAATAAAAACAATTATGGGATATGTACTGCCGGCGATTGAAGAGTTAAAAACTGTAATGCTTCCCAACTTCAAAGAGGTCTTCGAAAACAAAAAAGTAATCTATAATCAAAACTCAAATCTATACTTCAAAGATTAAAATATCCAAGTGTACAGAATAGTGACTTAGATTCTAGTTTTTATAATTTTAAATGAATAAATTAAAATTATAAAAACTAGAACCGAGCTTGATATCCAAGATAGGCATCTACAATATCACTTTTGACAAATCCACTTAAGATCTCTGGAACAGGTCCATCAATAAATGCGGCAGTAGATTTAAAATAATAATTTTCGTTAAAATTTAATTTTAACGAGGCTTGAACCACATTCACATTTAACGAGTAACTTTTAATGTAGCCTACACTTAACTCATAATTTTTTTGATCCCACAAAAAACCCAACAGTAGAGCTTCTTGTAATGGTGGTAATATGCTTGTAGATCCAGTTTGTGCGTTTGAGCTTTTACCATAAAAGCCTTGAAGCACGCCTTTTAAAATATCACCAAAGACAGGAATGCCCCATTCAAGGCTTAAACTAGAATTGTATATATAATTCTCAGTCACATTTTCGGAATTATTTCCTTTACCAAGTGATACTGAGTTTTCAAAAATTATACGCCACTGAATAGGAGTTGTGTAAACAAAACCAAAACCTAAGCGTTGAATTAAGTTGTGAACGGGACGAAGTAGAATTGGATAGTCAGTCCGAACCGTATTGCCGCTGACAACAGTTGTGTTGAGTTCAAGTTCTAGGTTTGTGTCTGTATCAAGACCTCGGTAATATTGCCACACCCAATCCCAATTTTTGGTCTCAAATTCGCCAACTAGCGCCACGTTATGAAAGTTACTGTTGTTATTGTGTTTATACGTTAGCCACTCGTAAGTAGGGTCAGGTGGAAACTCAACAGTGTCACTGCCTTCTGAAACCTTGGGTGGTAAAGTCCTTGGTAACCAAAATGACTTTACCCCAGGGAAGGGCATTTCAAATCTATAGGGAATATAGCTTAAGCGCCAAAATGTTTCGCCTAATTTAAAACTTGTACGAAGACTAAAATCTGAAAATCGTTTTGGGCTTAAAATATCAGTGTATGATTTTTGATCCACAAAATCTAATGGACTACTGATACGTGACAATCCATATTGATGTTCTAAAAACCCAAATGAAAAAACTAAAGTTTCAGATTTAACTAAATATTTTGTGCCAGTGGCATTAAAAAACAAATTTGTACCTAGTGAATTTTCTAAAGTCCCGGCTTCAGCGTAAAAATTGAGTTGATAGTATTTACTAGAATTTAATCTTTGAAAATTTTTATAGTCTAAATGCAAAAACCCATTTAAGTCTTTTTGATTTAAAAAATAGTAAGGATGGGCTTCGATATTTAATTCAGAATTAGATTTAGATATCGTATTTGTTTTAATTTTTGTTTGTGGTTGTTTTTTGGCCTGCACGGACTGAAAACATATCAATATTGTGAAAGTAAATAAAAAACTAATTTTTTTAAAACACATAATTTGATTATGAGCCAGGGGCAAAGTTTTTAGTATTATTTCTTGGTTTTGACTTTTCAAAAGGAAAGTCATTGCCGCTAGGCATTGGGGCGTGTCCAACTTGGGCCTCAATATTATTGGAGAAGCGTCCAATTGAAGGCTCCCATCTGACTTTGACAGTTCCCGTAGGACCATTTCTCTGTTTACCGATAATAATCTCTGCCGCTCCAGTTGGGTTTTCTTTCTCGTAGTAATCTTCTCTGTAAATTAGAGCAATAACGTCAGCATCTTGTTCAATAGAACCGGATTCACGTAAGTCAGATAACATGGGACGTCGGTCAGAACGGCCTTCAACGCCTCGATTCAACTGCGCTAAAGCAATCACTGGAATATCAAGTTCCTTTGATAGTGCTTTAAGGGATTTTGAAATTTCGGAGACTTCACGTTCGCGGCTTTCCATCCGTTGTTTCATACTCATGAGCTGTAAGTAGTCGATCACAATCATATCCAGTCCATGCTTAGACTTTTGCTTTCTGGCGATGGATCTGATTTCAAAAGGGCTAATTCCGCTGGTATCATTAATAAAAAGTTTTGATTCACTGAGCTTGGCGGCTGTATTGATCAAGCGACTCCAGCTGTTATCATCGATCTGGCCCACACGTATCTTACCCATATTGATTTTAGACTCGCTCGCTAAAATCCTCATCATCAATTGTTCTTTAGGCATTTCCACCGAAAAGAAAGCTACAGATTTTTTTTCTCTTAAGGCCGCATGGGTCACGATATTTAAGCCCAAGGCAGTTTTACCCATAGAAGGACGAGCCGCAATAATTATAAGTTCCCCGCCGTGAAAACCAGCAGTCATTTCATCAAAGTCATTAAATCCAGAAGCAATACCTGTTATATTGCCCTTAAGGCTCATGGTCTCTTCGATCTTCTTTAAGCTTAGCTCTACAAGTTCTGTCGGGTCTGTTAGCCCCACCTTGTTAGACCCTGTCTGCGCCACATTAAAGACATCGGATTCACATTTTTCTAAATATTTCTCTACATCTTCAAAGCTTTCATTTAATCCATCCTCAGATATTTTCTGAGTAGTTGTAATCATTTTTCGGACTAAGGATTTTTCACGTACAATTTTAGCGTAATTTTCTAGAAACACTGAAGATGACGTATGTTCAATTAAATCGGCTAAATATCTTGGGCCCCCAATGGCTTCCATATTGCCAGTCTGTTGCAAATGGTTCGAAAGGACTACGATATCTGCATTTTGGCCTCTACGACTTAGGACTTTAATAGCCTCAAAAATAATTTTATGTGCGGGTCGATAAAAATCTGAGGAATCAACTAAGCTTGCAACATCGTCCCAGACTTCTGAATCAAGCATAAGGCCACCAAGGATGGACTGTTCAGCTTCAATATTGTGAGGAAGTGTTTTATTCAAGACTTATTCCCTTAGGTAACCTGTTAATTTAAAATTAGAACTTTAATAAACTAAAGTTAAAACTAGTTTTAAAAATGTATTCAATAAAAGAGGGAAAGAGAAGTGAATTACCACCCAATAACAAGATGTGTTGGGTGGTTTTTAAGATTTAGTTAAAAAATTAATTAACAGCGGATTTAGCGCGTGTTCTAGTTTTGATATTATAATTATCAATTTTTTTCTTTAAAGTATTTCTATTGATACCTAGCATTTGTGCTGTACGAACCTGATTCCCGTTATAAACTCTCAAGGCAAGTTCAATAAGCGGTTTTTCAACTTGTTCAATCACTAATCCATAAAGACCGTTGATTTCAACATTAGCTTCTTTTTGTTGGTCAAATAGGACTTCTAGTTTGCTCTTAACTAATTGTTCTAAACTAATATTTTGTAAATTAGCTACTAACAAATGATCTGGGTTTTGTGTGATTTCTTGCAAGGTCTACTCCTTTAAACTTTTGGTAAAATTAAACTCCACGCTTGTGTTCAGACCAAATATACTTATGCAGCTGCAATTGCAACCTAACTTTTGAATTATTTTTTAATATTTCTTCAGCTAGCCAATTTGCTGCAATTTTTCCATGGCTAGGACTAAAAAAAACTTGAGCTTTTTTCGCAAGATCATGTTGCTTGACAAAGTTAAAAGCCCACTCAGAGTCGTGTTCAGAACAAATGACAAATTTAAATTCTGTATCCGGATCTTCATTAAACAATAAGTTTTTATATTCAATTGCATCTGGGGCGCCACTATCAGGAGTTTTTATATCTATAATTTTTTTAACTTCTTTAGGTAATAAGTGACAATCTAAATCGCCAGAAGTTTCTATGGAAATTTTATAATCATTTTCTATAAGTAAAGTTAATAAGTCGTATATACCTTTTTGTAGAAGTGGCTCGCCGCCAGTTAAACACACTTGCCTAGTCGGAAAGGCTTGTATTTTTTGGAAAATATCTTGGGTCGTCATTTTTTGACCTTCATGGTAAGCATAAGTTGTATCGCAATAACTACATCTCAAATGACATCCTGAAGTACGAACAAAAACAGTAGGTAGGCCCACTAGTGAGCTTTCACCTTGAATACTAAAAAATATTTCGTTGATTTTGATCATAAAGTAAATCAGTGCTCTCTTAATCTGAGACTTTCGTCAAGAACAGGCCTTAGGATTCTGCTCTTTTTTCTAAATAGGATTAGAATATAGGAATGATAAAATCGACGACTAAATCTACAACTAATTCGGGGCTTAAATCTAATGCCAACTCGTGGCTCAATATCAAATCGGAAGTCAAGGGATTAGTCCTAGTTAGTATGGGGCTGTTTTTATTTGTGTCCCTTTATTCTTATAACCCCAATGATAGGATTTTTTTTGAAAATCAAGGTTACGAGTTAAATCCAGTTTTAAATGCCTGTGGGCATTTTGGAGCTTTATTAGCCGTTTTATTTTTGAAACTATTAGGGTTTGCAGCCTATAGTTTCGTAGGTTTTATTTTTGTAATGTCAGCCAGTTCATTTAGAAATATTAAAAATTCAGTAGATAAAGTCGCACTTGGATTTCTTTTTATAACTTTAATATCTGTGACCCTAGAATTGTATTTAAATCAAAGCCTAGGACAAATTATTAATATTGAAAATAAAAATCCAGGGGGTTGGATTGGGGTGCTTCTTGGGTCGTACACTTTAAATTTATTTAACCAAACTGGTACCGGTATAATTCTGGGTTTTTTGTATTTAATATTAATGGCCATAGCTTTTGAAAATCCACTGAAATCAATCTTCAACTTTTTATTCAAAGGCACAAAGGGAATCCAAACACTATCACTATCTGTTAATGAAAAACTTCCAAAACTAAGCTTTTCACCATTCGCAAACTTTATGAAATTTGATTTTTTAAATAAATCAAATTCAGATGAAATTAAATTAAAAAACAAAAAATATGATGATGGCGATGAAATTCGAGATCGAATGGATTCTAATCAGGTTGAAGATCAGGATTTAATACACTCAAATTTAATCCCGATAAGCCCAATAGTAAAAATGGTTTTGAAACGAAGACAGTCATTAAAAGAAGATACATTTAAAATTGAGTCTTTTAAAAGGGATTCACTTAAAAAAGTTTCAAGACGAATTAAAGATTCAGATTGGGAGATGCCATCTTTAGATCTTCTAAATGAACCACCATCGCAGTTTGAAGGAATGAGTGAAGATGAAATTCGTGAAAAATCAAATCTTTTGGTTTCAAAATTAGAACAGTTTTCTGTGAAAGGAAAAATAACAGGGGTGAAGTCTGGACCTGCTGTGACTCTTTTTGAATTTAGACCTAATGCAGATATTAAAATTAGTAAAATCACAGAACTAGCAGATGATTTGTCATTAGCTTTGGCCAGTGAATCCGTTAGAATCATTGCCCCCATTCCAGGTCGAGATGTTGTAGGAATTGAAACTTCAAATTCAAAAAGAGACACCGTTTTTATTAAAGATATTATAAGTATGGATACCTTTTGGAAGGACGACATGTTGCTTCCCATAGGCTTGGGTCGTAGGGCCGATGGTTACCCGATGGTGGTGGATTTAAGAAAGATGCCCCATCTTTTAGTGGCAGGCTCTACGGGTTCAGGAAAATCAGTGTTTGTGGTGTCATTAATTGTCGGGCTTTTACTAAGGCATAGTCCTAAAAAGTTAAAATTAATTTTAGTTGATCCAAAACAAGTGGATTTGGCGGCTTTTAATGACCTTCCACATTTATTAATTCCGCCCATCAGAGATTCTAAAAAAGCAGTAAATGCACTTCGTTGGGCGATTAATGAAATGGATAAACGTTATAGATCTATGTCTAAGTTTAAAGTTAGAGATCTAGAAGGCTTTAATGAAAAAGTAGGAGTATTCACGGAGGAGCAATTAGATGAGCACAATGAAATCAATGCTCAGATAAATTTGGAAGCCCCGATGAAAAGCTATTACTGCCAGCCTTTGCCTTACATTGTTATTATTGTTGAAGAATTTGGGGACTTAATGGCTGTGGATAAAATCAATGTCGAGCATGCCGTTGTAAGGCTCGCCCAGATGGCTAGAGCTTGCGGAATACATTTAGTTTTAGCGATGCAGTCGCCTCGAAAAGATGTGGTGACAGGTCTTATTAAAACCAACATTCCAGGACGAATTAGTTTTAAAGTGGCCAGTAAAATGGACTCCCGAGTTATTTTAGATGAATCTGGTGCAGAAAGATTATTGTCCCGTGGGGACATGTTATTTCAATCCCCAGGAATTTCAAAACCTCTTCGAGCCCACGGGGCTTATGTTTCAGAAGCTGAAATTGAAGAGATCACCAAAGTTTGGAAATCCCAATCAGAACCGATGTATGATGAAAAGGCGATGCGAGCTGTAGATGGGTCTTCTTCATCGTCGTCGTCTGGTGAAGGTATGGATCATGACAGTGGTGGCGCAGATGACATGGATGAATTTGATGACCGTTACGATGAAATCTTAGAGCAAGTGTCAGGAATGAAAGAGGTCAGCGCATCAATGCTTCAAAGAAAATTTAGGTTAGGCTATCCGCGGGCCGCGCGAATGATTGAAGTCTTTGAACAGCAAGGCGTTGTAGGTCCAGCCAATGGTTCTAAACCACGGAAAGTTCTGATCAGCACCCTTAAAGATTTGTAGATTTCAGAGTCTTAGAATTTAAGTTCAATTTAATTTTTATTATTTAATAACAACCTTATTTCTCGGCCGGCCCATGGATGGGCCGGCCGAGAAATGAATCTCTAATATCTTAAAAATTAAATAGAAAAGAATCTGGAAAATTACTCGTTTCTCGGGTTAGGAGGGGTTTACAGATTTCAACTAGACCAGTATGTTTGCTTCATGAAAACCACCTTAATTATTTTTTTTATTTTGGGATTAATGGGTTGTGGAATTCGGGGAGCTCCGATTCCGCCGAAGGATCCAAATCTTTATTTTAATAGTTATCAAGAAGATGTTTTAAAAAAGGAAAAAGAAGATGAGCAAAAAAGTAAGTTCAGGCGTCGTTACAGCCCTAGTAACTCCATTCAAAAATAATGAAATTGATTGGGCTTCGTTAGAAAAACTTTTAGATTTTCAAATTAAAAACGGTGTTGATGGTTTTGTTATAAATGGAACGACGGCAGAAAGCCCCAATTTAAGTGTTAAAGAAGTGAAGGATATTTATAAATTTGTGAAAACCAGAGCGACTAAACACGACCTTATTATTGGCGCGGGTTTAAATTCAACATCTAAAACTATTGAACTTCACAAAGAATTTTCTGATTTAAAACCAGACGCTTTTTTAGATGTAGTGCCTTATTACAATAAACCGACTCAAGAGGGTCTTTTTCAACACTTTACAGCTGTAGCTAATGCCTCAAGTGCGCCAGTGATTTTATACAATGTCCCATCAAGAACACTGACCTCTTTAGGCTTAGAAGTAATCGAACGTCTAGCAGATCATAAAAATATTTTTGGTGTTAAAGAAGCTTCTGGTGATTTAGATTTTATGAAACAGATCAAAAAACTAGTTCCCTCAAACTGGTCATTAATGTCAGGTGACGATGAAACGGGGGTTGAGTTCGTGGGTCTAGGTGGTGATGGGGCGATTTCAGTCTTAAGTCATTTGGTTCCTAAAACATTAAAAGAACTATTTGAATTAGCAAAAAAAGATTCAGTTCTAGCTGCAAAAAACTTTTTACCTTTATTAAGACTTACAAATTTATTATTTGTTGAACCTAATCCAACACCAGTGAAATGGGCTTTATTTGCTAAAGGAATTTTGGCTAGTCCTGAATGTCGACTTCCTCTTTTGGCCTTATCTGAAAAACACTTCGCAAGTCTTGAAGAGCAACTTGCGTTGTTTGAGGCCTAAATGAAAATTGCAGTAGTTGGTTTTTCGGGACGTGTTGGCCAAGAGGTCATTAATCTAATACAAAGTTCAGATCACCAATTTACAGCTGGGTGGGAGAGCCAGGGTCAAAAGATGATGACTGATGCTAAACCTATTTCAAATGTAAGTGTATGGAACCCAAAATTTATTGATATTGTGATAGATTTTAGTTTGCCTGAAAATTTCCCCAACGTATTTAAATGGTGTCAGGAAAATAAAAAACCTTTGGTTTCTGGGGTCACAGGTCTAGGCGAAATTAATAAAAAAAAGTTAGCCGAAATTTTAGGTCACGATTTCAAATTTGAAGCCCCAATGTTTTGGGCGTCAAACATGAGTATTGGAATTGCCCTTCTAAAACAATTTATTGGAATGACAAAAGTTTTTAAACCTAAAAAAATTAGTATTTCTGAAACTCATCATATTCATAAAAAAGACAGCCCCAGTGGCACGGCCATAAGTCTAGCAACTAAAGCAAAGCAGGCTTTAAATTATAAAGAAGATATTTCTATTGAAGCTAAGCGCCGTGAGGAAGTCTTTGGAATTCATTCTGTGAGATTTGAAAGTGACGATGAAGTTATTGAGATCTATCATGAAGCTATGAACCGACGTGTTTTTGCATCTGGATCATTAAAAGTAGCAGAATGGCTGGTTCAAAAAATGGAACCACAGATATATTCCATGGAGGATTTTATTCAGGATTTTAATAAAGATATTCAAACTAACAATAATAATTAAATTAAAGGTCACCGTATATCTATGCTTAAAAGTCTTGATTATGCCCTTATTGGTGTTGTTGCCGAAAAAAAACAGGGCATTAGCTGCTCTAAGCATTTTATTAGATGTTTAAGTTATGTAGGTGTTATTGATAAAATCTCTTCAATTTATCAATTTGTTCCTGACGATATAAAAGAAGATATTAAAAATGAATCTCTACACACCCATCTTTGTTTTAGCATTCTACTCCAAGTTAAAGAGTCAGAAGATTGGGGAGCTGATTTTGGATCTCAGATCAAAAAATTTGCAGATAAATCAGCAGGTATGACATCTTCAAGAAATTTTGAGGTCCAGGTTTTGGATTTTCGATCTCAGTTTGCCATGAGTCATGGACTGACTATTCCCTATCCAATGTGGACAGAACGTCCTGAGTTTTTATTTCCAAGCCTAGAGATCATTCCTGATTTTTATGTACACCCCGTTTTAAATGAGCCCTTAACAGCGGATTTAATAGATCAAAAAGTGTGGATGAATTCGGAGTTCTTACAAACTGGACGAAGCTTACTGACTAGCGGTTGATGAAGCTCGACCAAAGTTTGTTTTTAAGTTAGTTTCTGATTTGATTAGGATTAGAAAATTTAAAAACGTAGTTAATTTTCAGAAGTTTTTTGCAAACTAACCCAAGGATCTTAAAATATGAAATTTTTTATTGATACAGCCAATTTAGAAGATATCAAAAGCGCACATTTAAAAGGATGGGTTGATGGGGTGACTACAAACCCAAGCCTAATTGCAAAAGAAGGTGGTGGTCGTCCTTTAAAAGACATTATTAAAGATATTTGCGAAATCGTAAGCGGACCCATTTCTGCTGAAGTGATTGCCCTTGATGCTAAAGGCATGATCAAAGAAGGTAAAGAGCTTGCGAAAATTGCGAAGAACGTCGTGGTGAAAGTCCCTTTGACAGAAGATGGCTTGATTGCAGTGAAAGAGTTCACCAAAGAAGGCATTCAAACTAATGTGACCTTGGTATTTTCTGCCCTTCAAGCTTTACTTGCAGCCAAAGCCGGAGCCACGATGGTATCACCCTTTGTTGGTCGACTTGATGACATTCATACATCTGGAATGGATGTGGTGGCTCAAATTAAAACTATTTTTGATAACTATGGTTTTCCAACTGAAATTCTAGTCGCCAGTGTTCGTCATCCTATGCACTTATTAGACGCAGCCCTTATTGGTGCTGATATCGCAACAATGCCTTACAGTGTGATTAAGCAACTGACCAAGCATCCATTAACTGATCGTGGTCTGGACCAGTTTCTAAAAGACGCAGGTAAGGCTGGGCATGCCTAGTCATCGCCTAGTCAAATTATGGCTACTCACCTTATTGGCGTTTGAAACTGTATCTTGTGCTATGGGTGGTCCAATGTTTGGACCTGTGGATAAATCCCTTGTTGAAATAAGACATGGAATTACAAAAGCTTTACCTATCAAGATCAACTTTGCATCAAAAGACAGTCGTGAATACAAGTCCGTTCCATTTGTCAGGTATGGTAAAAAAATTAAAGAAGCCGGATCTGAATTACAAAGAGCTTTTGCCGAAATATATATTCGTGGGGCCGAACGTCCTTATACTATTGAAGTGGTGGTTGTTGTTGAAGAAGCTCAAAGTCCATTAGCTATTCAAAAAGATTTTCGCACTGTTGGCTACGACGAAAGGATAGCCAAGATTATTCTGGCTAGGCTAAAGGCCCACCTGAATAAACGTCGAGATGATTCCAACTTAGTTGACGACTTTAAGGTGTTCTAGGCACTATTAAGAATAGTGATTACTCAACAGCTATAAAAAGAGATTTACATCATGAAATTAAGCCTTGGGCTTTTTTTAACAGCTACATTTTTAATTTCAGAACGAGTTTCTGAAATTGAATACAAGGGTATTCAAAAACCAATCAGTATTGTTGTACAAAGATTTTCCCCAGCATTTGCCGCCCTTGAAGATACCTTTCATTTAAAAACTGATGACACCAAAATTAATTTAAAAAATATTACAAAATCTTTTGATGAGCAGATTGTTAATATAAAATCGGGTGAGTCTGAAATTCAAGTGGTTCAGCTTGAAGGTTTGAAAATTCAACGACACCAAAAAATAAAAAGTGACACTTTAATTTCAATGACTAGAAAAGTGGCATCAGGTGCAAAAAATATTTTAGACAAAACATTTAACACCCAATTAGATTTATCTATTTCTGCAAATTCCTTTAATACGGATACACAAATCTTAGCCAGCAATGTGGCGTCTGATCCGTCGAATTCGTCATTAGATCAAGCTGTCAAAGATATTGTTCAAGGGCGCGGACAAGAAATCGATGTTGATGGTGTGGATTTTGTAATTGGGAACCCAGATCAAGCAAATTCAGAACAAACGAAAAATATAAGTTCAAACTCTTTACTGAGTTCAACAAATTTAAATAAACAGTCAAATCAAAATATAGGTCAACTTTTAACCCAAGGAATGACTGAAAATCTAAAAAATGGGTTTGGATTGTTACAACAAAATTTAGGTCCAATTTCAGTGAATTCAAAAAACTCAGTTCTATTAAATCCACTGGGTTTAAATACTTTAGTTCAAGAAAAAATTCGTCAACTGAAAGGACAAATCATTTTAACTGATGGGGCTGTTTACCCAGGTGAAAGATTTCAATTTTATATTCAAAGAGTTTTAGGTCGAACAGTTCAAGATCGTGGTCTTATTAATCCTTGGACCGGTGAATTCGATATTTCAGTTAAAGGTCTAAGCGGATTTTTGACTGTAGAATTAAGACATGACAGTGGAGCCTTGATTGCTTTTGGAGATTTAAAACTGGATGCCACCACTTTATCTCAGCCTGAAACTTTAATTAAAGTTAGGCCATCTGAAAATTCACACTTCATCGGACAAGCTTTATCTTATGAAAGTTTTGATGATTATGAAGTGGCATTAAATTCTAATGGCACAAGTAAATCTGATAAAAAACCAACAGAGATCTACATTGATGGGGACGAAACAACAGGCCTAAGTGACGAACAAGGTCGTTTTGAAGCTACAAAAATTGCGTTAGGATCGCAAGTTATTGTGTCCGCATCTCATAAAGGATACTGGAATTCGCTTCAGATTGCTGAATCGGGTCAGCCACTAAAAACGATTCTTCATTCAGATAAACACATGAAGTCGTTTTTAAGTTTAATTGAGCCTTACCTAAAAAAAGCAAAAATTAATTCTGTGATTTGGGGACGAGTGCTTGATCAAGGCCGTCCGATAGAAAATGTAAAAGTAAATCTTCATGGCTTTGAAGATATCCAACCCCTGTATTTCAGTTTCAGAATTCCAGATCCAAATCTTGAAAGCACCAGTTCAGATGGATTTTTTGCTTTCATTAACCCACCGGAAGGCTTACATATTATTAAAACAGATCAATCTAACATGCCTTTAGAAACCACTGTTGTTCGTCTTGACCACACTAGTCTTGTTCATGTGGAATCTGCACCAAAAAAAAATGTCACAGTGTATTCATTTGATGCTTTTAAAGCTGATCTTCAAGTGGCTTCAAAAATTGCAGTCTCAGGAATGAAGGCGAAATGGAATGTAGGACAATCGCAGTATTCCACAATTCCATTTTTTGACACATCTACAAATATGGTGATGGATGTTGAGCCTTTAAATTCAGACTACATCTCAACTAGATATTTCATAGGGCGACGCCGTGCGGTTGTTAATTTGCCTAATTTTAAAAAATCTTGGATGGCGTCTTTGCTTTCAAGCCAAAGGGTCAATCATATTCCCAGAACAACTAGTGTAATAGGTTGGGTTGAAACTGGGGCCTACAATGTTCAAGTTTATCCAAAAAGCGCGAATACAAGAATCATATATTTTGATAAATTAGGTCAACCCGCTGAAAAGTTAATAGATGGTGGTGGGTATCTTGCAACCAACGTTCCCCACGGGGTTATCACTTCAACATTAAAAGATTCTAAAACAGGACAAGAATTAAAACGTCTTTCAGTCGCAGAGCCTGACAAAGTCAGCGTGAATTATATTTCTGATTTAAATCTGTAAATTTAATTAGTCTTCATGGGTCGCCGAGCCATACTTAAAATCAAAAACACAAAATGGCTTTTTATTTTTTTGACCAATATTAAATTTAGCATTCACGGGAATAGTTAAAATATTTATTTTTGATTTTTCTGCTTTTGATAAATTTAGATAATTATCAAAAGGTCTAGAAATCTTACTTTTAATAAATCTAGAGATAGGAATTTTTGATATTTTTTTTCCAGAAACATTTTTATCAGTAATCCATTTATTTAGAACATATTTTTTTATTGTTTTGGAATCTTTATTTAAAACATCAATTGTGATTTCGATATTTCCAGAACTAAACTTTGAACTATCAATAGCTAAATTTGTAAAATAAAAGTCGTTAGAAAACGAAGTGAAAATTTCAGTTAAATCTTTTCTGACAAAGGGTTTGCCGGAAGAACTGTAATCTGTGACAACCTGTAAGCCTTGAACGCCTTCGCATTTTGTAACAGTCATTTCATCTGCATTCACAGAAGAAAATTGAAAAAATAAAATAAGAACTATATACATAAATTTCACACTAACACCTTTAGTTAGATAAATCATTTAAACCCTTTCTCATTTCAACCATTGATGGATGATTAAACAAAATTACAGAAGTCGGACACAACTGTTCGTCAGGCTGATATCTTTGACATTGGCTTTGGACAGTTGGATTTTGAGGTCTAAAGCAAACATGGATATGATTGGCATGGCCACCAGCCACTCTGGTTAAATCGTCGTCTACAAAATCAGGATCGTTGAAAATAAGAGGTCTGGATTCACCATCTCTTTCAGTGTCGCCACCTAAAGTTGTTATAAGTTCAATGAGTTGTCTGGTTTTTTCTTGATCGTAGTTTCCACTATTTATATTTAGTGGCCCACTGCCGGAATCCTTAATTGGTCTAAAATCAACACAGTACCCATCGGTATGAGTTTTATGACCGTCAAATAACCTGTTCGTGTGATGAGAAATATCCCCTATTTCTAGTCGACAAGCTCCGTTTCCTGGACAAAAGTTTTTTCTCCACTCTTCTGCCAGCTTTGATAGAACACAAGCCGTCATAGGGTGTGCATAAGATTCTTCCGGAGCAGGGTCGTCAGAATAATTATAGCTACCACACATTCCAGCACGAGTAGGGTGTAGTTGAATTAAATTTCTTCGATCGTCAGCTGTGCTGGTAGAAAATCTTTGTTCAGCTTCATCCGTTCTTAGCTGTGTTTGAAACGCCTCTGATTTAAAAAATTCTGCAGCTTTAAATGACACTTGAGAGCGAACAGCCTGGCTTTCAGGATTCATAGGAAGTTGATAAAGTGTAGGTTCTGAATCAGCCACTTCAACATTGGGACCGAAGTTAGATCCAGAGCTTCCTCTAAACCATTCATCCGTTCTTTGTTGATCAGTTGATTTAGCTACAGCCTCACTTGAATCCACTTCGGTTTGTGTTTCAGAAAACCAACCCGAATAAGACTGACCGGCATGTTCAAAGTTAGCTTTAAAATACCAATCGTTATGATCTTCGTCTAAAGTCCGTTCCCCGGTGGGATAAAGTTCGACATCTTGATTTATACTCGTGACTGAGTTTCTAGCGGATTTACAGCTTCCTTCTATTACAACAGAACACTCAAATCTAGATTCTCTATTAGGCTTTGCCCTAACTACAACCCAGCCCTCAGATTCTAAGGTTCTTGTAAACTGTTTGGTCTGGGCTAATTCTGCAACAGTAGAAAGCTCTTCTGAAGCAGCAGCAGATTTTGATGGTACAGAAAGAGCTTGACCCACGTTCTCGGCTATAGAGTCAGGTATTAATGTTTGCAGACCATTTATTCTGCCCATTTCAATACGTTGTCTTAAAGGTTGAGTTTGGTGAACATCACTGCCGGCTTTAGCATTCAAACTTGGTTGTTGTGTCATATTAATAATTGCATTTCGATGAATGTATCTAGGTTCTCCATCGATTAGGATTTGATAAGTAACAGAGTTAATTCGAATGCATGTCATTTCACTATTTTGGGTCAGTTGACCAGAGTCGTTTGCAAAAGATGAACTTAAAAAAACTCTAAAATTTCGTCTAATCTGGCAAATTTCAGAGGCTTCATTGGCAGAGGCATCATTTGAAAGCCCGAAACTTAAAATAAGTTTCAATACAAATAAGCCTAGTATGACGTTTTTAGGCATTAGATTCATATGTTTTTAAAGCAATTAAAAAGCCAAAAATTTATACCTAAATAATTAATAAATTCATGTACTTAGATAAAAATTGACTATTTAAATTGACTATAAAATGTTAAGATATCTAAAATTTAGACACTAAAAAAGGTCAAAAATTACCAATGAAAAAATGACTTTATAGGGTTCGCTAAAAAAGCATACAGGAAATTGTGTTAATATTTTTTGAATTCGGGACAAGTATTAGTCCATACCTCATTGTTGCTAAAACAATTTTTTGAGTTACAAACAGAATCTAAAGTTAAATATTTATAAGTTACTCGGTGATGACCTAAATTACCAAATTGAATAGGTTTATTTTCTGAATCCAAAGTACTCTTTTTTAATTCATCACGAACACAGAGTTTTATTTGTGATTCATGTTTAATGATTTTATTAATTTTATTAATCTGGGAATAACAACTGTCTTTGTCTTGATGTATCGGTTGCATAATTTCTAAAACATTATTTTTTTCATCTAATACATACAATAAATATTGGTGTCTCCAATTATTTTCGTCTTCAGCATTAAGAAAAATACATTTTTGCTGTATACGGTTTGGTCTCAAACGAATAACATGAAAATCACTTGATGGATTTTTACCTTCTTCATGAAATGTGTTTAGGCTAAAAATGCTAGCAGATTGACACCCTGATATGCAAAAAACAAAAGCTATTAAAAACCTGTCATTTTTTAAGTTCGGCATAATCTTCCCTATATTTTTTTAATCCAGCTTTTTTATATTCAGAATTACTATTTAAAAGTCCTTAATCTCACCATTCGGATCCAACATAATTTTTAAAGTGCTTTTGGTTATTTGCGCAATACCTAAAGCAATTTTTCTATTACTGAGAGGATTTGGATTAAAGCTTGATTCACTAGCGAGTAATGCTTTTATAACATCAGGATCAAGTAGGGGATCGGCATTGAATTTTTTATTAAAATAATCTGCCCAAACTGCAATGACGTCATCGTAATTATCTGCATTTATGTATTTAGGCAGTTTTCCTCTTGTCGGATAGGTGATACTTTTACGATTATAACTTTTGAAAATAGAGCTAATTTCATCAGCGTCTAAAAAGGTCCCTACTAAACGTCGAAGATGCTGATCTCTAATTGTTTCACCAGTTGGATTTTTACCACTTATTGGAACATGCATGGGATGCTCGCGAACCGTGGTTATCTTCTTGCGAGCTTTTTTGGCCATTACTTCTTAAGGTCCTTTGCCTTTAGCTGTCGATGCCCTTCAAAAACCGTAATGATTTCTACTGACACCGATTTAATTCTATAAACAAGTCGATAATTCTCAATCAGCAGTTCTCGCAAATTATCCTGATTAAATTCAGGTACAATTCGTCCACGACTCGAAAACTGCGCTAAATTTTCTCCAGCAGCATAAAGTTCAATGAGCCATTCTTCTGCACGACCAATAGAATCTTGAGAAATATAGTCTTTAATGCCCAAGAGATCCTGAATGGCATTTTCAGTCCAAAGGACTTTGAGGTCCTTACTCATCTATTTTTTTAGTCCTAATCGAGATTTTGCTTGAGAGGCCGTTAAAACTTTGCCGGCATCTGCATCTTGCAATCCTCGATTGACGGCGGTCACAAACCGTGACGATTCTTGTTCTTGAATTCTGTCGAATTCAGCGGGCGAAAGAAGTACACCAGCAGGTTTACCGTTTTGAGTTATGAGTAGGGGCTGAGATGATGTCCCAATACGTTCTAGTAAAGTCGCGGCTTGGCTTTTAAATTCAGCCAAAGTAACAACGTCTTTAGATATTTTTAAGGCCTTCATTCGGACCTCCTGTGAACTTATTATAGGCTATATTAAGTTCGAAAGAAAGAGTTTACCTAATATAATATCTTTTTTTATGTAAGACATCGTTATTGTTTAGTTTTTTAATAGTTGGCGGAAGAGGGGGGATTCGAACCCCCGGTACGGTGTTACCCGTACGACAGATTAGCAATCTGCTGGTTTAAGCCACTCACCCACTCTTCCGTTGGTTTATAAGATTGCAATTTAGATCTAAAGCTAAAGTTCAACCGGCTTGTTTATTATGTCTCAGATTAAAAAAACAAAATCAAGCCTCGAAAACAAGACCGGGCGAGATCAGTTAATTACAAATAATTTTCTGGAAACAAATCTCGCTCAACAGCCTCTATCGAAGTGTGAATAATTTTAATATGTAATTCTTGGATACGTTCGGATGTCTGTGCTGGAACCACAATACTTAAATCTGCCGTGGACTTCGCTTCGCCGCCGGTTTTACCAAGCAGAGCCACAGTTTTTAAGTTCATTTTCTTTGCAGACGCTAAGGCCATTAAAATATTCTTAGAATTGCCACTAGTAGATAAGCCTATAAATAAGTCACCTTTTCTGGCTAAGGCCTCTAGTTGTCTTGAAAATATGTGTTCAAAACCATAATCATTTGAAACACAGGTCACATGGCTGGAGTCCCCTAAGGCCAGAGCGCCCAGAGGACGTCTACTTTTGGAGTATTGACCTGTTAGTTCTTCAGCGAAGTGCATCGCATCACAGTGACTGCCCCCATTGCCGGCAATAAAGACTTTTCCGTCATTTTTAAATGTTTGAATTAATAAATCAGAAAAGTCCTGGCATTGGGACATCAAGAAAGGGTTGGATTTAAACGCATTTAAGACTTCTGCCGCAGAATCAAGACTTGTAGACCAAACGTCGAACTTTTTCATAAATCTTCCTTTTTTACATGCTGATGCCTTAAAATAGTGAAGTCACGGTTCAAATTCAAAGACTTTCTTGCTTTTTAACGCTGTTTTGTTAAACCTTGCTTTTAAACTTTGCGCTCGTGGCTCAGCTGGATAGAGTACCTGACTACGAATCAGGTGGTCGGAGGTTCGAATCCTTCCGGGCGCACCATTTTGTTTACTACTAGCTACTTAATTACTTTTACTTACATATTTTAAACTTAACCAAACCTTTGAGGTTTATATATTCTAAGACCCTAAAATTGAATACACACGATCTTATTTAGGGTCTTAATTTTATGACACCAGAGTAAAGAAAGAAGTTTATGAATAGAATAAGAATAGCTTTGACCCTAGTTCAATTGGTATTTACATCAACGTCGTTTGCTTTAACAGCAATAAACCCAACAACAGGCGATTATTTAGAATCACAAATTAAACCTGTTCAAATCTTGCAATTTAAAAATGCCGATTTTGATAGGATACTTATTACTCATGCTTCTGGAGAACTGAACATAAGTAATTTAGAACAAAATGAAGACTCAAAATTAGAAGTTGTTGATCAAATTTCAATTAAAGACTGCGAAACAAAATACGTCATTGAAAACAGAGCACTTATTATTTCTACCGAGAAAAAAGTTTTTGTAATTAAAAATGAATGTAAACAAAATTTAAATGTTTCTTTACCAAATAATAAACCCTTAAGCGTAAGCCTTGGCACAGGTGTTATTAAAATCAAAGGTGTATTTCCATCCGTAGAAGCCAACTTAGGATCTGGGGAAGTTAACATTCAAGGTAAAGTTTCTAAGTTAGATTTGGATGTGGCATCAGGTTCGGTCACAGTTTCAGGTTTAGATGGCTACGGTAAGATCACACTTTTAAGTGGCGACTTAGATATTAAATACAGTAAAAAAACAAAGAAAAATTTTAATCAGCTTTTTGTATCAAAATCTGTTGGAAACACCAGAATTCAATTACCAAAAGGGACTAAGGCTGAATCAAAATTAAAAACTTTATTGGGTCAAATTTCTAATGATATTCAACAAAGTGAAACCGGAAAATTCTATTTCTCTGTGAAAACAAATGTTGGTGATATTTGGATGGACACCTACTAGATCTGTCTTTTAGACTTAAATTATGAAAATAAAAATGCATCACGTTCTGCTTGCGATTTTTGGCCTATTTATTACAGGTATGATTTCAAGCGCAGTCCTTAAATCATTTATTAAAGAAAGTATTCGAATCAAATCTGAAGTGGATGACCTAGAGCTTTTAAAAATGGTTGAGCCCAAAGCCATTTTATATACTCAAAATATAAACTCAGATTTAAAAATTGAAGACTTAGAATCAGCGGATTTTTATTTTTTTAAAAATAAAAGAGAATTAATTATTCATTTAAAATCCCATTCTAATGATATAATTTATAAAACTGAATTTTTAAATTTAAGTCCAGGATTTGGTTTAAGAGAAAAATTAAGCCAATTGACCCCGGCAGAAGGAATCTATTCTATTTTGTATTCTGGATATCTAAATAAAGGCGGACTATTCGTTAGGGTCAATTATCCACCAGAAAAATTTAACGAGTACCAAAAAATGGATTTTGAAAATCTAAGTCTTGATCCCTATGTGATTTCAGAAAAACCAATCACCAATAGTTTTATTCAGGCAGATAAAAGCTTAATGGAGTTTCTAACTTTTTTAACTTTGAAATTAAATAAAAATAAAATTAGGCTTTTAATTTATCCTGATACACCACCCTTAGCAATGGAGATCGGTGGAACCGAATTTGTTTCGGAAATTTACCGTGACCTAGAACAAGAATACACTAAGCTAAATGAAATAATGGAGTTAAAGAAGTCAGCTCTTTAAAGACTAGTTTATAAAATATATAGAGGTCATGATGAGTCCAATTCAAAAAATTATAAATAAACATCAAACTGACTTTAGTAAAAAAGTCTGGATCTTAAGACTTATAAGTTTATCTATCGCATTGGGTTCAGTTATTTATTATATCCGCCAAAATAAACAGCACCAAGAAAAGCTGTTGGAAAAAACCCAAATAATACATAGGGGTCAATCCGGCTCTGAGATTAAATTTAAAATCCCAGTTTTCAGAAGTAAATAGTAAAACTTATTTTTTAGCTCGTTTTACAGCTGGGCTCTTCTTTACCATTTTATTTCTTTTCAGAATGATCGCAGCAACCTTCAGCTTTTTTGGTCTCGTCACATTTTTCACCTACTTTACAAGGCTCTGCTTTTGCTTTGTCATGATTGTGTTGATGACCAGTGTGACCAGAATGTGAGCAAGAAGCTAAAAATAAAACAGCTAAAAAATTTAAAGCAAATATTTTAAACATATGGACTCCTAAAAGTGGATTGAGTTTGGATAAACTTAAATTACTAATTTGAGATTATTCTATATTTTGGGGCTTCTGGATGTCTACTAAAGTTGACTTCATTCTGGCCTTGGCCTAATAATTATTTCATATTTACCCAGTTCAGATGTAGCTCAGTTGGTAGAGCAGGTGACTGTTAATCACCCTGTCGGGGGTTCGAATCCCTCCATCTGAGCCAATTTATTGGTCATTCAATAATTTAGGGGCTTAAAGATGATTTATATTTGGCTGGCTATCGCGTTATTCCTTGGTGCCGCTATTGGCTTTGGGCTTGGCTTTTTATTAAACCAAAAAAGTAATTCTAAGCAAAAAGAAAATCTAAATCTAGTGAATCAAGAGCTTCAAAAGCAAATCTATAAAAATGAATTTTTAAATCAAGAGTTAGAAGCTAGAAAAACTTTGGCTCAAGATTTAAGTCGCGAGCTAGAAGAGTTATTTAGAATCAAATCTGCGGAAGTTTTAGAAGAAAAAACCCAACAGCTTTTAAAATTAGCGGATGATAATTTTAAAAGAGAATCAGATTCCCAAGGTGAAATTTTAAAAAAACGGGACGACGTTTTTAGAAAAGAACTTCAATTTTTATTTGATCAACTCAAAGGCTATCAATCTAATTTAGGCACCTTTGAAAAAGAACGTGAAAAAACAATGGGTTCGGTTGAAAACCAACTTAAAAACATCATTGATTCAAACACCATGCTGGGTCAGCAAACTCAGTCTTTAAAAGAAGCCCTTTCTAAGCCCAATGTTCGTGGCCGATGGGGTGAGCTTCAACTTAAGAACTGTATTGAGCTTGCCGGGATGTCTGATTTTTGTGACGTTGATTTTCAGCAGGAATTTAAAGAGGATGAAAAAGTATTTCGTCCAGATATGATAGTTAAACTTCCAAGTGGTAAAAGAATTATTGTCGATGCGAAGACTCCTATGGAATTTTATTTAAAATATATTGATGAAACCAACGAGCAGCTTAAAGTTCAGCATCTAGATAACCATGCAAAGCGTTTAAAAACCCACATTAGAGAACTTGGATCTAAAGCTTACAACGAAGCCGTTGGGGCCGAAAGTTTAGATTATGTGGTGATGTTTTTACCAAATGAATCTTTTTTGTTTGCGGCTATTGAAGCCCAAAAAGATATTATTGAATATGCGCTTTCTAATAAAGTTTTAATCACAACACCGCCAAGCTTGGTCGCTTTACTCCGTGCAATTCACATGGGGTGGGGCGAATACAAAGTCACTGAAAATGCAAAATTGATTTACGATTATTCTAAGGAATTACAAAAGCGTCTTATGACGTTTGCGAAAGGGTTTTTATCGGTTGAGCAGCAACTGGAAAAAAGCTTAGATACATTTAGAACGGCTAAGAATTCTTTCCAGACTCGGGTTTTGGCGCAAGCCAAAAAAATTGAATCCTTGGAAGATTTAAGTCCAAATACCAGCTTAGATTCAAGTCTAGCCTCTGATGTAGAAGTCTTAGATAACGAGATGCCCTCAAATTAATCATTTCACCTAAATAAATAGACATGATTTGGGAATTTTTTTTAAGTCGCCTTGACCCTAGCCTCAAGGGCTTCATATTGAAGGCGTATAGACCCAATAACAAATTATTTTTAGGAGGTTCGAATGAACACAGTAAATGTACGTCCGTTAAACGATCGTATTTTAGTTAAAAGAATGGAAGAAGACACAACAACTCCAGGCGGAATCATCATCCCTGATTCGGCTAAAGAAAAGCCTTCTCGTGGTCAAGTTGTGGCTGCAGGACAAGGTAAGACGGCGGATGACGGAAAAAGAATCCCTTTAGACGTTAAAGTTGGCGACACTATTTTATTTGGCAAATGGTCAGGCACTGAAATCAAATTAGGTGGCGAAGATTATTTGATGATGAAAGAAGAAGATGTTTTGGGCGTAATTAACTAATTTTTTTTAAGGAGAATATCAAATGAGTAAAGAATTACAGTTTAGCGAAGAAGCTAGAAAATCAATTTTAAACGGTGTGAACATTTTAGCTAATGCAGTGAAAGTTACATTGGGTCCAAAAGGTCGTAACGTTGTTATTGATAAATCCTTCGGTTCACCACTGATCACAAAAGACGGTGTGACTGTCGCAAGAGAAATTGAATTAGAAAATAAATTTGAAAATATGGGCGCTCAGATGGTTAAAGAAGTGGCTTCTAAAACCAATGATGACGCTGGTGACGGAACTACGACGGCGACGTTGTTAGCTCAAGCCCTTTTTAGAGAAGGTAGCAAGATCGTATCTGCGGGACACAATCCTATGGATGTGAAACGTGGAATGGATAAAGCTGTTGAAGCCGTAATTGCTGAATTAAAGAAAATTGCGAAGCCAGTTAAAGATTCTAAAGAGATCGCTCAAGTGGGAACTATTTCTGCGAACAACGATACAGAGATTGGTGCAATGATTGCTCAAGCGATGGATAAAGTTGGTAAAGAAGGCGTGATCACAATTGAAGAATCAAAAACAGCTTTGACTGAATTAGAAGTGGTTGAAGGAATGCAGTTCGACAGAGGTTACTTGTCTCCTTATTTTATCACTAATGCTGAAAGAATGGAAACAGAGTTAGATAACCCTGCCATTTTACTTTACGACAAAAAAATCAGTTCAATGAAAGATTTGATTGGAGTTTTAGAAGGGATTGCTAAACAAGGACGACCACTATTAATCATCGCTGAGGATATTGATGGTGAAGCACTTGCGACCCTAGTAGTGAATAAACTTCGTGGAACTATTCAAGTGTGTGCTGTTAAAGCCCCTGGTTTCGGTGACAGAAGAAAATCAATGTTAGATGACATTGCTGTATTAACTGGTGCAACTGTGATCAGTGAAGACACTGGCCGTAAACTAGAGCAAGCGACATTAGCAGATCTTGGAACAGCAAAACGTATTGTAGTTGATAAAGACAACACAACAATTATTGATGGTGCTGGTACTAAAAAAGACATTGCAGCCCGTGCAACTCAAATCAGATCTCAAGTTGAAGAAACAACATCAGAGTATGACAAAGAAAAACTTAAAGAAAGATTAGCTAAACTTTCTGGTGGTGTAGCGGTTATTCACGTAGGTGCTCCTTCTGAAATTGAAATGAAAGAGAAAAAAGCTCGTGTAGAAGACGCCTTAAATGCGACTCGTGCGGCTGTTGAAGAAGGAATTGTCCCTGGTGGTGGATCAGCTTTACTCAAAGCGGGTGCAGTCATTGAAAAACTAAAACTTCGTGACGAAGAGATGGTTGGCGCTAAGATTGTATGGCAAGCCTGCCAAGCCCCAATTAAACAAATTGCATTTAATGCGGGTTTAGATGGCTCTATCGTTTTAGACAGAGTTTTAAATGCGAAAGATCCAAGTCATGGCTTTAACGCTTATACAGAAGTTTATGAGGATCTAATTAAATCTGGTGTTATTGATCCAGTTAAAGTTGTCAGATGTGCACTTCAAAATGCAGCATCTGTGGCGTCTTTAATGTTAACCACTGAAACTATGATTGCTGAAAAGCCGAAGTCTGAAGATTCTTCTGGTGGTGGTCATGGCGGCGGCGGAATGGGTGGCATGGGCGGAATGCCAATGATGTAATTTAAAAAATAGGTTTAAGTTAAACTCTAACTTAGATCTAGGTTTTTAAATTAAAACCCATATTTTGAGTATTAAAAGAAATGAGCCTCAGTTGATCCAACTGGGGCTTTTTCTTTTTGTGATTTTGAATCTGATTGTATAAGCTAATTAAAGATGAAATCACAAAATGCAGTTTTAAAGATTTTAGTCGTTGATGATGCGCCTTTTATACGTGAAATCGTAAGACAAATTCTATTGGATCAAGACAAGTATATTGTTATTGGTGAAGCCGTAAATGGACTGGACGCTATTGAAAAAGCTGTAGAATTAAAACCTGATCTTATTTTTATGGATATTGTGATGCCAGAAATGTCTGGGATTAAAGCCACTGAAGAGATTTTAAAATTAGATCCAAGTGTAAAGATCATTGCATTTACAACGATGGATAGCTCGTCGATTCAGAAGCAAGCACTTAAAGCAGGGTGTAGGGGATTTTTAAAAAAGCCATTTAGTAAAAAAGATTTTTTAAATTACTTATTAAAAATGGAGCACGCATGAGCCCAACGTGGTTTGTTATTAAATCTTTATTTGTAACGTTTGGTATAGTCTCGCTTTTGCAAATCAGAATAGGTGCTGATTCTAAAACCTTAGAATTATACTTTACAGATTGGATGAAGTCGTTGTCAGCATCCCAAAGAATTCAAGATGTAGCCCAAGGGGGGAAAGAATTAACAACAGACATAATAAAAGAATTTACGACGCCCGATGGTAGTAAAATATATATTCATGAAAAAGCGAATTCCAAATCTAATGAAGAGACACAGAGAAGTAAGGCCTCACTTCAGTCTTCAAAAAATAAAAGTATTTATTACGCAGATACAATAAAACCCGAAACAAATGTGATTCAAAGATTAATTAGTGGTCTTAAATTAGATTTTACAGATTTAAATGATACGGATAAGTTTTCAGTTAAAGAGCAAGTTCGAAAAGAAATAGAAAAAGAAGTTCGTAAGGATTACGAAGCAAGACTTAAAAAATCAGGAATAGATCCAAAGACTTTAGATTCAGTGAATTGATCTGAGCCTTAGTCACAATTAAACTAGATAAAATTAATTAAATAAAAAACTATCTAACTGCTTTTTCTTTTTGTGTTTGTTGCTTAACAGCTTGTGCACAGTTATATTTTATTTTGGCGGCGTCAGAAACTAAGCTGCTTGTGCAAATCGAATTATTTCGATCACCATTCAACTGATTGCTGCAATCAAAATTTGAAGTAGTCGCATTAGCATTCATTAAGAAAATACTGATGGATACAAATAATAGTGTTTTCATACTCTGTTCCCCTTTTTTACTTGAATGATATTGCTAATGTTATGCCATTTATATCAGACTCTATCGGCCCTTAGATCTATTTAATTAAGTTTAAACCCCTATAGACCTGTAGGTTTATTTAAAAACTGTCAATAATTTCAACACCAAAAAAAGGTTATACTGGGATTTAAAGGCCTAATTAAATTGATTGCCCATACATTTCATAGATGAAAAAAGAGATTGTTCTCTTACGAACGGTAAGAGCTCTATATCAATATTAAATTCAATTTGCCATAACTGCTGGACATCATAGGCTTCGCTCTCAGTACAAGCGATATTCTGATCGCCAAGGGAATCAGTGTAACCGTTGATATCTTGTAAGTAATGTACAATTTCGTGCACTAGGGTGACCTCTAAACTTTTATTTTTTAAATCTACCTTATCAGAAATATAAATTGTTTTATTATATCTGTCGTAGATGGCATTAACTGCGGGCAATGATTTTTGGTTTCTTTCCGCTTGAGCAACTACATAGTCCCCATAAGCATAAATCTGTACAAGACCATCTCTTTCTATTTTGATTTTTGGAAGAGGTTCACTTAGATATAAATAGCTGGTCCACTTTGTGGCAAAATTCACATAGGTTAAAAGATTAGTTTCAATATCGATTAAAGACGAATTTGAAGTTGTGGGAGATAATGAGATAATTTCAGATGAAGCAAAATTAAAACTTAATAAACTAAATAACAAGATTTTTTTCATGGATACACCCCTATACCAAAATGTATGAGTATAGAACTTTTAATAAATAGCTACTATTAAATATTTTATTAAAAATTATTTATATTAAGTTTAGAATTGCAGCGTTGAAAGATCGAATTTAGACCGTTGGCTCAATCGAAAGTTAATAAAGTTAATAGGTGATATAAGAATTTTTTAGTTTAGTTCAGCTTAGTTTGCGGTGCCCCAGCTTTTTCTTAATGAGTTGATCTGAGTGCCCACCATCACGATTAAAGCTAAGATAATTCCACCAATAATAAAGTATCGAATGTACATGCCAAAATTAAAACCCATGCCTCCCTCAAGATCAGGACCCTGTTTTTTTTCTGGTTTTTCATTTATTGGCGCGCTAAATGAACTTTTACGTAAGTCATCTCCACCTGGTTTCTTATCAGATTTAATAGGTTTATTGGGTGCAATTTTGACGTCTTTAGATTTCATATCATTAGGTACGCTGACGACTCCGGTGATCCCACGTCCATAGTCATTATCATAAGATCCTGGAACTGCTCCTGCGCTAGCGCCTGAATTATTTGATTTAGCCCCAGCACTGTTAGCGGCGTTAGCTAGTGCAGCCCCACGACTTGCTCCTGAGCCGCTACCACTAGAGCCACTAGTATCAGCCCCTGTGTTGGCCCCTTGGATGGGTTGAGGATTAATGTTAGATCCACCGCTTCCGCTACGATTTTGATTGTTGCTGGCATTATTTTTCGGTCCACTGCTACTTGAATTACTTTTAGATCCTGAATTATTTCCCTTTCCGCCTGATCCACCGCCGCCCGTAGAGGCCGTGAAACGACCAGCGGCTTCCATTTTATCTATGGTGCATTCAGAATTGGCGTTCGAAGTCAGGAAATAGGGTAAGTCACCTGTTTCAAGTAAACACTCGACATAAGCCCCGGCGTAATTTTGCATAAAGTCTTTAAGTGGAGTTATTAGCTTTGTCGCAACACCTATGACCAAAGTAATCGTCACGACGAGCAGTAAAACATATTCGACTATGGCTTGCCCTTTGGAAGATGAAGATTTTTTAAGAATCCACCGATAATCATTAAGCTGATAAATATTAAACAGATAAGTATTAGATAGATAAATTATCAGGGGTGTTAGTTTGAGCTTTAAAAATATGTTTATAAAACTCAACATTTTAAAATCCTTCAAAGCAGGGATTTTATTAAATTATTCCCTAAAGTATTTATCTAAAGACTATCGGTATATTTTAAATTCCCATAAAATTATACTTGGTCTTGTTTTTACTCTTCTTCCACTTAAGATTTATGGCCAACCTACAATATTCGAGTTCTATAAGAATCAAAACTATCAACAGTTGGTCGATAACTATGGATCCAGCTATGCAAGTCTTGGGTATAAAGAACTGATTTTATTAGGTGAAGCTTATAAAAATTTAAAAAACTTCGATCGTCAGATTAAAATTTTGAAACTTTTAGAAGGTAAAAAACCAAGCTATTACAAAATTCACTTAGCCATTGCTCAAGCCAGTAGGGCTAAAGCCTATAAATCCATCGAAGCAGGTGACGAGTATAAAAACTATGAGCAAGCCTTAACGGATATGATTGATTTTTATAGATCTGCAATAAAGCTAAATCCCAAAAACATCATGGCTTATGAAGAGCTAATGGAAGTTTATAAAAATCAAGAGAATGTTCCCGAGGGGTTAGCTTTAACAAAATCTATGTTAGATGTTTTTGGTGAAAGACCTCGAATAGTTTTAGATCTTTGTGAGTGGACCCGTAAATACGGTCTAGTGGCTCAAACCCAGAAAGCCTGTCTTAAGGCGTCAGAGCTGTCACCACTAAAGGCAAGTCCTTTGGTCAATTTAGCTTTAGCTATTAAAGATTCCGGAGAACAAGAAAAGTACCAGATTGAAATTTTTAAAGTTTATGAAACCTTCCCAAACGACGAAGCGGTTGTAGATCTCATTGGTGAAATTTATACTGAAAATAAAGATTATGTAAATGCAGAAAAAACTTTGCTTAAAAATAAAAAAACTAAACTAGAAAACTCTAGAATCAACTTGGCTTCTGCTTTATTTGAAAATGAAAAATTTGATCAAGCTTTAGACTACTTCACTTCTTCTTGCCCATTAGTTAATGAGCAAAGAAAAAAGTTTTTAAGATATTTTGAATCCAGACTTCGTAGATTAGAAATCGCTGGCGAGGACGGACTCGCTTTTAAATTCCAACGTGAGTTGAATAATTGTCGCTCAACCCCAGTTGTGATCACGCAAGAAAATAAAATTAGATTCAGTCATTTTAGCCAAGGCATCAGACTTCCATCAAATGCAAAAAACCTAGATGGCCAAACTTTGTCAGAAAAAAGATACAACTACGACCAAGCTAAAATTAAGGCCAACACTTACAAGCCTACAACTACGCCCAACTCCGAAGCTCCGAAATAACCCCACCCAAAGGTGCCAGGTTCTTTTTGCGAATTTGAGATATCCGAGTTTCGGAATTTAAGTGAGGCAAGCCTTATCATTTTCTTTGCAAAAAAAAAGCAAAGCTTCACGCCAAAGAGCTCACCTATATTCCGAAACTCGGATATCTCAAATTCGCAAAAAGAACCTGGCACCTTTGGGGGATGGGTCAATATGAGACGTTTTTGGGGGTGAGTGAATAAATTATTTGGATTGATCTGTTTTATTTAGTTTTCATCGTTAAGAAATTGAGTCTAGTTCCGATAAGTTTATTGTCTGAAATACGGAGGATATTTATGAAGGGTTTAAAAAAGAATTTTAAAGCGATGTGGAACGATGAATCTGGCCAAGGTATGGTGGAGTACATTTTAATTCTGGTGGCTGTAATTGGGTTTGTTTTTTTAGTTAGAACAAGACTAAAAGAAAGCTTAAATTCAGGTCTAGATGAAGTAAATACTGGAGTTGGTAGTTTTGATATTGAAAAACAATAAAATTTGTGTACTAAATTTTTTAACTAGGATTTAATTATGAGTTTAGAATTAACCATCCTTATTGCTTTTATTGGGCTAGTTACCATTCGAGCAATGGTTGGTGACTCAGGTCCAATATCAGCTTTTAGAAATGCCGGTCCCAGTCTTGGGGCCAGAGTCGAAGTGGAAATGACAACGGGTCGTTGTTTTTCTGTGCCCCGTGGTGGTGGCGGTGGAGCTTGTAGAACCGCTACAGCTTGGGAGTAGTGTAGAGTCTAAATCCGGACCATCGAATTTTGAGTTACCAGATTTAACATTATGCTGATTAAAATTATTTTTAATAAAAATAGCAAATAAAGTTTATCATTTTGATTCGATTTACCGATATATCTTTATGTTTAATCAACCTGAAATTTTATATTTATGGGTGAGCTTATTTTTAGTCTTATGCGTAGGACTAGATTTTTATTATTCTAAGATTCCCAACCAGTTTATTTTTTTATCTTTAGCTGTTTCTATATTAATGGTTCTGGCTTTTTCTCCACCCGAAACTTGGGTGTATTCGATTTTATCTTTTTCAATAATTTTTGTAATCGGGTTTTTACTTTTTTATTTTAAAATTTTAGGGGGCGGAGACATCAAAGCCTTATGTGTAGTGGCTTTGTTTTTACAGCCTTCACAGATACAGAATTTTTTAAGTTACTCTTTGGTTTGGAGCGCCACTTATGCTTTAATTTTTTATATAATTACTGGTCAAATAGTTATGGTTTTAATGAACACTATTGGTGTTTATAGAAAGTTAACTTTGGCCGAAAATAAAATTCCATTCACGTTTGGAATAATGTTGGGTTGGTTTTCACTTTTTACAATGGGGGTTATCTCATGGTAAAAAATAAATTAAATCCTAAATTAAATATTAAGTCAAAAAGTTGTCTAACAGACGAAACAACTAAGCATAAAAACGAAAAAGGACAGTTGGCGCTCGAAAGTGTTTTGATTGTCACACTGCTTTTATCTTTAAGTATTTTTGCTAGTCGTGAAATGAAAAAAAGAAATTTTATTGGAAGCCTGATTGCAGAACCTTGGAAACAAATTTCAGGAATGATGTCCACGGGTAACTGGGCTGATTCTCAAACAGCTTTGGATGACAATCTTCATCCCCATGTCAACACCATGACTAGGATTGGTGATTGAAATGAAATCAATAATTAATCTGATTTTAAAAATTAAAATTTTAGATTTGTGTTTTAAAACAAGTCCACCAAAATTAAAAAATCAAAAAGGCATTTTGACTATTGATTTTATTTTTTCATTCGCCATGGTGATAGGTTTTTTTCAATTATTTTACGTTATTTGCTACACGCTGATGGTATCACAATTAACTCAGTACATGACTTTTGCTTCAGCTAGAATGTATTTTGCCGGTCACATCGACAATCAAAGTCAGCAACGTTTGGCAGAAAGAAAGTTTAACGAACTTTTAGAAGATTCCCCCGTAGCCAGTTTTTTTAAAGGTGCTTTTACTATATCTGATTTTGAAGCCCGTGATTTTGATGAGATCACAACGCAAGAACCTTACCGACAAAAATTCATTGGAGTCAGAGTAGGTTTTCAATCCAATGTTTTAGACTTTAATGTTCCCTTTTTAGGTCGTACTACTGAAGGTCTTGAAGGCAATGGATTTAAAAGTGTCATTGGTAGCTTTTTATATCGTGAGCCAACATCAACTGAATGCTTTAGATTTATGGAAGAAAGAGCTCGCGCTATTTTAGAACTAAATGGCAAATATAATAGAGCCTCCAATTTTGGAATGGATCCAACCACTGTAGGAGTCTTTGCCGACAATGGATGCTAAACAAAACAAAAAAAGTTTAATAAATGAAAAAGGTTTGGCTTCAATTGAAACCGTTGTGATGGTTTTTATTTTTGTGGCTTTACTTGGATCGACCTTAGGTTTTTACGGTGTCACACAAAAAATGATTTTACATTCGATTGCGTCCCGGGCCTATGGTTTTGAGCAGATTCGAAACCGGACTAACATCACTTATCTAAGAGACATTAATGGCGGGTCAGGAAATTCTTATCATGTCACTCGACAAAGGTACTTTACAGTTAGGGAGCCAGGCTCGGGGGCTGTGTTTATTGCCGCCAAAATGCCCGTTGACTTTCGCGAAGCAGGTTCAAGAAGTCTAGCTGGTGCAAATCCAGACGCTCACAACACTTCAGCTTACGAAGACATTGTCCGACAAAGAAGAAACGAAAGACATAGATTTGAAAGTGTCTGGGTTAAGGTTGGACATGGAATTTGTTTGACCGTGGAATGCGGGGAATAACATGAATCAGTCAGATACAAAAACACTTTGGATCTCTGTCGGAGCAGCGATGTTCGCTGTTCTACTATTGTACTCTTGGATGCAAGAAAAAAATAAGCAAGTCACAGAAGAATTTGGAAAAAGGAAAATGGTTGTTGTTGCAAAAAGTGACATTAACGAAATGTATCCACTTGATGAAACTTTAGTTGAAGTGATTTCAATACCAGAAGCTTATGTTACGCCCCAAGCCTTAACTGATCCTTCAGAATTAAGAGGTTACATTGCTTTAACTCCGATTTTAAAAGGCGAGCAGATTTTAAAAACAAAAATATCTCAACCAGGGGCACTCACAGGTCTTTCTTATCAAGTGTCCCCAGGTAAACGGGCTATTACAATTCCAATTGATGCCATGAGAGGCGTTGCAAAACTTTTAAAACCCGGTGACCGTGTGGATTTAATCGCATCCGTAACTTCGGGAAGTGGACAAAATCAAAAGAAAGAAGTTAAAGCCTTAATGCAAAATGTGATTATTCTTGCTACTGGAACAAATGTTCAAAATTCGATACCGGCAGATTATGAATTAGATAAAACTGGAAAAAACTTTTTAATTAAATCATTAACAAAAAACACTAATTTTGATTCAATCACAATTGAAGCTACACCTGCAGATGCTCAGAAATTAATTTTTATTATGGCCACAAATCCACAAGATTTATTTATGACTTTAAGAAATCCATCTGACACGGGGGCCATTGGTAAAATCACTACATCATTAGATGATGTTTTAGGAAGAACGGCTGTCATTCCGGCAAGAGCTTCGGCTTCGACACCAACATCTACAAGTGAGTATGCAGACACTAATAATTCAGATGACTCTTCAGCAAGCTTAGCCCCAGCGCCAAAACTAAGTGTAATAAAACCAAAGCCAGCAAATACGCAAAAACGCTTTAAATCTTTATAGGAATTAAACTTTGTTAAAAATAAAATTGATTTTTTTATTAAGCTTAATCCTAACTGTTCAAAGTTATGGTCAGGCTATTGATCAAGATCGATTTTTATTTGAATTCGAGAAAGTAGATTTATTTTTAGGTCTTTATGAAGAAATAGAAATGAAGGACCTTCCAGATCAATCTAGATTTAAAATACCTGATCGTTCATTTTCAAAATATATTGATATTTCGTGGGATAACGATAAAAAAGTGATGCAAATTAAGCCTAAAAAAGAAGGCTCAACACTGATTACTTTTGTTGACACCAAGGATGATAAAGTTTTAAAGCAAGTCCGAATCTTTGTTAATAAAAATGATTTAGATCGTGTAGCTAAAGAAATTAAATCTCTGCTTGGAAGTATTGAAGGTATTGATATCAAAGTTTTAAATAATAAAGTGCTGATTGATGGTCAGATTATTTTACCAAGTGATATGAATAGAATCGTGTCTGTGATTGTTCAATATCCTAAACAGGCAGTCAGTTTAGTTCGAATCAGTCCACTGGCAATGACTAAAATTGCAAACTTAATTGAAAGAGATATCAACAACCCTGAAATTTCAGTTCGAGTTATAAATGGTTTTTTTATTTTAGAAGGTGTCGCTCGTGATCTAGATGAAAGGGACGAGGCTTTAAGAATTGCTCAGGCTTATGTGCCTGCAAATTTATCTGAATTTGCGTCCAAAGATAAGCCACCTGGTTATGCCATTGAAAGAAAAAAAGCAGTCAGCGATGGTGATTATGTTCTAGGCCAAGTCATCAATCATTTACGTATTCAACCTGAACCACCAAGTAGTCCACCTAAAGTAGTTCAAGTTGTGGTTCATTTTGTTGAGTTACAAAAAAGTTATCAAAGAGGATTTACTTTCAAATGGATTCCAACAATTGGTGATGGAACGGAGTACCGCTACGAACGTACAACCAGTGGAGCCGCGACAACAGTCGGGACCATAACGGCTATAATTAGTAATTTACTTCCAAAATTAGATTGGGCCCGTGAACATGGTCATGCTCGAATATTAAAAAGTGTCAGCATGATTGTGGAAGACGGTAAACAAGGAATTTTTGAAGCCAAGAATCAAATTCCAGTTATTACTTCAACAATCAATGGTATTGGTTCAGGTGCACCTAGAGAAGTTGGAATCGATTTAAAAGTGACACCAACAGTGACCGGAGCAAGATCAGATATTATTGCCCTACAAGTTGAATTTGAGTCTGGTGAAGTTTTAGAAAACGGTGGACCTGCAGGTCCTTTGACTTCAAAAAATAAAATTAATACAAAAGTCACAGTCAGATCAGGACAAAGTGCCGCCCTTGGTGGACTTGTTACTAGTCGTTCAGGAACAGATTACAACAAACTAAATAGTGACAGCGCAGGTGATCCCTTATTTAAATTACTAGCTTCAAAAGCCTTTAACCGTGGACAATCCCAGTTCGTGATGTTTATCACTCCGTATATCAAAAGTAGCGCTAGTGTTGGCTCTGAAAAAATTAAAAAGAAATTTAGAATAGATCGTTAAGCCCACCGCAGATGAGTGTGCGTAAATGCTGTCTAGTTCACTCATGCGCTCTTTGGGCGGCTTCGCACGCCCTGCGCATTTCGCTGGAACTTTTCTTTAACTAACTAGACTACAAAAACTGTCTCATTTTGCCGAAAACTATATGTAGAAATTTATTATCTAGTCCTTTAAAAGGAGATGATTTTGTCAATTAGTAACACGTGTCACATGATTGGTGTTCTAGGTTCAAAGGGTGGAGTAGGAAAAAGTATTTTCGCTGCCAACTTTGCTATTGCAATACAAAGTGAACTGAAAGCTAAAACATTACTTATCGATTTAGATTCAAAAACATGTGGGGATCAAAATATTATTTTAGGTCTTCGACCAGAAAAAAATATTTCTGATCTATGTAAACACAGTTCGGCCTTAACACCACTTGCATTTAAATCTTATATTACAACCCATGCTTCAGGAATTGATTACCTAGCTGGTGTTATCGATCCAAGCGCTAATTTAAATTTCGATGAAGATGTATTTTTAAAATCACTTTATACTTTCAGTCAGTTCTATAAATTCATAGTTGTTGATTTAGGAAATCAAATCTCATCTTTACAATACAGAATTTTAGATGACATCAGTTCGGGTTTAATTGTAACGACACCAGATATTCTAACTGTGACTCAAACTAAAAAACTTTTAAATGAACTTTTAACAGCGACCTATCCAGCTGAAATATTTCAAGTGGTTATAAACAAAGCTCATTCAAGCGGTTTAAATCCCAAAGCGATTGGTGAAAGTTTAAAACGTCCTGTATTAAGTGTGATTCCCCAAGACGACACTCTTGTGTATTCATCTTTGGCCAATGGTAGTCCTTTTTGTTTTTCGAACCCAAGACATCCTGTTTCAATGGCTCACAACGAAGTCATTAGAAAATTAACCGGTGGTGTATTACAAAAACTAAAATCTTTGTCGCAAAACTCAGCTTCAAAAAAACAAACAGAAACTCCGGTATCTGGAAGTTCAGCAAACTTTGCAGCACCAAAAAAAATTAGTGATCATATTCAGCTTAAAATTCAAATTCATAATGAATTGATCAAAGAGATGGATTTAAAAAAAGATCTTCATAGTACGAAAGGAGACCCTGAAAAAGAAAAAATTTTAGAACAAAAAACACAAAAAACAATCACCATGCTTGTGGATAAATATTCACCTGGAATGTCCAGAGATCTTAGAACCCAAATGATTAAAGAAATTTTAGATGAGTCTTTAAAATTAGGTCCTTTAGAAGAACTTTTAGCAGATCCCAATGTCACAGAGATCATGGTGAATGGCTGCGAAAAAATATTTATTGAAAAAAGTGGACGCATTGTTTTAAGTCCAACACGATTTACAAGTAACCTTCAATTAAGAACAGTCATTGATCGTATTGTTCAGCCCTTGGGTCGTCAGATAAATGAAAAATCGCCTTACGTTGATGCCCGCCTTCAAGATGGAAGTCGTGTGAACGCTGTGATTGAGCCCCTTTCGATTGATGGCCCCGCATTGACCATAAGAAAGTTTTCAAAAGAATCTGTGGGTCCTGAAAATTATCTTCAATGGGGATCAATGAGTAAAAGCATGATTGATTTTTTACGTATTTGTGTTGAACAAGGTTTAAATATTGTGATTTCAGGTGGAACGGGATCTGGTAAAACGACTTTGCTAAATACAATGTCTAGTTTTATTCCTTCCAATGAACGTATCGTAACTGTAGAAGATGCGGCCGAACTTCAGATGAAACAAGATCATGTGGTTAGATTAGAAACTCGTCCCGCAAATATGGACGGGGCTGGCGCAATCACAATTCGAGATTTAGTTCGAAACTCTTTAAGGATGCGTCCTGATCGTATTGTCGTAGGAGAATGTCGTGATGGAGCAGCTTTAGACATGCTTCAAGCGATGAACACAGGTCATGATGGTTCAATGACAACAGTTCACGCCAACAACGCCAGAGAAGCCATCGGTCGTCTTGAAACCTTGTGTTTAATGGCCGGAATGGATTTACCAGCCCGAGCAATTAAAGAACAAATCGCAAGTGCAGTGAATTTAATTATTCAAATTGGTCGAATGAGTGATGGAAGTCGTAAAATTAAATCCATCACACAAGTAGATGGAATTCAGAATGATAAAGTCACTTTGATTGATATCTTTGAATTTAAAGAGATTGGGTATGATAAAAAAAGAAAAATCATTGGAAACTTTCAAGCTACTGGACGCATTCCAACCTTTTTAGAAAAATTTGAAGCTAGAGGCGTTACAATTCCAAGAAGTATATTTTCAAATGAAAAAGCCCCCGAAAATCCTAATGCGAATAAAGGCTTATTAGTTGCAAAAAAGAAAGTAGATCCAACCGACAAAGCGAGCGGTGAATAAGGAGAACTGATTTATGGAAAAAGAATTATTAAATCAATTCACAACTATGTTTGGTTCAACGTGGATTGCGCTGCCACTATTTGGACTATCTGTTTTTATTGCATCATTATTTGGTGGACCAGTTATTTACAATTACATGGAAGAAAAAACGTTAAATTCTAAAGCTGAAATCAAACGTCTTTTTGATTTAATGTACACAGAAGTTGATGACAAAAAACTTTTATGGACTTTGCTTTTGATTTCTTATGGATTGGGTTTTGTTATCTTTTTATTATTTTGGCCAAATATTGGATTTGGATTTTTTGTAGGTGTATTCGCTATATTTGCTGGGATTAAAGCCCCAGTGATGTACATCCAAAGCCAATATGAAAAAAGATGTAGTAAGGTGACGGAACAAATGGTGGACGGGATGACCATCATGGCTAACGGTATAAAGTCTGGTCTAGGTGTAGCCCAAAGTATGGAGAGAGTCGTTGAAAACATGAAGGGTCCTTTACCCCAAGAGTTTAATCTTGTTTTAAATAAAATCAGATTAAATATGACCATTGAAGCGGCTTTAAATGAATTTGCAGACCGTGTTCCTAGACAAGACGTTCAGATGTTTGTGATGGCTGTGAATATTTTAAGAGAGACCGGCGGTAACTTAGGAGAAACCTTTGAAACCATCACCATGGTCGTGCGTGAAAGACAAAAAGTTGAAAAGAAAATCGAGGCCATGACAGCTCAAGGAACTATGCAGGGAATTATTATTTCTGCTGTTCCCTTTCTTTTACTAGGCCTTTTTCAGGTTATGGATCCTAAATTCATTGAACCTCTTTTTAAAACGACAGCAGGTATGTTAGCCTTATTAGGAGTCTTTGTTCTGGTTGTAATTGGTGGCGTTGTGATTAAGAAAGTTGTGACAATTAAAGTTTAAATAAATTTGTATTAATTAAAGTAAGTTTAAAATAAGCTTAGGAGTTTTTAAATGAAAAAAATGTTTTTGCTGACCTTGTGTTTACTATTTTCATTAAATGCTATGGCCTTAATTGACATGAAAGATGCAAACTACGTTGAAACTTGGACTGATCTAGATATGGGTGGTCCTGGTTACATATTAAAAGTTGAAAGAACATATAACAGCAGATCTATTTATGACGGTGTATTTGGTTTTGGTTGGTGTTCTGATTTTGAAACACGATTAGAAATAACACCAGATTCAAAAATTAAAGTGATTGAATGTGGTGGTGGATTAGAAATCACTTACGCGGTTAAAGATTCTGAAACGGGTTCAGTTGCAGATCTTGTTAAAAAAATTGTTTCCAAAGTAAAACAAGATAAAAAAGATGCAGGTCTAAAAGAGCAGTACTTTGTAAATCTAGAAAAAGAGTTATCAACTAACGAATTTTTAAGAGATGCTTTGGCCTCTGAATTAGGTTTTAAAGGTAAAATCACGAAGGGAACTACCTACTTCGCCTCTGGGCGCGGGTCAGAACGTCTTATTGTGAGTGACAGTTCGTACAAAAGAATTTTAGCAGATGGCACATATCAAAATTTTGATGTTAAAGGGCGTCTAATTGCTTTATATGATAATTCTAAGAATTTTATAAAACTTAATTATGTGAATGATCGACTTGTCAGTGTGATTGATAACCAGTCTAGAAGATTAGATTTTAGTTACAATACCAGCAATTCAAAAGTAGCCAAAATAGTATCTTCTCCTTCGAAGCAAACTATTTCTTATTCTTATAAAGCTCATGACTTGGCCGCTGTTTTAAATAGTAAATCGTTAAATTATCAATACAAATATGATGATCTACACAATATGACCGAAGCGACCTATCCTGACAAAACAACAAAGAAATTTGTGTATAATCAAGATAAAGACTGGGTCGTAAGTTTTACAGATCAACAAAGGTGTTCGGAGACGTATCAATACAAAGATTCAGAGGATGACCCAAGAAATCACTACTGGTCAGAGGTGAAAAAAACGTGCAGTGGTAAAGTGACTAATGAATCTAAATATGAATTTTGGCATAAAGAAAAAGACAATAAAGCTGGAAAATATTTAAGTAGAGTTAAATCCGTCGTGAATGGAATATTAACGGACGTCAAATACCATCCCGATTTTGGTCGTCCTATTTTTAAACAAGAAGGCCGAGAAATGGCTTTTTATGATTACTACACAAATGGTCTTTTGAAAATTCGAAAAACAGAAGAAGAAAGATATAAATACTTTTATAAAAATGCGTGCAATAAAGTTTCTAAAATTGTCCAAGAGACACTTTTAAAAAGAAAAGTCGCGTCCACATTAACAACGAGTTATCTGTACTATACGCCTGCATGCAGTTTAAAAGTGGCGGCAAATACTAAAGGTGAATCGGCTCTTTTAAGTTATGATAAAGAGGGCAGAATTTACATGGTGACGGATCAAACTAAAAAAATCATTAAAATTACCTATGATAAAATGTCAGGAAAGCCTAATATCTTAACACGACCTGGTTTGGGGGCGATTGCAGTAAAGTATAATGACCAAGGTGAAATATCTTCTGTAAAAAGTCAGCAAGGGGCAGCGGTTGCGACACAAGTGGCCAACGTCTTTAATAATATATTAAGAGTGATTGGTCCTGCAGCTAACGACATTAGTATTTAGGAATTTTTAATTATGAATTATTTTTTTTCGATTTTAATTTTGTCATGTTTAAGCTCTTCGGCTTTTGCCCGAGGTCTTAATGGATCGTCTCAAAACTTAGGTGGAATTCAGGTCGATGACCCACATGAAAATTTAAATAAAAATAGTCCATCAAGAAAAGACATTGAAAAAGCAAAAGAGCTTATGGCTCAATTCGGTTATGGAAAAACTGCAAACAAGTCTGCTGGGACACAACAGTCTACGGGTTCTACTACAGAAAAATAAAATTTATTTTAAAGACCGGCAAACAGATCTAATTGTTTATGTTGCTTTTCTATAATTGGAAAGCGCATTTCTGGTCGGCCACTGACTTGAATTAAGTCAGTCCAATCGGGTTCGCTGCCGTGATAAAGACGCTCTAAGATATTTTGAAAAATAAGTCCACAGTACTTAGCATCGTCATCGGCCCTGTGAAGAACATCTGTAGAAACATTTAAATGTTTAGCCACTGTTGCTAATTTATAACTCATCAACCCAGGGTACACTTTTCGAGATAAAGGAAGAGTATCAAAAATTAAACCTGTTGGGGCTTGAACGCTATGTCTTTTAAAGTCAGCAAGTAAGAATTGAAAATCAAAATTAGCATTATGGGCCACCAGGACATCATTCTGGCAGTAACGAGTGACGGGCTCTAACAGCTCTTCAATAAGGGGCTTTCCTTTGACCATATCGTTACTGATCCCGTTGACTCTGGAGGCCGCAACAGGAATCGGTATTTGTGGATCAACTAAACAGGCAAATTTATCAACGGGCTTTCCGTTTTCAAAACGAACCATTCCAATCTCTACGATTCTATCTATTCCAGCAAAAGTTCCAGTCGTTTCTAAGTCAAAAGCTATAAATCTCATATCTAAATATTGCCATTTCAAAAATATTGGGACAACCCCAAATCCACTAACGCCTTGCATTTGATCTGGGATAGAATATTTAATATTAAAATGGAATTTAAAGTTACAGTTCAAATTAAGCCTTTAATCTCTGCCGAAAGTTCGACTCAATCTATCTTTAAATCAGAATCTGATTTTGATCCTATTTTTTTAGAAAAAGAGGTTACAATTTCATCTCAACAAACCCTTTTAAGTGCGCTTTTAGAAAATAAAATAAAAATTGATTCGTCATGCGGGGGCCACGCTACATGTGGAACATGTAGAATTTTTTTATTAAAAGGGGAAATCAAAAATAGGAATGAACAAGAGCTAGAATTTTTTAGCGATCGTCAAATGGAAGATTTTGAAAGACTGAGCTGTCAGTCTTATGTGAAATCTGACATTCTAATTCGAATTAATTAGTTTAAAATTATCTTTTTAATTTTTTTTATAGCAATTAATTACTTTAAATAAATAAAATTCGAATATATCCAAGGGACCTTTAAAGACTTAAAGGGCCAAGGACGGTCAATTTTTCTGTAGTAAATAATGTTGTAAGATCCTTTGTCTTTCACCCTAAAACATTCATTTTTATTAGTCTTAAAAACTTGGCGACCGTTATGATACAATATAGCCCAAGTGTGACTTAGTGTGTGATATGGTTTTTTTAAACATAGACTAATATTTTTAGCATTTAGGGATTGTCCCATAGGATAGGATTTTTTGTCCTTGATAGCAGTGAAATTAAATCCTTTAGTATCGCCTAAAAAATCTAAAGAAAAATAAAATTGTCCGTTAGATAAAGCATAAATTACTTTTTCAGAGTCTGCCTTTAACTGACCAGTTAATTCTGAATTTAATAATAAATGATTCGAGCTAAGTAAAAACAGCTGCTTATAAGAAGGAAATCTCAAGTAATTATCACCAAAAATCTTAAGTTTGGATTTTGCGTCACTACCTATAAGTCCAATAATGGGGCGTGAATCGCTGATTTTATTCCATAAATTTAAATTTAATTTTGGATTTTTATAAATATTTAGAAAAGCATACTCAGGATTAAATGGATACATCAAGAGCGAAGTTATAAAATTCCACTTTGACCTATCCCAAGATTCTCGCCAGTGGCTTCTTAAACTTATGATTTCTATAGCATCAATTCCTTGTGCAAATTCACCTTCCCATTCAAACCCTTCTTTGGTGGGGTGTTTTAGGAGCACAAAGCCTTCTCTACTTTTTTCTAAGTAATCTGACAAAAATAAATGAGCATCCCCCGCACTTTTTATTTGTGAGAAATCAAAATAAGGATCAAGCAAAATAAGTCTAGATTTTAAATAAGAGTATTCTCGCCCATTTAGAACTAATAAATTTTCTTCATATCTGTCTGCTGGAATTTTGTCTTCGAAAGATGAGCTTTCAGTGAAAATAACAAAATCTAATTGGGCTTCATAGGCCGCTTTTAAAATTTCCGGTACAGTTCCCTGTCCTTGGCCCGCTTGGCTATGAACATTAATAACACCTTTGTAATCATAAGGATCTGTAGAAAGTCTTTCTGAAGTTGTGGATATTGATTTTAGATTGAATTGACTGATAGAAAATCCATAAATTAAATAGATAGTCGCAATGAAAACTAAGATGTAACTAAATACTTTCAATCGGATTCCCTTAAGAAAAAAATTTTTATTTGGGAAAAGTTAATTCGATCTCTTGCCCAAATACACCTGGAACACCGATATCTTTATTGTTATAAATTATATTAACAGCACCGCCGTCTTGAATTTTTAATATAATTTTATTCAAAGCTTGGAACGTCATATTTACATCTGGTCTAAGAATTATCTTTTGATTTTCTGAATCATCTACTTTTACAAAAACAAGTGTCTTGGCTAAAGGTTCAAGAGTAATAACCTGGGTGATTTTATTGGGTGCAAGTTCTTTAGGTGCGGTTATGGCTCCAGGCTCAGCATTTGTCACAGGTGCAGCTACTGTCGCAGATCCGACTAAAGGTGCGTTTGTTCCTAATGGGTCGCTCGCTTTGTGAATAGCACTGACCTCAGGATTTATGACGGTTTGAATTTCTTTGTCATATTTTTTAGTAATAAAAACAATAGCAAGAGCAGCTAATCCTAATGCAGCCATAATAAAAATAGGTATAAATACTCTTGATAACCACACATATGTGGGTGTTTTAATTTCATTAGATAAAGTTTCAATTGGAGATCTGCGTGCGCTCATTTTTTCAAACTTGGTAATACTATCGAATGAATCTATAACTTCTTTTTCATCGATGTTCAGCTGCTTACAATATGTTCTAACTAGTCCTCTTAAAAAAACAGCCTGAGGAAGATTATTAAAGTTCTCACTTTCAATATCTTGAATCATAGTTGGAGTGATCTTGATTGAAATTGAAACCTGTCTGATAGATAGACCTTGGCTTTCACGATGTTGTTTTAAAATCTGACCGAAGCTGAGTTCCATTAAATATCCTTTAAATAATTTTTATATGTTTTATTTACTCTAATTATCTTGGCCGTAAATCTTAGGTTTTCTGGCTATCTTAGATTGAAGTTGTTTATAACGTCCCCATTGATACACTAAACCAAACTTTTTAGACAATGGTATTAGTGCATTTAGTGATTTAAGTTTGTCTGCAGAGTTCGGGCAATTTTTTAAAGATTTATGATAAAGAACATAAGATTTTTTAGGATCTTTGTTTTTTATATAAAAATCGGCCAAATGATAAAGTGCACCACAGTGATTGGGGCTGTACACTAAAGTGGACTCTAAAGTATTTTTTACGACTTTTTTAAGTTGAGGATATTTTTTTGCCAGTTCAATAGCAGATAAAGATTTAAGAAAAAGACTTTCTTCTGGCCTAGGGTAGGTCAGATCATCGACGGCAATAGTCGACTCTTTATAAGATTCTAAATATTTTTTTTGCTCAATAAGTAAGGTTACGAAATCATTACGAACTTTTGTATTTTTTGGGTCATAGTTTAAACTTTGTCTAAATGAAGCCAAAGACTCATCAATTTTGCCTCTTTGATATAAACAAAGAGCTAATTGATGGTGGGCTTCTGCATTTTTAGGATTGAGTTTTATGGCGTCGTTCAATTCTTTAATAGCTTCTGGATTTTTATTATGATGTAAAAAATTTTTAGCTATATCGACATGATAATCCGATTTTATACTATTTTTTTCAGCTAAACGTGCAGACTGGCAAGAGCACAAAAACATTAAAATGAAGCTTAAAAAAAAACATTTCATTAGGTCAGTCTGCCAAGTCTTTGACCTTTTGACAAATGTAACAGACCCAAGTGATTTATTTAGATGGATTCCAGGATAGCCACAGTCTCAAAGTGCATAGTCTGTGGGAACATATCGAAGCCCTTCAGACTTAAAATTTTATACCTTGGGCTCAAAGCGTCAATATCTCTAAATAAAGTCATGGGATTACAGCTGACATAAGTGATGTACTTAACCCTTGATTGCTTAATTGATTTCAAAATAGCGGGGGTAAGTCCGTCCCTTGGGGGATTCACAATTACTAAGGCCGATTTTGGATTTCTAAGTTCTTTCGTTGTCAGAAATTGCTCGACATCACTTTTGATCCAAAATAGGTTTGGTAGAGAGACGCTTTTTTCTCTTCCAATATCTATAAGTCTTTTACTAAGTTCTACGCAGTAAAACTTAACTGATTTAAACTCTTCAGCAAAAGTTAAACTGTAATTTCCACTTCCGGCGTACAAATCATATATATTTTGAAGTTCAGAAGCTAAGGGCTGAATTGCATCTAATATGTAAGATTTTAATTTAATATTAATTTCAGAATTAATTTGTTGGAAAACGCCTTCAGATCCCCGGGATCTTCTTCTAATTCCGTCGATGTCGACATGAAAATCTCCGTCAGAAAGTTTTGAACTTTGAAGATGCTTATTGATCTGAGGAATGGCTACAATACATTCGTTGGGAGACACCATAGTGTGGCTTTGTTTTTTATAAAAGCCCCACTTATTATTTTCGGCATGAACTTCGATTCTCTGGCGGTATTGAAATCTATTTTCTGCAATTTCGAAGGGCTGAAGGTCAATTGAAAATTTTTTTTGATCCACATATCTTTGTAGAACTTTTTGTTTTTCTTTAGCCTGAAGATCATAAGAGACATGCTGAATTGAACATCCGCCACAGCTTTCAAAAACCTCACACGGAGCTTTGACTCTGTCTTGTGAGGGTTCAATAATTTTAACGATTTTTGCAAAAGAGTAGTTTTTTTTAGATTTGTAAACTTCAACTTCTAAAAGATCACCCGGGCAGGCCTGATCTACAAAATACACTTTACCGTTGTCTGATTTTCCAACGCCATGGCCTTCAAAAAAAGTTAGACCATAGATTTTTAAGATAATATTTGAGTTTTCTGACATAGTCTTGCTTCATACACTTTTAACTAAACAATTCACATTAAAAAACTCAGACTTATGAATTAATACAATTCAACTCTGATGACAGCACTGCTATCTAGTCTTTCAGGGGAAGAACCAAAGATCTGAACAGTATCTACATACTTACATTCACGTGGTAATGGAAAAGCTAGAGATGTGTTCTGATGAACATATAGACCATTTAGAACATGTCCCTGGTTATCACGTATTTCTTCAGTGAACTGATAACCTTGATAGTCCCTGCAATTAAGTACAATTCGCTCTACAATGCTGTTGTTTTTTAACGATAAAATATCAATCCAATTGTAATCCGCAAAGATTGTATTTCGGTTGCCCACTGTTAATTCCGTGATTCGTTTTGATCGACCAAGGTTTTTATCTTCACCAATTTGAATTCGACCACTGTTATAAATAACAGTTTTACCGACTAAAAATGGAGGTGGATTATGAATCGGGTCAATAATGACAGGTGGGTTTGGATTAGGACCACCGCCGTTTCCATAAATTGGTTCTAAAATCACAGTGATATTTTTAAGTTTAACATGTCCCATAATTTCGACTTCAATAGGGTAATCAAGTAAAGCTTCCGTTCTGGCTCCTGCAAATAAAGGCAAAGTTAACCAAAAGTAAGAATTATTAAAGTCTTCTGGATAATTAGATAAACGATAGTTTGAAATTTCAGAACATGGACTGCTATCTAGGTCAGGGCATTCTATGTAACAAAGACGAATTTGACCTTGGCCGCGTGCACTTTTAGCCATAACAATAACACTTCTAACCAAGTAGTTGCCTCGAAGAACTGGGTTTAGTCCTGCATCTCGTAAACCATTTCTGACCTTTTGAATCAGTCCTAAACGTAGCCAATCCCTTTGGGTTGAGATCACAGATTGTTCATCAAAAAATATCGTTACTGGGATTAAATTAAGTCTGTTTTGATCAGGAAGGGCTATTATTTGACTGTCAATTTGGTTATCGACTTGAATTACAACGTGGTTATCTTGTAAGGGGGCACTTTGATCAGCAAAAACAGAATTTGTGGAAATTAATAATTGTAAAATAAAAATGGCAGATGAGATTAATTTTTTCACTAAGTATTTCTCCTTTCACAAAATGTATTTACCCTATTAAAGTGAAAGGAGATTAAGTTAAATTGCCTAAAAATGTAAGTCTTTATGAAAAACTTATAGGTTTGTTTAAAAAACTACGTCTTCAGGTCTAAAAAAGATAGCGATTTCACGATCTGCACTGGCTTTCGAGTCACTTCCGTGGACTGCATTTTCACCCATGCTATCACCAAATCTTTTTCTTAACGTGCCTTCAGCGGCTTGGGCTGGATTCGTAGCCCCCATGATTTCTCTATTTTTCATGACGGCATTCTCACCTTTTAAAACTAAAAGCATAACTGGGGCTGAAGTCATAAAATCCACAAGTTCACCAAAAAAAGGTCTAGCACTGTGTTCAGCATAAAATTCTTCGCACTGTTTACGTGGAATTTTTGTTAATTTCGCTGCCGCAATTTGAAGACCATGGTCTTCGAAAGTGGTTAAGATTTCACCTAATACATTTTTTTTAACTGCGTTGGGTTTGATAATGCTAAATGTTTTTTCCATATTTTCTCCTGAGTTAAAGTTAAGTTTTAATGTTTTTTAGTTAGTGCCTGTTTCATCGCTTTTCCAAGATCACCAGGTGAACGCGCAATCACACATCCAGCATCTTCTAAAGCTTCAAATTTAGCTTCCGCCGTACCTTGTCCACCACTAATGATTGCACCGGCATGGCCCATTCTTTTACCCGCTGGAGCTGTTGATCCTGCAATAAATGCCGCCACTGGTTTTTTAAATTCTGCTTTGATGTAAGCCGCAGCTTCTTCTTCTGCAGTTCCACCGATTTCACCGATCATGATGACACCTTCAGTTTCAGGGTCTGCATTGAAAAGTTTTAAAACATCAATGAAGTTTGTTCCGTTAACGGGATCGCCACCGATACCTACACACGTACTTTGCCCCATGCCTAGTGCAGACAACTGAGCCACAGCTTCATAAGTTAATGTTCCAGATCTTGATACAACACCAATTTTACCTTTTTTATGAATATAACCAGGCATGATGCCGATTTTACATTCATCAGGTGTTATAACGCCTGGGCAGTTGGGTCCAACTAAGCGTACACCTTTAAGTTTGATGTACTCTTTAGCTTTAACCATATCTAAAACTGGAATGCCTTCAGTGATACAAATAATAAGTGCGATCCCCGCATCAGCCGCTTCCATAATGGCATCGGCAGCAAAAGCCGGTGGTACATAAATTACAGACGCATTGGCACCCGTTTTTTTAACAGCCTCTTCAACAGTGTCAAAAACAGGAAGTCCAATGTGTGTCGTTCCACCTTTTCCAGGAGTCACACCACCCACCATTTTTGTTCCGTAAGCTAAGGCTTGCTCTGAGTGGAAAGTCCCTTGAGCACCAGTAAAGCCTTGGCAAATCACTTTTGTGTTTTTATCGATTAATATAGACATTATTTTAACTCCTTAACGGCTTTAACAATTTTTTGAGCAGCATCATTTAAATCATCCGCAGCAATAATGTTTAAACCACTTTTTTGTAAAATTGATTTGCCCAATTCAACGTTGGTTCCGGCAAGACGCACTACTAGTGGAACATCTAGGCCTAAATCTTGAGTCGCAGCAATCACACCTTCTGCAATGATGTCACACTTCATGATTCCACCAAAAATATTTACTAAAATACCTTTCACGTTTTTATCGTTTAGAATAATTTTAAAAGCAGCCGTTACTTTTTCTTTTGTAGCGCCTCCGCCAACATCTAGAAAGTTCGCAGGTTCGCCGCCGTTAATTTTAATAATATCCATCGTCGACATCGCAAGACCGGCTCCATTCACCAAGCATCCGATGTTTCCATCAAGCTTAATAAAAGCTAAACCATATTTGCTGGCTTCAATTTCAGAGGGCTCTTCTTCAGATAAATCTCTGAGTTCAAGAATTTCTGGATGTCTATATAATGCGTTGGAATCAAAGTTCATTTTTGCATCGAGCACCACAATGTTTCCATCTTTGGTTTCAACTAATGGATTAATTTCTGCCATCGACGCGTCTTTTTCTAAAAACGCGTCATATAATGATAAGAAGGCGGATACGGCTTTGTTGATCACTTTCGCAGGCATACCAATTTTAAAGGCTAATTTTCTAGCTTGAAAAGCGGTAAGCCCAGTTACAGGTTCAATCACTTCAGTAAAGATTTTTTCTGGTGTGCTGTGGGCCACTTCTTCAATGTCCATTCCACCTTCAGAACTAGCCATAACAACGACTTTACTTGTGGCTCTGTCGACAAGAATTGCAACATAGTACTCTTTGGCAATGTCACAACCTTGTTCGATGTAAACTTTTAAAACTTCCTTACCTTCAGGTCCTGTTTGTGGAGTCACTAAAGTTTTGCCAATAATTTCTTTGGCGAGTGTTTCTACTTCATCAATAGATCTAGCAAGTTTAACTCCACCTGCTTTTCCACGACCACCGGCGTGAATCTGAGCTTTCACCACCCAAATTGATCCACCCAAAGTCTGAGCTGCTTTTTTAGCTTCTGTAGGTGTTGAAGCAATAATTCCTTTTAAAACCGACGTGCCGTAAGATTTTAAAATCTCTTTGGCCTGGTACTCGTGAATGTTCATCTATGATCTCCGATTATTTTAAATTTAAAATTCAATTGTTTTTAATGCATCAACTAGTTCTTTAACTTGTCTGACGGACTCGTCCAAACCTTTTTTCTCTGCTTCATTTAATTTAACTTCAATGACTTTAGCTAAGCCTTTTCCATTCAACTGACAAAGAACACCGACGAATAAATCTTTATATCCATATTCGCCTTGTAACCAAGCGGCACATGGTAAAATACGATTTTGATCTTTAAGAATAGCCTCCGCCATTTCGACTGCACTTGCTGCTGGAGCATAATATGCCGAGCCTGTTTTAAGTAAGGCTACGATTTCCGCTCCACCTTTTCTTGCACGATCAGAAATTTCATTGATTCTAGTTTCAGACAGCATTTCTGTTAATGGAACGCCTCCAACTGAACAATGTCTTGGCATTGGAACCATAGAATCTCCATGACCACCCAAAATAAAGGCTTGAACATCTTTAACTGAAACATTTAATTCTTCAGCAATAAAAGATCTAAACCTAGCGCTATCTAAAACTCCGGCCATTCCAATCACTCGTTCTTTTGGAAAACCAAGAACCTCTTTGGCTACATAAGCCATCGCATCTAGTGGATTACTAACAATGATCACAACTGAATTTGGAGAGTACTGTTTAACACCTTCACATACAGCGCGCATGATTTTCGCGTTTGTCGCCAGTAAGTCGTCGCGGCTCATCCCAGGTTTTCTTGGAATACCCGCAGTGATGATCACAACATCAGAATCTTTTGTATCTTTGTAATCTGAACTGCCAGTGACTCTGGAATCAAAGCCTTCAACGGGTGAAGCCTCGAAAAGATCTAAAGCCTTACCTTTTGCTGATCCTTCATTAATGTCTAATAGTACAATGTCTCCAAGTTCTTTAGATGCGGCCCAATGAGCACATGTAGAACCAACAAAGCCCGCGCCAACAACTGTGATTTTTTTTCGCTTATGCATATTATCTCCTTTGATTATGAATTTATAATAATAAATCAAAGGTGAAACAAGCCAAATAGAAGTGTTAGCTGCTTTTCAAATTTTATTAATACAAGAATGTAACGGAATTTAGATTGATAAAGAAAAATTGGTTGGACCAAAGCCTATTAAAAGGGCAAAAAAAAAGCCCCTGGTTTCCCAAGGGCCTCAAGCCAATAAAGGCTATTTTACTACTTCTTTTTACGAGATGCTTTTTTTGCTACTTTTTTTGTAGTTTTCTTTACTGCTTTCTTAGTTGCTTTTTTCTTTGTCGCTTTTTTAGCTGCTTTCTTCTTTGTTGCCATTATTCCTCCTGATAAAATATTACGTATGACTACAATATTATTGTCATGATTCAATTATTAATCGTCAATAGAAAAAATAAACTTTAATTTAATTTTTGCATAAAAGATTTTTTTGGAATTCTATAAATCAATTTTTTGAAAATAAAATTCGAATTTCGGATTAAATATCTATTTCGGATTTTAAAAAAGAGAAAACTATGAAAATGTTTTTTAAATTTGGTTTGGTCATATTTTTGACGCTACTTTTTAAAATAATTGGCTTACTGATAACAAATGTAACTTTAATTTTATGTTTGTTGATTGGTGCAATTAGCTTTTGTTGGGTCATTATGATTGTTATTTCACAAAGAAAAATAAATTTAATCATGGATTCATCACCTGCATTTTTAAATTTCATCAACCTGACTATGAGTACAGGTAAATCCATGTCATCAGCCTTCGAAACTGCAATCACATATCAAAATCCAGCATTTAAATCATATTATCAGCGCATGTATCATCGAATTTTCTTTTTAAAAAATCAAAATTCAGGATTTTTTTTCAAATCTCAGCAAGATTTCTATAAAAAAATTTTCATTATTGCTGATTCTTCTGCTTATCAAAAAGATAAAATTATAAAGTTAAAACATCAAATCCAGGAAGAATTAGAAATTCAAAGAAAAGAAAAAGCCTTGAAAGCTCCTTTCAGAGTGCAAATCCTAATTTTTTGTTTGATCTACATGATTTTACTTATCTGGCATTTTAATTTTCGCCCGTCTTATCCGTCGCTTGAATATTTAAGTTTCATTTTTTTTGTAATGGGACTTTTTTCATCATATTTCATCACTAAAGTGAAAACCGTGGTTTAAAGTGCGTCAGCCATTTGCGACTAAACCGGGTTTAAATTCGGACGATTAAACTTTCTAATGTTTCTATTTAGTCTTATGTCGTGGCTTAAATCTTGGAAATGCAGATGAAATGCTGTTTGAGACTTTAAAATTTATAGATTCTTTAACTTCACACATGAGCATGGGGCGGAGTGTGACAAGGTCGATTGAAATGTCGATTCAAGATAATCAAAGTCAAATCTCGAAGTTTGCCGATTACTTTTTAAGATCTGTTCAGCATGGAGAATCCGCCACTAAAGTGTGTTTGAAGTTAATAAAGTCTGAAAATAAGATTTTATTTATGATTCTAGAGATGGGAATACAAGGATATCCGATACAACAGACATTAGTGGATTTTCATAATGAAGTTAAGATTTCGAACTCTTTGGAGATCGAAACTTATCATAGAACTTTACCCTTAAAATTATTTCTGCCCTTAGTGCTTTTTTACTTTCCAGCACTTTCGATTCTTTTTTTGGGCCCATTTGTGGTTGATTTTTTAAGCTTTTTTTAATGGGCTGGACCCCAGGAGTTAAAACATGAGTGGTATTGTAAAAGGACTTACATTTTTAGTTTTAATTCTAATTTCAACCCCGGGTTTAAGTCAGGACGAATCCAATTCTTTAGAATTAGTTAAAAATTGTCATTCAGAAGTAGATTCCAGACTGTTTGGTGGATCATGTTTACTTTTAGGAATATTAGCTTTGAAAAAGGAAAATAAGCTTTTACATATTAAAATTGAAAACTTATGTGTGGACCTTTTATCTGAAGAAGCTTCTTTAAGTTATTCTTATTATGAGAACTTTTTGGTTTATTACCCGAAGTGCAATTATATAATTATGAGTAAAATGAAGGTTAATAAAATTAAAACGTTTGATGAAGATAAAGAGTCTGAAGACTTGGTAAGGTTCTTGAACAGTCATTAGTGTTATGAACCAAATGATAGCACTTACGAAAGATTTTGAACTCTTAGAAATCATCGGCCGTGGTTTAAGTAGTGAAGTTTACAAGGGATTAAGGATTGAACAAAGCACAGAGTTCACTCAGGTTGTGGCGATTAAGATCTTTAAATCTAATAAATTTAGAAAAAAGTTCCAAAATGAGTTGAAAAATCTATCAAAAATAAATCATCCAAACATAATTGGTGTTAAGGATTGGGGCGAATTTCAGGGAAAATTTTTTCTAGTGACGGAGTACGTTCATGGTCAGGATTTAGGCGCGATAGAATCTAAAGTTAAATCTTTAAGTTTAAAATCCAGAAAACATATAGTTAACCAGATTTTTCTTGGATTGAACGAACTTAGATTAAAAGGTATCTCCCACGCGGATTTAAAGCCTAGTAATATTATGATCTCTATATCGGGAGAAATTAAATTGGTTGATATTTCTTTTGATGATGTGGGGGAAATTTTCGCGACACCTGAATTTACCTCACCGGAGGTCTTGTCTGGAGCGCGGCCGAGTTTTCAATCCGATTTGTATAGTTTGGGTGTGATTCTTTTAAAAATGGGATTGGAACAAAAAAAACTTTTGAAGTTAGATCCAGGCAATAGAGTTTTTGAGCCTTATTTAGGGCTTGTTGAAAATGAAGAAAAACTGAATCTTTCCTCATTAGTTAGAAGTTTAGTTAAAAATACCAATAATTCTGATTTATCCGCTGAAACAACTTTAGAGTTGGGGTCTTCAAACATTAAATATGAAAACTCTAAATTTAATTTCAAACATATTTTTAGCTTTAATCCAAAATTTAAGTTTCTATTTCATCATCTTATATTGATGTGTATTTTTGGATTTTATTTAAAACCGGCATTACCTCAAGTTTACAAATTAAAGCTTAGATCGTTAAAGGCCTATGAGTTCTGGAATCAAAAAGAATGGATTTCCTTACCGACAGATCAGATCTATTTTGCAGATCAGATTTATGGTTTAAAAAAATTAAAGTTTCGAACCCCAGAAGGGGAGATTTTGGTGTCGATCTCTGACAAAACAGATCTCTCAAAAAACATAATCATTGACGCACTTTAGTTCACTCTCGGTTGATCTCATTGGTTAGATGAGTCATCTTTAAATAATGAACTATATAGAAGCAGTTATAATAGGAATAGTCCAAGGATTAGCAGAGTTTCTGCCTGTCTCTAGTTCAGGTCACTTGGCCTTATTTCAAAAATTATTTGGTTTAAATTCTGATACCATTTCAATCACGCTTGTTGCCCATTTAGGGACTCTATTTGCTATCATATTTTTTTATCAGCCAGAGTTTACAAAAATTTTTAAAGATCTTTTTAAATCGCGCACTTCTTTATTGGTTAACCCCACAATTCGGCTTATCAGTTTAGTTATAGTGGCCACAATTCCAGCAATAATTATGGGAATTTTTTTCAGAGAAAGTATTGACGCTTTTTATCAATCCTATAAATGGCTGGGTCTATTTTTCTTATTCACTTCGATGATTCTGCTTTTGTCGAAATTAAAATCAACAGAATACAATTCAATGAGTACAAATACGGAGTATATTTCTCATCAAATCACCTACTCCCAAGCTTTGTTAATAGGGTTAAGCCAAGCAATTGCCATTTTTCCCGGAATTAGTCGCACTGGAATAACTATTACTACAGGATTATTTGTAGGCTTAAAAAAACAAAATGCGGCTTTTTTTAGCTTCTTGATTTCTATTCCAGCGATAGTAGTCACCGCAATTTTAGAGTTAAGGTATATCTCTGAAATTGAAAGTCCTGGATCAATGATCACTCTCTTTTTAACGTCATTCATTTTTGGTTTCGTAGGAATTTGGAGCCTTATTTTTATCTTACGACGTGGAAAGCTATATTGCTTCTCATTCTACTTAATCCCACTTTCAATTTTTATGCTGTATTATTTAAGCTAAGTCCAATTCAGAATACTTTAAAAATAAATATCTATTATATCTGATTTCTCTACACCCGCTAACGGCCGCAGGCTCGTCTCCCATTTAGCGTCACTTCGTGCCGCTAAACAAGATACGCCCTGCGCGACCGCTGACGTGTAGAGGAATCAGATATAATAGATATTTATTTTTAAAGTATTCTGAATTGGACTTAGCTTAAATAACGGGCCAACAAGACTATGGCGCTTTTCCTGCTCCACACTCTTGTCTAAAATATTGTTAAGGGACACAATAGCAGCCAATGAATAAAGATCTGAAACTTAAAAATTTTATTGAAGATCTTTTGAAAAACAAGCTCAGTGAAGTTCAGATTAAATTTCAAATGAAAGAGTTTGGTTTTAAATACTCTAGTGATCCGAAAGTAAGATGGATGCTGATGTTAGAAAAATTGGGTGAGTTACCTCTGGAGAATCAAGTATGAATACTGGTAAATTTAAAGATCTGCTTTCGACGATTGGAAACACCCCGATTGTTCCATTAAAAAGATGCGTACCTAAAAATACAAAACATAGTTTTTGGGGCAAGCTTGAATACTTTAATCCCGGCCTAAGTGTTAAGGACAGAATTGCTTTAGCTATTGTTGAAGGAGCTGAAAAAAGAGGTCACTTAAAGCCAGGTGGAATGATCGTCGAAGCCACATCTGGAAACACGGGCGTTGGACTTGCGATGGTGGCTGCAATTAAAGGCTATAAGGCTGTATTTACTATGCCAGCAAAAATCAGTGAAGAAAAACGGGCGACACTTCGTGCTTATGGGGCGGAAGTCGTTATCACACCGACAGGTGTTGAGCCCACTGATCCAAGAAGTCATTACTCTGTGGCCAGACAAATTGCTAAAGATACGCCTGGCGCTTTTTTTACAAATCAATATGACAACTTAGATAACGTAAATCTTCATTATGAAAAAACTGGCCCAGAAATTTGGCGACAAATGGACGGAGACATTGACGCTTTTGTTGCAGGGGTTGGAACGGGCGGAACTATATCTGGTATTGGAAAGTATTTAAAAGAAAAAAATAAAGACATTAAAATAGTGGTGAATGATCCCATTGGCTCCATTCTTTATGACCTTTTTCATTATAAAGAAGTCCGCGATCCGGCAGGTAGTTATTTGGTTGAGGGAATTGGTGAAGACATGGTCCCTGAATGTTTAAATTTTAATGTCATTGATGATTTTATTAAAGTTAACGACACAGAAAGTTTTATTAAGTGCCGTGAGATGGCTCGAGAAGAAGGCTTACTCGTTGGACCTTCTGCAGCTTCTGCTGTTGTGGGCGCTATTAAATTTTCAGAAAAATTAGAAAAACCAAGTCAGATTCTAATTATGCTTCCAGACAATGGCAGTAAATATTTAAGTAAAGCTTTTGATGTAAATTGGTTGAATGAAAAATTAAATTTAAATATTAAAGACGAAAGACCTTTCGAGAAAAAATACACTTTAGCGTAAATAGAGGTACATATGAATTTTAAAGACTGTGGATTTTCAACCCGAGCTATTCACGTGGGCCAAGACCCAGATCCCACAACAGGTGCGGTGATGACGCCTGTTTACTTAACCACAACTTACGCGCAAAGTTCGCCGGGTGTTCATAAAGGTTACGAATACAGTCGAACTGCTAATCCTACCAGAAAAGCCTTCGAGGACTGCTTAGCTAGTTTAGAAAATGTAAAATATGGTTTTGCACTAGCTTCTGGATGTTCGGCGACTAATATTGTGCTTCATTTACTAAAAGCGGGTGAGCATGTTTTAGCTGGTGACGATATGTACGGAGGGACGTTTAGATTATTCGATAAAGTGATGACTCAACATGGGCTTTCTTTTTCCTATGTGGACTTCACAAAAATGGAAAGTATAGAAAAGTCTATTAAGCCAACAACCAAAATGATTTGGCTTGAAACACCGACAAACCCAACATTAAAAATTTTTGATATTAAAAAAATTGCGGAACTTGCAAAAGCTAAAGGCCTACTTTTAGCTGTGGATAATACGTTCATGAGTCCTTACTTCCAAACTCCAGCGGACCTAGGAGCGGATTTAGTCGTGCATTCAACAACTAAATATATTGGTGGTCATAGTGATGTTTTAGGTGGTGCTATTTTAACTAACAGACCTGATCTAGCTGAAAAATTACAGTTTTTAGTAAATTCTATTGGGGCAGTGTCGTCTCCGTTTGACTCTTATCTTGCTCTTCGAAGTTTAAAAACTTTAGCTATTCGAATGAAGCAACATGAAATAAATGCGATGAAAGTGGCTAAATTTTTAAGTGATCACCCCAAAGTATCTAAAGTTGTTTACCCTGGATTAAAAAGTCATCCGCAGTTCAATTTGGCACAATCCCAAATGAAAGGTTTCGGAGGCATGATTACGTTTTACATTAAAGGTGGATTGGCGGAAGCTCGCACCTTTTTAGAAAATGTAAAAGTCTTCACTTTGGCTGAAAGTTTGGGGGGCGTTGAGTCATTAGTCGAACATCCTGGAATCATGACCCACGCGTCTGTTCCTGTGGAGCGCCGTCGAGAATTAGGTATTGATGATACTTTAATACGCTTAAGTGTTGGGATCGAAGATTGTGAAGATCTGCTAGCAGATTTGGATCAAGCTTTTCGCTTTGACAATTAATTCTTAGACTATTAGTTTCATCCAATTAACACATCATTTTGATGGCTCAGTAGCTCAGTTGGTAGAGCAGAGGACTGAAAATCCTTGTGTCGGCGGTTCAATTCCGTCCTGAGCCACCATCACCAAATTCATAGAACTATTACAAACTAACCAGACCTCACTGCATTTAAAGCAAGCATATTGTTAAATCATCATCTGTAAACAAATAAACCTTACAGGAGATCATTATGTTATTAAAATTTTTAGCCACTCTATTATTTTTTGGACCTATTGCACATGCCAAAACACTTAGCGAAGTTGTTCTTATAGAGCAATTACGCGAAAATAAGAACTATGTTTTTTCTAATACATCGATTGATGGATTATTATCTTTAATAAGTTTCGGTTTAACAGAACCTCTACAAAATGAATTGGTTTCTTACTGGAATGGAACTTCTTTGGTTAATCAAGCTAAAAAAATGGCTTCCTTAAATGAGTCATCGCCAAGTGTAAGTGTATTAGTTGATTATAACATTTGGGTGGATCAAAATTATAGCCTTCTTCCTAGTTATATTGAAGGTGTATCAAAAAACTTTTCTATTGTGCCTTCAACAATGGATGTAATGAACAAGGGTGAAGTTGTTGACAGTGTGAACTCTTGGGCCGCCGGTGTAACTAACAATTTAATCACCAAGGTTATCGATCAAAATTTTGTGACCCCAGATTTAATTACGATTTTAGCAAACGCCGTTTATTTTAAAGGTGAATGGAAAAATAAATTCGATGAAGCTTACACCGAACCTAAGGACTTTTACGGTGCAGGTTTAGTGGACACCATGGCTAGTGGTGAAAGTTATAATTTTGCATATAACGAAAGAGATAAGGTTGTGACTGTTGAATTACCATTCTTAGGTGAAAAGTACACAATGGTGATTGCAATGGCTGCTAAACTTAAGGGTGTTGAAATTGAAGAACCTGAATTTTCATATAAATCTGGTAAAAATATAAAAAAAATATTTAAAGATTACATTGTTAATTCTAAAGCAACAAAAGAACTTGCAGAAAGCGAATATGATGGTGATCTTTATTTATACTTGCCGAAATTTACTATTGAAAGCGAAATTCAAAACATTGAAAAAAAACTAAGTGCTATAGGGCTTTCTAATTTATTAAAATCTGGTGCATTAGCCAACATGTCGAATGACGATATTCAAATTTCTAAAATATTACAAAAAGCCAAAATTATTGTGAACGAAGAGGGCGCAGAAGCGGCTGCCGTATCCGTCGGTGGTGCCGTTATTGTCAGTGCAAGTACCCCTATTATAATGAAAATCAATGGTCCGTTTGTATATATGATCAGAAATAATATAAGTAATGAGAAGTTATTTGAAGGTGTAGTTTTAAATCCAGCTCAATAAATTATTGGATTTCTCCCTGCTATAGGTCTTTTTTATTTTTTAATAGTCCCAAAAGATGGATTTAATTTATTAAATCCATCTTTGCACTTTACAGCCGTTATCCGAATAGACCTACGATATTCGGTTCAATTTATTAAAATTATATTGAATTAAGCTCTAGACCTAAATAAGACTAAGTTTGATGAATCAAACAGAATTACTAAACACTTTAAAGCAAAATCCGTTTGTCATGGCCCCTATGGCGGGTATTACGGATTGTGCGTTTAGATCTTTTATGAAGTCGATGGGTTCAAGTGTCGTGGTGACTGAATTGGTGTCAGCCAATGGCTTAAAGTACTCGTCTGAAAAAACAAAAATGTTAATGCGATTCACTGAAGATCAAAGGCCTATTGGAATTCAAATTTTTGGCGAAGACTTAGACCATCTTTCTGATGCGGCTTTAATTTGCCAGGACATGGGGGCCGACTTTGTTGATCTAAATTTTGGCTGTCCAGTCCCCAAGGTTGTTAAAAAAGGGGCGGGATCTGCACTTCTTAAAGATTTAGTTCAGTTGAGAAAAGTGATTCAAGCCGCTAAAAAACAAATCCAAATTCCACTCACTATAAAAATCAGAACTGGGTGGGATGAGGGACATAGAAATGCCGATGAAGTATGTCAAATTGCGTATGACGAGGGTGTGACTTGGGTTGCAATACATGGACGTACTAGATCCAAAGGGTATTCAGGACTTGCGGATTGGGATTACATCAAAGAAGTAAAGCAAAAAAGTAAAGTTCCTATTATTGGAAATGGCGATATAGTATCTCCAGAAATGGCGATGCAACGATTAAATGAATCTGGGTGCGACGCCGTCATGATTGGGCGAGGGTGTTTAAAAAACCCATGGATATTTCAAGAGTCCTTAAATTTAAAACTAAATAAAAGTGAACATATAATTAAAGATCACAGCAAAGTCCTTAGGATTTTATTTGAGAAATTAAACGAGCTCTCTGATGAACGTATCATTGGTCTTCAGGTGAAGAAATTTTCAACTTGGTTTTCAGCCGGATATCCTGATTCATCCCAGTTTAGAAAAGAAGTCTTTCAGTTTAAAGACAAATATGAAATTTATGAATTTGCTAAAAAATACTTCTTAAGTTTTCAGGGCATCCATCAAAAAGACACCAGTGATGAGGCTTTTTTGATGGGCGGTCATGGGTAAATATTAGTTATAATATTTCATCTGGGTCACCCTCAGGCTCTGTGGGCGCGGAGTCCAAAGGCTCGGGTGTGGTTTCATTGCTTTCAGAAGTTGTATCTTGTAACTCATCTTTAATTTTTTCAACGTCTAGGAATTTTGAATCTGAATCACTACCATTTTGATTTAAACCCTCACTTGACGGCTTATCATTGGTTTTTATTTTTGTTTCTGAATTTTCATCTGAGAATTCAGATCGTGTGGTTTCTGTAAAATCTGGTATTAAATCTGATTTTTTAGAATCAACTTTGGTCGTAGTATCTAAGTAAATACGTTTATCATGAATAAAATCTAAGTCATTATCTTCAATTTTTTGAGATTCATTTAGGTTAATATTATTCCAAGGAAATAAATTAATTTTAGATTTAGCTGAATTATACAATTCATACGAAATGCGCTTTCGTCTTAAAAGTCTACCAAGTAATTTTTTAATCCTGTCTGCTTGAAACGCTGTCAGTTTGCCCTGCTTAAAATTTGAAGAGTATAACTTTGGATTAGGCAGTAGCATCGTTAAATACAAGGATTCTAAAATATTTAATTGACCAGGACCCTTATTAAAATAAAACCATGATGCCGATTTTACCCCGTAAACTTGATAGCCCAGTTCAATTACATTTAAGTATTTTTCTAGAATAATAGATTTTGAATATTTTTCTTCCATCTGTTGGGCTATTAAAATTTCTTTAAATTTTCGTAACAAAGATTTGTCTTGGGACAAATAAATATTTTTAACTAATTGTTGTGTGACAGTGGAACCACCTCTGGCGAAGCGACCTAACTTAAGATTTTGAATAAAGCTTTTTTGAAATTCGTTCCAATCAATTCCTTGATGTATATAGAAACTGTCATCTTCGCTGATTAAAATACTATGGATTAGTGTCTTTGAAACCTGATTGACTCGAACATACTGGGGATTACTAGGACATAAGTTGATTTCAAAAACTGAAGTTATAAAGCAAGAGTCTAGCTTCGGGTACTGGGACAAGCTTGGTCTAACTGCAATTCTGATTGAAAAGTAAATAAATAATATAAAACCTAAAACTAAAAATAGATTTCTAAGATTAAAAATTTTGTGTCTGTTTTTTTTCTTACGTTTAATTTTATTACCCTCTCTAGGATCAACCTCATGATTACTATCATCGCGAACATTATGTCCGGGACCATCATCACCGTCGGATTCATATTGTTTGTTCTCTTGATCGATATTACTTTCTAAAGAGCCGTCTTCTGGTTTAAAAAGCTTGAACTCTTTTTCGGTTTTATTTTTTTCAGATTTGGGATTAATGGGACTCTTAGACATAAAATTATATATTCAATCCAATCTGAAATATTAAATACCTATTTATTTAATATAAACTTCTTAGCCCATTCTACGCTAGATTGAATCACTTCATCGCTAGGCGAAGGTTTAAATTCGAGTTTTTGAACTGCTTTTTTATTTTTATACCAATGAAAAAGCTGAATCACATTCGCGGTTTCAGAGTCTATTGGCTTTCCATTGGTAAAGTGATCGCCAATATAGCCTAATGTATTTAATAAAAAAGTAGGGATTTGATACTTAGGGGGCTTTGATCCAGAGGCTTTACAGATTTTATCCATCAAGTCTTTAATGTATAAATTATCTCCGCTCAAGATGTACCTTTGACCATGTTCACCTAGCTCAACGCTTTTATAAATCGCATCCACCACATTATGTATCCCTACGACACTCACTCCGCCGTAAGGGTAAAACAAAAGCTTGCCTTTCATAGCTTTCAACTGATTTTTTCGACTGGACTTAAGCATATCTCCCGGACCATAGACGGTTGAAGGATTAAGTGCCACACACTTCATGGATGAATTTCCACTTAAAACTATTTTTTCCCCTTTTCTTTTAGACTCTGCATAGCCAAAACTGAACTCGCTTAAGTTAAATTCTGAATTCTCATCCATAATTTGAAATGGACTAAGGCTAGCACCAATAGCCGTGACTGAACTTAAGTAAATAAAATTTTTAACTCTGTTTTCTAAACTTAGCTTATAGATATTTTGTGTTCCAACGACATTCACTTGTTCCATCAACGCATGGTCAGACCTTTTATATCCAATACATCCTGCTAGATGAAATACAGTGTCGATTTGATTTAAGGCCGGCTTTAAACTTTGAAGATCAGTTATATCGCCAAACGCTTTTTCAAATTCTAGGTCTGATATTAGGGGAAACTGACTGGTGGGTCGACAAAGGACACGAACTTTGTGGCCCTCATGAAGAAGTTTTCTAACAAGCCAGGAGCCGATAAATCCGCTGGCTCCTGTGACTAGTGTATTCATTTATTCTTTAATGATTTCAAGTTTATTGATAATTACAGGTTGAAGTGGCTTATCGTTACCATCGGTGTCTACTAAACTAATAGTTTCAACGATGTCATAACCTTCAACTATCTGTCCAAAAATAGAATACCCACGTTTCATAGATCTTTGGGCATCTAAATGAGGAGCCACAGCTACAGTTATAAAAAACTGACTTCCATTGGTATTTGGTCCAGCATTGGCCATGGATAAAATACCTTTTTTATCGTGCATTAATTCTGGATGAAATTCGTCATCAAATTTATAACCTGGTCCACCTGAACCGTTACCCACAGGATCGCCGCCTTGAACCATAAAATTATCAATAATTCTATGGAAAGTAAGACCATCATAGTACGGGCGTTTTACTTTTGCGCCAGTTTTAGGATCAGTGAATTCTTTGGTTCCTTCAGCTAAACCAACAAAATTGGCAACAGTCTTTGGGGCCATTTTATCGTGTAATAGCGCTTTAAATTTACCTTTATTCGTATGAAATATAGCGTACATTTTTTTTGCTCCTGGTTTGGAAATCTCGTCACCCTTAGTGTCAGCCATCTGCTCAGACTCATCAGTTTTAGCTGAATCTGTGACTGCCACTGGATCTTTAACAGTTACATTATCCTTGTTCGATGAACAAGAGGTTATGTTTAATAAAGAGCAATTAGTAAGGAGTAGTAAAAGACCTGAATATAAAATTTTTGAATATGTCATTGGCGGTTATCCTTTAAATTATAATGTTTAGTCCACTTTAAATGGGTGTAAGAGATCGATCAAGCTGCAATTAGATTTAAATAGAGTAATTAAATCTTCAAATGAAGATATTTGAATTTTTAAACTCTCCATAAAATTAGGAATAGCTATTAACTTTTGAAAGCTATCAATAGTTACAATATTAGTTTTAAAAATGATTTTACTCAGCTGTTCAAATGTCCTAAGTAAATTATATTGATTTATAAGTTGACTAGATTGCTGCTCATTCAAAACCGACATTAAAACTAATTCTTTCACCATTTCAGAAAAAGTAAGTCCCATAGGTTTTAAACTAATATTTAAAAATAAACATTGTACTAAAAACTCTAAATCAACTAAGCCTCCGAAACCTTCTTTTAAATGAATTTGATCTGAATCTGTTTTTAAAAAACGCTTTTGTCTTATATCCATGATTTCAATTTTTTCATCCACACTTAATTTAGAGATTTGATAGTCTATACTTTTCTGCCCAATTAAAAGTTGGTTTCTTAAGTAGGCCTGTCGCTGCCAAATGGAAGCCGATGTTTCTAGGTAGAGTTTAAGTTTTTCTTGAGAGCTAACAATTGGGCCTGCATGACCAGAAGGTCTTAACCTTAGATCAATGTTATAGAAAGGACCATGGAATGTACCATGAGTTAAATAATTAATAAATTTTCTAGAAAGCTTACTTAAATCATCAACGCCAGAATTTATAAACACAAAGTCTAGATCTGAAATAACACCTAATTCAGACGACGCCCACTTACCTAATTTAAGTATATCTAAAGACCTATTGCCAAATACACGCTTTAAAATATGTGCTACACACAAATCAGCTGTCTTAGAACTTTTGGCTAATAGTTTTATATGATCAAAATGCGTTAAGAATTCACCAATAGCCGTGATTTGGCTGATAGATTTAAAATCACTTAATGAAATTAAAAAATCTTCATCATTGTCATTTTCAGATATAGATTCTTTTTTTATTAGAAACATATCTAATAAATCTGGTCTAAGTAAAATCAATTTGCTGACTTGGGGCGAATAGGTAAGCGCTTTTAATAAATTTTCATATGATTTAGGATGAGTTTCAAATAATGAGATATAAGATGGATGCTTATTTAAAAATTTAACAAAATCTAACAAGTGAGGATGTTTTTTTGACATTTCATTTAATTTAGACAAAATAACAGAAGATTCGACATCTTTTTTCTTAAAAATTTTTTTAAGAAAAATTTCAATAATATTATAGTTTTCGATTAAAAGTGTCTCAACCTGATCTAAATTTTGAGTTGTGTGTTTTTGTTCATCCATTTGCATTTGTATTCGGTCTTCTTCAGTCCTTAGCGTATTGTAATTGTCTCTCAATTTAATAATTTGCTCAGGACTGAAAACTTGAATCAAGTTTAATTTATTAATTATATCGTAAGTGTTGGCCGCTTGTATTTCAGTCAACCTTCCGCCATATAAAAGCTGAATGGCAGACAGCAATAGTTCCACTGAACGAATACCACCGGGGCAAAGTTTAATATTTTGAGGATCAAAATTATTTTTAAGAATTTTAATTATTAGCTCGGATAAATTTTCAACAAGATCTAAACGAATATACTTTCTATAGCAAAATTTTCGAATTTCTTCAGTTAAAAGACTTTGATCATCAAGTTTGCCACATATGATACGTGCTCTTGTGTAGACTAATCTTTCCCACATCTCGCTACTTTGCCAAAGGTAGTTTGTTAGCTGTTCAGAATTAATAACAGGGCCTGGTTGGCTTGAGGGTTTAAGATTTAGATCTACTCGTGTTAAAAATCCAAATTCAGTCTTAGCATTTAAATGTTGAAGAAAAGATCTAGCTTTTTTTAATAGTTCTGGATTAACGGATTGGTCAGAAATTAAAATTATATCAATGTCTGAACTCAAATTTAATACTTGAGAGCCAAACTTTCCAAGAGCTAAGACTATAATTTTATCATCAATATTAAAATATAAATCGAAAACTTGCTTTACGATTCGGTCCATTGAATTGGACCAGTGCCTGGATCTGTCTTGTTGATTCAATTTATTATGAAAATTAGATAGTGCAGTTTCGAGCCAGGCTTGGTGACGAAATTTATAAATAGAATCGATATCTGGATTTTTCATTAAATTAAAATAAAGGCTTGAAATTGATGAAAATTTTAAAAAACCATCAATTTCAGTTTGAGAATAGCTATCTAAGGTAGGAATCTGAGTAAGTCTATTCGTTGTTATGGCCATGACAGTTATTTCGTCACTTTACTATTTAAGAAAAGGAGACCATTTCGGTTGATAGTAATTAAACTTATCATTCGTAACGGGCACTGTAAAAGATCCTTTAATGTCGGTTATATAGATTTGATTTTTTCCACTACGGTTACTTGCGAAGACCACGTATCTTCCATCGGGTGAAAAACTGGGATACTCGTTTGAAGCCCATTTGCCGTTAGGTTTTCTCTTTTGCGTTAAGCGAGACATATTTGTGCCGTCAGCATTCATAACAAAAACGTCAAAGTGATCGTCGTCCCAGCCTGCAAAAACAATTTTTTTACCATCTGGCGACCAGACCGGAGCTGCATTATATCTTCCAGCAATGGTGATTCTTTTAGCCGGCATAACAGGATCAATGCTCATAGAGTAAATCATGGGTTTTCCACTTCTATCAGACGAAAATGCAATGTTTTTACCATCAGGTGCAATTGATGGCTCTACGTTCATGGCTCCAAATGGTCCGCTAGTAATACGTCCTTGAGTTTTTCCATCTAAACTAATTTTATAAATATCTGGTGTACCAGTTGCTGATAAGGTCATAAGTAAAAACTTACCATCAGGGAAAAATCCTGCCCCGCTGTTGATACCATGTCTTGAAGAAATTAAACTTTTTTTGTTAGATCTAAAATCATAAATGTACATGTTTGCATTTCGAGTTCCTTTTCTTGGATCAATTGTAAAGGCAGAGTAGGCAATTTGGTTGCCTCCTGGGGACCATGTTGGGGACATAGAAATAGAATTATGATCTATGATTTGTTTAAAGTCAGAGCCATCCCAATTTGCTACAAAGACCTCTTTAAATCCAATATTATTTCGGTCCGAAGTCATGACTAATTTTGTTTTAAATATTGAAGCTTTGCCTGTAAGTTTTAACATGACATCATTCGAAAAATCATTAGCCATTTCTAAGAATGAGTTCGCATTATTTGTATAAGCTTTGTTAAAGACTAAACGCTCTTGTGGAATATAATAAAGATAGAATTCAGTCGTCGCCCCTCGACCTGTACGTCTGACCATACCTTGAATTAAAAACTCAGCTCCAGAATCTTTCCATTTTTGAAAATCAAAACCATTTGAAACCTGTTCAGATTTAGGAAGATGTGAAACCTTTTTTGTATCTTCTAGAAAACTACTGGCAGGAATAAATTTAAAATAATTTGTAAAATTAAGATTTTTTTCAATTGCTGCTTCAAGAATATTTTTGGCTTGAAGATAATCTTTGCTATCTGAAGACATTTTTAAGGGTGGAAAAGCCAAAAGACTTCTTTTGACTTCGGCATCACCAACATTGATGTAAATGGATTCTTCCGCACTGGATGTCTCTGGAATTAAAATATTTAACGAAACTAAGCTAAAGCAAGAGTTAAACATCAATCCGAAAAATAAAGTTTTTAGATCTATTTTATTCATATAACTACATCCTTAAAAGTTTAATGATTAAATATATTACGGAAATCTTAGCACAACACCTTTGATTCCGACAATATTTACATATTTGTCAGGAGGTGGTGGGAACGGTGAAGCTTCACTAATCGCTCTTAAAACAAGTTGATCATAAGTTGGATCACCACTTGGGGTGGTTAATACTTTTTCGGTCACGTAACCAGTGTCACTGATTTTAACAAGGGCTTCTGCAAACAGATCTCGGCCTTGGATCCACGATGGTAAATTCCATTTATTTTTTATTGCATCATGAATAACTTTTTTATAGTTATCGTATTGAATTCTGGTAATACCTGTGATGCTGTCACCGACGGCCAAACGATTGCCTTTAATGGTAGAAGAATCATCAGTGGATTCAACTTTAGCGACCTCTGTCGGTGTGACATCTTGGACTTCGGAAAGTTTTTTTAAAGCCTGAAGTTCTTGTAGTTTTTGAAAAGCATCGGATTCATCAACCTTATTTTCTTTAAGTGGTTTTTTTTCTGGTACTGGATTTTTTTTAGCTACAGGTTTTATTTCAGGTTTGGTTTCAATTTTCTTAGGCTCAACTTTTTTTTCTTCGGTTTTTTTTGGTACTTCAGCTTGAGTTACTTTCTTATTATCTTCTTTGTTGGGTAGAGCCACCATGTCTACTTTGATTGTGCCATCTTGAATATCCGATACATCTGGAAAAATTAAAACCTTTACGCCAAAAAATAAAAATAAAGCTAGGTGAAAACCTAAAGAGATTTTGAAATAAGGTTTTAGCTCTGGCGGTATAAAAAACATTTTGAGTTAATTTTCCATGGGCACAGTGACTAGAGAAATTTTAAAGACACCAGCGTTTTGGATTTCTCCCATAACCTTAGCCACAAGATCGTAGGTTACTTTTTTATCAGCTTCTAAATAAATTTGTTTATCTTTTGCATCCAAAACTAAACTTTTGATTTTATCTGATAATAAATCCACAGGGACTTGGGTTTTACCTATAAAGACGGTGTTATTTTTTTTGATAGTGACGACTAAGGGATCTTCATTTGCCGTTTTGGCACCGGTCCCTTTGGTTTCAGGAAGATCCACATTTAAGCCCTGCTTCATCATTGGAGCCGTGACCATAAAGATGATAAGTAACACCAACATCACGTCGACAAGTGGAGTCACGTTGATTTCGCTCATCGCTTTTCTTGGTCCGTGGCTTGGCCCGCTCATTCCCATACTTAAAGTCCTTTTAAAAAAAAATTATTGAGCTAAGTTTTTTTCTGCAATGGTTAAAAATTCATTAGCAAAGTGATGAAGTTCAACTTCTTCTTTTCTAATTTTGTTCATAAAATGATTGTAGGCAATTGAAGCTGGAATTGCGGCTGCAAGTCCCACGGCTGTGGCAATCAAAGCTTCGGAAATCCCAGGGGCAACAACAGCCAAAGATGCAGTTTTCATTTGTCCGATTTTTTGAAACGCGCCCATGATTCCCCATACCGTTCCAAACAAACCAATAAAGGGTCCTGAACTTCCAGTCGTCGCAAGAAATGTCAGATGACTTTCTAATTGGTTGATTTGATTTTCAACTTTTTGGAGCAAAGATCTTTGCAACATCATTGACGGTTGAATCATGGAATTTTTAGTGTCCATCTTAGAGATGTCTTTTAAATCTTTGTAGCCTTCTGAAAAAAGCGAAAACAAAGTGGACGAGTCATACATTTCTTTATCTTCAAAAACCTCTTCAAGTGATGTGCATTTCCAGAATTTTTTAATAAAAAGTTTATTTTGTCTTATAATTTTATTAAGTTTGGCCCTTTTAGAAAAAATAATCATCCAAGAAAAAACAGACATTCCTAGAAGGATTAATAATGTAGCTTTAACAATAAGGCCCGCTGACATAATAGCGTGCCAAGCACTCATGTTCACTTCAGCTTCTGCCGCGTAGGCCGTAGATATAAAAAGATTTAAAATTATAGATATCATTTGGAATCACCTCTTTGAAGAAGAACAATTCATAAATGTTGCCAATGAAATCAAAATTCGACAAGTCGAGAGAAGTTAAAAATCTGATTAAAAGATTTTAATTAAAAAAGAAGGTGACCATTTGTCGTTTTTGAACTTCATTAAAAAGACGATCTAAGATGTCTGCACGGGGTTTATTAAAAACCACAAAGTCCCCTTTAAGTGGGGCCAGACTTTCTAATCCGATGGAAGCTAAAAACTGACTTTTTTGTAAATCCACTTCAGTTTGATTATAAAACCAGCGTGGCTTTTGCTCAGCGAAGAAGGCCTTCATTCGAAGATCAGGGCTGTTTACAAAAACACAATCTTTTTGAGATAGATTTTTAAGTGTTTTATTCAGCCAGTCTAAGTCTTCGATCGAATCTAAAAAGTCTAGGAATAGGCAGCCTTTTTTTTGGATTTGAATTTCTGGATCTCGCTTTTTAATTTGAATATAAATCATGGTTTTGATTTCGCTGGGAAGGTCTTTGTTGTCCAAATTATCAAAACTGTATAACTGATTAATTCGACTTAAATATATAGAACTGCTTATTTTTTTTAATACTGGATGATCTAGTCTATGAAAAACTTGAGCCTTACCCAATAGACTTAATCCATTATAAATAATGAGGACCACCATCATAACAACGAAGAATAAAATAGCAATTTGTCTTAAAGTCTTAAGCCATGTCATAGAACTCATATAGTGTTGTTTGGGGGTAAATTTCAAGTATTGTAATAAAGAAAAATATTGGGCTTTGAAAGCCTCTCATCTAAGGCTAGATTTTGACAAACAGGCCTATTAAAGAGACATAGATAGGCATGGATTCACAGCTCAAAGAACGAAGTTATAAATATGGCTTTATCACAGATATTGAAACTGATACGGCCCCAAAGGGATTAAATGAATCCATCATTAGATTTATTTCAGCTAAAAAAGACGAACCCTCTTGGCTGCTAGACTTTAGACTTAAAGCCTTTGAATTGTGGAAGACCATGAAAGAGCCTGAGTGGGCTCAGGTCAGTTATCCTAAAATTGATTTTCAAGATATTTCATATTACTCGGCTCCAAAATCGTCTGCCAATAAAAAGAAGCTGAATGATTTAAGTGAAGTAGACCCTGAACTTATTAAAACTTTTGAAAAGCTGGGCATTCCGATGTCAGAGCAAAAAAGATTAACCGGTGTGGCGATGGATATTGTTTTCGATAGTGTTTCTGTTGGTACATTAAACCATGATCTTTTAGATGAGCACGGTGTTATTTTTTGCTCTATCAGTGAAGCCGTTAAAACTCATCCTGATCTGGTGAAAAAATATTTAGGTAAAATAATTCCACCAGCAGATAATTTTTATGCCGCTTTAAATTCAGCAGTTTTTACAGAAGGATCATTTTGCTATATTCCGAAAGGGGTTAAATGCCCCGTGGATCTATCGACCTACTTTAGAATTAACGCTGAAGAGACTGGTCAGTTCGAAAGAACACTTTTGATTGCAGAGGAATCAAGTTTTGTGAATTACCTTGAAGGATGCACGGCACCTCAAAGAGACGAAAACCAACTTCACGCCGCAGTTGTAGAGTTAGTCGCTCTAGATAATGCCGAAATCAAATACTCTACGGTTCAAAACTGGTATTCCGGCGATAAAGAAGGCCGCGGCGGCATTTACAATTTTGTGACTAAACGTGGGAAGTGCCAGGGCAAAAATTCAAAAATATCTTGGACCCAAGTGGAATCAGGATCGGCTATCACGTGGAAGTATCCAAGTTGTATTTTACAAGGGGACAATTCTGAAGGGGCATTTTATTCTGTAGCTTTAACCCACGATAAGATGCAGGCCGATACCGGCACCAAGATGATTCACATTGGTAAAAACACAAAAAGTACGATCATTTCAAAAGGGATTTCCGCAGACGGGTCTTCAAACAGCTATCGTGGTTTGGTTAAGATCATGCCATCGGCTGAAGGAGCTAGAAATTACTCGCAGTGTGATTCTATGCTCGTGGGTAACAATTGCAGTGCTAACACATTTCCCTATATGGATATTAAAAATAAAACGGCCATTGTTGAACACGAAGCCAGCACCTCTAAATTAAGTGAAGACCAATTATTTTATTTAATGTCTAGAGGCTTAAGCATGGAAGAGTCCATTTCAATTTTAGTGAACGGCTTTTGCAAAGATGTATTTAAACAATTGCCGCTTGAATTTTCTGTTGAAGCTGTAAAATTGATTGAAATGAAATTAGAAAATTCTGTAGGATAAAAAATGTTAGAAGTAAAAAATTTAAAAGTTAAAATTGATGATAAAGAAGTTCTGAAAGGTTTAAACCTAAAAGTGAATGCAGGCGAAGTGCATGCGATCATGGGACCCAATGGGTCGGGTAAAAGTACATTTTCAAAAGTTTTGGCGGGCCACCCTGATTATAAAGTCACATCAGGCGAAGTGCATTTCGAAATCAATATGATCATGAAAAATCTTTTAGAACTAGAAGCTTATCAAAGGGCCCTAGAAGGTGTTTTTATTGCCTATCAGTACCCAACAGAAATTCCTGGAGTCTCGAATTTAGAATTTTTAAAAGCGGCATTTAATGCTGTTTGTAAATACCAAGGGATCCAAGAGCTTTCAGATTCTGAATTTGAAGTTTTAGTTTTATCTAAAGCAAAGATTGTGGAACTAAACCCCTCTTTTTTATACCGATCACTAAATGAAGGTTTTTCCGGTGGCGAAAAAAAGCGAAATGAAATTTTACAAATGGCGCTTCTATCACCAAAGCTTTGTATTTTAGATGAAACAGATTCCGGGCTAGATATAGATTCATTAAAAATTGTGTCTGAAGGGGTTAACGCCTTAAGAAGTGAAGACCGCTCCATTATCTTGATTACTCATTACCAAAGATTGTTGGACTATATAGAACCTGACTTTGTTCATGTTTTCAAAGAGGGCCGTATAGTCAAAACTGGCGATAAATCCTTAGCCCTTGAATTAGAAAAAAAAGGGTACGACTGGCTGTGAGCACCATTCATTTCAACGACTCTTTAAAAGCAAAAAATCTTTGGCCTGAAAAGACCAACGAAAATTGGAAGTATTTTAATTTCAAAAATTTTGAGCTTTCAACAAACAGCATAGAATTAAATGCGTTTCAGCCCAAAATTATTTTTACAGAATCCACTGATCACGAAATTAAAATCACAAACTCTGATATTTTTATTTCTTCGAATTTAAAAGACTTAATTAAAGTTTCAATCATTAAATCCTGCTCAATTAAAAATAGTGAATCAAAACTTGATTTTAGAATGACCAGTTTAAATTTAGAAAACGTTGGAATTAAAATTTTTATTCAAGATCAGAAAAAATTAAACATTAACTTGGTCTATGAAAATTCAATTCTAGAATCCAGTCTAAATCCTTTGGTTGTTTTAGATATTAAAAATTCTGAAGTTAATATTTTTGAATCTGACATGTCTGAATCAAAAACTTTACTTTGTTTACATTCACAAATTATTTTAAATCACTCTAAATTAAATCATGTTTTCGTTATGGGATATCAAAATTCTAAAATCATAAACTCTGAGGTGTCATTAGAAAATCAAAGTCATTACAATCAAGCTTCGTTTATGATTAAAAATCAGTTCTTGAGATTCCAGCAAAATGTAGCTTTAAGGTCAGAAAAATGTGAAGCCCACCTAGCTTCATTTAATATTTCAGATGAAAAAACATTTTCAGAACTTAGAACTGAAGTCTTACATCTTGAGCCTAAATCCATCAGTCGACAGCTTTTTAAAACTATAGTTTCTGATGAATCTCAGAGCGTATTTAACGGGCGAGTGTTCGTGGATTCTAAAGCACAAAAGACAGATTCTGCACAGCTTTGCCAAGGCTTGATTTTAAGTCCACGGGCCGAGATTAATGCAAAGCCCGAACTTGAAATTTATGCGGATGACGTGAAAGCGTCCCACGGGGCGGCTATTGGTCAGTTGGGTAAAGATCAAATTTTTTATTTGGTTTCACGAGGAATTTCACCAGAAATGGCTTATAAAATTTTAGCCCATGCTTTTGCAGGGGAAGTTATTTCTAAAATTGAATCCTTAGAAACTAGAAAAAAATGTCAAAATATTTTAGAGCATTCATCGGGTGCTATATTTGAAAAGCTTGCAGAAAGCTATAGGTCATAAAATAAGATGAAAAATATTAGATCTCAATTTTTACAATTAAATTCAGAGGTCAATGGCCATCCATTCACTTACTTAGATAGTGCGGCCACGACTTTAAAACCAAAATGCATGGTGGATCGATTTGCACACTACCTTCAATATGAGGTTTCGAATGTCCATAGGGGCGCACATTTTTATTCTAATCAGGCGACACAAAATTATGAAAACACACGAAACGAAGTCGCAAGGTTTTTAAATTCAAAGCCAGAAGAAATTCTTTTTACAATGGGAACCACGGACTCCATTAATTTAGTGGCTCAGTCTTTGCCTGGTTTGACTTTAAAACGAAATTTAGAAATGGATTCATTTAATATTTCATCAGATCATTTTAAAAATAGAAATGAAATCGTACTGACTGAAATGGAACATCACTCTAATATCGTTCCTTGGTATTTAGTTGCTAAAAAATACGGGTTTACAATTAAAACCATTCCTTTCAATTCAGACGGGGATTTGGATTTAACTTCTATTGATGAAATTTTGACTGAAAAAACTTTGATGGTATCGATCGTTCATATGTCCAATGTATTTGGAACTATGAATCCTATCGAAGCTATTATAAAAAAAGCAAAATCTGTTGGCAGTCTTACTTTTTTAGATGCGGCTCAAAGTGTTAGTTACCTGCCACTTGATGTTCAAAAATTAGATTGCGATTTTTTAACTTTTTCTGCTCACAAGTTATTTGGTCCCGAAGGCTTGGGATTACTATATGGACGTTTCGATCTTCTAGAAAAATTAGATGTTTACCGTGGTGGAGGAAGTATGATTTCAAAAGTCAGTTTTGATGACATCACTTTTTTGCCGCCACCTCAAAAGTTTGAAGCGGGCACACCAAATATAGGGGCAGTGATCGCCTTTTCAGAAAGTTTAAAGTTCTTTACGTCTTTAAGCTTTGATGACATTCAAAAACACGAAGACATGCTTCTAAAGCGCTGTCTGGAAGGGCTGGCTGTGTATCCAGGCTTTTTGCCTTTGGGTGCTGTTAAAAATAAAAAGAATATTTTAAGCTTTAACTTTAAGGGCCTTCATCCGTCGGATATGGGTTCAATTATTGATCAAATGGGTGTCGCTATTCGGGTAGGACACCATTGCACACAGCCCTTAATGAATAAAATGGACGTGACAGCCTCTATGCGAGCCTCTTTTTCGATTTACAATACTGTTGAAGATTGTGATCGTTTTATAAATGCTGTAAAAAAGGCCATGGAGTTGTTAAATGACTAATCAAGAATTCTGCGCCCAAGATGTCAAAGTTCGAGCTCAAATGACTCCTAACCCTAAGGCATTAAAGTTCATTACAAATAAAACAATTAAGACCGAAGGCAAAGCTACATTCAACTCGTCAGCAGATTCAGAAAAGCATTTGTTGTTTTATGATCTGTTTTTACTTGATGGAGTCAGGCAAGTTTACGCTTTTCAAAATACGATCACGATCTCTCATGATGGAACTATTGAATTAGAAGACTTTAAAAAAGATGTGTCCGCTATTTTAGAAACACGACTTCCTGTTCACAATCCAGATTTTTTAACACCAGAAGAAGAAAAACTCAAAACTCCAAAAGACAGATCCAACCTAAGCGCTGAACTTCAAGAGATTGAAAATATCTTTGACAGAACAATTCGCCCAGGACTCCAAGCCGATGGTGGGGATATAGAAGTTTTAAATTACGAAAATAATATTTTAAAAATAGCTTACCAAGGTGCTTGTGGCAGTTGTCCTTCGTCCATGATGGGAACTCTTCAGGCCATTGAAGGTATTCTTCAGAATGAATTCAATCCTGACATCCGTGTTTATCCTGAATAATTTCTCTAAAACCCTCTAAAACCCTCTGACCCTTTTTTCTGTCTACGTTGAGTCAAATTTATTTAAATATGAATAGTTTCTGTTTAATGAATTAAAAATTATCCTAATTTAAATAAATTTGACTCAACGTAGACAGAAAAAAGGGTCAGAGGGTTTTAGAGAAATTATTCTTGATAAACGTAGGCGCTTTGAACAAGAGATCCTGTATTTTCTGTTTCGCATTGGATAAGGCAGAAAAAAAATATGATAAGTGAAAGTGCGGCAGACATTCCTAAAAAAATATAAATAGGAGGTTGCTCGTTCATTCTTGTTTTTAAATAATATTTTTTATTATCCATTTTGTAATATTGCAATTTAAAGACCAACTTAATCACAAAAAAAGAACTGATTAAAATAGATATGAAGACATAAATTACCCATTTTATGAACGTTATGTTCAGAATTTATCCTTGAATTATATTTTATTTAATTTTGTAGTTATGACTTTTTAGAAGGTTTGAATGTCTGGAATGAAAGTTTAAAATTGGTTATGGGATTCCCAATATCCAGTCGTAAATAATAATTAATTCACCAGCTGTTATTGATCCAACAGAGGGCATATTTTTTAAACCACCAGGACCTAAACTTCCAGTATTTCTATAGTATACAACTGAGCCTTCTGGATCTCCGGGAATCGCAAGACTTAAATTAATAAAATCTTGCTCAGTTAAAGTATGGTAATCATGGCATTGTGAACATTTATTATTAAAGACTTCACTGGCTTGCAAAAAGGCAAGACTACCTATTGGACCTTCACCATCAAGTGAACTGGAATTTTCAGTCTGAAGACAGCCGCTGAAAAAAACAATTACAACTGAAATTAAAAGTGTGGTTAATTTTAGAATCATATTTTGTTATTTTCCAGCCTCTGAACTTAAAGATCTTTGTGCCGTTTTATCGACTTCAACTACAGGCACTGTGACTTTCACCAAGACTTCATCTTTAACTCCGACGCCCATATAATTCACGTCATCAATTCCTAAAGTAGAAAGACTCATTTTAAATTCAGAGACTAAAAATTTTCCTTTTGTTTTGTAAGTTCCAGATATTTTATGTTCTTTCCCCATAATTGAAATCATAGCTTCACCTTTACCATTTTTACCTTTGGCACTTAATAATTTAGCTATGGGATGTTTATCAACTAAAAGACGTTTTTTTAAATGATTGTCTCTTAATTCAATTCCAGTTTTTAAAGTTCTTAAATCTATAATAACTTGATTTGAGACAACGGCTCCATCAGATTGCTTTGCAAGACCTTTAATTTTAGTTGTCTTTGCTTTAAAGCTTCCTGCGGGACTAAGTTTAATATCAATTTCAACACCAGGGTTTGCAAAAGATATTTGGCAAAATAACATCGAGGCAAAAGCTAAAAAGTAAATCTTAATCATTGGTGCTCCTAGTTGAGTACTATAAAATTATAATTGTCTTCCACTTAAAATTTTAGCTATGATGTTTTATATATGTCACGTCTAGTATTATTTTTTGGACTTTTGATTCCCCTCTCGTCGTGGGCTTATCCTCAGTTTATTGGTTATAAATACGCTTCATGCATCACGTGCCATTATAACAGCCAAGGTAATGGACCAATCAACGACTATGGTCGGGCTTTGTGGGCCGCAGAAATTGCGGGCCGACTAGGTGCCGGTGCGCGAACGGATGAACAGCTTGGCGAGGCTTCTGGTTTTTTTGGAAAAACGAAACTGCCTTATTGGATTCGACCTGGTCTTAAGGCAAGGCAGTTGTGGTTACAAACAAATCCAGGAACAAATCAATCTGCGAACAGAGATATTTTAATGCAGGCCGAAGCCAATCTTGCATTGTTCATAGGTAAAGAACAGAAATATGCAGTTGTAGGATCTATTGGGTACGTGCCCGAACCTCAGCGGTTGCAAAATCGAAATCAAGATATAAACACTTGGATTTCCAGAGAACATTATTTTCGTCTGCAAGCCACTGAAAATTTATGGATCTACACAGGTATGATGGATAAGGTTTATGGGATTAGGCATTCAAATCACACGGCCTACAGTCGATCCAGAACAGGCTTGGCGCAAAATGATCAATCTCATGGATTGGTTGTTCATTATATAAAGCCGACTTGGGAGTTAACTTTTAATTTGTTTGCTGGAAATCTTTATCAAGAATCCAGCTTAAGACAAGAAGGGTTATCTTCACTATTTGAGTTCGAAGTAAAAGAAAATTGGCGCTTAGGGGTTTCAGCATTAAGATCTAAAAATGATTTTACTGAAAATTTAAGATTAGGACTTTCGTCACGAGTTGGCTATGGAAAGGGCGCTGCCATTTTATTTGAATCAGGTCTTATTCAAGACAAAGTAAATAATAATGATGCGACATCAGGGTATTATGTTTTTTCGGAAGCCCATCAAAGAGTTAAGCGCGGGTATCATCTTTTTGTTACAGGACAAGCTTACAAGCAAGACACAACCAGTGTTCTGTCTGATAACTTAAAATTTGGGTTCGGGTTGCTAGCCTTTCCAATGCAAAGACTTGAGCTAAGAATTGAAGCTGAAAACTCTCAAGTTGTTTTGTCTGGTGCAGAGGTACCAAGATACTCTTGGGCTTTGTTAGGACAAATTCACTTATCTCTTTAAAGGAATTATAATGAGATTTCTTAAAACTTTGGTTTTTATATTTTTAACTTCAAATGTTTTTTACAATTATGGTTATGGGGAAGTTCTTGAAAATGAAGAAAGAGCTAAGCTAATTCCTAAACAAAAAAAGTTTGCAAGCAGAAGTTATAAAGAAATTCAATTGGGCTATAGTTTAATTACTGATAACTTTGATTTAGATTTGAATGGTGCAAAAGGGAATTTGCGGGCTCAACTGCAAGGATTAAATTTAATTTATACGAACTATATTCCTTCAAAAAATATTAAATTTATTTATAGTTATGGCCTTGGTGTTAGTTTTGGAATAGCTAAAGGCAAGGCAAGTCCCTTTGGTGAAGAAGCAAAAAATAAAACTTGGTATACAGCTTTATTTTTACCGGGGATAGATTATAGAAATGATTACCGAACTAGGTTAGGTCTATTTATTCCTGTCGTATATAGAGTTCTTGATTTTGGTTTTGATGAAAATCTTAAAGTTCAAAAAAATGACCCATTTTCGTTTGGAATCGGGGCTAGATATGTGAATTCAATTTCAATTAAAAGCTCTTTTTCATTTTCTGTTTCACATCAAATCATTTGGGCTTCAACGTCCTGGGATTTAAACTGGCAATATCGATTAGGACTTTAATTTCAATATAAGAATTAACTAATAATTGACCTATAAGATATCTTATAATTGATATTACTGATTGGCGCGATCTTTAAGATCTGAAATGGCGGCATCAATTTCTTCTTGAGTTTTGGAGTAGTAAATAGCTGTTTTATTTATATCTTCGGAAGATGTTCGACCATTAAAAATAAATATAATTTTATAATCTTCATCTTCAGATGGGAGATTAAAGTTTTCAGATTCAATTTCAAAACTATTTTTATTTATTTGAATTATTGATGATTTTTTTAAAATTTCTTGATCGTTGGAATCGGTAATAATCCATGTTGTGTTGGCATTTAAAATTATATTTTGACTTTGGACTGTCGCTAGAATATTAAAATTTGTATTCGATTTTCCAATCTTATCTAACTTAATCTTCAAATTTTTTGAAAGTTTTAAGGTGATTTTATTAATATCTTGTTTAGGAAGGGTTGTATTTTTAATACAGCTCACATTAATTAATAAAATATAAATTAGTGTAGAAAAAATAAAAATTTTATTTACAATTTTTTTTAAAATTAATTTCATTTTAAATTTATCCATTATGGGTTGGAGCAAAATCCTGTTAAACTACCTAAAGTTGCACCGGACTGTAAATTGAAATTAAGATCATCACTTGATGAGTTAAAATTTCTAACATCAACAATAATCATGTAATAACCTGGGGCTAAATTTGCAACCGAGAGCTCTTTAAAGTAACCCCCGGAAAGATTAGCCGAGATGTCTAAGGCGATGGGTGTTGAAGAACCTAAAATGTAGTTTTCAGAAAATAAATAGATATCAGGGTCTGCTGTCAAAGTTCCTGCAAACGTGGCTGAAAATCTTAAGGCAAAAGATGTTCCCAAATGTTCAAAATATAAATGTCTTCGATTCGCGACGGGATGATTATTAATAAACTGACCAGACTGATTAGAGATAAAAGGCCCTGTCATGCTGTAAGTTTGTGGTGAACCACAGGAACCCAGCCGAATACCATATCTATTCCTAGATGCTGCTTGCCGTTCGTAACTTCTTAAAGGCTGCAAATTTTTATTATTGTTTGTTCCTGGTGAAATAGTCGCTTGATGCTGATGAAATAATCCTCCAGATCTGAATTTATAAGTTGGATTACTAAACGTAGAGGTATTTGTGATTACAGACCAAAAGTCTGCAAATCCACCACTAGCACATTTGTCATGTACTGCATCAATGGCTGAAGTCATGTTAGAACATACAGTAGCAGCTTGAGCTTCGCCGGGCGTATCATCAAAAGCGTCCCATAAAAGTCGTGCTATAGAAAATTCTCTAAACTCCCCTTCACCATTATAAATAGGGATGTCATTTTCAGTTAATTCTACCGAATAATTAACAATTAAGTTTGAAGCTCCATCTAGGTTTCCTACTGTATCCAATACGCGACTGATATCTGTCATCACAGCTTGAAAGTATTGAGCCACTCCTTCGCTCCAAGCTAATCTTGGATCAAGCAATTGATTTCCATTGTGGCTACCGCCTGGACTATTGGTGACACTAAAAGAATCTTCTAAAAAATGAAAATACTCGTGGGCGATAATGCTATTATCAAAATGATCGGTGTCAGAGTAATTTACGTCACCGCTAACGCCGCCTAAAATAAATAAACGACCTGTGTCTTTAATATAAAATGAAGAGATAGGATCACCAGAATAATAACTTCCTGGATTAAAGCCTTTCTCCCAAAACACTTTAACTTTTGGAGCAACAAAAGCGGAGTTACCGAGTAGAGTACCAATTTTTTCATTATAATCAAAAATTTGATCTAAAATATTAAAGGCACCACCTAATACACTTCCCACCGCGGGTGCAGTTAAATTTAAGGACTGATTGCTTGATGCGCTAAACGCAGATTCGACATGATAAATTTGGTTGGACTCGGGTGAACGTAAAACACTGACTTTATAAAAATTGTTGTCTGCTCGGCTTCTGACCTGAAGCCGAAACACTTGGCCATTATTGGGAACAGTGAACGAAAAATCACCAAGTGCATTGGTTTCGCCACACTGAATAATATTTCCAAAATTATTTAGAACAACATATTCAGCAAAGCGAATTGGCTTTGGAATATTAGCAACATCACCAAGTCCTTTAAATTGAGCCGTGTATTCAAGCTTTCGATATTGATACTGAGCTGTTCCAGTGATTGTGTAAAAGCTCGTGTAAATTGTGGGTCCAACACAATAGCTGGGCTCAGCAGGTCCAATATATGTTGCACTGATACGATTATTTAATCCAGCTACAAAAGTGTTACTAGATTTAAATTCTCCGCAACCAGAATTTAAGAATAAGAAAAATAAAATGAAACCCAATGGGTATCTTAATTGGTTAACTGAATAGTTTCTAAGCTTTTCTAATAACCTAGAATTTGACCATAAATTCATTAAAAACATGAGTATTTATCGGTTGCTATGAATCCAGTCTAAATACTTATATTTGCAGACAAAAAATATTTTACTAGGGTCCTGATTGGGTGTTTCAAAATGAGATCTCATGACTTATTAAAAAAGGCTATGATATAAATAACTCTATGCTTAAATGTGAAAACACAGATATCGAATACAAAGGTAAAACATTCCATGTGCAGACAGAGGACTGGGGTGCAGACAACCCCTATCTTGTGACTCGTATTTTTAGCGGCGGTAAAGTCTTAAGTTCAATAAAAACCAACTATCAATCTTGGCTAGTCCTAGAACAAGATTTAAGAGATCAAAAGCTAAAGCAGGTGTTATTTAGCCAACACTCTGAATTTGTTGAAAAAATCAAACAAGGGTATTGGTACTAATGCAGATTGAACTAAAACATATTTATAAAACTTTTGCTGGGCCGACTAAAGCCTTAGTTGATATTAACCTTAAAATTAAAAACAAAGAAAAAGTATTTATCTCAGGTCAAAGTGGGGCTGGTAAGACAACACTTTTTGGCGTTATTGCAGGTCTACTTATTCCAACATCGGGACAAGTTGTGGTGAATGATAACGAGCTAGATTTTGAAACCTATAGATCACTATCGGCACATAGAAGAAAAGTTGGGGTTATTTTTCAAGACTTTAAACTTCTTTCAGATAGAACGGTTTATGAAAATATCACGTTACCACTTTATGCTATGGGACAACCTGAGAACTTAAATGAAGTGGAATATGTTTTAGATTCATTAAAAATTAATCATCTCAGGGACAAGCCAATTCAAACTCTTTCTGGCGGACAAAAACAACAAGTCGCTATTGCAAGGACTCTAGTTCAAAAACCTGACTTGATTATTGCAGACGAACCCACAGGTAATTTAGACCAAAAAACAAGTTTTTTGGTCATGGATATTTTTTCAGAATTTAATAACACTCTGATTATTGCTTCACACAATGAAGAGATCATTAAAAAATACTCGCAAAGGACAATTATAGTTCAGGAAGGAAAAATATTTAATGATTAAATTTATGTACTCAGAGTTCAGTCGAAATATTAGTGCATATCCTTGGCGGTCTATTTCTTTTATTTTATCATTTTCATGTACATATTTTATTTTAATTTTTTCATCTTTTGGGATTAAAAATTTATTTTATTTTTTCGAAAATGCAACTTCAAAATATGAAGTCTTAGTTATCTTAAATCCTAATACTGCTGAAATTGAAATGGATAAAATTAAATCCGAAATCTTAAAAATATCAAATCAAAAAGATAAAAAAATTGTCTTAGAAAATTTAAACTCAAAAGAAGTTTATAAATTTATGCTTGATGATGACAACTCAAAGTCGATAGATTTATCGACTGCTGACATTGAAACTTATGTCCCTAAAGTGATTAAGGTGAATTTTAATTCAATATCTAGTTTTAAAAAAATCTTACTTGCATCTAAGATTAAAAATGAAATTCTACAAAAGAAAAATGTTAGCGATGTGGCCATCCCTTACCCCTACTTGCACCGAGTTGCAGAGTTGTATTTAGAAAACAGATTTGGATTATTTCTACTTATGTCGACCTTATATTTTTCTGTATTTATCTTGCTTTACTTACTTCTAACTTTATCTCTCAAAGAGCATAAACAAAAAATTAATTTATTTAGAATCCTTGGGTACAAAAAAAATATTATTAGGTGGCCACTGATTTTAGAGGGAACGTTTTTATCCTTAGCTGGATTCATATTCGCTATGTCAGCCATGTACACCGTTTATCTTCAGCTTAATGAAAATTACGGCGCTCAGGTCAATTTAAAGTTTTTTTCAATTTTTGAATTTTTTATGCATTTAATACTGTGTGTTTCCATTGTTTTTTTCTTAACTACGCTTTTGACACAAAAAATTATAAGTGATGATTTTATTGAAAACTAAAAAAAATTTGCTCCTAGTAAAAAAATTATTTACGAAAATGTTTGTACTAACACTTCCGTTTTTAGTGCTTTTAAATGGAGCCCATTTATCTTGTGCCCAAGATGAAGAACAAACTAATGAGACCTACAAAGAAGTTACCTTAGAAAAGTATAAACTAGAAAATAAAATAAAAAATATGATTTTAAAAACTAACGAGGCTCAAAAAAATATTCTTTTTTTAGGTGAAGAGATCAGCGAGATGTCATCAAAAATTGAAAATATTAATGCCGAAGAGATAAATATTTTTAAAAGTATTAAAAGAAATATTTTTAAATTTTCTGTAGATATTTTGAAATTTAAAAATAAGGATACCGACTATAAAAATCAATTAAGGCTTCAGACATTTAGAAATTGGAATCAAGAGTTTTCTAGAATTGATGATTTGTCGACAGATTTAGAATTAACGAACCAAGCTATGGTGAAGTCTAGGATTGAATTAAAAAAATCAATTGCTGCTGGAAATGCATTGATGTTTCAAGTTGGTAATGAAGTTGAAGAGCTAGATGTTCTACAAAAATATTTAAGAAGTGATTTAGAAGTTAGTGGACCAGATAGCGAATTTTATCAATTGGTTGGAAAATTAAGATCCCCAGTCAAAGGAGCTAAGCTCGTCGAATCTAAAGGTTTTTATAAAATCCCTGGAGAGAGAGTTTTTGCGTACAACGATGGTCTACGCTACGATGTTATCCGCGGAGACGCAGTTTACCCAATCGCAGCAGGTATTTTAGAAGGTGAAATCTATGTCCCTGATTTGGGTTATATACTGATTGTTAAACACACTGAAAATATTCGAAGCTTTTATATCGGAGCCATCACATTATCAGGTGTTATGATTAATGACCCCTTAAGTCCTGATCAACAATTTGGCCTCGTCAAATCATCTACTCTGGAACTAAAATTAAGATTCGACACAGAGTCTTTAGATCCATCTAATTGGGTCCAGTTTCGGAGGTAAATTATGTTTCAAAAATTATTTATACTATGTATCGGTATCTGCTTTGGATTCGTGATTAGTCCATCCGTTTCAAACTCCTCTGAAAGATATGATTTCTTAAGGCTTTACGCGAAAGTTTTAAATTTGGTTGAATCTTCTTATGTTGAAACCGTGGATGAAAAAAAGATCGTGTTAAATAGTGTTCGTGGAATGTTGGGAGGATTAGATCCTTATTCGGCCTATTTAGAAAAAGATGATTTTAAAGATTTTCAGTCTGAAACCTTAGGTCGTTTTGGTGGTTTAGGTATTGAAGTTATTATGGAAGGTGGATTCTTACAGATCATAAGTCCAATTGAAGACAGTCCCGCAGAAAGAGCAGGGATTAAGCCAGGCGACAGAATTATTTCTATTGATGGTGAAATAGTTCGTGGTTTGGATATTGTAGAAGCCAGTAAAAAATTAAGAGGAAATATTGGAACGACAATTAACTTAACTATTAAAAGGGATGGAACATCTAAGCTTCTTAATTACAAAATTAAGCGTGATAAAATCACCATCAGATCTATAAAATCAAAAACTTTAGATTTAGAAAATGGAATTCACTATGTTCGCATCACAAGCTTTTTAGAGCAGACATCTAAAGATTTTAAAAAATTTATGACGAAAGCATTAAAAGCTGGAACGGTTAAGGGTCTTATTATTGATCTAAGAGGAAATCCCGGTGGACTTTTAAAACAAGCCGTTGAAATGGCAGATTTCTTTATAGAAAAAGGGGACATTGTTTCAACCATTGGTCGTGACAAAGCTCAAAAAAATGTTCTTCATGCAGCAAAAGAAGGGACTCTTGATGCTTCAATTAAGCTTACGGTCCTCATTGATGAAGGATCAGCCAGTGCCAGTGAAATTTTAGCAGGCGCTTTAAAAGATCATAAGCGGGCTAAAATTTTAGGTCAGAAAAGTTATGGTAAAGGCTCTGTACAGTCAGTAATACCACTAGAAAATGGTGACGGCGTAAAGCTGACTATTGCTAAGTATTACTCTCCAAATGGTCATGTGATTGATAAAAAGGGTGTCGCCCCAGATATCGAACTTAAACCAGAAAAGAAAGAATATAAAATCAAGGATATCGAAAATGATCCTTGGGTTATTGAAGCTAGAAAATTATTAATTTAATTTATTTTTGAATTCTCAATCACAAACGAAATCACACGATCTTCCATTAATTTGTAATACAGGTTGTCTTTGCGATTGGCATCAGAGTAATACTCTTTGACCTTGCCGGAGTTTGGTCCAGACATGGTGACCATCTCTTGGATTTTAGCGTCGATGTCTTCTTGGCTAGGTCTTAAATTTTCACTTTCTGCAATGGCGTCCATAAGCAAAGACACATGAATAATGTCTTTAGCGTTTTTAGTGAAATCTTCGTCCCATTTCGAATAATAATCTTTAATCTCTTCGTCGCCAAAACCTTGAGACTCCAAAGAATTTTTAGAATTTTCTTTTAAGCCCTCTTTTTGTTGTTGAATTAAAGATTGTGGAATTTCGATTGGGTTATGGTCAATCAAAGCTTTTAAAACATCTTCTTGAAGTGTTTTTAAAGTTTGATCTTCTTCTGTCTTCATAAGATCAGTTTTAATTGCGTCTTTAAGCTGATCTACGGTTTTTACTTTTGCGTCACCTAAAGATTCAATTAATTTATCGTCTAGCTCAGGCAATTGTTTTTTAAGAAGTTTATTGATTTTAACTTTAAATTGGACAGTCTTACCCGCAATTTCAGCAGCTTGATAGTCTTCAGGAAAAGTCAGATCTAGTGTACGTTCTGTTCCCGCTTTAGCACCTAATAACCCTTCTTCAAATCCTGGAATAAAAGACTTACTACCAAGTTCTAAAATGAAGTTACTAGCGGAGCCGTTTGGTAAAGGTTGGTTTGGACCTATGAAGCCTTCAAAGTTAATATCCACGATATCTTTATCTTGAGCTGCACGATCTTCAAATATAGGAACTTTTTCTGATTTAGATTCTAAAATTTGATTGATAATATTCTGAATTTTATCTTCATCAACAATAGCTGCTTTTTTTGAAAGCTTAAAGTCTTTATATTTTTTTAATTTGATTTCTGGCTTCACTTCAAAAGATGCAGTAAATGAAAAGCCTTTGTCTTCTGTGATTTCACTTAAATCAATTTGCGGCATACTAACTGGGTGAAGTTTGTGCTCTTGAATAGCTTGAAAGTAATTCGCATTAACTAGACTTTCTACCACATCACTGATCACTTTGCCTTTATAGCTGGCTTTGACTTGGTCCATCGGGGCTTTGCCTTTTCTAAAGCCAGGCAAAACTAGATTTTTTTGAATCTTGTTAAATTCCTTTTCCAGAGCGGCTTTGACAGCAGAGGCGTCCACTTCAACTTTGATTGTTTTTTTTAAGCCTTCAGTGGATTCAAGTGTTGATTTCATATTTGATGTCTCCCAATAGATTTTAATGATTAAGAATGGATTAAAAATCTTTTTTTAAGTAAAAAACTAAAATTTTTAAGCAATGATGATATGTTATATATCTATGATTAGTTTGGCCTTCAACCGTACTTTTGGATTTTTATGTTAAAAAAGGGAAAAATTCACTTTTTTACAGGTAAAGGTGGCGTTGGAAAATCTTTGCTCAGCTACACATTTGCCAAAGAGTTAGCTTCAAGTGGTCAAAAAACACTTTGGATTGAATTTAGTCAAAATCCATCAATAAATTTAGTGATTGGCGAGCTTCAATTTAAACCCCAAAAAATTTCTGAAAACTTACAGGCTGCGACCTGGAATGGTGAAGACTGCCTTCAGGAGTTTGTTAAATACTCAGTCAAGTTAAGACTAATTTACGAAACTTTTTATAGATCTAAAGCCATGACTGCTCTTATTAAAGCGGCCCCAGCTTTAAGAGAAATTGCATTTCTAGGATACATTACTAGTCATTTAAGGGATGTAAAACCAAGTTTAAATTATGACCAGATCGTTGTTGATGCCCCGTCGACAGGGCACTTTTTATCCTGCTTAAAAGTACCTATTGCCTTACTTGATGTGTCTGATTTTGGTCCTATGGGCTTTCACTGTAAGGGAATTCTTGAAGTATTAAGAAATACTGAAATGACTAGCATTTATAATGTATTTACATCTGAGCCTTTGGTGGTATCTGAATACGAATTTCTGACTCATGAGCTTAAAAAAATGAATTTAACTTCCAAGGCTTGGCTGAATAGAGCGCTAAGTTCAATGGTGATTCAAGATTTGGATAAATCCATGATCATAGGTCATACTCCGATTCAAATCCAAAATCTTATGACCATAAAATCACAGCAATCAGAAGTTGTTAAAAAATTAAATTTATCAGATCTAATTGTGACGGAATTATCACCTATGGATCAGTTAAACTTAAGTATCAAAAAAATTGTTCAGGATCAGATGATATGAAAAATTTTGAACAATCCACAAAGGTGGAATTTTATTTAGGATCAGGTGGTGTGGGTAAATCCACAATTTCAGCAGTCAGTGCAGTCAAAGAGGCTATGGCGGGTAAGAAAGTGTTAATTGCGACATTTGATCCTTCACTAAGGCTTAAAGATATTCTTATTAAATCTAACGGATATCAAAATAGTCTTTTAAAAAGTAATTTAACTGTAAAAATTCTTGATCCAAAAAAAATATTTGAAGATTTACTAGGGCAAGTTGACGCGGAAGTTTCCAAAAGTGTTAAAAAAAATAAACTTTTTACAAATTTAATTGAACGAATCCAAGGTGTACAAGAGTTCAGTTCTCTTTATTTTTTAAATGAAAATCTAAAAAGTTCACACTATGACTTAATAATTATTGATACACCACCACTACAAAACTCTTTAGATTTTTTTTCATCCCCTCAAAAATTAAAAGATCTATTTGAAAGTCCAATAGTAAAACTCTTCATTGGTGATTTTAATAAAAACTGGCTTGAAAAAATATTTAAAAAAACACGAGACATAGCCTTTTTAACATTAAAAAAACTAACAGGATTAGATTTTTTTGATCAGTTAATCTCTTTAATGAAAGCATTAGAAAAACTACAACCCACTATTTTAGAAACATTAAATCAGAGTCAAATTGTTCTAGAATCAAATTCTACGAAATATAAGTTTATTACTTCTTATGAAACAGATCGGTTAGAGTTAGCTCAAAATCAAATTAAATTTATGAAAGAACAAAACATTACTACGAACTGTTTAATAGTTAATAAATATGAAGATTTTAGTATGGCGGATTTGGATGAATCAGCGGAGTGGTGTCATTCCCGTCAGCTGAATAAATTGTCAAATCATCTTGAATTTTTGAAACAGAGATTTAAAAATAGAATCATTAAAATGGATGAAATTAAAAAAACCTTGAATACAAAAATTGTTTTTTTTCATAATTTTAAAAATAATATCCTATCGGAAGAAGATTTAATTCAGCTTTCCAAGGATCTTAATGAGTCAAAATAATTTAAATCCTAAAACATTAAACTTCTACCAAGGCCTCATGTGTTTTCCTAAAGGCCTCAGAGAAATGTTTTCAGACAGTAAGATTTTTATTTATTCGATAGTTCCTATCCTGCTTGGATTGGGAGTTATATATTTTAGTTTTTATTATGGTTGGGATTTCAGCACTGATATTATTAAAAAGGTTTTAAAAGATCTATTTCCAGTTTGGATTTCAGAGAAAAGCTATATCTATAAGACAATTTTTTGGTTTACTAATCTAATTGCTAAATTTGTGATCTCACTCGCTTTAATTTATATTAGTTTTATTATTGTTCAAATTATTTCAATTCCTTTTTACACTTTGATTTGTGAGCGAATTTTATCTAAAAGAAAAGTTTTTCTAAAGCGTGAATTTGAACTTGGCACTTGGTTAAGGCTGACATTAAGGCTTTTTGTGTTTTCACTATTTCGTATGTCTCTATTCTTGATTTTTGGTTTAATTGTTTTTGTGATTTCATTTATTCCAGGATTACAATTTTTAGCTTTAATTTATTCAGGATATGTGATGGCCATAGATTGTTTAGATTATACTTTGGAGATCTACGAAATAAACTTTGCTCGCAGATTCGGAATTTATTTTAGTCACTTTGGTTTTTTTATGGGCATCACGGTTATTTTGCTTCCCACCATGTTTATTCCAGGTTTGACATTAATATTTTTGCCGATAACAGTTATTGGATCAGCAGTATGTTTTGCTGAAATTAGAGGTCAAGATGAGTATGAAAAACTTATTACATGATAAAATAGTTCCTAAATATGCTGAGCTAGAAAAGTGGTATGAAGCCCGTGTAATTCCTAAATACACACCGTTTTATGCCAGTTTTGATATTCGTGATTCGGGCTATAAAATTGCCCCTGTGGACGCCAATCTTTACCCTGCTGGATTTAATAATATCTGTCAGACAGACAAAGAAAATTCCTATGATTTGGCCAAAGAGTACATCGCTAGCCATTATGGAAGCTCGATTAAAAATATTGGACTTTTTGTTGAAGAGCACACGACTAATTTTTTTTACTGGGACAATGTTTACTGGATTAAAACACTTTTGACAGAAGCAGGGTTTAACGTTTTTGTATTACTACCAAATATTTATGACGATAAAAAATCTTTTAAGTCTGCATCTGGTTTCGTTGTAGAATGCTACCCAGTTAAAATAGATCCTGAAGGTCGTGTCTATTCTAAAATTCAATCTGAAGTTAAAATAGATTTAATTATTAGCAACAATGATTTTTCATCTGCATTCGACAGCTGGGCTAAAGATGTTTCAACGCCGATCAACCCACCGCTGGATATGGGTTGGCATAGCCGCACTAAAGATAGTTTTTTTCAGGTTTACAATGAATTGGTTGAAGAGTTTTGTGAAATCACAAGTTTAAGTTGTGCTATTTTAAAAATTAAAACAGAAACGTTTAATAATTTTGATTTAAAAGACGAAACCCAAATGAAGCTTTTAACCCAAAAATGTGAAACGTTTTTTAAAGAGTTAAAAGACAATTATGAATTAAACAATATTCCTTATAACCCTTATATGTTTATAAAAAATAATGCAGGTACTTATGGCCTAGGTATTATTGAAGTTAAAAATCCCTTAGATGTACAGGCGTGGAATTATAAGACACGTAAAACCATGAAAGCAGCAAAAGGTGGTAAGGGTGTTCAAAGTGTTATCCTACAAGAAGGAATTCCTACTATAGTTAAAAACCAAGATGATTTTGTAGCAGAGCCAGCAATCTATATGATTGGGAGTCGTTTGGCTGGGGGATTTCTCCGCGTGAATGAACGTAAGGGTCCAGAAGATAATTTAAATGCCCCAGGGGCTGTGTTTTCAAGACTTTGTGTTTCAGATCTAGAATTTGATCATCAGGGTAAAATGATGGAAAACGTTTACGGCTGGGTGGCCAAGCTTGCGATGCTTGCCATAAGTCGAGAGTTTCAGCGAAAAGGTATAGAACTTCGAGATCCAAATATTAAAATTTGATGTCAGCTTTAGCTTTAAGTTAATATCTAAGTGTGAAGTTGGATCAAGTACTCAAATTTGGATTTCTTTTTTTAAGCTTAGTCTTAGGTTTAATTATTGGAAACTATTTTATTTTAAATTCCTGGAATGGTGAAACTACAGCTCGTGTTTATTTACAAGGACGGGTTGTTGCAGATACTGTCCGTCCAGTGCAGAAATCTATTTTAATCAATCAACAGATTACTAATAGAGAAAATATTATTTCATCACTCAGTGTTAGTAGAGATCCAAAAGCCAATGTTATTGGATTACAATTTGGAAATTATTTAACTGAAAAAGGCCAAAGCCTATGTTCTGCCTTTGGACGGATTGAGGTGATTTTATTTGGTGATGGACTTGCTGTGAGTGGCGAGGCACCAAGAATAATTGTTGAAGGCGCATGCCCATCTAACGAAGCTACAGAAGTAGGATCAATAGGTCTTAAAATTGAAACCATCTTTCCAATATTTTTGATTTCTGAATGTCAGAAGCCACAATCTGATGATCTGCTTACATTTGATAACGGAACAGAAATAAAAATGACCAATGTTGATTTTGCCCTGTCAGAACCAGATTGGATTATCGAAAAAATCACATTTTTTGATGAAAACAATAATTTAAAAATGATTGAATTTGATAATAATCAAATCAAACAAATTCTTTCAAAAAAAAGGGCCCAATCAGAGGCCCTTTTTATAAAAGTGATTTGCGAATAATTTATTAAATAGCATTATTTCTCAAAAGTTTTAGCTAACTCAATAAATGTTCTAACTAAAACACCTGTAGCCCCTTTCTTAGGTAAGTACTCACGGCGATTACCACAATTCCAAGCTGTTCCAGCAATATCAAAATGAGCCCATGGGATTTTTTCGTCTACAAACTCTGACAAAAAGGCGGCTGCAGTTGCACTTCCAGCCCCTTTTGTAGAACTGATATTAGCTAAATCTGCAAAAGTCCCTTTAACATCATCAGAGTGTTCAGAAATTAGAGGCATTCTCCATAGAAGCTCTTCTGATTGATCACCGGCATTGTTGATGGTTTCAGCCAATTGATCATCTTTAGTATAAAATCCTGTATGGCTGTTTCCTAAAGCTACAACCATGGCTCCAGTTAATGTCGCAGCATCAAAAATAACTCTTGGTTTTTGTTCAGTGGCGTAAGACAAGGCGTCGGCTAAAATTAAACGACCCTCAGCATCTGTATTTAAAATTTCTGCAGTTTTTCCATTTCTAAATTTATGAATATCACCAGGTTTAGTTGCTGATCCACCCAAAAGATTTTCAGTGCTGGGAACTAAAGTTAACACATTCACTTTTAACTTCATTTTTGCAATGGCAAGTGTCGCTGAAATCACAGCCGCCGATCCACACATATCATATTTCATTTCATCCATGCCTGCGCCTGGTTTAATTGAAATTCCACCAGCATCAAAGGTTAAGCCTTTGCCTACAAAACAAATCGGTGCGGATGCATTTCCTGCCCCCTTGTATTCCATAATTATAAATCGAGGCTCTTCATCACTGCCCATACTGACACCAAGTAAGCCGCCAAATTTTTCTTTTTTAATTCTGGCTTTATCCCAAATCGTGACTTTAATCCCAGTGCCTTTGGCGGCTTCAACTGTTTCATCAGCTAAAATAGTCGGGGTCATTAAATTTCCTGGAGCATCACCTAGGTGTCTAGCAAAATTCACGTGCTCTGAAACTATGTAAGCAATATTCAAAGACTCTTTAGAAGATTTTATATCAACTACATTTGAAAATACCAATTGGACATCAGGATCTTTTTCTTTTTTGAGTGTAATATGATCTTTGTAAGAAAATTCACAGATCAATAAACCTTCGCTTAGTTTTTGAATAAAATCATTTTGAGAAATACTTTTTGAAATTTTTGATGGAGTAGCAATGGTCGCTTTTGAAATTTTGTATGAACCTAAGGTTTTAGCTAAGTTAGCAGCAGCACGTCTTAAATCTTCGCCAATTAATGAATCAACAGACCCCAGGCCCACAACAAAAATATTTTTATAACCATCTAAATCCGTATTTAAAAAAGAAGTAATAGATTTTTTCTTACCCAATTCGAATTCTAAAAACGACTTATCAAGTTTGATGTCATCAGAAAGAACCTTTTTTTTATCATCACAAAAAATCACTAAGGATTTGTTGTTTAGGCTTTTATAACTTTTTTTATCTAAATCTATTTTCATATCTGTTTCTCCGTATTGAATTCGAAATTTAATTTCAGTAAGCAAATAATACTAGTCTTTTAATAAAAATAATTTAAGTGCAAATTATGTCACTCGTAAAAATAAACGACACAAATATCTAAAATAACTTCAAATAATACTGTTTCAATAGCATACACTTAGCACCATTGAAAGTTTAGAAATTGGACTAGGCCTTGTCATTTGGTTTAAAGGTCTCATATTGAAACATGCCAGTCCAGGTTTAGTGACAAGGCCTGGTATTTGCTTATATTTCTTTAACTGCAAGTCGATAAAACTTTGATTAATAAAGGTGGTAAATAATGGCATTAATTCCAATGGTGATCGAACAAACTCCAAGAGGCGAAAGAAGTTATGATATTTATTCTCGCCTTTTAAAAGATAGGATCGTTATGCTTCAAACCCAGGTTACAGATGATGTGGCTTCTAGCATAATTGCACAGTTGTTTTTTCTAGAGATGGAAAATCCAGATCAGGACATTCACATGTATATCAATTCGCCTGGTGGCAGTGTCACTGCGGGATTAGCTATTTATGATATTATGCAATTTGTTAAATGTGATGTGCGAACCTACTGTTTAGGTCAAGCTGCTAGCATGGGATCATTACTTTTAGCTGCAGGAACTGCCGGTAAAAGATATATTTTGCCAAATTCGAGAGTCATGATTCACCAGCCTTTAATTTCAGGTGGTGGTTTAACGGGACAAATTACTGATATTGAGATTCACACGAAAGAGATGCTTTATTTAAAAGAAAAGTTAACAAATATTTATGTTCAACACACAGGTCTTTCTTATGAAAAACTAAGAGAGTCTATGGAAAGAGACAGATATTTAAGTCCCCAAGACGCTAAAGAGTTTGGAATTGTTGATGAAATCGTTGAGTTCAGAAAAAAACTTAAAAAAGGCTAAAAAAAATGAGCGATAACAAAAGTGATTTAAGTTGTAGTTTTTGTGGCAAAGGCCAAAAAGAAGTTAAGAAATTAATCGCTGGTCCTGGTGTTTACATCTGTGATGAGTGTATTGATCTTTGTAACGACATCATTGAAGAGGAGCATGATAAATCAGCTCCAAGCTCATCGATGTTAAATGTACCTAAGCCGGAAGATATTTACAAAGATCTAAGTGCCTATGTGATAGGTCAGGATCGTGCGAAAAAGACATTATCAGTTGCTGTTCATAACCATTACAAACGTGTGAACGCGATGATCAATGGCAGAAAAGACGATGTGGAAATTTCAAAAAGTAACGTTTTATTAATTGGTCCAACGGGTTCTGGCAAAACGCTTCTAGCTCAAACCATTGCTAAAATTTTAAATGTTCCTTTTGCGATGGCAGATGCTACGTCATTAACTGAAGCGGGATATGTGGGTGAAGATGTTGAAAATGTGATTTTAAATTTACTTCAATCTGCGGACTATGATGTTGAACGTGCTCAGCGTGGTGTGGTTTACATTGATGAAATTGATAAAATTACAAGAAAGTCTGAAAATCCATCCATCACTCGTGATGTCAGTGGTGAAGGCGTTCAACAAGCATTGCTTAAAATTTTAGAAGGAACTGTTGCCAACTTGCCTCCAAAAGGTGGTAGGAAGCATCCTCAACAAGAATTCATTCAAGTGGACACGACGAACATATTATTTATTTGTGGTGGAGCGTTTGTTGGATTAGATAAAATGATTGAAAATCGCTTATCGAGTAAAGCTTTGGGAATTGCAGCTAATATCATGACTGCCGAAGATAAGAGTAAACAGTCTGACAGCATTTATCAAAAAATTGAGCCTGAAGATCTTTCAAAATATGGATTAATTCCAGAGTTCATAGGACGTTTGCCTGCAATTGCAACACTAACGACTCTTGATGAAGAGGCTTTGATAAACATTCTTACTGAACCTAAAAATGCGCTGACTAAGCAGTATAAGAAATTGTTTGATTACGAAGGTGTAGAATTAGAATTTACAAAACCTGCACTTAAGGCTGTAGCCCAAAAAGCGATCAAACGTAAAACAGGAGCACGTGGTCTTCGCGGGGTCCTGGAAGAATCAATGTTAGATATAATGTTTGAAATACCTTCCAAGTCTAACATAAAAACTGTTATAATAGATGAAGGAGTTATCAACTTAGAGAAAGCTCCAGAACTAGTTTACAAAACTAATTCTAGCAATCTCGAAAGTAGTAAGTCCAAAAAAACTAAAGGGGACGGAAGTTCAGATTCATCTGCAGAAAGCGCGTAAATCAGAATTCTCCCTCTTTTTAACTCTACTAAGGGGGAAACAATGAGCCAAAACAAAAGCCAAATACTACCACTATTACCACTGCGTGATTTAATAGTTTTCCCACACATGATGATGCCGCTTTTCGTAGGACGCGAAAAGAGTATCAATGCGCTTGAAGAAGCCATGTCTAACCAAACAGATATTGTTTTATCTGCACAGCGTGACGCTAAAACAAATAATCCTGGCCCAGACGATATTTTTGACATTGGAACTATCTGTACAATTATTCAGTTGCTTAGACTTCCAGACGGAACAGTTAAAGTTTTAGTCGAAGGTAAAAAAAGAGCTAAGATTTCGAACTTCATTGAAGATGAAAAATGTTTTCGTGTTGAAACGACTGTTTTAGAAGAAAAAATAAAAAACGAAGTCGAAGCCAAAGCTTTAGTTCGTTCTGTAAAGACTGCGTTTGAAAATTATGTAAAATTAAATAAACGTATTCCGCCAGAGATTTTAATGCGTGTGTCGTCGATTGAAAACGCAAGTGAACTTGCAGATATTATTGTGGCTCAGTTGAATTTAAAAATTGAGGACAAACAAAAATTACTTGAAATGGATGATCCAACTAAACGTTTAGAAGAACTTCTAAACATGATGTCGGGCGAGATTGAAATTCTTGAAGTTGAAAAACGCATTCGAAATCGTGTGAAGCAACAAATGGAAAAATCTCAAAAAGAATATTATTTAAATGAACAGATGCAAGCGATTCAAAAAGAACTTGGGGATAAAGATGATTTCCAAGCCGAGATTGATGAGTTGTATGAAAAATCCAAAACAAAAAAAATGAGCAAAGAAGCTCGTGATAAAGTGGATAAAGAAATTAAAAAATTAAAGATGATGTCTCCTATGAGTGCGGAAGCCGCCGTCATTAGAAATTACATTGACTGGATTTTAACTCTTCCGTGGTACGACTATTCTGTTGAAACTTTAGATGTTCATAAAGCTAAAGCTATCTTAGACAGGGACCACTGGGGTTTAGCTAAAGTAAAAGAAAGAATTTTAGAATATTTAGCTGTTCAAACTTTATCAAACGAATTGCCAGGTCCAATTTTATGTTTAGTAGGTCCTCCTGGGGTGGGTAAAACATCTTTAGGTCGAAGCATCGCTGAATCTTTAAATCGTGAATTTGCACGAATTTCATTGGGCGGGGTCAGAGACGAAGCAGAAATTCGTGGACATAGACGTACTTATGTTGGCGCAATGCCAGGCAAGATCGTCCAGTCTTTAAAAAAATGCACAACTGGAAATCCGCTCATTCTTTTGGACGAGATTGATAAAATGAGCATGGACTTTAGAGGTGATCCGTCAGCGGCTTTACTTGAAGTGCTTGATCCAGAACAGAATTCAACATTCCAAGATCATTATTTAGAATTAGATTATGATTTGTCCAAAGTGATGTTTATAACAACTGCGAATTCTCTTCATACTATTCCAAGACCACTTTTAGATCGTATGGAAATCATTCAACTTGAAAGCTATATTGAACGTGAAAAGTTTGAAATTGCTAAAAAGTATTTGGTTCCAAAACAGATTAAGCGTCATGGACTTGCCGACTACAATGTTGAAATTCAAGAGTCCGCTATCACGCATTTGATCCGTCACTTTACTCGTGAGTCAGGTGTTAGAAGTTTAGAAAGACAGATTGCAACCCTATGTAGAAAAGTAGCAAAAGAGATCGTTGATGAAGAGTTATCAGAAACTAGGTCAAAAAAAGTATCTACGAATAAATCTGCAAGTAAAAAGAAACAACGAAAAGTAAATGCTAAAAAAGTTGTGGATCTGCTTGGCCCTCAAAGATACAAGCACGGAAAAATCGAAACCGCGAGTGAAATTGGACTCACCAATGGTTTAGCTTGGACAGAAGTTGGCGGAGACCTTTTAGTAGTTGAAGTTTCAATTGTTCCTGGGCGTGGAAAATTCACGATCACAGGTCAGTTGGGTGACGTCATGAAAGAGTCTTGTACTGCGGCTTTAAGTTATGTCAGATCCCGTGGACCACTGTTTGGTTTAGATAAAGACTATTACTTTAATAACGATGTCCATATCCACGTTCCAGAAGGTGCGATTCCAAAAGATGGTCCTTCAGCTGGGATTGCGATTACAACAAGTATTGTTTCTGCCATGCTAAGAATTCCTGTTAAGCGCATTGCTGCGATGACAGGGGAAGTGACTTTGCGTGGACGAGTGCTTGCGATCGGTGGATTAAAAGAAAAGATAATTGCAGCTCATCGTGGTGGAATTAAGCTACTTATTATTCCTAAAGAGAATGAAAAAGATCTTAAAGATATTCCAGAAGAGATTTTAAAAGAGCTTCAAGTTATTCTCGTCGATCATGTGGACCAAGTTTTAGTAAACGCCCTTGACGTGAAGAGTGCCAAAGAGATCTTTAAAAATCGTGGAGAGCGTGGTTCAGGTATCAAAGCTCAATACATGGGCCACCAACTCCAAACCCACTAAAATACTTAATCTGAATTTGTTCTGGCTTCGTTGTCGGCTCAGATTATTTTTTTCGTGCGGCGTACAAAAGTACGCCTCCTTCCAAAAAGTGCCATCCAAAAAGTGCCAGGTTCCGTTTGCGAATAAAATATGTTTAATTCGATTTGAATACTAAAAATACTAATTTTTTATATTTTAAACTAGGGCGCGTTGACGTTTCATTCAGTACCAACGGACTTCATCTTGCATTTAATTTGAGTTGTGCTCGCTTTCAATTTGTCTGAGAGCTTTGCCTCTGCTAATCCTCGAAAATTTCAACAGCGCTTAACTCAAATTAAAAGCAATCTAAAGACGTTACACATGGATGAAACGTCAACACTCACTAATCTAAGTTTGTTAGAATATTTTAATTTATATTTGAAGCTCTAAATATAACAGCAATTAAATTCTTAATTTTAAAAATCTAATAATTGTCCGTTATTCGGGCGGTGTAATCTTTAATTTGATTATTAAATTTCTTGGATTATTGTTGTTTGATGGCTAATCGGGAAGATAAGAAAAAAATTAAAAGTATAATTAAAATATTTTTTAATAAAGAAAACAGTATTCGATTATACTTCATTAAAAACAGCAGAGAAACTAACAAATATCAAAAATTTATAGCTTTTAAGACAAGAAAGAAGACCACGCAGGAACATATTAAAAAAGTCGAAAGAGATATTAATTTTGAACTAAGAAATGAAAATTGGAAGTTAATTGCTTGGAAAGATATTGTTGAATTTATACCAGAATCAAAAATTTATAAAATTCCATTTTACGATTCAAATAATATTGAATTACAAAATCCCTGGAGAAGTTGTCCAATGGGTGAACATTGGGTTCGAAGGCATTCAAAAAATATGAAATCTGGTGTAATTACAGATCATGATGGTCATTGTAGAAAAAATCCATCAGGTAAGGATATTATCAAAGGTGATGAAATAGAGCTGATTGCAAATCAAGATTTATTTTTGAATCCAATTATTAAAGTAAGTTCAAATAACCTAGGATTTAATATAGTTGGTAATACTTATGATAAGTTGATATCTGGCTGGACTGCATATTGGAATAATATTTTCAAACTTTCCAATCCCTTGCACCCAAATTTTGTTAAAGCATTAATAGCAACAGAGTCTAGTTTTTTGCCAAAGAGCAAAGCCAAAAACAAAAGTAATAAAATTGGAACGGCTAAGGGATTGATTCAACTCACAGATCAGTCATATAAAATACTTAAAAATCAGAAAGGAGAATTGAAAGATTATTTTGTTGAACTTGAAGAAGATGAGTTATGGGACCCTAATAAAAATATTGCAGCCAGCGTAAGGTGGCTTTTTAGAAAAAGAGAGACAACCAAGGCTATTTTAAAAAGAGAGCCAACTTGGGAAGAAGTCCTTTGGGATTATAAAGGAATACTAAAAAGTAAAACAAATTATGCTAAGGACGTTAAAACAGATCTTAAAAAATACCTTGGTAAAATGGAGTAAGTTTTTGAGTTTTATAAATAAAATATTATTTATTGTTGTGACTTTCATTTTCTTAAACCAATTATTTGGCAAAGAAAATTTAAGGCAAAAATACCCCGACGGATTATTAACTGATGATTTCAGTATTTTGTCTGAGGCTGATCTAATACACGATATTAATAATGGAAACTCTAGGCCATATAAGATTAAAGAAATGCAGCCAGGATATTATCGTTGGCAATGTTTTCCAACTAAAGATGTTGCATATAGGTATGACACTTGGAAGAATAATGATCCTATGGGGTCGTCAGAAATTATAGTTTCTTTGTGTATGTTTGGCGTACATGTGAAGTCAAAAAAATTGCAGCACTTATATGTTGATCGTCGTGCTCGAAGACTGGAATTTTGTCAGGAATTAAATACTAAATGGAAAAAGTTAACTAAAGACCAAACATATCTATGTTTAAATGGCGAGCCCCATGGTCTTGAGGGTTCCGAAGTCAGTTGGACTTGGAATAAAATTAAAACCCATAAAGGTTGCGCTTCCTTATTTGGTGACGATTGCGATCCAAAAAAATAGACCTTATTAAAACCTTATCCTTTTGGCTAGTTCGCTAAAAATTTTATTTGTGACATTATAGTAAAGATGAAAGCTTCAAAAATTAATCTCGGTTTACTGTTTATATTCATTGTTCTAGCTACTGCTTGTGACATCGAAGGCGAAGTCAGACAAGGCAGCATTAGTTCGGCAATCGCACCGAACTCGGGCTCTGCCGGTGGCAATTCACCCGTATTAGGTGGAATGTATTTTGATAGCCTTGAAGGCTTAACGATTTCAGCCTCTGGTACTGCGGGGCAAACTTTAGTTTTAAATTCTAACTTAGAACCAGAATGGGTGACCGCCACTCCAGTTGGGGCCCTGCCTACGTCGGGTGGAACTATGACCGGCAATATAGAAATGAACGGGAATTATATTTCTGGGGACTCTGATCCAGAGGGCTTATTTGTAGCTTCAGATGGTAAAGTTGCTATTGGAACAACTATGCCTTTGCACGAACTTCACGTTGTCGGCAACGCTGGTAAAACTCAAGGTGGTACCACGTGGATTATGCTTTCGGATGAACGTTTAAAAAAAGACATTAAACCATTAAGTAAGGGCCTTAATGAAATAAACAAATTAAATTTAAAAGAGTTTTCTTATATTGAAAACAAATTTTTAGGCCTAACTGAAAGAGAAGAGTCAGGACTAATTGCTCAGCAAGTGGAAGGGATCTTCCCTGAAGCTTTGGTTTATATGGGCCAATATAAGTTTTTAGACTATCATCCTATCTACATGGCCCAGCTTAAAGCCGTACAAGAGCTATCAACACAAAATAAAGCCTTAGAAAAAAGAATTGCCGAATTAGAAGGCAAAATAAGTCGAATTCTTAAATAATCTTACATAATAATGACTTATGTCATCCAAAACACCTATTGTCTCGACGAATTTTAGAGAATTTAAGATAACACACCCAGATTGCATCGCTTTGTGGGGGGTCATGCTTAGTCAGTTCGAGATTGCCGAGACATTTTATGAGTTGGGAACACTATACACGGATAAAGGGGAGCTTAAAAAAGCTGAGCCGCGATTTAGACAATCGGCTGATATTTTTTTAAAACTCAATGCCTTCAAAGAGTATCTTAAGTGCCAAAATAAATTATTTAGGGTTTTAGTTGAAATGGGGCGCTCTCAAGAGGTCGATGTTTTAAACTCACAGCTTAAATATCAAATCCAACAAAATGATATTCAACAGTCTGCAGCTCTTCTTTACACACAAGCATTATTTAATTTTTTTAGTAAAAATTATGATGATTGCGAGCGCTGTTTAGATGACTCCTTAAGATTATCTTTACAAGAAGATGACAAGGAAGACATTTGTAATGCTTTATTTGGTCAAGCCCGACTTTATTTTGTTCAAGGCAAGCAAGAATTATCTGAAAAGAAAATAAAAAACTTAGAAATATTTTTTGATGTTATTAAACTTCCAGATATTCAAGTGGCGACTCAGTTTTTAATGACTGAAATTCAAATGCAACAAGGTCAATATACTAAAGCTTTAGATATGATTTGGAAATGCCATGACATCCTTAAAAGTAATCCAAATCCATTTTTTAGATCTTACCTTTTTGTTAATTTTTCGATCTGTTATTTTAATTTAGGAAATGCAGAATTATCCAAGCATCATTTGAAACTCGCACGTCAAGCCATCAAAGATGATGAGCACATCAACAGTTTAAAAATGCTTCAAAGAGCAGAAAAAATTGTGGGTGGAGACGAGCCTGAATATGATTTAGTGTTGGATAAAGATGCATCTACAGTGAAAGAAAAACAATTGGGTGAGATTCCTGTTAAGAACCAATTTATTCTTTTGGAGATGTTAAATCTTTTTGTTAGTAAACAAGGCCAAACATTTTCTAAAGAAGACTTGGCTAAACTGATTTGGGATCAAGAATATGACCCAGGAGTTCACGACAATAAAATTTATGTAACAATTAAAAGACTAAGACAGTTGATTGAACCTCAAATAGATCAACCAAAGTATATTTTTAGAAGTAGAAATGGTTATTATTTAGATAAATCCGCAAAAGTATGCGTCCTGTAGGCAAGGAGAAATGATGTTAAGCCAATTCAGAAAATTGATGTACGTACTGATGATTATTTTTTATTTTCAATCATCTTATTCATATGAAACTTGTGTTCTTGAAGGCGATTTTGTTCCGTGGCCATGGTCAGAACAATATTATGGAAGAGTTTTAGATCAAAGTTGGACTATGATCGACAGCAAAGGAATTCCATCTTCGCGAATTCAAATTACAAGAACTAATATTCTTTGGGGACTTGCGAATTCTTATTACACAATGGTTGAAAGTGATATGAATGGTGAAATGATCTCTTGGGGTATGGCTTATGATAATCAGGAAAATTTTGCTGAGGGTAATATCAAATTTAATATTTACCAAAAAAATTCGGATTTTAGACTAACTAGGTACAATATGAAAATTGGATATTGGAAGTCGCCTGATTCTGAACTTTCTACTGAGGAGAGCTTAAATAACGAACTATCACCACTTCCTACTCCATTTTTTAATGGAAATACAAAGTCTTGTGGAATGTTCAGAAAGCCAACGGATACAATTGTAGGTCTTATTTTAGAAAAACAAGAACGTAACAGCCAAGATGCAGTTGAAGTTCATAAGTATTATGGACTTACGGAAATGCCTATTTATAGTACTGATGAACTTTAGTACTCAATGACTAAGTCTGTATCAATTCGCAAAGCCTTTAAAAAAAGCTCGACAAAGTTAAGGCTTTCGAATACAAAAAAACCAACTCTTTAGGGAGTTAGCTCAGTTGGTAGAGCGCCACCCTTACAAGGTGGATGTCGCAGGTTCGAGCCCTGTACTCCCTACCATTTTTTATAAATGGATCTAAATATGAAATCTATTAACGAAATTCTTTCTTTAAACTCTGGTCTTAGAGACGACCATTGGGAAGAAGAGTTCTTAAATTCATTTCCTGAATCTAAGCTTTATTTATTGGATGAAAATATTCAAATAGGACCAGATGGTTGGCCCTATTTGTTTTTGACTAACGATTCTAGTGTAAATCCTAAAACTGAAGACAAGGCCTCTAATTTGGTTCAATGGGCTTATGAACAAGGTGTGGGACTAGTGATTAATCCAAATAAAGAAAAGCCAGATTATGTTTTTCATTATGGGATGATTTGGAATTACATTCATAATAAAACCACAGTAAAGTATGGTGTGACCGACCTGCCACCTAATTCCCCTATTTATGTCTCAAAGTTATCAGAAGATATAGTTCCATCGCATGCTCTACATTTTATTAAGGACTATATTAAGTCAGCTGGGATTGATTCTCCAAGATGTGCTTTGATCAGTCGTGATAAATTGAATTATGATTTTGCTGTCAGTATTGAATCTTTGGGTCATCCTCCAAAACGTGAACATGAAGGTATTGCTAAAGGGATTGGTTGGTTTTTACCAAACCACATTCCAGTGGTTTTGATCTATGAGGAAAAGCTTCAACCTTTATTTGAAATTTAAAAGCTAAGTCTTATGAAATAAGTTTAACTACTTAATCTAGTCTATCTCACCTGGTTGAGGCAGAAGATCTTTCAAGCAGTTTCTCCAGTACTCTGGAATGTCTTCGGAAAAAGTAACTCCGACTTCAAAAAATCCTTTACCAATGTGTTTAGTTCTAGAGATAGTTCCATCTAAATCAATTTCCATTTGGGGTAAAAACAAAGCAATTTTAGTCCCAATAAGGTGGTCCAAAGTTAGGCTACCCTTGAGGCTTTGGTCAGAATCATCTCGATGAAAAACAGCTAAAAAGCCGGAAGAGGATGCATCTACAATATGGCCATTTTTAGCAATGATAAGGCTTGAGTCTAAGTCACTCAGTTCATTAAAATATACATCTTCAACCACTTTTCTCTGTGAATTTCTTTTATTCGACAATCCAGCCCCCTTAAATTTGTTAATAGCTTATCGACCGGATTTGAAGATTCGTTTACTATAATTTGGTTTATGCTATGATAAATATCACTTTTTGGATGGGCTAATTTTGCTTAGTCTACTTTAAGCGTTTCATAATAATACGAGTTTGGATGGCCATCATGAATTTATATGTAAATAGAACTTTAAATTTAAAAAAAATAAAATATATCGGATTAGATATGGATCACACCTTGATCAAATATAACTCTGAAAGATTCGAAGAATTGGCTTACGAAAAAATGAAAGAAAAACTTGTTCAAAAACTTTCTTATCCAGAAGAAGTTCTAAACTTAAAATTTGAATTTAAAAGAGCTATTCGTGGACTTGTGATTGATAAAAACAGAGGTAACTTACTTAAGGTTTCAAGATATGGGGCGGTCAGAGAGTGTTATCATGGTCTTCAACGTATTGATTTTAAAAAAATGAAAACACAATTTGGAACTTTATTTATTGATTTAAATAGCTCTGACTTTGATACCATTGATACAACATTTTCTATTTCCCATGCCTGTTTATTTTCACAACTTGTTGAAATGAAAGAAACTAAATTTAAAGATCAAATCCCAGAGTTTTCACAATTAGCAGAAGATCTTCATGTAGTCTTAGATGCTTCACACAGAGATGGAAGCATAAAAGATGTTGTGGTTGCAAATTTAGACAAATATATTTTTAAAAGTGAAGAACTTGTTAAAAATATACTTAAATTCATAAAGCACGGAAAAGAACTGTTTATCGTTACAAACTCTGATTTTCAATACAGCAACATACTTCTATCTTACGCTATTAACGAATTTTTACCTGATAACAAAAAATGGAATGATGTTTTTAAATGGGTTGTAACTTTAGCCAATAAGCCTAGATTTTTTTATGATCAGCTTCCTATTTTAAAAGTAAATCCAACGACAGGCCTACTTCAAAATCATTCTGGAGATCTTTTGCCAGGGGTATATCAAGGGGGTTGTTCAAATCACTTAACTAATTACTGGAATGTAACAGGGGATGAAATCTTGTATGTCGGTGATCATATTTACGGTGATATATTAAGATTAAAAAAAGACTGTGAATGGCGTACGGCATTAATTATAGAAGAGCTTCAGTATGAAGTGGATCAAAACAAAATGGGTTTGGCGGTCTCTAAAAAAATTCAAAGTCTAATGAAGAAAAAAATTGATCTAGAAGAAGATTTAAATGTTTTTGTTGCTGAGGCCATTGAAAATGACAAGCTTGTTGATGAAAACAAAAAGAAAGATTTTAAATTATTAATAGATAAGATTGATTTGGAAATTCAACCTTTGCTTAAAGAGCAAAGGTTTCTTCATAACCCTTATTGGGGCGAGATCATGCGTGTTGGAATTGAAGAAAGTCAGTTTGCCAATCAAGTCGAACGATTTGCTGATATTTATATGACTGATTTAAATGACCTTATGTCTCAAAGTCCAAGAACATATTTAAGATCCAGCAAACGACAAATGCCCCATGATATTTTAGAAACGATTGAAGTCGTTGGCTAACTTGATCGATTAATTTAAGAATAAAAATTTCAATAGAATTATTATTTTGGTGAATGAAAGATTCAAATTTTTTTAGATATTTTCGATAATATTCAAAATAAATTGATTTGATTTTGTCTGATAAAGACAAAAAATATATTTTCTTAATGGTTGATTTCGATCTTTAATTTTTAGAATTTTCTTAAAACTTTTAGAATCAAAAATTTGATTTAAATCAATGTCTTTAATGGCTTTAACTTCAAAAAGTATTTCAAGTTGAATATCGTTTTTTTTCTGATTACTTAAAACAATCAAATCGGGATTATTCACAGGGACTGCTTGGATTTGTGTGGTTTTCTTAATAAATGATGAAATTTCAGCTAAAGTCGAAACAGCCTCAAAATTTTTAATTTTTATGTGATTAGCCTCAGCTAATAGGGGATATAGACGTTTAGAAGTACTTTCAAAAATAGATTCTATTGAATCAGCATCGCTCCATTTGATTAACTTTACATACTTGGCTGATGGAGCGCTAAAAATCGCATAAATACTTAATGAAGCAACAATTACAGCTAATAAAATCAAAAAGACTTCTAATTTATATATATTTTTTGTCATATTAAAATAATTTAGCGCCTGAATTAGAGAATGGCAAATCTTTACGTTAGTTTAGACCCAAATTGGCATGGCTGAGTAAACCTCCGAGTTTGTTATTGATTGACCAATTTAGGGCCTAACGATAATACTACTTCGAAAGACTTGATCGTAAAGGACAGGTACTTATGGACTATAAAATTTCAAATACACATTTACAGATTTCTTCTGTTCAGCAAAAATTTAAGGCTGCTATTTTTGGACAAGGCAAGATTTCTTCCCACATTCCTAGTCTATTTAAAAATCTAGCAAAAGACTTTATTGATTTAGGTCATTCCTCCAACGCAAAAAATAACGTCTATGATGATATCAAATATATTATTCTTGCAGTTCCAGATCATCAAATTGAAATTGTATATAATGAAGTTAAAGATTCTTTTCCAAGTGGATCTTATTTTATTCACATGTCGGGTGCTCTTTATCTTGAAGGTCTAATTGGACTTCATCCACTCATGACCTTTAGTGCAAATAATCCACTTAAAAATTATGATGAAATTCCAATCTGTTGTGATCAGGAAAGTTTTTATTCAGACTTCAAAGATTCAATTCCACAATTGAAGTACTTACCGCCAGAAAAAAAGGCCATTTATCATGCGATGGCCTCTATGTTGGGTAACTTCACCCAATATTACTTGTACACTATGAAAAATAATTTTCCTGAAGGATTAAATTTTAAAATCTATGAACAACTGGTTTTAGCTTCAGTTAAATCTATGTTTCAAGATGGTGAGTTTAAAAAATTAACAGGTCCTTTTATTCGTGGAGACATTGAAACCATTGAAAAGCATAAAGCTACGTTAACTGAAGATAATCAAAAGCTTTTAGAAATTTACCAAAATTTTGAAAATTTATTTTTCGAGGAGATCAAATTATGAAAATCTACGACTGGAAATTAAAAAAAATTAATAAAGAAAAAATTAGTATGCTTACTTGCTATGATTACACTTTTGCTAAGATATTAAATCAAACAAAAATTGATGCTCTACTCGTTGGGGACAGCTCGTCTATGGTTATCCACGGGGATGATAATACCATTGGATCAACTGTTGAAAACTTAGCTCAAATGTGTGCCAGCGTAGTTAAAGGGGCTAAAACAAAGTTTATTGTCTGTGATCTACCGTTTGGTTTTGCTTTTCAGTCGAAGGATTCATTTGTTGATGGTATAAAATTAATAATGTCGTCAGGTGCTCATGCAGTCAAAATTGAAGGCGTTGATGGCTTAGAAGATAAAATTTCAATGTTAATTCAAATGGGTGTTCCGGTGATGGGTCATCTGGGTCTTACCCCACAGTCAATTCAAAAATTTGGTGGATTTAAAGTTCAGGGTAAATCGGATGAATCAAAAAAAGAAATTTTTAAATCTGCACAAAAACTTGAAGCCTTAGGGGCTTTTTCTGTTGTGTTAGAGTGTGTGCCGAGTGATCTTGCCGAAGCCATTTCAAAAGAGCTTTCCATACCAACAATTGGAATAGGGGCTGGCGTAAATGTTGATGGTCAGATTTTGGTTTTACATGATTTCTTAGGTTTAACAGATTTTAAAGCTAAGTTTGTGAGGCAATACATGAAAGCCGGCGAATTAGTAAAGTCTGCTGTGGATCATTATGTGGATGATGTGAATTCAGTGCAGTTTCCAAATTCAGAAGAGACATATTTATGATCTATTCAATCATAATAATACATTTAATAACACAAGTAAGGTTTAAGTGAAGACTCAAATATTAAAAACAATACAACAGATGAAAGAATTTAGAAATAATCTAAGTCTTAAATCTGTTGGCTTTGTTCCAACTATGGGCTCCTTGCATGAGGGACATCTTGAACTCATTAAAAATTCTCTGAAAAATAATGACGTGACTATCGTTAGTATTTTTGTAAACCCAATGCAGTTTAATAATCCAAAAGATTATGACACTTATCCTAATCATATGATGGCCGATCTTGAGCTTTTAGAAAGTCTAAATGTGGATGCTGTTTTTTTACCTGATAAAGATCAAATTTATCCGAATGGATACGATTTTAAATTAATGGAAAGTAAAGATTCTTTAGATCTATGTGGTTCTGCTCGACCAGGACACTTTGATGGAGTTCTAACTGTTTTGCTTAAATTATTTCATTTGGTAAAACCTAAAGATGTTTATATGGGTATTAAAGACTACCAACAGTTTAGGTTAGTTAAAAATATGACTAAAGATTTTTTTATGGATATAGAAGTTCACGGGATTGAAACCATTCGCGAAGCATCGGGACTTGCTATGAGTTCTAGAAACTTAAACCTTAAGCCAGATGATAAAATCACAGCTGAACTGTTTGCAGAAATTTTTTCTAAAGACCAAGATTTATCTGTTACAAAATCAGAACTTGAGGCTTTGGGTCAAAACTCAGATTTTAAAATTGATTACTTAATTGAAAAATGGGATCGAAAATTTGTCGCAGCCTTTGTCGGTGGTGTAAGACTTATAGATAATAGACCATACATAATGAATTCAAATTTAAAGAATCATTCAAATAAAAATTTGAATCAGACTAAATTTGAAAAAACTGTAAAACTAAACTCAACTCAGAATATAAATAATACTATTGAGAACACTAAATCAGAACCTAATGATTTACTAAATACTAAAAGCTCAAAAAATATTTTATTTAAAATGTCTGGATCCATTGCCTGCTATAAAGCTTGTGATGTGATTTCTAAATTGGTCCAATTAGGCCACTCAGTTAAAGTGGCCGTGACACCTGACACTTTTAATTTTGTAGGTCAAGCCACTCTGGAAGGATTGACTCAAAATCAAGTCATAAGTGATTTGTATACTCCTGGGCAAATGATGGATCATATTCATTTAAATGACTGGTGTGATTTAGCAGTTTTATGTCCAGCCACGGCAAATACAATTTCAAAAATTTCAATTGGGATGTCTGATAATATTGTTACTGCCTTAGCCTTATCCCGTGACACTTCAAAGCCTTACTTAATGATGCCAGCCATGAATACCAGAATGCTAGTATCAAAACCTATTCAAGACGCTTTCGCTAAACTAGAAAAAATGAATATTAAACTTCTTTATGGTGATGCGGGTCACTTAGCCTGTGGTCATACAGGTTCAGGACGCTTAGCTGAACCTTCAGAGATCTTAGATTTTATTATAAAGATAGTATCAACTGAATTAAATGAAAAAAATTTGAAACCAAATCTAGACTTAAAATTTAATTCATTAAGCAATTCACAAATGAATTTATCAAATACTATTGATTTTAATCCAACGATTGCAAAGACAAAAAAATTAAAGATACTTGTGACAGCTGGAGGAACTTCAGAGCCTATTGATCCAGTTAGAACTGTGACCAATATTAGTTCAGGACAAACAGGACTTAATATAGTTCAATATTTAGCTGACAAGTTTGATGTGACTTTGTTGGGTGCAAATTCAATGAAAGACAAAATGATGAATTTAAAACCATCATTTAAATATATTGGTTTCTCATCATTTAAAGATTTAGAAACTAAAATGAAAGACTTACTTGCAAAACAAGATTTTGATGTGGTGATTCACTTAGCGGCTGTAAGTGACTATTCCCCTAGAACTTTAAGTTTGTCAGATCAAACAATTGAATTGCCGGCTTTAGAGAAAATATCTTTGGATAATAAGGCTGAAGTTAACTTAATAGGCAGTTTTTCTGAAAAATTTAATTCTACTGAAAATATAAATATTAAAATTGATAGCATTAAGGACTCTGGTTTTTCTATTGAATTCGTAAAAAATAAAAAACTAATTAATGAAATCAGAACAATTTCTAAAAATAAAGATATTAAAATTATTGGATTTAAGCTTATAAGAACTGATGATTTAGAAAAAATCCAATTTGAAATTGATAAGGTTTTAAAAAGCTCAGACTTTGTTGTCGTGAATGACTTGGAAAATATTTCTGACACCAAACATATTTATGAAATTTATAATCATGAGGGATTGGTTTTCCATGGTGAAACTAAAAATGATATGTCCCAGGATTTATTAAAAATAATTGAAAGGAGTGATTTTTTATGATGCTTTGTTTAGATGTGGGTAACACACAAATTTATGGTGGCGTATTCAACGAAAATAAAATCGTTCATAACTTTAGATTAACAACCTCAGAAGGCAGAACATCTGACGAAATTGGTTTATTTTTAAAATCAGTTTTAAATGAAAACGGCTTTGATCCAAAACTTATTAAAAAAGTGGGGGTCTGCTCTGTGGTTCCCAGCCAAGATTACTCTTTAAGAAACGCAATTTTAAAGTACTTTAAAATAACACCATTTTTTTTAGACACTGGGGTGAAGACTGGAATTAAAATCAAGTCCCCAAATCCTAAAGAAGTGGGTTCAGATCGAATTTCAAATTCGATTGCTGCTTGTGAAATGTTTCCCGATAAGAATTTAATCATCATTGATTTTGGAACGGCCACAACTGTAGATCTTGTCTCTAAAGAAAAAGAATATTTAGGTGGGGCCATTTTAGCTGGGGTTAAAATCAACGCGGAAGCCTTAGAGCAAAGAACGGCAAAGCTTCCGTCGGTTAAAATCATGAAGCCCCAATTTACTGTAGGTAAAACCACAGTTGAATGTATTCAATCCGGTCTCTACTTCGGCACTATTGGCGCTATCAAAGAGATCGTTCAAAGATCCCACGACGAGATATTTAAAACGGAACCATCGATGATCATTGCCACCGGAGGCTTAGCTCAACTTTTTTCCGGCGAAGACCTCTTTGATCTTGAAGTCCCAGAACTCGTCCTTCAAGGCATTCGCATCTGCTACCAAAAAAACCTCTAACACCAAAAGGTGCCAGGTTCCGTTTGTGAATTAAATCAATTTAAAACGATTTGAGTTCTTCTATATTGCTGACCAAGTTTAAACAAACGTGTTTAATTCACAAACGGAACCTGGCACCTTTTGGGATTAAGCGAGGCCGGAGCGACCAAGGTGTGAGGCTAAGGGTCGGCCTATGACATTTTGAATCCAGTGGTGAACTTGGATGATTTTTTTTAAATCCACACCTGTTTTAAATCCCATGCGCTCAGTGAAGTAAACTAAATCTTCAGTCGCTAAATTTCCTAATGCTCCGGGCGCATAGGGACATCCCCCAAGGCCCCCAACACTTGAGTCAAAAATTCTAAAGCCAAGATCCAAACTTTTTAAAACATTGGCCAAAGCCGTACCTCTGGTGTTGTGAAAGTGCATAGCGATTTTATCTATAGGAAGCTTTTTCTTTTTTAAGGCTTTAAATAAAGATTCAACATTGTTCGGGGTCCCGACCCCAATGGTGTCACCCAAGGAAACTTCATAACATCCCATTTTAAAAAGTCTTTGGGCTAGGTTTGCGACTTTATCCGGCGATACCGGTCCTTCAAAGGGGCATTCAAACACAGTGCTTAAATAGCCTCGAACTTTAATATTATTTTGTTTTGCCAGCTTCATTACGGGCTCGAATCGTTCAAAGCTTTCATCAATAGTGCAATTAATATTTTTCTTACAGAATTTTTCTGAAGCAGCAGTAAAGATGGCCACTTCCTTAGCGCCACACTGAATAGCCATGTCTAAGCCCTTTGTATTCGGGACAAGTAATGAATAGTTGATATTTTCAGAAAGATTATTTTTTGATGATTTTTTATCAGAAGGCAACTTATTAGCTGTCACTTTTTTAAAAATCAAATCGGACCCTTGCATTTGTGGAACCCACTTTGGTGAAACCAAAGCGCCGACTTCAATATGTTTTAGACCTGTTTTAGATAGGCGATTTACAAATTCAATTTTAATTTTAGGATCTAAAATAATCAGTTCATTTTGTAGTCCGTCTCTTGGGCCCACTTCAAAAATTTTTATTGATTTTGAATTTTTCATATCAAAGTTCCTTTTGGAGTTATGTTTAGACCTATATTTGGAGTATATTTAGGCTCAGAGTTAGATTTAAATAATTGAATATTTAATTTTATTGTAAGGCTATTTTAAATCTTCAATTTCAATGATCACATCATCACTTTGAACCGAATCACCAGCTTTAAAGTTTACTTTTTTAATTTTACCTTTTTTATCAGCCTTTAATGTGTGTTCCATTTTCATAGCTTCAAGAATAACTAAGGCCTGCCCGGTTTCTACAATTTGGGACACTTCACAAAGTATTTTAAAAACAGAGCCTGGCATGGGGGCTAGGATCTGCCCATCAGAATCTAAAATTGCAGTTGATTTCTTTTTATTGATACTAAATTTAAAAGTGTCTGCGCCAGACTTCCACCATATATTAGTTCCAATCTGTTCAAAATCTGAAATTTCAATTTTAGATTTTGTATTTGAATACAACTCAGGATTCTTCCAACTTTGTGACCATGGATTTGAAATTGAATTTATATGTCCACTTAAATCTGAATAAATATTATTTTCGGAAGCCAATGTTTTTATTTCAATTTTTTTTGAAATGCTACTTTCAATATTTTTTATTTCGATTTCACTAAATTTTGAAACTAAAGATTTTGAAAAGTAAGTTTCAAAAAATCGAGTCGTCATTGTACCTAAAATAAAATCCGTGTGATTTAATATTTGAATTAATAACGGAGTATTTGTTTGAACTCCAAATAAAGAAGATGTTTTAAGTAATTCAACTAAATCAGAAATGGCTTCAATGCGTGTCTTTTGAGTTGAAATTAATTTAGCAATCATTGAATCATAGAAAGGTGTAATTTCATCACCCTTTTCGATTCCAATTTCTAATCGTCGTCCAGAACCGTCAGGAATTTTTATAGAACCTAATTTTCCTGTGCTAGGTATGCCATTTTGATAAGGATCTTCGGCATAAAGTCTAAGTTCAATGGAATGACCCATGGGGCTGATTTTTTTGGGAAACGGGTAAGGTTTATTATCAGCCGTTAAAATTTGTGCTTCTACTAAATCAATACCTAATACTTCTTCGGTGACTGTATGTTCAACTTGTAAACGAGTGTTTACTTCTAAAAAATAAAATTTATGATCTTGAAACATAAATTCTACAGTTCCCGCATTTTGGTAGTTTCCTTTTTCACCAATACGTTTGGCGTAAGACAAAACTTCTTCTCTTTGGGATTCATTTAAAGAGGGGGATGGTGTTTCCTCAATAATCTTTTGATGCTTACGCTGGACAGAACATTCTCGTTCACCTAAAACATGAATTTTACCACTAGCGTCGCCAAATATTTGAACTTCAATATGTTTGGCATGATCTAAATATTTTTCTAAAAAAACTGTGGCATCACCGAATGATTTTAAAGCTTCATTTTGTGCACTTAGAATTTCTTTTTCAGCTAGGTCCTTATTTAAAATTAAACGCATGCCACGGCCACCACCGCCAGCCGCCGCTTTAACTAAAACTGGATAGCCAATTTTTTCGCTTTCTTTAATTAAAGTTTGTAAATCAGCATCCTTATTTTGAAAACCAGGGACCATCGGCACATCGGCTGATTTACAAAGGGCTTTAGCTTTTATTTTATCACCAAATGATTCAATCACTTCTGGTGAAGGACCAACAAAAATTAATCCGGCCTCTATAACCTTTTTTGCAAACTCAGCATTTTCAGATAAAAAACCAAAACCAGGATGAATGGCGTCAGCACCAGTTTCTAATGCCCCTTTGATTTGGGCTTCAATATTTAAGTAACTTTGGTTAGTTGGACCAGGACCAATATTATAGGTCTCATCACAAATTCGATAAGCTAAAGTTTTTTTATCAGGTTCTGAATGAAGTAGAACGGTTTTAATTCCTAATTTCTGACAAGTACGGTGAATTCGACATGCGACTTCACCACGATTAGCAATAGCGATTTTTTTTATTTGTCTCATGCTTTGCTCTTGGATAAGAATTCTTTAAGCCTGGATTGGGCTTCATCACCCACTCGAAGCTTTGAAATCAATTGTGTAGTTTCAACACGACTTTCTTCAAAATTAACTTTATTTAAGCTTTGAATAAGTCTCTTAGTTTCTTGAACAGCACTTAAATCTAAATGACTTAAATGTTTTAAAAAGTTTTCAAATTTTAAAATCAATTCACTTTGAATGGCCACTTCATGAACCAGACCCATTTCTAGGGCTTTATCAGCACTAAAAAATTCGGCAAACATCATATGTTTTTGAATCGAACTTAAATTACATTTAGCTAAAATAAATGAAGATATAACCGAAGGGGCTAAGCCCAGTTTAGTTTCGCTAAAGCAAAACTGAGTATTGCTTTCTGCAAATACATAATCACTACATGCTAAAAGTCCTAAGGCTCCGCCCATCACATACTTTTGAACGTAAGTAACAACGGGCTTTGAAATTTGGGATAAATTTAAAAACATATCAAAAAGGATATTGGATTCATTTAAGTTTTCTTCAAAGGTTTGATCAATCTGTTTTTGCATCCAAGCTAAATCAGCTCCAGCACTAAAAGTGTCACCAGCAGCTTTAATAACAATCAATTTGCAAGCTTCGTCTTTTTCAAGAGATTTAAATGTTTCAGAAAGTTCAGAAATCATTTCTAAATTTAAAGCATTTTTTTTATCTGGACGATTAAGAATAATTTGATATATGGAATCTGATTTTTCAATTTCAATAAAATTCATTTTTTTAATTCCTTTTTATTAAGCTGTATAAATAAAACCAATCTACATTCGGTAAACGCCTTTAACTGGGTTCGGCCAAGGCTTATTATAACTTGCACTTAGTCCTAGGGCTAAAATTTTTCGTGTATCCAAAGGATCAATAATTCCATCATCCCAAAGCCTAGCAGTTGAATAGTAGGCTGAACTTTCAAGTTCATATTTTTTTAGTATCGGGGCTTTAAGATTTATCTCGTCGTCTTTGGTTATTTTCTGTCCTGCTTTTTCCATCTGTTCTTTTTTGACTGTCCATAAAACATTGGCCGCTTGCTCGCCGCCCATGACGGATATTTTTGAATTCGGCCACATCCAAAGTTGTCTGGGCTGATAAGCGCGTCCACACATACCGTAGTTACCTGCGCCATATGATCCACCAATAATGACTGTGAATTTAGGAACAGTCGCATTGCTAACGGCCATCACCATTTTGGCTCCGTCTTTAGCTATTCCTGCATTTTCATATTTTTTACCAATCATAAATCCAGTGATATTTTGTAAAAATACAATTGGGATTCGTCGTTGTTCACATAGATCAATAAAGTGCGCCGCTTTTAAAGAGCTTTCACTAAACAGAATTCCATTATTAGCAATAATCCCAACTTTATACCCAAAGATATTAGCAAATCCAGTGACAATAGTTTTTGCATATCTAGATTTGAATTCATGAAATTCACTTCCATCAACTATTCTAGAAATAATTTCTTTCACTTCGAAGGGCTTTCGTGGATCTTTAGAAACAATTCCGTAAATTTCATTGGGATCAAAAATAGGATCTATAGGTTTCATTTGAACATCAGGTTTATTTTTTTGTGGTAATTGGGCCACAATACTTCGGCAGATTTTTAAAGCGTCATGATCATCTTCAGCATAATGGTCCACAACACCACTGAGTTCGGTGTGAACTTTAGCTCCACCTAATTCTTCCGAAGTCACTATTTCACCAGTCGCTGCTTTAACTAAAGGTGGTCCACCTAAAAAAATAGTTCCCGTATTTTTAACAATAATGTTTTCGTCGCTCATAGCAGGAACATAAGCCCCACCGGCCGTGCAACTTCCCATTACCACAGCGATTTGAGGAATACCTTGGGCCGACATTTGGGCTTGGTTATAAAACACTCTTCCAAAATGATCTCTGTCTGGAAAGACTTCGGACTGCATTGGTAAAAAGGCCCCGCCGCTGTCGACAAGATAAATACAGGGAAGGCCATTTTCCATCGCAATTTCTTGAGCACGTAAATGTTTTTTTGCAGTCAATGGATAGTATGTGCCCCCTTTAACAGTGGCATCATTGGCTACAATCATACACTCTTGGTTATGGATTTTTCCAATTCCAGTTACAATACCTGCGCCTGGGGCGTCGTTATCATAAACGTTAAATGCGGCAAGGGATGAAAATTCTAAAAAAGAACTGTCATCATCCAAAAGACCTTCAATACGTTCTCGAGCTAAAAGCTTACCTCTAAACTTATGTTTTTCTGCAGCTTGTGCCCCGCCACCTAATTTTACTTTTTGAAGTTCAGATTTGAATTTAGAAGTTTGTTCATTTAAATGATTGAAGTTTGCAATGAATTCAGAATCCGAGGGATCAAATTTTTTACCAATAATTTCCATAAGGCCTCTCAATTGGAGCTATGCATAAATATTTAACTCTTAAACTTATCACTAGACTTAAAAATACCATTTATAAAATGGATAAGGTAGGCTTGAGTCTTAGCTGAAGTTTTATAGTACGATAAGTCAAATGAGGCAGGTCAAAATACGATCGGTCAAATAAGACAGTCAAACGGGATGGATCAATGAAAGCATTTGGATTAATTTTTATTTTCGGATTGATGGTTTGGTCTTGGACTGCTTTTTATAGCCCTAACAAGGGTGTCACTGAGCAAACTATGATAGACATTCAAAATAGTCTTCAAGATCAAATGCTAAAAGTAATGGAAGATAGCCCACTTAAATTAAATAACATCGTATTCAAAAAGTTTTGGACAAAACAAATTTCTAAAGATCAGGTTCAAGCTCAATTTGTAATTACTTTTGACGAAGAAACTCAACCTGAAGTGAGCGGAACAGATACAGCACCTGTGGACGAAGAGGACATCACGACAACCAAAGTTGAGCGTTCTGGAAATGTCATTTTGGTTAAGGCAGATGAAAGTAATGAGGAGCAAGTTTGGATTATAGAATCCATTAAGATTGAAGGTGAAGTGATTGAATTTCAAAAAGGTTTAAAGTTCACTTCTAAAGCCGAAAATTGAGCTTAGACCCTGAGTTCATAAAAATAAATTTAAAAGGTGAAGTCATTAATTCAAAAGGTCAGATTGTATCTGATATTGATGATGCCGTAGACATTTTAGAATCTGTGACTTTAAATGAAAAATTTAAATATCAAACTATATCAGATGAAATAGTAGAGGTTTTTGATTTTCTATTTATAATCAATAAAGTTGAATGGTCTGGTGAAGCTGGGTTTCAAGCTCAACTTCAGGCTAAAGCTCAATATGATATTAAACTTAATTTAGACTTAAATCAGATCTATTTAGATTATAAAGATAGATTCATTATATACACCGAAAAGGGAATCCCTTGCGTCTTAAATGCTAATGCACAAAATCAACTGTTTGAGCTGAGTGATGAATTTTCTGATGAAGATATCACATTAGGTGGACAGGTTTATTCCACATCGCCTTGGTTAAGTCCTGATTCCAGAATATCTGAGTCTGATTTTTGGTCTGAACGCTATTTTGAGCAAAGAACAGAATGGGATTTAAATGAACCTACGCCTTGTTTAGTTTGGGCATTGAAAAAATTTAAGCTTCCTAAAATGCGGATTGCGGTTCTGGGCTGCGGAAGAGGTCATGATGCAGCCTACATTGCATCACAAGGTCACAAAGTGACGGGCTTTGATTTTAGTCAGGAGGCTATTTTAGAAGCTCAAAAAATCTATGGAATTCCAAAAGAGTCTTCAAATATTAAGTGGGTTCAGCAGGATATTTTTGATCTAAGCGAAGATTACTTTGGTCAGTTTGATTTAATTTTTGATCACACTTTATTTTGCGCAGTAGATCCAGACCGAAGATCAAAACTTGTAGATCAGTGGTATAGACTGCTTGCGCCTCAAGGCCAGATATTAGGGGTGTTTTTTACGATGCCCAAACCCAATGGGCCACCTTATGGAACAACAGAAGAAGAGATTCAGACTCGCATTGCTAAAAAATTTAGAAAAGACTTCTGGGAAAGATCCAAAGTTTCTATACCCAGAAGAATGGGCAAAGAGCTTATAGTCCTGGCAACTAAGGCTGAGCTTTAGATGACGTCAACGTTTAAGCTCCCGCTATACATAAGCTAATTTGGTTTTTGTTATAAGATTTTATAAGTTTACAATTATAACTATAAATTATAATTTCCTTCTAGTTTTTTAAGTTTCTTTAGAGGGGGAATTATGAAGTTTCTATTATCACTAATGTTATTGCTTTCATTTAACTTGTTTTCGTTAAACCAAGCCTTTTCACAGACACAAACGCAGACGCTCATAAAGATCAGTTGTGTGCAGTTAACAGAAGATGGATTGGGACAAGTACAAGATAAAACTTTTTCAGTAGAAATTGGACAAGTTGAAGAGGGTCTGCCACTTATATCTTTATTAATAAATAGTGTGGATTTAACTGCTGAAGTTAAACAATATCAATTTCAAGTTGAAGGCGCGACTGGAGACATATCTAGCCACTTCGTATGGATTGAAAAAGCAGTACCAGAAGCTAATTCAAGAAACTCCGTTTTCAATAGAATTTTGAACATTGCAAAGTTATCGACTGTTCCGCCTAAGACAATCGAAGAAAATGCGACATATAAATTAACTCGCCAGACTCAAAATGTTGATGCCGAAAGTCCGAAGGCAACTCTTGTTCGAGCTACCTATACGTGTGCTGAACCTCAGATTTTATAATCAACTAATATAATTTAAAGATTAATCAGGCGGCTTTCTAATTCTAGTAAACTTGTTTTTATGTTCACTCCGCCGGCATAACCCGATGTCAGCCCATTTTTACGAATCACTCTATGACATGGTATTATTATTGAAATAGGATTTTTAGAATTAGCAGTTCCAACGGCTCTAAAAGCCTTGGGACGACCTACTTTTTTGGATTGATCAACATAAGACCGAGTTTCGCCAAAAGGAATATTTATTAATTCATTCCAAGCCAATTTTTGAAATTCAGTCCCTATAAGTTCAATAGGAATATCAAAGGACTGTCGTTGGCCTTGGAAGTACTGTTTCAATTGATTTTCAGTTCTAAAAATTAAGGGATGATCGTTAGATGCTAAGCAATTCAACATATATTTTTTATTTAATACGCCTTCTAAAGAATTTAAAAAATTTAAATCTAATAAATCAACAAAACCGGTTTCATCTTCGAATTCATCGGTGCTTAATAATTGATTCAGCCAATAAAGCCCAATTAATGACGAGTTATTAATGATAATTACCAATTGGCCTATAGGAATTTGGATAGCTTTGTAAATATTCATTTTGTTTCCTTATATAAAATTGGTACAGTCTGCAAATGAACAAAATAAAGGATGTTTGTAAATGAATTATTCAGATTTTTTAATAAAAGGCCAAGATGTGTCGATTCAAAAGACTTTGCTTAAAGACTATAAAACCCTAGACTTTAGAATTTCAAAAGTAAATCTAGAGTTTGATTTAGATCCTAAAAAGACAACTGTGTCGTCAGAAATAGCCATCGAAAGATTAAATAAAAACTCAAACCAACTATTTTTAAACGGTGAGGATATTAAATTAAAAACTATTCATTTAAACGGCCAAGAATTAGATCCTAAAAATTATGAAGTCTCAGAAAAAGGGATCACTTTAAAATTCAGCCCCAATAGTAAACTATCCAATGAATCCCCAGAACAATTTACTTTAAAAACAGTTTGTATAATTTCACCTGAGGATAATTCTTCACTAGAGGGTTTATATTTAAGTGGTTCTATTCTTTGCACTCAGAATGAGCCAGAAGGTTTTCGTAAAATTACTTATTTTTTAGATCGCCCAGATAACATGTCGATTTACACTGTTAAAATCACGGCTAATAAAAAACAATATCCATATCTATTAGCTAATGGAAATTGTATAGAAAAGGGGGATTTGGAGAGTGGTCAACACTTTGCCAAGTGGCATGATCCTTTTCCAAAGCCGTCCTATCTATTTGCCTTGGTGGCTGGAGATTTAGGACTGATTGAAGATCAGTTTACGACTAAGTCTGGTAAAGATGTACAGCTTCAAATTTACTGTGATCATGGTCAAGAAGAGCGATGTCAGTTTGCAATGTTGTCCCTAAAAAACGCTATGAAGTGGGACGAAGATCGCTTTGATCTGGAATATGATTTAGATCAATACATGATTGTTTCTGTAGGCTCGTTTAATGCGGGGGCCATGGAAAATAAAGGATTAAATATTTTTAATTCTGCTTTGGTTCTTGCTGAACAAAAAACAGCAACGGACGGAGACTACTTGGCCATTGAAAGTGTTATTGCTCATGAGTACTTTCATAATTGGACAGGTAATAGGGTCACATGTCGTGATTGGTTTCAGCTGACTTTAAAAGAAGGTCTAACTGTTTTTAGAGATCAAGAATTTTCGGCAGACATGAATTCGAAGTATGTACAAAGAATTCAAGAAGTAAGACGCTTAATTGAAGCCCAGTATCCAGAGGATGCATCTCCAATGTCCCATCCTATTCGTCCTGACAGTTATGTTCAGATCAATAATTTCTATACAGCGACTGTTTATGAAAAAGGGGCTGAAGTGATCCGTATGATTCACACCTTTGTCGGAGAGACAGGATTTCAAAAAGGTATGAAAAAATACTTTGAACTCTATGATGGAAAAGCGGTCACGACAGAAGATTTTTTAAATGCGATGAAGCTCGCAAATTCACATTTTGATCTTGAGCAATTTAAAAATTGGTACTCCCAGAATGGAACACCAACTGTTGAAGTGACAGGACATTTTAATCAAAATAATCAAACATATAATTTGTCTTACCACCAATCTAATGAAAATTCAGCTCACAAATTTCCACTTTTAATTCCACTTAAAGTTGGATTTATTAATATTCAGGGTAAAGAGTTTAAACCTAATGTTTCATCTCCAAATCAGCCTTACTGGAATGAAAATGTAGTGGCATTAACAAAGATAAAGGACTCTATTTTATTTACAGAGGTGTCGTCAAATCCAACCCTATCTATTAATAGATTTTTAAGTGCACCAGTGCATTTGAAAACTCAAAGCACATTGGAACAAGATTTACATTTATTAAAATATGATTCGGATCATTTTAATAGATATGAAGTAGGACAAAAAGTAATTTCTGATTGGATTTTAGAATCTACATTAAAAAAACAAGATTTAAGACTCGATCCTAAAATTATTATGTCATTCGCAGAAATCATTAACGATCAGACGATAGATATGCACATGAAAGCTTTGCTTCTGTCTGCACCAACCGAATCTGTCATCCATCAAAAACAAAAGCCCATTGATTTTATAAATACAAAAAAAGCGAGAGACTCTTTTTCAGAACAAATGGCACACGCTTTTGAAAATCAGTTTTTAAAAATTTATGAATCTTTGAAAGATAAGACTAAGGGTGGCTTTGAGTCTAAAAAAGTGGGTGCAAGGGCTTTAAAAAATCTGTCACTTGGTTACTTAGCTCGGATTGGTGATGGCTATAAAAAATTAGTATTTGATCACTACTACAGTTCAGACAATATGACGGATCAATTTACGTCCCTACATATTATAAACTCATTCTTTGAAAAAGATGCTGAATTTGTAAATCAAGAGTTCTATAATAAATGGCGTAAAGATGATTTAGTGATGCAAAAGTGGCTTACAACTCAAACATTAAGTTTAAGTCATAATTTATTTGATAAAATTTATGAGTTAAAAAAATTACCAGAATACAGTCAATCTGTACCCAACTATGTCAGATCACTCTGGGGGTCTTTTTCTAGAAATCACAGCATGTTTCATGACGAATCTGGCCGTGGCTATGAAATTATTGCTAATGAAATCATTGAGATTGATAATATTAATAGAAGTGTAGCAGCTGGATTAGCAAAAGCATATAGAATAAAAATGTCTGTTTCTGAAAAAAATAAAACTCTAATAAATATTCAACTCAAGCGAATTTTAGATAAATCAAATATTTCTAGTAATTTGTCTGAGGTCGTGGACCAGATTTTAAATGCTTAGTCTAGAATTAGAATAACAAAAATTGACCACAATATCTGTTTACTAAAAACTTGATTTAAATACTAAAAAAAAGGAGTTTTTTGTGGAAAAAAAAGAATTAAATCCATATGGATTATTTTTTATAGGCGAAAGCATTGAAGTCGAGATGGCTACTTTCACTGAAAAAAATGAACATGGTTTAAATGATGTTTTAATTAAAGTTACAGGGCACGCTGCGTTCGATGAGGGTATAGATCAGCAAGTTTTTAGATACATTGCTGTTCCCGCAGGAACAGGTGTGGACTTTAAATATGAACAAGACGGTCATGAATATACAAGAATGTTATCTCGTCAGGCTTGGGGAACATGGACTTTCTTTGAACTATTTTTGAATAATAAAACTTATAAAGTTTATAAAGATGAAGTTAGATCAAAAGACGTTAGACCACTTCATTTATTAACAGATTCAAAAAAAACTAAAGCAGCTTAGTTAAATAAAAACTAGTCGTCGTTTTGATTTTCTGACGACTCTTGGATAAATCGTTCGATGTCATCTTCATCGCTGGCATCGATTTTAAATAACCAGCATTCACCTTCAGAATCTTCAAATAACATTTTTGGATTTTTTATCATAGAAGAATTCACTTCCAGAACAGTTCCTGCCACAGGTGAGTATAAGTTAAGTGGCCCATCATCCGTGTGAACTTCACCACAAATCTCTTCGCCTTCAATCTCTGAATTTTCAGGTGGTAAATCAATATGATAAATTTCGGTCGCATCTTCAAGGCCGCTTTCTAAAACTCCAATTGTTAAAACATTCTCTTCAATGCTGACCCATAGGTTATCCATAAAAGTAATGATTTTGTTTTGTTGAGCCATTGGGCCTCCTAATTGTTATACATCATAGTAAAGTTGAAACTCATAAGGTGTTGGTCTTTGCTGCATTGGACGAACTTCTTTTTCCCATTTATATGAAAGCCAAGATTCTATCAAATCCATATCAAAGACATCGCCTTTTCTTAAAAAAGCAGAATCTTTTTCAAGGTTAGTTAAAGCCTCATCCAAAGTCGCTGGAACTGAAGGAATATTTTTTAATTCTTCAGGCGGTAGTCCATAAATATCTTTATCTAAAGGTTGACCAGGATTAATTTTATTTTCAATGCCATCCAGGCCAGCCATTATAAGTGCGGCAAAAGCTAAGTAAACGTTTGCACTTGGATCAGGAGTTCTAAATTCAATTCGTTTAGACTTTGGATCTGGCCCAGAATTAGGAATACGAATTGCTGCTGATCTATTTTTATAGCTATAAGCTAGTTTCACAGGAGCTTCATATCCAGGGACAAGTCGCTTGTAAGAATTAGTAGTTGGGTTTGTAATCGCACAAGCAGAAGGTGCATTTTTTAAAATACCACCAATAAAGTTCATAGCCATTTCAGAAAGACCTGCATATTTATCGCCTGCAAACAAAGGTTTACCGTTTTTCCATAATGAAATATGTGTGTGCATTCCAGATCCGTTATCTCCAAACAAAGGTTTTGGCATAAAAGTCGCTGTTTTTCCGTTTCTAACGGCTACGTTTTTAACAACATATTTAAACCACATAGTTTTATCAGCCATTGGTAGCATTTTATCAAATCTGTAGTTGATCTCACATTGACCACCGCTTGCGACTTCGTGATGGTGGCGTTCAACTTGAATTCCATTTTCTTCTAATTGTAGACAAATTTCATTTCTAATATCTGTTAATGTGTCAGAGGGTAGAGCTGGAAAATATCCTTCTTTTAAACGAGTTTTGTAGCCAAGGTTAGCTCCCATTTCATCACGGCCTGTATTCCAAGCCGCTTCATCAGAATCAATCTCATAAAAAGCAGAATTTGAATTTTGGCTATAACGAATATCATCAAAAATAAAAAATTCAGCTTCAGGACCAAAATAAGCTTCGTCTGCAATTCCAGTAGATTTCATGTAGGCCAACGCTTTTTTTAAAACTTGTCTGGGATCTCTGCTATAAGGTTCGAATGTATCAGGGTTTACAATGTCACAGATTAAAGACAGAGTTGGTGTGGAAATGAATGGATCCATCATGGCTGTTGTAGGGTCTGGGATCATTTTCATGTCAGAATCATTAATGCTCTTCCAACCACGAATAGATGAGCCATCAAAGTTGAACCCTTCTTCGAAAGCTTCAAGTGGCATTTGGTGTAAGGGAATAGTTAAATGATGCCATGTTCCCGGCATATCAATAAACTTTAAATCTACCATTTCAACTTTATTTTTTTTACAGAAATCTAAGACTTCACTGGGTTTCATATCTTTTATCCTCTTAGGTTTTTAGATTAATATTTATTAATAAAATTAAAATAAGTATTAAATTATAATTTAAATAGCTTCTTCATTTTTTTCACCTGTACGTATTCTTACAGCTTCTAAAACATCATAAATAAAAATTTTACCGTCACCTATTTTTCCAGTTCTAGCGGCCGTTTGAATTGCGTCAACAACATGGTTTTTCATCTGGTCAGAAACAATAACTTCGATTTTAACTTTAGGTAAAAAATCAACAATGTATTCAGAGCCTTCGTAGACTTCAACATTTGCTTTTTGATGGCCAAATCCTCTAATTTCAGAGACAGAAACCCCTTCAATCCCAAGCTCAGACAAAGCATCAATCACTTCATCTAGTTTGAAAGGTTTGATTATAGCTTCAATTTTCTTCATAATTTGATCTTTAAATGCAAAGAAGTTTTAAGTCATTAAAAGCTTAATAATTAATACGTTAACATTATTGAATTGATGAACTTATTAACATTAATGTTTTCGCAATGCAAAACCTCTGTAATTATTCTTAGAATTAGACCACTACAAGGGATGGATTATGAACCCTTATTTCATATTGTTTTATGGCGCCCTGAAATTCCCAATAATACTGGGAATATTGGACGAACCTGTCTGGCCTTACAAGCCAAGCTTCATTTGATCGGCCCTTTAGGTTTTGATATCTCGGATAAATCTTTAAAAAGGGCGGGATTAGATTACTGGCCCCATTTAAAAAAATCGATTCATAATTCTTGGGAAGACTTTCTAGAAAGTGAAGCTGGGGGAAGATATTTTTTAGTCACAACCAAATCAGACCAGTTATGCTTTCAGCCCAAATATCAAAAGAATGATTATTTTATTTTTGGTCAGGAAACAAAGGGTCTGCCTGATGAATTTTTGCAAGCTTATCCAGATCACAAAGTTAGAATCCCGATGTTGGGTCCAACACGAAGTTTAAATTTGGCTAATGCTGTCGCAATATTAGGCTACGAGTTTTTAAGGCAAAGGTTAAATTAAATGAAATATGAAATAGACTTTATGACGCCTCTCAGAGTTTATAAACATCGCAGCTTTGACTGTAGCTTTGAAAGACGCTTTTTGTTATGGTTTCAACCATGAGCATATTAACTAGAATCTTTGGAACACATCACGACCGCTTAATGAAAAAATTAAGGCCAACAATTGAGCAAATTGCGGCCAGAGAAAGTTTTTATAAAAAAATGACTGATTCTGAACTAAAAAATCAGACAGTCGTTTTTAAAGAAAAATTAGCACAAAGTGCTACACTAGATGACATTTTAGTCGATGCCTTTGCGGTTTGCCGTGAAGCCAGCTCTAGGGTTTTAGGCATGCGTCACTACGATGTTCAAATGATTGGTGGATTAATCTTACACAAAGGTTCAATTGCAGAAATGCGAACGGGGGAAGGTAAAACCTTAGTAGCTACACTTCCCGTATTTTTAAATGGTCTAAGTGGTAAGGGTGCACACGTTGTAACCGTGAATGACTACTTGGCAAAGCGTGACTCGGAATGGATGGGTCAGCTTTATAAGTGGATGGGTTTATCTGTTGGGACTATTGTTCATAATCTGACAGATTCTCAACGAAAAGTAGCTTACGGATCTGATATTACTTACGGAACAAATAACGAATTTGGTTTTGATTATCTTAGAGATAATATGAAATTTGATCCTGTTAATTTTGTGCAAAGACCATTAAATTTTGCCATTGTCGATGAGTGTGACTCTATTTTAATTGATGAAGCTCGAACGCCACTTATTATATCGGGTCCATCTGAAGATTCAGTAGATAAATATTATGAAATTAATAAAATTATTCCTCACTTAAAAAGAGATCTTCATTTTACAATGGAAGAAAAATCTAAAACTGTATCTTTAACTGAAGAAGGCAATTCTAAAGTTGAAGAGCTTTTAGGTGTTGAAAACGTTTACGATATTAAAACCATTGGCCTACTTCATCATATTTACCAAGGTCTTAAAGCGCATTACTTGTATCGACGAGACGTGGACTATATGGTCCACAATAACGAGATTATTATTGTGGACGAATTCACGGGTCGTTTAATGGAAGGGCGACGTTGGAGCGATGGCTTGCACCAAGCCGTTGAAGCCAAAGAAGCTGTGAATGTCAGAAGTGAAAGTCAGACTTTAGCTACGATTACATTTCAAAATTATTTTAGAATGTATAAAAAACTTTCTGGAATGACAGGAACGGCAGAAACAGAAGCTGTTGAATTTAAAAAAATCTATAATTTAGATGTTGTCGTTATTCCAACAAATCAATCCATCGCTAGAGTTGATAGAAATGATGTGATTTATAAAAATGAAATCGCAAAATTTAAAGCTATAGCCAATGACATTTTAGATAAATCTAAATCTGGTCAGCCCATTTTAGTCGGTACTGTTAGTATCGAAAAATCAGAAATTATTTCTAGAATGCTAGATAGTAAAGGCATAAAACACAAAGTTTTAAACGCTAAACATCATGAAAAAGAAGCCGAGATTGTGGCTCAAGCCGGTCGATTTAGGGCTGTGACGATTGCTACAAATATGGCCGGTCGTGGAACGGACATTGTCTTAGGTGGAAACGCCGAATTTATGGCTAAAGCTGAAGTCACGGATGTAAACTCTAATGAAGACTCTGATGAATTTAAAAAAGCACTTCAAAAATATAAAGCTCAGTGTGAAGCCGAGAAACAAGATGTGATCAAGGCTGGCGGTCTTTACATTATTGGAACTGAACGACATGAAGCTCGCCGAGTTGATAATCAGCTTAGAGGTCGTGCAGGTCGACAAGGTGATCCGGGTGAGTCTAAATTTTATCTTTGTTTAGATGATGATTTACTTCGAATTTTTAATGGCGAAACGATGAAAAGGATTATGGAAAGATTTAACTTTCCTGAAGACGAACCCATTGAAGCCAGAATGGTGAATCGTTCGATTGAAGGGGCTCAAAGAAAAGTTGAAGGCCATAACTTTGATATCAGAAAACATCTTTTAGAATTCGACGATGTCATGAATCAACAACGTACTATTATTTATGGTTTACGACGTGAAGTTTTAGAGGGTGACTTTGATAATCTAGAAAGAAAAATTCTAGATTTATTAGGGGATACAACATCCGATCTTTTAGACTTCTATGCTCCAGAAACTGCCAAGCCCTCGAACTGGGATTTAAAGGGTTTATCTGTTGCTCTTAATAAACAATTTGGCTCAGATTTAGCTTTTAGCGATTCAGATGTTCCTACAAATCAAGAATTAACTGAAATTGTGAGTAAAGAAGTGAAGCGTATTTTTGAAGAACAAAAGTCCCGCTTAGGCACTGAAATTTATCAAAATGTTTTAAAAATGTTTTATCTCCAGACCATTGATGGCTTATGGAAGGATCATTTAAAAGGTGTAGATAAACTAAAAGAAGGAATTAACTTGAGGGCCTATGCTCAAAAAGATCCCTTGGTAGAATATAAAAAAGAAGCCTTCAATGCATTTCAGCATATTTTAACTTTGATTCGGGCTGAAACTGTTGAAAAGATTATTAAAGTTAGAGTCGTCTCCGCAGAACAAATTCAAGACATGAAGCAAGAATTTGATGGATCTGAACTTGATTATGCAGGTGGCGAAGATGAGCCTTCAGTTTTCCAAGATCCAAATATGATTATGGGGATGATGAAACCCAGAGAAGCTCAGTCTTATTCCACAAACCTAGGTGATGGTGGGAATTCGAACGACAGTTTGAACCGTGAACAGCGCCGAAGATCTGAAAAGAAAAAAAAGAAAATCAAACTTTAAAGGTAGAAATTGGCGATTTGTCCTAACTGTAAAAATGAACTTAAAGAAGATTTTGGTTTAGAGACCTGTATTAAATGTGGCTCTGTTGTATTCATAGAGTTAGATGATTCGGTTAAACTTCAAGACAGCGATGTAATGAATAATGAGTCAGACGCTTCGATTCTTAATCAGGATACGACTTCAACTGAAGATGATTTTTTTGTGAAAGAAGTGAAGCAAAACTTAGACTTAAATGATCCAATATTAATAGATGACCCTATTTTTGGTACGGGTAATTTAATATCAAATGAATCAGAATCTTTAATAGATTCATCGAGTGAACCAATTTTTATATCAACCAAAAATACGAACTCAAGCTCCGCTTCAGATTTTTTCTCTGAAATGCAAATGTTTGGCGATATGGACTCTGAAAAGTTTAAAGAGTCGTCCTATTTTTTTGATATCGAGATCAAAGGAATAGATTCAAAAGACGTCCGAGATGAAATTTTAGACCACCTTAAGGATAGTCGATTAAGTTTAAAAGTTAATGATTTAGATAAAAAAATCAAAAGTGGATTCTTAGTTTTAAATGATATTTCTGCAATTAAAACTCAAGTTATTGTCCAAAAGATTTCTCACTTACCTTGTGATATTTCTTGGAAAATAAAAGAAGTTCAAGATCTGGGCTCAAACGAAGAAAATAAACCTAAACAAACTGATGCTCTTGTTTCCGATTTAGATGATTTCAACGAACTGGATGAAGTGTAAGATTTTTAACACGAGTCTATATGTGTTGAGAGAAGCTATCATTTATTGTGTTTGATCTTTTTGTTATTTATTTCAGAATTTAGTTTATCTAATTCTTCCGACTTAGGAATCAAATTCTCTTCAACCTTTATCAACTTATTGAACTGAAATATGTATTTCACGTGCCAAATTCTAGAATTTTTATTTTCTGTGCTTTTAACTATATGATAAATATAATAACTAAAATTGGAATCTTCATAAGATTCGTTAGGTGAGCCAAAATGTTGAATCACTTGGGATTTAGGCCACCCCGTCATAGAGCTAGGTTTTAATTTTTGAAAGTGATCATCAACATTGTTGTGTGTGCATGAAGCAATAAAAAGTAGTCCAAATAGTATAAGTGGTATAAATTTAGTCATAGTTAATATTAGAATTTTAGTCTTACAGATGTCCAATTCAAAGTTGATTTATTTTGGGCTGAGGGGTAAAAAAGATTCACGTCTTAAGGAGTGCTAATAATGTCAACAGATCCCTACAATAAATCTGGTTATTTCATTTTTATTGGTTGTATGGTTTTTACAGCCGTATTTTTTATTTACATCGCCTTTATCCACCCAGGTGTTAAAAATATTGATAAGAACTTAGTCAAAAATTACGACCCCAATGTTGTGGTAAAAACTTTTGATTTAGCTTCTGTTCAGCAGCCATGGGTCACTTCAGAAGATATGATCAAAGCGGGTCAAAAAACATACTCAGCGAATTGTGTGTCTTGCCACGCGGCTGATTACCAAGGTGTTGCCGCCATGGGCGCAAGGAATTTAATTGAAGGGAAGTGGAAAATGGGCGGCACTTCTGTCGCTCTCTATAAAACTTTACAAAACGGCTTAAAGCCAGATCCTACTGTAGCTGCGGTCATGGTGTCTTTTAAAAATCTACCAAAAAACGAAAGATGGGCTTTGGTTCATTTGATTCGATCAGTAACAAAAAACAAAATTACAGACGATATGAATGAACTTACAAAATTTGCTGAAAGTGGCGAAGCGAACTAATCTTAAATGAAAACAGAGTATTTTTTTAAAAAATCTTTTTTAAAACTAATAACAAAAACGTTATTAGTTTTATTGTTTAGTTCCTCGGCGTTTTCGTACGACACAGAAAATCCTACGAAATATGATATCGAAAAAGAAACTAAAAAAATGGAAGGCGTAGGAATTGATCTAGCTAAAAAAGGTGAAAGTTTAAATTTAAATTTAAATTTCATTAACGAAGCCGGAGAATCTAAGCCTTTAGGAAGTTATTTAAAGCAAGGAAACCCAATTCTGCTTTCAATGGTCTATTATGAATGCCCAAGTCTTTGTGGACTTCATATGAATGGAATGACCGCGGCACTAAAAGATTTAGAATTAAAAGCGGGTGAAGACTTTCAGTGGGTTACAATCAGCATGGACTCCAAAGAAGGTCATGAGCTTGCTGCTGATAAAAAAGAAAGTTATGTGAACGCATTTTCTAAAAAAGATGAAGCCAGACAAGGCTGGAATTTTTTAGTTGGAAGTGAAGCCAATGTTAAGGAGCTTACAGACCAATTGGGTTTTTCTTTCAAATGGGATAAAGAGTCTGAGCAATTCGCCCATTCGTCTGCCGTTTATGTCATTTCCAATCAAGGCCAAATTTCACAAATAATTTCTGGTGTCGAATTTGATCCCAAAACATTAAAATTAGCCTTAGTTGAAGCCTCCGAGGGAAAAGTAGGAAGTTTTATGGATCGTGCGATGATGATGTGTTTTGCGTTTAATCCTAAGAAAAATAAATATACAATTTACGCTTACAATGTGATGAAAATCGGTGCCTTATTAACTTTGTTTTTGTTAGGAGTGTTTTTGTTACCATCATGGATAAAAGGTTTTAGATCTAAGTCAGTAGATTAGTTGTTCTGGTTTATTTGGTTAGTTAGCAAGTTTAGTTAGGAAGGAGCAGAGGTATTACATGTTAAGTTTATTATTCGGTATTTCAGAAGCTAGCACATATATGCCCTTTCAAGGGACTGCCTTATCTGAACAGGTCGACTCGCTTTATGGCTTTCTAATCATCACTAGTTTGATTTCTTTTTTGCTTTTAATTGGTGGCATGATTTGGTTTGCCGTTAAATACAAACGCAGAACTGCCAATGACTCAACGCCGGATATACATGGTGATACACGTTTGGAATTTTTGTGGAGTTTTATTCCATTTGTGATTTTTATGATTGTCTTTGTGTGGGGTATTATAATCCACAAAGAGATGCGAACAGCGCCAAAAAATGCATTTGAAATTCAAGTGACCGGTTATCAGTGGGGTTGGAAATTTAATTATAAAAGTGGTGTACAAACTAACAATGAGTTCGCGGTACCAGTTGGACTTCCAGTTAAATTAATTATGAAATCCGATGATGTGATTCATAGTTTTTTTATTCCAGCGTTTAGGACCAAACAAGACGTGGTTCCTGGTAGGTACACATCTTTATGGTTCACGGCGAGAACACCGGGTGACTATCAAGTTTTTTGTACTGAGTACTGCGGAACGAGTCACTCTTTCATGATGGCTAAATTAAAAGTGATGGCTCCTCAAGATTTTGAAAAATGGTTGATTGAAAATTCTAAACTTAAGGATTTACCTTTAGCGGATCGTGGAAAATTAATTGTTGAAAAAGGCACGTGTGTGTCTTGTCATAATGTTACAAACGAAAGAAAAATCGGACCCGGCTTTGCAGGCTTGTGGGGCAGCGTTCGCGAATTCGCAGACGGAACTAAAGTTCAAGCTGATGAAAACTACATTAGAGAATCTATTTTATATCCGTCTAAAAGAATTGTTAAAGGTTTTGCAAATCAAATGAACGCTCAGAATTTAAGTGAGTCTGAACTGCAAGCCGTAATTGAATATTTTAAAGCACAAGCCTCAAATAAAACTTCAGAAACTAACGAGAAAGTGAATTAAAGGGAGCATAATTTATGTCAAGCGCACCAGGTGTAAACTATCTTAACGAAAGCTCAGGGATTTGGTCATGGTTAACCACCCTAGATCATAAACGAATTGGTATCATGTACATGATGTCAGTTTTAACTTTCTTTTTGATCGGAGGAATTTTTGCTCTTTTGATGAGACTCGAATTGATTAATCCGGGAAGATTAATTGTTGATTCAGCAACTTATAATCAGTTCATGACTTTTCATGGGGCGATCATGACGTTCATGGTGATTATTCCTGGAATCCCAGCCTTTATTGGAAATTTTATTTTGCCTCTTCATATCGGGGCCAAAGACGTAGCCTTCCCTAGAATCAATTTACTTAGTTGGTACTGTTTGATGGTTGGGGCTGCGATTTCTTTTTCGTCTCTTTTAATGGGCGGGGCTGACACAGGTTGGACCTTCTATACCCCTTACAGTATTGATAAATCAGCAGGCGGAACTTTACTTATGGTTCTAGGTGCATTTGTTATGGGATTTTCATCTATCTTAACAGGTCTTAATTTTGTGGCTACTACACACAGACTTCGCGCGCCTGGAATGACATTTTTTAGAATGCCATTGATGGTTTGGGCTTTGTACTCGACGGCGATCATTCAAATTATTGCGACCCCTGTTTTAGGAATCACGCTTCTACTTTTGGCTTTAGAAAAACTATTAGGTATTGGATTTTTTGATCCTAAACTAGGCGGCGATCCAGTTTTGTTTCAGCACTTTTTTTGGTTTTATTCCCACCCAGCAGTTTATATTATGATTTTGCCTGCAATGGGGATTGTCAGTGAGTTGATCACGACCTTTTCTAAAAAACAGGTTTTTGGATATAAAGCTATCGCATTTTCTTCTGTTGGAATTGCGGCTGTTAGCTTTTTTGTTTGGGGTCACCACATGTTTGTAAGTGGTCAATCCGCGTGGGCAGGTTGGTTATTTTCATTGATCACAATGCTTGTGGGAGTTCCGACTGCAATTAAAGTTTTTAATTGGGTTGCAACATTATACAGAGGCTCCATCGAATTTAGATCACCAATGTTATATGCTTTCGGATTTATTTTCTTGTTTACGATTGGTGGAGTGACCGGAATTTTTCTGGCGACATTAGGAACAGATGTTCACTTCCATGACACTTATTTTGTGGTCGCACACTTTCACTACGTGATGGTAGGTGGAACGTTGATGGCCATCATGGGTGGTATTTACTACTGGCTGCCTAAAATGTTTGGTAAAATGTATAATGAGTTTTTAGCTCAAATCACTTTTGTTTTAATTTTTTTAGGATTTAATGTGACGTTTTTCCCGCAGTTTGTTTTGGGATCGATGGGAATGCCAAGACGATATTATAATTATTTACCTGAGTACACGAGCTTAAATCAAATATCTACAGTTGGTTCATGGATGATTGGGGCTGGATTCTTTTTAGCTTTGGGTGTTATTATTCATTGCTTGTTAAGAGGTGAAAAAGCTCCTGACAATCCTTGGGGTGGAAAAACATTAGAGTGGCAAACAAGTTCACCCCCTCCTCATGAAAACTTCCGAGAGACACCAATAGTGACTGGGGGACCATATGAGTACGGTAGTAAATAGAACCAAAGGCGAGTTTGCTCACCATTATGACAGTGCGGATCATGAATTTGAAACTAGTAAGTTTGGTGTATGGCTTTTTATGTGCACCGAAATTATTATGTTTGGTGGTTTGTTTATAGCTTACGCCTTATTTTCTTCTAGATATCCAGAAATTTTTGAAGCCGGATCTACATTTCTAAATTGGAAATATGGGGCAGCAAATACAGTTATTCTTTTATTCAGTTCATTAACTATTGCACTTTCAGTTTATTTTTTGCAAAAAAATAATTCTAAAATGGCAGCCCTAAATTTATTTATCACTTTACTTTGTGCTGCTGGGTTTATGGGAATTAAATTTATTGAGTACACTCATAAATTTCACGAACATCTTTATCCTGGAAAATATTTTGCCCATGAAACAACAGTTGAAAATCTAGCCCTTTACTTTTCGCTTTACTTTTCGATGACAGGACTTCACGGACTTCACGTTTTGATTGGTATGGGATTAATAACATGGGTTTTGATTAGAACCTTAAGAGGTGAATTTCATAGCCAGTACTACACACCAGTTGAAGGCGTGGCTTTGTTTTGGCATTTGGTGGATTTAGTTTGGATTTATTTGTTTCCACTGCTTTATTTAGTTTAAGTAATAAAATTTATTTGATAAAAAATTATAAATTTTGATGGAGATACAATGAGCTCATCACACAATCAGAGTAGTAATCATAGCGGTATTGATCATAGTCATTCTAATTCTAGTCTTAATCAATCCCATGAACATCACATACTGCCTTTAAAGGTCTATTTAAGTGTCTTTGCAACTTTAATTCTATTAACTGTGATTACTGTTTGGGTGGCTCAATTTCACTTTGGGGCCTTTAATGGAATTGTGGCCATGGGCATTGCAACAGTTAAAGCGACATTAGTTGGTATGTACTTTATGCATCTCAAATACGACAATAAATTGTATGGAATTATTCTAATCAGTTCAGTTGGATTTCTAGTTCTATTTTGGTTTTTTACTTACTTTGATTTCGTGACCCGGATACTTGAAAAGAGCACACTGTAAGGATGCTAAAATCCTATTTAGACCTAACAAAATCTGGAATTGTCATCTTCGTTATTTTTTCGGGCTTGATAGGTTTTGTCTTGGGATCTCCATTTGGTAATCCATTCGATTTTGAACGCATACTTATATTTTTATTTGCACTTTATTTTTTAAGTTCAGGCAGTCTAGCTATTAATCAAGCTCAAGAGTGGCGCTTAGATCAAAAAATGAACCGCACTGAAAACCGCCCCATTCCTTCTGGTAAAATCAAACCTTGGCAGGCCTATGTTCTGGGATTTACTTTTTGTGGACTAGGACTTTTAATGTTCTCAACATTTAATCTGCTGGTTGTGATGCTAGGCCTATTCACAGTGATTTTATATAATCTTCTTTACACTCTTTACTGGAAAAAGAAGTGGACCTTCGGAGCTGTGCCTGGTGCCATTCCTGGGGCCATGCCCGTCAGTATTGGTTTTGCGTGTAATAATCAAGATTTGTGGGACTCTACACATATTTATTTATTTTTAATTTTATTTATTTGGCAAATGCCACACTTTTGGACCTTAGCTATTAGATTCAAAGATGATTACGGCAAGGCTGGAATTCCAGTTTTACCTTATATGCTTGGTGTGAACAGAACTATTTATCACATTGGACTTTATGTTTTTGTTTATCTAGCGGTGGCCCTTACGGCCCCAATCACATTAGGTGCATCTATAATTCATTTTGCAATTGCACTTCCATTTGCGATTTGGGTTTTGTATCAGTTCTACAGGTTCACCCAAAAGAAAGAAAAAGTATGGCTAGGGTTTTTTATGTCTATCAATTTTAGTTTGCTTGCGTTTCTGATTGCGCCGGTGATCGACCGCTGGTCCCTGTTCTATTTTTAGTTCTAAACTTGACCTTAATTTCTAAATTTTATTTTTCTGTCTAAAAGATTTAATTCTTTATATACTTTAATAAATATAGACACAGGCTCCTGCCTTCACATTCATTTTTCCCTGCGGGAAAAAGCGCATCCCGCTTGAACGAGGTCTAATTTATTAAAGTATATAAAGAATTAAATCTTTTAGACAGAAAAATAAAATTTAGAAATTAAGGTCAAGTTTAGAACTAAAAATAAAGTTAATTAAATATTAAAAATAAAAAATTCAATTGATGAACATGGGTTTTTTAGTCTATTTGGGAAAAGACTTTTTTGATTAGATCGGTGGTGCGTGCGGCTGGGTCTTTTCTGATCTCTGTTTCTTCTTTGGCGATGTAGTAAAAGATAGCGTCAACGGCCTTTTGGGTGACGTGATAGGACAGGTCAGCTTGGACAGGTTTTACTAAAGGAAGTTTGTTGTATTTATTTATTAACTTGTTCCATTGCTTTGTTGTTTTGTTGTCTTCAAGCTGAGTCGAAATGATTGGATTAAATTTTGATATTAAGGCCGTTGATGTTTTTGTTTTTAAAAAATCGGTGATCGCCGTATCGGAACCGTTCAGTAATTTTTTGGTTTCTGAAAAGGTAATGTTTTTAATAGCCTCAATAAAAATCGGAATAGCTTCTTTAACAGCAAGTTCTGCTGACTTGTTCATAGATTGATTAAAGTCATCACAAACAGAATTAAATCCAATTTTTCTTAAACTTTGTTCTACTTTTTGAGCTTCTTTCGGAAAGGGAATAGTGACGTTATTATCAGTAAGAAAAGTATTTTCTGCCGATAGTAAATCAATGCTTTTAATTGCTGAAATTTCTAAAACTTGTTTAAACGCAATTATAATTTCATTTTCTGTGACGATATTAGTTTTAAAAATATTTTTTACGTCCTCTGTAAATGGCTTAAGTTCAACTTGCGAGCAGCCCACATTCAAAAGTAAAAAAATTAGTACATAATTCATGAATATTAGTCTGTGAGTGAAAGTAATGAAATGCAACCAAGTTTGGTCACCACGAATTGTCATTTTTTCTAAGAACTTAGATTTTAAGGCTTTTTGAGTAATGTATTAGGTTCAGAGCCCTGGCACATATGATGCTCATATCAGTCTGAGGTGATCCATGAAAACTTTTAAAACAGCTTTGATTACAATTGTTGTTAATTTAATTTTTTTAGCAAATAGTACACTTGCAGGAGGTTTTTATTCTCGTGATCAGTATAACTTTAAAGCTTCTAGCGATAAGGAATCAATAATTTCAATTAGCTGTTCTAAACTTCCTTACAAAGACTTGATCTTTATGGCTAGTTTAACAGTAAACAGTAGAAATGATGTTTTAGTAGATTCTGTTGTAATTAAATCCAATTCATTAAAAATGATTTTTGATAGTCATGATTCAAAAGTCAGTGAATATACAATCGACACAGCATTATCAAATTGTGAAATGGGAAACTAAGTTTTTATTAATTTAATTATTTTTTTGGTGAATCTGGTTGGTTATCTGGATGCGCTTTTTTAAAAAAATCTAAACTCATACAATTTTTATTAATTTTTACCAATGTTGGATAATCGCTTAAATCCATTTCATATCTTTCAGCATTATAAATTTGCGGAACCAAAAATAAATCCGCCATTGTAATTTGATCACCAAATGAATACGTGCCTGATGTTTTTTTCAAACTTAATTCCAAAGCGTTTAAACCAGAAGTAATTATGTCTGTGATCCAAGTTGTTTTTTGATTCTCAGTGATTTTAAAATCCACAACAAGTTTTTTTAAAATTCCTAAATTCTGTAAAGGCTGAATGCCGCTGTTAATAAGTTCACAGATTTGTCTGATCTGAGCTCTTAAAATCAGCTCTTCAGGTAAAAGTTTATTTTCTTGTTTGATTTCATCCAAGTACTCTATGATTGCAAAGGACTGAGCTATAACATTTCCATTATGTATAAGTGCTGGAACTTCCTGTTTGGGATTAATTTTTTGATATTCCGTCTTATATTGCTGTCCGCCCTGATCTAAAAGATGAACAGCAATGTATTCATAGGGAATTTGTTTGTAATTCAAAGCAATTCGAACACGGTAAGAACTAGAGCTTCTAAAGTAACTGTAAAGTTTAAATTCCATAATTGACCTACTTATATATTCTGATTTTAAATTTCTTTTAAAAACCCAAAGTTAGGATTATTTAAAGACTTACACTAATATTTGAATAATACTCTGTTTTTAGATATGTAGTAAAGTTTATGTGAAGTGCAGCTAGCGCACACTAAATCATTAAAATTAAAGTTAATAGGATTGATGTAAAATAAAATTAGGGAGCAATTATGAAATTAGGGACTTTAAACGACGGATCTCGGGACGGAACATTAGTTGTCGTCAGCCGAGATAATAGTAAATACATAAAAGTTCCTGAAATTGCATTGACCCTGCAATCGGCTTTAGACCGCTGGTCTGAAACTGAAATTTTATTAAAAAAAGTTTATGCTGATTTAAACGATAACAAAATTAAAAATCCGGAAGTTTTAGATCAAAAAAAATTCCATTCTCCGCTTCCAAGGGCTTATCAGTGGCTGGATGGATCGGCATTTATTCACCATATCAAACTGGTCCGAATGGCAAGAAATGCTGAAATGCCAGACACACTTGAAATTATTCCTTTAATGTACCAAGGGGGCAGTGACAGTTTTTTAACCCCCACAGAAGATATTCCCCAAGTGGATTTCGCTCATGGGACTGACATAGAAGGCGAAGTTGGTGTGATTCTTAAAGATGTTCCAATGGGGATATCACCAGAAGCGGCTCTGGATAAGATTGCCCTTTTTATTATGATTAATGACGTGTCGTTGAGGGGATTAATCCCGGAAGAACTTAAAGGGGGATTTGGATTTCTTCAAAGTAAACCGTCTTCGTCTTTTGGTCCCTTTGCTGTCACAAAAGAAGAATTGGGTGAGGCATGGAAAAACGGCCGAATTTGTTTGCCACTAAATATTGAACTCAATGGAAAATTTTTTGGTAAAGCCAATGCAAAGGAAATGTTCTTTCACTTCGGTCAGCTAATCGCCCATGCCGCTAAAACTCGTGATTTAGCTTCTGGAACCATTATCGGAAGTGGCACTATCTCCAACGAAGATGAAGCCATGGGCTCAAGCTGTATTCAAGAAGTCCGCATGATTGAAAAGATCAAAACGGGCGAATTTAAAACCCCATTCATGAAAAATGGCGACACTGTTAAAATGGAAATGAAAAACCTAAAAGGCGAAAATATTTTTGGAACTATATTTCAGAAAGTAAAAACCCTCTGACCCTTTTTTCTGTCTACACCGAATCAAAATATTCTCTCGATAGCGATTGATCATTTATATTGCGGTAATTTCGCAGTGCAAAAAAAACTCTAAATTGAGTTTTAATATTTTATGAATTGACCCTTATTGTGATGTTTTTCTATCTAAATTCGAATAAAACTTATTCACAACTATTTATAGGAGCATTAAGACTATGAAGATTCATAAGCTAAGAGTTTACCCTTCTAAAACCCACTTACCTCGTGAAGATCAATTGGCTTGGAAATTTGCTGAACTTGCATCTGATCCAGTGGCTGTTGATAAAGATGTTGAAGACATGATCATCAATAGAATTATTGATAATGCTTCGGTTGCAATTGCCGCCATCAACAGAAGACCTGTTGCGAATGCAAGATCCCAAGCTTTAGCGCATCCAAGAAAAGGTGGCGCACAGGTTTTTGGAATGCCCAAAGACCAACAGTTTTCGCCAGAGTGGGCGGCGTGGGCGAATGGAACTGCGGTTCGTGAATTAGACATGCATGATACATTTTTAGCGGCAGACTATTCGCATCCTGGTGACAACATTCCACCGATGTTAGCCGTGGCTCAAACTTTAGAAAAATCAGGTAAAGATTTAATTCGTGGTCTTGCCACAGGATATGAAATTCAAGTAAACTTAGTTAAGGGAATTTGTTTACATAAACATAAAAAAGATCATATCGCTCATCTTGGAATTTCAGCCGCTTGCGGAATTGGAACTATGTTGGGTTTAGCCACTGAAAGAATTTATCAAGCGGCTCAACAAGCGCTTCACGTGACCTTTGCTACTCGTCAATCCAGAAAGGGCGAGATCTCAAGCTGGAAAGCTTATGCCCCTGCTTTCGGTGGCAAGATGGCCATTGAATCTGTAGACCGCGCTATGCGTGGTGAAAACAGTCCGTCGCCTATTTATGAAGGGGAAGACAGTGTTCTTGCTTACATGCTGGATGGTAAAGATTCATATTATGAAATCCCAATTCCAGAAAAAGGTGAAGCTAAGCGTGCGATTTTAGAGACCTACACTAAAGAGCATTCCGCAGAGTACCAGTCTCAAGCTTTGATTGATTTAGCTTTTGATCTTAGGAAGAAAATTAAAAATTTAGACGACATCAAACAAATTATTATTCACACAAGTCATCACACCCATTATGTGATTGGAACCGGTGCCGGTGATCCACAGAAGATGGACCCTAAAGCCAGTCGTGAAACACTAGATCATAGTATCATGTATATTTTTGCAGTGGCTTTAGAAGACGGTCGTTGGCACCACGTGGACAGCTACACGCCAGAAAGAGCAGGCAAAGCCTCAACAGTTAAGTTGTGGCATAAGATTAGTACAGTTGAAGATAAAAAGTGGACGGATATGTATCACGATGTAGATCCAAAGAAAAAAGCCTTCGGCGCACTTATTGAAATCATCATGCAAGATGGATCAAAAATTATTGACGAGAAAAAAGTAGCTGACGCCCACCCAGCAGGAAATCGCCCCTTTGTCAGAGCCAACTATATTCACAAGTTCAAAACTTTAACTGAAGGAATTATAACACCTGAAGAAAGTGAAAGGTTTTTAAAAGCCGTACAAAACTTACCAAACTTAAAAGCGGGTGAGTTGTCACAATTAAACATCGAAGTGCCAATGAAATCATTGTTAAACAACGAACGTGATAATCGGGGGATCTTCTGATCCCTGCGCAGCAGGAAAAGTTCCAGCGAGTTGGCTGGGCGTGCGCAGCCGGCCTAAAGCCAACGAGTGAACTAGACAGCAAAAGGAAACATGTGATCAACACAACCACAAACGCATTTGAAAAAAGAAAAAAGCTTCGTTCAGATTTAAACTCTGGACGATTGCTAAGATATCCAGGGGCGTTTTCACCACTGGTGTCGATGCTGATCGAAGAGATTGGTTTTGACGGCGTTTATATTTCAGGCGCAGTGTTATCCAATGACTTAGGTTTACCAGATATTGGACTTACTACTTTAACTGAAGTCAGCCGTCGTGGACGAGAAATCAGTCGCACTACAAATCTTCCAAGCATCATTGATATCGACACTGGATTTGGAGACACTATGAGTGTCGCCAGAACCGTACAAGAAATGATTGATCTTGGGATTTCAGGCTGTCACATAGAAGACCAAGTGAATCCAAAACGATGTGGACATTTAGATAATAAATCTTTAGTCGACCGCTCAGACATGATTAAAAAAGTTAAAGCGGGCGCCAATGCTAAAACTGATTCTAATTTTGTATTAATGGCGCGTACAGATGCTCGGGCCTCAGAAGGTTTAGATAAAGCGATTGAACGAGCTAAAGCTTATGTGGATGCAGGTGCAGACATGATCTTCCCTGAGGCTTTACAAGATGAAAAAGAATTTGAAGCGTTTAGAAAAGCGATCAAAGTTCCACTTTTAGCTAACATGACTGAATTTGGAAAATCAAAATTATTAGACAGAAAAACTTTAGAGTCTTTAGGTTACAACATGGTGATTTACCCAGTGACCACACTAAGACTTGCAATGAAAGCCGTTGAAGATGGCTTAAAACATATTGATCAAGAAGGATCACAGAGTAAGATCTTAGATGATATGCAACATAGATCTCGTTTGTATGAAATTTTAAAATACGAAGATTATAATACTTTTGATCAAAATATTTTTAATTTTAAGATTTAAAGCATAAAATTAAATTTTCAAAAATAATTTTAACTTTTATAAATTAACGAATTTTCTAAGGAGTCAAAAATGGAATTTGAAGTCGAACCAGATATCATGAATGTTAAGCCAGGATTAGAAGGTGTTGTTATGGATAAAACGTCCATTTCAAAAGTGATGGCAGCCAGTAACTCACTGACTTACAGGGGCTACAGAGTTCAAGATCTTTGTGAGCAGTGTTCATTCGAAGAAGTGGCATATTTGATGTGGCATGATGATTTGCCAACACCGTCTCAGTTAAAGTCTTTTGAATCCAAAGAAAGGGACATGCGTGCCCTTCCAAAAAATGTGACGGAAGCTTTAAAACAAATTAATAAAAACTGTCACCCGATGGATTTCTTAAGAACTGGGGTCAGCATATTAGGCTGTGAAGATGAAAGAATTTGGGACAACTCCCCTGCGACAAATATGGATAAATCCATTTCGTTGTTAGCTAAGATTCCTACTATCATTGCTTATTCTTACAGAATGAAACATGGCAAAGAATTAATTCCACCATCTAAAGATTTATCTATATCTGAAAACTTTTTTAAAATGTGTTTTGGTGAAGTCCCAGCCAAAGAAGTAGTAAAAGCTTTTGATGTGTCTTTGATTTTATATGCGGAACATAGCTTTAACGCGTCAACGTTTGCAGCCAGAGTTATTACATCTACAACATCTGACATTTACAGTGCAGTTGTTGGTGGTATCGGAGCCCTTAAAGGCCCACTTCACGGCGGCGCTAACGAACAAGTGATGTATTTACTTAAAGAAGTGGAAGAGCCTTCTAAAGCCGAAGCTTGGATGCATAAGGCTTTAGCTGAAAAACGTAAAATCATGGGTTTTGGACATCGTGTATATAAGCATGGGGATTCTCGTGTTCCAACGATGAAGAAGTACATGACTAAAATGGCCGACTTCACTGGGGCAAGAAAGTGGCTTGATATTTCCAATGCGCTAGAAAAAGTGATGGTGGCCGAAAAAAATATTTATCCAAATTTAGATTTTCCAGCAGGCCCTGCTTACTACATGATGGGTTTTGAAATTGAAATGTTCACACCCATTTTTGTCATGAGTCGTATTACGGGTTGGTCTGCCCACATTATGGAACAGACGGCGAGCAATAGATTAATACGTCCCTTAAGTGAATATGTTGGACCTAAAGAAAGAGAAATCAGAAAATAGCTTTTAAAATAGTTACTGTTTAGTTACTCAATAACTTAAGTTTTCTGAACCCTTTAATTTTTAAAAAATAAAAAAAGCTGCTTAAGAGGCAGCTTTTTTTATTTAAATATTTTTAAAAAATTAATTAGATAAACTAGATAATTCGTCGGCAGTCAAAACAACACAAGTGTAACCTTCAGCTGCTTTTGAACTGTGATTTAATGTTCCAATGTAAACTAAAGTTTTCATTGTTGGAGTGATGTTGAATTCACCAACTGCATTTGCAGAGATAGACATTTTTAAATTGAAATCAATAATTCCAGTGGCTTCAACAGTAATGTTTGTTTTGTCAAAAGAAGCATTAACTACATCTAATTGCGCCATTTCAAGTATATTCGTAGATCCTGGGGCATCAGTCACAATAAACTGACCTGAAACTGGAGTCGTTGCATCCCTCATAGGAACAATTAACTGCTGAGTTTGTGATGAGCTATTGCAAAGAATAAAATTATCAGCAATAGCTGCAGGGTTTGCGACTTGTGCTAATGAAGCGACTGATAGTAATGACGATAATAAAACGATTAATGATTTCATAAGATTTACCTTCCTTGGTTTTAATTTAGTTAATACATATAATTAATGTGTATATTCAAATTACAACCTAGCTTGAATCGGAAAACAAATACTTGCTTAAAATATTGCCATTGGCGTTAAAAATAAAAAAAGCCCCGATTTAATCAGGGCTTCTCTAAAAACTATTTAAGTTTGTAATTTGATTTATAAACTAAAAAAACTATTGTGCTTCAACTGTGCACTGAAATTTTACTTCAGTAACTACAGTTCCTTCAGTAATAGAGACCGTTCCATCATAAGTTGGGATTGAAACAGAAACGTTAGCTTCGTCATTATAAGTTAAGTCTACAGCAGCACGGGCCACTTTAACATCAATGCTGACTCCGATTGTAGTCAACTCGCCAACTAGAGACATATTTGAATCATCTTTAGAAAAAGAACTTACGACTAATTCACTTGTCGGCGCTATTCCACCAGAGGCTTGGTCCATGGCCACACCATAAGCTCCACTTACAGAACCACTGGCATCAATGGCTAGTGCAATTCCATCTGTTCCACCTACTATAAAACAAACTGCGACTTCAGCTGCAGTTTCAAATGGATTAACTTGAGCCACTTGTGCGAATGAAGTTGAAGTCAATGCCGTCATTAACAATACTAATAAAAATTTCATCTGTTCTCCCTTAGTTAAGATGTTGGAATGTTTCTACATTTAATAACTTAAATACGTCACATAAAACTTAGGTTAACTATAATCTTTTAAAAATAATTCAGGTCATAGAAGCTAAAGTTTTTTCAATCATAAGTAATACTTTTTAAATTGCACAAGATGTCTGCATTAAAACTAAAATTATTTATTTTGCACAAAAAACAGTCTTATGGTTTGTGGTTCCACTTGTTTAAAGTTGAACCGAAATATAAATTACTTCTTTGTTTTAAGGAGGTTTAAATGTTTAGGTTTAAATTTATAAATATTTTTGTTGTTGCTCTTTTGGCTTCGGCCTGTGCTCATGGACAAAATCAAAATGAAGTCCTTGATTTGAAGGCAAAGAATAAAATAGCTTTGGATCAATTCGTCGATCAAATCCCTTTGGGCACAATACTAATTATTGGCGAGTCCCATGCAATCAAAGGTCAAAATAACTTAGATCAAAAAAACCAACATTTACTAATCCAAAAACTAGTTCAAGAACATAGAAATGTAAGTGTTGGTATGGAATTCATTCATTGGACTCAGCAGCCTTTTTTAGATCAGTATCTAAAAAAACAAACTTCAGAAGATCAATTTTTGAAAGATATTAACTGGGCTGGAAATCCTTATCCAGATTATAAATTTCAGATTTTAGAGCCATTAAATGGTAAGGGTGGAACTTTTGGAATTAATGCACCTAAGGACTTAACTTCTTTCGTTGGTAAAAATGGAATTTCAAACTTACCTCAAAACTTGAAATCCTTTTTGCCGCCCAAATTTAATTTAGGAAATAGTCTTTATAAAAAAAGATTTTTTGAGTTGATGGGGGATTTATCTAGTCATGGGGGTAATTCAGATTTTTATTTTGAAGCCCAGTCTATTTGGGATGACACCATGGCATGGAAGTCATTAGAAATAATGAAATCCAATCCCTACGGCATTTTAGTGATTATTGTTGGTAAATTTCATGCCCAGTATGGGGGTGGACTCCCTTCTAGAATTAAGGCTCGCGGGTTTAGCCAAGTCATAACTGTTACTCAATCTTCTGAAGAAGATCAGTCTGACCTTCAGGACTCAAATGGATACTTTTACTCCAAAGAGTACGGGCTTTTATCAGAATTTTATTGGTGATAGATTTTTTATAATTGATAATTTGGATACTTTTTTTGAATGGAGAATAAATTTGAAAAATAAAATAAGTATTTTTTTTATATACGTAGTTATTAATTTATTTTTAGTCAGCTGTGCTGATTTAAATGATCCTCTAGAAGGATTTAATATCAATCCTGAATCTAAAATTGAAAATACTGACGGACTATATCCTGCAAATCTAAAAAACTCTGAAATTAACTTCCAGACGATCAAAGAAAAAATCCTAGACACAAACTGTATTAATTGTCATACAGGAAAACATAGAAATTTTGATCAATACTCTATTGTTAAACTTTCTGCGATTGAAATAGTTAATCGACTTAGAACAAAAAATTTCATTAGAAGGATGCCTGCTGGAAGAGAGCCTTTATCAGAAGACTTAATTGAATTATTTGAAAAGTGGGTCAGTCTTGGAACACCTGATTTTACTGATGAAAATCTAATTGAGCAGAATGTAGAATTCAGACCTTATTACTTTGACCCACAACTTTTTGATATTTTAAATGTTAAAATTAGATTAGATCTGGATTCTGAGAGCTCTAAATAAATCTATTTCAATTAGCAAATTAACCTAAAGATAAATCATGGATTTGTCAGTTCACATTGGGTTTTTGAACAGATAACGATTGATTTTTTATCTGCCTCAATAACTTCCTGAGCAATTGGATTACATAAAGATTTTTGGTTGGTTTTATTCATAAATTTTTCATATTTATCTTTGAATTTAATATTTATACTTCCCGTTCTTCCGCACCCGGCATCCATTTTCACGCACTCTGGTGTTGTCTTGCAAGAAAACCAAGCCTTCGCAAATCCAAATGAGTCTTGTCCGGAAAAAACCAATAAAATGAATATTAAGTTTATCATTTTTTAATCATAGGTTTTTATTGTTAAACATGTCTAATAAATTTAACCAAAAAATAACAATTAAAATTTTTAAATGACGCAATGGTCATGTTGGTCGTCATATTTATTGTCAAGCTAAACGCTTAAATTAAGCTAAGGGCTAGCTTTTTAGAACTTAATAAAATGTGAAGACTTAAAAGGGGTAACGTCATGAAGACATTTAGAATTTTATTTTTATTAATATTCTCTTTAGTAATGACTTCTTTAAAAGGTGAAGCAGGGATATTTGGTTTAGATGACCGTTATGAAATGTACCAACGGCCAATATTAGAAAAAAAAGTAGCACCGTCAGTGGCTGTTATGCTTTCACCTGTTTTTTTAGATCAGAAAATTAATGGCTATGAAATGAAATTTAATTCAATATCTGATTCATTTGAAGTCGCTCTTTGTAAAGGGCAGCGCTTTTACGGCCAACCCACTGCAAGTGTGAATTGCACAGGGTTTTTAGTAGCACCGGATTTAATACTTACAGCTGGTCACTGCATGACTGGAATCAATACTGAGGTCAAAAACACGGTGACCCCGCAGTGCAAAGATTTTATGTGGGCCTTTGATTATAAATATAAAACTCAAAAGTTAATTGATAATTTAATTCCTAGCGAAAATATTTTTAGCTGTAAAGAAGTCATATTCGCCAAATTTGATCATATCAAGCAAAGCCCTGGCTTTGAAATTCCAAAGTATGGGGATGACATTGCGTTAATCAGATTAGATCGAAGAGTGGATCGAACACCCATTGAGATTTCAAATGCTTTTAATGTTGGAGATAGTGTGTATACGATCGGATATCCTTCCGGTCTTCCACAAAAAGTAACAGTAAATGGAAAAATCAAATCTACAAGTCCAATAAATTATTTCACAAATAGCTTAGATATTTTTGGTGGAAATAGCGGAGGTCCGATTTTAAATGATAATAATCAAGCTTTGGGAGTGGTGGTCAGGGCTTTTCCGTCACAAGACTATACGTATTTAGAAAAAAAAGAATGTTCTGTTGTTTACCAGTGCTCTCAAAATTTAAAAAGTTGTGTTTTTTTGCAACAACAAAAAATTGAAGATAAATATTCTCATGCAAGTAAAATTTCAAAAGAAATATTGGATTTAATAAATAAACATCAAATGCTAACTCATTAATTACTGCTTGATGCCCTATATAAGCTTAAATAATCAGGCTGACTTATTTCTAAAAGCGTATACATAACGAGTTTGCCCAAAGTCGAATTTTTTTCTAAATCTTTAACGGTTTTTCCGGAGAGCGTAGTCTTGTTTATTGTCGATAAACCATAGTTTTGATTAGCGACTTCAAAGATGTTTTCGTCTTGACCAAATAGGGCTTGAAAATCTGGATCCTTCCATTTTTGCCTAGCAAAACTTTTTCGACAAATAGAATCTGTAGCAGCAACTAATTTATCAATGCGTTCAAACTCTAAAGCGAAGTCATTGAAAAGTATTTTTTTGTAAGCTTTTACATTCAAAATTGTTAAATAGATTCTTTGGCATAAACCTATGTTGTAAGATTTATTTGTATTGAAAACTTCATCTGAAAGTCTTAAATCAAAAAATCCAGCTTGTGTAAAATAAAACCTTTTGGCACTTTTAATTTTATCTTCAGATATGGATTCAATTATGGTTTTTGGATACCGAGATAAACTTTTTCTGAACGTATTTTCAGATTCAAGAATCGAAATACTAGTCATAGTCCCAATGTAATCTTCGGTGGATAAAATTAGCTGTGCTAAATGACGTATGTCTTCAAAGGCTTGATTTATATCATCATCTTCTAGCCCTTTTAGAATTCGAAGTTTTGACCATAACAACAGTTCCGTGAAATTAGGCGAAGGCATATTAAGAAATGTATAAGTTTTTGAATTTCTATTAAATGGAGGATGTAAATCGTAATTCCAATGATCAAAATCATGTAATTTTTTAAACCATGAAAAATCTAACTTATTTTTATTCCAATTAAATTTAATTCTGGGATCTTTAAAGGAGGCATTCAAAGCGTCTTTGGTTTCAACGCCTAGTCTAAGTGCTGATTTGCCTACATTTAGGTCCACACCATTCCAGATAAGCATTGAGTTTAAAAAAGAACCAGCATCAGATTTGCCGTTTGTGTTTCTTTTAAATACTTTAATGTTTCTAATATTATTATAATCTGATTTAATTTTAGATTCGAATTTTTTTAGTTCTGTTTCAGGATTTAATAATAGATATCTTTGTTTTGGATGCTGACCTGTTAAATTTAATAGTTGATTAAGTATTGAAAATCTTAAAGTCCAAAGACTTAAAATTATAACTAGAATTGAACTTAAGATATATATAGAATTTTTCTTCATATTTAAATGCTAAGTCACTTGGGCGTAAACTCATAATTATTTATTAGACGGACTAAAAATAAGTCCTCATTTATTTCCTAAAAAAATATTTAATCTTAGTGGTTGGCTGCTAGTTTATTGCCTGCCAATTGTATTATTACGAGATAATTGATCCGATTTAATTAAAGACTTAAGTCCTGACTTTAAAATCCGATATTTTTATATAAGTGAGGTACGTATGAGCCAATATGATACAGATAGTTTATATCAGTTTTTAACATCAACTCCAGAAAAAGGACTAAAAAGTATATTGATTGATAAGCAATTCACAGAGATTCATTTTAACATACTGATGAAGATGACTAGATCAGTAAACCAAGACCAGTTTGGTGTCATATTTAGTAAACAAGAATTTTCAAAGGTTCGCTTCAACGACAAAGAAAATTTAGTAAAACCTAAATTTTGGAAAGATTGCGAGAGTTGTTTAAACGCCCGCGGATTATTATCTGCAGCTGAAGCCAAAAAAGTTGAAAAAATCGCTGCTTAAAACTGGCGGAGAAAGCTTGATAGTAGGCGAACTCCGTAATGTGGTTATATTCGATTTGACGTGACCAGCATCAATGTTTTGTGGGAAATGGCTCCGGAGGGCAGGGCTGTTCCTCAGCGGAGAATGCCCCAAAGCATTGCTTCCGCTCATTCATAATCGCAATAAACTGAAGGGAACGACCATTGTCTTCAATGGCACCGAATCTGGGGAATGTGTGCTTACGCAGACCTATTTTTCTAGGCGCTCGAAAATCGCCTATACCAACCAAGTAAATTTGAGTTCCATTCCTCAAAATTCTTTCGATTTTTTTAACTCTGCGGTGGCAACTTTCCTTATCAAGCGTGTTTGTTTGCACAAAAGTAAAACTTGTTTTTTCTTCATCCACTACATGCATCATAAAGCCAGCTACCACACCGCGATCGTCTGTTTCCACCCGCTCACATTCAATAATCACTCTATCGGGAGTAACTAGAAACTCGACGGATGACTTTTCTTGATTCAAAACCTTGAATGAAGACGTCGCACACCCCGCCAAAGTCATTAGAATGCCAAGAATACCAATTAATTCTTTATTTACTTTTAAGTAATCCATAGTAGTACCTGTAGCTTTCTAGGGCTTTATCTTTGTATTCGGTTTTGCTTTTCAGTAGGCCTTTATATTCTAAAATAATCTCTTCATGAGAAGGTTGTTTTCCTAGCTTTGCTTCGGCCCTTTTCACTTTATACATAAGCCATCTAACGCCCATCGGAATGGCAATGCTCGGATCTCTCAAATCTTTTTGTCGAATTTCGCTGAAGATAAACTCTGCAGCCTCGCCTTTAGGATTTTGCAAAATAGTCAAAGTCTCCTTGGTGATTTGGGCTATGCCGAAAGCAGTTTTGTTTTCTGGAGTGTGGTGACGAAACGTTGATTCGCTTGCTAAAAGTGCCTTAAAAACATCAGGGTCGATTGGGGGTTCGGTCTTTAATTTGCTATTGAAATAATCCACCCAGACGGCGATTAGTTCATCGTAGTTATCTGCATTTTTGGGCTTCTGGATCTTTCCGGCTGAAGGGAATAGAAGGCCATCTCTTCTATGATTTTTAAAAACCTCTTCGATCTCTTCACGTTTCAAATACGTCCCTGGCAATCGACGGAGATGTTGATCCCGTATTGTTATACCCGTAGGATTTTTATCGCTGACAGGCACATGGAGAGGATGCTCGCGAACTGTCGTGACCTTCTTCTTGAGTTTTTTCTTTGCCACTAAGCGACTCGTTTTCGTGCAATCCAAAGGTCGTACTCGGCCTGAATACGTACCCACATTTCAGCTGTTGTCCCAAGAACCCTCTCAAGCACAAGAGCGAAGTCAGGGGAAATCGCACGCTTACCATTGACAATTTCGTTGATTTTCCTTGGAGAGCAATCGCATTTCTCTGCGAGTTGGGACTGATTTAACCCCATCTCTTGCATGTAGACTTCATTCAAAACAACTCCTGGATGCATCGGCTTTGGATTTTTAATCATAAATACCTCTCTAATAATAATTCTCAATTCTTACGTTACTAAATTCACCGTCTTTAAATTTAAAGGTGATGCACCAAGGAAGTTTAATGATAACACTCCACTCTTCCTTTCTGTCACCCTTAAGTTTGTGAAGTCGAATGTTTGGTGGCTGGCCTTTTAATTTCAAATCATTCAACTCCGCAGTTCCGTGCATGATGGTTAAGAGCGCTTTGGCTCTGAGCCACAATTCTCTTGGTAACGACTTTGAACTGTTTGTTTCCCAAATGTCTTGAGCACTCTTATTACCAAAGCTGTTGATCACATCGTCTCCATAATGCACAATATACCGAATAGTGGTATATTGTGCAAATTGAAAAGTTCTCTCTTGCAGAGTTCGCCTGCTATCAAAGATGCATATTTTTAACTATTTGAATTTATTTAGTTTTTGAAGTGGCGGAGAGGGAGAGATTCGAACTCTCGAGACGCTATTAACGCCTACACGCTTTCCAAGCGTGCGCCTTCAGCCACTCGGCCACCTATCCGTTTAAAAGAAACCTTTTAGTATCAAAGTCTCGTCTGGATGTCGACCGAGATTGGGTTTTAGACTCAAAAAAAAAAATCTTTGGCCGATACGTTCATATTCCTTTCTAACATGTGGGGCTCATCTTGCGAGTTTTAAGTTTGACCTTTTTTATTATATCTTTGCTTCTAAATTCAAAAGTTAATGCTTTGGTCATACAAGTTGAAGGGTTGCCAGAGCAGTACAGAGTTTTTAATTGGAATTACGAAGCAAATGAAGCCGAATTTAACAATAGAAGAACATCCGACTTCAAATCTTTTAATTTTTATATTCCTGATCAATATGTTACTTTAAACCAAGATGGCAAAATCAATCTGTGGGAATCCTTAGAAAAATGGCGAGAAGGGACTCCCCGGGGTGTTACGTTTCCTCGCACAAGCCCGAAAGACGATGTCACCCGCTTTCCCTTTAGTGAAACCTATGATCCTTCAAACCCTTCAAAAATTCCAAGCGGTGAGCTTTATGTCGGGCTGGGTGAAGCGCTCAGAAATCAAAAAAGTATTCCTGATCTTCGGATCACATCTAGCGATGGAAATAAAGTAGACACAACTGTTCCCATCCGCTCAATTGAAACGAAGTTAAATGCACTTCGAGGAAAAACTGTCAGTTGCTCATCAAACAGTGGCAAAGCGGCTGAGTGTCTTGTTTGTAATTGTGCAAACGAAGCTATGGGTGAAGATCGTGAAGGTCGAATAAATATAAATAGAACTGTTCTTCGACGAGTCCAAGGCGTAGATTATCCCAATACAATCTGTAGTGTTATTTGGCAGAAAAGCCAGTTTTCTTGGACAATTGTTAAAAAGGGGCGATTCCCTTACATGTCTTTTAGAAGCTTAAGTGGGGACAATTTAAATGAGTGCATTGAAGCTTCAAAAGATGCAATGGAGCAAGGTCCTTGGAAGTACGATTCGTTTTATAATCCCAATACGGCAAGTCCAAGTTGGGGCCGCTGGTCAGGAATTACACACAAAAATCATAGATTTGTTAAAAACCCTAAATTTAGAGTTCGTGAAGATGCTAACATGCTAATAGAGCGAATCATGACGGGCGAGGTTCAAAGTGTTGAATAATAAATTTTTTGTTGTCAGTTTACTTTTACTATTAACAACTTACGCTAATGGCAAAGACTTGAAAAAAATAGTTCTTCCCCGAGTTTTATCAAGCGCAAATGTGGTTCTGGGTGAAACCGTTGAATCCGCTTTAAAAATTAAAAATAAAAATTTTGAGTTACTTCAAATAACTAATTTTTCTAAACTTGCAATTGAATCGGGCAAAGACCACCCCATGGCTTTAACTGCAGATTTTAACTCAGATGGTTTAAGAGATATTGCTATGTTGGGTATTTCTAAATCTGAAAAAAAAGTTTTTATTTATGTGGCTGTTTCAAACGAACCAAAAAGAATATTCGAAATTTTTGAATTAGATAGTTTTAGTTTAGAAGATAAATTTTTAAAGTTCAGCCCAATGTACTTAACACTCGCAGAATTTAAAAAAGCATCTTTAAAAAAGCGTCCTGTTTTACAAATCGAAACCAATGGACCTGGTGATGTCTCAGTGACGCCATATTATTTCTCTAAAAAGACCAATGACTTTGAACTTTTTCAAAGTGTATTTGATTGATTTTCTTTAATTTATAAAATTAATTTTTTTAAGCTGAGTTGATTTTTGTTTATATGTTTCTTAAATTTTTAAAAAACCCCTTCAAAATCTGACTGCACTCATTTTCCAAAACTCCACCCACACTTTCAAACCTGTGGTTTAACTTTTGATCTTCCCCAAGTTTATGAAGTGAACTTAAATACCCAGTTTTTGGGTCATAAGCCCCGAATACAACTTGCCCCAATTGGCTGGCCCAGATCGCCCCTGAACACATAGGGCAAGGTTCTAGGGTCACATAAAGGGTGCACCCCTTAAGACGCCATGAGCCTAACTTCTCACAGGCCTGCTTAATGGCTAGGACCTCAGCATGGGCCAAAGCCGACTGTGAGGTTTCCTTTTGATTATAGCCTTCCCCAATAATTTCACCATCAGAACTAACAACTAGGGCCCCAACTGGAACCTCTTTCATCTGAGCGGCTTTACCTGCCAAAATCAAAGCTTGTTTCATAAAAGTTTCGTGATCTCGGTGGGTTATGTCGGCTCCAAAGTCAAAGTAGAATACATTAATATTATTTTACTTAGACTTAAATATCGCAAATCGTTTAAGACTGGGTTGTCAAACCAGGACTGCTTTGTTAAATCCTATAGTCTTCCGTAAAGGAAAATTCAAGAAGAAGGTGGTGATTTAATTGGCTTTCGTCGGTATCAAAGATAACGAAGCATTTGAAAGCGCGTTTCGTAGATTCAAAAAATCTTGTGAAAAAGCAGGTATTTTATCTGAAGTTAAAAAACGTGAATATTTCGAAAAACCAAGTGTGGCGAGTAAGAAAAAATCCATTTCTGCCAGAAAACGTTTAACTAAAAAAACGAAGAAGGGCGGGGAAGGTTTCCGTCAAAAAGAATATTAATATTCTTACCATTTTATTAAATCGGGATTTAATTATTTAAATCCCGATTTTTATTTTAAAATCTTAAAAACTTATTTGGAGTCAAAAATGTCTTTAAAAATTCAAATCATGGACGAGCTTAAAGAAGCCATGAAATCCAAAGATCAACTTAAGCTTTCAACATTAAGATTTCTTAACTCTCAAATTAAAAATAAAGAAATCGAACTTAGACCCAATGCTATTTCTGAAGAAGACATCGTGTCGGTGATTAAAAAATCTGTGAAACAAAGACAAGACTCAATTCAGCAATATACTCAGGCGAACAGACAAGATCTGGCTGACATTGAAATTTCAGAACTTAAGATACTTGAAACTTACTTGCCCCAAATGATGTCTGAAGCCCAAGTGAAAGCGTTTGTGCTTGAAGCCATCAAAGAAACTGGTGCCAAAGACGCTAAAGATATGGGTAAAGTTATGAAGGCCGTTATGGCTAAAACCAATGGCCAAGCTGATAACAAGCTAGTCAGCGAATTAGTTAAACAAACCTTAACTTAGGATATGACCATTTGCTTTTTGATGAAGATTTCGTAGAAAAAGTACGCCAAAGTTCAGACTTATCCAGTCTGATAGGTCAGTATACTGTTCTTAAAAATACAGGCAGAAATCTAATGGGCATTTGCCCCTTTCCTGACCATAGAGAAAAATCCCCAAGCTTTTCAGTTTCAGAAAGTAAACAAGTTTACCATTGCTTCGGTTGTGGCAAATCCGGAAATGTCTTTACTTTTCTCCGGGATTATCAAGGCTTAAGTTTTCCAGAAGCTATAGAGTATTTAGCTAAACGGGCGAGCATCCCAATACCTGAAAAATCAGAAGCTCAAGCAAGAAAAAATACAAAAGACTTTGATTTAAAAAAACTAAATTCATTTTGCCGTGACGAATACGTTTCAAAGCTAAAATCTTTACCCAAAGACCATCCAGCATTAATATATTTAGCCACTCGAAAGTTTAGTCCTGAGCTACTTGAAACATTTCATATTGGATACGCACCTGATGAATGGAATTTTGTAAGCTCGCATTTAAAAAATAAAAATATTCAATTTAAAGACATATCTGAATTAGGCCTTTTCAAATCCAAAGACGGTCAGTCTTTTTACGATGTATTCAGAAACCGCATTATGTTTCCAATCATATCTATCACTGGTGATGTTCTAGGATTTGGCGGGCGAGTCTTAGATGACTCAAAACCTAAATACTTAAACAGTCCTGAAACCTCGGTATTTAAAAAAAGCCAAACTTTTTATGGCCTTCATGAAACGGGTAAAGAGATCAGAAGCGAAGACTACGCCATAGTAGTCGAAGGCTATACTGATTTAATGGCCTTATATCAATTTGGATTTAAAAACGTGGTGGCGACCCTGGGGACAGCATTAACCGAAGAGCATGCCCATATCATGAAGCGCTACACTAAAAACGTAATCACTTTGTTTGATGGGGATCAAGCCGGTATCAATGCCAGCGAAAAGGCGATGAAGCATCTTCTGGCCGAAGACCTTTTAGTCAAAGGGATTTATTTACCTTCACAAGAAGATCCAGACTCTTACTTAAACAAATTTGGGGCTGATAAATTAAAATTAGAAATTAGAAATGCAAAAGATTTATATATTTTATATTTAGATCGTATGATGAAAATGCAATCTGTGGATCAAATTTCTGACAAGATGAAGATCTTAGAAAAATTGGTTCCAGTGCTAAATTTAATTAAATTTGAACCTCTAAAAATTCTTTACGCTGAAGAAACTGCTTTTAGATTAGGTATGGATAAAAACTGGCTTAAAAAGTTTTTAAACGATATGGCTTTGAAAAAAAAATCAGAAACTAAAATGATTGATCGGCCTAATCCTACAAGCGTGAGTTCAAAAAACTCGACTGCGATTAATCAAGTCCAATTCAAATCTGAAGTTATTATTTCAACAGAAGGGCCCAAAAAGGACTTAGGGTTGGACCCAAATTCTAAAATTAGGCTTAAAAACGACAATCGTATCGAGCGTGAATTCATTAATTTGCTGTTAATGGATGAAAATTGCCTAAAGTCAGCGATCGATAATAATGCCGAAGAGCTTCTTGAAGGCAGTGGTATTGGGGCGTTATATCTTAGGATTGTTCAGATTTATAGACAAAAGCCAACGGATTTTGATACTTTAACCACGATGTTAATTAGCTTTGTTGAGCCTATCAGTTTTCTTATGGAACATCTTAATAAACCCTTATCTGATTCCACAGAGGTCGAAAGAATGAAGTCGTTCCAAGGTCACCTGTTGAAGTTGAAACAATCACAAAGAAGTAAAAAACTTAAACAATTCACCAGCAATATTGGGTCAAATTCGACTTTTCAGGATTTGGAACAGATTGTGAATATGAAAAAAAGACAATTGAGCGAAAAAGAGTCTTAAATAGACAATTTGTGCGTGAGGAGATTAGAATAATGTCTGCAAAATCCGTTTTAGGAATGAGCAAAAGCAGTAAAAATCAACCTAAAGTTTTAACTTTAGCTGAACAAAAATTGCTAGTAGCTGAACAAATTCAAAGATTTACTGCTCTTGAAAAAGAAAATGGTAGTCTTTCAATTGAAGAGATCAATGACAACTTACCACCTGAAGTGATTGCGGCTGAGGCCTTAGATCTATTCATGCAGGGATTGGACATAAATGGTGTACAAATTACAGATACCATTGAAAGCGATACAGACGAAGACTCAAAAGAGTCCGGTGATGAGTTCTTTTTGGCTGACCCTGAAAAAGACGAAGATGATGATGATAAAAAGGTCAAAGAAGATTCAAAAGGCAATGACCCTGTTCGTTTATACTTAAGAAAAATGGGAAGTGTTTCTTTATTAACTCGCGAAGGTGAAGTTAACATCGCAAAACGTATTGAAGATGGTGAACGTAAAATCGTTAAAGCCATTTTATTTTCTCCGATGGGAACAGAAGAGATCATTCAATTAGGTAAGCGTGTATCTGAAGGTCGAATTAAAGTTAAACAAATCTTTAGAGGTTTAGAAGACGAAGAGACTCAGTACGACGAAAAAGAATACTTAGATAAAATTAATGAATTAATTGGTGAAGTTAAAAAATACGAAGGCCGTGCAGGTTCTGATTTTTCAAGAATGAAAAAATTTGGTCACTTAAGTAAAGAGGCTTTAGAAACTACAAGTCAGCTTTTAGAAGCTAACGCCGAATTGATGACAATTTTTGAAAAAATCAATTTCAACAGAAAAACTATCAATCGTATTGTAATTAAATTTAAAAATACTGTGGGTCGTATGACTCAATTAAGAAAGCGCGTCAGAGTGACTTTGCAGTACACATTCTACGATGACTTTGAACAGTTTAAAAAAGACTTTGAAGAGTCTCGTAAAAACGATGCGGCTCAAGCGAAGCTCTTAAAAAAATCAGGATTAACTGCTGGTAAATTAGAAGAGTATGCTACGGCAGCGTTCAGAGCAGAAGACAGATATCAAAGATTATTAAAAGACACTGAAATGAATTTTGAATGGGTGCGTGATACGTACACAGAAATTTGGAAAGGTGAAAGAGAAGCCGATAAAGCAAAATCTGAATTAGTTGAAGCTAACTTACGTTTAGTTGTATCTATTGCAAAAAAATACACAAACCGTGGTTTACAATTCTTGGATCTAATTCAAGAAGGAAACATTGGTTTGATGAAAGCCGTTGATAAGTTTGAATACCGTCGTGGTTATAAATTTTCAACGTATGCGACATGGTGGATTCGTCAGGCCATTACAAGAGCGATTGCCGACCAAGCTAGAACAATTCGTATTCCAGTTCACATGATTGAAACGATCAACAAACTTGTTCGTACATCACGTCAACTTGTTCAAGAATTAGGTCGTGAGCCAATCCCTGAAGAGATCGCAGAGCGCATGGATCTTCACGTAGAAAAAGTACGTAAAGTCTTAAAGATCGCCAAAGAGCCTATCAGCTTAGAAACCCCAGTGGGTGAGGAAGATGATTCACACTTAGGGGACTTCATTGAAGACAAACGCGTGGTGATTCCATCAGAGGCCATTGCAAGTCTAAATTTGGCTGAACAAACACGTCGTGTGCTTCAGACTTTAACGGCAAGAGAAGAGAAAGTTTTAAGAATGCGTTTTGGTATCGGTGAAGAAAGCGATCACACTTTGGAAGAAGTGGGACAAGACTTTAATGTGACCAGAGAGCGTATTCGTCAAATTGAAGCTAAAGCTTTACGCAAACTTAGACATCCAAGTCGTTCTGAAAAATTGAAGAACTTCTTAGAGGGCACATCTGATAAAGAATAAAAAAAGACTTAGTTGCTCTTCTGTGACTAAGTTTAAGACTATTAGCCGTTTGTAACTAAACTGAGTTAATAATTGCAGATTCTTAAAAAGCTGGTAATTTTACTTAAAAGTAAAAACCAGCTTTTTTCTTTTTGGGGGCTTAGCTTAGTTGGTTAAAGCATCCGGCTCATAACCGGAGGATCCAAGGTTCGAGTCCTTGAGCCCCTACCATCATAACGAAATATATTTTATGACCGAAAAAGAAAAAGATGTTTTAGTTGAGCAGCTCCTAATAGATTTTAGAAATAGAGGCTCGAACTTAAAATGTTATCATTCTGATTGTATAAGAAAAGCAAATTTAAATCACACTATCCAAAATAGTTATATTTTAGATGTTTTATCTGAGTCTGGTCACGTTTTTATGATACTACCTTCACGAGATGGTATTGTCTTTGATAAAATTAGTAGAAATAAAGCCTCTACTTTTTCAGGTTTTTGCCAAAATCATGATACAGAATTTTTTAGTAAAATTGATATTAGAAAAGGTAATGATTTTAATTTAAATGAAGAAAATATGATTTTACTGGCATATAGAAGCTTGTTGAAAGAGTATTTTTCCAAATTAATGGGTATATCTCATTTCGAAAATATGGTTAAGATTTGGAAGACTAGAGATCTAGAAAAGTTAAATAAAGTTTCTCCATTTACTAAAAAATTCGGCAAAAATTTTCCTTTTGAAGAAATCGATGTTGTTACTCTTGAGGCAACGCTTGAAGGTTTGAAAATGGCGTTAGATGATTTTAAGCCATTTGAGTCAATAATTTTAGATGCTATTAAATCAGGAGATTATTCAAAAACACAGAATTTTAGATTATCATTTGAAAAAGAAATTGAATGGGCTTGTAGTTCGGCCAGCTCTCCATCGCATTACTTTAATAACAAGGCTACGGTAAATAATTTTAATACAGATCATATAAATATAATTGGCGTTATAGATCAGCATAAAATATTTAATAATCTCGATTATTCATTTAAAAATAAAGATTTCAAATTTTTAATATTAAATATTATTCCATTGAATAATAAAACTGAGATTATTTTTACTAGTTTAAAAAAGGATGAAGATTTTAGTCGTCCATTTATTGATTTCTTAAAAAATAGTAATGAACAACAAAAACAAAAATATCTTTCGATGTTTATTATACTCAATTGTGAAAACATAGTTTTTAAACCAAGTTATATTAACAAGTTTTCTAAGACACGTAAAAATGAGATCTTAGAGGTTTTTCAAGGATCAACTATTAGTCATTATCCATATAGTAATTTAAAGATTAATTTTTTTATATAATTTATAAAAACATTTATTTTTTATTAACTAGCGCTTAAAATATTATCTGCACATTTTTTTGTTTTTTAATTCTAAATTAAAACTAGTTTTATAAAATTAGGGTAATAATTATTTACTTTACATTTTTTAATGAATTAAAATAACCTAAGTCGCGCCAGCGGGCTTCACTTCAAGTACTAACTGGTATCCCAGAATCTTCAAAATCCGGTGAATTGTTTCAATCGTTGGTGTGCGACGACTGTCACCGCTTTCTAGCCTAGCAATCATGGGCTGACTGACCTTGGCTTTTTTTGCTACATCGGCTTGTGATAATCCTGATCTTTCGCGAAGCTCACGAATAAGATGTGCAACTTGAAGATAAAATCGTCGTTCGTCGTAGGCAATTTTAAACTCTTCGTCCTTGCTGTACTTTTTTAAAACTTGATCCAATGATTTTTTTTTCATAACAACACTTCCTTTAATCTTTTTCGTGCGACTTCAAGTTCCTTTTTTGGCGCCTTCTGTCCTTGCTTTTTATAGGCATGAAGGCAAAGGATTTCTGAACTTGAAATCATGACATAAAATATTCTGTATCCACCAGTTGGAGCTTTGATTTTTATTTCCCAAAGCTTGCCTTCGATCTGTCGAAACTTGCAACCTACTGCTGAAAGTCCAAAGGACTCAACATCTTTTAAAACGGCTAAAACACTAGCTTGGTCGCCTTTACTTTAGGCGTCGATAAAATCTTCAACGTAACAACGACCAGAATTTGAAGCAAAAAAAGATACTTTCATCAACATTAATATAACCAAATGGTTATTTAATGTAAAGTGCTGATTTTTAAAATTAAAACCCTTAACCCATTCTTAACATACAGCTTCTTTATATTATTCCTATTTTAAGTCTAAGATATTGAATGGACTATTTTTTTGCTGATCTTCATATGAGCTATTTTTTAAAAATGTTTGTGGCTTGCCTTTGTGGGACTGTGTTTGGTCTTGAACGGCAGCTTCGTGGTAAACCATTCGGAATTAGGGCCTGCATGCTCATCTGTATGAGCACAGCCTTGTTTGTCTATATCGGTAGCGAAGTGTTGAGCGTCGGCGCGGATTCAACAAGAGTCGTTGGTCAGGTCGTCACAGGCGTTGGATTTTTGGGTGCTGGGGCTATTCTACAAAAAGGGGATCTTGTTATTGGGATCACATCTGCAGCCACCATATGGATGATTGCAGCCGTTGGGGCCTCTATAGGCACCGGGCACTTTGGGTATGGAATAATGACCACACTTATTTCAGTCTTTGCTATTACATTGTCACGTTTACTTGAAAGAAAGATTAGACCACTTCAGCATGGACCACATAATCCTTCTAAAGCAGTTCCAAAACCAGTATTCTAAATCCTAAATTTACGAAGGGATTTAACACTTATGCCAGAATATATTTTATATACAGATGGGGCTTCTAGGGGTAACCCTGGTCCGGCATCCTATGGTGTTTACATCACTGACGACATGGAAAACACTGTTGAACTTAAAGGTAAATTAGGTCACCAGACAAATAATTTTGCAGAGTACACCGCTGTCATCGAAGCCCTAAAGTGGTTAGGTTCGCAGAATATAAAATCTGCCGAACTAAGATCTGATAGTGAATTCTTGGTGAAGCAATTATTGGGCGAGTACAAAGTGAAGTCCGAAGTGATTAAGCCCTTGTTTCTTGAGGTCAAAAAAATCATCTCTGAAAATAAACTAAATATAAAATTTAAACACATCAGGAGAGAGTTCAATAAGCAGGCGGATCGTTTAGCCAACGAAGCTTTAGATGGGTATTAAACCAGCTATTAAACTAACTTTTAAAACACTGATAATCATAAAAAAAGTTAATTCATATTTATTCATATAATGAATGTAAGGGCTAAATTGAATATCAAATAAGCATAATTATAAATTTTTATAAGAAATATAGAAATATATCGCACAAGTTTAGCATCAAATAAGTCTTAATTGGGTGATTCTGATATAGCTTTAGGTTATAAATCCTATGAATGAATGGGGGGCTTTTCATGAACTTACGTCTATTACTAATCAACTTAATTTTTTTTCAATTCTTAGTGGCCTGCGGCGGCGGCGGCGGTAGCAATAGTAATTCCAACGAACAGTTTGATGCGCAACCTGGTAATTCTGACCTAGATGATTTTTCTGGTGATCGTACCGTTGGTCAGCTTGCAGTCAGCTCAAACGAAGTCGAAAATTCAGTTTGCTTTTCTGAACTGCCAACTTTCAGAGACATCAACGACATGTACTACAATCAGTCCGTAACACCACCAGTTAAAGATTACTACTTTGATTACGTTGCTGGAAACGGTGAGTTCGGAAGCTCAGAAGTTGAAATTTCTTTTTTAAGTCAAAATCAACAATCTTACGATGTACTTACTGAACTTTTATTTAATGTAAAGCAAGTCAATGCTAACACTAGAATTCCAGAATTAATGGTATCAAATCAAAAACCAGTTTACGATTTGATTCGTGGGTTTTGCAAAGATGTTCAATGTGCTGCGGACTCTGTTTTTGGTGAAAGTTGGGGTTTAAGGTTTTTATTTAAAGATAAATTTGGTGTAGTTCTATCTGGACATGTCGATCCAAAAACAGATGAATTTCCCGATGACCAATATCTTTATAGCGTAGCGAAAGCTGTTCTAAGTTTACCTAAGGGAACGTTTCCTTTAAGCAAAGACAACTATTCTCCTTCTACAAAAGAATTTGCTGCAGAAAATTTAATTATTGCTCCTTACAATGCTGGTGAAGTCCCTTCTGCTAGCGCAGCTAATGCAGCAGCAGTCACTTTTTCATCTAGAACTGGAGCCTCCGAAAATACGTCATTGGTAACTAATGCTGATGTCTATTTATTAGAACCATGGGTAACTAACAGGGACTTTCATTCCAGAGTTGGGACTGTATTTCACGAACTTATTCATGTGTTAGATCAAGTCAAAGAGAAAGAAGTGGTCTTGTCTAAAACACAGGATTGGCTGAAACTTTCAGACTGGAAAAAAGACTTAAATTCAGATACTTGGGTTATGGGCAAACCACAAACTAAATGCTCTGAGTATGGATCGACTCAACCCGCGGAAGATTTTGCAGAATGCGGGTCAATGTACAGATTTGCACCAAATAAACTTAAAAAAATCAGTAAAGATAAATACAACTTCTTTAAAAAAAGAGTATTTAAAAATATCGAATATCAAAAAACTTCATCTTGTAAAAACGCCGTTGAAACTTTTTAACCAAAAAGTGCCAGGTTCCGTTTGCGAATAAAATCAATTTAAATAGATTTGGAACAGACTTAAACTCTTTTTCAAGTTGATTCAAATTGATTTTATTCGCAAACGGAACCTGGCACTTCTAATCAACGGAACCTGGCACTTCTAATCTTTACTTCGGCGCCTATACGACGATAAAAAAGAGCCTACGACCATACCGGTTGCCATCGCAATAGCAACACCTTTGTACGGGTTTTCTTTTACGTAATCTCGGCTAGATGCTACTGAGTCCATTGCAATAGTTGCAAAATTTGAAGCGGCTGCACCAATTTTTTCACCTGAGTCGTAGGCCATCTTTTCTAATTGATTGTTTGAGTTTTCAATTTTATGCGAAAAATCGCTAGCTAAACCATTAGCTAGCTTTTTTGTGTCAGTATTTAAATTTGCCATTTTATATGTTTCCTTTTTTTTCAGATTAATAATTTTTTAAAGATTTAATATTCACTTAATAAAGAATCTAACGAATTTCTTGGTCGCTTGAACCCTTCGTCATAATCAAGATAATCAATAGAATTAAATTTTTCAAAATCTATTATATCATCCTCAAAATTCTCAGGATCTTCATTGCTAACTTTATCCCATGATCTTTTAAAATCATTTTTGATGCTAATCCATCTTCGTCTTAATGGGCTTTTTTTCGCTGTCATGTTTTTCTCCTTGTAAGAATTAATAACTGAAATTGTAGTGCAAGCAGAAGCACAGAATTTATTTACTATCAGATGTAATTTAAGACTATTTAAGAAAAAATAGTACTTAATGTGAACGTATCAAAGGTTAAATAATGAACTTTAATTGTAATTAACTTTTGAAATTTGATTTAGATAATGTTTTGAGATTCTAAAAAATGGTCCAGCAATACCATCTATAAAACATAAGACGAATTACATATATTTGCTAATAAGCTAATTTTTTGTGTATGTCTTGCTCTGCTATAGGAAATCTTATTGAAGATATTATTAATGCGATTTTAAATTCTAAAAAATCTAGGAAAGAAAAATCCTATATATTACAAAATTTAATTAAGTTTCAAAATTATTTTGATACAAGCGATATTTTAAGCCGTCACTAAGTAACTTTTAAAGAGCACTCTTTCGATCTAAAATAAACCGACTTAGTGAGTTCTGATTTTTGGGATTTTATAAGAATGATAGCAGTAATTCTAGCTGAAGAAAAAAAATGGATCTTTTGCAAGAACTACGATTTTGTATAGTTAATGTTATTTATGATTTAGATATAACTGAAAATGAACACCCGAATCTAAATAAGAAGTTATTTGATTCGATTAGCTTCTTAAATTTAAGAAAAATTCTTGAAACGCATAAACTTAAGTTAGATAAAATAAAGCCAATTTATTTTGAAAAATTAGAGCTAAAAGATTAGCTTGAAAACCCTAGTATTAAGGATCATGGAAAAATAATTTACACTTATTTGCTTGAGTTAAAAAAATCTGTTGAAGATATCAAATTAAAATGGACTAAATATTCAGATGCAGCTTTAGAAAATAGCCATGTTATAGATCTTCTGCACAAGTTAATTGAAGACGATTTAAATCTAAAGTTTGTTAATTATTCAAATAATACTTTTAGATTTGGAGACAAAAATAAGGGGTATCTAAATTTAAAAAATGTAAGTTACCTTTTGGACATTGAGTCTTTTGAAAAAGCATCACTTATTTCAATATATAAATTAAAGTTAAATGCAATTACGCCTTGAAAATTTAAAGAACATATTAGTTCTCCTGATCTAAGAATATCAATACACTTACTTTTGGATAACAAACAGCTCGAATCAAAAAAATTTACTTTTTTTAAGCTAGTTTTTTTTTACATTCTAAAATCTTTATATATGCTGTATTCTTCTGTAACATGGGAAACGAACCAAAATTCAATTCAGTATTTGTCTGGATTCGAAGCTGAGATTTTAAAAATAAGTGATAAATCAAAAATTAAACCCATTTATTTAAGGTGTTTTAAAGACTTAAAATCAGAACCCAGATATTGGAATCCTCAGCTATCACCATTTAAAGACCAAACTTAGCGTTTTGGTAGACGGGTGTGACGTTTTTTGACAGCCAAAAGAGCTATAAGTCCTTAAGACCCCTCATGATTTCGGCATAGAAAGTGCAATTTTCTCTAACGTAGGGAGTAACTTTTATGATGTCATCAATTATAAGCTTATTTATAAAATCAATGAGTTGTTTGGTCATGCTTTCGGCTTTAGCTCAGGCACAGAATCGGGCGGCTTATTTTGTCAGTTATCCTGAAATCAATGAAAAAGTAGAGGCCTTCACTAATGCTTTTGTACGAAATTTATTACCTGAAATTAAACAAAGTGAAGTTAAGTTTGATTTTTCTGAGGGCGAAGATGGAATTCGCCGTACAGATTTAGCTTATGGACAAATTGAAGGTGTATTTTCAGGACAAGCTTCATTGCCAAATTCAAATGAGTCTGCCGCATTAAACATGAACTTTAGATTTAATTTTGAAATTGTAAATCCAGTCAATAGACCACAAAAATACGCCATGAACTTTAAATCTAATGGGACCATTGAAAATTCAAGTGCTTTCACGGACTTCTTTTTAGGAACTTTAGTACCAAAGTGCCAAGAGCAAAGTAAAACAACCATGAATTCAATTTTAGCTGATGTTTGTGAATCCCTATCGTCAACCCAAATGGAATCCACAAAAACTGATGTAGAAAATGCCTATACTATTTTAGTGGCTTGGAAAGCTAAACTACTTGAAGGTTTAAATAGAATTGAAAATCGTAACCTCACCGCATTTAAAACTGATTTTATTAACTACATTGATAAAAAAATTAATATTTCTAAAACAAACAACCAATTGAATTTATCAATTGAGTTGTCAGGTTTGGCAGCTGAATTTGATGAAGTGGGGCGAAATTTTTTACTTGAAACGGAGTTGATTGATTACTCATTGCAAAATTTAAATGTTCAGATGAATAATGAAAAAATTGATTTTTCATTTCATGTGCAGAAGCTACATAGCATATCTTCTATCAATAGTAAGATGTCAGCCTTCACAGCTCTTTCAGTCGTTATTGAAGATCCAATTAATGGTGAAAGTATTGGGCGCGATATCCGACGTGGAGATGACGTGAGCTCAGCTATTTTATCAAGAGCTAGCAACTTAGATTTAATCTCTGCCGGAGCTACAACTGTATGGGGTAAATTTTTTGGTTCTGCAAATGATGTTGAAACCACGGATGAAGAAGAAGAGTTAGGGCTAGATTAAAAATGAGTATAATGGTTAAACTTTTTATCTCAGCATTATTTTCTATTCATCAGTATTTACCTGAAGATGATCCCCAATATAAAAAATACTTTACAGATGTCAGAACTGCAACGGCAGAAGACATATTTCCTGCTGCCCATGAAACGTGTCGATATTTAATTTCAGTATTTGTGGATGCCGGTCTTGAAGTGACAATGGGTTCAAGTGGAAATTCTTTTTTAAGCCAAACATTGACTGGAATTTTAGGTGGGGATCAGGCCTTAGATTCTATGCTTGGAATCTTGAAGACTGAAAAATTTGCTAATAACTTTAAAGAACATAAAATTGATCCTGTAGAAGTGCGCGAAAGTATAAAAAATATCTGTTCTACAAATTTTTCGCCTTTAAGTTTTAAAACATCTGACAGACAAGAAATTTATGACTTTATTCAAAAAGAAATTAATGTTTTATCTGATGTTCATTTGAACTCACTTGGTGATTTTAATTACTTTGGAAGTGTGAATATCTTTGATCGTTCTGGTGAAAATATTGGAACTTTAGACGCTGTTCCAAGATCTTGGGTGCCCTATGAACAAATGTCGCGAAGTTTGACTTTGGCTTTATTGGCTACAGAAGATGAAGATTTTTTTGAACATCGCGGAGTCGATTCAAAGGCGATTGCTCGAATTCTAAAAGATTTATTAGCTGGTGAAAGTGCATCTGGTGGATCAACGATTACAATGCAACTTCTTAAAAACATGTATTTTTTAAATGGTCCTTTATCTAATGACTACCCTGAATTAAATAGCGGATCATTTTCAACACTACTCAGAAAAGTTCGTGAATGGTACTGGGCTTGGCCTTATGAAAAAGAACACGCTGAAGTCATGGGTGATCTATCGGCAAAGAAATATGTTCTAGAGATGTATTTTAATTTGGTTGAGTTTGGTCCAAGAATTCAAGGTGTAGAACAAGCCTCTTACGTGTTTTTTAGTAAGCCGTCACTGGACTTGGATTTAGCAGAAGCCGCCTTCATTACAACATTACTTAAAGCCCCGTCTAGATATTCTAATCCTGATAATTATGTGGAGTATTCGGAACCTAGAAGAAATGATTACATTTTAACTCGCGCTGGGGCGATCTGTGAACAAGTTCATAACACCTCTAAAAATTCTTATTCAAGTCTTAAGCTTGCAGATACGTATTTAAATATGTGTATAGTTGGCGGTGAAAAAATAGATACCTCTTTTATTGAACTTGAAAAACAACAATCGATGCCTTATTGGTTAAAACCTTCCACATCGCCTATCAGTACGCCATTAATTTTGGTTCGAAATCAAGTCAGTGATTGGATTGGTCGACACAACTTTGATCCCGAAAAAAAACCAAAAGAAATTTCAATTCAAACTACAATTGATCAAAATTTACAAAATATTGTCTTTGAAAGTGTTAGAAAAAAATTAGACGAATATGACGAAGATCGAAACCGTCTTGATCGTGTTTCTCCGGCCAAAGACGACACTGGAAGAACAGCTTTGTTTAGGTCTACAGATATTGATCTTAGCATCAATTCTAGACTTCGAAGTTACACTAATTCTAATTCAAATACAGATATTAGATATTTTTATTCGATTAAATATAGACGACAAAATAACATCTCAAATCAAACATTAGACTTCATAGAGATATCAAATTTTTTAGTTTCCTTAGATAAATCTGAAACTCAGATTGTTGAAATTAACAACCAAATTGCAGCTGACTTAATTGAACAATCAAGACAGGTCGGCGTAGTCTCTATTATTGAAATCACCAAAAATAGTGCCAAAGTTATTTCATTTGAAAACTTTGTAAATGAAAAAATGAATTTAAAACCAGATGAAAAAAATAATTTAATCACAGAATTTGAAAGAACAAAATTGAGAGATAGAATTATTGGTAATGCTTTAGACCGTCTATATCGTAATAGACCACGGGCCTTTATGACTGTGGGTGTGATTAGTGAAAATGGGAATCTAATTAATAAGGACTTAAATGAAGTTCGAATTCCTGAATCTCATCGAAATCGTATTTCAAATAAAAATTATACATTTGGAGATTTTTTTTGGCTTAAGCCCGAAAGTTCTGAAGATCCCAATGGTCTTCATTATTTGGATACTCCAAAACTGCAAGCCGCAGTTGTTGTGATGGATTCTAACACTGGTGAAGTCTTAGCAAACTTCGGTGGCTATGATCCGACAACTTCAAGTTTTAACAGATCAAGGGATGCGGTCAGACAAGCCGGTTCGACTCTAAAACCTTGGATTTATTTTTATGCTTTAAATAAAGGGTTTAATCCTCAAGACACAATTAATAACAAATATGTTAGATTCGAAAGAGAAGGAATTAAATGTCGTGTAACTGCGAATAACCCTGAAGGAAATTGCTATTATGTTCCTGGTAATTATAGTTCTGGATTAAATGGGAACATTGCTTTTTTTCAATCTCTAGCTAATTCTCAAAACATCGGAACTTACAGTCTAATTCAAAACCCAATTTGGGGTCCTACTTGGCAAGAAAACTTAAAAGACTTACAAAACTTTTTTTTACAGGTCGGATTATACAGTGATGTCAGTCCAGAGGTGACAGTCATTTTAGGTTCAAAAGATATTTCTATTGAAAAACTAACGAGTTCATTTAGTTTTTTTGCAAACGGAAAGCATATTGCAAATCCTCAATTCATAAAATATATCACTGATTATAAAGGTGAAACTCTTTATGACTTTCAATCTTCATTCACGGATGTTCCCAGACAAAAAAACGAATCCATTTTTCAAATTCAAACCATGATGGCTGAAACAACTAATAGCGGAACTGCAGGTAAAATCAACAAGTGGGTTAAAGAGCTTTCTGAAGGTAAATACAATCAGACTTGTTACAATGACGTCATAGGATCGGATAAGCAAACCTGTTTTGGTGGTAAGACCGGAACAAGTAACGATGCCAAGGACGTTTGGTTTATTGGATTTACAAAGAACTTCGTCATTGGAACTTGGATCGGCTACGATGATCCACAGTCTATTGGTAGCCAGTCAACAGGCGGAGGCCTTGCCCTTCCTATCTTTCAAGAGATAGTTGCTCAGGGTGAAGCGTACTTACCTAAAATTGAACCATTTATTACACCAGACATGGTTCCAAATAACTTAGAGCGAAGAACTGTCTATGGAACTAGAGCGTGTTCAAATGGAAGTGGAGAATCATTTGTTATTTATTCGGCCTTCGATTCAAGTTCTGTGGACTGTTATTCTGGAAATCCACCAGCGCCTTTAACCCAGTCTACAGAACAGCAACCAGCAGAAAATTTGCCTACACCTGAATTGACAGATAATTTTCAAAATCGATGTGAATGCGTTCAATTTTCTAATGGTGGCTATGGAGTAAATATCTTTTATGATAGTCAAAATATATCTAATCAAATTTTTTATGATGATTTAAGACAATGCGAACGACTTAAAGGACAAATTAAGAGCACTAGAGGGATTTATTTATGTCAATAAATCTTAAAGCACTTATTTTCATTATAGTATTACACACCCAAGTGTCTTCAGCGAACTTTGTTATTGATAAAGAATATTGTACTCTTTCAAATACCTTTTCTGGCGTAACGTCAGATAACTTAACTTATGATGGTGTTATCAATTTAACCTTCACATCCAGTGATGCGGCTTTGCCATTAATTAATGTTAGTCGACTTAGCCGAAATATAAATCCAACAAACATGAGTCTAAGCTGGCCGAATGCCGATCTTGTAGACTCAAGACAAAGACCCATTTTTGTTCCCGACTTTCAAAAACGAATTGAAACTGAAATAAATAATACTTTTGATTTAGTCAAAGAAGACGTGGGCGGAAATCCTGTTTTTTATTCAAGACCTTATGGATTTTATAGATTTCAAAATTTGATTGCTTTATTTTTATCCCAAAATGATGTGACCTTAACTTTCAAAAATCAAAATTCAGATCAAGATGAAAAATTAGTTATTCCATTACAAAATAGTGATGTCTCCTTTAGAGAAGTGGCAAGACATTGTTTTTCAAATTCTGTTTCGGAATATATTGGTGCTGATTTCACCCGAACTGATACAACCGATGTCAATTACGTTTGGTCCATTGGTTATGGTCTAACAAGTTATTTTATTTTGGAAGATTTATTACCCGAACAAGTAAAATTTCCAAATGATATCACTAAAAATTTATCGATGGACTCCAGACAAAGTTATGATCAGTTCAATCAGCTATTTGCACTTTTAAATACAAAACTAAGGCTTGTGAATTCAATCCGTGCCATTGAACTCAATTCAACATACGTTAATTCCCAATCAGCTATCAGACAAAGCGCAGATAAAATTGTAGCCTTAGCTAACACTAGAGATCAGCTGGGTGGACCCCAAGGACAACTTAAATTAATTGAAACTGAATTAAAAGAATTAGGCTTTAAGCTGTTAATTGCAGAACAAGCTTTGGCGACTTATAGCCAGCAATTTAATCCAGTTCAGGAACAAAAATCGTTGATCGAAGCAAAAATTAATCTCTTATCAGAAACTTTAAGTCTTATGGATTATAGAATCCAAGTCACCAGAGATTTAAATAAGCAGTATGAAAGCAACATCAAAACACTGTCTGAAGTCTTAAATTTATATGCTGAACAATATTCAAGTCAGATTACAGAAAAACTTAGAACGGAAGTTTTGGGTACACCTTATTCTATTGAACAGATTTTAGAATCAAATACAAAATTAGAAGCTAATCAGGCAGAGCAACGTAAATTACAGCGAAATCTAGCTTTAATTTTGTCAGTCACAGACGAAATGAATAAAATTGTTGAAAGTCATAAGTTAGCGTTTGATATTGATGAACAAAGAAGTGCCTTGAAAGTTCAAAAGGTAGCTAAGCTCCAAGCCTATAATCAGAACCAGTTGGACCAAGTTTTATTTCAAGAAGCTTTGGGTCAATTAAATTTTGATCAGATAACAGACTTAATAAAATTAGATCGTGAAGCCCAAGAGGTTGAAGTCGCCGCTTTGACTGGGGCAGAAAGAGAGTCCAGATTAAACATAATTCAAAACTTAAAAATTTCAGATTTAAAAAAATTAACTCAAGATTTAATTAGAACTAGTTACGATCGTTATGATGCGTTTATAGACCAAACTAAATCGAGCCAGCTTTCACTATTATTTTTAAATGTTGTTTGTAAGTCTAATTACTTAGTCAGATCATACCAAGGACAATGTCTTGATCCGCTTTATCTAAATGATATTAAGAAAGTAGAAGTTTTTGTGGATCAGCTCAGTTCACAAACCTTAACAGATTTAGGTTTCCAAATCACTCAAAGTAGATCATTAATTCAAAAGTTTGAAGCATCTAGGACTCAAGTTATTTCTGAAAAAATAATTTCTGAATCTGGAGGCGAATTGGCCCAAAACGTGATTCAAAAATGGTCAAATGTATTATATTTAAGATGGAAGTACTTTGCGATTCGTTCTTTGGGTGATGATAAAATATTTAGTTTTGATTTATTAACAAATGCTTTAAATCAACAAAAATTACAAATGACAGAACTAAAAGCCGCGGCCGATACAATAGAAGCCGAAGTGATTGCTATTGATTTGAATATAAATTCTTTAAATTCTGAATTTTTAGTTGCTGAAGCAAGTTATTTTGAAAATTTAAGTATAAATCAAACTGAAATATTAAGGGAAGTGTATCTTTCTGGAATCAGCGCCGCAGATTTAAATTTAGAATGTATAATCGATGTTCAAAATGTTGATTTGTGTAATCGAAGTTTTGATTCAGTCTCAACCCAGTTAACAACGTCTAATGACACTTTAACTTCAGATATTAAACAAGCCATTTTATTATTATTAATAACATCAAGTTCACAGATTGAAACTTTAAATGAAAATTTAAAAATATCAGTTGAAGCTCTTGATGGTTTAATAAATGAAAAAAATGACTACATTCAAAAAAATAACTATAATCAGGTTTTGGCTTCGTATGAAAATTCAGTCGCAAATGTTAGAAGTCTTGAATTAAGACTGAAAAGGTTTGCTGAACAAAAAGCTAATGCCGAACAAAGGCGTGCTATCCTTTTGGTTGAAAGATTCAGTGTGACAACAAAGTACACAGATGTTGTGGCTGAAATAAAAAATATTACTGATCAAATACGTCCTACCCTTAATCAGCTTAAACCACTGTGTGATGAAAAAAATATTTTAGTCACTCAGCTTCAAAACAATGAAGCTGCCATTCATGAACTGTTGTCATTAACTCAACAACCTTCAAATATAAATTCTATATGTCAGATCGAATTTTAAAAAAATCATTCAATACTTTTTTACCTTCATCTTTAAGACCTATGTCTTTTCTTTTCTATATCTTGTTTTTTTTAATTTATTTATTGATTAATTGTTCTATAGCATCTGCCGACACTTCAATGTTTACGACATATAATCCCATTTTACCTACTCATACATCAATCCCAACTTCTGGTCTTAAAGTGGTTTGGTGGAACATAGATTGTGGTCTTGAATCTTCAGAACAAAAAATAAGTGGTCATTTACAGACAACAAATTTAGAACGAAATCTTAAAGAACTTTCTATATCTGAATTCAAACCAGATGTATTAATATTGGGCGAATACTGCCCTTATTCAATGTCTGATACAGATCAGACTTTATTAAAAAATACATTTAAATACAATTATCATCTGGAAAGAAATATTCCGCAATTTAAAACTGCATCGGGTGGCGTAAACCAACGAAATGGTTTTTTGGTTTTATCTGATTATCGTATTCGTATTTTAAAAGAAGAAGTTTTATTCGCAAATTTGAATTCAGCAGAATCGAAAGATAATAGAAAATATTTATTATTTAAAGTCACAAAAGACGACCAAGATTATCTTATTAATCCGGTCCACTTGGTAAATCCTTGGCGAGATATTTATAAAAAATCTGGACTTTTTTCTACATTTAATGAATTAGCTTATGGCGAACAAAATCCCAATGCTATTCAAATTCAAAATTTAATTGAAAAATTTAAAGATAATAAAATTGAAGGTACACCTTATTTAATGATTGGAGATTTTAACTCACCAGGATCAATTTCGGGATTTTCAGGATGGGGCTTCAAACAACTTCAAAATAATCTAGATAAATTATTTCCAGGTCATGAGGACACATACTTAGGTGATGGACCCTTTCCTGCTACAAATATAGATCACGCCTTTGGTTATTCGCTCAATGCTCCTTACACTATGATTTGGCCCTTAGATGGTTCTAGACATTTGCCACTCTATGTTGTTATTCATGGGGAATGAGTTCTAAAAATTTCTATGATTTGGATCCGTCCAAAGTTTTTGATGCTGTTGAAAGCTTAGGTCTAAAAGTCACTGGTCGTTACTTTCAATTAAATTCTTATGAAAATCGTGTCTTTGATATTGAAATTGAATCTGGACATGAACTTCTAAATTCAGAAATGACCTTTGGGGCGTCAGCTGCCCAGTTACATAAATCCGTGATTGCTAAATTTTATCGTCCCCAAAGATGGTCTAAGGAATCAATAAATGAAGAGCATCATTTTTTATTAGATTTAAATCTTGCTGGCATTAAAGCAGTCAGTCCTTATGTTTTTAATACGCAAACTGTATTTGATCATAAAAGTATTTTGTTCACCTTGTTTCCAAAAGCTTATGGGCGGATGCCCCAAGAGTTAAGTCCCTCGCACTTGCAAAGTATAGGGCGCACTTTATCAAGACTGCATAATGTGGGTGAGCAGTTAGAAGCTAAAAATAGATTATTTTTTGATACTGAAACTTTTGGCGATCAAAGTATAGATTATCTATCTGAATATATTTATCCCGAAGTTCGGGACGCATACTATGAAATTGCAAATACTATTTTAGATGAACTTTATCAGGTGTTACCAAAATTAAATTACTTAAGAATCCATGGGGATTGTCATAAAGGCAATATTTTGCAAACAGATCCCATCGAAGGTGAAAAAGAATATTTCTTTGTCGACTTTGATGACTTTTGTAATGGGCCAGTGATTCAAGATTTATGGATGTTGTTATCTGATAGTAAAAATTTAAATCCAAAAACCAATCCCGAACTTGAAAGCTTACTTCAAGGATACATGGAGTTGAGGGATTTTAATGTCTCGGAACTTAAATACATTCCCTTACTTCAAGGACTTAGAATTGTTTATTATGCCGGTTGGATCGCTAAGCGTTGGGATGATCCCAGTTTTAAACAGCTTTTTCCACAATACTTAGATTATAACTACTGGGCCGAAGAGCTTCAGGCCCTAAAAGAAGTGTGGCAAAATTATAAAAATTAATGGTTTAGTTTATTTACGATATTAAACATCGATTATTTGTACTTCTAAAATTTCGCCAAAGCCTTAATTTCAACAGCAATCGGAGTGGGTAGGGCACCGACTTCAATCGTTGTTCTGCAAGGACCTGTTTCCACATCAAAGTATTCGGCGTACACACGATTAAATATTTTGAAGTCTTTCTTCATGTTCGTTAAGTACACCTGGACATCAACTAAATCTTTTAAAGTTAAACCTGAATCTTCTAAAACAGTTTTAATATTGTTGATCACCGCGTGTGTTTGCACTTCCACATCATAAGTTAAAATTTCATTTTTATCATTTAAAGTGACTCCAGGAATTATTTTAGAATTCTTTTGTCTAGGTCCAACTCCAGATAAATAAAGAAGATCGCCGACACGTCGTGCATGGGGGTAAGCCCCAACTGGTTCAGGAGCACGATCACTTATAATTTTTTTGTCTTTGCTAGAATTCATAAATTACATCTCCGTACAAATTTATATTTAATTGAATTATATTTCATCTTTTATAAGGTTTATAAAATTAGAAAAGCTATCAGGTGTCACAATCATAGTCTTAGACCCGGGGAATTTAGTTTTAAATTCAGTCAGCGATTTTTGATTCCTCTTTCTGTTGGATTTAACTTCAATGGCAAAAACATTCTGGCCAAACTTATAAACATAATCAACTTCGAATGGACCTTCTCGCCAGTAAAATAACTGACCTGGAAGTCTAATCAGTTCACAGCCCACTGCGATTTCAAAGGCTCGTCCCCTATGTTCGGAGTTAAGATCGGCATCCAAAGTTATTGAATAAAGACTGGGGGCTAAGGGAAGTATTTTAGGTGAACTGGATCGAGATAAAGTTTTTTTATTACTGTATTTAAATAATTGTTTTAATAAAAAAGCACCTTCAAAAAGTTCTAGGTAATGTTTAATCAGTTCAACATTACCTTTATCTTGAAGTTGACCAAGAAGCTTATTGTAACTTATCTCTTGGGCACCGTAAGAGCATGCTAAATAAAATGTTTGTTTAAATAAAGATGGAGATTTGACTCTATTTAAACTTAAAATATCTCTTCCAATAACGGTATTAACAATTGATTCATTCACATACTGAAGCCAGCTGACTTTATCTTTTATAAAAGTATAGCTACCGGGATAGCCTCCAAACACTAAAAATTTTTCGAGATCTAAATCATAACCTCTATGGCTTTCATCTAAATTCCAATGGTGAACTGTGTGTAGTTTAAATCGACCAGTTAAGCTTTCGCTTAGCCCTTTTTGAATTTCTAATGAACTTGACCCCAATAATATTAACTTAATTTTTGTGCCTGTTCTTTTCTGTTGATCCCAAAGTTTTTTTGCAGTCTCTGACCAATTTTCAACTTTTTGGATTTCATCAATCACTAATAATCCTTCATTGCCATTAGGACCTATTGAATCAAACTGAAGGAGTAACCATTGCTCCTCTAACCAAGAACCAGGTCTTGAAACTTCACCATCTGCACTTACATAACGAGTTGTTAAAGAATCTTGAGTTTTTAGATACTCCAAGACTCCAGTGGTTTTACCCACTTGTCGTGGTCCAATAATCACTTGTATTAAGTCTGGATGAGACTTAATTGAATCTGTTAAGTATTCGATAAAGCTAAGTTTTATTAAATTTTTCATTTTTAGTAGGTTAAGCTATTAAATTTAGTAGGTCAACCTACTAAAAATGAACCTGCCTTATCCTAGTTTATTGTCGTGATCATTGGGATCAAAGTACCAACGATCATGATCAGGGTCCCATTCATCCCAAGTGGGGATTGTAATAAGTTTGTCTAAATACTTCGGAGGCACAATACCTTCAACCACAAAAGCTTTTTGACGTTTGAGCGGATAAGGATTTCGAAGCTCAAATCCTAAAACACCTAATATAGATCTAGCCACATACCACGTCGCTTGAGGGTTCCAACCATGGGCAATTTTAATCACTATACCTAATCCGTCCTCGTAATCGGGGTGATCAATGGCAAGCCCTAACAACCCGTCAGCGCCCTCTTTAGCGATGACTTTGCCATGACAGGATTTCATGATCGTAGTGTCCAGTCTATTGAAGCCACCGACCATATCAGGATCAGTGATAAAGGCCTTCCAAATCCAATCTTCGTTTTTATGTTGAACCAATCCTGCATAACACTTTGCAAGTTCGTTCACTGTCATTGCAATTGTAGGTAAGCCATCACCGTCACGAGCGATACGTTTGGGCTCATAGTCTTCACCCAAATAGCGTTTCACAATGTTTAAATACTCTTTAAACATAGGGTGACTAGGAAGTGTGTAGCCGGCTCTGTTCCAACCTTTTATGCGACACCCTTTAAGTAAGGCGGCATGATGTCCAGAAGAGTTATTAAACCATCTGCGTGGACGTCGAACCTGTCGTCCGAATTGAACTAGTGGTAAATCCAAAGGTGTTTGCATCAGTGGCCATTCAGGTTCACTTAAAATAGATTGAGCGGCTTCAACGTGTTGAACACTGCCGTTATGAGAAGACACAGAAATAGCTTTTTGTTTATCATTTAAAATTTCGAGTTCTTTGGAAAAAACTTTCACATAAAAAGGCTTCATCATGGATCTTCCATAACAAAGGACGTTGCCACCAAAAGAATGAACACATTTGTCACCAGAGTACCACGAGATCGCACCGTGTATCGTATTTTCAGAGACATCATTTCGTCTGAAATCAACTAATGGGACCCAGTCTACATCCCGGCCAGAAGGTAAGCCCTCAATTTTTTCGCCAAGAGGGCTTTTGGGAAAGCTTTTAAATTCCATAGGTTCCTAGATTAAAATTTGTAGTTTATTTATACTACATAAGATTAAAATAGGGTTAGGTCAAAACCTCAGTGATCGGCTGATAAAATCTAGAAGTAAATGGGTGATTGGCTTCAAAACCAGAGTACGAACCAAAGCCCTGTTGATTGGTAGCAAAAGCCGAATACTCGCCGGATGGCACACCCATCAGTTGCATCAGGGTAATTAAAAAAGTGTTGTAGGGAAAGTCCCTACCATTGGTTCTTGGCATGACTGTATAATTCCCTGATCTTAATCTTCCACCCATAGATCCAAGCAAAATCTGCTGAGAATCCCATCCGTTGTGACCCCCATCACCTTGATTTAAAGTATGACAACCGCCTGCACATATAAGTGCTGTGGCCATGTTGTCTAAATATGTTCTTCCCGTATTGCCTTCTTGCTCATCCAAAGGGGCAATAAAACGATCCGCTATCATATTCATATGATAGGTCCACCAGTTCCTATATGCTCTAAGTTTCAAATCCTGTCCAAAATCACCGTGCATCACCGCATGCATACTTTGATTGTTAATATCTAAAGAAGGTATCCATCTGGGATCATCTGATTCAAACGCCATGGTTCCAAATTTTGAAAGTCCACATTTAAATGCAACCGCAAGCAAATCCATATAGATCGGAGAGTATTGAGCAGGATTACTTCCGGCACCTGCTGGAGGAGCGGATGGCCTTGCACAGCTATTAACCACCGGGGGCATAACACTAGCGTAATTTCTTTGAAGATCAGAAACGTAATCCATGTGCTGATCTAACCTAGATCTGTCATCAGCAGAAATTTTTCGACCCGATCTAAATGACGTAAATGCAGAATGCACTCGATTTAAAATGTTAGACTTCATTTGATTTGTCAGATCTTGAACCGGAACTGTTCCGCCTGTTAATGAACTAAAAACTTCATTGTAAAATGTTGTGATCTCACTGCCATTATAATCTGGCAAACCCTGAATATTTCCGCCAACTCTTTGATAAAAAAATTGTCCACCATTAAAATTTACTCGTAAAGCCTTTCTAACACCAGCTGGTGTGCTTGTTGGATAAACCGTTCTAGAGGCTTCAATAATTGAATCTATTGTTGGGTGACTCCCTTCAATACTTTGGCCTGCCGCCATTGCAAAATTATTATGAACTGGTCCATAAATTATAGATGTTTCAAACCCACGTAAAATCGACATTTGATTTCGTGTAATAATTGACGAGTATCTTGAGTTAGAAAGCACTGGAGATATCGAAGACGCACTTCCAAGTGAACTTAAAAGTGATTGTCGTGCGCCTGAGGTGCCCACAACTGATGTTGCTGCCGCTCGATTGGGCCAGAGTTCGCTTAATGTTAAATGATCAAACCAAAAAAGCATAAGTCTTCGAGCCGCAACCGCAGTCTGGGCTTGGGCCTCTCTAGAAAGTAAACTTGGAAGTAGTGGAAGCGCGAGCAATGATTTTCCTGCGCCAACTAAAAACTGTCTTCGAGTTTTTTTGCAATAGTACATGCTCATGTTTTTATTTCCTCTTTCGTATTTATTTAATCACTGATTTAATATCGCCACTTCGTAAACTTATCTGATAATATTAAACTTCGAATAGATTCCGCTACAGAGCCTTGCTGATTACTTCGATCATACAAAGTTTGTAAAGTTTCATTCATCTGACATCCATCTGAAGTTGCTACGTTGGATCTAGATTCAAATTCTTTAAGATGTTTTGTGAAACACATGATCGCTTTGTCACTTCGTCCCAGGGCTTCTGCGAGCTGAACAGAATGACTGATATTGACGGAAGAACTGGTGACTTCTCTGGTTGTGGTCGCGGTATTTACAGGTAAAGAGGCTATCACAGCACCCATGCCGTCATATACTCGCTCTTCTGTTCGGACTCTTCCTAATGTATCAAAGCTTTCAAAAGGATAACCTAAGTTGTTGATTCGAAAATGACAGCCTATACATGTAGATCCCTGATTTTCAGTGGATCTAAAAGTTGACTCTCTGGTTGTTAAAATTTCATTTGGGTTTGGCATTGGCAAAGATGTTGGAGCGCTCGGAGGTGGCAAGCCCACATCAACACAAAGTACATGCTCAAGGACTGAAAGGCCTCGCTTAATTGGCGAAGCTCGATTGCCAGAACGTTTTGTTAACATGGCTGCACGATTTAAAAATCCTGATCGAACCGCAGGTAAGGTTACATTCGCACCGGGGCTGACTCCGTATATTTGGGCTAAATCATTGTTATTTATATTTGAAGTTCTAGAAGTAAAAACATCAAAAAATGTTGCGTTTTGATTTAGAATCAAATTTGAAAAGTAAGAATCCAATTCGCTATTCATAGCTTGTCTAAGATTTGTTGTACTGATTCCATTTAAGAAACCACTTGAATAGTTAAAGCTGTCATACTGGTCATAGCCATAAGATTCTCTGAAAAGTCGAGCTATAGTATTTTGCGCCGATGGTAGTGCCAACAGTCTGTCAACCTCAGATCTTAAAACAGAAGCATTCGAAATTTGACCTGAGTCCGCTAAGCTTCGCAGTTGTGTGTCAGGTGGAAAGCCTGTTAAAAAATAAGATATTTTTGCAGCAATTTCATGGGGTGTTAAAGTTAACACTCGCGCTACTGATGTAGCGGCTCCTTGATCAAAAGCTTTATATTGGAAGTCTGGCATTTGAGTAATCGCTGTGAAAGCAAATTGAATCTGCTGAGCTTTAGATAAACTGGTATCTCTTAAAGTAGTTGAAATGCTTTGGGCTTCTTGAGCTGAAACTGGTCTTCTGAAAGCACGTGAACTAAGTTCTCTGATAAAACTTATATAGCATGATTCAGAAAGAGTGCCTGAAGCTAAACACCCAGATGTATTTGGGTATGTGTTAAGTCCACTTGATTCTGATAAAACTTCTGAAGCTCTAAATGAAATATTAAAAGAAGACGTTACACCGAGCTGGGTGACAAGCTTCGCTTGCTCTTTTAACAAATTTCTATCTTCAATAACAGAGTCTGAAGGCATAGAGTTCATTAAATTTTGCAAAGCTGAATCATTTTTTAAACTTGTAGACACATCGTCTAACAGAGATGAAATTGAATTTCTGAATTCTCTATTTGTGAGCTTTAAAAGTGGAGTCATTGAAAACGTATTTGATTCACAGGCAAATTCAGGACGACCTGCTGGGGGGATAACAACACCGCCCCCGCCACCTATAACCAGTGCATTTGCAATGGCTTGGATATCATAAGAACTCAAAATATTTGAAAACTTATTCATTACAGGAACTGCAGTAATTGAAATTGTAATTTGATTGGCAATTCGTCCTCGAATTGATGTTGTATCAGCAAGGCCATGACATTCAGCGCAGTTTTGACTGAAAAGACTTAATCCTCTGGCAGCGGAAATATCGGTATTTGCTAATGGTGATTCACCAACTGGTGGTTCTGAAAGTTGAACGGCAGTAAAATTCTCACAATTTTGAAAAAATAATATTAGTGGCATCACAAAAATAGAAATTAAAATTCTATAAAAATTTCTAGATTTCAAATCTCGATCCTTTTTAAGCATTTAGTAACCTTTCGGCTTTAATACTTATAGGGCAAAGTCTATTAATTATTTTTAAAATAAAAATATAATTTATTTAAAAAAATGTCTCAATCTGAGATTTAAAACACAAATTCGCAACTGTTCATTTTTATTAATTACTAGACCTGTTGACGTGAAATATAACCTTCTTTAAGATTTCATAATATGACATCAAAATTAAAATTTATGTTTTTAACATACTTATTTTTAATGAATTTTAGTTATGCGTTTGGATTAGAATCTGTTGTTGGATCTGTAGTTGAATTTAAACCCCCACCAAAAAATTTAAGTCAAATTAACCTGATTGATGCTAGAAACAGAGATACTTGGTTGGAAGGTCGTTTACCGAAATCAATTTTTTTGGATTGGGATCATTTTTCACAACCGGGTATTGGATCTAGAGGTTCACTTCGAACGAATCCACAAATTATTGTAAACGATTTAGCATTAATTGGGCTCGATATAAACCAACCCATTTATGTATATGGTTTTGGGGCAAAAGGTGAAGGCTCTGAAGGACGCCTCGCATGGATGCTTTATTGGTTAGGCTTTAAAAAAATATATGTTACAAATTTTAAGACAGCTCAAATCTGGAGTGGCAAAAAATTAGAAAAAGGCCCTTACTTCCCAGTTCCAACTAAATCTTGGACAGCAAAACTACGAACAGATCTTTTATTATCATTAAAAGAATATAAAAAATGGCGAGCTGAAAAAAAACCGCACATCTTAATAGACTTAAGAGGCCAGAGGGCAGATGTGGGTTTACCAGGAATATATTCATCTTCTAATTTAAATATTGATTGGAAAACTTTTATTAGAAACCCTGAAATTGTTAGATCTAATATTGATAATTACATAAGCCAGGAAAAGTTTGATAAATCCAAAATACCAATTATTTCCATAAGCTTTGCTGGTCTTAAATCAGCCTATGTTGCTTTGCTATTAAATTCTTGGGGATATAAGACCTATTTAATTCCAGACGGATATTCTATGGAAATAAAAGATTAATTTAAATCTGGCTTTGAATTTGAGTTACCTTTTGTGTCAAAAACTGAATCTGTCGTAGAATTTAAAACATTTCTATTTCCAAAATAATAATCTGAATCCTCTTCATCAAATTCTAGATCACCAAAGCTAGTATCACTAGCCGTCATTCCCACAACCGCAGCCCCAGTGCCATGCACGGGCTGGTACTCATAAACTTCACCAGTGTAGTTGTTGTTTTGTCCTGTAGTTGATGACCACCACCAAAAGGGTTTAAAATTTACAACTTTTTTTGTGACCCTAGCTTCACGGTGAAACTGTCTAGAAAGTTGAGACACATCTTCTAAACGACCTTGGCTTAAAAATTCTAACATTTTTAAATTCCACTCATTGTCTTTTAAAGAACTGATCGTGTCCTCTTGATCATCAAGAGCTTCTAAACGGTATCTATTTGATAAAGAAGAAATAACTAAAACTACTACTTTTTTTCCGCTATCGTGAATGGTTTGTCTTACCGCTTTACCTAACACTTGGGTCTCTTGACGGTCGGAATAAATATTGGACGACACCACACAGGTTTTAAATTTGTTGTTGGGATTTAAAATAGAATTGGCCACTACGGTACCTGTATCAACAGGGAACCCGTCATAGTCAGTTAATTTTGTCAGTAATCCGCGCTTGTCACAGTTGGCAGATAATTTTTTTGCAAACTCAACATCAGATTTCATTTCATATTTGATAGAACCAAGGCTGTGCCACTCTTCATCGACGAGAGTCCACTTGATGTGTTCTTTGGCTTGAATCTGATGACCAATGATACTGGCCCAATATGTAGAGTAAATCACAATCAAATCTGGATTTAATTCTTCGATTTCACTTCTGACTTTATCTAAAGCGGATCTAAGTTTTTTCCATTGAGGTTTTTTACTGGGTTGTAAAAGTAAATGTGGAAGGCCTGGAATCAAAAAGCTTTTTAAAATACTCATGGTCGACCGCCTGATAAAGTCTGTGACTGCTTATTGGAATTTGATTTCTTATTTTGTAAATTCCAATCATTTCGCCATTCGACTATGGCATTGCCCGTCCCAATGACTGTGCCGTAACCGTGAACTTCAGCAGGTGTTGTCGGAAAGCCCATGGCGGATAACATCCAAGATAAACCGCCACTTTCAGTTTCACCAATCGTTTGTTCAGTGAAGTCAGGAAGAAAATCCAATACGGCGCGGGAATCGCCTTGCTTCATCAAATCAATGATTTTCATATCCCAAATATATTGGGAGTGATTTGTAATGTGCTCTTTAGACATGTCTTCTGGCAGATCGCTTTCATCGACGAAATGTCTGTGGGATAGCGAATGGCTTGCAAGTAGAACAACCTTCTTGCCGCTCTCTTCGATGGCTTCACGCGTAGCTTGTCCTAAATTAAACATCAGCTCTTGAGTCACATCAAAGCTCATGTAGCTAGATGACCCTTGGGATGATATTCCGACAATTGGTTTGTCCCACTCAGGACGAGTCATGTGGCATGAAACGATGGTGCCGTAGTCGACGCGAAAATCAGGATTGGTCATCATCTGTGTGATCATCCCTTTTTTTTTGGCTTTGTCACAAATTTGCTTAGATAAATCCACATCCACTTTTAAATCATAGTGGTAGCGAAACAAATGGGGAAATACAGGATCAACCGATAAAGATTTAAATTGGGGGACACCCAAAAAGTGAGTTCCAATTTGTGTACGCCAATGGGGCGAGTGAATAATCAAAGCATCATAATCTAATTCACTTAAACTTTTTCTTAAACGTTCATAAGCCCATCTTAGATTTTCCCAACCACATTCAGCTTTGGGTTCATTCTGTTTTGGATTTTCGGCATACACCAAATGGGGTGGGTGGGGTGCAAGCACTCCGGCAACGATTTGTCCTTTCATATTTAATTTCCCTCTTTAAAAACTAATATTCTATGCAAATTGTTTTGGTTTCAGTGAAAAAATCCAAAGAGTAATCCCCGCCTTCACGTCCTAAGCCAGACGACTTCATTCCACCAAACGGAACTCGCAAATCCCTTTTTAACCAAGTGTTGATCCAGACGGTGCCGACATCAATCGTGGAGGCCAACTTATGGGCCTTAGTTAAATCTTGAGTGAACAAGGTCGCACATAAGCCATAAGGTGTGGTGTTGGCCCACTTCACCGCTTCGTGAGCGTATTTAAAGGGTCGAAGTGAAACCACAGGTCCAAAAATTTCATCTTGTTGCAATTCAGAACAGTCAGACAAATCTTCCATCACTGTTGGTTTTAAATAATATCCATCTTTAAGTTCAGTTGTTAAATTAGATGAGGGAATAACTTCACCGCCAAATAAAATTTTAGCTTTATCTTTTTTTGCTAAAGCTATACAGCCTAAAACTTTATTTAAATGAGCTTCAGAAACCAAGGGCCCCATAAAGGTTTTTTCTTCAGTTCGATCGCCCACTTGAAGTTTTTGAACTTCTTCTAAAAATAGTTTTTTAAACTCGTCGTAAATTTCATCCTGAATAAAAATACGTTCAGTGCAAAGACAAATTTCACCTTGATTTAAAAATGAAGACTTAATACAAACATCAACTGCTTTTTTTAAATTCGCATCTTTTAGAATGATGGCCGAATTTTTACCACCCAATTCTAAACTCATTTTTTTAAAATGGGGGGCGGCAATAGCTGCAATTTTTTGTCCAGTCGATGTGCCGCCGGTAAATGAAATCGCAGTGACACCTGGGTGGGACACCAAAGCTTCGCCCACTTCATGGCCTAAACCAAAAATAATATTGCAAACGCCTTTGGGAAGTCCAATCTCTTGAAAAACTTTGGCCAATAAAAATGCAGTCATTGGTGTGATTTCTGAAGGCTTACAAACAGCGACGTTTCCTGAAGCCAGACAAGGTGCGATTTTCCACGTCAATAAATACAAGGGTAAATTCCATGGGGAGATCAGTGCACAAACACCTAAGGGTTGTTTTTGAACATAGCTTAATGCAACACCTGAAGTGCTTTTCATTTCGTAAGACTTGGATTCAAAATTTAAAATTCGACTGGCGAAAAATCTAAAATTTTCAATGGCGCGTGGAATATCTAAACTTCGTGCTAACCAAAGTGGTTTTCCAGTGTCTCGACTTTCGGCCTCAGCAAAGGCTTCAAAGTTTTTTTCAATGCCGTCAGCAATCTTGTTAAGCCACTTAGATCTTTCTTCGACAGGTAAGTCTTTCCATTTATCAAAAGCTTTTTTTGCCGCTTTCACTGTAAAAACGACATCTAAAGCGTCGGATTTAGGTAACGTAGAATAAATTTTTCCAGTTGAGGGATCGATATTATGTAAAGTTTCAGAATTCTGACTGGGTTTAAATTCACCATCTATAAAATTTAGTATCTCTGTTGAAATCATTTTATAAAGTTCCTGTGCGTCCGCCGTCTACTGGTAAATTAATTCCTGAAATATAATCGGCGTTATTTGAACATAAAAAACTGACAGCGCTTGCAACTTCATCTGCGCGAGCAAATCTTTTTAAAGGAACTTTTGATTTCCATTCTTCAGCGACAGCCTCAAAGGATTTATTGGAATTAGATGCGGCTGCATTTATCAGCTCATCTAATCTTTCAGTGGCTGTATATCCAGGTAGAACATTATTAACGGTGATATTAAGCGGACCTAGTTCAAGACTTAAAGTTTTTGACCATTGGGCCACGGCCCCGCGAATAGTGTTAGAAACACCTAGGTTAGGAATGGGCATTTTAACTGATGTTGAAATGATATTAATAATTCGACCCCATTGTGCCGCCTTCATTGCTGGCAAAACACATTGAACTAATTTTTGATTGGCAATCACATGGGATTGAAAGGCTAAGTTCAATTCTTCAACACTGGCTAAAGCTAAAGGACCAGATTTTGGGCCACCAGAATTACAAATTAAAATTTGGTATGAATCTTTTAAAATACGTCTAGATAGTTTTTCTAAATCTAAACTGTCAGTAAAATCACAAGACATCACATCGTGTTCAAGTTGACTTAAAGATAGCATTTCTTTTTTAAGCTCGTTTAATTTATTTGAATTTCTGGCTACAGCTAATACACGCACTTGGTTTTGTGCAAACTGTAAAGCCACTTGCTTTCCAATTCCTTGGGAGGCGCCACATACAACTGCTGAAATTTGAGGTTTAAAATGTAACATTTTATTCTCCTGAATATGTTGAGTAATCAATTGTTTTTCTTGGTTGGTTTTCTCCCAATACAAAAATTTCTAAGTTGCATGACAGACCAGGATTTTTAGCATTAGTTCCAATGAGATAAGAAAAACTAACTTCCGTGCCTTCGTCTACAATTTCGTTTAGATGGTAATAAGGTCCTTGAAAAATATTGCATTCAGCCGAGTTGTTTGAAAATATAATAATTGGTTCAAGTAAAAGTAATTTTTTAAAAACATACTCTTGATTAATTTCTTGGGTCGTTGGTTGCTTAGCTTCTAGATTAGGAATTAATGACGACTTTGGAAGTAAGGTCTCATTAGCTATGAATTTAATAAGTACAAAAAAACCTGCTTCCAGCCCATGACCTTTCAGTTTAAAATAATTTAATTCATCTGGAGTATCTAAAAATTCTAAATTTTCAGCACTAGAAATATACGAAATTAATAATGTAGAAAATATAAAGAAAATATTTAAAAGATGTTTTTGAAAAGACATTATTTTTGAACCTCTTGTTATATAAATAATCAGATACAATCTTTAATAGTATCAATTCAAACTAACAGCAGATTACAATCAAACAATAAGTAAACATAAGATAGCAATAGCTGTGGCATTTTTAATACAAATAAAGAAAAAAAGCACTTAATTAAGTGCAGACAATAGGGCTTCACTCGTCTAGTATTTAAAGCTATTAGGTCAGCATAATTAGCTTTAACCGTAAAATTAGGTAAAATATGAAACGAGTTGCAGTCATAGGTAGTCAAAGAACTCCATTTGTTAAATCCTTCGGAGCTTATAATTCCATCACAACTAAAGATTTGCTGGTGGCTTCGCTAGATAAATTGGTAGCTAAATTTAATTTAGATGGAAAACTAATGGATGATGTGATTGGGGGTGCAGTTATTAAGTCCACGCGTGACTTTAATTTAGTTAGAGAAGCTGTGTTGTCGACTAAACTTGATCCCAACTCGCCTGGGTTAGATATGCAGCGAGCCTGTGGTACAAGCCTTGAGGCTGTGATCACTCTGGCAAACAAAATCAAATTAGGCCAAGCCGATGTGGGTATTGCGTGCGGAGTAGACAGCAATAGTGCATCCCCTTTAGAAGTCTCAAAGCCATTAAGATCTATTTTTTTGAAACTTCAAATGGCGAAATCAACTTTGGAAAGAGTAAAGTTATTTACGCAAATGCGGCCTAAGATGTTTTTGCCCTCGATTCCTACTGTGAACGAGCCTCGGACTAAAAAAAGTATGGGTGAACATACAGAGCTAATGGCCAAAACTTGGAATGTAACTCGGCGTGAACAAGACGAGTTATCATTAAAAAGTCAAAAATCAGCTGAAGTCGCCTTAAATGATGGTTTTTTTAAAGACTTAGTTTTTGAATATCAAGGTTTAAATCAAGATCAATTTATTCGTCCGGATACAACTTTAGATAAAATGGCTAAATTAAAACCTGCATTCGACAAAGAAAATGGAACTTTAACGGCCGCAAATAGCACGCCCTTAACTGATGGGTCTTCGGCTGTTTTATTATGTAGTGAAGACTATGCAAAAAAGCATAATTTAAAAATTCTAGCATTTATAGACGATGGACAAACATCGGCTGTGGATTTTGTTCACGGTGCTGGGTTATTGATGGCACCAACTAAAGCTGTCTCAAGCTTAATCCAACGAAATAAAATGCGACTTCAAGATTTTCAAGTTTATGAAATTCACGAAGCTTTTGCAGCGCAAGTTTTATCAACTTTAAAAGCGTGGAATGATCCTGAATATTGTAAGACTGAACTTGGTCTAGAAGGTATTTTAGGTGAAATCGATTTAGATCGCTTAAACACAAAAGGTGGAAGCTTAGCTCTTGGACATCCTTTTGCGGCAACGGGTTCTCGCCTTGTGGGATCTACTGCTAAAATATTATCTGGCAAAGAAAATTCAAAAGCTTTGGTTACAGCTTGCACTGCAGGAGGAATGGGTGTGGCTTTGATCATGTCCAGTCCAAACTAAAAAACATTTATTTTATCCAAATATTAGTAAATAAATATAAAAAGACAATTTTTGCTGCTTTTTATATTTACACTAGTTTCAAAATGGGTCTTTTAATTTAGGTAAATTTTTTAAATAATGCTTGTCTAAAAAAAGCAATTTCTTTTTAAAAAACAGATTTTAATGAATTTGAATTGCAAGTATTATTTTTTTAAATAAAGCGCTTGAATTTTTTTTAAAAAAATTAGAATATAATACCTCAACAAATAACACTTATTTATGATTAATGTTTTTTTGGAAAAATTGGATATAGACATTATTTAAAGTTTAATTCTAAAAATTAAAATAAAAAATAATTTAAAAATTCAAAAAAAGAAATTTATTTTAATCATTTTTAATACTGGGTTATTAAGATCAAAGGATAGTGGAATGAAAGATGATGTTTATAGTAAAGAAGTTGGTAAGCTATTTAAGAACTATCGCTTAAGTGCTGATTTAAGCCAAGGATTTGTAAGTAAGCAATTGGGTTATACTTCTCCTCAATTTTTATCTAATTTTGAAAGAGGTCTGTGTATGTTACCAATGCCTAAATTGAAAAAAGCATTGGATCTTTATGCAGTAAATGGTTCTGAAGTTGTTGATCTTATGATTGATCTTCAAACGGATTATCTTAAGAAAACCTTTCTTAAAAAAGGTATGAAGGCCGTAAAAGCTAAGAAGAAATCTTAGTCTGTTGCAAAAGTTTTAATATTTTGACAGTTTACCGTTTGTCTTCCAGAGACAAACGGGTTGTCAGTGCCCTGAATTTCAAAAATTTGTTTGTTTCGTTCGATTTCTTTTTGTTCTACTGGATAGTTACAGTGCCAGTAAGTCACTAAATCATTTAAGTTTGAAGCTTCTGCTGCTTTATTTAAATCAGCGCCGTATTCATTCGACATATATAGTAAGGCCCTAGCTATTGCTCCTCTGGCGCTTGGTGGCGGTTCAAAGGATTGTTCATCTACTTCAAAATCACATTCATTTTGTGAAATTCCATCGATGATTCCAAAAGTTAAACTTCCACGTATTGAATTTGCTTTCGAAACGGTGGGGTAAAGATTGTGAAGGTCTGCCTCCATACGGTTAAACATAGGGCTTTGTTTACGACATTCTTTTCTATTAGAATTTGGGCAACCCGAAACCTCTTTCATCCAACCTGCTGCAAATACATGTTCAATATTAAGTCCATTTTTACTTGTGTAGGTTTTGTAACAATAAAGAGTTGTGCCTGTGCGGTTGTAATCTAAAGTCCAAAAAATATCTTTCGCATCATTATAATTTATTAATTCTTGTTGATCGGCTTTGGATATGGATAAAAAATTTAATGTTATAATTAGTAAGGCGAAACTAAGGGAAGTTATTAATTTCATATCCATCCTTGGATTAGAAGTTTACATAATTATAATTTTAAGTTTAATGTCTGTCAGTCATTTTAAATCGGATTCACTGCGTACAAATCATCAATCACTTTGTTGAACTTAAGGCTTGGACGCATGACTTTTGAAATTTTTGTTTCATCAGGCCAGTAGTACCCGCCAATATCAACAGCTTTACCTTGAGCTTTGTTAAGTTCATCTACAATTGTAGTTTCTTGATCGGCTAAGGTATCAAATATTTTTGTGAAAATAGTTTTTAAATTTGAATCTTCACTTTGTTTAGAAAGCTCTTCAGCCCAATACAAACTTAAATAAAAATGTGTTCCACGATTATCTAGTTGGCCAGTGTCTCTGGATGGGGATTTGTCCATTTCAAGTATCTTGCCATTCGCACGATTTAAACAGTCTGCTAAAACTTTAACAGTCTTGTTATTTGATTTGTCAGCGTAATCTTCAATAGACGCTGCAATAGCTAAAAATTCACCCAAAGAATCCCAACGTAAATGGTTTTCTTCAACCAGCTGTTCAACGTGTTTGGGGGCTGATCCCCCAGCACCTGTTTCATAGAGTCCACCACCTGCAATCAAAGGAACAATTGATAACATTTTCGCACTTGTGCCCAATTCAAGAATTGGAAATAAATCAGTTAAGTAATCTCGTAAAACATTTCCTGTAACTGAAATAGTATCTTTGCCCTCAGTGACTCGCTTTAAACTGTAAAGCATGGCATCAGTTGGATTCATAATTTTAATTTCAGATCCGCTAACATCAATTTTTTTTAAGTATTCATTTACTTTTAAAATTAAATTTCTATCATGGGCGCGCTGATCATCTAACCAAAATATGGCAGGTGTTTTTGAAACTTTAGATCTTGTAACTGCAAGTTTAACCCAGTCTATAATTGAAATATCTTGGGTTTGGCACATGCGCCAAATATCACCAACTTCAACGGCGTGTTCAAAAATAATTTTATCATAACTTGTTACAACCTGAACTTTTCCTGCTTTTTTAATTTCAAAAGTTTTATCATGGGACCCGTACTCTTCAGCTTTTAAAGCCATAAGGCCTACGTTGGCGACGCTTCCCATCGTTGCGACATTAAAAGCTCCATTAGCTTTTAAATAGTCCACAACAGTTTGATAAATCCCTGCGTAACAACGATCAGGAACTAAAGCTTTGGTGTCATGAAGTTTGTTATCAGCGCCCCACATTTTTCCAGAAGATTTAAAAGCCGCAGGAATAGACGCGTCGATGATCACATCACTAGACACATGTAGGTTTGTAATTCCTTTGTCAGAATTCACCATCGCCAGTGGCGGCTGAGATTTATAGGTCGCTTGAATAGCCGCTTCAATTTCAATTTTTAAAGCCTCTGGTAATTTTGCAATCTTATCATAAAGATCAGCCAGGCCATTATTTGGATTTACACCCAATTCATTAAAAGTAGATTGGTATTTTTTAAATACGTCTTTAAAAAAAACTTTAACAGCGTGACCAAAAATAATGGGATCAGACACCTTCATCATAGTGGCTTTTAAATGAAGGGATAATAGGATTTCATCTTTTTTTGCATTTGCTATTTCAGCTTCAAAGTATTGAACTAATTTTTTGCAATTCATCACAGATGCATCAATCACTTCATCTTTAGTAATTTTAAACAAGCCTTTTAAGTCTTGGATTGATCCGTCGTTAGCGACAAGTCTGATTTTAATCTGTTGTTCTTGATCTGAAACGTAGGATTTTTCTGATCCATAAAAATCCCCATCTTTCATAAAGGCAATGTGGGTTCTAGAATTTTTATCCCAAGCTCCAAGTTTGTGTGGGTTATCTTTTGCATACTGTTTTACCGGTGGGGCCACTCTTCGGTCAGAATTTCCTTCGCGAATAACTGGGTTTACCGCACTTCCTAAAACTTTGGCGTACTTAGAGTGAATAGATTTTTCTTCATCTGTTTTTGGTACTTCTGTGTAAGAAGGAATTTTGTAACCCTTACTTTGAAGTTCTTCGATAGCCTCTTTTAACTGGGACAATGAGGCACTGATGTTGGGAAGTTTGATAATATTAGCATCAGGTTTTTTAACTGATTCACCAAGTTCTTTTAAACCATCTAAAACTTTTTGTTCGGGATTTAAAAGTTCTGGAAATAAAGCTAAAATTCTTCCAGCCAGCGAGATGTCTACCGTTTGAAGGCTAATGTTGGCCTGTGCAAAATAGGCTTTAAGGATGGGAAGTAAAGAGTACGTCGCAAGAAGTGGAGCTTCATCGGTTTTTGTATATTGAATCACTATTTTTTTTGACATAATCACATCCTTATTTTTTGCACTCAGTTTTGTTAGAAGCTAAGTAATCAGCTTGATATTTTTTGGCTCTGGAGGATAAATCAACGATTCGACTTTCTGGCGAGGGGTGGGTTGATAAAAATTCTGGAGTTTTAGATCTACCTTTTCCCATAAGTTTCCAAAGTTCAGCAGCTTGGGCAGGATCAAACCCAGCTTTAGCCATGTACATCTGACCCATACGATCAGCTTCTGTTTCGTGACTTCGACTGAAGGGCAACATAACGCCGTATTGGACCCCTAAGCCTAAAGCCCCAACAATGAGGCCATCTGTTTTTGAATCCGATCCTAAAACTAAAGAGCTAACTTGCAGACCTGTTTGGGCCAAAGTCCCTTGGGACATTCTTTCGTTTGAATGTTTAGCAATGACGTGACCTATTTCATGTCCAATGACGGCAGCAATTTGATCTTGGTTTTTAGCTAAATTGATCATGCCGGTGTGAATACCCATTTTTTTTCCAGGAAGTGCAAATGCATTGGCTCTGTCATCTTTAAAGACTTCAATTTGCCAAGCTTTAGGATCTTCATTCATAGAGATCAGCAATCGATCCGTGATGCATTTAATGTATCCATAGGTTGTAGGGTCTTTGATTGTTGGTGTCGTAGACTTAAGTTGAGTGAATGAAGCCGCCCCCATTTCGCTCATTTTAGATTCGGGAAAAAGTAATAGCTGCCTACGTCCCATAGGTGAAGTGCTACACGCATTCAAAGTCAAAACTAAGCCTATTAATAATGAGATATAAAGTTCATTCAGTTTCTGAGTCTCCAAAAAAACACCTCTTAGACTTGTTAGTCTTTATTATTTGGTTTGTCGATTTTAGTCTAGCAATAGATATAGCCTAATTGAGTAATAATTGTAAGGATATGAAATGATGAATCAAGTTAAAAATTTGATCCTTAAATTGATGCTACTAAGCTTAATTCTGTCCCAGCTGACTTGTGGTTCTGCTGAACTTAAAGCTTTAAAAGAAGCGCCTAAAGAAGATTATACTTTAGAAATTGAAAAAATTAAAAAACAAGTCCAAGACAATCTTATTGTGACAGGAAAAGTAAAAGCCAGAGAAATGGGTTTAAGCACAGTTTACATGAAAGTTATTTTTCAAAGATATTCGACATTGGCGCCCGAAGATTTAAACTACATTGAATATCAGCCGTGGTGGAACACCAAAGAGGGGCTATGGGGATTTACGGGTGTGGCTCAAAAAGTCTACGAACGTATTTCAGATAAAATCGAAAATGAATATGGCCGAGTCAAAGGCGTTAATCAAAATATGTTTGCTGGAATTAAAACAAGCTCTAGAAAAATTGCCTACCCAGTAAAAGTGCCTATGGGTGGATTAGAGAAAAAATTTAATTTCATGAAGTATTTAGAATTAGCAACAGTCACAAGTTATAACTACGGTGCCTTTAATGCGGACCAAGGAAGGTCCATCGCCCAAGCTGTGATTGAAAAAGACGGAGCTTTATTTTTACCTTATTTTAATATTTTCTTGAATAAAGATTTGGCGACTGTTGGAAAAATTGATGGTGAGCTGGTCATCAATTACAAAGCATTTGTGAATGGATATTTTCAACTTTGTAATCATAAAAAATGTGAACAAGCGACTTTACCTAAGGGTCAGCATTTAACAATTTCAGTTCCATTACCACCAAAAGAAGCCTTAGCTAATAAAGAAAAACAAGAGGCCATCAATATTTTAGCTCAAAAGCATTTAGGTCACATAATGACTGATTTTGCGATGATTGCTTTGGAAAAATTAAAAGAAAACTAAAAAAAATGACAAAAAATGTCTTAATTTTCTTCAAATTAGACACCAAGTCCTATAAAAACGTAGTCAAATTAATGATTTAGACCTATTGCATGTGGCATATATATAGCAATTTAAATATCTATATCAAGGGGTGTCTGTGGGTACAAATAAACTAAGAGGCTATTCTATACTGCTAATTTTATTTTTTTTATTTAATGTCTATCAAGCTAATGCTGAAAATGTATCTAATTCGTGCCATATCTTTTTAAACTCGACCCAGCTTAATTCTCAATATTACTTATCCTATGTTTTTGGTTCAGATCAACAATTTAACAAAAAATCTAATTCTGAAATTAGAGATATGATTGCAGAAATAGAAACAAGATTATTGGCTAATCCATCGGATGTAAATTTATTGAATGCCTATTGGTATGCTTCTGATCTCTCTTCATCTAGAAGTTTGGAAATGCGAACAAGACGGTTAGACGTTATTCAAAGATTAGAGATAATCTTGGGAACTTCTGAAGAGTTACAATATAGATTATTTAAATCCTACACCGACCTTAAAGAATACGAAGTGGCATTTAGTATTATTTTTAAGTTAACCAAAGAATTCCCATTAAATTTATCGTATAGAATTTCAAGAATTAAAACTAACATGAATCTTCGTGAATTTGACCGTGCAGCCCAGCTTTCAATAGATGAATTAACTTTAAATCCGCAAAATATTGTTTTATTAAGGATCGTTTCCGAATCACTGGTCATGCAAGCAAAAAGTTTGCGTCCAGTTGATAAAGGAAATAAAAATAAAAAAATGAAAGCTTATGAAAATGTGGAGCTTTATTTAAAACAACTTTTTGTAATCGAAAAGCAATCTGGCAAATTCTATTTCCTTTATATCGAATCACTTATTGGTCAACAAACTCGTGAAAAATATCAAGAGGCTTTAGATTACATGAATTATTCAGGAGTTGTTTTGGAGACTCAGTACATGATGTTTCTAAGTGCAAAGGCTTACTTAGGACTTAAAGATTTTAATCAAGCAGAACAACTTATTGAAAAGCTTCTCGCAATCGCCCCTCAAAATAAAGAGTATAATTTATTAAAAAGGTGGCATGATGAAATGATTTTAAAACTTAATAACTTAGGATCAGTATCGGAAGATTTTGGATCTGTTGATGGTGAATTTGTGATTCCATATTTTAATAAATACTAAATGCAATTTAATGTAATTTCTAAGTTTTCTAAAAATTATTATAATTATTCTGAGCTTTAAAAAAGAATCTAAAGTATATAAAAAAAGGCATTAGATAAATCTAATGCTTTTTTTAAAATGATTACTGATTTAAAAAACTAGAATGATTTAGAAAACGATTTTGAGCTTCCACCATCTGGACGTTTAGATCCTGAAAATGGTCCACTCGATTTTTTAAATCCACCGAATTTTTTTTCTCCAACTTTTTTAGAGCTGTATTTTTTGCCACCTACTTTTCTATCGTCATACTGGTTAGTGAATCTGCTTTCAGATGACTTTTCACCATCAGCAGAAGCTCCGAATTTCTTTTCACCAAACTTTTTTTCGCCGAATTTAGAATCACCAAATCTTGGAGTGCTAAATTTTTTCTCTCCAAATTTTCTTTCGCCAAACTTCTTTTCACCAAAGCCACCTTCAGATCTTTCGGCAGATCTTTCTGGTCTAAATTTCTTTTCGCCGAACGTTTTGTCTTCAGATCTGTCCGCGCCGAATTTTCTTTCACCGAATGGCTTACGGCCAAATGGTTTAGAATCATTTGATCTTTCGTCAGATTTGAAATCTCTTTTAAATTCTCTTTTTTCGCCTGATCCCCAATCTTTAGATCTTTCTGATTTAAAGCCACCAGCACCGTCTTCAGTTTTAGCTTCAAATCTAGATTCAAATTTAGGCTTTCTAGGGTAAGAAGGTCTTTCTGATCTTTCAGACGTATCACCCTCTGCTCTTTCGGTTTTAGGTCCGTCAAACTTAGGACGATCAAATTTTCTAAATCCACCCTCTTCACCAGCTCTGGCAAATGGTTTTTTCTTGAATGATGAAAACTCACGTCTTTCAGATCCACCATCTTCTGATGTTCTAAAACCCTGTCTTTTTTCTGAAGACTCAGATCTAAATCCTGAACTTCGTTCTTCAGAAGATCGACTAGATCTTTCACCAGAAAAACCACCTGATCTTTCGCCGGAACGACCACCAAAAGAGGAACGACGACGATCGCCGCTGCCACTTCTAGGACCACGACTTCTTCTGTCGTCGTCTGAACCACCGCCTCTGGCAGATTTATTTTTTAATTCAACATTCACAATTTTATATTTTTTAACAATCATATTCCAAGTTCTGTGCTCATCAGGAGTCACAAAACTTACGGCTTCTCCAGAAGCGCCGTTTCTAGCAGTCCGACCAATACGGTGAACATAATCTTCAATCATCATTGGTAAGTCATAATTGATCACGTGTGCTACTTGAGGAATATCAATTCCACGAGCCGCAACATCAGTCGCAACTAAAATTCTACTTTTTCCATTTTTGAAGTTAGCAATGGCTTTGTTACGTTGACCTTGGCTTCGACCACCATGGATTAAATCCACTGCAAAACCATAATCTTTTAACACATGAGCTAATTTATCAGTTTTGATTTTTGTTTTTGCAAAAATGATCACAGAATTTTGACGTTTATTTAATTCATCAACTAAACGATCTTCTTTTTCTTTGCTCATCACTTCGATCACACTTTGTGTGATTGTCGCCACTGGCAAAGAGATACGACCAACGTTAATTTGTTCTGGATTAGATAAATACTTTTCGGCTAATTTTTTTACTTTATCAGGTAAAGTCGCAGTGAAAAGTGAAGTTTGACGTTTTTTTGGTAAGAACTTTAAGATTTCATCTAACTGAGGTGCAAAACCCATATCTAACATACGGTCGCCTTCATCTAAGACTAAAATTCCAGTTGAATTTAAAATTACACTTTTTCTGTAAAGGTGATCAGTTAAACGACCAGGAGTCGCAACTAAAATACGTGGATTCTTTTTTAAACTTCTAAACTGTGTGTGAATATCTGCACCACCGATTAAAGCTGTAACGCTTAAGCCATCGCTGAACTTAGTAAGATCTCTGAACACATCAGCAATCTGCTGCGCTAATTCACGTGTTGGAGCTAATATTAAAGCGTGTTTTTCTTTATCTGCGAGTAAGCTAACAATAGTTGGAATAGCATAAGCAGCGGTTTTACCAGATCCAGTTTCAGCACAGGCCATAAAATCCTTGCCTTCAGAAGCTAAGGGAATGGTAGAGGCTTGAATCTCTGTTGGGGTTGTAAAATTTAAACTTTTTAGAGCTTTTTGAAGCTCAACGGGCAATAGCATATCTTGAAAAGATGTCATCGATTATTCCTTTTTTTGTGCGGCTCAAGTTAGTATGAGCTCTAGATCGCAGAAAAAAAGCCAAATAAACAGCGGTTATCTCGACGATGGTTAATGCATTAGCAGTTGGTACTGCGATAAGTCAATAAGAAGATTTTATGGGAGTCATGGTTGTGGCATTATTATGGTCAAATTAAGAAAGCCAAGTTGATTTTTTCAAGGTTGACCACTTTTTTTACACAAATGTCAGGAAATTTCTAAAACAAAACAATAAACCAATAAAAGCTGGGAAGGCCTGAACCCAAAAGATTTTCTTGCTGACTGTGAACGCACCGTACAAACCAGCAACCACGACGCAAGTTAAAAAAAAGCATTTCAGTTGAAATCCGAAATACAAATTAGGATGAATAAGACTCCAAATTAATCCAACGCTTAAAAATCCATTATAAAGACCTTGATTTGCCGCTAAGGTCTTCGATGACTTGGCTTGATCTAAAGATTGTCGAAAAGTTTTAAGCCCCAATGGCTTCGTCCATAAAAACATCTCTAGGATAAGAAAATAAATATGGAGTATAGCTACAAAAATAATAAATACATTTGTTAGTGCGTTCATTTCATAAAATTAAAACGAAGACGGATTGCTGTCTAGATTTATCAAATTTAAAAAATAAAAAAATTATCCAAATGATTTAAAAATATTTGCTGTGTTTAAAATATTTTAAGATCAATAAATTTTAAATACCTTAAATGGGGACAAGCCTGTGGATAAGGGTGATCCGATCCTTGACCAGAGTACCTCAGTGTTTGGCCTCGTTTTCTGGCCTTAGATAAGGCTTCATTCACAATAATTTCAAAGTCTGCGAAGCTAATATGGCTTGAGCAGGAACTTAAAACTAAATGGCCTTCAGAATTTACTTTTTTAGCCGCCAAGGCATAGGTATCAATATACTTTTGCATTGCAATTTCTTTTTGGGCTTCTGATTTAGCTAACGAAGGAGGGTCACAAATAACTATATCAAATTTGTCTTGAGCAATGTTAGACGTAGGACTTAAATAATCAAACACGTCGGCGCACACTGTCTGATGTGGAACTGTCACTTCGTTTAATTTCCAGATTTGATTCGATAAGTCTAAGGCCCCTTGGGCGATATCCACACTAACCACAGATTTTGCACCGCCAAGACCTGCATACAAAGAAAATCCACCGGAGTAACTGAATAAATTAATAACAGATTTATCTTTTGAGATTTGGCTTAAATATTTTCTGTTTTCTCGTTGATCTAAAAAAAATCCAGTTTTTTGTCCTTGAACAACATCAACCAAAAATCGAATGTTGTTTTCTTTAACTTCAATAAGATTGGATTTTAAGTCTTCTCCCCAAATTTGAGGCTTTAAATTGGAATCGTGTCTTGGTTTAAAATAAACCGTCTTACATTTTGTATTTTTTAGAATCCAGTCACTTAAAAATTCTTGATCCCAAAAATCATATAAACTTTGACCATCAAATTGCATAACGGCGACATGACTATAAATATCACAAATAAAGCCAGGCATGTAATCGCCTTCGCCATTAACCAAACGGTAACAATTTGTGCTGTCATCGATAACGGCATCACGTGTTCGTTTGGCGATATTTAAAGTGCCTTCATAGTAAGACGGGTTAGGTGGCTTTTTATCGAGACTTAAAATTCTTACTGCTAAAGGACTTTGTGGTGAAAAAATGCCCCAGCCTAAAAACTCATTTTTGGGATCTAAAACTTTACACAATACTGTCTCTTTTAAGTCGACAGGGATATTCAGGTTTTCTTTATAGATCCAAGGCTGACCTTGTAGAATATTTTTTCTTAAATTTCTTTTCAGAGCTAAATTAGGAATAGACATAAATAGACCTTATTATTTTAAAATTAAATTATACTTCATATTTCTAACATGGTACACGACAATTGATTCGACTTATAGATTTAATAATATAGCTTAAACGATGGACTTTATTTAAAGTCATTTAATTTTTTAAAAATGAGAGACCTATGACTCCTTTAGTTTCCTTAAACCAAATCCAAATCACTATGGGTTCTAAACTTTTATTTGAAGGTTTAAGCTTTGGAATTTTTGATAATGAAAAGATTGGCCTGATTGGACCCAATGGGGCCGGTAAATCTACTCTGCTTAAAATTATTTCTGGATTAGAAAAACCAGACAGCGGTGAAGTGAATGTTAAACGAAATTTAAAAATTTCCTATTTGGCTCAGACCTCCAGCTTTGATGATCAAAAGACAGTGACCCAATATATTGTTGATCATTTAATGGAAAAACATTCGATGAATGAAACGGATGCTGAAGTTCAAGCTGCTATTGAACTTTCTATGGCCGGGTTTGAAAATATTGATCAAAAAATTTCAGAACTTTCTGGTGGTTGGCGTAAGCGCCTAGCTATGGCGACGTGCTTAGCTGAAGATCCAGATTTGTTTATTTTAGATGAACCTACCAACCATATGGATTGGGACGGAATCATTTGGCTTGAGCGCACTTTACAGAATTTAAAAAAGCCTTATGTTTTAGTTAGCCATGATCGTATTTTTCTAAATCAGTTAACCAATAGAACAGTTGAAATTAATCCGCTTTATTCTGATGGGTATCTGTCGTTCAATGCTCCTTATTTTGATTTTTTAGTAAAAAAAGAAGAGTACGTTCATGCCCAAATGCAATTACAAAAAATTCTGTCTAATAAAGCTAAGCGCGAAATTGATTGGTTAAGAGCAGGTGTAAAAGCCAGAACAACAAAAAGTTCTGCGCGTATGAAAGACGCTTATGAATTGATTGATCAACTGAAAGATGTAAAGCAACGAAATTTTTCTGGGCAAATGACAACACGTTTAGAAATTGATGCCACTCAACGGAAAAGTAAAAAGTTAGTTGAAATCATAAAATTAAATGTGGGTTTTGATGGAAAGGTTTTAATTAAAGATTTAGATATTGTTTTGGGACCTAAATATGGTCTTGGAATTATTGGACAAAATGGAAGTGGTAAAACAACTTTTTTAAAAACACTTCAAAATCCGGAACTTGCTTTATCAGGCACTATTAAAACTGCGGATGGTTTAAAAATTGTTTATTTTGACCAAAAAAGAGAAAAGCTACCTCTAGAAAAAACCTTAATGCAGTTTTTGGGTGATGATTCAGATCAAGTGATCTTTAAAGATAAATCCATGCATGTGGCCTCTTATGCCAGTCGGTTTTTATTTACAGCTGAAAAAATGAATTTAAAAATTGGTCACTTATCAGGTGGTGAGCAGGCCCGACTTTTAATTGCAAAACTATTTTTACAGCCAGCTGATGTTTTGATTTTAGATGAACCTACAAATGATTTAGACATTGATACCATTGAGGTCATTGAACAGACTTTGTCTGAATTTGAAGGCTTACTTTTAGTTGTTTCTCATGATCGAAAATTTTTAAATGAATTGTGTCACAATTTTTTAGTTTTTGAAGGCGACGGAAACTGGGCCACTTATGCGGATTTAGATCAGTGGCTTAAAGACAATAAAAAAACTTTAGGTTTTGGAAAAGCGGATAATATAAATGAATATAAAACTGCGGATTTAAATTCTGCACAGTCTACACAATTAAATTCAAATTCAAAAAAAAGTGGGGCAAAGCTGTCCTACAAAGATAAGCTCGCTTTAGAAAATATCGAAGTTGATATTCAGAATGCAGAAAAAAATTTAGAAAAAGCCAATCAGGACTTAGAAGATTTTTCTGCTATTCCAAAAAACTTAGCTAACAAAGAGGGTCTTAATTCAAAAATTGAAGCCATCACCAAAGCCCAAGCCGAAGTGGATCGGTTTTATGCTTTGTGGAATGATCTTGAAGCAAAAAAATAATTTTTCTAAAAATCGTATTTATAATTTATATTAAAATGATGGAATTAAAAATTCTTGCACTGATATCCATTCCAAAAACTATAGCATCCCTTCTTGGTTTTGATTTTATCCCAGGTCCAACTCACGTACATTTTCTTTGAGTCTTGGTCTTCTTCTGGTTCGCCTTTAGTTAAAGTCTCACCATCCATACAGATATGCTCTTCGCCTTGAGTGAGCTTGTTCCAAGCCGCTTTGAATTCATCACAATAAATAACTGGCTTCCCGCGACGCCCATGATAAACATGAGATATTGATTTACTTATTACATATATCTCGAAATCACACATAGTTACTATGACATCATATGCACCCATAGAGTCAGCATCGCGCCAAGTTCGATATTTGACTTCCATGTCTTTGATGGGAAAGCATCTCCATTCAAGAGGACTACGTTCGCTTTTAGTTGTTTTAAAATCAGACAAAATTCCATAGTTAGGATCAACGACTTCAATTTTTTTAATTGGCTGTATTGGTCTGATTTTGCAGGAACAACTTGTGGTGATTAATATAGCTATTAAAAATTTGTATTTCATTTCTTAAGTTTCTTATAAATATCATCAAGCTTTTGCATTTGCTTTGGGTTTGGATCTTTGCCACTGACCATATCTTTCAAATAAGACTTATACTCAGCGATTCCTTCCCGCCAAGTGGCCTGTCGTTTAAGGCGATGACTTGCAAGATCTCTTTTTCTAAATAACCATCGAACTGCAGCTCCAATACCGAGATTCGGATCAGATGTATCTTCGGCGGAAATTTTAACTAAGTGATTTAAAAGCTCCCCTTTGGGATCACCGAGTGCTTTTACCTATATGTTCATTAACTAAATCAATTCCACAGCTTTACAAAATTTTGCAAACGGCAAGATGGTAATTTTGTCATCAACGGCGCGGTAAGATGTTCCTTGGTGAACTTGATAAAAATGAGGAATAGCCGTTCGATCTTTAAAGTAAAATAAATGGGGTGAAGTTGTTTTTTCACCAGTTTTACATTCGACAGCAAAAATTGGTTTTTTATTTTTAAGCACAACAAAATCAACTTCTCGGCCGACAACATCTCTTAAAAATCTAAGTTCCATTTGATCGCCATGAATATCTTCATGGTAATGACAGTATTTTAGCAGATGGCTAGCAACTAAGTTTTCCCAACGTGCACCCTTACTTTCAATTTCACTCCAATCCCAAAAATATAACTTTTGTTCTTTTTTTACGGCTTTAATTTTAGGGGCACCAAAAGGTGCAATTCGGTAACAGTAGTAAACATTTTCTAAAATAGAAATCCATTTTTCAATTGTTTTAAAGTCTACTTCCAACTCTTGCGCTAAATTTTTCCTCGAAAGTGGCGATCCAATTCTTTCAGGCAAAGCACTCATAAGTATTTCAATATTGGAAATTTCTTTTACGTTTTCAAGATCTCTAATGTCCACTTGAACTATTCTATCCCGCCGTTGTCGATGCCAACGCTTAAGTTCAGTTTTAGATTTATTTAAAAAAGGTTCTGGGAATCCTCCGAATTCAATTAGATCCATCAAAGATTTAGGACTCAAATGTTCATCCACCTCTGGTAAGCTTAAGGGGTGCATGCGGTAATAGTAATATCTGCCCAGCAATGAATCGCCCCCTTTCCTGTAATAATCTAAACGAGCTGAACCGGTGACCAAAAACTGAAAAGTTTCTTTAAGGGTGTCAAAAAATCCCTTGATCAGTCCGCGCCACTTCAAATATTTATGAAGCTCATCAAAAACAAGTAATTTATACTTTTTATCGAATTCACCTTTAAGAATTTTCTGACGATGATCTAAATTGTCCTAATTCAAATAACTTATAGGTTCGTCGTAAGCTTGAGACAGTATTTTCTGTGAAAAAAAAGTCTTTCCGACCTGCCGAGGTCCACCAAGAAAAACCATTTTTTTCTTAAGATCTTTTAAAATAGGCTTTTTAAGATATCGTTGTAAAGTAGACATGACTCCACTTTACTCGCGAGTATAGTGGAGTCATGTCTACTTTACTATCATACTAATTCGACTTAAACTTGTAAACATAACGCTGAATCGTCAAATCATTCTGGAGATTTTAATAAATTTAAAAAATACTAATTTAGTTAATCAGCTAATATACGTGTTCTCGCTAATATACTCAGAATTCTTATTTTTCTTACTTAAAGTGTAAGTCCCAATATGAACGATCGCTGTGCCCACTGTAACTAGTGGTAAATGGTTGATTCCAAGAATATAGCCATCTTGAGGGGCTATTATAGCTTCACCGGTTTGTCCAAAAGGACCTGAGATCTCACCGATCTTTTCGCCTGCTTTGACAAACTTACCTAGTTTTACTTTAAGTCGAAGTGTTCCACCCATGGGTGAGCGCAACCAAAAGCTATCCTTGATTTGGATTGGGGACTTACCAAGAGGGTTTGCAATTTTTGACGGCTTAATGGGGTAAATTCCAATGTTATGTAAGGCGTTTAGTGTACCTTGCTTTCCGATTTTAATGGCATCTTCTTCAAATCTTAGGGCTTGGCCAGCTTCATACACCATAGTGACCACACCATTTTTTTTTCCCGTTTCACGAAGGGAACCATCCCTAACGTCAGAGTCTAAAATAATTGGCGCCCCAAAAGCTTTCGCAAACTCTAAGGCTTTGACGTTTTTCATATTGACCCTGATCTGTGGAAAGATAGATCGATGAACTGCGCCTGTGTGAAAATCAATTCCATGAGTGCATTTGCTGACAATTTCTTTCACAAATAAATGGGCCATTCTTGAAGCCAAAGACCCTTTGGCTGAACCAGGAAAGGATCTATTTAAGTCCCTGCGGTCAGGTAAGTATCTAGATTGGTTGTTAAAACCAAAAACATTAACAATAGGTACAGCAATCACTGTTCCTTTGATTTCGACTTTAGATAAAACACTCATGACCTCTTTGATGATCTCTACACCGTTGATCTCGTCTCCATGAATGGCCGCGGATAAAAAAATGACGGGGCCATCTTCAAAGCTTCGAATCACGTGAACGGGCATATTTAAATCTGTTGAATCGTAGATTTTGCCAACTTGAAGAAATATTTTTTTATTATCCCCAGGCAAAACTAAATGTCCCCCAATTCGAAGTCTTTGAGTTTTTGTGTTCGACTGAATTTTTACATCCGATTGAATAACTACCCCCGGCCTCTGGTTTTGTTGGTGATCACTTTGGATTCTGAATGAGTAATTATGAAATCTATAATCATCCCTGCGATATCTTTTTTAGTTGAAGTTTCAATGCCATTTAAGCCTGGAGAAGAATTCACTTCCAGAACTAAGGGTCCATGGGACGATCTTAAAATATCCACACCCGCAATATTTAAACCCATCGCTTTGGCGGCTTTAACGGCAGAGATTCTCTCTTCAGGAGTGATCTTAATAACTTTAGCTGTGCCCCCACGGTGAAGGTTGGATCTAAAGTCACCTTCAGCCCCTGTTCTCATCATGGACGCAACGACCTTATCACCTATCACAAAACAACGAATGTCAGATCCATTGGCCTCTTTAATAAATTCTTGAACCAAAAAATTGGATTTGGTTCCAGCAACTAAATCGATCACGCTTTCTGCTGCTTTTGTACTTTCAGCTAAAACCACACCCTTACCTTGTGTGCCTTCTAAAAGTTTAATCACACAGGGCGCACCGCCCACTAATTTCAAAAGATCTTCGGTCATGTTAGTGGAGTTGGCGAAACCAGTCACAGGAAGCCCGATGCCTTTTCTAGCCATGATTTGAAGACTACGTAATTTATCCCGTGACCGACTGATGGCCACCGATTCATTGACGGCAAACACTCCGCCCATTTCAAACTGTCTTAAAACAGCGGTGCCGTAAAATGTAATGCTGGCACCGATTCTAGGAATGACAGCATCAAAATAGTCTAAGGTTTTTTCTTTGTAGTGAACGGTCGGCTTATGAGATGTAATGTTCATGTAGCAGCGAAGGGGATCAATCACTTCGGCCTCATGACCTTTCGCGCGCGCGGCTTCCACTAGGCGCATAGTTGAATAAAGTTTTGGACCCCGTGAAAGAATGGCGATTTTCATATATTCCCCAATTAAAAATTTAATATTTTTGTACTAAATTTTTTTCTTAATAATTTTCTTAATAATTTTCTTAATATTTTTTTTAATGTTTTCCCTAATGTTTTTCTTAATAATTTTTTTAGTTAGCTTGGTTTTAAATAAATAAGATTTCCCAGGGTCGACTATAAAATTAGGTTTCAATGCTGTTCTTCCCAATAGTAATCTAAAGCCCATTAAATCTCTGTTGACTAAAGTAATCTCAATTTCTTTTTTTTCAAGACCCAGCATTATATTTGCCTTAATCACAGGTCTTTTTGTGGTCATGCCATTAGAGCTCTTAACAACCCTTAAACTTGAAATCTTGTGACGATTATGTATTTCGGGGTTTGTCGAATGCTGTTGGGGATGAACTGTGAATTCTGCAAATTTAGTTTGTCCACGTTTTACGATTTTTAAATTTGAAACATGCAGGGCGGAGGTTCTAGCCCCTGTATCAACTTTGGCTTTGATCTGTTTAATACCGAGCTCGGGAATTGAGACATACTCACGCCAGCCCACAATAGACTTTTGCTTTTTTGGTTTGGACATCCAGAGCCTCGTGTTATATTTTTTAAATTGTAGATTGATGATAACATTACATTTAATTATTGATCAATTTTAAATCAATCAAAGGGACCTTCGTGAGCATGCAAGTTGGAATTATTGGAGCAGGTCTTTCGGGTTTAGCTTGTGCCGTGGAGCTTGAAAAAAATGGGGTCGATGTCACTGTTTTCGAAAAGACAAATCAAGCCGGTGGTCGAGTTAAAACAGATGATTTTGAAGGATTTAAATTAGATCATGGGTTTCAAGTTTACCTTTCATCCTATGAAGCCGGTGAATATTATTTTGAGTATAAAGAATTACAACTAGGGTCTTTTTCACCTGGCGCGCATATATTTGATGGTCAAAAAATGAGTCTGATGTCAGACCCCTTAAGAAAGCCAGCAGATCTTTTTAAAACACTATTTAATCCCAATGCGACATTAGGTGATAAATTATTGATATTAAAATTAAAAAAAATGGCAGTTGAAACTAAAGACGTCAAATTAGAAATCAATAATCAAACGACTTTAGAATTTTTAACTAAATTTGGTTTTTCAAAAAAAATTATCAAAAACTTTTTTAAACCTTTTTTTTCTGGTGTCTTTTTGGAATCAGAACTTAAAACCCCTGCGGGCTATTTTTTATATCTTTTTGGAAGATTCAGCCTTGGGAAGGCCTCACTTCCTAAAAACGGAATGCAAGAGCTTGCAATTCAAATGCAAAGAAAATTAAAGAAAAAAATTATCTTTTCACATGAAGCCATAAAAGTGACAAAAAATGAAATCATGTTTCATGATGAAAATAAATATAATTTTGATTATGTGGTCATGGCTACTGATGTGACTGGTTTAAAAAATTTTGGCTTAGAAAATGAAAAACAATGGAATTCTGTCACTACGTCGTACTTTAAAACTAAGTCGAATCAACTCGCTTCAAAGTATTTATATTTAAATGCCAAAGATAATAAGATAGTAAATCATGTGGCCTGTTTAACTGCAGCTCAGCCGGCTTATGCTCCAGAGGGGTGGCATTTATATTCTGTAAATTGTGTGGGTCAAAATTTAAGCTCCGACAATGATGTGATAAAGGTCATCGTTGATCTTAAAAAAATCTTTGGCGAAACTGAAATTAATAAATGGGATTTTATTAAGAGTTATTACATTAAAGACGCTTTGCCGACCAAAACTCAATTTGGTGGGTCCGTGGTAAATAAAAATGGAATTTATTACTGTGGAGATCACCTTGAGTCGGCATCAATTCAAGGGGCTTTAGTTTCGGGATATAAGCTTGCCAATATAATTATTCGCCTTCGATAGCAATCTGTTCTCTAGTCGGAATTGGACACGTTGTCTTTTGCCCGTAAATACTGATCTCTTGGTTATTTCGAGTTGTTAGCTTTTGAATGGGCGAGTCTGGATCTGAAAGAATAAAATAATTTAAATGCATTAATGGCTCTGCGCCGCTTAAGTCTAAAGATAAATTATACTCTTCGGATTCGCATATGAAATACTTAGTCATCCTTTTTTGACATTCAATAAACATATGTTTTTCTTCAATCGCGCCGCCATCACTGTAATCCATAAAAAGCATAATACTGTCAGGTCCTGGAACCATCGATGATTTTGAAATTATGATTTCGTTGATTTTAATTGGGCTTAAAATATTAGATTGCTGTGTTTGTAAATCGAACTTCAAGCACTGTGCTGCAAACGCCAAATTAGAATTAAGTAATAATATAAATGTAAATATAGTTTTTGTTTTCATAAATCCAAATTCCTTTTTTAAAATTATTGGTTTCCATTATTACAATTCGTTAAGCTTGATTGAGTATGAAATCTTTCTGGTCCGTAATTCATAACTAAGGATGGGCCATTTCTATAAAGAGCTGTCATTTTCCAACGGTCATCTTGATTTATCGAAGGACATCCATTGCTAGAATTATAGGGTGAAACATGCATTGGTTTTCTTGAAGTTGAACTATTATTAGACTCCATAACGCCGTATAATGCTAATCTTGGTATGTTGCACTCTTCGATAGGGGTTCCAGCTTTACATCGGCCATAACCTATAGAACGGTACTTTTGACTGACTCTATATGGAGTAAATGGACTATAGGCTCCAGTTACAAAAGCACCAATGACCGTTGTTTTACGTCCTGTAGTATCAAGATAATTTGGATTATTTAAATTTGAGGATCCAGTACCTCTGTTGACGTAGCTTTTAGTTATTAAACCTTTATTCACTGATCCGGATCGTCCATGGCAAAGATCAATAAAATAAGTTGGGCTTCTATTAGGAAAACCTGAGATCCTTTGGTTCATATCGTTGATAATAAATTGGCAGCTATTTTGAAGTGGCTCTGGTAAGCCTTGAGGCTGACTGGATGTTGAAACACAACTGTCGTCTTTAAGCCCGCCTAAATTTAATTTTAAAAAATTCAAAGTGTAAAGTAAAGCGTCTTTTGGAATTTCACCACGATTTGCTTTTTCTAATAAGCTCATGCAGTTGTTGGTTTTGATTCTGTCGATTTCAGATGTGCGGGTTCCATTTTGTTCAACATAAAATGTACAAATCTCGCGTTCATTTTGTGTAGCATTGTAGGCAGGGCCAGATGCCAAAGCGTAATCATCAGAAGATATTTCTGTATTCATACTTGCACGAAGGATTTCTGTTTCGTCTGGATTAATAGTAAAGGATTTTGTTTTTGAAGGATTAGCATAAAATCGATCTGTAGCTTCACTAGAAATACCATTTCCAACAGTCTGTATTAAATCGATTTCAGGTGAAGCGGGTGTATCCGTTGATACGTCCTCAATAGAATGGTCCCCACTATAATTACTTGTAGAGACATGCACTTGATACTCAGGCGTTGATTCATCTGCTGCGGTAGTGTCTGTTGCCACTTCGCTTGGGCGCCAAGAATTTAAATAAGATCTAGTTTGTGGACCTTGATATTGCCCTTGGGTGTAATAACCGTGTATCCAAGCTGTAGGGCAATCGCTATTGTTTGTTTTAATTAAAAACCATCCGTTGTTTTCAACTAATTTTTCAACTTGCGCGCCATCATCAATAGTTCCACAAGTACTTGCCCCTGCGTTAGGACGATTTCTTAATCTTAATTGACCTTCACCCACTTCAATCTGTGTAGATGATGGATTCCATCTCGATAAAAACTCTGCGCTCTTTTTTCCATTGTAATACTCTGATGTGAAGTAACTATGAATCCATGCTGTTGGGCAATTTGGGATATCTGTACTGACTTGATACCAGCCATTTTCAGAACGAATTAAATTTAAACTTGTTCCGTTTGGAACGGTTCCACAAGATTCAGATCCGGACTGGGGATTTTGTCTTAATCTTAAAGCCCCTCTGTTCAATTCAACTTGAACAGTCTCTGCCATGGACACTTTAATACCAAAGCTAGTTAAAATTTGGAAAGCGATTAAGAGATGACTGCTCCACATATAGAATACAAAGCATAAAGAGTGCCGAAAATGGGCCATTTTAAGCCAGTTAGCCATTAAAACGAATTTGGATCTGTACACGCGTCCAATGTCTATACACCCCAAGGTGCCAGGCTGAATTCAAATTGCCAGCGCAACTCCGCGAATTGAAAAAATAGCCAATCTACGGCTACCTAAGATTCGCAAAAAAACAAAGGAGTT
>JAYUKW010000013.1:0-149662 GCA_043764155.1 Bdellovibrionales bacterium
TAACTCATAACTCATAACTCATAACTCATAACTCATAACTCATAACTCATAACTCATAACTCATAACTCATAACTCATAACTCATAACTCATAAGGAAAAAAATATTTTTCTATGCTTATTTGTAAACATAATTTTTATTTAACACAAAGCATTTTTTATTGTCTTATTTAACATTAATTATTATATTGCCCCATGCAGTTAACTCTATTTTCTAATAAAAAACTAAAAACCTTTGAGTCTCTCAAGCATGGAGGAGGACTTCGTAAAAACAAAAGAAAAATCAAAAGACCTCTGATTCCAAATAAAATAACACATGTTGTTTTTAAATCTTCAAAAGCTAAAAATCATTTAAGCTTTTATAAACATAAAAATAGTATTCTCAAACTACTTCACGAACGATCAAAAAAGTATAATATTGAAATTCTAGACTTCGTGAATATGGGTAATCATTTACACATAAAAGCCAGATCTAAAAACCTTTCTAACCTTAAAAACTTTCTTAGAACCTTCCCCGCCTTACTGGCTAGAAAAATCACGAGAGCAAGAAAAGGATTTAAGTTTGGAAAATTCTGGGATCATTTAGTGTTTACTCGCGTTTTACTTTCTAGCTTCGAAATCTTAGGTTTAAAAGGCTATTTTCAAGCTAATAGAATCCAGAGAAAAAATGGATATGAAGCTAGACTAGATTATCTTAACGGTTTTAATCATTATATTTTAGGACTTAAAAAGAATACGACTTAAATTAAATCAGTTTTGAACTGAGTACCCTACACCGTACTCAGTTCAAAACATCTAAAACTTATACAAAAAACTTTGAACGACAAATTTACATCTTGGAAAAAAATTAAAATATAGAATACAAATGAATTTTATTAAATTTCAATACATCTGGATGGTTTTTTAAAACTAGACTCCTGATATGAATTTTAATCTCGTATATTTTAATTCAAGGAGATTTTTATGAATCGAAGAAATTTTGCAAAAGTAGCTGCTTTTTCGTTACTAGGATTTTTTGGCCTAGGCGCAGTTAGTTCACTTACGAGTTGTGTTGTTAGACCTCTAGCGCCAGGAGGAGCTGTTGTTGTTCCTGTTGGCGGCCGTGGTCGAAGACGCCGTATTCGAAGACGAGTTCGCCGTAGAATGAGACGCAGAATGGTCGGCGCACGAATTATTTATGTTATTCCAAAACAAACTGTCGTCGGTGATGAAATCGAATTAGATGACGGAAGTGTTGGAGTTGTAAATAAAATCAGTGGAACTTCGATTGAAGTTGAAACTAACGGCGCAGTTAAAGCTATGGACGTCGAATTCGAGTAGTTAAATTTAAGCAGCTAAATTCGATTAAATGATTTTATTTAGCTTATTTAATTATTTTTTAAATATCACTTCATTTAAATTCTTTTCAATTCCGTCTTGTGCTAAAGCCAAGGCGGATTTTTTTTGAATAGGGTAATCTGTCTGATTTAAAAACTTAAATATCTCCGGAGTTGGAATAGAAGCACTCACTCCACGTTTTTTAAATCGACCCTTAATATAGCCTACGGCCTGAATTTCATCGCTTTCCGCAGGAAAGGATGTGGAACTCGACTGAGCATTCTCTGAAGAATTGGATTTAAGATTCGACTTGATTTTTAAATTAGATTTCACATAAAAAATTTGCTTGATGTAAAAATCCTTTTCGTCCCAAGATTCAATTTCAGTTTTAATATAAAATCTTTGACCTAAGGATAAAGATTTTCTAAATCGAATGGATTCGGACACAACAACAGGATAATATCCAGCACGAATCAACTTCCAAAATACACGGGGCTTAATCAACATATCAAATCGACCTAAATCCATAATCGACAAATAGCGTCCATTATTCATATGCATGTTGGTGTCTAAATCAAAGGGATTAACAATAAAATGAGTGTAGCAGGGTTCAAACAAACCTTGTTTTTTAAAATAAAAAAGTCTTTTAAAACATAAAAAAATTAATCTAAAAAGCATGCTCACTGTTACACCTACTGTCTAGTTCACTCACACCCACACGTCGAACTTCGTTCGACTTACGTGGGGCTCGCTGGAACTTTTCTTTTATACATTCCTACGGTACTGTCCGCCGACCTCGTACAAGGCTTGAGTCATCTGATAAAGTGTGCAATGCCTTGAAGCTGTCATTAAGGCTTCAAATATATTTCCCTGAAGGATGGCTGTTTGCTTTAACATTTTTAAACTTTCTTCAGCATTAATCGCATTTGCTTTTTGATAGTCTGCAGTTCTATTCAACTGCAAGTTCTTTTCTTCTTGAGAGGCCCTGGCCATTTGAATTTTTGGCGGCTCATAACCCAAAGCCAATGTGGCAGGATCAATGTATGTATTCACCCCCACAATTGGAAGCTCCCCATTGTGCTTTAAAGTTTCATAATACATGGACTCTTCTTGAATTTTTCCACGCTGGTATTGGGTTTCCATCGCACCTAAAACTCCACCCCGCTCACTAATACTTTGAAACTCTTTTAATACACGCGCTTCCACTTCGTCTGTCAGCCACTCATAAAAGTAACTGCCTTGAAGTGAGTTTTCGTTTTTTGAAGTTCCCATCTCTTTGTTAATTATTAATTGAATGGCTTGGGCACGTCGAACCGACTCTTCTGTTGGCGTTGTGATCGCTTCATCATACGCATTTGTATGAAGTGAATTACAATTGTCATTGATCGCAAGCAAGGCCTGAAGGGTTGTCCTGATATCATTAAATTGAATCTCTTGAGCATGTAGCGAACGACCACTGGTTTGAATATGATATTTTAATTTTTGTGAACGTTCAGATCCTTTATATAAATCTCTGACAGCCACCGCCCAAATACGACGAGACACTCGACCCAACACTGAATATTCAGGATCCATTCCATTACTAAAAAAGAATGAAAAATTCGGTGCAAAATCATCAATCTTCATCCCACGAGAAATGTAATACTCTACATACGTAAACGCATTACTTAAAGTTAATGCTAACTGGGTGATCGGATTCGCACCCGCTTCAGCAATATGATACCCAGAAATACTGACGGAATAAAAGTTTTTTACTTTTTGATCGATAAAAAACTGCTGCACATCCCCCATCATCTTTAAAGCAAAGTCGATTGAAAAAATACATGTGTTCTGACCCTGATCTTCTTTTAAAATATCAGCTTGAACTGTACCCCTTACATTTTGCAGAGCATAGTTTTTTACGGATTCATATTCAGCGTCCGTTAATTTTCGTTTTAAAGCTTTTTCTTTTATTTCAACTTGTTGATCAATAGCCGTATTCATAAAAAAAGCTAAGATCATTGGTGCAGGTCCGTTGATCGTCATACTGACGCTGGTCTTTGGATCACACAAATCAAACCCAGCATACAATCTTTTCATATCATCTAGACTGGCAATGCTAACACCGCTTTCGCCCACTTTACCAAAAATATCAGGTCTTAAATCAGGATCTTGACCATATAAAGTCACACTATCAAAAGCCGTCGACAAGCGTTTCGCGGGTTGGCCTTCAGACAAATAATGAAATCGTTTATTTGTTTTTTCTGGCGGACCTTCACCAGCAAACTGACGAAGTGGGTCTTCACCTTGACGTTTAAGTGGAAACACACCGGCTGTATAAGGAAAAAATCCAGGTAGATTTTCTAATTTTAAAAATTTATATCTGTCTCCCCATGAACTAATATTTGGGAAGCTCACACGAGGAATATCAGTGGCAGATAAAGATAAGGACCTTAAGTTTTGCTTGATTGGCATCCCACGCACTTCATACACATAATCTTGACCCGAGTACTGATTTTTTAAGGACTCCCACTTTTGAACTTCGATGTAATCTGATGAAATTTCGTCAGACAGTTTTTTGATCTTTGAATCCAACTGAAGATTAAATTGAAGACTTAACTCATCACTTGATTTTATATTTAATTTTTCTTTTCCACCCTTATCCGACATCAATTCAGAGACCTTAAGCATGGCTTGCAGGTCATTTAACTTCTGAGATTTAACGGCTACATCAGCGTGATATTTTTTTAAAGAGTGCACCACTTCGGCTAAATAGTTTTGTCTTTCGGGCGGCACAATAATTTTTTTCTCAGTGTCACGAAAAGCCTTAATGACTTTGTCATCGATTTTCCATTTTTGAATCACATCAATCTGTTTTTTTTCTAAGGTGCTGAATAGTCTTAAAAAGAGTTGATTCACTCCCCTATCATTAAAATTAGACGCTTGAGTTAAAAACACAGGCTGATCAGTATCTAAAGCATCAAACAATTTTCTTGAACGTTTATACTGCTTAGTCACATCTCTGTGGGCATCTTCTGATCCACGACGATCAGCTTTATTGATTGAAATAAAATCAGCGTAATCAATCATATCAATTTTTTCTAACTGACTTTGAGCCCCAAATTCAGACGTCATCACATATAAACTTAAATCACTGACTTCAGTGATCGCCACATTGGCCTGACCAATCCCAGAGCTTTCTGCAATAATAAAATCAAAGTCTAATTGTTTTAAAAATTTTAAGACCTGTGGCAATTGTCCTGAAATTTCATTGCCCGAACCACGGGATGCCAAAGACCTCATAAACGTCTGCGGACGACTGAGTGAATTCATTCGAATACGATCACCCAGTAAAGCCCCGCCGGTTTTTTTCTTTGAAGGATCAACACACACTACGGCTATTTTAAGATCAGGATATACATTTAAAAATCTTTGTACAATTTCATCAATCAGACTGGATTTCCCGGCCCCACCAGTTCCTGTCACCCCTAAAACAAAAGGGGTTTGTTGTGGGGATTTAAATTTTAAGGATTCAATAAAATTGTGTTTATGCTCTAGCTCTACAGCTGTTATCGCCAAACCAATATCTCTGTGACGAACATCGCTTAAGTTATAAATCCCTTCCGGGTTTAATTTTTTATTTAAATCTGCATGATCTAAAATGTTAAAATCGCACTCTTTGATGATCAGTTCAATCATGCCTTCTAAGCCTAGTCTTCGCCCATCTTCCGGATGAAAAATCTGAGTGATGCCGTAAGCTTCAAGTTCCTTTTTTTCTTCGAAGACAATGACCCCACCGCCACCACCAAATATTTTAACGTAGTCTGCTCCATTTTGATTTAACAGATCACGCATGTACTTAAAGTACTCCATGTGACCGCCCTGATACGAGCTAATGGCAATCCCTTGGGCCCCTTCTTGAAGAGCAGTCGTAACCACATCTTTCACAGATCTGTTGTGACCTAAGTGAATCACCTCGGCCCCTTGATCTTGAAGAATACGTCTCATGATATTAATTGAAGCATCGTGACCATCAAAAAGTGAAGCGGCGGTGACAATACGAACTAAATTTTTAGCTTTATAAGACATTGAATTTTACCCTTTTAATTAACGACTAAAATTTTGCGGGACGTTTTTCTAAGAAAGCATCCATACCTTCTTTAGATTCTTGATTTGAAAATAAATAGGCAAAATAATCTTCTTCTAATTTCAGACCTTTTTCTAAACTTTTATTGAAGCCCTCTTGAATAGCTTGTTTCGCAGATTTAATAGCTTGAGGTCCTTTTTTAGTGATGGTCTTCGCCACATCTAAGCACACAGATATCAATTTATCTGGTGGGGTGACTTGAATCACAAGACCTCGACCCAAAAGCTCGTCAGCAGATACCATATGTCCTGTGGTGATCATGTATTTCGCATAGCTGGGTCCTAAATTTCTAGACAACCTTTGAGTTCCACCAAATCCAGGAATAAGACCAAGGCTAACTTCAGGTAAACCAAACTTAGCATTTTCACTCGCAAAAATATAATCACATGCAAGTGCTAATTCAAAACCACCGCCCAAACAAAATCCATTTACGGCTGCGATCACTGGACAAGGTAAAGCTTCAAGTTTACTAAACACCATTTGGCCTAGACGACAAAACTGAGCGGCGTCTTCCGAGGTCATGGATTTCATAGCTAAAATGTCAGCACCGGCTACAAAGGCTTTTTGACCTTCGCCAGTGACAATTAAAACTCTTAAATCTATTTTAGTCTTAAGATTTTCTAAGTGCTGGTCTAGTTGATCCATCACACTTTGGCTTAAAGCATTTAAAACTTCTGGACGATTAATTTTTAATAAATAAATTCCATTTTCAACTAGACTCAATTCTACCATATTCAACATTCCCATTTTATTTATTCAAACTACTTTTTAATTAAAAAAAAACATCAATCCGAATTCATTTTTAATATTTAAAATCTAATACGTGTAAAAACCACGGCCTGACTTACGGCCCAACCATCCTGCTTCAACATACTTCACAAGTAATGGACATGGACGATACTTTGTATCCCCCAAACCATCGTGAAGGACATTCATAATAGCCAGACAGGTATCTAACCCAATAAAGTCAGCCAAAGTCAGTGGACCCATAGGCTGATTAGTTCCAAGCTTCATCGCTTGATCAATTCCTTCCACATCGGCAATTCCTTCATACAGCGCAAAGCAAGCTTCATTGATCATCGGCATAAGAACTCGGTTCACAATAAAACCCGGCATGTCTCGTCCCTCAATAAAGGTTTTTCCTAGCTGAATAGCGAACTCTCGAACCGCTTGAAAAGTTTCATCTGAGGTTTGTAAACCACGAATGCCTTCAACTAGAACCATTAGGGGAACAGGATTCATAAAATGCATGCCCATCACCTTGTCAGGTCTTGATGTGCTACTCGCAATTTTTGTAATAGAAATTGAAGACGTGTTACTGCAAAGTAAAGCGGCTGGCTTAACAATATCATCTAACTGTTTAAAAATTTTAAGTTTAAGATCTACATTTTCAGTGGCGGCTTCAATCACAAGGTCACAATTATTTAGATCATTAATATTTGTAGAGGTTGAAATCAATGACATCATTTTCTTTTTTTGATCTTCCGTCATTTTTTCTTTTTTAATTAAACGATCACAGCTTGAATAAATAGTGTGTAAGCCTTTGTTCAAAGCCTCTTCATTCACATCCATCATAATGACATTTAAACCTTGAGCGGCCGCCACCTGTGCGATGCCATTACCCATTTGTCCTGATCCTACAACACCAACTAATTTAAAACCCATAAGGCACCTCTCAAAGCTTATTGTATAATTCTTCAAATTGAATTTTAAGCTGATGCATCCTAACCTTTCGATTTTCTTCCGTCCAATCTTGGGTAGATATTTTTTTTCCAACATGGACATTGAGGCGAGATGTCATTTGTCTTAAGTTCGGCAATATATCTTCTGGGGGCCATAGGTCCCGAGCCCCTTTCATCACCACAGGTACAAGATCCGCTTGGGCCGACATTGCAAAAATAAAAGGCCCTGATTTAAAATCAGCAATACCACTAGTTCTATTCCTGCCACCTTCTGGAGCAATCACGAATGAATCCCCCTGACAAAGTCTGGATTTTGCCTCTTCATAGAGCTGAATCGAGGCCTCAAGATCATTTCTAGGCATCATTAAAGTTTTAACTAATTTAAAACACCAGCCAAGAACCGGCAGACGACCTAATTCTTTTTTTGCCACGTAATACATAAACCTTTGGGTCACGATCACCAAAACAGGAATATCTAAAAACGTAGAATGATTAAATAAAAGAATTGCGCCTGATTTTGGAATAGGCTGCTCAAAAGTGATATGAAGTCTGACTCCACAAATAAAAAGAAATACTTTCGCCCACACCCACTGAATCCAGTATGCTTTTTTAATGTCGACTAAAGCTAAGACTAAAAAAAACGGGAACAACAGCAAAGTTGAAATAATAATCACCGATAAGCTGACGACACAATGGACCCAATAAATGGGTTTGAATAGTATATTCATTTTTATGACCTTAAATTAAAACCTTCAGTTTAAATTTCAATTAAATTTTTAAATTAAATTTTTAAGTTGAATCAACAGTTAAATTATCAGTTAATTTTTTTGTTTAAAACCCTTCGCCAAAAACTCTAAGTCGAGCCGCCTGCTTTTGTCTATTTTTGTATTCAACATGGGATGCGGGCCCTTTTAAATTATTTTCATACGTCTCTTTATCTAGAATTTGAACTTCAAAAGGATAAAAAAAAGAAAATTCAGTTTTATCAGAGCCTCTATTTATTTTCAAAAACTGTCTGGTAATAAATTTCAAAAACTTAAAATCTTTACTTGTGAATGGATTAATTCCATTGGCCCCTTGATTCAATTTATCTAATTCTGATTTAATTTTATTTTCCAAATCTTCTAAATCTATTTTTCCATTACTTGACATTGATGTTTCTAAAGCCTTCATAAACAAAGGCGTAGGACAAATAGAATTTTTAGATAAAGACGATACCACATGGGGATAGCTAATTAAATTCTTTTCAATTAAAAATTGAATCACTCTAAAAATATCCACAATATTTTTTGTAATAAATCGAATGCCGACACGATCTAATAACGTCATTGCAATCAAATCATGCCGAGCCAAAAGCTTCACTGCCGCCGAATTATTTTGTTTAAACGATTTTTCTTCGTAGCTGATGATCTCTATTTTATCTTCATCTTGACCTAAATAAAGTCGATCTTCAATTTTATAAACATGTTGTGAAATTGGTTTTAAAATTTGATATTTTATATCGTCAGAAAATGTTGTAAACAGATCATTTTCCAAATGAATCAACACATGCATGACTCTTAAAATAGCGCAGGCCCATTTTTGAAGTGTCAGATCCGTTTTATTTAATGCGGTACTTTGAATGGTGCTCGCAATTAAAAGTAATTTTGTTATGTCCCCCATGTCTTCTTTATTTCTTAATGAGGCCGGAATTTTTTCTTCAGGCAGAATCAATTCGCTTTCTAAAATTTCAATTGCATTTCTATGGTAGGTCCAAACTTTTTTTAAATCTGATGCCAATGATAAATCGTAACCATAGGCGTGAATAAATTTAACCGCATCTTCGCGGTCGTGTAAAAAAAGTCTTGGAAAATCAAGGGAATGGGTTTCACCTAAAACAGAACTGAGCACGAAGGGGTTAAAAGTGACTTTTTTCATATCTGTGAATTAAATCAATGGTTGATCTTGAATACAAGAATTGACTCATGTCTGAAGCTAAAACCCGAACAATCAGAACTATTTAGCTTTATTAGTGACTTAAAATTAAAAGGGTCGAGAGCGTGACTTGGGGGGCCAGTGAGCTCTCGACCAGGTGTTGTATTAATTTTGTATCAACTTATTTTAATTTTTTGCTTTAACTTTAATTTAAATTTAAGAACATTTAAAAAATTCACACACTTTAAGATTATTAAACTGCCCCAATAAGACCAACGAACTTCCAGTCACTCTGTAAAACATATTGCCTGTCATTGTTCGTGTGGACCTGTTTAAATTGGCCTCAATGACAATGTCACCAATACTATCAGTAAATCTTAATCCAATTTGCGCCCCAGAGGCGTTAGGAACATAGACAACTTTTGATAGCTCTCCGGCTTGGACTGATGAAAGACCTTTACCGAAGTAGGCATAACCTAAGTAGTCGTATCTCTCACCTTGGGCATTTAAGCCGTCAGTGAAGTAATCCCAAATTGTTAATTCAAATTGAAATTTACTTTTATCAATCGATTCAAAATAAGCTTGTTCAGACGCTTGGTTACCGATCTGAAGCGTCGCCCCACCTGTTGTCCTAAAATCACCCCAAAAAAATGATTCAACATAGCTGTAATTATTGTTATCAATTGTTACGGCTGTTCCTTCATTTATTGAAAGAAATCGCTCTAAGTTTAATTTCGGAACAGACATGTAAGTCCATTTAAGCGATGTATTTGCTGGTCTGTTGGTTTGTAGATCAATGGCTTTTCCACCATTTGTGAGTGCAGCTGTGCTGCCTCCAAAACTTGAACCCCTTAAGTTTGCAACAATGGTTTTGTCGTCTGAAGAGTTAAGTCCACACGCTGCTAAACCTATTATAAAGCTCAACCCAAAAATCAACTTAAAGACTAAGTTAGAAATTAAGTTAAAGCTTAAATCAAAGCTTTGGTTCTCTATCGTTCGCGTATAACATTTGTTTGTTTTCGTCTTTGTATTCATAATCGTCCCCCCTGAGACTAACTGATTATGTTAGTTGTTTAATTTTATATTTTAAAAAAATAAATCCTCGTTTGATTTGGTAGATAATTTACTGTTTAAGTCTTGATCTAAATTTGGTCCTGCAATTAAAACTTTCTCTGATGTGTTTGATGAAATAAATTTAGCCCATGTTTCATCAACTGAATTTTCAACTAGACTTTCTGGTAAATTTGGAAAGTTTCTTTGTGTTAAAACAAACTTTTTAAGCTCATCATTAATTTTGTAATAGGAATAAAAACATGATTTATCTTTACGTTTTGAATACTCAGCTAAGCCAATCTCAGCAAAAAACTTTGGACCGTAGTCGTCACACAGAAGTCTTTTGTTATGGCTTTTCTTACATATTCCTGTGTAAAAATCGAATCTATGAGCACCGATAATTCGACCACCAGAAGACCTAACAGTCATAAAACCGTTGTGAACAGATTGGTCTGGAAGCACTAATCCTTTAAGGGCTGGAAAGAACAATACGTCTCCAGCGGCGTGAAATTTTGTGTCGGCAGCAACGGATCTAAATGGATCCATGCAAATTGATGTTTGGTGCTCTTTACTCCAAACACCATAACCAAATGGGCAGCGGGCATTATCAAAAGCAGCAAAGATACTTTGTCTAACAGTATTGATAACTAATTTACCTGATTTAGTTCTAAATTTATTAGTATGAGTTTTAAATTTAATAAAGTTGTAACCAATTCTTTTACCGTTTTTGTGATCTAAAATACAAACACCTTGCATAAGACAGTTTTTCTTTAAGTCACAATTAATTTTAACAAGTGTTTTACCTTCGCTGTCTTTAAGATCACACTTTCCACCTGTTTTACCTATTGGTGTGTGAAAAACAGAAGGAGTAAATTTATGAGTATTCTCATCACGCTGAAATTCTTTACAGAACGCAGATTCATCACCGGCACTTGATTTTTCAAAATATGTTTTATCATTACTAGTTAAACCTAATATTTTTTGGAACTGATCAATTACATCTTGCGAATTTGTTTCATCTTCAGAGGATAAATTATCTAAATTTAAATTGTCGTTATCACTTGTGCTCGATAAATCCATTTCATTTTTAATATCATCGATAGATGATGTGCTTTGCACACTACGGTTCGATTTTTTTGTTAATTCGCTAGGTCCTGCAAAACTAAATGTAACTAACAGTAATGCCGGAAGAGCCATAAAGAAGTTTGATAAGTTCCATTTCATGAACTCTATAAGGCAATTCCAGGGCCAAAAAATGTCACTCTTAGTGATGTTCTAGTCGATTTGAATACAAAGGGGCTATAAAAAAGGACTCAAGTGATCAAATCTTTTACATAATTTACATGCTATTGAGCAACATTTAGGTTTTAACAAACTAGCACAAAGTCCTTAAATCGAATCATTATGAGACAATTTTATAGATTAAAAAAAGTATCGACTTGGTTTTAATAGACAACGTCTAATCTTCTTGCTCTGAAGAAGATTCAGAATTTAAATATGATAATAGGCGGAGGGCTTGACTATAATCGTCTTCGTCTACAAATACGGAAATAATATCACCTAGCAATTTGTCTAGGCCAAATTCGTTCGAAAGATGAGCGGCAATGTTATGACTATCCAAAAAGGACTGTAAGGCTTTAGCCTCTATAAAAGATATTTTTTCTTTAATAATTTTCATACTCGTATCACCTGAAATCTAAATTATCGACCATAATTTAACTGAAATTAAACGACATTATAGCTATCGGCAGACTTAATTTCTTGCTAAACTTATACAAGAAAAAGGATTTCGTGGACTCAACTTTTGATAAAGAAAATACTATTCCGTTAGACATACACCAATTTGAAAGCTTTGTTTTATCCGCCGGATGTAAATATTTAGAAGTCGGAGGCCCAACCTCACGCCTAGAAGACAAGATTGTACGATTAGGCGAAGTTTATAATTTACAGGCTGAGGTTTTTGCTACCCCTTCTGCAGTTATTGTCAGCGCCATGAACAGCGAAAAAAGATACACGAGCTCGCTAAAAAGAATCAAAGAGTCCAGTATAGATTTAAATCTACTTTTTAAAATTGATGTTTTATTTGATGAAGTTATATCTCAGAGAATAACCGTTCATGACGCTTTTAAGACAGTATCAAATATTAATTATTCCAAAGAGCTTTACTCTAAAAAATTAATTTCATTTTCAGCTTTTATTGTTGGATTCGTTGCAAGTTACTTAAACTTTCAAAATATATATTCTGCGCTATTAAGTGGGTTTTTAAGCTTAATGTTAGTTGGAGTTATCCAACCTTTTTTTACATCACTAGCCTTTACGAGAATCTTTTTTGTTTTTTTTGCATCTCTATTTTCAATAGGTCTTTCTGCTTTTGCTGAAGCCTATTTAAAATTGCCTATTGAAGCTTCTTTTGTTGGTTCTCTAATTGTTCTAGTTCCCGGCCTTATGTTGACAACGGCCGTTTCAGAATTAGCTGAGCACAACTTTGTTTCTGGAACCGTTAAACTTGTGAATGGAGTTCTGATTATTATTTCAATTGGAACAGCTTTATTTATTGGTAAAGATATTATTTATTTACTAAATCCTAAAACATTACCTCTGAATTTGGCTTACGCGACAGAAAATGGAATCGACTTAAATACTTCGATCATCGGAACTTTATTGATTATGCTCGCATTTTGTTTTCAGTTTCAGACCCCTAAAAGATTTATTATATTTGCAATGACGACCGGTATTGCAGGGCAGATTGGATTTGAGCTTTTTAAAAATTCTTCCAGCTATGCTTTGCCTTCGTTTGTTGCCGCTTTTTTTATTGGAATCACGAGTCTCTGTTTTTCAAGATTTTTTAAAACTCCGAGTCATATTTTTTCGGTTCCAGGAATCGTCTCCTTAGTACCCGGTGTTTTATCTTTTACAATTTATAATTCGACATCTCTAGGTGCAGGCTTATCGGGAGTGAATGAAAGCACGGATTCAAAAATCTTAACAGTGGCGGTCATTGCCTCATCGCTAGTTTTTGGGCTGATTATGGCCAGATTTCCATTCCGAATTTACCGGAAGACAAGGGGCATTCCCTTTCTTCCTACTGAATAAAATAATACTTTTAATATCAACCACTCGGTTACAAATGGCTGTTACTTTAAACTTACTCTTTAGTGCAAGTGTAGCCAGCTGTTTCCAAGTTAGTTTTTACTTTTTCTGCTTTTTCATCAGCATAAGCAGGATCATTTTTAGCTAAAACGATTGTCTTATTGATGTCTGCTTTTTTATAAACAACACCGACTGAATTATCAGCTTGTGTAATGACAGTGATAGTTCTTGTCTCTGCACCTAAAACACAAGTGTATTTATATTTTTGAGTTCCAGTGACTTCACCGAACTCAGCTGAAGTTGCCGGTGCTGTCTCAGTTTCAGCAGGAGCTGTTGTTAAAGCTTGGTCAGCAGGAGTAGGTGTTGTTTTTGCATTTGGATCTTTTACTTCACCCGAATCTTGTGCTGTTGAATACACAGAAAATAAACTTACGCATATTAAAATCATTAAAGATTTCATGAATCCTCCTTTAAGGTTTACATAACTATGATTCGGAATTTAAGGGGATTTGTCTAGTATGAATACGGCTTAGTCACAAATGCCTGACGCACGTTAATCCTGATTTAAATCGACATTATAGATATGGCTACAGTACTCGCAGACAATTTCGGCTTTACTTTCGTTAGGTAAGTTCTCTTGTTGATTGGCAAAAGCCAAGGCTCGTTTAGCCCGGTCCATACTGCAATTGCACCCAAATGAAATCGGGGCAGAAAAGGTCTTTCGTCCAGTTCTATCAAGAGCAATTTTAGCCATTGAAGCCGTTGGATCTTTTAAATCAATATCCCACTGAGATAATGACCCCATTTCATTGATTTTTTCTTCCCAAAATGTAGAGATAAGTTCAAATTTCATGACATCATCATGAGGAAACACTTCAAAAAAGTAACCCAAAGCCGACTTCAATTTAAGATCTTTAGAATTGGCGTCATAATGAATCCATAGATTCATCGCACATCTTCTTTGCTCAGACTGATGAAGATACTCAAGGGAATCAATACAAACATCCCCCTTAGATTGAACAATTCCTGTGTGGATTTTTTTTTGATCTCTTAAAACTTGAAATACACCGTGACCTAAATTTTCATTCAAGACACCAGTAAATGCCGAAGGGTTTTGTATTGTCCCACGACCTTGACGGTTTTCATTCACATCAACATAAATATTTCCGAAAATTCCGTCTACATTCCATTGGAGCTTCGTCCGATGGTCAAAATCTTTAGAGGAAAGCTCATGAATTAAAAAACACGAAAGTATCGACTGACCTAAATGAATTCCAGCAGGTGGTAAAACACCCGTTTTTTGAATCACTTCCGAAATAGTATTGGTCGCATCAATAAATAAGAACTGAGCGCTTGAATCATGAGTGATGTATTTTGCAATTGTATCCAAGTCTTAAACTCCAAAAAATAGGTATAATTTTCAATATATTTTCAATACGGGGTCTGTTAAATCAATTTTAAGTCAAAATAACCTTAAATCTTATAACTTGAATATTGTTTTTAACCCAAGTCCAACAAATATGCTATATTAACCATTCATTTTCAAAAGGATGTAACACATGACACTCTGGGAATTAAAATCAAATCAAAAAGCTTTTATTCAAGACATTGACTCCAATTGTTCAAATTATGAAAGGCTGATTAGTTATGGTTTTAATAAACATCAGTCTGTTCAATTTCTTTATAAAATGGCTTTAGGTGGTCCGAGAGTTTACCAAATTGGTGACACTGTTTATTCACTAAGTCATTCCATAGCAAAAAATATTATGATTACAATTCAAGATACAGATTTAAATTTAGAATCTCACTCATCAAAATATTTTGATAATTTAATCTTAAAAAATTCAATTGTAATTAATAGTCAAAGTCCAGAAATCAATTAATTATGAGCGAAATTTTTTTAGTTGGTCGACCAAATGTTGGAAAATCATATTTATTTAATCGGCTGACTGACTCTAACCAAAAAATTGCAAACTTTGCAGGCGTCACAGTCGATAAAAAATCGAATCACTTAATTGATTCAGATTTAATTCTTACAGATTTACCAGGACTGTATTCACTAAAATCGTTATCTAATGATGAAGTGATCACATTAAATATTTTAAAAAACTCAAGCCCTGAAGACCTAATATGTCTAGTGGTAGAAAGCCTAAAGCTTAAATCACAAATTCAATATATTTTAGAGTTTAGAAAGTGGTGCGAAACTTACTCTAAACCTTTTATTATTTGCCTTAACATGAAAGATGATGCGATTAAAAATAATATCAAAATTGAAGTGGACGAATTAAGTTTATTTTTAAAAGTCCCATTATTTTATGCCTCTGCCAAAACATCAGAAGGATTAAAAGAGCTGAATGACTTTTTCTTAAAAAAAAACTGGAGTCCGCCAGAACCTCTGACTGACATCAAAAATCTTGAAGATACACTAAAAAAAACCATTCATGGTGATTTATCTAAAGTGATTAAGATTCATAATTCGCTTGATCAAATATTTTTAAGCCCAATTATAGGACCAAGCTTATTCCTTGCATTTACATTTATACTTTTTCAATCCATCTTTTCATGGGCTGAACCTTTTATGAATTTAGTTGAAAATAGCGTGACTCATCTGTCTAATATGGTCTCTCCGTTATTTTCTGGGCAACTGCAATCTTTCGTCGACAACGCTTTTTTTGCAGGCTTTGGAGCTTTTTTAGTTTTCACACCTCAAATATTTATTTTAACTTTTATACTTACTTTCCTAGAAAAGTCGGGTTACATGGCCCGTGCCGTTTTAATTTGCCACCAGCCTTTAAGTTGGTTTGGATTAAACGGAAAAAGTTTTATTCCGCTCATGACAGGACATGCCTGTGCTGTTCCGGCCATTTACTCCACAAGAAATATTGAAAATCAGTGGGTCAGAAAACTCACTATTTTTATTTTACCACTGACCGCATGTTCGGCCCGAATCCCCGTTTATGGGCTGTTGATTCAATTATTAATTCCAAACCACACCATTTTTTTTGGAATTTTTGGAACCCAAGGGTTGGTTTTTTTCTTAATGTATTTTTTTGGAATTTTTCTGGCTCTGATTGTTAGCGTTATTGCGACTCAATTTTCTACAAAAATTTATAAGATTAAAAATGTAAATGATGATTTTATTATTGAGCTGCCCAATTACAGATGGCCTGAAATTAAAACTTTATTTTTAAAAGCTTTAAAAACAACATTTGATTTTATTAAAGATGCGGGACCCATCATCTTTATATTAAACGCGGTGATTTGGGCTTTAAGTTATTACCCAATAAATAACTTAGGACTAAAAGGATCTTACATGGCTCAGTTTGGCCAATGGATCGAACCTGTATTTAAACCTTTAGGTTTAGATTGGATTCAAGGGGTTGCAGTTCTCACATCATTTGTCGCCAGAGAAGTCTTCGTCAGCACGTTGGGTTTACTTTATGGTTTAAGTGCAGACTCGAGTCAAAATTTAGACGCCATGGTCGGCTTAAGTGAAATGCAAAACTTAAGCTTTGCGTCTGGTTTTTCGCTTCTTATGTTTTTCGCCATCGCCCTACAATGCATGAGCACAGTATCTGTAATGAGAAAAGAAGGCGGACCTAAAATGGCTTACTCCGCATTACTATTTTATTTAGTACTTGGATATTTGGTGGCCTTCATTTCCTACCAATCTCTTAAAAACCTCTGACCCTTTAAAAGGTGCTTAAAAGGTGCCAGGTTCCGTTTGAGAATTAAATGCATTAAGAGTGATTTGAAATAGTCTTTAACTAGCAGCTAGAACAAAGGAAAGTGCTTTAATTCTCAAACGGAACCTGGCACTTTTTGGCTAGAGGCCGATTTGAAAGAAACGGTGCTCGAGTTTGCCGCGGACACTTTTTATATTCGAAATTAGGGAATTTATTGAGGCCTCAAGCTTAATGTATTTTTCTGTTAGAAGCTCCGCAGAATCTAAAGTTTTATTAAGATTTAAATTTGCAGCTTTAGATTGAGTGTTAAATTCTAATGTTGATGCGCTAGAAAACTGAACGTTTGATAAAGTTAAGTTTGAAAAAGACTGGGTTTCTAATTCTATTGAGGACAAGACAGAAGATGAACTAGCATATAAAGCTAAGTTTTTCTGAGAATGCAGATCTCTGTACTCTTTTAATGCTTTTCTTGCCCCTGGAATTGAAAACTGATCCACATATAAAAAATTTTTAATTAAAATAGCCGTTTCAACATCACGTCTGGAATAGATGCGTTGATTGTTGGCGGCTTTTTTGGGACTTAAGGCTTTAAATTCTTGCTCCCAGTATCTTAAAACATAGGGTTTAACTTGAATTAAATCTGCAACGTCGCCAATTTTAAAGGCCATTTGATCTGGAATATTTTTAATTTCATTTTCCAGATTGCTTAAAATGACATCTTTAGATTCATTCATCTTTAAATTGTCTCTTCACCGTTGATGATATCTTTTAAAATTTGACTAGGCTTAAAAGTTAAAACACGTCGAGCAGAGATAGTGATCTGGTCGCCAGTTTGTGGGTTTCGTCCTGTTCGTGCTTTTTTTTCTTTGACTGTGAAATTACCAAATCCAGAGATCTTAACTTTCTCTCCTTCATTCAAGCTATTTTTCAACGTCGAGAAAACAAGCTCTACTAAATCTGAGGCTTCTTTTTTTGAAAATCCAATTTTGTTATACACTCTTTCCACGATATCAGCTTTAGTCAGTGTTATTCCTTCTTCGCTCATTGAAACTCCATGGCTATGGTTTTAAATATTTTTTCTTGCACTTGATCTAAAATTTTATCTTCAATAGGTTTTAATGAATCTTGTAAATAAAGTGTAACCGTAATGGCCATTTTATCTGGACCCAACTTTTCGCTTTTAAAAATATCTTTTAAATCTAAATTTTGAAATAACGGTCCTGAGGCTTTATTCACAACTCTGTGGATATCTTTAAACTGAACTTTTTGGCTCAGTTCAAAAGTTAAGTCTCTTTTTACTATAGGGTAATAAACTAAAGATTTCACTTTATTATATGTTTGAATATCTTGAGTGATCAAGTCTGTGTTCAGCTCGAAGTAGGCCATGGGCTCTCTGAACTTTTCATCTTCTAAAATCTTAGGATGAACAGTCCCAATCACACCTACATACTTCCCACGAACAAATAAAGCGGCCCATTGTCCTGGATGTAGAAATCCTGGACTCAAAAGTAGTTCTTTATTGTTATCCATAGCTTCAAATCTATAAACTTTAACATTTGATTTCTTCAAAAGAACTTCTAAATAAGATTTAAGTTTAAAGACAGGATAAGATACATCTTTTTTTGAAGTTTCCCAAAAGTCTTTAGGTTCGCCCCAAAGGACCCCTGCCGTTCTTAACTCTTCAACGTACTTTCCGTCTTTTTTATAAAACACAGACCCTTGTTCAAAAAGTTTTCCCGAAGATCGTCCATGTTTAAAATTATGAAGAGCATTTTGAAATAACTGCGGGAATAACAAACTTCGCATCACATCTAATTTGTCGCTTATTGGATTTCTAAGTTTTACAACTTCACCATCGTGACCGATGTTGTAAGGGTTTAGGGATGCGTACTCCTCAATCAGTCGGGCTTTCGCACCCTCACCTGCGGTGCGCTTGTCTAGTTCACTCGCCCGTTCAGCGCTCTTCGTTGGCGCTTCCGCACCTGCAGTGGGCTCGCTGGAACTTTTCCCACTGCGTGAGCTAGTGAAATTATAATTTAATACTTGATGAAAACCTTGGGACGATAACACTTCGGTTACAAATCTAGATTTTAAATACACAGCATCATGAACTCCCGGATCAGTGCTCATCTGTGGCAAAATTTCTGGAATTTTGTCATAGCCTTCAAGACGGCCGTACTCTTCAATCAGATCTTCTTTCAAACTTAAGTCGTAGCGAAAAGCCGGTGGAAAAACGGTATACCCTTCTTGAGCGCTTTTTGTAAAATCACAAGACAGTCTTTCTAGCCAAAATTCAAATTGCTTTTCCGTCGCTATAAATCCTAAGCGGTCAGAAATATCATCGACTTTAATTTTAATTTTTGGCTTCGGCAGAGGCTGTGGATAAAAATCAAACACGTCTTTAGAAACTTGGCCATCTGCCAACTCAGACATCATCTGACAGGCTAAGTTTAAAGCCCTAGGTAACATTTCAATATCTGTTCCTCGAGAAAATCTGTAAGCTGCGTCAGTTTCAATACCAAAACGACGGGCTGTTTTTCTGACTGAAGAGGGAACAAAATAAGCGCACTCTAAAAATATATTTTCAGTGTCGTCACTAATTCCAGAATTTTTTGACCCCACAACACCTGCAAGTCCCAAAACTTTATTTTTATCTCTGATCGTCAGTTCTTCGCCGGTTAATTTATATGTAGTCCCGTCAAATGACGTAAAGGATTCACCACTTTCAGAATTTTTAACTGTAATCTCAGCACCATCAATTTGGCTAAAGTCATACGCATGCATGGGCTGACCTAATTCAAGCATCACATAGTTAGTGATATCGACAATATTATTAATCGAATTAAATCCAGCACGTTCTAATTTCAGTTTTAACCAAGGAGGACTAGGTCTGACTTTAACATTTTCAATCCAGCGACCCATAAATCTTGGACACCAGTCCCCGTTTTTAGCTAAATTTTTATCTGAACTTTTAACAGTATTTTTAACTTCAATTTTAAAACGATTGTTGATTATGGTTTTACCAATTTTAATATTGGGCTCTTTTATTTTTAGAGGCTTATTAATCAAACAAGAAATTTCACGAGCTAAGCCCCAATGACTTAAACAATCTGCACGGTTCGGCGTCACGCTGATTTCAAAAATGGTTTCGCTTAAATTTAAATATTTAGATACACTTTCACCAACAGGTGCATCTTGATCTAAAATTCTAATCCCCTGACTTTCAGATGATAAGTTCATCTCTTTGTCAGAGCAAAGCATTCCAGAGCTTTCAATATCTCTGATTTTTGATTTCTTAATTTTAAAATCACCCGGAAGAACACAACCCGGTAAAGCCGCACACACCTTGTCCCCTTGCTTGTGGTTGGTTGCCCCACACACAATTTGATAAGGCTCTGGTTGTCCAACATCAACTAAACATACAGTCAATCGATCCGCATTCGGATGTTTATTTAATTCTATAATATGACCAACAACAAGCTGATCAATATTTCCTAACTTTTCAACACTTTCAACTTCAAGACCTGCTGCTGTTAATTTGTCTGCTAAAACTTCTGGGTTATCATTAAATTCTTTTAGATCAATGAATTCTTCTAACCACGACTTTAAAATTTTCATCTAAAACTGCTCCAGGAATCGTAAGTCATTTTCATTAAATAAACGGATGTCAGAAATTCCATAACGAATCATCGCCATACGCTCTACCCCAAAACCGAAGGCAAAACCTTGCCACTGGTCAGGGTCTACTCCAGATAATTTTAAAACATTTGGATTTACTAACCCACACCCACCAATTTCAATCCAACCTGTTTGTTTACAGACACGACAGCCAGTGCCTGAACAAATTGGACACGTACAATCCACTTCTGCCGAAGGCTCAGTGAAAGGAAAAAAACTGGGGCGAAAGCGAATTTTCATTTTATCGCCAAACAAAGATTTTACAAAAAATGAGATCACACCTTTTAAATGGGCCATCGAAACATTTTTATCCACCCACAGACCTTCTACTTGATAAAAATTTGGGGAATGAGTGATGTCGCTATCACATCTAAACACAGATCCCGGCGCTAAGATTCTTAAAGGTAAAGATTCTTTTTCTAAAGTGCGCACTTGAATAGGGCTGGTGTGAGTACGTAAGACATGTTCGTCATCGATGTAAAATGTATCCTGCATATCACGAGCCGGGTGATCTTTCGGAAAGTTTAGAGCTTCAAAATTGTATCGGTCATGCTCAATCATAGGTCCAGTTCGAACACTGAAGCCAATACGAGTTAAGATATCAATCATCTCATTGATCACAAGATCTATAGGGTGACGTCGACCAGAATCCAATGTAGGCCCCGGCATAGTAAGGTCTATGGTTTCGGTTTTGATTTTTTCTGCTAGCTCTGATTTTGCAAGTTCGAATTCTTTTTCAGCATATTTTAATTCTAATTCATTTTTCTTTTCATTCACCAACTGACCAAATTGAGGACGCTCTTCTTTTGGCACGTCGACTAAGGACTTCATTAGAACTGTCAGCTCACCGTTCTTCCCCATAAACTTAACTTTAAATTCATAAAGTTCAGAACGGGATTTTGACGTTAAAAAGCTTTCAATGGCTTGATTATATATCTCTTGGAGTTTTTGCTGTAACATATTAGAAATATTGAAGGAAAACAGATTTAGAATCAACTTGCAGCACAGCTTATAAAGGTAAAAATGAAAAATTTTAAAGAGATCTCAAGTTTCGATAACTCGACATACAAATCATGGAAAGAGCTTTTAAGTTCTAAGGGTATAAAAAAACAGCAAAAAGCATTAATTCAAGGCAAAATTATTGTTCACGAGTACTTTAAAAACTTTTTTAATACTGATATCGAAATTCTTTTTTCAAAAGAGCATGGATTTCCAGCAAACTTAAGTCCAAATACAAAAACATTTTTATTAACCCCAGAGTTATTCAACGAGCTGAATATCTCTGGCGTGGATTACCCCATGTTGTGTGTTCCGATACCAGAAATTAAATCTTTCAAGGATGATTTTAATTTTGAAACCATTGAAATTAAATCTTTAAAAAATAAAAACACCCATGTCTTTTTACCCTTAGGCGACCCTAAAAATTTAGGAGGAGCAATTAGAAATTGCCTGGCTTTTGGGGCTGATTCTGCCATTTTACTTAAAGAAAGTGCCAATCCCTTTCATCCGCTGTCGATCAAAGCTTCGAGTGGGGCCTGCTTTTATTTGAAATTATTTAATGGTCCTGAAACCAAAGACTTAAATCTGACTTTAAAAGATCAAACACTTTTTGTATTAGACGCGAGTGGCACCCCAGCCCACGAAGTTAAATGGCCTGACACTTTATTTTTACTTGTCGGCGAAGAGGGTCAGGGGCCCCCTGAAAATATAAAACAAAACAGTCATATAATATCAATTCCAATTTCAGATAAAATAGAATCTTTAAATGCGAATCAAGCCTTGGGCATCGCTTTGTACGAACGCTTTATTCGTTAATAAGTGCCAGGTTCCATTTGGGAGTTAAATGCATTTATTTTGATTTAAAAGCCAGTGCGAAGAATCTCAACTAAATTTAAATTAGTTTAATTCGCAAACGGAACCTGGCACTTTATGGTTTTTCCAGGGCCAAAACTGCTCAGCTAAGGAATCGGCGTTGGTTCCTTGAACTCCGAAACTTATAATTTTTTGATTTTTGGAAACCATGAGCGTGCCGAGCAGTTTATCCCAAAAGGCTAAACCCACTCCAAAATTTTTATTAAAGTGATCGGGATTTTTTGAATGATGAATTTGATGCTGCTTCGGACTTATTAAAACGTGTTCAAACCAACCAAAAGAAATATCGATATGTGAGTGTCTTAAGTTTCCATAAGCTAAATTAAAAATTGAACCGAAAATATTTATTCCAAATAGAGTTACAAAATCAACTTTGCCAGAAAATAAGAACATCAATATTCCACCAGAAACTCCAAAACTTAATGAATTTCTAACCATGGCCATCAGTGACTCTAGGGGATGAATTCTATAAAGCGTAAATGGTGTCAAGACTTCAGCAGAGTGATGAGTTTTATGAAGCTGCCATAAAAATGCGTTCGTATGCATTAAATAATGATGAATAAATCTTAAAAAATCATCCCAAACATAAACAAAAATTGTAGCAAATAAAAAGGATATAAAACCACCAGAATAAGGTTCCAAATTTGGCTGAATAAGAAATAAAAATTTTATTGTGTATTTTGAAAAATAAAAGCTTAAACCTAACACAGGGGCAAAAAGCATTACTTTTATGATTCCGTTTATTAAATAAATTTTGTAATCTAAAATCGCTGAAGAATTTAACCAATATTTTGTTAAATTCTTAGAATTAAAAATATGCATTAAAGAATGTCTATGATAAATAATCAAAAAAACTAAGCTTATCAAAGCTGAAGCTATTATGTTTACAAAAAATAGTCTTGAGCCTGGATTGTACCAAGGCCAAATTTCTGTGTGGATCTTCTGAAGCATGTTTTTCATTAAGTTTAATAAATAGCATATTTTTAGTTTTTATTACTAAAGATTGTTCATTAAGAAGATGGAATTCTCTTTTGGCTTTCAAAATCAAATCCTAAATTCAACAAGCCAATTTTAATTGGGATTTTCCTCAATCAGAAGCTGCTCTAATTGGGTTTGCATCTCTCTGGTTTTATTAATGTAGAGCCCTTCATCACCCAAAACTAGGTATTGATCTTTAAGCAAAGCTTCATCATGAGATCTAAATTTATTTACCAAAGCGTTGGCCCTAGAAGTCTCAAATCCTAATCCTATAAGCATATCTTTAGCCATATCTAAGGATGATGAAAATACCTCTCGATGAATCACTTCTACATTAAGGGCCATTAAATCAAATACATGTTGGCGGTTTCTTGCACGAGAATAAATTTTAATTTTAGGAAAATGATCTTTTAATGTCTTCGTCAGTTTCAAAGCCATCTCTACATCATCAATCGCAATGATAAAAATTTTAGCTTTATCAACTCCTGCGGCTTGAAGCAGATCCAGCCTAGTCGCATCCCCATAATAAATCTTGTATCCAAACTTGATCGCGGTTTGCACGTGCTCAGAGCTAAGCTCTAAGGCTGTAAATGGAATTTTTTGCATCATTAACAACCTAGCAGACATCTGACCATAGCGACCAAAGCCAGCAATAATAACTTGAGGCTCGCTGTATTCAAAATTGGTGTCGTAATCGTTAACGTCTTCAACAACTTTTTTTTGATTCATTTTTTCGAAAGTTAAAACCAAAAAAGGCGTTAAAGCCATAGAAAAGGTTATGATTAAAGTTAAAGTGTCATGAGTATTTGAATTTAAAACTTGACTAGTTAAAGCAAAGCCTAAAATCACAAAACCAAATTCGCCGCTTTGGCTTAGAACTAGACTCAATTTTTGCGATGATTTTAAATTCATTTTCATAAAATGTGATAGACCTAAAAGACTAATAAACTTTACAGCCATTAAAGCTAATGTGACTAGAATAATAATTAAAGGATTAACTAAGAACAGATTTAAATTGATATTCATTCCTACGGCCATGAAAAACAAACCCAATAGCAAACCCTTAAAAGGTTCTATATCAGCCTCTAATTCGTGTCGGTATTCAGAATCAGCTAAAATCACTCCAGACAAAAAAGCCCCCAAAGCCATAGATAGACCTACGCTTTCCATTAACAATGAGACTCCAATAACTACCAGTAAACTTGCTGCTGTAAAAACCTCTTTTACCTTTGATTGGGCAATAATACGAAGAAGATATTTTAATAAAAAACGTCCCAAAACAATGACCAAAGCAATAACAAAAAAGGCCTTGATAGCAGGTACAATATAATTGTCTACAGAATTAGAACTCTGTACAACTAAAAAAGGAACTATAGCGATCAGGGGTATAGCAGCCAAATCTTGAAAAAGTAACACCGCAAATGCGGACTGACCATATGGAGTTTGAAGTTCGTTTTTTTCTTTCATCATTTGAACCGCAAAAGCAGTCGATGAAAGAGATAAAGTAAAACCTAATAAAATCAAAACCTTCCAGTTTAAATCTTCAAATCCAAATTGCTTAAATCCAAAATAAAGAAATAGCGCCAAGGCAAAGCCTGTAATTATGACCTGAAAACCACCTAATCCGAATACATGTCGTCTTATGGACCAAAGTTTTGTTAGATTAAGTTCCAAACCTATAATAAATAATAAAAAAACAACACCAATCTCAGCAAAGTGAATTATGGATTTAGGATCGTTGAATAACTTTAATCCGAAAGGCCCAACAATAAGACCAGCAAACAAATAACCTAAAACAGAACCTAGTCCCATTTTTTTAAAAATAGGAACGGCGACACATGTTGCAACTAAAAAGAAAAAGGATGATGTCAGAAGATCATGAACACTAACACCTGATTGCATAAACAAACCTTTTGAATAATTTAAATATATCGACGAAATCAAAAAAACTATTTTTTTGTGGCTGTCTGTCGATTCGAACTGCACCAATTTTGTGTAATTTTAGCCTTTCCAAAATAGCCATAGGCCAAATTATTTTTAATTAAGATTTCTTTTAAAGATTTTCCATCAAATTTAATATCGGCCAGAATCCGAAAATATTTATCACGCTTTATGTTCTCAAGATCAATTCTATTAGCTTTCTTTAAAAGGGTATTGACTAACTTCTTTGCAGAACGTGCTTTGTCTTTTTCACAAACATTCAATGTTTTTAATTCAGGAGTATCAATACCTAAGACACGCACATTGATTTTTTTTCCTAACAATGGGTGAACGTTACTAATATTAAAAGTAATAGTATCGCCGTCATAATTTTTAATATATTTAACACATCTCAGATTATTATCATCGTGAAAACAATTTTTATCTTCAGCAAAAACATAAGAACTGAATTTTAAAATAATAATTATAAATATAAATTTACTCACACTTTCCAGAACCCCAACCGAATACAAATAAGTTACCCAAAGATTCCACTTTATCATTAACTTTAGAAAAGACTTGGATTAAGTATGTGCTTGTAGCTTCGTCTCCAGTCTTGAAAAGTTCGAAGTGACGGTAAGAAAAAATATTTTTCTGTGGAACTTCAAATACAAAATTAGCCATCGCAAGGACATCAGGATCCATGATTGAACCAAATATATTTTTTGAGATTATTTTTTTTTCTTCTTGTAAAACTTTATCCGTTGGATTTTCTGTTATCTCGTAAACTCGCAGGTCCCAAGCTGAATCGTAAGACTCACTCAATTCAATTTCGATTGGAAATGTAGAGTACGAAACAACATGATTTTCATCGACGAATTTAAGAGTGGGCGTGCAACTAATTTTATCAAATGGCGGATAACTTAATGCCAAAGCAGGATTAAACAGGCTTATATAAGTGATTAAAAAAATTAAAAAATGAATTTTATGTAAATTTTTTCGCATTAAGTTTCCCCCTCAGGAATTCAGTATTAAAAATCTTAAAAATACTGATATCTACTTAAATTACAATTTAAGTCACTTTTGTTACCCAGTAAAAAATCATTGGTCAAAATGATTAATAAAAAAAACTAGGTAATGACGCAATTTTTAAACATTACATATCATCTTAGTCCACGTATTTAAAATTAATTTCAAACTAAATTATAGATCTAAATATTTAAACTGAGCATTTAAGCTACATCATTAAGCAGAATTCAATACTAGATAATATTTCTAGGACTGACAAACCAATAAAGAATTGGATGAGGCTTGAACCTAAAACAGACTACACTACCTTTTCTGAGTTCAAACGTACTTATTTTTTGATTTTCTTGACCAAGTAAATGCTGAATTAAAGAGGACAACTGTGGCTCGTGACCAACAACAAGAACTCTATTTTTTTTAAACTTAATATTTTATCTAATAATACATAAGAGCTTACGTCAGGATTTAATTCAGCCATATTTAATGACATGTTGAATTTCAGGTCTAATTTTAATAAATCAAGTGTTTGTTTTGATCTTAAAAGTGGGCTGTCAACAATTAAATCCAACTCGCCTTTTATTTGTGTCTTCAACCAATTAGAAATTTTTTTAATTTTTATTTTACCATCCGCAGTTAATGGGCGCTTGGAATCAGGCTGACCAGTTTTAGCAAAATCGTCTCTGTTCTCAGCGATGCCGTGACGTACAATAATTAATTCTTTCATAAAATTATATTACGATAAGAATCAAGACAGAGATACCTTTGACACATATTTGTGTAACGTATCTAATATCTTTACTAAGATAAATTTAAACATAATGTCTTTGTTAAACTTATAAATACTGGTTTAACCTTGAAATTGAAGTAAAAATTAACAATTAGGATTTGTATAGGAAATATTTATGAGTTTAAATTCTTTCGCCATTAATTTTATATCAAGACAACTTTCTATACCAAATCAAAAAACAGAAGTGGTTTTAAAACTTCTGATTGAAGATAAAAGTACAATTCCATTTATTTCCAGGTACAGAAAAGAAGCCACTGGTGGTTTGGATGAGGTTCAGATTGGACAAATCCAAGAGGGCTATCATGCTTTTATTGAACTCGAAACCCGTCGTGCTTTCATTATTGAAAGTATTAAAAAACAAGATTCACTGACGAAAGATCTTGAATCTTTAATTTTAAAAGCAGAGACATTAAATCAGCTTGAAGACATTTATGCGCCATTTAAAAGTAAAGTGAAAACAAAAGGACAAAAAGCCAAAGACGCAGGTCTTGAACCTTTGGCACTACTTTTAAAAACAAATCCAAAATCCATAAAAGATTTAGAAAAAGAATTTGGGACAAAGTTTATCAACAAGGAACATAAAATCGAGACGTTTCAATTGGCCCTTGAAGGGGCTATGAATATTATCACCGAAGAGATCACCCACAATGTCGATGTTAAAGAGCTTTTAAGAAAAGACTTTTGGCAAAATGCAAAATTAAAATCTGAAAAGAAAAAAGACGCTGAAAAAGAATCCGACTTTGATAAATTTAAAGATTATTTTGAATTTGAACAAAACGTATCTGACCTTAAAAATCCAAAAAACAGTCATCGCTTTTTAGCCATGAGACGTGGTCAACTTTTAAATATCTTAAAAGTTGATGTGGACTATAATGAAGCTCAAGCTTTGGCTTCAATTAAAAATAGACTTTTAAAACTTGAATTGATGTCACCTAATGCGGGATCAATGGCAGAATTAGATCTAAGTATTAAAAAAGCCTACAAGTATGGTCTACTTGCCAGTCTAGATTTAGAAATCAAAGGGGATCTAAAAACTGTTGCAGATGATTCTGCAATTGATGTCTTTGGTGTGAATTTAAAAAACTTACTTTTGCAACCTTACTTGGGACAAAAAGCCGTCATGGGAATTGATCCTGGAGTTAGATCTGGATGCAAAATTGCCATTATTGATAAAAATGGCAATTTTTTAGTAGATACTGTTGTTTATCCATTCCAACCCCAGAATGATGTCAAAGGATCTAAGGCTGCCCTAGAAATGGCCTTAGAAAAATTAGACATCAAGTACATTGCTGTCGGCAATGGAACTTTTGGACGGGAAACATTACAATTTCTAAGAGAGCATGTGGACCAAGTTAAAAAGGGTCTTGTTCAAGCGATGTTAGTCAATGAAGATGGGGCCAGTATCTATTCAGCCAGTGAGATCGCCAGAAAAGAATTTCCAGATAAAGACATAACTGTCAGAGGGGCTGTGAGTATAGCGCGTCGCTTTCAGGATCCTTTGGCAGAACTTGTTAAGATTGATCCTAAGTCTATTGGTGTGGGTCAATACCAGCACGATGTGAATGCGTCCAAGCTTAAAAAAACTTTAACTCAAGTGGTAGAAAATTGTGTGAACTTTGTCGGTGTAGATTTAAATACGGCGTCCAGTCCACTTCTATCTTATGTGTCGGGCATCGGCCCAACTTTAGCTGACAATATTGTGAAGTTGAGAGAAAAATCTGGTGGATTTAAAAAACGTGAGGATCTTTTGAAGGTGTCACGTTTTTCAGAAAAGATTTTTGAACAGTGCGCGGGTTTCTTACGTATATATGACGGCGTAAATCCATTAGACGCGACCTTTATTCACCCAGAAAAATATCCAATTTTATTAGACTGGTGCAAAGCCAGAAAAGTGTCGACCCACGATTTTGTTAAAGACAAAAGTTTAATCCAAGAATTTAAAAAAGATTCTGAAATTAAAAAGAAACTTGGGGATTTCACACATACTGATATTGTTAAATCTTTAGAATCCCCTAGCCAAGATCCTAGAACTGAATTTGTATCTTTTGAATTTCGAACAGATATGTCTGAAATTAAAGATTTGAAAGTAGGTCAATACTATCCTGGAATTGTGACCAACATCACACAATTTGGAGCTTTTGTAGATATTGGAATTAAAGAAAATGGTTTAATCCACGTCAGCCAAATGTCAGATAAGTTTGTTGAAAATGCCTTAGAGATTTTGAAAGTCGGTCAAGAGGTCAAGGCTCGTGTAGTGGAAGTCGATATTGAACGTAAGCGAATAGCTCTTTCTTTAAAATCAACTTCCTCTTCGGGATCAACCGAAGTCATATCCGCCGGAGAATCTGCGCAAAAATCATCAAGATCTGAAACCAGAAATGTAAGTTATGGAGCGCAGGCGTCTTCAAATCGAAATTCTAATAGTAGTGGAAATCTAAGACATCAACCCGCTATGACCAACAATCCTTTCGGTGCTTTAAAAGATTTAAAGTTAAAGAAATAGTTTTGTGGAAACAAAAAATTACATCACTCGAAAAGGTTTTGAAAAACTTAAATCCGAGGCCGAGTTTTTATTTTATAAAGACAGACCCAAGGTTGTAGACGTTGTGTCTTGGGCTGCCAGTAATGGGGACAGAAGTGAAAATGCAGATTATCAATATGGTAAAAAAAGACTTCGAGAAATTGACAGTAGACTTCGCTTTTTAAGAGACCGTATGGACATTGCTGAAATCGTGGATCCTGAAAAAATAAAATCTCAAGTTATAGTTTTCGGCGCGACGGTTACGATTCAATCGGATCTTATTAAATCTGGAGACAGCATCACAAAAACGTACCAGATTGTCGGTGAAGACGAAATCGACACTGAAGGCAATAAAATCAGTTGGAGAAGCCCTATTTCTAAAGCCTTACTTGGAAAAAAAGCAGGCGATGAGGTTTTAGTTAAGAAGCCCAAAGGCGACGAATATATTACGATATTAAAAATCGAATTCATTTAATTTTACAAAATTGATTAAAAGCTTCAGAGCGAACTCATCTCGTAAAAAGTCATAATATTAGTATTGCTTTGTATTTTCGATAGAATCCATAATCACGAATATGAACAATGTGTATGATTATGTAGTTAAAGATGGAACAAACAATGACTTTCCCTTAATAGATTTAAAAGGCAAAACTTTGCTGATTGTAAACGTGGCTTCCAAGTGTGGTTTCACACCCCAATACGAAGGACTTGAAAAACTAAATCAGACTTATAAAGACCGTGGATTGGTTATCTTGGGATTCCCCTGCAATCAGTTTAAAAATCAAGAGGTTCTTAGTGGCCAAGGACGGACGTGTGGTCAATCGATTTTCATCCTTGACATCACCTGAACAGATTGAAACTGATATCAAATCTTTGATTAGTTAGACGAAATATTAAAGAATTTAATGAAAATACACTAATCATAAATTTAGACTATGATAAAGAGGATTAAAATATATTGTACTCATGTTTAAATCAGCCCTATTCTTTTTAAGGAAACTTAGAACCCGGGGGAAACATGGATCAGACTAAAAATAAAAAAGTCATCTTACCAAATTTAATCGATAGGCGAACATTACTTCATTCTTTACTTCACCTAGCACCAGCAACATTACTTTTAACTCATTCGAAAATGGCTAAAGCCACTATTTGTGTTTCAACACCAGGCCAAACACCAGGCCAAACACCAGGTCCTTTTATACCTGATGATTTTCCATTTAAAAGTCTTGATGAAGGCCATCCTTACATTATTTCAAATGATAGCGATGCGGATCTGACATCTATTTCTGGTCAATCTGAATTGGCCTTAGGTCAAAAATTATATTTAGAAGGTCAAGTTGTTGACGAAAACTGCGTACCTGTCCCCAACTCTCAAGTTTATCTATGGCAGGCAGACGATCAAGGACATTATAATCATTCCGAAGATCCCAATATTAATTTTCTTAACAAACCTATATTAAATTTAGATCCTGGATTTCAATACAGAGGCATCGTTAGGACCGATAACCAAGGACGCTTTTCATTCAAAACCATTAAACCAAAATATTATCCCTTAGACCCACAAGATATTCATTTTAAAAGAACATCTCATTTTCACTTATCAGTCATGAAGCCAGGTTTTCAAAATTTATTTACGCAATCTTATTTTGAAGGCGATGAATTAGAAGATATTATTGAAATCAGACGTTTAAACAAAATCGATATTTTATTAGGGGAATGGATAGGACGTGGTCTAAATCGCCGACCTACTGGAAAAGTGAATTCCGTATTTTTACCTTTGATTGTGAATTACGAACACAGATCAGGATATGATGCCCCAGTTGGAAATCTCAAAATTTATATTCGAAGAGTTTAAAAAATTATTTTAAATAAACAGTGCAGCTTGAAGCTTCAGTTTCGATTTCTGAATTCAAAGTATGATCTTGCTCGTTAATTAATACTTCAAGAATCTGCTCCAGTGGGTTAGTTGGGTTGATGGATAAAATAGAGTTAGCAACTTCAGCAACCCTGTTATCCAGAATTTTTATTGGGATCAGTGGTAAAGACTTGATGACTGCTGATGCCGGCGCAGAGCCGCTCTGTATTTCCTTATCAACTGAGGTTATAAAAGTTTTAATATAACGATACAAAATTGAAGGATTTAATTTTGTATTTGGATTTCGTAGTTTGTAAGTAATACTTGAACTTGTCTGAGCCACTTTGACCCAAAGCTGTCCATTTTTAGTTTTTGGTAGAACACGATCTACATTTTCTGCTATCGAGGGAATAGTGTATTGATCCCCAAGTTTTGGATTTTCAATCAATTCGTAAACCAAATAATCCCCAGAATTTTGTGTCGGTTTAATAATCCATTGGGTGGATTTGGATCTGTGAGGAATTTTAAAATTTGGTTTAAGCTTAATCTGTTCGCCGATCTTAAATTCAGCCGGTTCGCTGAGTTCGGCTAAAGGCTCACTACCAAAGATTTGAATCACTTGGTCTTCTTTAAAAGTTCTAAAAGGGATTTTTATTTCATAAAACTCTGTAGCCAATTTTTCTTCGGAAATAGGCCTTAAAGTTAAAATATTAATTTCTTCAATATATTCTGGATTATGACTTTTTCCGTCTAAACTTAAAAGTAGGCTTTTAGCATATAGATCTCTTAAGACTTTCGATAAATTAACTCTTTGATGAGTGCGTTGATTTTTTGAATCCACAATAAATTTTGCGGAGCTATTGTTTGGCGATTCAATTTCTATCATTGGTAAAACAGCAACTGGTTTATTGTTAAAACCAAAAGCTTGGCTCTTTAAAACAACTAATGAAGTTATTCGTCCGGGTGCAACAGTGTCATATCTAAAAACAAACTCGTTTCTAGAGGGATTATGATCCATTTCGATGATCAGATAAGTATCATTGTTATTTCTTTCGACACCAAGACTGATATTGAAGGCCGAATCTAGTTGAAAAAGAAAAGAACTTAGCTTTGGTTGATTCTTTTTTTTGCTTTCAGCTTGGGCTTCTGCTTTGGCAACTTCAAGAGCCGCATTGCTTCCAACGTCACCAATGTCTGATTCGTCATCAGCATTATTTTCAGCTGAACTTGGAACAGTAGAATTAGGTTTTCCAGTATTAGCCGAAGCGACCGAAACAATTAAACTGCTTGAAAAAAATATTGTTACTAGAAACAAGAAAATGAATTTAAAAGTGAAATTTAACATAATCCCCTCAATACAAAAAAATCCCTATTTCTTAATATCGAGGTGAGTGAGCTAAGTAAAGAAAATTGTAATTTAGAAATTAAAAATTTATTTCTGCTTTTGGCAGACATTTGAATAACTTATAGCGCTATGGTGGACCTTACAGGGATCGAACCTGCGACCTCAAACATGCCATGCTTGCGCTCTCCCAACTGAGCTAAAGGCCCTAAGATGTAATTTTAGGATTTTTTAGTTCTAGTACTTAAAACTCTAAAACTCAACCGAATATTCTGATATGGACACGAGAAAAAAAATAAACCTGTACCTATGTGAAATGTGAAGCGATTCCGTCCCGCACTGAGAATTTTGAATAAATAAATTTATCAAATACAACAATAATACAATGAGCAGAGTACTTACATTAAACTTTATTTTGAATACTCCGATTAGTTTAAACAATATAAAATATAACATAAATAATAAATAGAGGGTGATATGAAAAAAGTTTTTAAAAATCAGTTGATAGTAGTTTTATTCTTATTTTTTTCAAGCATAACAGCTTACGCCCAAACAAAAATCCTTCTTATGGGAAACAGTTATATCTATTCAGATGCAAATCGATACACCGTGAATTTTTTAAAAAATATGATTAGTGCTAACAATAAAAATGCTGTGATTACAACTCATTTTGCTGGCGGAAAAAATCTAACTTATCTTTGGAGTACCGTAAAGTGGAACAAAGATCTTGGGATTAGTATAAGTGGCAAACAATTAATCGCAAATAATAATTTTGATGTAGTTGTTTTTCAAGGCCACACAAATGACATTTTAAGTACAGCCGCACTGATTGAATTTGAAAATCAGGTTTCTAATTATAATTCATCAATTCGTGCCAAAGGTGGAAAGCCAATGCTTTTTGGTATTTGGGGAACGGACAGCACAAATGCTACAAAAGGAATTTACGGATACTCAAGAAATGCACATTCAGCTTACTTAGAGCAAGCTAATAAATTCAGTATGGAGTACACTCCTACAGGTCTTGGACAAATGGAAGCCTATACTGATTATGGAAGTTTACTTTTTAGAGATCCAATTCACTCTTCAAAGCTAAGTTCATATTTAATGGCGTGTTCTCTTTATATTTCAATTTTTTCATCCAGCCCCGTCGGATTTCCACCACCTGCTGGAATAACTGCAGGTGACGCTTCCTACATGCAAAACTTAGCAGTCAGACTTTTTAATCAGTATGGAAAATAGTTTGATAAATATAAAGCCGAGGCTCAGTTAATTTATATTAGTTTTTTATTTGTTGTAAAAAGAGCTTAATCTACACCTTGGGTTTCAGCGGGCGACAAATACGGATTATTAGTTCCAGAACTTCTAGGCTGACAGATACGACTCATAAAGTTTTCATCTTCAATAAAACCTTGAAGCATATTTCTATTTAATTCATCTAACTGATTAAAATAAATTTGTCCTAGAGGTTTTGAACAGGAGTCGTCAAAACACGCTCGAAACTCGTATTTTTCAGGCGAATCGGTAAACTCTTCCATAGGATTTTTACCCTGTTTTTTGATAGCGCAAGCCTGCTTAAAAACAGAGTCTGCATCTAAATTTTCATCAATAATAGATTCTGCATTAGCCGAACAACCCACATCTTCTAATTTAAGTTTTCGCCTTAGATTTCTAAATTCTCTGGCTATAAATGTATTATCTAGAAATTTAGCATCTGGAACTGCATCTTTTCCAAAAAAAGAAGTCACAGAAATATTTAAACAGCCCGAAGCGACTACCACACCCAAAAGGATTCCACCAAAATACCAAATACCCATAGGAATGGCAGGAAGAAATGCGTCGGCCTGTGGAATAATATAATTTATGACATTTCTTGATGTTTTAAATTTAATTTTAGAAGCACCCAAATCTTTTTGATTAAAATCAATGATATCAGATCCAATTTTATATTTGCCATCTTGAATGTATTCAATCATGTAATCTTTGGCTTTATATTTGAATATAAGCTTCGAGTCTTTTAATTTTACTTTTGAAATTTTAAATGCTTTTTGTTCTAATAATTTTTTAGATTCTAAAACAAGATCAGGATGAGCGTCTTTAATTTTTAAATAACTTCGGGCTAATTGATGGCTGTTCGAAAGTTGATTTAATCGTTTAACATCATTCGGATTAAAACTTCTACGCTGAAACCCCTGCTTTACAGCATTATTTTTTACAACTTTATTTTTGGCAAAAACTGTTTGTGAAAAGATTAAACTTAAACACAACACAAAGTTTAAACAAATTTTGATCTTACGATTTACAGCATAGAAAATTATAAAATTTTGCTTCATGTATAATTTTAAAAAGGATTTTTAAAATACGTCAATCATTAGCATCTTAAAAAATGAGATTGAGCAGGCATGGGTCTAGCTTAACTCTAAATTAAAACTGAAGCTCGACCATTTGATCTAATAATTCTTTCGGTGGAATCTTATCCCATAATGACAGAATGTAGCCGCCCCCACCCGAACCCGTAAGCTTACTTTGGATAGCACCACCTAACTCTAACTTTTGTAAAGCGTCTTCAACAACCGTGGGAACCAAATCCCACTGATCAAAGCAGTCTTGCCCCAACTTTAAACCTTGACGTAATAAATCAAAAGACTCGCGTGATTCTTTCATGGATAACGACTTTATACATAATTCGACGGAATCCCTCATTTGGCTGTCTAGCTTTGAAAACACATTAGGTTTTGTCGATTTTAGCGCTTTCACTTTATTTACACATTCAGATGTCACCCCTTTTTTTCCGCTATAATATAAATAGATTTTAGGACGCCATTCAGGTTTAAAAAGTTCACTTTCTTTATCTCGAATATAAATCATGGGCTGTTCAAAAAATGAAATCGCGATATCTACCCCACTGCTTTCGCCGTGAAATTGATCCTCTAAGCTTCGACAAAATTCAAACAATTTAGAGTCTTCAATAAAACCCATCTTGTTCAAAAACACACCGACACCTACACATAAGGCCGCCGACGCCCCCAGTCCTCCACCTAACGGCAAGTAACTGCAAAGCTCCATTTCACCAAACAAATGGGACCTGTTTTTTTCTACACGTTTTAAACCTTCTTCTAATAAACCCCAAAATAAAAACTTTAAAGGATCCCCATGGGGTCCAGAAAATTTACAATCAAAGTACTGATCTGAATTTTTATAATTCATTTCAATAGCATATTTTTTTAAGGGAAACACTAAGGCCGGTGACCCACGAAGAACTGCATGTTCACCAGATAAAATACATTTAGCATAAAGTGATTTTTTAAAAGAGTCCATAATTCCCATGCTAGATATATTCTGAGTTAATTCTAAAATTTATTTTTATAATTTAAAAATATAAATTAATTTTTAATAATCTGATATTTAGACGCCCACTTTGTATTAAAATTTTCCATCATTTCTTTTTGATCAGGTCTAAATAAAAAATGTATGTTTGGACCTGCGTCCATGGTCACAATGGGTCCGTCCCCTATCATTTTCCAAAAGTCCCTGATCCAATTTAGAATCTCCATGGTTTCAGGTAAAATATATCCAAAACTAGGCGTCGACGTTTCAAACAAAGCATGCATATCCCAAAACTCAGTCCAACAGATTTCATACGCCTTTGGCCAATCTTTTGTTTGAAAGGCTGCGACTAACTGTCCCAACCTTAATCTTGCACGCTGAGGACGACCTTCAAACAAGGCACTTGTGACAACCCTTTTATGAGCTTCACTAGAGCTTACTTTTTTAATACTTTTACTTACAACAAAAACCATATGATGTAGTTGGGAATAAGGCAGGGCTAAATCACTGACTGAATCTTCGCTCCAAAATCCCCACGGACTAAAAAATGATCGACATGATGAACCAGATCCTTCCCTACTGATTAGGGCCATCTGCTGTACAGATAAAGGCGCTTTTTCTTGAAGATCACATATCGCCTTAACTGTAGCTGAAGTTAAAGCAGCGAAGCTACTGGCAGAGCTTGCAAGCCCACAGTCACTTGGAAAATTATTTTTTGAGCGCACAATAAAATTTTGATCGCAATTAAATTTAGTTTTTATTTGTTTTAAGAAGCTTAAAAATCTTTTTTCTTGCGGACCACCAAGAACTAAATTCGAATTCGGCATCAGTTCGAAATGATCATGGTCATCGGGACTAATTTCTAATTCTACTTCAGATAACAAGTGCTTCAGCGTGTAAGATAATGTGGGATTGACTGTTTGATTTAAAGCCCCAGGGACTTTTCCCATATATTTAATCAAAGCAATATTAGACGGCGCTGTACTTTTCCATTGGGCATTTTTCATATTTTAAAACCCTAATCAATTCCCATCACATCGGCAATAAATATTAAATTTGAAGTCTTTAGAATTCGTGAAATCAATTTTTCCGCTGGCTGAGCTTGGTAAAACACTGCAATCACATCTGCACCTAATGCGCCACATCCTCGTGCATGCAAGACTCCCTCTAGTGAAGATATTTTTTGACAGGTCGCTACACTTTCAATGTGCTGATAGTTTAAATCTTTTAAGGCGCAATCAAAAAATTTTAAATCTTTGATAAAATCCGATCGGACTTTTTTTAAGTACGACGTTGTCACTTTTTCGCTTAAAGATTTTAGATCCTGAAGATTGGATAGGCTTAAAGATTCTAAATGCTCATGAGTTTTAATTTTCGTATTTGTTTTAAAAATTAAAACATTTAAATCTATATACATCGGAGAATTTAATATCTCTAGTTCTTCGTTCTTGATTTCAATTAATGTAAGTCTTGAATTTGAATTTTCAGATGGGTTTGATGTTGACGAGCTCATATTTAAAACCTGAATTGGACTATCAACGAAATCTATATTCATGGCCTGAGCCAAAAGATCATATCCACTTGGTTTATTTTGACTGGGTTTAAATAAAGATTTGTAATTCGTCCAAAGTTTTTTAGAAAAATCAAAAAAAGTTTGAATGTTTTTGCTATCTACCATTGCAGAGTAAGACTTTAAATTATTAGAAATTAACATACTGGTAACAATATATTCGGCTGTAGAGCGACCGAATCCGCCTTTTAAATCGTGCGGATCAAAAAAACTAAATTCGTTAAATAAAATTTTTTCGTTAAAAGTAGGTTTTGTTTTTTCTAGCTCGTTAAAATTTAAATCTTTTAAACTTAGACCAGCTGGTGATTCGGGATGAAACAAAGTCGTAATATTATTTTGTAACGAATCAGATTTCATAATCTCTGAAAATTCAAAATTAAATTCGAAATACGGCAGAGTCGTTAAAACCCCAGCAGATCCACCAATAAGAGCACTATACTCGCCCCACAAAAAAGTTTTACTAGGAATTCTTATCTTCAATGGGGTCCCGGCGGCGAAGTTCGTTCAATACGTCTATGGCGTTCGAAAGTGAAATCCGACGAGTGGCTTTTAAAATCTCTTCTAGTCGACTTTGAACAGCAACAGCTTCAGACTCTTGGGCGCCTGCACTTAGAGCTAAGTTCTTTATGTGAAGCTTCATGTGTCCTTCTATTATTCCAACTGTAGACAAGGCCCTTAAGGCCCCCAGATTTTGCACTAATCCAACTGATGCGCAGATTCTGGATAAATCATCAGCCGACTTCACACCCAACATTTTAATCGACATGCGAGCAAACGGGTGAAGAGCCGTAACCCCACCCACTGTGCCCACAGAAATAGGAGCTATTAAGGTCCCTAGAAGTTTTTTACTTTGAACTTCATAGGTCCATTGAGTAATGGATTTATAATGTCCATCAAGGGCCGCATAAGCATGCACCCCAGCTTCCACGGCGCGCCAGTCATTTCCTGTGGCAATCAAAATGGGATCAATCCCATTTAAGACGCCTTTGTTGTTGGTCGCAGCCCTGTAGGGATCAATCAACGAAAACAGTGAAGCCTCTTGAATTTTTTCGCCCAGTTCCTGTTTGATTCCAAACATTTCCACTTCGGCTTTAACTAAACGTGTATCTGTCAAATTACTTAAAATACACATCGTCACTTTTTCGTTACTTATTTTTTCCAATGGCTCAGACAGGTATTCACAAATTTGATTAATGATGTTGGCGCCCATGGCGTCGCAGGTTTTAACTTCGACGTGGACGACACCCATTTTCTTACCATCAGGACGATCTAAAACTCTAATATTAATATTTTTAACTCCGCCCCCGCGTTTAACTAAACCATGAGCAGGAATGTCATTGGCCATTTTAATAATGGAATCAAATTGATCTTGAATCGAATTTTTAAATTTATTTGGATCTGATAATTTTGCAAATTGAATTTGCCCAATCCCTAAATGCCCTAGCATCGAAGTTCTGATACCACCAGCGGACTTCACCCACTTTGCCGTTTTACTAGCGGCTGCGATGATTGAAGTCTCTTCGACGACCATTGGGATCGGAAACTCTTTGCCATCAATATTAAAATTAGTTGCTATCCCAAAAGGCATAGGAAAGTAACCCAAAGAATTTTCAATAAATTTTTCTGCTAAATCCGGAGTAATAAAACTAGACAGGCCAAGTAACTTTAGATCGTCTTTATCTAAATAACCCAGATCCATTAGCTTTTGAAATCTTTGTTTTCTATTTAGCTTCGAGAATCCCTCAAAAGGATTCGCTACTTCCATTCCCATCTGGCGTCCTTATGACATGAGTTAATGTCTATATTTCCGGTACAGAATAACCCAATTTTAGTCTCAAACTCTAATAAATCCATGTACTGAATAAGACTGTCATAACCCTCTAAAACATGCTTCAAGATTGGCTGAGCTACACCCACCATTTCAGCCCCCATGGATAAGCATGTTACAACATCTAATCCCGAACGAATGCCACCAGACGCCCAGTATTTAGTTTTAGCATTAGGCTTATTTAAAATCTCAGCACAATAACTTAAAGACTCAGCAGTTGAAATGCCCCAGAAGGCATAGGTTTGACTGGCTAGAATAAATTTATCTAAATTAGAAATTTTAGATTCTGCATCATCGAGGTTAAGCTGTTCGATCCTAAGATTATTTTTAGTTTTCTTATTTTTACCATTATTATTAATTCTTGAACTTGTATCTGAATCTAAAGCTGATGTGGCTAAATTTCTTTGGCCTTCAATCCGGCCCCAATGGGTGCCGCCAAAACCTGATACATCAACGGCGTAGAGTTTTTTAATAAGCGAAAGCTTTTTTAAAGTGCCTTTATCGAAACCACAGCCGGTCTCTTTTAAAATGATTGGCACAGGGCTTAGTTCACAAAGTTCTTTTAAAACTTTAAAACCATTTTTAAATTGAGGAGTGCCTTCCGCTTGCAATACTTCTTGAAGCGGATTGCAGTGAATAAATAAAGCCTTGGCTTTTAATGATTCAACAAGCTTTAGCGCTTTATCTGGGCCATGAGAAATAAGTTGGGCTAAACCCAAATTGCCCACAGTATTTAATTTTGGAAAGTCTTTTAAGATTTGAGCCCATTCTAAATTTTTTTTTGAATCCGCAAGCTGTTTTCTTTGCGAGCCCACTGCGAAAAGCCAATTTTTTTCAGCACACGCTTTAGCTAAATTGTAATTGATTTTTTCACCTTGCTCGTGTCCTGCGGTCATGGAGCTGACAAAGATTGGCGACGAAAGTTCTATACTTTGGCCGGCAGTAGACTTTGTTTTACTTGAGGACATCTCTTTAGAAAAAATTTTAGTTTTTAAACTGATATCTTCAAAATTAATCTCTGGCATAGCTTTATGAAAAAGCCGAATTTCATCAGAAGGACTTAATCCTACTTGATTGTGCTCGTTTAAAGATTGGACAATATGGTCTTTTTTTCTGGATTCAAATTTTGGGTCTTCTGAACTCACGCTTTACACTCGTCCTGTTGATTATAATTTTTATAAGATTATTAAAAATTAATCATAATGTATATGTAAAATCTAATTTAATACCTAAGTAAAAAATTATGCAAAGATCGAAGTAAGCCTAGGAACAAGATTCAGTTCCAAAAAAAAACTCAAGTGAATCGTCACTTGAGCCTTGAATTTCAAAATTGAATTTGATTAATTTAGTTGGTCACTTGAGACGAATTAGAATTCGACTTAGTTGTTTTCACTTGATCAACCAAAGATGCAAACGAAGCGGCATCAAAGATGGCCATGTCAGATAAAACTTTACGGTCTAATGTAATCCCTAAAACTTTAAGTCCACCCATGAATTGACTGTAAGACATATCACTTAAGCGAGTTGCAGCGTTAATTCGTTGAATCCAAAGTTTTCTGAATTCTCTTTTTTTAACTTTTCTGTCTCTATAAGCAAAAACTAATGCTCTATCTTGAATTGCTTTTGCAATTGTAAATAGGCGACTACCCGCCGAGTAATATCCACTCGCGCGTTCTAAAACCTTCTTTCTACGTTTTTTGGCAACGGTACCACGTTTAACTCTCATCTTTCACCTACCCTAAAAGCAATGTTCTGATGGTTTTTTCTTGAGTCTTATCAACAAGAGTCATCATTGTCAGATGGCGCTTACGATTTGAAGACTTGTTTTCTAGAATATGTCTTAATCCACGCTTTTTGCGTTTGATTTTTCCGTCTGGTTTCAGACGAAAACGCTTTTTAGCCCCACTGTGGGACTTTAACTTCGCATTCATTGTATCTCCGTTCCTGCTAAAGGCGTCTTTGATAATTCAAAGAACTTTGGGGCCCAAATAGGTATTTGATTTTTATAGGACAATTTTTAAGCTAAGACAAGCTTGAAGTGGCAAGTTGGATATGAGTCTTTTGGAAGATCATAAATGCCTCTATTTATACCACCGTAGCGGAGGTTATCATTTCACAACAAATATAGATTTTGAGGAGGGTAGCCACGATTAGCAAACAGATCTTTTGAATTAAAGCTTTAAGATTTAGATGGTTCTGATTGTTCTTCAGTTAATCTGTCGTCGATTAAATTCCACCAATAAAGGCTTCTGAGAGTTCCTAAATAAATATCGGAAGGAATACCTCTTAAGGGATCAATAATATCCCAAACATCCCAACCTTTAGATAATAAAAGCTTTTTAGAATCTAAAATAAGATCGATGCTCGCGGTGGCACAATTATTAAAAACTAATTGGTATGTTTGTAAAGGCCTTTCATTGGCTTTTAAAAATGAAGCCACGAAAAGCGCTTGAGATTCTTTTGAATCTAAATTTAATGGTAAAATCTTAGAAGGATGATCTAATTGTTTAGCAATTTTACGATAGGTCTCAAAAGAATAGGCTTTGTAGATAAAGCCATATCGTCCCATAAACCCATCAACAAGATTATAAATTTTATTTTTAGGTAAAGCTGCTTCTGGAGAAAAAACAAGGGATGAATCCATTAGTTTTGTTTTTTTTGGACCCAATAACAAATCTTGAGATTCAAGACTAATAGGCTTACTAAAAACAAATCGTATAGAAACATGATTGATGTTCCAAGCAAATTTTTCAAAAATAATTTCACTTGTTTTCAATGAATCTACATCAACCGTAGCTCGCCAAAATTTATTATTATGAAAAACATTGGCTATCTGAATTTCATTTCTTTTGTTTTTAAGAGTTTCAGAAATTACAAATTGTGTTGATCTATGAAAACAATTACTCACACACTGACCCTTAAAGCGACCATAAGTGTAAATTAAAGGCTTTGAATACGGATCCTTTGAAGCTTGATCACATTCACACATTTTTGACTCAGCTAAAATTGGTATTTGAGTATAGTTTATATATGATAAAATAAAAAAAACAGAGCCTAAGGCAAATAAGATAAGAAGAATTTTAATAAAAAAATTATTTTTCATAGAGGTTATTTTTATCTCAAAAAAAAACTATTAAACAGTCCTGTTGTAATTTATTAAGACTTAAGTGACTTCCTATACAATCTATCTTACCAAAACGAGAACTTGCCTGTTTTTATACCACCGTAGCGGTGGTTTTAATTAAGACTGTGGTATTGGTTAACTTTGTAAAAGTAAAACCCAGACCAGAAATGTTGTCCAAGTTCATTAACTACGTTTTAATAATTAAAATATGAACTTTATTAATTTAATCTTTTATTTATTAATTTTAGGGTTTTCATCAAGCGTTAACGCTGAAATCCGCAGCTTAAATTATGAAAATACGGCGGCAAGTCTTACGATTCAAGACAATCCGGCGATGGACAAACCGACCAAAAAAAAATCAGTTCAAACCAAAACTTCACCTGAAGCTTTTCGAAACAATCGGTTTACACCTCATATTTCGGCAGAAGCGCAGACTCGTCCTAAAGGTAAATTTGCTTTTCAAAGAGCTGTGGGTGCAAATTTAAATACCAGTCTGTTTTTATCTGCGTTCACTTACGCCGTTTCAAACCGGGTAGAGCTTGGAACAGTTTTATTATATTACACAGAAGACCTTCATAGATTTAACATGAATTTGAAATACAACTTTTGGAAGGGCGAAGAGTTTTTTTGGTCTTTTGGATTTAGTTTTTTTCAATCCGATTTAGATAAAAAAGATCTTGAACCCGCACTTCAAGCCTTAGATATCGGCGTAGGAATTAATGCTTTTCAACTTTTACTTAACTACTTACCTTTAAATTCAAATTACAAATTTGGCTTAAACTATAGCTTTATCGATACCACCCTGATTGGACTTCAAGATGAAGATTTAAGTATCGCCTCTGAATCTGAATTTGGTGTGGACATCAGCTACGCCTTTAATAAAAGACCTATGGACATTACATTCGGTACGGGGTGGCTTAGACAATCAGGTATCTCATCCTTAGAAAAAGTAGAATTTGGTTTTGGTTCAAGCGTCAGATGGTATCGCCCTAAAAAGTTTTTATCCAGCCCCACAGGTGGGCTTCATTACTCACCTAAATCCGGATCTGTGGAATTTCTTCTATCTAGCTCTCTTTATTAAAGATTTTCTTTTTTATGGAGTTCATAAAATCCCATGAAGAATAAAAAAGCCAATCTTAAGATTAAGACTGGCTTCTAAGTTTTGAGTGCTTAATCGAATACGAAAAGTAGATCACAAAGCCAATGCCAAGCCAGACAAATAGCCGAATCCAAGTGTCAGTTGGAAGTCCGCTCATCACCCACAAACAGGCTAAAGCGCCGATGATTGAAACGGGCCAATGAAATGGAGTTCGAAACGGACGAGGAGTATTCGGGTTGGTGATTCGTAAAATGGGAACCCCTAAGCACACAAGAACAAAGGCAAGCAAGGTCCCGATTGAAACTAATTCACCGACTAAACTCATGGGCATAAGACCCGCACACAGACCTGCAAAAATTCCAGTGATTGTTGTGGCGATATGTGGGGTTTGAAATTTTGGATGCACTTTTAAAAACCATGGCAGAAGGCCATCTTTAGACATCGCGTATAAAACACGAGTGTTACCCATCATCATGACTAAAACTACACTTGAAAGACCCGCTAAGGCCCCAAACTTAACTAAAAATGAAAGTGTTTTCTGTGCGCCGATGGACCAACCCCGAAGGGACACAATATGATCGACTCCGACAGCGATTGGATCTGGCACACCTAATTGTTGATAAGGAACAACGCCCGTTAAGACTAGGGCCATTAAAATATAAAGAACTGTACAAATTAAAAGGGAGCACAAAATCCCAATTGGAAGATCCTTTTGTGGATTCTTAGCTTCTTGGGCCGCCGTCGAAACAGCGTCGAATCCAATGTAAGAGAAAAACACAACACCCGCACCAGTTAGCACCCCTGGCCAACCAAAACTCATGAACTCAACACCACCACGAACTGAAGGACCGAAGGCCGGCACCAGCGCTGATAGACCCGAAGCCGAAGGATTTGCGATCCAATTCATTGAGTCAATCACACCCCACCCCAAAACAATAAATGTGATGATGATTAAAATTTTTGCGATCACGATCAAGTTATTAACGAAGGCACTTTCTTTCATACCTCGGTAAAGAACCGCGGCCATGATAAGACAAATGGCTGTTGCCGGTAAATTCCATAGTCCTGGTAACTGAGCGCCCGAAGGAAGGGTCGCCATCTCCCAAGGTCCTTTGGTGAATTGAAATACGATATCTGGAAATCCAATTCCTAAGGTTTTTGATAGAAGTGAAATAAAATAGCCTGACCATGATGTGGCCACAGTGACGGCCCCAAAAGCATATTCAAGCACAAGATCCCAACCTATGATCCAAGCTATAAATTCACCCATGGTCGCATAGGTATAAGCGTAGGCCGATCCAGAGACCGGAACCATTGCGGCTAATTCTGAATAACATAGACCTGCTAATGTGCATAAAATTCCACCAATAATGAAACTGTAAACAACCCCAGGGCCTGCGTAATTAGCAGCTGCAGTCCCCGTTAGGGAAAAAATCCCGGCGCCGATAATCGCGCCAACACCTAAAGTTGTCAGATTGAATGCGCCTAATGTTCTTTTAAGTTGGGGGCCACCATGAGCATCAGCGTTGGAATCTTGAGCATCACTGATCAATCGATTGAGATCTTTTTTTATAAATAAACTTTTCATATGATCAGATGTAGTCGACACATCGGGGTCTGTACAGAACTTGAGGAGTGCATTAAAGGTGTCTGCCTAATATAGATTCAATAATAGGCATTTTTGGGAAGCTCAATAATAAATTCAGCGCCCTCACCCTTATGTCCAATGGCTGAAATTTTACCGCCATGAAGTTCGACGATTTTCTGAACTGTCGCTAATCCAAGCCCACTGCCGTTAATATTTTTGATGTTGTTTCCACGTTTGAAAGGCTCAAAGATTTCTCGATTTAATGTCGGATCAAAACCCATTCCGTTATCTTTAATAAAAATTTTAATAAAATTCTTGTCTTGAATGCTGCTGATTGTAATTTCGCAGGGTCTTGAATTAGATTTAAATTTTAGACTATTGGCTATCAGATTTTGAAAAAGTTGGGTCAATAAAATAGGACATCCATTAATTTCTGGTAAATCATTAATTACAACTTCAGCATTAGATTCAGAAATATTTTTTTCAAGATTAGATTTTGCGTCCATCGCTGATTTAGAAAGTGGAAAAAATTTTTTCTCAATATCCGACTTACTGATTTTTGAATAATCTAGCAACTGATCCACCAACTGGATCATTCTTGACCCTATATTTCTAATAGTTTGAATTGGCAGAACTATTTCATCGGAAGTTTGTGACAAATGATCCAGCAGCAAATCAGTATAACCAATAATTGTCAACGCCGGCGATCTTAGATCATGAGCCGCTACAGCTACAAAACGCTCCATGTCTTCGTAACTCGATTCCAAATGTTTTGTGGCTTTACCTAAATCATTTTCACGAAGTTCAGAGAACTCGACGGCTGCCACAGTTGCAGCTGATTCAAAAAATCGGTTAATTAATTTAAAATCTTTAAGCAACACTTCATGTGCGCTTTCAAGTTCTTCAAATATTACATTTTTTAAAAGCCAATATTCATTTAAAACTTCGGAAAGAGTGTAATCCCCAAAAGAAAATCTTTGTCGACCATGGATTTCCCCTAATTCCTTAGGTTTTTCAAAAATACCGGTTTCTATGACATCACATAATGCATCGGTTAATTCTGGCAAATGATTTCGAACTGCAGTCCTGGATTTATCACTGGAAGAGTGAAACTTTTCACGAGACAGCTGTTCCCAAAGATTTAAAATTTTATCTTTGTTAACTCGAACATGGCATTTTACTGACATAATATCTTCTTTAGTTTACTGTTTATTAATAAAAATTATATGTATCTCGATTTCAGCTCGTTGTAAAATAATGGATTGAAGCGAGCAGAATGAACATACCAAAGGGGAGTTTAATGTCAGACGATATGCAAAAGGAACTTGAGCGTTTACGAGCTGAAAACGCAGCACTTAAAATTCAAAAACCATCGAAGGGTGTTTTATCCATGAAAGTCAGCGAAAAAGGGGCTTTATCTGTTTACGGGATGGGACGCTTTCCAGTGACACTATACAAAGAGCAGTGGCTTAAGCTTTTGGCTATTGCCGATGAGATCAAAGACTTTATTGATCAAAATGATGCTGGTCTAAAAACAAAAGATTAAGACAGACTAACAACTCTGTCACTTAAGATTTTTTTTTAAAGTTAGTACATTATCAATTTAAAAATTTTAATAATTATGGCCTATTTAGGCAACGTCATAATCAACGGCAGGCCTTTAGTGATAACTAAAGTGTGTTCATACTGCGCAGTTAAAAAACGTTTGTTTGTCGCCAATGTCCAACCATCACCAGTGTCAAAAACTTCAGTAGCTCCCGTTGAAAGAAAAGGCTCGATAGTGATGACTTGGTTTTCTCGTAAAATGCGAGGATCTTTTGGGTCATAATAATTAGGAATAAATCCTGGCTCTTCATGTAGCGCTCGACCGACCCCGTGGCTGCCAAGATTTTCGATGATCGAAAGATTATTTCTACGTGCTTCTTTTTCAATAGCATTGCCAATACGATTAAGTTTAAATCCGTCCCTGGCCTCATTTATAGCAAGATTTAAGGCACGCTTAGTCGCTAAACAAAGATTTATTTTAATTCTTGATTCGGGAGGAATAATAAATGACCCACCTGTGTCTGCAAAGTACCCACTTAGTTCAGCAGAGACATCAATATTAACCAAGTCGCCAGCATTTAAAACCTTAGCACTTGGAATACCGTGCGCGGCCTCTTCATTAACACTAATGCAAGTTGTTCCTGGGAAATTATAAGTCAATTTTGGAGCTGATCTAGCCCCGTGATTTTCAAGAAAAATTCGTCCTATGTCGTCAAGCTCTGAAGTAGTAATACCTGGTTCAAGTTGGGTCGCCATATGTTGAAGGCAGTTCGCCACAATTTGACCAATTTTACGAAGGGCTAAAAGATCATTCTCAGTTTCAATAGACATTTAAATATAATTAGCAAATAGGACCGCTACGGTCATCACCAAAAGTATTCCCAAAAGGTGCCAGGTTCTTTTTGCGAATTTTCCCAAAAAGAACCTGGCACCTTTTGGGAATATGAAGATTTTATAGATTGTAGAAATCGAGCTTGTTTTATTGTATTAGCATGCTATCACAATAAAACATTTTAAAGCTGGATAGATTTATTAAGTTTTAAATTTAAGAGGCCTCAAGTTAATGAAGAAAGATATCGGCGGAAATAATACTGAATACTTAAAGGATTATAAGGATTTACAAGATCTTTATAAAGCCATTTTAGAACTTAAAAGTTTGGGCGAAATGGATAAGTTTCTAACAGATCTATGCACCCCAACAGAGTTACTGGCAATGTCGGATCGTTGGAAAGCCGTTCAAATGCTTGGTCAGGGAATTCCCTACCGTGAAATTTACGAAAAAACGGGAGTCAGCACGGCGACCATCACTAGGGTCGCTAGATGCCTAAGTTCAGGAACTGGTGGTTACCGACTTCTAATTGAACGTCTAAAAAAAGAGAGAAAAACGTATGACATCTAAAGCCCGACTTAGAATTGCAATTCAAAAATCAGGGCGACTGGCTGAAAAATCCATGTCTTTATTTATAAAGTGTGGCCTTGATTTTGAACTTCATAAAAATCAGCTTCTACAATTTTCAGCCAACTTTCCAATCGATTTAATGTTGGTCCGAGATGACGACATTCCTGGATACGTCGCCGACGGCGTATGTGATTTAGGGATTGTGGGCGAAAATATTTTAAATGAAAAAATATTTAGCTCGAAAGATGTAAACTCGGTTGAAATCTTGTCTCGACTTGGTTTTGGCTATTGTCGTCTTTCGATTGCGGTTCCAGCTTCAATTAAATATTTAGGTCCAAAATCTTTAGAAGGATTAAAAATCGCGACCTCATATCCTTCAAGCTTACAAGCTTTTTTAAATAAAAATAATGTATGCTCTGAAATTGTAGAACTTGGCGGATCTGTCGAGATCGCTCCTGTTTTAGAATTGTCTGATGTGATCTGTGATTTAGTCTCAACAGGAAGCACATTAAAGTCCAACCGACTTAAAGAAGTCGACACTCTTTTTGAAAGCGAAGCGTGTTTAGTTAGAACAGCCAAACCCATTGGCCTAGAAAAAACCATTCTACTTGAGCGCTTGCTACAAAGAATTCAAGGGGTCATGATGGCTGGAAAATCCAAGTACATCATGATGAACGCACCAAAATCTGCACTGGTTGAAATCTTCGATATTCTTCCAGGAATGGAAGAGCCTTCTGTTGTCCCGTTAGGTGTAGATGGATTAAAAGTCGCAATCCACGCGGTCGCAAGTGAAGATGTGTTTTGGGAGACCATTGAGAAACTTAAAAAAGCAGGAGCCAATTCTATTTTAGTACTACCTATCGAAAAGGTGATTTCGTAATGGAATTAGAAATAAATAAAAAGCTTAAATCTAGTGAATTGAATTCTAAGATGACTACATTCTTGAATTTTATTGACTGGGATTTAGCTTCGACTGAAGAAAAAGTTATAGCCTTACAACGACCAAAGCTAAAACAAAATTTAGATATTAAAGCCGAAGTCTTTAATATCATAAATCAAGTTAGACTTAACGGTGATCAAGCCCTTAAAGACTATGCTTTAAAATTTGACGACGTGTCTTTGCAAAATCTAAAAATCAACGAAGATGAAATCTTTGGAGGCTATAAACAAACGTCACCTGATTTAATTGAATCCCTAAAAATAGCCATCGCGAACTTAAAAAAATTCCATTTGGCACAAAAATTAGATGATATATCAGTCACAACAATGCCTGGTGTAGTTTGTGAAAAACGTTATTTACCAATAGAAAAAGTTGGCCTTTATATTCCTGGTGGCACAGCCCCCCTTCCGTCGACCTTATTAATGTTAGCAGTCCCAGCTTTGATTGCAGGTTGTGAAGAGATTGCGCTGATCACTCCGCCACAAAAGCAAAAAAATTTAGATAAGAATATTTTATTATCAAAAAAATCTAATTTTTATGATTCAAAAAATGAAAGCCAAGTTTCAAATGTGATTTTAGCAGCAGCCTATTTATTAAATATAAAAACTATTTATTTAAGCGGGGGCGCTCAAGCGATCGCGGCTTTAGCTTTTGGAACTGAAACCATTCCTAAGGTTGATAAAATATTTGGTCCAGGAAATGCCTATGTCACTGAAGCTAAAATGCAAGTGGCTTATGACCCAGATGGCTCGGCTATTGATTTACCAGCTGGTCCATCAGAAGTGTTAGTGGTGGCCGATGAGCTTGCTGATCCTGAATTTGTGGCGTCAGATTTGTTATCCCAAGCCGAACACGACAAAGGGTCGCAAGTGATCTTAGTTACGACGTCTAAGAACTTATTTAACCAAGTTGAACTTGAATTGAGCAAGCAGCTTGAAACTTTACCAAGAAAGGACATTGCACTTAAAGCCCTTGAATCAAGTCGTGCCATTTTTGCATCTAGCTTAGAAAAAGCTATGCAGATTTCAAATCAATATGCTCCTGAACATTTAATTCTTCATTTGAAAGACTTAAGCTTTGCAAAAAAACTTGTCAGGCACGCCGGAAGTGTTTTTATAGGACCATGGAGCCCAGAATCTGTAGGCGATTACGCCAGCGGGACTAACCACGTCTTACCTACCTATGGATTTGCACGAAGTTTTAGTGGTGTAGGTTTAGATAGCTTTACGAAATCTATATCCTTTCAAGAGTTATCAGTTGAGGGACTTAAAAATTTAGGTCCTCATGTTGAACGCCTAGCAGAATCTGAAGGACTTCAGGCCCACAAAAATGCGGTCAGTCTAAGACTTAAAAAAATAGCGGAAGCAAATACGGATTTAAATTTAAATCCTACATTCAATTCAAAAATAAATTCGAACCGTGATTTGAAAGCTGGTGAATTATGATCTTGTTAAAAGATGTCGTTCGTCCTTCGATATTAAAGCTCAAGGCGTACTCGTCAGCTAGATCTTTAAATTCAGATTTAAAAAATGCAGTTTATCTAGATGCGAATGAATCGGCTACAGCAGCAGAACTTGAGACTGGATTAGCTTGGGAAAAAACCTTAAATCGTTATCCAAGGCCACAGCCAGAAGCTTTGCTTCAAAAGTTTTCAGACATTTATAATGTAGATAAAAATAAGATTTTAATTACACGCGGTTCAGATGAAGCCATCGATATTTTAACTCGTGCCACGTGTGAACCCAAGACCGATAGCATTTTAATTATGCCACCGACTTATGGAATGTATGAAGTTTCAGCCGACATTCAAAATTCGTTAACGATCGAAGCCCCTTTAGTTTTCAAATCTACAAAGAGTTCAATGAATGACACGGCTGTGGATTTAAATACTAAATCTGACATGAATTGGGTTTTAGATTTAGATTTAATTAAAAATAAAATTCAAAATGTTAAAAATTTAAAAATTATTTATATCTGTTCACCTAATAACCCAACTGGTACAGTATTTTCAAAAGAAGACATCAAAAAAGTTTTAAGCTTTTTATCAACATCAACTTTACTTGTAATCGATCAGGCTTACTGCGAGTTTTCACCAGAGGCGTCTGTTATTGAACTTTTAAATGATTACCCACAACTTGTGATTCTAAGAACGATATCTAAAGCCTGGGGACTTGCAGGGTTAAGACTGGGAACACTTTTAGGTCATCCTGATTTGATTTCTGTATTACAAAAAGTCAGAGCCCCCTACCCGATTCCTGCACCAGTTATTGAACTTGCCATGGTCGCATTATCGCATGCAGGTTTTGAAGAGATGCAAACGCGGGTAGAAAAAACCATTAAAGCTCGTGAAAAATTAAAATCTGAACTTTTAAAATTAAATAGCGTAGTTCAAATTTACCCTTCATCCACAAATTTTTTACTTGTTGAATTCAACAACGTATCAGAGGTCATGGATTCCATGAGGGTTGAAAAAATTATTTTAAGAGATAGATCAAGACAGATTAAAAATACAATCCGAATCACTGTTGGGACAATCGCTGAAAACGAACAGGTCATTCAATGTCTAAAAAATTTGGAGTTACTATGAATTCAATTTTATTTATTGATCGTGATGGGACTTTGATTCTAGAACCTTCTGATTTTCAAATTGATAGTGTTGAAAAGTTTAAACTTCTTGATGATGTCATTCCAAGCCTAATTCAATTGTCTAAAGCTGGATTTAAACTTGTGATGATCACAAATCAAGATGGCTTAGGAACTGATTCAAATCCACAAGATAAATTTGACATGATTCAAAATCTTTTAATAGGAATACTAAATTCCCAAGGAATAGTCTTTGAAGACATTTTGATTTGCCCACATGCTCCGAAAGATAATTGCAGTTGCCGAAAACCAAAAACACAGATGGTCAAAAAATATTTATCTTCCAATGATATGAACCGCGAATCATCTTATGTTATTGGTGATAGAGTCACTGATATAGAGCTGGCAGAAAATATGGGTCTAAAATCATTTTTGATTTCAAGAGACTTAAGCTGGAAAAAAATAACTCATCAGCTTTTAAATCAACCTAGAATTGCAACTCTAACTAGAAAAACAAAAGAGACCGACATCACCGTCACTGTTGACTTAGATGGCCAAGGTCAAGATATCAAGATTACGACTGGAATTGGTTTTTTTGATCACATGCTGGAACAGCTTGCTCGTCATGGGTCTATGAATTTAAATTTGAATGCTATTGGTGACTTACATATTGATCAGCATCATTTAGTCGAGGATGTGGCGATCACTTTGGGCCAAGCTATAAAAAAAGCTTTAGGTGAAAAAAGAGGTATTGAACGCTTTGGCTTTTTACTTCCCATGGATGAAGCTTCAACCCAATCGGCCATTGATTTATCAGGACGGGCTCATTTAAGTTTTACAGCCCCTTTTACGACGTCCCATGTTGGCGAGCTGAGCGTAGAGATGATCCCCCACTTTTTTAAAAGCTTAACTGAAAGCATCGGCATGAGTTTACAGATGGAAACCAAAGGTGAAAACAATCACCACATGGTTGAATCTATGTTTAAGTCTGTTGGTAGATCTTTGGCGCAAGCGTTTAAAAAATCAAATTTAAGTCAAAGAGTACCGTCAACTAAAGGTATTTTATGATTGCCATTTTAGACACAGGTGGTGCTAATTTAGCTTCACTTCAAAATGCATTTGACCGTATTGGTGCAGAATCAAAAGTCAGTTCAGACAGAGCTATTTTAGATCAAGCCAGCCACTTGATTCTACCAGGTGTGGGTCATGCGAAAGTCGCTATGGAAAAACTTATGCAGACAGACCTAGTAAGTTATATTCAAAATACGTCCAGACCCCTATTAGGTATTTGTCTAGGGATGCAGCTGTTGTATTCAGAATTAGATGAAGGTGATGCCAAAGGTCTTGGGATTTTACCTGGCCATGTTGAAAAACTAAAATCCAGTCAAAACTTTCCGGTGCCACATATGGGTTGGACAAAATTAACTACAACCACAAATGCTGATCTTTCTAATTTTAATTTTAAAAAAAATGATATTGAATTCGATGGTTCTGATAACAAATCACTGCTTTTAAATACTATTTCTTCGGACGAGTCTTTTTACTTCGTTCATTCTTATCTCACGCCAATGAATGATTATGTTACAAGTTATGTTGATTCCCAAAACTCAAGTTCAATACCCGCAACCTTGGAATTTAAGAATTTTTTTGGAACTCAGTTTCATCCAGAAAAATCAGGACCAGCTGGCGAACAGCTTTTAAATAATTTTTTAAAAATAAATTTATAAATAATTTAAAATGAAATATGTGTTTAATTTTATTTGAACTAATTTATAAAATCAGACCTAATTTTTAAATTACAACATTAAGGAACTAAAAATGATTATTTACCCCGCGATAGATTTGATTGATGGCAAAGTGGTGCGCTTAGTTGAAGGCGACTTTGATCAAAAAACTATTTTTGCACAAGACCCCCTTGATGTTTTACAAAAGTATGCGGATGAAGGGGCTGAGTATTTACATCTTGTTGATCTGTCCGGCGCCAAAGATCCAAAACAAAGACAACAAGACTTGATCGCAGAAATCATAAAAGCCATTCCATTAAAAATTCAATTGGGCGGCGGTGTTCGGACTTTAAAAGACATTGAAGAGCTTTTAAATATGGGTGTGGACCGCGTTGTATTGGGAAGCATTGTGGTCACCGATCCAGACATTGCCTTTGAAGCGTTAAGCACGTGGGGACCCGAAAAATTAACTTTCGCACTTGATGTCAGACTTGAAAATGAAAAAGCAATTGTTAAAACACACGGCTGGATGAAATCATCGGGACAGACTTTAGAAGATATTGTGGCCCCTTATTTAGAAAAAGGCTTAAAGCGAATTTTGTGCACTGACATTTCGGTTGATGGCAGGGCTTTAGGCCCCAACGTTAGACTCTATAAAAATTTATGTACACAGTTTCCAGAACTTGAAATCCAAGCTTCTGGTGGAGTCGACACCATTGATGATTTGAAAAAATTAGATTTAAGTGGGGCCCATTCTGTTGTGATTGGGCGCGCTTTATTAACGGAAAAGATTTCGCTTATTGGAGCCTTAAATTATGCTGAGTAAAAGAATCATTGCTTGCTTAGATGTCAAAGACGGCCAAGTGGTTAAAGGCGTTAAGTTTAAAGAGCACGTCATTTTAGGTGACGCCATTGAGATGGCAAAAAAATATAGTGATCAAGGGATTGATGAATTAGTTTTTTACGACATCACGGCCAGCATTGAAAACCGGTGTGTCGATCCAGAATTTGTTAGACGAATCGCCAAAGTTTTAAATATTCCTTTTTGTGTCGCTGGTGGAATCAGATCCGTTCAAGATGCTAAAGCCATTTTGAATGCGGGTGCTGATAAAGTTTCGATTAATTCCCCCGCCTTAGAGCGACCGGATTTAATTAATGAAATCGCAAAAGAGTTTGGGACACAGTGTTTGGTTGTGGGTGTGGATTCAAAAAAAACAAGTGATGGCCCTCATGTGTATATGTACACAGGCGACGAAAGTAAAACCGTAAAATCAAGACGTAAAACTTTAGACTGGTTGCTAGAAGTTCAAGAGCGCGGGGCTGGTGAAGTTGTGTTGAACTGTATGGATTCAGATGGCACAGGTGATGGATTTGATATCGAGCAATTACAAATGGCTCGTGAAGTATTAAACATTCCCCTGGTCGCGTCTGGTGGGGCTAAAACGGCTAATCATTTTATTAAAGCCTTTAACGACGCTAGAGTTGATGCAGCTTTGGCAGCCGGAGTCTTTCACCGAAATGAACTTTCAGTTCAAGAATTAAAATTAAATTTAAAACATGTCGGTTTAGAGGTTCGTTTATGATCGAGAAATTAAAATATGATTCTAGCACAGGACTTATCCCTGCAATTATTCAAGACTCAAAAACCAAATACATACTGATGCACGCTTTTATGAATGAAGAAAGCTTTAGGATCACTAAAGAAACAAAAAAAGTGACTTTTTTTAGTCGATCCAGACAAGCGCTGTGGACTAAAGGGGAAACATCGGGGAACTTTCTAGAGCTAATCTCTTGGAGTACTGATTGCGATCAAGACACAATATTAATTCAAGTAAAACCTTTAGGGCCCACGTGTCACTTAGGCTCGAAGAGTTGTTTTAATTCAGAAAGTGCCAAATTAGAAATGAACTTCACTATAGCTGCTACAGAAAGCCAAACACCAAAATTAAAATATGATAACAATTTAGATTTATCTTTCTTAATCGAATTAGAAAAAGTAATCGACGATCGCTTCACAAATAAGAGTTTAAAAAAATCCTACGTCAGTTCACTGATCGAATCAGGCCTAGATAAAATAATTCAGAAAGTCGGCGAAGAGGCCATAGAAACTGTGATTTCAGCTAAAAATAGTGACCAAAAAGAATTTATTTATGAATCAGCGGATTTGTTATTTCATCTCTTGGTTTTACTTAGAGCGAAAAGTACGTCGCTAAACGATATAATAATTGAACTCAAATCTAGACAAAAAAAATAATTTAATTTTTTGTTATCCAACTTTATTGGGTTTTAAAAAATCAATGATTGAGCAAAGGTTTTCAAGTGTTGGATTACTTTCGTCTTTACACATGTCATATAAAGTTGTCCTTGGAATTCCTGTTTGTTTTGAAATGTTTGTGGCACCAAATCTTTTTATTAAAGAAAATATGGCTGATTTTATATCATCTGGGTCACCATCGTTCCATGAATTAAAAAAAGAAGAAATAATTTCTTGATCAGTATATTTACTCATAATTTTCGATTCTAATCTTTCCATTTTTAACCTCTTCAAATAAAATTTTAGCTAATTTTATATCTTTAGTTTGAGTGTTTTTATTACCACCAAGAAGCAATACATTTCCGTCAAATTCGGCAAGATAAACTCTAAATGAACCCATTGCTCCTTGTTTCCATTTAATCTCTAACAAATTATCAAATCTATTATGAAAACCAGGATTTCCTGAGCTCTATCTTTGAATTCTTTGATCAATTCTTATAATCAAAGATCTATCCAATTTTTGTATCCATCGAAGAAAATCTTGCGTGCATTTCATAACGTAAATCATTACTCTCTCTTATTGTACGATATATCGTACAATAATACAAGTGGTTTGTGTATCTGCGAGAAGACAGTTCGTAGTAGCTTATAATGAATTATACTTGCATATAACTTACACTAATACAAAGGTCTATAATTTTATCTAATTTATTTAAATTCTAGAAATATTTTTGGCTAAGATAGGTAAGCTTCATAACTAAAAAATTAAAAATATATTAGATCTGACCACGATAAGCGGCTTAGTTGAAGGGGCGACATTCCACTGATTTCTACTTGTCTGCGACTTATGTATCTTTCAAATTGAGTGGCTTTTTTATTCCAAGAATCTAAAGTTCTTAAGCTTGCGTTAGTCGTATAGGTTTGAAAACCAGCATACAGCCAATTTCGTTCATAAGGTTCTAGAATATTTATATCGCCTTGGACTTCGGCCGTCGTTAAAATTATAACTTCCCTCACAAAATTATCTTGAAGCCAAAATAAAAGGTTTGTCATTCCCTGAACACCTAAATAAAAGTTAGGACGATAATGCTCCCAAGCATTACTTAAATTTAAAATAGAAATTTTCTCCTGAGTGATTTCTTGTGATTGGCTACTAATTTTAGAAGTGAGTTTTCTTAATAAATTTCGAAGCTCATCAACGGATTTTTTGTCAGAAAGATCTACAGCTTGAGTCAAATATCTTTTCGCTTTAGCTAAATTCTGAATTTTCTCAAAAAGTGAAACATCAAAAATATAATTTACTGCTCCAAATCGACTGATATCATTTTGACTTCTGCGCATCCAATTCAATTTTGAATTTTTAGCCACTTTAATAAACCACCAAGCCATGTTTTTTTTATTTGTTAAATATTGAAACTCATATATATCAATCCATTTTTGTTTTTTAGCTTCATGAACAACTTTTTTCCAAAAGCTAAAATCATCATCAAGACGTAATTTTTGATATGTCAAAATATCGCCCGGTGGCGTGATACGCAAAAGCAGACTGTTCATGTGATGAAATTGCACAATTCCAGGATCGCTATCCACAGCTACAACGTATGGCGTTCGAGATTTTTTTAGTAAAAAATCAAAAATAACTCTTTCAGATCCAACCCCAACAATTATTCCATCTTTAGCATTATCTAAAATTGGAGTTGAACGTTCCGGTTGAGTTTCATTTGGAATAAGAAATTTTGCATTTTCATAATTAAGTGCTTCATGCTTAAGTTTTTCATAATTTGCGTCTAAAAACTGAAGACAAAGATCAGATGCAAAAAGGTTAACTGATAAGCTTAAAATCAAAAAAGATACGACGATATAATTCAGCACAATTTCCTTTTTGAGTTAGATTTTAAAATTAAAAAAACTATAATATTAGATAAGATAATCTTAAATCTACATTTTAGTTTTTCTTATATAAGATCAGCAAGATAAATGCCAATTAAACCAACTATTTAAGCTTGTATGACCGATTAAATGTGACGTAAATCGGCTATTAAACATGAATCTTATTCATGTTTCGAATGCCAATACTTTTATTTATGGTGTTACAATAATGCTTACAAAATTAAATTCACAAATAGCGGGGTCCAATGTTTAAAAGCAAATTTATTATTATCTTTAGTCTAATTATTAATATCTGTTTTATTGCCAAATCAAATGCAGAAAGTTTACTTAAGTGGGATGAATTCCATGTGGCCTTAGGTGGACAAGCTGAATCACAAATTTATAAACGCGGGATTATTACTTATGGTGGGTCTCAAGCGCTTCCTATCTACGCTATTACTTTATTTAACCCAGACTTAATACTCGCAGGAAGTGCTCTGTATTATAAAAGACAATTTTTTAATAAAAACTTATTTATTCGAACTCGTTTAAATTTTGATTCAACAAATGATAGCCCATTGTATTTAACATCAGAAAAAAAAGACGACCGGATTCGAAGGGAATCTACTGCTGAATTTGATTTGTTTTTAGAATACTTATTCCCCAACGAAAGTTTTTTAAGATTAAATGTCAGCCAAGATTTGATCGCTCATAAGGGACATTACTTAGAACTTCGTGGACGACTGGCTTTATTTGACTGGTTAAAAAACCCAGGGGAAAAAGCCTTAATTCAACCTGGTTTATTTTTCGCCGCCGGTTATGGTGATTCCAAACACAATGAATATTTTTATGGTGCTGGTGCGAATACTTCTAGTTTTAATAATATTGAATACGGACTGTCCGTCACTAGCCCCAAAGTGATTGATTTATTTTGGCCTACATTTACTATTTCAAGATTCAACTTATTAGGCGAAAATAATAAAAATGGATCTTACGTTCAGGAAAAAAATGGGTGGGCCGTGCAAGCCTTGTTCGCGTTTAAAGTTTGGTAAAGGATACTTAACATTAACTCCCATTTTTTTAAAAACCAATATTGACATTAGTAGGACCTAAGCTGACTTTCATCTTCTATGAAAGTTTATTTTTCTGACTACTACTGCCTTGAACTACCTGTCGGGCACAGATTTCCAATGGGTAAATACAGTCAACTGCGCGATTATTTGTTAGAACAAAAAATTATAGATGTAAGTGAACTTCATGAAAGCCCCCTTGCAACAGAAGATGAGTTAAGCTTAGCTCATGATCCCCAATATGTAGCGTCTATGAAGGATGGCTCTATCGATCCATTAATTATAAGAAAAATTGGATTTCCTTGGAGTCATAATTTATTTTTAAGAAGTTGTGCGACAGTTGGCGGTGCGCTGGCGGCTGCTAAACACGCGCTTAAGGATGGGATAGCAGGTAATCTAGCCGGTGGCACACATCATGCTCACTATGCCTCTGGCGCTGGGTATTGTGTCTTTAATGATATTGCAGTGGCAACCAGACATCTTCATACAAAATCACCAAACTTAAAAATAGCGATTATTGATTTGGATGTGCATCAGGGCGATGGCAATTCCAGTATTTTAGCCAATGACAAAAATGTTTTTATATTTGGTATTCATGGTGAAAAAAACTATCCCTTCGTTAAAGTGCCGTCTCACTTGGATATTGCTTTACCGGATGGAGTTGAAGATCAAGACTACTTAACGGCTTTAAAAGTGGGCATGGAAAGTATTTATAAATTTAAACCTGATTTCATTTTTTATCAAACCGGAGTCGATCCCTTAAGTTTTGATGCCTTAGGGAAAATGTCTTTGAGTTTTGAAGGTCTTATGGAGAGGGATAAAATTGTACTTGAATATGCACTTAATTCTAAAATACCAATATCTTTGGCTTTGGGTGGTGGCTACGCGAAACCTATTGAAAAAAGCGTTGAAGCTTACGCCAACACATATCGTGTTGTTAAATCTTTATTGGGAAAAACAACATGAAGTATGAAACTATCATATTTGATTTGGATGGAACATTAGTCGACTCAAAAATAAACTTTTCTGCCATATATCAAAAGTTAAGTCTAAAGCCAGGTAGTTCTATAATAGAACATGTAAATACATTGAACGAGAATGACCGTAAATCTGCATTAGATATCGTTCATCATCATGAAGACGAAGGGGCAAGGCTTTCGACATTAATCCCTGGAGTCTTTGATTTATTAGCAGAGCTTTTAAATAGAAATATCAACATAGGTGTTTTTACTTTAAATTCTCGCACCATTGCACTTAAGACTTTAGAGATTCATAAAATCAATATCCCTATGTTAATCACAAGAGAAGATGCCAAACCAAAACCAGATCCTGAAGGTTTATTAAAAATCTGTGAGCACTATTCAACTCCCCAAGAAAAAGTACTTTACGTTGGTGACTATAAATACGACCTGATAGCTGGAAAAAACGCTAATATTAAAACGGCGCTGTATTCGGCCGTACCTCCAGATTTTAATACTGAAGATGCCTACCTGAAATTCACACACTACAATGAACTTAAAAAATATTTATTTGAAATTTAGTATTTTATGAATCTACAAAAAATAGCTTACTAGGAAGTACACGCTATTTCTTTTTGCCTTTCCAAGTCCCACCATACTGATAACCTATTTCTGCAGCAGATTTTTGACAACATGGCCTACAAACAAAAATCCATTCTTTAGATTTTATTGTTCGAATCCTAAAAGCAACTTGGACGCTGTCGTGACAAAGCTCGCAAGTTTTGTATCTTTCTTGATTTTGTTTTGAAGGATTTGTCATGGTTTGTTGATCCATTAATTTAATAGTGCCTACTACCCTTTTCGGATGCGTTGTCACAAAAGACCATTACAACTAAGGTAATTAAATCCAAAAAAAAGTGATTTTTCGAACTTTACTGCTACTGATACAGTGCATCCGAAAAGGGTACTAGGCACTGCTTTAAAAATTCTCGAAGCGATTTAAATCAAGCCATCCTGTTTCGTTGGTTAGTCTGTCTGTGGTTTGCATTGAAAATTGTTTGTAGATGTCCCAGAAGTTTTTATCAGTTCTAGATATAGAATATTGTTTTAATATATTTTTAACTTTTGCTTCTGAATCAGAATTGATTAATTCATTTAAAAAAGTTTTAAATTTATCCTCGCTCAGTTCAATGAAAATATTGGCGTATGATGTAGCGATTCCTTCTATCAGGTCTAAACTGTCTTTGCTTGGATTTCGACGTTCATTTTCAAAGAATATCAATCCAACATTAAAATGATCTTTATTGTGAATTAAAGTGAAGTACTTTTCGTTGTTCTTGCTTTTGATTTTTATTAACAACGTATCTGGTAAGTACGACACATTAATCGGTTTAATTTTTTGAATTTGCTTTTTAAAACTTAATATCTGTTTTGAATCTGAATCTGGGAACTGACCTTCAATCTGAACTTTAGAAAATCTTTTTTGGATTTTCGTAAGATGGCTCAAGATTATTAGTTTAGATTCATCAACTTTCGAATTTGGGTTTGAGTTAAATTTAGAGATAGAAGTAAATTTTGAATCTAAATCAGATTCTTTATCTGATCCCTTTTTTAATTTAATACTTTCTATATCTTTTGAATCAATATCCATTCCTTGATACTTGTACTCTTCAGACATTTTTTCTTGGACGTCGTTACTGACTAGATCAATTAAATGTTTAAAGACAGACTCTTTCTTTTTAGGTATTTCTTGATTCCACTCATTTCTAATTTTTATTCTATTTTCTTTAGGCAACAGAGTTAAAAACAAATCCTCTGCCGCTATACGAGAAATATCCATATATAATCTAGAATTAAGCTGATGAAGTACAGGACCAAACACATTATATCCTGCAGTTAAATTGTAATAAATTGACTCAAAAACCTGGTAATCTAAAACCCAAAATGTCTTTGGAGCCTCACCTTTAAAACCCCGCAACACTTGAGCGCTATCAAAGTGCCTATAGACAGTAAGTGCCGCATTCGTATTGACTTGATCCCCATTCCAAATCCAATCGGTTTCAATAGTCATATTTTTATTATTATAAAAATTAAATTTTTCTTTAACACCTGACCAATAATCTTTTTTAAATTGAACCATAGGTTTAAAATCATCTTTTATTTCAGATGGAAAGGTCATAAGTTTTGATACTTTGCTATATGTTTCTTGGGAGTTCACCAAAGCATCATGTTTAGGATCCATAAACATAACCCAAAAGTTATCATTAATGACATTCAAAGCCGTCTGTCCCCTACACACCGGACCCTTGATAAAGGTCATAACAAAGTAACCTGCATCTTTTAGAAAAAACCTATATCTAGAATTTGGTGGAATCATTTCAAAAGTCGTAAAAGGATTGGCCCCCGCTTTTCCATAATTTGGCATTTTTTTAAAATCTTGAGTCCATTTTGAATTCCAAAATAAATCTTTATATTTTTCCAGCCTATCTTTAGAAAAATCAATAGGGATATGATTTTTATGAACGATAGTTTGAATCACTGGGCGAAGACGGTAATAAAATTTAGCTTTTGGTTTATCAAAAGGGTAAACCGTTGATGTTTCAAAAATATCACCAGACTTAGTTTCAGACCTAACCATTCTAAAAAACATTTGGGGTTGGTTTTCAAAAAACACGTTCGCCAAAAAAAAGTGTTCGAAAATATAACGAGCAGAGATTTGAGCTTTAAGATCCTTAGCGTTAAGAAAGTCTTCCCATTCTAAAACCTGTTTTTTAAAGGCTGAGTGATTAAAAATTTTATTTTCAATATCTTCTGTCTTTGATTCTTTAAATTCGCCACTTTGCCATTTCTCAAAAATATTTATTTCATAATCTGTTAACTTTGAAAATCCAAACGGCATCCGTCCTGCAGGATTTTGTTTTGCATAAGTTTTTATATTATCTTCAGCTAATGAACTGATACAAATTCTGCTTTTTTCAGATTCATAGGCTTTTTGTTGTCCTGACTCAACGCCTTTTGGTTTTGAAATCAAATAACTCAGTATCGATTTTTTTGAATTCTTATCATAAACATTATAGAAGCCTTTTTTTCGCCAGTCCTTTACAGTGTGAGCATCTTCATAAAGTCGTGTTGGCGCACGCCCTTCAAGCTTTGGAAAATCATAGATATCAACTTTACTAGCTCCACGAGACAAGCCCTCGAAGCTCGTTAAGTTCAACTGGCATGGAGAATTAAAACAAGAGTGGCAGGCCACACACTTATTATTAAATACGGGCTGGACGTCATTAGCGTAAAAATCATTTTTATCATGAAAATCAGCTATTTTTAATTTATTGCTAGTCTTAAACACTCCGTAGCAAGCACTTAATCCTAACAAGGTCATACATGTAATTACAAAAAACAATAGTTTAGTTTTCATTTTTATCGCCTAATTAAATTTTATTTTTTTAATAAAGTTGTTTGTCTAAATATAATTTTTAATTATATAGATTGATATCTTATTTGAAATATTTATAATTTTGAATCAAAACTTATAGGGATTTTGGTAAATCCAACCTATTCCATTCCAGCATTCCACCAATCATATTGCTGACTTTGGTGAAACCAAGATCTTGTGCCATTTGGGTCGCTTGAGCGGACCGACCGCCGCTTCGACAGACAAATGTGATTTGAAGTTTTTTGTTTTCATGATTTAAATAGTCCATCAGATCAGGACCTAATGTTCTAAGTTCGGCGCCTTCGATGTGGCCCAGCTCGCCGGTGAATTCTTCGTCACGACGAACATCAATGATTTTAAAATCTGATTTATTTTTTAGAAGATCTTCACAAATAATTTCGTTGATTCCTAAAGCCGTATTTTTTTTAAACATTATAGACCATCTCTTTTTTTAAAATTATTTTATTTCTGCTTGAAATCCAGCCGCAGTGATTAATTCTAAAACCGTTTCTTTATCGACTTCATCATTGAAATAAATTAAAAAATTTTTACTTTCAGAAGGAATAACTTTATAAATTTTAGTATTATCCTGAAGAACAGATTTGATTTTAAATACGCTATTGGCATCTAGTGAATCACTAACAAAGACATTTATGCTTTTTAATTTAGTTAAATCTTTTTCTGTACGATCGACAAAATCAATTTTGTCGTCTTCAGATAACTTCTCTTCAACGACTGCTTTTTGTTGTACTTTTTTTTCAAATAGTCCTAAAAAAGCTTGTGACGTAGTTAAATAAAAAAATGAAGTGAATACAAAAATTAAAATATTAAATCCCATGTTTATTTACTCCAAACATATACTTTATTAAACTTAACCTAAATTTATAATTATTTTTATTTTCAAAAAATTAAGCCAAATTATTAATCTCAAATATATATTCCAGTTTTTAGCTTAATCCATTTAAATTTTATTAAGCGCTAGTGTCTTCAGAAGTTGTCGCTTCAGTGTCGACTTCTTTAGAACCTAGTTTCGCAGCCGCAGCTTCTTTTTCGTTTAACTTTCTTTCTCTTTCATTTCGCTTTTTAATGTCCTTAATTTTACCTGCATCAGGAGCAATGATCGCATACAGCTGACGGCCTTCTTTTTGCGGAGGGACTTCTAAAATCGCGTACTCTTCCAACATTTTTGCGAAGCGGTTTACTAGTTCATAGCCTTGCTCTTGGTGGGCCATCTCTCGACCAGAAAATCTTAAATTAACTTTAACTTTATCGCCATCAAGTAAAAAGCGTTTGGCGTGTTTAGATTTAGTTTCTAAATCATGATCTTCAGTTCGTGGACGAAGCTGAATCTCTTTAGTTTGAACAATAACTTGTTTTTTTCTGGCTTCAGTCTGCTTCTTTTTATTTTCATATTTAAAGCGACCGTAATCCATAATTTTACAAGTAGGAGGTTTTGCAGTAGGAGCAATTTCAATCAGATCTAAACCACGTTCTTGAGCAATTTTAACAGCGTCATTGACTGAAAATACACCCAACATTTCACCATCATCAGCGATCACACGAACTTCGGTGGCGCGGATGTCGTAATTCATTTTTAAACCCATATCTCTTTTTTGTGATCCTGTGCGTTTTTTAATATCTTCCTCCTTAAGGAATTATATTTTCTTAAATATTTTTTTAAATATTTTCTTTACTACTTTCATTCATGTTTTCTAATAACTTAGTTTCAAAAATTTTATTTTCAATATCTTGAGTCAATAGGGCTAAGAACTTCATTAAAGTTAAACCTGAACTTTGAATCCCATTTAAATTTCTGACAGAGACTTCACCGTTCTGCATCTCTTTGTCCCCGATCACTAACATGTAAGGGATTTTATCTAACTGGGCTTGCCTGATTTTAAATCCTAACTTTTCGGCTCTAGAGTCAAACTCAGCTCGGATATTCATTTCTTTTAAAGATTTTAAAAGCTCTTCACAATACGGCTTCTGTGCGTCCGTTAAATTTAAAATTCTAACTTGTAATGGCGACATCCAAACCGGCAAGCGACCAGCGGTGTGTTCAAGATAAACCCCTATAAATCGTTCTAAGGATCCAAGGATCGCTCGGTGAAGCATCACAGGTTTTTCTTCGCTGTTACTTTCACCCGTATAAGATAATTTAAATGCATTCGGTAAATTAAAATCACATTGCAAGGTGCCCAGCTGCCATGGACGATTTAAAGCATCCACAAACATAATATCAAGCTTAGGACCATAAAAGGCTCCGTCGCCTTCATTGATTTTGTAAGGTAAACCCAACTGCTCTAAAGCGGCTTTTAATGCCCCTTCCGCTTGATCCCACACACTTTCATCACCCATTCGTTTTTCAGGACGAGTGGATAGAAAAATATTATAGTTTTGCATTCCAAGTTCTGTGTACACTTCATTTAAAAACACCATGAAGTCTTTGATTTCAGATTGAAGCTGTTCCACACGACAAAAAATATGGGCGTCATCTTGGCAAAAAGTTCTGACCCGAGTCAGACCATGCATGACCCCACTTCTTTCAAAGCGGTGAAGACGTCCAAAGTCTGCAATTCTTAAGGGAAGATCACGGTAAGATTTTTTTTCACTGGAATACAAAATACAATGTCCAGGGCAATTCATGGGTTTCACTGAAAATTCTTTTTCATCAATTTCAGTGAAGTACATATTTTCTTTATAATTTTCGTAGTGCCCACTGGTATGAAAAAGTTCAGTGTCATAAATTTGCGGTGTTATGACTTCTTGATACCCGTACTTAATGTATTTTTCACGCATATAATTTTGAAGCGAATTATAAATGATTGTGCCTTTTGGCGTAAAAAACGGAGATCCTGGTGCCAGTGGACTAAATGTAAATAGATTTAAATCTTTACCCAATTTTCTATGATCACGCTTTTTTGCTTCTTCAAGCATGTCTAAATAATTTTTAAGTTCTTTTGAATTTTCAAAGGCGGTCGCATAAATACGTTGAAGCTGTTCCCTTTTTTCATCCCCGCGCCAGTAACTTCCGGCAACAGATAAAAGTTTAACCGCTTTGATTTGACCAGTTCTTTGCACATGGGGTCCTCGACATAAATCAAACCAAGTTCCTTGAGTGTAAATACCAATAGGTTCAGACACAGGAAATCCATCAATGAGTTCCAATTTATATTTTTCACCTAAATCTTTAAATCTTTTGATGGCGTCACTGCGACTTAAAATTTCTTTTTTAATTTCAAGATCATCACTTACAATTTTTGCCATTTTCTTTTCGATCTGTTCTAAATCTTCCGGAGTGAACTTGTGTTCCGAATCAAAATCATAGTAAAAGCCATTTTCGATCACAGGACCAATCGTGACTTTGGTGTTGGGCCACAAATCTTGAACAGCTTGGGCCATAATGTGGGCGGCTGAGTGACGTAGAACCTCACGACCTGATTCTGAATTGTCTGTCACGATCTGAAGCTTAGTGCCGTCTTTTAAGGGGGATCTTAAATCCAGGATATCTTGTGACCCATTAATCATTCCACCGACGGTGGATCTTGCTAAGCGCTCGCCGATTGATAAGGCGACTTCTAAGATCGTCGGTTCGTGATCAAATACTTTTTTGCTGTTGTCAGGGAGGATTATATTAATTTGCATTAAAATTATGAGGCTAAGTTAATAGTAGAGTTAATAGAGATGTTCTTGATTACAGCTTTAAAGCCAAAAAGAATTGTTGGTATAGCTGCTGATGTAACTGTAGCTTGTGATATTGATTTTTTTGGCATGAACCCTAGCATCATAGAGCTATGTTATCACAACCAGTTCATTTAGTGTCAACATTAGTTTTATTAAGGATTTAGGGATGAGTGAACTCTTTTGAACCACCGCTACGGTGGTATAAAACTAAGCATCTTGTTTTTAAATTATATGTAAGTTTTAATTTTTAAAATTGCGGCTTAAGCTTTATCAGTTAATTTAAAAGTTGATCTAGGGATTGAAGAACAGACTCTTCAATATCACCGCCATTTTGTTTAAAAAATTCACATGCTGGTGCTCCTCGAACTTCAACAACCTCTTCCAAGCCCATATTTAAAATAATATGTCCTAAACCATCTTCAGTTGTTGAGGTGAAAACAAACGCATGCCCAGGAGCCATAAGCTCGTCCTTCGGAACCAAAATATCTTGATTCACGTTAATTTTTACAGTGGCCACAGGAAAGTCCAGATGATCAAGCTTAAGCTCAGTCATTAGATTAAGTGTGATTAAAGCCTTTTCCAGTCTTAGTTTATACTTTTCTTTTTTTTCAGAGCCTTCAGGCTGTTTGTTATACATCTTTAAAGTGAGCTCATAGGTTCGAAGTGAGGATTCTTCTATAGATACAAAATCAAAATATCTTTCGCAGTAGGATTTATCGACAAAAACTTGAATGCCTATAACACTATAATCTGCATACGCTAATACGCTTAAAAATTGAAGACTCAAAGTCATAAACAAAATTTTCATAATCCCCCCGGTTTAAGATTAAAAACATAAGCTGAAATTTAAATTTACACAAAATATATTCATTCAATCAACTCACTTAAGTGAAACAGGACCTAGAAATAAAAGTTTCTGATTTAAGTTAATTTAAGATTTTAATACATCACTGCAGAAGTATTATAAGATTATGTAAAAAAAATCAATTTGGCTTCAACTGAAAAGTTCGCATCGAAATAGATCCGTTTTGAATTCCCTCATATTCAAAAATCAACTGATCTTGACCGTCACTGGCCCCAAGTATGTAGTGCAAGGGAAGATAATGCTCTAATGTGGGAACACTCAACTTTCCCGCCGGTGAATTATGAAAGTCGTGCATGACAGATTTAAAATCTTTAGCTTCTAATTTTTGTTTAAACCATTCATCAAATTCTATAGCCCAATCAAAGGGTTTAGCATCAGCGCCCCAACGGATCTGACTTAAATTATGAACTATATTTCCACTGCCTAAAATTAGAATTCCTTGATCTCTTAAGCTTGAAATTCTTTGACCAATTTGTTCATGATACTCATAAGGTTTTGATAAATCTAAACTCAGTTGTAAAACTGGAATGTCAGCATTGGGGTACATATGTCTTAGAACTGACCACGAGCCATGATCTAAACCCCAAATCTCTTTATCACCATGAACTTCCGAAGATGTGACTGTGTTTAGTGATGAGTTAATAGTCGAGAATTTCTCAGACGTCTTCACTGGTTTTTTGACTGCATTTTTAACTAAAGTGGCCACGTCCAAACTTCCTGGTGCAGGATATTTAATATCAAACAGAGCTTGTGGAAAACCGTAAAAATCATGAATCGTTTTTGGGTTTGCCATTTCGGTGACCCAAGTGCCTTCTGTCATCCAATGCGCTGAAACACATAAAATAGCTTTTGGTTTCTGAATTTTTTCGGCCAAAGTTTTTAAACTTTGAGTGAAGCTATTATCTTCGATTGCATTCATAGGACTGCCATGACCAATAAAAACAACTGGCATTCTTGCAAGTTTAGATGAAGACATTTAATCCTTCCTTAAGAAATTAGCTTATTTCTCTGCTATTTCTATTTTTTTATAAAAACAAATATTGATTAAATTTAAATGCAACACCAATCAGGAAGTCTAGGTCGCGATTGATCCCGTCTAAGTCTTCAAGGTCTTCTTGAATAGCCACTGATGTGGACATCGATAAAGCTTCCAAAGAGGCCGTGGCAGCCGTGTCTTTATCTTCCCCATCAAGATCCATGGTCTGCACCGGCAACAGTAGAAATATTTTATTAATTTACAGTAATTAAACCAGAAAAATTAATTACAGCTTTACACGTAGGATCATCACAACCCTTAATGTTTTGAATATCATTAGAAACCTTTTTTGCATCAATCACGAATTTCTTATTTTTAAGGCCTTCATCAAGCACTACAACTTCATAAATACCTGGTTTAAAACGTTTTGCGGATACAAACGAATATCCAGTGGTGATTTTAAAGGTGACATCTACACTGTAGAGCTCACCCTTAGAGTACATAGTTAAGTATATGACCTGAGTCAGCGAGACATCCGAGGCCCCGCCCAGATCCTCAACAACAATATTGACAATCAAACTATGCTGCTCTTTATCCAACAAATTAATAACTTTTATAATTCGGGCTATATTAATTTTAGCATTTTCGTCAGAGATACTTTTTATTTTTTCTGCAAAAACGAAAGTATTAAAAAATAATAAAATAATAAAAATATAATATTTTATATTTACCATCAAATTAAAAAAACAAAAAACCAAATTTTTAATAAACAACTTGGTGATCAGCTGATTCTTGCAAGAACGGATCGTTCATCGGCACCAAAGAGTTTTGGGATAAAAATCTTGTGACAATTAAACCAAAGCCGCCTGCGAATCCAGCAAAAATTCCGATCTCCCAGAAGGACATTAAATATTCGTGGTCGTTGAAGTTAGGGTAAATTAACCAATGCAGATCCACGTACTGTGTGATCAAAATTAAAACACAAATCACGGTTAAGAAATTATAATCACGTTTAGTCCATCTTGGCAGTAAAGCTAAGAAAGGAACAACAAATTTTAAGATCATCAACATCACAGATGCTAAAGCCCAAGCCCCTTCCATGCGGTGTTTAAAAAATATAGTCTCTTCAGGCATGTTGGCGTACCAAATTAACATAAATTGTGAAAACGCAATATAGGCCCAAAATACTGTGAACCCCAACATGAATTTTGATAAATCATGGATGTGATTTTCATTCACTAATCCATTATAAAATCCAGCTTTAGATAAATATATCGCCATTAGAATCACAAGGGCAAAAAAGGCCTGTGAAGTGCCGCCAAATAAATAGACCCCGAAGATTGTACTGAACCAATGGGGATCTAAGCTCATGATCACATCCACTGTGAATAGCGAATAACTTAAAGCAAAAAACACAATATAAGCCACGCATTTTGGAACAATGGAGTTGACAATATTTTTGTCGCCGTTTTTATCTTGCAACAGTGAGCTTCCAACGATTAATTTTTGAAATAAAATCCATGCTCCAAAAAATAAAGCAATACGAACTCCGAAAAAAGTAGGATTTAAGTACGACTGTTTATGTTGAAGTAGAGCGTCTTGTAAGACGTAATCTGGATTCAACCATGTATACAAAGTCTTTCCACCAAAAAGTGCCATTAATGCGGTTAAGACTCCTGCCGCAGGTAAAAAAGCTGTGAAACTTTCAAAAAGTCTACGAACTAAAACAGACCATCCGGCTTTTGTTAAAAACTGAATTGAAACATAAAATAAGGCTACAAGAGCTAGTGATGTAAAATAAAAAAGTCCTGCGAGATACGCATGCCAAGTTCTTTGAGCGTCAGTCATTAGGCCTATAACAAAAACTAAGACTCCAATAAAAATCATAGCTGATAAAATTGATTTTAATTTTAAGGAAGGCTCGAAAGGTTTAGGTGCGGTGACTTTTACGTGATGATGCATAAATATTATTCTCCAACTTTAAGCGGCTTAGCCTGATTTTGTTTTTGAAGCTCGCGAACGTAATTTACAACGGCCCATCTTTCATTATCATCTGTGATTTGAGTTCCGTAATTGCCCATCAAACCCCAACCGTACGTGATGACATAATAAATTCTAGCATCAGAATACTTTTGATATGTTTCAGATAAAAGACTTGGTGGTTTTTTAAGTAAAAGGTCACCCTTTTTCTGAACTAAAATACCTAGCCCGTCCCCTTTAACACCGTGACAAACGGCACAGTTGATCGTGTATCGTTCTTGTCCTGAGTTTTCATATTTCAAAGACATTTCAGTCGTCATTTCACCAGACTTTAGTGGATTTGAAAGTTTTTCTGCGTCCTCTAACTTCATGTCTTCAGGTGTATGCTGACCCCTACGAACGGTTCCTTCTGGTGGAACTCTGACTGTTTTGCCACCTGTTTCAGAACCTTCCTGAGATTTAATTTGGGGACCTGCCATCATGTCTTGAAGTAATTCAATGTTGGGTTGCGAAGATCTGTAGTCTTTCCCTCGCCCACAAGAACTCAAAACTAATAGAGAAGATAAAAGAGTCATCGCGATTTTAATTTCTTTCATAACTTTAATACTCCGAAACTTTATGGACAGCGTCTGCACCAGATTGTTTAAACATGGATTCGATATCGATTGAGTTGTAGTTAGAATCTGTTTCGTAAATAATAAGACCAAATTTGTGACTAGTTAAATCAGGATCAATCACTGGTGGATCAATTTTAGGAAGACCACAGGCCGCAAACAGAGTGCCTACACTAGCAAGAGCAGCAAATAAAATTGTTAATTCGAATATGACAGGAACAAAGGCCGGCAAAGACCACATTGGTTTTCCGCCGACGTTAATAGGCCAACTGACAGCAGATGTCCACCAAGTAAACCAAAGACCAAAGAGACAGCCCGTCAACCCGGCAAAGAAAGTCACCCATGGTATCCAAGATCGTTCTATCCCACATGCGTCCTCCATTCCGTGAACAGGGTAAGGTGTAATGGCATCAAAATTTTTGTAGCCAGCATTTTTTACTTTTTCAGCGACGTTTAAAATCGACTCTTCAGTCAACCAAACGCCCATCACTCCGCCTGTTTTAGCCATGGTGAGAGCCTCCATTGTGGTGGTCATTCTTACCAAAATTTAACACAGGTTTAATCTCTGCTATTGCTATCGCAGGAATGGCCCTGATGTAAAGTAAGAATAGAGTAAAGAACATACCAAAGCTTCCGATTAGGACTCCAAAATCATAGAAAGTCATATCAAACATACCCCAGTTCGAAGGTAGGAAGTCGCGGTGTAAAGACGTGACCGTAATCACGTACCTTTCGAACCACATTCCAATATTTACAAATATAGAAACTACAAACATAACTGGGATACTTCGTCTGGCCCATTTCATCCAAAAGATCTGAGGAATCATCACGTTACACGTGATCATCGTCCAATAGGCCCACCAGTAAGGACCAAAAGCTCTGTTCACGAAAGCGTAAACTTCATATTTTGAACCGGAATACCAAGCAATAAAAAACTCGGTTCCATAGGCATAACCCACGATCATCCCCGTAGTCATAATCACTTTATTCATCAATTCCATGTGATCTAAGGTGATGTACTTTTTAAATTCTGGAATCGCGATACGAACCAAAGTCATCAAGGTCACAACCATGGCAAACCCAGAAAAGATGGCCCCAGCGACGAAGTAAGGAGGGAAAATTGTAGTGTGCCAACCTGGAAGCTGAGACACCGCAAAGTCAAAAGAGACAATGCTGTGAACTGACAAAACAAGAGGTGTAGATAGACCTGCTAAAAGTAAGTAAACAATTTCGTAGTGACTCCAATCTCTGGCACGTCCGCGCCAACCCAATGAAAAAGCCCCGTAAATGTGACGACGAAGACCTGTCGCACGATCACGAATAGTTGCAAGATCTGGAACCATCCCTACATACCAAAAAGTAATTGAAACAATCGCATAAGTCGAAATTGCAAAGACGTCCCAAACAAGGGGCGATCTAAAGTTCACCCAAAGTGGTCCACGTTGGTTCGGGTAAGGAAATAGCCAAAAGGCAAGCCACGGTCGACCCGTGTGAATGATTGGAAAAATACCCGCAGTCGCGACCGCAAACACAGTCATGGCCTCTGCGGATCTAGCAATAGATGTTCTCCATTTTTGTCTGAACAAATATAAAACCGCAGAGATTAATGTTCCCGCGTGTCCAATACCAACCCAAAATACGAAGGTCACAATGTCTGTTCCCCATCCTACCGGATGGTTCACACCCATCAGACCCATACCTGTACCAACGATAATTCCGATCACAATGATGTAAAATAAAAAAACAGATGACGATGCTAAAATCATCGCCAGCCAGCCAAGACCCGGCGGTGTTTCAACTAAACGTGCGATATCATCAGTGACATCTTTTAAAGTTTTGTTCCCTTGAATAAGCGGCTTTCTAAAATTTTCCATTAATGAGCCTCACCTTTTTGATGGCTGTGATCTTCATTATGAGTTTTTGACTCATCGGCTTTATGATCATGTCCATGTTCATCTGTTTTTAAAGCTTCACCAGGTTTGTGTCCTTCGTCTTTTGGTCCACCCGAGTTGTGATGATCGGCCCCAGGCTTGTGATCCCCACCATGAGATTTTAACTGATCGACATTTCTAACCTTAGTCATGTATTTAACTGCCGGCATAACTGCCAACTCTTCAAGTAAACCATAGGATCTTAAGCTTCTTTGCATTTTACTGACTTCACTGCTTGGATCATTTAAGTCACCAAAAACCAAAGCCTCTGCTGGACATGTTTGCTGACAGGCAGTTTTGATTTCTTGATCTTTAAGTTTTCTGTCCCCAAGTTTAGCTTCCGTTTTTTTAGCTTTGACTCTTTGAACACAGAAAGTACATTTTTCCATGACCCCTCTGGATCTAACAGTCACTTCAGGATTAAGAACCATTTTAAGTGGGCTTTCAATTTTTGAATAATTAAACCAATTGAAACGTCTAACTTTATACGGACAGTTGTTGGCACAGTATCTTGTTCCCACACAACGGTTATAAACCATGTCGTTCGTACCTTCGTCCGAGTGAACCGTCGCTAATACAGGACACACTGTTTCACAAGGCGCATTATCACAGTGCATGCACATTAAAGGTTGAAAAACCACATCAGGGTTTTCTGGAGTTCCAGTGTAATATCTGTCAATTCTAATCCAGTGCATTTCTCTGCCGTTTAAAACGTGTCGCTTACCTACAACTGGAATATTATTTTCAGCTTGGCAGGCAATCATACACGCCCCGCAGCCATTACACTTACTTAAATCAACAGCCATGCCCCACTTGTGTCCTTTGTATTTGTGCTCGGACCATAATGAAAACACTTTATGTTTATGTTGACCTGATTGTGGATTTTCTAAAATATCTTTAAATGTAGATTCAACGACAATTTGTCGTCCTTCCATGGAATGGTGACCTTGAACGTTGGCCAACTGCATGTGTTGGCCTGTCTTTTTCATTTTAGCACTCATGCCTGAAAAAACGATCTGCTCTTTTTCTAAAACAGCGAATTGAAACGCGTTAACTCCAACGCCGTCAGCGACTTTACCCGCACCTTTTCTTCCGTATCCTAGAGCTAAAGCTAAAACTTTATCATTTAAACCGGGCTGGATGTGAATTGGAATTTCGGCCTTAGCTGTTGATGTTTCAAGAACAACAATGTCCCCTTGCATCAAACTATTTTTTTGAGCTGTGTTTGGACTTAAACATAAATAATTATCCCAACAGATTTTAGTTATTGGGTCTGGAAACTCTTGAAGCCAAGACACATTAGATAATGTTCCGTCTTTCATTCCAATAGTGGTGTAAAGTACTAATTCAAAATCTAAAGCTTCATCAAATTTAATATTAAGGGCATTTGATGAATATGACCTAGACCCCTTAACTGAATGATCTAATGTTCCGTGAACACCTTTTTGTAAAAAACCAGTCCAAGCTTTTTCAGTGCCACCAATTTTTGCTACAGTCGTCGATTTTAAAGTGTTAAACCAATTTTGTGTAGATCCCATCACTTTCAAAAGAACATCTTCAAACGCCTGAGTATCGTAAAGGGGCTGGATTGTCGGCTGGGATAAACTTAAAACACCTGCTGCAAATTCAATATCCATCCACTTTTCTAAAGGATGATGATCTGGAATAATATAGTTACTTCCCACTCCTGTTTCGTCCACACGGTCCCCTGTGTAAAAAACAGTATTCACTTTGGATAGGGCCTCTCTGAAACCAGAGGATTCTGGTAAAGTGTAAAGTGGATTTGAATTATGAATGATTAAAGTTTTAACTTTTCCATCGTTCATCAAGCCAATTAATTTTTGTAAAGCTTCAATTGATCCGCGTGCCGATGTGATGCCAGCAGAGTATTTAACAATCTTACCGTCATTTCCAAGAAGACCATTTAAATATTGAATCACTTCAAAAACAGCCAACTGATTTTGTGATAACGAGCTTTCTGCTCCGCTAACCACAAGTGAACGACCCTTCGCTTTAATAAGCGCATCGGCCACTTTGTCTAATCTATCTTCTTTGAATGTTAATGTTTTTAAAGTTTCAGTGAACGATCCAAAAATTTCACGCCACGGGGTGGGGAAACTTGTATTTGTTTTTAAACACACCAGCTGAGTCAACTTCATGGCGATCGCCAGCTGTTCACTCGGCTTGATGGCAAATCTTTCGTCGGCATTTGTTCCTGTTAAGGACATCATGGATTCAAACTGAACTACATAATTCATTTTAGAATTTGGATCGCGGCGTTTGGCAAAAGCCCTTTGATAGGCCAGTGAATTCACAGAGGTCCCTAAATAGTCAGCATCAATACCTACAATCACATCTGCATTTTCTAAATCATAAGTAGGCAATACGGATTGGCCTGACACTTTGGCTTGGCTTTTCTTCATCGATGAATTGTCTAAAACATCAAATTCAAAATATTCACCTTGGGCCTGAGCCACATACTTTTCAATGACCTGTCTTGATGTAGGCGATGGATTTGATGAAGACAAAACATAAACACCACCACTTTGTGATGCCGTCTTTAGCGCCGCAATCGCTTTGTCCCAAGTCGTTGAAATGGTGTCTTTGTTAGTTCTTTTTGCATTTACTAAATTCTGAACAGGACCTGGTAAACGATCGGGATCATACAAGCTTAAAACCTGAGCTTGCCCGCGAGCATTTAGGGCTTCACCTGATCCAGGATAAAATTCGTTACCTTCAATTTTAATTGGTCGTCCTTCACGAGTTCTAACAACAGTTCCAACAACATCGACTCCGTCGACAAAAGTTGAAGCGTAATAGTTTGGAAGACCTGGAATAATATCTTTAGGACGCTTAACGTAAGGAACAATTTTTTCGACAGGACGTCGAATACAACCAAAAGTTGAAAGTGCAAGACTCGCACCCATAAGCTGTAAAAACTCACGACGTGCCCAGCCCCCGGCAGGAGTTTTGTTATCTTCAGCTAGAGGGGAAGCTAAAAATTCTTTTTGAACGAGCTCTTTAAAACCTTCGTCATCTCTCCACTGCTCTAAGCTAAGCCAATATTTAGGACTACTCGTGTTGCTTGTATTTTGTTGAGCTTTACTTTGGATTTTGTTTTGGGTTTCTTTTTGCATCCCTGATCCTCTATTTAACATATTTGCTTGGGCCTAAGTTTATTTTTAGCGTTAATGACGTAATTAATAGTGACACGTTGAACAGTTGATAATTGACGGCGTCCATTTTTCATCTTTCGAAGAACTTGAAGATTCAGTGTAATCTGTCATTCCTCCAGACTGTCCGCCGTGTGTACTAATATTAGAATTTTTACTTGAAGGATTTAGAATATCCAAACTCGAATTCGTCGACGCATCTAAAGCAGGCTCTTTCAAATAAGAACCATGAGACGACTCCATTGTTTCTCTGTGACAGTTAATACACCAACCCATAGATAAATCTGAATACTGGTACACTTTTTCCATATTTTGAACAGGCCCGTGACACGTCTGACAGTCTTTGCCAGCTTTAATGTGATTCGCGTGAGGAAATTTAACATGATCTGGGAGCATGTGAATTTTAACCCAAGAGATTGAATCCCCAGAATTATAAGCTTCCTTTAACTGGTCTAAATATTTACTTTGTTTGTTTAAGTTGATGTGACAATTCATACACACATTCAAACTTGGGATCGCGGAGTGACGGGACACTTCAGCCGATGCGTGACAGTACTTGCAATCCAATTCCAATTCACCTGAGTGAAATTTATGAGAAAAGGGAAGGGGTTGATCGGGCTGGTACCCTTTATTGTAACCAATACTTAATTTATTATTTACTAAAAGATGAAAGAAAAACCACACTCCAAAAAGTATGGATAGACCCACAACAGCACCGATGAGCTTTTTGATCATAAGCAGAGACCCTAACGTTGTTCGATTTAAAAGTTTAGTTATGAGATAAGATATAATTGAATCCATAGAATTATCAAATGGTTTTCAATTTTAGTCTGCATAAATTTGGCGCAACTAGACACGCTTAATTATAAACTCTTTGAGCCTTAAATTATAAATTATGAGAATCAATCACAAAAAAAAATCTGAAATTTATATTTTACATTTGCAATTAAATTAATCAAATTTGATCTTCACCTAAATATATGAGTTGAAGATAAGTAAAGGATAAGTTGAGTACAAATCTCAGTCCAAGAATCAGTCAAAAGCCGAATTTTGTCACCTGTTTTAGCCCTATAAGCCTTCATTTCGAATCTGAACTTAATAGTTTTGGCTTTTAAATTGCGTTAGAAATTGGCTATGAAACGAAAGGGTTTTACTTTCACCTTTATTATTTTACTTACGACTATTTTAGCCGTCGAGTTAGTTTATTTATATCAAGATTTAACAGCACCAAAATCTATCAGCCTTGATGATAAAATTGAAAAACCTGAACTGATAGAATTAAATAAACCTAATTCAAAGCAAGATTTTAAATATACGTCATCTAAATATAATACTAAATCAATTAAGCCAAAAACAACCAAGCAATCTATTACAAAACCTTTGCCTGAAGTTAAATTTTTAAAAGTCATGAAACTCAGCCAAGACGAATTTCAATTTTCTAAAGAAGATTATTTGTCTAAAACCAAAAAAACAAAATCAAATGATTCGGTTAATCCCTCATCTAGCTCTTCAACCCAACTTATTTCCAACTGGGAGAAAAAAATTCTAGAGCCAGAAAGTGTTGTTGAAAAATCACTAACTCAGGCCTCAAAGCACATTCAAGAGTATGAGTCTAAATTAAATACACAGTCTCATTTTAATACATCAAAAGAGATGGAACGATTTGCAATTAAAATTGAACTTCCAGATATGAATGACGGCGCAAAATTTAAACTTCAGTACAGGGAACCCCCTGATTTTGGACGATCAAACATCCCTGAGGCCGCTTTAGCTGCACCTCGAAATCCTGAGCCCACGGCGGCTTTTTCTATAGAAAAAACAAAAGCCTATGACTCGCCCTGGGATAACTTTTCTGGACCAAGAAATCCATAATTAATCTATTTGATCTTTAATTTTCTTTCTTTAATTAAATACGCCATTCCAATAAATAACAAGTGAATGACAACAAAGCCCGTCACGTATTCAACCCCACCAGCACCGAAGCCGTAAGAATGAAGACCTGCTCCAAGAACATAATTAACCCCGTACCAGGCCATGATCACAAGTGAAAATGAAGCCACGGCAGTAGCCGACATTCCAAACTGCTTCACCCATCCCACAAGGCGAGCATGTAAAACAGCAATATAACCTAATAAGGCAATCAAAGCCCAAGTCTCTTTTGGATCCCAACCCCAAAATCGCCCCCAAGAGTAATCGGCCCAAATTCCACCTAAAACAATTCCAATGCCCAAAAGTAAAATACCAATTTGAATCGCACGGTAAATAGAATCGTTAATTGTTCTAATTTGTTTGGCCCATTTTTTTGGATCTAAAATAAAATACACTAAGTTGATATCACCCAACACGAAAGCTAAGAAAAAAGCGGCGTAGCTAATCACGATGATTGTCACGTGGGTCGATAGCCAAAAATTACTTCTTAAAACTGCTTCTAAGGGCTGAATCGTCGGATCTAAAACGGCGGGGGCCATGTCTGCTAAAAGCAAACATAAAAATGCACCGAAGTTGGCACCCAATAAAGTAAACTTATTTTTTTTGAAGTACTCAATACCAATACCGAAGATAATCGCCCCTAGGGGCACCCACACCACGGTTTCATACATATTCGTGACCGGAGCTCGGCCTGAAATAATGGATCTTAAAATAAAACCATAAATATGCATGCCAAGACCTAAAAAAGTAAAAGACCAGCACAAAGTTACAAATTTAGTTTGCGAAAAAACCCAAAACAAAGTCATCGATAAAAAAGCTAAAAAATAGAATAGAGCAGCCCAAAAAAATGGTTTTAAAAATGAGTAATGAAGTTCTGTTTTAATAGTTTTAATATTAGCGTAAGAACTTGGATTTTCATTTTTAGCTAATTCTATGAAAGCTAAAACCTGTTGATTTAAATCGGTTTCATTTAACTTGTTAGCTTCAGATTTTTTATTTTCAGAACTCATTTTATCTGAAATAACTTTAATCAAAGACTTCAAAACATCCGTGAATTTATCTTTCACTGGGCCTTCAAGCTGATTGACCGAAAGCCAAGTGCTTTCAGTTTTTGAGGGCACTAGTCTTAGCGCGTCCCCAGACTGTAAAAGCCGTACATAACCCAACTGAGATTCAAGTTTTTGAACGGCTTGATCAAAAGGATTTAGCTTCTCTTTTCTTTCTACTTTAGTCGCCATCTGCTGCATCAAGGTTCCAAGAGATGTGGATTTAAAAAGATCTTGAACAGAAAAAAACTTATCTTCGGATTTAAAACCTAATGCTTTTTTAAGTTCTAAATGATCCAACCGAATCAGAGGAGTGGACTCCCATTGTTCTGGCGCCAGCATAAATGTCAAAATAACTTCAGAGGCTTCGCGTTTTACTTTTTTTGTTTTATCTTTACTATCAGGAAGCTTAATATTTTTGCTGCCATGGATAAGATACAAGGTCTCGTGGGCAAAGCTAATGAAAGGTTTAACTCGGCCACGATCTTGAATCGGAATTTGATCTAGCGGACTTGAAGCCAAAGCAAAATTTGAAAACATATAAAGAATTGCAAGATAAAAACTGCTCATTTTAAACAGCCCAATTTCTTTCGTGTCGTTTTTCATAAATCTGTAGTTCCTGTGTCTGTAAATCTTTTTTTATATTTTTCTCTGTAAATATCTTTAAAGTAAAAAAGCATAAATATTCCTAAAAAAATCAATAATGAACCTAAATACTTTAAAAAACGCCCTGGATCTTTATTCACCGAAAAAATTGAATGGGTAGGATTCCCGGCCTCATCTTCTTGGAAACTCGATTGGTAAAAAGTAAGTCCTGCTTTTTTCATAGGCTCGTTCATTGATATAATAACAGGGTCTTTTTGTCCTTCAACTTTAACTTTACTTTCGTAGGTCATAGCTCTTTGTGTGCCCTGATACTTTCCGACCTTAAAATCAACCACTTGCATATCAAAACCAATGTCATAACGAATGGACCCATAAGACACAACGTTGACCCTATCCGATTCAAAAATTTTTAATGGGCGATTGTGACCTACATCATAAATCTTGCCTTTGTAATTTACTTTTAAAGCCGTGGTCGTTTGGGCCGACGGAAGATCTTTGGCTACAAATGTGATTTTCTCTTCCGCTTGAGGATAAAAATTTAAAACTCTGACTTTAAAATCCATCCATCCCGTAGTGATCACATCACCGCGCGTCCAAACCCCTTGAATGTGAGGATTATCTTGTCCTTTTTTAAAGACTTCATATTTAAGTTCATTATTTATAACCTTAAAAACCAATTCATTTCCATCGACTCTTTTGTAGTCTGCACCAGCTAGAGTGAACGAAGCAGGTCCCATTTGAAAATTGTCAAAAAGTTTAGACTTGTCTTTAAATAACCAAGATGACTGATTCGCACGACTACCTTCAATCAGGAACTGTATAGCGGGGCTTTCAGTTATGTCTTGAGATTCTACTAATTTTTGATCTGGTAAACCAAAATTTATATAATCTACAACTTTTAAATCCCCGTCTTTAAGTTTCACTTTTACCGGATTTGATTTTAAATCACGATTAAAAAAATCAATTTTTTCTTGGAATATTGTTCTGTACTTCTGGCCATCAAGTGATGTGTAAACAACGAATTCATCTTCTTGAATCTGAACAAATCTATTACTGCCACCAATTTCAAATACCATGCTGCCGTCAAGACCGGAAATAAAGGTGACAACAGATCCTGCTAATAAAAATAGAATTCCGATATGAGCTAAAATAAATGAAAGATGATGTTTCTTCCACGGAAGACGATCGATCATCACAGCCGTGATATTAATGGCTAAAGCCGCCATTATCATCCACATCCAAAGTGAATGATAAACCAACTTTTGAGCGTAGACCCTATCATACATGGACTCATAAATAGTGCCGACGGCAGATACAATACCTAAAGAAATAATAACTATTACAGCGAGTTTAAGAGAGGCCATAAAATCAAAAGACTTTTCGATAAATTTTAAAAATTTATTATTTTCTAAATCTTTCATTTAATAAATTATCCCACGTCTCTAATTTTTTGTAAATCTAACTTAATTCTTTCTTAAATGACTTATGATTATCACTTTCGATTCACATATCTTGCTACTCAATTTGATACAGATGATCGTAGATGAAATGAATAGCTTTGGATAATCTGATTTTTAAATTTAAAAACTCATTTTCATTTTTTTGCTTAGTCACTTCATTCATGTAAAGGTCTCGCCTCAGTTCAACCTGCACACAGTGTTGATTTTTGGAAGGCAAGCCGTAGGTCTCAGTGACACGACCACCAATGTAGGGCCAGTTGTATGCTATTTTAAATCCTGAGTCTTCATAGGCTTTTTTGACCAAGTCGACATACGCTTTAGACGCGCTTTTTCCGTTTTGATCACTGATTACGATTTCGGCTCTTTTTTCACCAGGATCACGATGAATACTTGTCCCCACTGAAGGCATACTATGAAGGTCCAGCTGATACACTGGATTTTGATTTATACTAAAATACGTAGAGTATTTAGCTTGTACCAGATAGTGGAACTCTTTGTAGTACTTTTGGATTAAAACTTCATATAGCTGTGCAGAAATTGGATCTTTTAGTAAAACATGATCCTGGCTGGTCTTCTGCCAGATTAAACCCGTCAAAAACTTTCCTTTAGCATGTTTAGAGCCTACAACGCTGCCTTGATCGACATCATCAGGTAATCGATTGGCGTCAGAAAAGTATCTATGCCACTGGGATTTAATAAACGGAACTTTTAATTCTTGTGCTGTAGACTGATAGAGCTGGTCTACAAAACGGTCGACATCAAACATTAAAATGTGTTCTGGCAAATCTTTGAGCCAATAGACGTCATCAGGGACTTTTTCACCAGAATGTGGACTTGTTAAAAAAAATCTTTCTTTATTATTTTTCAAAAAGGTCCTTGAAGTAAGCCTTTTAGTTTTTAGACTTAAAGACTTATTTTTTTTTAAATTTAATGTTACTATTTTATTATAAGTAATAAAGCCAACAATACCAAGAAGATTAGCAAAGGCCTCTAAAAATGAAAATTTACACAAAAACAGGCGACAAAGGTCACACGTCTCTTCTTGGGGGACAGCGGGTTAAAAAAAATCACCCTAAACTTAAAGCTTACGGTACAGTAGATGAATTAAACTCCCATATCGGTCTTTTGATTGTTCAAGTTCAAATATCTTCACCGGAGTTAACGTCTACCATCGCAATTCTATTAAAAGTCCAAACTCAACTGTTTTTGCTTGGAAGTCATATCGCATGCTTTGAGGATTCGGATCGTAAAATGTTTAAACTTTCAGAATTTGGTGAAGACAAAATAAAACTGATTGAAGACTCTATTGATGATTTTGAAAAAAGCTTAGCACCTTTAAAAAATTTCATTTTACCCGGAGGAAGCCTGCCTTCAGCCCAAGCCCATATTTGCAGAACTGTTTGCCGTCGGGCAGAAAGATTAATCTCTACCTTGACCGACCATGATTCCGCTTGGCTAGTTTATTTGAATCGTTTAAGTGATTTCTTTTTTGTCATTGCACGGCACTTAAATTTGGCCCAGGGCATACCCGATGTCATCTGGGTTCAAGACTAAATGAAGATCACTCACTGCACGACCAAGGCGGATTTTGATAAAGCCGAAGACTTTTTAGACAACCAAACTTTGCCCTCGCCGCCGGTGGAGCTTAAATTTAAGTTTCCAAAAGGATTTAAATATTATTCTGATCAGTTCAGCGAAGAAAATGACACTTGGATTTTTTCTTCTGATAATGAAACTTTAGCCGCTGGATCTTTGATTTATAAAAATATGACCATTGAAGGCCAACCGCAAAAAATTGCGATGACCAGCTTTATGAAAATCAAACCTGATGCAAAAGCGACTTTGCTATGGGCGAAACATTTACTTCCAAAAATTCACGAACGTTTAAAAGAAAAAAACTGTGATTATATTTTTTCTTTTGTATTCCAATCCGAAAGACAAAAGATAAGAGATTTTCGGCAAGCCGTAAAACTAAAAGATAAAATGCCAAGGTACTTTCTGATTCGAAAAGCCTCTTTTATTTTAATTCACGGACGACTGCCCTGGAGGTCCCATGCTTTGAAAAGTGTGACCATAAGACGGGCTTTAACTTTTGATATCGCAGAAATTTTAAATTTTTTGGGCCCCCAGCAAGATTTAAAGAAAATTAAAAAAGTATGGACCGAAGTGGAACTCAAAGCCTTGATCTTAAAAGGCCAAAACAATAAAAACCGTGAACAGCTTTACATTGGGGTGGATCACAATAATAAAGTTGTGGGGATGTTCCTGCCCCAAGAGATCAACGAGATCAGACAAGACATCATGCTCTCTGCGTCCCCTGAAACCTTTAGTTACTTTCAGTTCCAACGGCTTTTATCATTTATTGGTTTAACCAACAGCCCACCAAGGATGAAACATCCCGTCAGCCAGCTTTACATTTCCATGATTGAAGCGACCAATCCCGATGTTTTTGAATCTTTACTAAGGTTTGTTTATAAAACTTTAAGACAGCGCTATGAAATCATATCCTACACACATTTTTCGGGAAATTTAATTTCAAAACCGCCTTCAAGTTTTATTGTTGGTTCATTACCAATGGATTTATATTTAATTTTACCTCAAGACAAAAACCCACCTGAGTTTTTAAAATCCTACTGGATGGCCCCGACCCCAGATTTGGAATCGATTACGTTCTAAAATTTAATTTACGCTAGGACTTCAGAGTTTTCGAAATACGAAAATCCGGTATCATAAAAAACAGCGTGAAGCCTTTCATCCAAAGAAATAGAATCTAAAATATTCAGGCGTAATTTCAGCATTTCTAGTTTTTGCCCAATACCTAAATTCAAAACTACAAACTTTTCATCTGCGCTTTCGATTTCATGAAATATTTCAATGAGTTCTGACGAAGTCTTAATAGTTTTTATACCACAACTTGTGGGCCTGAAAAGACTGTATTTAGACTGAGCATGAACAGAATGTAAAGAACGTAAGGTTTTAGGCTCTTTATTAAAACTTCGAACAGCGGGATGCTTTAAGACAAATTCTTTTAAATTTTGTAATTTTAAAACTAACATGTGAACTCGAGTGGCATTCACGTTAGACAAAATATTTTTGATCTCAAAATTATTTTGATTTTGAAGCCGAATAAAAAGACCATACTGAACCAAATCATTTAATAAATTTTTAAACTCGGGATGAATATGAAAAAACTCATCTGGTCTGTAAAATGAATTACTTAAAACTAAAGACTTCACTCCAAGTAAACTATCCCAATGCACTTGGGCTTGTTGAACGACATCAATGACTTCAGGGATTCGAATTAAATTTTGACGTAAAGAAGCAAAATCCATAAATGAACTTTCACCTAAAATAATTACGGCATTTTGTCTCATTGAAAAATCCCCCCGGACTTAACAAGTATTTAATGCTGAAGTTGTTAAAAAGTGAAGTTAAAAAAACGTTTCTATGTTTGGAGTATATTTTTTTTAAATCACTTTGAAACAGATTCTTAAAATGAGTGTTAAAAAACTTTCTGCTCAGTGTTATTTTCAGTTTGATTAGCACGGCCCATCTCCGGCAGATTTCAATTATATTCGACCACAAGACCTTGCAAGACTTAGGTCGACTATGAATAAAAACTTCTTCTTCTAGCATAATATTGATATTCTATTTGCTGCACTAAAGTGAGTGACGTTTTAATTCGCCACTCTGAGAATTTAACTTAAACGACTTTAGGCAAGACGAACTAACGCAACTGAATTTAGCAACTGGGGTTTTACAACATTGAGCAAAAAAAACCGACCGCCTTTAGAAGGTCTTTACATTTATGCCCTATTGACGCTGGTGGCCTTCATTCTTTCGGACTTAGCAATCTTAAAAACTCAGTTATTTCTAGAAGGCCAAGCCCCATCAAAAACTATGGCCCCTCCGTTTCGCCCCCCACTGTTTGCCAGTGGCTTAATCGTGAGGTCTATGATCTCAAATGAAAAATATCAAAGCATCATCGACAGAAATTTATTCAACTCTGACGGTTTAATTCCACCTCCTTTTGGTGGCGACGGCGAAGGCGCCGTGGACGACGACTCGGTCCCAGTTAAAACAGATTTGCCGATTCAAGTTGTAGGCACCATTGTTCATGCCAACCCCTACCGATCTATTGCCAGCCTTTCTTTACAAGGCGAAGAGATGCCTGCGGCCTTGAAAGTCGGTGGCATGTTAAAAGATTTAGCCGAAATCCTAGCTGTGTTTCGTAGACGAGTTATTTTTAGAAACTTAAAAAGCCAAAGACTGGAATATGTTGAAATCCCAGAAGAACCTGAAGTGGCTAAGCGAAAACAATCGAATTTACAAATTCCAAAATTTCAAAGGCCCGGCGCAGGTGACCCACAAATTCAAGCCGTTGGGAATAACTTTACGGTGTCACGCGCTGACGTGAAAGAACAATTAAATAACTATCAGTCTTTGCTTAAAACAGCGCGCGCGATCCCCTACACCGATCCCAAAACTGGTGAGCTGGTGGGATTTAAAGTCACTCAACTTCAACCTGGAAGCTTATTTCAAAAATTAGGAATACAACCTGGTGACGTGATCAAGGGTGTCAACGGCGAACCCATCAACAGTGTGAACAGAGCATTAGAAGTTTTTGCAAATTTAAAAGGTTCGGTCGACGACATCGACAGCGTTAACATCAGTGTTGAGCGCGGCGGAAGTGATCAGGCTTTAAATTATAACATGACTGAATAAAATTAAAAAATATTTTTATTTTTTAATTAGATATTAAAAACTTAGAAATTAAAAATTAATTTAAGTAGAAATTTATATTTAGAATTTAGATACCAAGACAGGGAGTAAATTTATGATTTTAAAGGCTCAATTCTTAACAGCCATGGCCAAAATTAAACTGAAGCTTAAAACTACACTCGGCGCTTCATTTAAAGTTTTAATTATTTACGGACTTATTTTATCCACACCCACTCAAGCCCAGTTTGACCCCAACCGCTTTAAGCCTGAAGGTGAAGAAAAACCAATTCCAGTGTCACCAAGTGGAATCCCTTTTAGTGAAGCGAATCCTGAAGACATTAATGACAAAAATTATCCCGACAAGATCGAAAATTTTGATTACCCTGACGTGGACATTCGCGATTTAGTCGATGTGATGAGCGAACTGACGGGCAAAAACTTTATCGTTGATCCCACAGTTAAAAGTAAGCGAATCACCATCATCGCCCGAAGCCCCATTACCGTTGCTCAAGCCTATAAAGCGTTTTTGTCGGCCTTAGCTGTGAATGGAATCACGGTCGTTAAAAGTGGTGCGTTTTTAAAGATTATAAATTCTAAAGACGCCTTAAAAGACAGTATTGAAATTTATTCGGGCGATTACTACCCGACGACTGACCAACTGATTACTAAAATTATAAAATTAAAATACATCTCGGCCGTGGAACTAGAAAAAAGCTTAAGGTCCCTGTACTCAAGAGACGGAGACTTAAAAGCGTACGAGCCCACAAATTCTTTAATTATTTCTGACTACGGATCGAACGTCGATAGAATCGTTAAGATCGCCAACCAGCTAGACGTTCCAGGCTTTGAAGAGAAAATGGAAGTCTTACCTATTTTGTATGCGGCAGCGAAAGACATTGCGGACTTGATCAATGATGTGATCACCAAAGGTGAGGGCGGGGCCAACAACAGATTTGGAGCTGTGCCACGATTTCGTAGAACCGATGGATCAGAAGGTGGGACAGCCAAAGAGAATTTATCTTTTGTGTCGGCCGATCCAAGGACCAATTCTTTAATTGTGTTAGGAAATGACGCTGGAATTGAAAAAGCAAAAAGACTTGTTAAGCAACTGGATTTTAAAGTCAGTGCCGACGCCCAAGGCGGAGTTTACGTTTACTATGTTAAACACGCTAACGCCGAAGAGATTCAAAAAACCTTATCAGGCCTAGCGGATGAATCTAAAAAAGCGAATCAAGATTCATCCAAGACAGGCGCGGGCGCTAACCCCTCAGCCCTTCCTGAAACTGCGAAAGCCAAGTCAGTTGCGGCAGCCTTCGGGGATGACGTTGTTATTCAGTTTGATAAAAATACAAACAGTTTAATCATAACGGCTAGTAAAACGGACTACGAAAAAATCATAAATATTTTAAACAAAATTGATATCGCCCGCGACCAAGTTTTTGTTGAAACGGTGATTATGGAAATTGATATTAAGAAAGCCCGCGAGGTGGGTTTAAGTATCTTCAACTTAGTTCCTGGACCTTTAAATCAAACAGGCACACAAGATATTATTGCAAGACAGGGCTTTATAGGTTCAAAAGACGCCTTAACCCAAATTACGAATCCGTTAGCTAACCCCGAAGGCGGTGGTATTTTTACTTTTGGTGCTGGAGAAAAATTTAGAACCACAGTCGGCGGAGCACAAGCGACCATTACGTCCATTTTGGGTTTATTAAAACTCGTCGAACAAAATAGTATTGGACATGTGCTTTCAACACCAAAAATCGTAGCTATGGACAATGAAAAGTCCATCATTGAAGTTGGGGATGAAATTTCAGTTCAAACAGGATCTGCTGTGGCTGCCGGTGGTGTTCAACAGAATACGTTTGCGACTAAAAACGTAACCATTAAACTAGAAATCACTCCGTCTATTAATCCTGGAACTGAAAAAGTAAGGCTTAAATTGGTTCAAGATGTGAAGCAATTAGGTGGAGCTGTAATCAATAATAACCCTGTCATTTCAACTAAAAATATTGATACTAACATTGTGGTCACAAGTGGTGATACGGCTGTTCTAGGTGGATTGATTAACGATCGTGAAACTGTCACTACAAGAAAGGTTCCACTTCTTGGAGATATCCCCATTTTAGGTTGGTTATTTAGATCCAGAGATGTATCAAAAGAGAAGCGAAATTTAGTTGTGTTTTTAACTCCAAAAATTATTCGTAATTCAGAAACCATGAATAAGATCACTCAAGGCGAAATTGATAAACGTTTATCATTTATTAAAAAAGAAGCCCAAGGAATTGATCCTTATGGATACAAGATAGACGAGATTTCTAAAATACCAGATCCCCTAAAATCAAATGACAATTGGGACGGCGACATTCAACAGGATCAAGACCAAGAATTCAGAAAACCAATTGAAAACGACGAAGAGTTCGGCGAAGACCTAGAAGATTTTTTATCCGAATCCCCTAGCAAAGATAGTTTGTAGGAAATAAATAAAATTTATATATTTTAAAAATACCTACTTTTATACCTCCGTTACGGAGGTTTTTAAAGTGAGTCTTACGTTTTATTGGTGCTAAACAAATTGAATCTCGACTGAAAAGTGGCTTTAGGGTGACTAAGCCTAGATTTTGGATGTGAAATCTAAGTTTGAAGCCAGAATTTGATTTTGAACCAGAGAGCTAAAACTGACAATTTTTGTAATCTTACAACCCTAAATTTGTCCTTTTTGATTTGTCGTTGTTACTTTTAAATGTGTCTTTGTGAGTTTAATTGGAGTTAAAAAATTTGGTTATAATTAATCATTTAATTTACCAATTTGGCATATAAAATGCTTTATCGTAAAAGCTTGGAGATTTATCATGAAAAAAATCTTAACTCATTGTTCGTTTTTAATCTTATTTGCTTTGCTAAACTTTAGTCATTTCACAAATGCAAATTCTCAATCCTGTAGCGTGTTTTTAATGAATCACACGATGAATCATACATTGTTATCAACTTTAAATAAACTAGCTCTAGACTTTTCGATTCGGAAAGAAGCACTTCTTTCTTATATTGAGAAAGCTAAAGGAAGAATAACTTCACAAGAATTTTTTAGCTTTTTTAACACTTTTACTTCAATCGAACAGATGAAAATCGCAGAAGAATTATTGGATTGGCCTCATGACCGAGGAAAAGGCTGGGGCGGCTGGGAGAATTACCAGGCTATCTTTTTAAGATCAGTCAGTCAGATTTTAGTTACTGGGACAGAAAAAGAATTGTTAGCTATACTTAAAGGGCCAATGGGAAAAGTTCTATACACAGACCCAGGAGACTATAATAGCTCTTCTACAAGAGCCGCTTATGATAAACGCCGTTACAACTCGTCAAACTTACCTCTAGGATCTCAGTCTGAAGGATTCACAACATTAATGTATGCCTCTCAAAAAGGTTATCTCAATGTTGTAAAACTTTTAGTCGAAGAATTTAAAGTAAATATTAATCTTATAAAACCCATACACAATTATGGACTTCAACCAAACACTGCTCTTAGCTACGCTATATTTTTCAATAAAGATAATCAAAATGACCAAGTTATATCTTACCTCTTAAAAATGGGAGCCAATTTGAGTTCTCAAAATACTTACTACCCAGGTCCTCTTTATTATGCCGCCGCAATTGATGATGTAGAGATGCTTAAATTATTGTTAGAATATGGTGCTGACATAAATGATCAGACAAAAATTCATGAAACAGCGCTTTTTGCAGTAGCAAAATATGGTCAAACCAACGCTGCAAAGTTTTTACTTGAAGCTGGAATTGATTATAACGCAAGACTTGTGGAATTGGAAAAAAATGATTTTGGAAAGACAGTAGAAGTTGATCGCTTATTTAAAGACACAGCTTCAGCTGTGGCAAAGCAAGGTGGCTATATTGAAGTTGCAGACTTAATTCTTGAATTCGATAAAGCTTCTAAGGGAAAAACTTATAATCCATCTAAATTTCCAGATCGAATTTGGAGATTCTTTAAAACCTTATAAATTTATAATTAAGTGGGAATTTCTAATCTATAATTTTTTTCAAACCCAATTAGAATTTGAAACTAGAATTCAGTTGGTCATCTTTCTTAAAGGGCGAATTTGCGCCTAGCCAAAACCCCTTGATTTTAGCATAGAAAATCATCCTTCTTTTGTGTTTTTTTGTATCAGTCAAAAGACACAAACTAAAAATTTAGAAATACTTTAAATTTCTAGTTTTTAATCAAATTTTATAAAAAGTTTAAAGCATTTTTTCAATAAAATATTTGAATTTATTAAAAAAATAAATACATCAGAAAGTATTTATTTTTTTCCACAGAAATAACACGTTCGAAATAAATAATTTTTTTCCAATGATTTTTATTTATCATCGCACCATTAATTTATTGTTTATAAAGACTTCAAGTCATTATTTAATATTGCATAAGTAAAATTCTTAAACATAGCTTAAATTTATACCACCGTAATGGAGGTTAATTTTGACCTTTTGTGTTTAAAAAAGTCTTAAAGCTAATATTTGTTTCGCCGTGATATAAAATTTCGATTCATACTTTTTCATATTTAAAAAACTAATTTTGATTTTAGTTATTTATCAAAATACGAACCCCTATGGTTGTTTTTCTTATTTGTTTTTCTTATTTATTTTTCATTGGATTAAGACTTCAATTTAATTAGGGTACCAGGAACAGGTTCAATCTTAAATGAATGAATGAATTATTAATTATTTTTATATTTACAAAAAAACTGTCCGAAATAAATATTATTATACCAATAATAATTATTTAATATTGCATCATTGGTTTATTTAAAACCTATTACTTGTTATGTTGTTTTTACTAAACAAAGATTTTTAAATTTAATATTTTTTCACAACATTTGAATTAAATATTATATAAGGATTATGATTATGAACTTTAATCAAATAAGTAAAAATCCCAAATCAAATAAAATGCTAAATGAAATCTTAAGCGATAATTTAAATTGCAATTCTGCATTTGTTAACAAATCAAATAATCCATCTGATTTAAATCTAAAGAAAAACCACAGTTCCTTCACTACTTCAGATAAAATTTCGAATCCAAAACTGGCTAACAGAATATTAATTCGTGAGCATACAAACACAAGTCTGCACGAACGATTAAAATATTTAGTTTTATCAGAAAGAAAATTACTAACGACAATTATTGATTACTTGGCAGAAGTTAAACGTAGACGACTTTACGCAGAGCTAGGTTATAGCTCTTTATTTAACTATTGTGTTAAGGAATTAGGTTATTCTGAATCGGCGACACTAAGAAGACTAAATGCCATTAAACTTGTTTCCGAATGTCCTGAAATTAAAGAAAAATTAAAATCTGGAGTTTTAAACTTAACGACAGTGTCTATGGCCCAAACATTTTTTCAAAAAGAGAAGAATTTATTCCAAAAAAATAATTTATATTTAAATCCTGATTCGAGGTTACAAACGCAAGTGAATTTAAATTTTGGAATCAATGATAATAATTCAATCGACAGATCAAGTGTAAATGCGAACTCAAATTCGTTCTTGACTAAAAACAACACAAATTCAAGCATCACAAATCTAGCCCAAAGAACTTCAATTTTTAACTCCCCTGCCGCTAAAATTAATTTTCTAGAAACCTTAGAGAACAAAACGATTCAACAAGTTCAAAATGAATTCGTCAAAATTTCACCATATGTAGCCAAATTCAATGAACAGCAAAAGCCCCTTACCGAAAATCTTACGGAATTAAAAATTACTCTTAATAAAACCCAACTTCAAAAATTAAAGCGTTTGAAAGAACTTAGACCTGATTTTAAATCCACCGCTGAACTTCTAGAATGGTCCCTGGACCAAAGTTTAAAAAAATTGGATCCATTAATAAATGCTCAAGTTCATACCACCGTAACGGAGGTCATAACGACAACCTCAAACCCTGTTAATCCGAATTCAAAATCTAAACCCAGTCTATTAAATAAAAAAATCTCTTTAAAATCTCATGTTCATCTTAAATCTAATAGCCAGTGTAGTTTTGTTTCCGAATCAGGTCAAAAATGTCTTGAAACCTATGGCCTTGAGGTTGATCACATTCATCCAAAAGCCAAAGGCGGATCGAATAGTCCAAACAATTTGCGACTACTTTGCAAAGCCCATAATCAGTTTGAAGCCGTAAAACATTTTGGAGCTAAACAAATGGGATTTTATTTGAAATAAAAATTTAATTTTTATTTCTGCGCTTCTAATCATGTTGTGATTTTATCCATGCCATATTGTAGCGCACCTTAGTTCCAATTTGGGTAAACAATGGGGACCTTCTGCAGTCTCATTTTGGCTGCTCTCGTGCAGCGTCTGTTTAGTTCACTCGTGGTGCTCTTTCAGCGCAATTCGTTGGCTCTTCACCCAACTCATAAAAACCTATTTCAGACTTCATCTCTGCAAAGGTATTCTAGCCTCATCTACAGATATTCAAGTTTCATCCTGCTGGACTTACACCTTCACTCACGCTTACAATAAATTATGGCGGTAAAACATTCTATAGATAGTTTGATCTTAAAAAGTACAAGTTTGAATAAAGCAGAACTTCAATCTTTATTTCAAACGCGGATTTCTGGTGGGGCGACAATTCAGGTGCTACTTGAAAATTCCACCGCGAAAGCGCCGGATCAGTTGGTAAAACAACTTTGTGATATTCTTGGAATGGAATTTATGGCAGACATTCCAATTGGGGACATCACGCCAGATTTAGTCAGAGACATCCCCATCAACTACGCCAAAAGCCAAGAAGTTCTGCCTTTTAAAGACGAGCGCACTCATATTAAAGTTTTAGTATCAAACCCATTAAATTACCGAGCGCTAGATGACTTAAAAGTTATTTTTGGCAAACCCGTTCACGCGATTGTGTCCACCACTCAAAATCTAAAAGACGCCATTAACCGCGTTTATGAAAAAAGCACCTCTAACTTTAAAGGCATCGAAGAGATCGGCGAAGAAGAGTACGACCTTGATGACCCCGTCATCGATTTACTTGATGCCGACGAAGGCGACGCCCCGGTCATTAAACTTGTGAATTCCCTTTTATTCAGGGCAGTAAAAGAAAAGGCGTCTGACATTCACATCGAACCCTATGAAAAAGATATGGCTGTTCGATTTCGTGTGGACGGAATTCTATTTGATATTTTTAAGCCACCGAAGAAATTACAAAACGCCATCACGTCCAGAATTAAAGTCATGGGCAATTTAAACATCGCCGAAAAACGTTTACCCCAAGATGGCCGAATTCCGCTGAAGCTTGCAGGTAAAGACATTGACGTTCGTCTGAGCACGTTGCCGACGGCCCACGGCGAACGCATTGTTATGCGTCTTCAAGACAGATCCAATGTGATTTTAGATTTGGCCCAACTTGGATTTTCTAAAGAGTCCTTAGTTAAAATCGACAAAGTGTTAACTAAAACTTACGGCATTATGCTGGTCACTGGACCTACGGGTTCTGGTAAATCTACGACGCTATACTCTTGCTTACAAAAAATAAATTCCATCGATAGAAATATTTTAACGGTTGAAGAACCAGTGGAACAACGTATTCACGGCATTGGTCAAATTCAAGTGAATCATAAAATCGGCCTTACTTTTGCGGCTGGTTTAAGATCTATTCTGCGTCAAGATCCAAACGTGGTCATGGTTGGAGAGATTCGTGATTTAGAGACCGCGGAGATCTCAATCAATGCCTCACTGACGGGTCACATCGTACTATCCACCATTCACACCAATGACTCTTCAGGCGTGTTTCCTCGTTTGATAGACATGGGATGCGAGCCCTTTTTAATTGCGACATCTTTACTTGGTGTTGTCGCCCAACGTTTGATTCGGGTTTTGTGTCCGATGTGCAAGCAAGTCTATGTGCCAACCACTCAAGAGCTTCAAACCATTGGCCTAAGTCCAAAAGATATTTCCAAGGCAAAATTCTGCAAGCCCGTGGGTTGTAACGAGTGCAATCAAAAAGGCTATTTAGGTCGAACGCTGATCGAAGAATTTCTAGATGTGACTGACGAGATCAGATCCTTAATCATGAAGCGAGAAGACGGCGGCACATTAAGAAAAATGGCCATCAAGCAAGGAATGCAAACCTTCAGAGAGCACGGAATTAAAAAAGCCATGCTAGGCACTACATCCATTCAGGAAATCTTAGCCAATACGCAAGTGGATTCTTAAACCATGTCAATTTATGAATACAAAGGTTTCACTAAGCAGGGAAAATCCGTCAAGGGTCAGGTGGACTCTGACAGTCAAAGAAATGCTAGAGTTAAATTAAAAAAAGACGGCATTTTTGTCAGTGAATTAAAAGATAAAGCGAAAGCCAAATCAGCTTCTGGTAAAAAAGTTGGAGCTAATAATTCAAAAGTAAATATTCAAGATTTATCACAAGTGACAAGGCAACTTGCAACCCTAGTTAAAGCCAATATTCCCCTTGTTGAATCTTTAGGGGCTATTTCCGAACAGACTGAAAATGCGGTTTTAAAAGAGGCTTTTTCAGATCTAAGAAATGCGGTCAATGAAGGAAGCACCTTGCACAAGGGACTTCTTAAATATCCCAAAGTCTTTACCAATATTTACATCACCATGGTTGAAGCCGGTGAAGTCTCTGGAACCTTAGATATTATTTTAATTCGTTTGGCGGAATTTCTAGAAGCTCAACATGAACTTTCCAGCCGTGTCAGGTCTGCGATGATTTATCCAGCCGTCATGATCACGTTTACGTTTTTAATTTTAATTGCCCTGTTTGTTTTTCTAGTACCAACAATGCGAGATATTTTTGAAGGTGAAGGCCAAGAACTTCCCGCTTTATCTAAAGCCGTTTTTGGCATGAGTGATTTTATAACGACCTATTACATTCCTCTAATCATTGGAATCGTGGCTCTAGTGTTTATGTTTATCTCTTGGAAGCGAAGTCCCGCGGGAAGTTTAGCATGGGATGGCCTTATACTTTCGTTTCCAATTGTGGGACGACTTGCACGACTAATTGCAGTCAGTCGATTCACAAGAACTTTATCGACTTTACTTGCTGGTGGAGTTCAGATTATTGACGCCTTAAAAATTGTTCAGAACGTCGTGAATAATCAGGTCTTGGCGATTGCTATTGAAAATGCGGCCAACAACATTCGCGAAGGGGAAACCATTGCGGGTCCATTAAAAAAATCAGGCCAATTTCCACCCATCGTGATTCACATGATTCATGTGGGTGAAAAGACCGGTGAGCTTGAAACTATGCTCACCCAAGTCAGTGAGTCCTACGACTTCCAAGTCAAAAATGACATCGATGGTTTGACGTCACTTCTCGAGCCCATACTGCTGGTCATGATGGGCGGCGTTATCGCCATCATTATTTTTGCGATCCTTATGCCTATGTTCGAAATGCAAAACTTCGCTGGGTAAGCTCACCGCAGGTGGAAAAGTTCCAGCGAGTTGGCAGAGGGTGCGAAGCCCCTCGAAAAGCCAACGAGTGAACTAGACAGCAAAAGCAAGCCTGGCTAAATTATTTTGTCACCAGATATTTGCCACAAATTTTATTTCAATGTAAGTTAATTACTTATAAAATTAAATTCTAAATCCAGGAGTTCTGCTTTGAAAAATACTACTTTAATGACTGCCAAATCTCAAAAAGGTTTTACACTTGTTGAAATTATGATCGTGCTTGTGATTTTGGGCGGACTTTTTGCCTTGATCGGACCAAGTATTTTTGGTCAAAAAGATCGCGCGAACCAAAGTATGGCTAAAATTCAAATCAGTAAATTATCAAGCGCAGTTGAATTATTTTATAATGACTGTGATCAGTACCCTGCTGACTTAACTCAATTGGCCCAAAAACCAAGTGAAGATGTGTGTGAAAACTGGCAGCCGAAAGGATATGTCAAAAGCGAAAAAGAACTTAAAGATCCTTGGAAAAAAGATTTCATTTACGAAGTTGAAGGCGGAGGATTTATCATTCGCTCCCTAGGAAAAGATGGCCAAGACGGCGGCGCCGAATACAACAAAGACATCAGCTCCGAAGATTTGTAGTAAAGAAAAATTCCAGCGAAGGCTTGCGAGGGTGCGAAGCCCCTCGTCAGCAAGCCGAGTGAACTAGACAGGGTAGCTGGAAAAGCGCAAGCGAAGCGCGCTAGACAGCAAAAGGAATACTTTATGCGTTTAGTTTTTTTTATATTTATTTTTTGTTGGTTAAATCCCAGTTTACTATTCGCCAATCCAAATACAAAAAACTTAGTTGAGCCTTTAAAAAAAACAAATCCAGTTCAAGCTGAAAAAGTTTTACAACCACAAAATGTCGAAGTGAAATTAAATCAGAACAGTTATGTTGAAAAAATAAATAATGGTTTTAAAAAAACTATTGCAATAGGTAAAAAGGGATTCTCACAAATAAATTCAATTCAAATGCTTACAGCTCAACGACGAGCAAAAAGACCACACAATATTATGGCATCCTACACTGGAGTTGCAACCTGGATTCCAAGTAAAATAGGACTAAGCTATACTTACAGTCCAACGGCTATTGGAAGTTGGGAGCTTTCCTATTCCAGAGGTAAAATTTCTGCCCCATTTTTTATTTCAGATATAGGAACTGTTTCTGATTCGCATTTATCTTTACTGTACAGATCATATTCAAGAAGAAATACTTTTGCTGTTATTTATGGTCTTAATTATTATAAGTTTGATGCTCATCTGAGTAGTGAATTTCTGTCTTCAATTTCTAGTGGACCAGTATCAGATTACAATATACTTGCCGTTGAATCATTGGGTGCAACCATCGGATTTGGAAATCGCTGGCAATTAAAAAATGGAATGTCCCTTGGGGTGGATTGGTTTCAATTAAACATTCCTCTTCATGTCTTTAAAACAGAAGCTAATTACTTATCTTCAAATGCAGATCCAGAAGACAAAAAAGATATAGAAAATGTATTAGATATTTTAAAACGAGTACCTACATTTTCGTTTTTGAAGCTCCAAGCTGGCTATACATTCTGATTCATATAAGTTAGCAATAAATATTAACCTCCATTACGGTGGTATAAAAACAAGCAAAATAATCACTCTACCACCATTGGACTCTACTTCAGAGTTCACTTAATATAAATTTGTGATCAATAAATTAAAATCTAAACCTACTTACACTTACAATTCAGGCTTCACTCTGATTGAAATTCTAATTGTTGTAGTTATTATTGCCGGGGTCTTTGCTATTTTTGCTCCCAATTTTTTTACTAAGTCAGATCGTGAACTTCGTAGCGAAATCCGCCGGATGAGTTTACTTGCCAGGGACGTTAGAAACAGAGCCTTGATAACAAAAAACACCCATAGAATTGTTTTTAACATTCAAAAAGACAGTGTGACTTTTGTCGTCGAAGAGGCCCAGGGCCGAGTTTTGTTAGATGACCCCGATGATCGACTTAAATTTATTAACAGTAAGAAAAACTTTACCGATGCAGAGCTTGAAGCCTACATGAAATCCAATCCCTTTAAACCGGTAGAACGATTTTCCAAAAAAGGACCTTTAAAATTAGCTCCTGAACTCACAATCAAACAGATCGAACTTCAGGGCATTAAAGAGCAATTTAAATCCGGCGAAATCCAAATTTATTTTATGCCGGAGGGCTTTGTTGAACTTGCCGTCATTCAGGTCCAAACTAGAGACGAGGCGCTGAAATGGACTTTGGTGACCTCACCTTTAACTGGTTTAATGGATGTGTTTGAAGGTCACATAAATATGCAAGCCGTTGAAGATAGGGAATAAAATAATTTTTTCACTTAATTGTTTTATACAAACGAAGCCGAATTATTTCACTGCTTTTAATGAAGTCTATTATAACTTCATAAGTAGTAAGGATTTTAGATTGAGAATAGACAATAAAAAAACAAACCTAAAAACTGAAACTCAGTTTTTTACTTTAGGCTTCACTCTTATAGAAGTTTTAATTGCCATTAGTATTCTAGCCACATTGGCTGTTATTATTCAAAGTTCTTGGAGTGGGAATTTAATTCGGTTTAAAAGCTCACAAATTAAAACTGAAGCCGTAGAGTTATTGCAAAAAAAAATCATCGAAATAGAAACAGAATATAAAGACAAGATAGAATCTTTGCCCGAGGAATTACAAACGGGTCAATTTGAAGAAGATGAGTATAAGAAATATAAATGGGAATGGAAAGCCCAAGACCTTAGTCTTCCTGATATCTCTTCGCTGGTTGCGACTGACGGGCAAGACACCATGGTTGTGACTGTCTTAGAAAATTTTAGAAAATACTTAAACGAATCCATCAAAGAAGTTCAAGTAGTTGTCACTTATCAAACAGGTAAAGAGCGGCCCTATAAATTTACAGTTCCATTTTACATGGTGAATTACGACAACCAAATATCTTTGGGAATTACAGGCCCCGGTGGTCAATCTATTGATAGCCTTCAAAATCAAGGGACTGGTGGTGGTAACACAACTGGCTCAGGACAACCCAAATGAAAGGCTTTACTCTCTTAGAACTTTTAATTGCGTTAACTTTAATGGCTTTTGTTAGTTTTTTTACCGCACAAACAATGAAGTCTACAATGAACACCAGTAAAAAAATCCAAAAAGACATTGATGTGATCTCTGAACTTAAATCAGCCGTGAACCTAATCAAAGCGGATATCAGCCGCGCCTATAATTCTAGAGATTTGTATATCGCTATTTACAACGAAGCCCAGCGAGAACACATCCGTCGTTGGCAAGAAGCGAAAACAAATCCTGCAGGTCAAAATCAAAAGCCCGTAGATCCTAATAATCCTAACGTCCCGGCCAATCCAACTCAGCCTGTATCACCAACCCAAGCCGCTCAAGATCAGTTGAATGCCCAGGCCCAACAGACCCCACCAGAATATAAACCCAGAGTGGATCTAGTTAAAACCCAATTTATTGGTGAAAAAGATAAACTTAATTTTACGTCTATCAACGGCAATGCGATTAGAAAAAGCTCTAACGCCAGCGAGCTGGTTGAAGTGGGTTACGAGATTAAAAAGTGTAAGCGTCGTGGTAAAGATCAAAAAGATACAGAATGTTTATGGCGAAGACTGTCTTATTATTTAGACGGCGAAGTTTTAGAAGGTGGCCAAGATTCTGTTTTGATCGAAGATGTGACTCAGTTCGAACTTAAATATTTAAGAAAAATAAATTCTGATGAAACAGAATGGCGAGATAACTGGCCCTTAGAAGCCCCCGAAACCCAAAACCAATTGCCGATCGCTGTTGAATTAAAAATTGAAGTCACAAAATTATTAAGTAAAGACGGCGAAGAAAAAAAGAAAAAACGCACAGTAGCTTATATCCCAATTGATTTTGTTAATAACGAAAACATAAAAAATATCATCCAAATGAACACCCAGGGCAATCCCCTGGCTCCTCAAGACCCAAATCAAGCGCAACCAGGACAACAACAAGGCGGTGGTTTTAATAATGGCTTCGACAACGGCGGAGGTCAAATTGATGACGGATTTTAGAAAAAACTTAAATACATTTTATGTTTTAAGTTCTGCGAAAAGGATTAGATTAAATTTGAAGAAATCACAGAATCAAACTGGCGTAGCTTTATTAATGGCCATTTTTTTTACAACCCTCATGAGCTTTCTTTTATTTGAAATCTCTAAAGAGACTTTATACGAAGCGATCTCTTCAACACAAAATGTTCACGAGCTTCGGGCTTATTATGCAGCCAAAGCAGGACAGGATTTAAGTTTGTTAAGAATCAAAGCCTTCCAGCAAATCAAACAACAAATTGAAGGTGCGGGCGATATGGCAGCCCCTTTTGTTGATAAGGCGAATATCATTTGGGAGTTTCCTTTTGTGTGGCCCCCTATTCTGCCCGATGAGGCGCAGTTAAATTCCAAAAATGAGCTTAAAGTCACATTGGCTGAAACTTTTTTTAAAAAAGTAAATTACGCCCCACAGATCATTGATATGGGGGGACTAATTGATATTAACAATTTAGATTCGCCGTCTAAGGCTTTAAGGGATTCCACCAAAAGTTTGATCATGGAGCTGTATCGAAAAAAAATTGAATTTGATGATGTTTTTTCTAAAGAATATAATCTAGATGAAGTTGAAATTGTTGTAAACAATATGATTGATTGGATGGACGAAGATGTTGAATCCTTAAATGGTGGGTCAGAATCTACGCTTTATTCTTCAAGACAACTTAAAAACATTCCACCCAACGAGCACTTTAAAGTTTTAAGTGAAATCATGTTAGTCGAAGGAATGAACCCACAACTTTTTGAAGTCATTGAAAAGTCGATCACCACTTTAGGTAATCCAGGAATCAATGTGAACACCGCAGAAAAAAATGTACTGATGTCGCTTGATCCACGAATGACCGATGAAATCGTAGATGAGCTGATCCGCCTCAGACAAGATATCGAGCACGGCCCCTTTAATGAATCTTTATTTAAAGATTTAATCCAATTGAAGCTTGGTGACTACGCTGAATTTAATCCTAGTAAAATTCCAATCCTATACACAGCCGTCGCTAATTTTAGAATTGAAAGTGTGGGCGTATCTGGAAAAATCACAAAAACCATAATCGCCCACGTCTACGACCAAACAGAACTTTTAGAGTCTATGGTGACGGGACTTAAAACGTCTTATGATGAAAAAAACCCGCCAGCAGTTCCAGCCACTCCGGCGGCAAACACAAACACCGATCCGAATGCCACTGGGGCTCCAAAAGCCACACCTGCTGCGAAAAAAACTCCACGGGTGATTCCAGCGGGACCACCGCCAGTGGTTTATAGAAAAGTATTTTAATTTAAAAAATTAAATCCTAGTAAGCCAGCCACCCATCTTTAGTCTAGGTTTGTTATATCCAAAATAACGAATTCACTAATGAAAATTTGATTTATTTGTATATACTTAAGACTGGTTAGTTTACGATCGCATTAATTTAAATCATTGTGCTCATAAATTTAGATACATATTTAAATTAATTTATATATTATTGGAGTCGACTTGAAATCTATTGGTATCGATATTGGAACATACAGCATCAAAGTTGCTGAAGTGAATTACAATGCCAAGTCTTTTCAACTTGCAGGATTTAAAGAGTATCACTTAAGTCTTGATCCCACGATCGACAAAGACATCGAAATCCTAGAAATTTTACGACAAATATATGAGCAAAATAAACTGACATCTGACATAATTTATGTGGCAGGTCTTCCCACTCTAAAAACCAGTTTGCACCGTCTGGCTCAACCGCCGGCGCTAAAGTTCAAGTTACTAGAAAGTTTACCTTTTGTGCTTTCTGATATCTCGCCCATTGATCCAGACGACGCTGTTTATGATTTAAAAATTCTTAAATCTCATCCCAATGGATTTGATGTGCTGGCTGTAGCCGCAAAAAAAGCAGTGATTAAAAAAAGACTTCAAATTTTTAAGGATGCTGGCATTGATCCTAAAATTTTAAGTGTCGAGGGCGTGGCCTTAAATAACGTCTTCGAAAATATTTTTGGAAATATCGACAAGACTTTGCTTCCGATTGCATTTGATGATGATTTTATTGATAGCAAAGACGAATCCCTGTCTCAGAATTTTATTCAAGGTGAAGCTTTACTTGAAATCGGACACACCTCTTCGATTTTATTAGTCAGAAGCTTAGGTGGATTATGTGAACTCCGCGAACTGAGTTTTGGGGGCCACGACTTGATCGATAGCATTTGTAAAGAGTACCGCATCCACTACAAAGAAGCGGCTGCTGTTTTAATGAACTCAGGCGTTATCGCTTTAACTAAGAATGATGTTTCAACAGAAGCTTTAAGATTATCGAACACTCTTAAATCCGCCATTGAACCCTTTTCAACTCAACTTAAACTTTCGCTTCTTGAAATAAAAAGCAAAAGAAAAGTTCATGTTGTAGGTCTTGGACTTTTAGGTGGTGGTTCGCAACTCAAAAACCTTGGGCCTTATTTAACTCAGCAATTGCAAATCGCAGTGAATACGATCTCAGGTCTTCATCATTTTCCGGAATTAAATTTTCAGGGCGACAGCAGTAAACAATTAAATGTGATAGTGGCGTTAGGTTTGGCTTTAGAAGGAGCTAAAAAACCTAAAAATCCGGCTTTGAATTTAAGACGAAAAGAATTTGCTATTAAAAATAAAAATTTACAGGCTTTTGTTGAAAAATGGGCCTTCGCTATGCAGATTGCAGCCGCAGCATTTGTACTTGTTATGGGTTGGACTTATTTTAGAAATCAGTGGGCGGTTCAGCTGTCTGATATAGCTTTAGACCAAATGAAAAAAGAAGGCGCTTTAGTGACTGGACTTAAACCAGTTCAAATTAGCACCTCTAGACTCGAAAAATATATTCGTTCCGCTGAAGAAAAAGCCCAGATCATTGAAAAATTAAAAGAGCTTAAAAACTTTAAACAAGCCGCTCATTACATTCGTCAGCTTCACGATTTAGCGCCCACAAAAAGCCGTCTTAGCTTAGACATTGATGTGTTAGATATTTCAAATCAAAAACTGACTTTAAAAGGCAGAACAGGATCAACATCGCAACTTTTAGCCTTAGAAGAATTACTTAAATCCTTATCTGTTAGAGGCGCTCTAGATGAAAGAAAAGTTTTTGAACCCAACACCACGGGCGAAACTCCGTTTAATTATCAAATCCGAATCCATCCTTTAAAAAATTAGATTAAACATCACCAGAGAGACTTAAAACTTATGGCCTTTGAAAATTTATCAGAACAGATCAAAGAATCTTTACAATCTCTGAAGTCTAGAATCACAGAAACAGAATCTTTTAATAGGCTGGAAGAGTCCTACAATAATCTTCCCCCTAGACAACAAAAACTAATTTTAGTTTTAGGAAGTTTTATTGTTTTAGTTTTATTAATTAATATTCCTATCCAGTCTTTTTTACTGTCTAAGGAAAACCTAACGACTTACAAAGATCAAAAACAAATTGTTCAACGCTTAAATCAAGCGGTTAGACTGAATAATCAATCTGACTTTAAACCTCAAAGCTATAGTCTGTCCCAACTTCAAGGGGATTTATTAAACAGAATGACAGCCTTTCAAGTCACTGACAGCCAGTTTAAAATAGACATGGGAACACCTGATATCACCGGCATACCTAAGAAAGTTCAGACCGCAGGATTTAGTCTTAAGCTGACTAATCTAAACGTCAGACAGATTTCTAAAATAGCAAATATGCTAGAAAATTTTAGTGACTCGATCTTAGTCACTGGATTTAAAACCACGGCCAGTGAACAAGATCCCCATTACTTTAATACAGATATTGAGCTGCTAAATTTTTCTATTCAAGACGACCAGCCCTCAGACGGAATTAACGCCGCCCCATTTAGAGGCCGATAAATGGAGGCCTTACGCACGTACCTAATCAATCCTATTTTAAATGTTTTAAAATTTCATAAATTTAAAATATTTTTTGTTTTTTTCTTAACACTTATTTTTTATATTGTACTTTTCCCCTATTATCAGCTTTCAGGATTAATTGAATCCCAGATCAGTAAAGCCAGCCGCGGGCAGACCCAGGTGTCTTTTAGCGATTTAAGCTTAAGTGTGATTCCCTTTGGAATTTCCGCAAACAATATTTCAATCTTTACACCCCAAATGCCGTCGGCTTTATTTATAAAAAAAGCTGTGATCCGTCCTTCGATTGGCGCCCTTTTAAGATTTAAAAAAGGCGGGGTTTTACAAGCTGAAAATATTTTTGGTGGTGATTTAATTTTAAACTTTTCAGATCTTGGACAAGGGACTTCAAAAAATAAAGAGTCTGAAATGGTTCAAATCACGTCACAATTTAAAAACATTAATTTAAATAAACTAGCCACTTGGTACAAAGCGCCTTTTTCAACATCTGGTTTGTTATCTGGAAATTTTGATTTTAAATTAGACTTGAAAGCGTTCGAGCAGCCTTTGGGCGCATTTCAAATGCTAGGTCAAAAAGTTCAACTGCCCTCTTCAATTAAATTAGGCCAAATGGATTTACTTCTGCCTGAAGGGGAAATGAAAAAGATTGATTTCAAAGGCAAACTGGCTAACGGCCAACTGACTGTTTTAGAAAGTATTTTAGGGGCCCCAAGTGATGTCATAAATGGCAAAGTAAAAGGTTCTATGGGTCTGACTCTGGTGTCTTCTGGGGGGCGACTTCAACCTCGCCCCTCACAGTATGATTATTCTTTAGACTTAAATTTAGATAAAAAAACTGAGCAAAAAATTGGAACACTTTTAACTACTGTTCTTTTAAATGGCAAAGGCGGAAAATCCCCTACGGTTGACGGGGGCGCGCGTTACCTTTTAAGTATTAAAGGATTTCCGGGATCTGCTCCGAATATTGAACCCTTGTCTTCCTTTTAAGGCTTGATGCGGCGTTGAGAGCTTTTAATAGTGTTTGCTATATCACTTCCTGTGAATAGAATAAGTCTTTAAATCAAAAAGGGAGTCACGCACATGTCTGGAATTAATAAAGTTATTATCATTGGCCGTTTAGGATCTGATCCTGAAGTTAAAACTATTTCTACTGGTAACACAGTGACACGTTTGAGTCTTGCGACAAGCGAAACATGGTTGGATAAAGAAGGTCAAAAACAGGAACGCACAGAATGGCACCGCGTGGTTGTCTGGGGCAAGCTAGCAGAACTTTGTGGAAAGTATTTAGCCAAAGGTCGCCAAGCTTATGTTGAAGGTCGCCTTCAAACTCGTTCATGGGAAGATCAGCAAGGACAAAAAAAATACACAACTGAAGTTGTAGCGACATCTGTGCAGTTTTTGGGTTCAACTCAAGGCGCTTCACAAGATGGGGGTTACGCCCAATCTTCTGGTGGTGGATCTTCATCAAATCCGTTTGATGATTTTGGACCAGAGCCTTCTTTTAATAGCTCAGAAGAAATTCCATTTTAATTTATAAAATAAATTAAGGGTCTGCTGATTTTCATCAACTCACACACAGATCCTTATTATTGGGTCCAGTTTTTATGTCTTAAATGCTTAGAACTTGGACCAGATTATTTAACGAAATTGATATCTTAAATCTTTTCTGATTCAATGAAGTAAGAGTTGACTAGCCTGGGGGCTTTACTTCATGAACGTATCATCAAAATTTATACTCGCACTTATTTTCGTATTTTTCTTTAACGCCTTTAGCGATGCGTTTGCAGCCCAAGTGGCCGCTGTCAAAGGTAAACAGGTTTTAATTATCGGAGACAACCTTGAAAAAGGGTCTCTTTATTTTGTTGTTATTGCAGGTAAGAAAAAAGGAATCGTAAAAGTCCTAAATATTAAAGGCAGAAAGGCTTTAGCTAACCTTTTAAAAGGAACGGCAGCAAAAGGGGCCACTTTAGTTTTTAGACCTTCAAAATCAAAAGCCAGTTCGCAGGTCGGGTCCACCAGATCTACCGCACCTGAAAGCTCTAGTGAAAAATCAACTGAGGACTCAACTCAAAATTCAACTCAAGATTACGGCGCTTACAGTGACGATTCAAAACCTAAGTATTCAAATGAGTCCGGGGGCTATAAAGCGAGTAATAAAAAAATGCGCGGAGTTGGTCTTATGTTAGCTTACCAAATGAATAAAGCGGACATCGACTTTGCTCCGCCAGCAGGGTCTGGATCTTTATCTGGTTCTGGTATTGGGTTTAAACTTCTTGGGGATTACGAATTCACTAAAACGATTCACTTAAGAGGCGAATTCGGAACTGTTCCTTTTAACGCTGAAGGTGGAAATCAGTGCGCAGGTGGTTGTAAAATGGCCATCAACTATTTGGGTGGAACCCTTTGGGCTAGATATATGTTCGGGGATTCATCTCAGAAAACTCGTTTTTGGGGCGGAGCAAATGCAAGTTTGATCTTTCCTTTAGGCACCGGTAACACGAATGCCGTCAATGTAGATGACGTTGGAAGCACACTTATTTTTGGCTTTGGCGGCGGCTTTGATTACAGAATTAATGATAAATATTATATTCCTTTCAGCGCTGAATACACAATGTTTCCTCCGAATGATGAAGTCTCTGCCAGTATCATCCAAGTTAAAGCTGGCCTTGGAATGCGCCTCTAGAAACGCTAAGATAGGTTTGTCTTAACATAATGTTGGGACGACTAAATTTAAAAGGTATTAGACTTTAAATGAGACTTAAATCTAAAAATCTATTTTTATCTCTAAGCTTAGTTTTAACTTTTCAAGGCTTGTCACAAAAACTTCAAGCTCAAACCAATGAAGTCGGCGACGGGTTAGAATCTTCAATTCGCCCAAGACCTAGACCGACTCCTCCGCCTTTGGCTCCTGATAAATCCGCGTCCCCACTCGCCCGACCAATTCCTTTTCGAGAATTAATACCCCCCGAGATCGCCAAATTAAAATCACAGTCCTGTCCTGGGACAGAATACTGCCCTGGTTTACCCAGCAGAGCTTACAGTCCACTATGCTCTGAGTACATCGACGCCAATGGAAACTACGGCGAGACAGGATTACAGATGCTTGAAGCGATGCAAGATATTGAAAAGGCCCATAGTGCCGATCCTGCAGGATCAAAGACAGCCCAATGTTCTTTTTTTGAAAATATAGATTTAGGTTCTGCGTGTCCTAACTACAAATATTTAACTGCTCTTCAAAAGCAACATGTTTGGGTTTGGATGTGGGCGACAATTGCTCAGACAGAATCAAGTTGTGATCCAAATGTCGATGCCCGAGGAATTTTTAATGAAAAACTTGGAAGGTACGAAGTGGCTGACGGGCTTAACGGTTTAGAGCAGCACTTTGATTCACGCGTATCTAATGCACGTGACGCTAGATTTTGTCCTCATGATGAAGTCAAAGATACAAAAAATCTTTACTTTCAAACTCGGTGTTCAGCTTCAATAATGTTTGATACGAATTGCAATACAAAAACGAGTATTGTGAATGATGAAAGCTATTGGCAGCAATTACAGTATTCAACAAGAAAAGTTCCACAATTCATGCAAAGGCACCCCTTATGCAAAATAATACCATAATCCATTTATTTAACTTTTTATTTAGTCTTTTATTTACTTTAAAGAATTCAAAAAATCTTTTTGTTAAGATTTTAAATTTTAAATTTATGCGCCTAAATATTATCTTTTTAATTTTAGTATTTATGTATTCAAATTCTTTTGCAAAAAAAAATCCTGCGAACAAAGTAGAAATTCCAAATTTATCTATTGGAAACTTGGAGTATCTAAAATTAAAAGTATCCAAAGGGATTTATAAAAAAGAGACAGGACCTGACAACTGCATCGAAGGTGAATACAGGCTCATGAAAGATCCAAAATCTGGACGCGTATTTTTAATGGCAGATGGACAGATTTTTATCAATCACCTAGATCAAAAAGTTGTAAATGCAGGCGACAACGAATGCTTTTTTAGTTACTTTAATACTATAAATGAATTGAACGAACTTGAAAGCACAGAAATCCAAAGCTGCTCCCAACCAATTAATATTTCAAGTATTAGGACCCTGAAAATTAAGTTTGAGCCTGAAAAAATTCAATATGTTTTTATATTTAAAGATCCTGTCAATAATACAACTAAAAAAACAACCTGCGAGCTTCTAAAAGCCATCTAATTAAAAAATGACTTAACATGTTTTGTTTAGTCTGTTTAAGTGCTTTATCAAAACCTATGATTTAAGCACAGGAGCTTTAAAATGGCAGACTTTTCAAGACATATTAATATAAAATTAACCAAACTTATTTTAGTATTAACTCTGGGATTTTTTTCAATCTCATCAACAGCGGCTGTTTACACCGGAATTACATTCACCGATCAGGAAAAAGCATTACACCTTTCTAGGATTGATGCTCTGACAACTGAAGCCTCTAAATGTTTAAATGAAACTTACAATGAACATGTTCGCTTTTTTAGAGCCAATAAGGTCAGTAAATATTATGGCAATCGAAAATACACTAAGGGTTGGGACTATAAAGTTGCAAATGGGCGACGCCTAACCCCTATCCGTCAGTCTTTGAAAGATAAAGGTTATGATCCTAATCTTGAAGATCAAATGGAAAACATGAGCTGTGTGGATTTTGCCAGAAAGTGTTTGGGCCAAGGTTTTAAAAATGTAGGCTTAAGCGACCAGTGGCAAAAGATCGAACAGTTTAATCCAGATAAGATTGGAAACCGAATGCAGCATGGGCTTCAAGCCCTTGGATGGAAACTTCTTTACTGGAACCCAGACCCTTCAAAAAACAAAGCGTGGGATCTTGATGACCAAAAAATTGCACCAGGAAATCCATCGAATGTATGGGGTCAAAATGAGGCCCGATATGAAACTGTTCTTAGAAGTGGAACTTACCTTTATAACCGTGTTGATGATGCAAGAAGCTTAGTGGGCTTTGGAGCTGACCAGCCTCGATTTTTAGAAACCATGAATTTTGGCGTTGGAACCGCTAACGGCGGATATCATGTGTTCTTAGTCAATAAAACTAATGCGATCGAAGCCCATAGTTCAAGGTCATTATTTTCAATAGATAATTTAGAATTTAGTCCTTTTAACCCGCTTGCTGACGGCGGCGGTCCACGTTGGACTCCATCAGAAAAATACCGTTCTGGTCTTGTGGTGGTTCCACCAAATACAGAGCTATAAGTTCTATTCACATATCTACCATCTTAAACATAAATTTATGTTTATATTTACATTCGTTACGGTGGTATAAAAACGGGCATTCAGCTTAAGGCATTGACGTAAAATATCTATCATCATATTTTATTTAAAATTTAAATCTACGAGGGGTGGTTTATGAAATCAATAATTTCTTTTTTAGTATTAATCTTTTCTTCATTAGCTTTTGCTAAACCAGCAGATATCATTTGCTCAGGATCAAACAGTGGTCAGGCTGTAGAACTTAAAATTGGCATAGATAGTTATGACCAAATTGTTCCTTCAATAATAGAAATAACACTTGCGAATCAAATTGTTTTTGAATCTTCGGTCATTCTAGAATCTATGGTTAATGTTGGTACAAATGCAGATCCATCTATGAATTTAATTTGGACTGCGAATGACGAAGAGTCTAATTTGATCGTTAAATTTCCTGAACAAGACTTCGGAGATGATTTAAAAATAAATATCACTTTAGAAACAGATGTTGTTGTTAATAAAATTTCAGAGTTAGAGTTGCTTTGTAATTAAATATTTTTTAATTTAAGATAATGAAATTCTTGTCACACCAATAACTTCAGGGATTTTTTGAAGGTCTTGCATAACTAAAGCTAAGTGAGACGTGTCTTTTACACTGACGTCAAATAAACAGATGGCTTTATTATCCCTGGTTGTCCGTATTTGGGCGTTATGAATATTTATACCTTTCGCATGAAACACTTCGCTGAATTTAATCAATAAACCCCGCGTGTCAGTGCTGATGACTCGCACCCTGACCATACGGTCCACTTGAGATTTAGCAACGCTCCACTGCACATCTACACGACGCTGCTCATCCATCTCGAACGTGCGGGCACAGTCAGCTCTATGGATTACAATCCCTCGCCCTAAAGTCACAAATCCAATAATGCTATCACCCGGAATTGGATTACAGCACTTGGCGTAGTGAACTAAAAATTCAGACATTCCGTCAACAATAACGAGTGATGATGATTTTTTCTTTTTTTCAACAGCCGCTTTAAATGCTTTTTTAAGGTAGCTTGTTTCTTCTTCTTCGGTAGTCACTGTTTTATTTAAGTCTGGAAACAAATCAATTAAATTTTGTGGAGTGATTTTGCCGTAACCGACTTGCACGCGAAGATCATCTACGGCATTACATCCGCGGTCTTTCATAAACTTTTCAAGCTCTGGGGATTTGGTGTATTTCGCAAAACTAGAGCCGACTTTTCTAAAGGCCTTATCAATTAAAATCACACCGACTTCAAAAGCTTTTTGTCTTTCTTCAGTTTTGATGTAAGCACGGATTTTAGTTTTAGCTCGGGACGTGACACATATCTTCAGCCAATCTTTAGATGGTTTTTGTGTGTTTTGCGTGATGATCTCAACGAAGTCGCCGTTTTTAAGTAAATATCTTAAGGGTACACCCTTGCCATTGATCTTCGCGCCCACGCACTTAATCCCCACCTCTGTATGAACAGAAAATGCAAAATCAATTGGAGTCGCCCCATCTGGAAAAGCCTTAACTTCCCCTTTTGGTGTGAAGACATAAATATCACTTTCAAATAAATCAGACTTCACATTTTCTAAGAACTCATCCGAGTCCCCTGTCTGTTGATGTAGATTAACTAATTCCCGAAGCCAATTAAATTCCTGAGCTGACACCTCACCCGTGTCTTTTCGACCGACGGATTCGGTCTCTTTGTACTTCCAGTGAGCGGCAATCCCCTGCTCTGCAACCAAATCCATTTCATCTGTACGAATTTGAATTTCAATACGCTTTAATCCTGGCCCAATCACTGTTGTGTGAAGACTTTGATAGTTGTTGGACTTCGGCATTGCAATAAAATCTTTAAATCGTCCTGGAATAGGTCGCCAGACCGAATGGATATGTCCTAGCACCTCGTAGCATTCAGACACGGTTGGTAGCACCACCCGAAATGCCAAAACATCATTGACCTGATCGTAATCAATTCCATCACTGATCATTTTTTTATGAATGGAATATAAATGTTTTGGACGCCCCTTCACTCTAAATTTTGCTTTCACTCTTTGGGCTAACTCTTTAGAGATATCTCGCTTCACATCTTCAATATATTTTTCACGCTCATTTTTTTTACTTTGAACACGCTGACTTAGATCATAAAAAGCTTCTGGATTCGAAAAACGAAAACTTAAATCTTCAAGTTCTACCTTAAGCCAGTTAATACCAAGACGACTAGCCAGAGGGGCATAAATGTCTAAGGTTTCAGTGGCAATACGTTCTTGTTTTTCAAAAGGCATATGATCTAGGGTGCGCATGTTGTGAAGACGGTCTGCCAATTTTACTAAGACCACTCGAACGTCTTTGCCCATGGCGACGATCATCTTTCTAATATTTTCACCTTGTTTTTCATGAGTGTGACGAAAGCGCATTTGCGAAATCTTTGTTACCCCATCAACTAAGTGGGCGACTGATGGACCAAATTTAGTTTTGATTTCTTCTAATGTAGCTTCAGTGTCTTCAACTGTGTCGTGAAGCAAGCCTGTTGCAATAGTATCAACGTCTAGCCTTAGGTGGGCTAGAATAGCGGCAACGCCAAGGGGGTGGGAAATATAGGGCTCTCCGCTTCGACGTATTTGACCTGTATGAGCTTTTTCTGAGTACTGATAAATTTCTTTTAATCGATCGCAACTAGCTTTGGGATTGTAATGCAAAACAATTTCACACAACTCTTCGATGGTTTCAGGAGAATAAGTTTTGTCGAAAAGTTTTTCTTGCATATCCGTAAAGATAACCTCTTTGTGTAAATATAACACAAAGAATGATTATATGAAATAAGAACTTACTTAAGACCTCGAAGAAGATCTTTTTGAATTTCAGATGCAGGTGTAGATTCTAAAAATTGGTTTCTATCAAAAGAAACAGTTCCTGCAGACACTTCACGTAACGCATTTACGATATGTTTATTGTTGCCTTTTGAAATTGTAAGATTAGAGCCTTTAATTAATTGTTTGGCTCTTTTAGCTACTAACAGGACAAGTGCAAATCTGTTTTCTACTTTTTCAAGACAATCTTCAACCGTTACGCGAGCCATACTAAGACCTCCAAAGGACTTATTGTTATAGCGCCATCACGGATGACCTACAAGCCTAATCTTGATTCAAGTACACAGAAATGACTTTTTTGAACTCTTGGAAGGCCTTATCGAAGTCATCATTGATAATTTTAACGTCGAATTCATCAGCCCGCTTCATTTCCATTTCAGCACTTTTCATTCGAACATCTATATCTACAGGAAGCTTGCCTTCCCTATTTATGATTCTCTTCTTTAGGACCTCTAGGGTCGGAGGCTGAATAAAAATAGTTAAACACTGAGGGAATTTTTCTCTGAAAGTTTGGGCCCCTTGAACATCTAAATCCATGATCACAGCTCGCCCACGAGCCCAATTCCAACGAAGCTCGTCCCACGGGGTCCCATAGTAATAAACATGAACATTGGCCCATTCGACAAAAAACCCATCTTCAATTAATCTTTTAAATTTTTTTTCATCAACAAAATGATAAGGGTCACCTTCTATTTCACCATGGCGCATGTCTCTAGTGGTGAACGTGGTGACATCCCGTAAACTTGAAAATTCTTTTAAGGCTTGGTCTATGAATGTGTTTTTACCAGCACCACTTGGGGCGGCAAGGATGATCATTTTTTCTGTCATGGCGACTCTCCTTGCTGTCTAGTTCACTTGCTGGAACTTTTCCTGCTGCTGTCTAGTTCACTCTCTGGCTTTTGGAGGGGCTTCGCACCCTCCGCCAGCTCGTTGGAACTTTTCTTTTACTGTCTAGTTCACTCTCTGGCTTTTGGAGGGGCTTCGCACCCTCCGCCAGCTCGCTGGAACTTTTCTTACTCAATATTCTGAACTTGTTGCCTTATTTTTTCTATTATAGCTTTAGCTTGCATCACTTCCCCAGTGATTTTCACAGAACTCGACTTTGAACCAATGGTATTCACTTCGCGAAATAGCTCTTGGGCATAAAAATCTAATTTTTTACCTTCGGCAGCTGGACTGGAAAGTAATTTTTGACAGGCTTTGATGTGCTCTTTCAGTCGAACGACTTCTTCTTTGATGTCGGATTTATCAATCAACAGCAATAATTCTTGGTTTAATCGCTCAGAATCAAATTCTTCTTTTAAGCTTTTCTTCCAAGTTTTGATTTTTTCTTTAATTTTTAATTCTAGCTCTGAAGGGTAATCTTCGGCCAAAACGTCAATGACTGTTCGCACTTTTTCTAAACTAACGAGTAAACCCTTAATCTCATCAGCTAAAGCTTTACCTTCACGGATTCTTTCGGCTTGAAAGTCTTTAAGTAAAACATCTATTGATTTTAAAAAGTCTGTTTTTTTGAAAGAGCTGTTTTCAACAAGTGTATTTTTTGAATTTAAATGGGACGTGTCGTCTGAAGTAAATACATCTCCAAATTTTAAAATTAATTTTAAATCTTCGTTTAATTCTAATTTTAAAGTTGAAGATAGTTTTTTTAAATCTTTGTGAAAAGCTTTGGCTTTATTTAAATCTAAAATTTTGGATTGTGCTATTTTTTGCGATTGTGGTTGCGGCTGAATTTGAACAAACAAATCTAAACTTCCCCTGGACACCACTTGGTTTATTTTTTGGCGCACTTCTTTTTCTAGAATTAAAAGTTCATGGGGCGCGTGAAATCTAAAATCAAAAAATCGGTGATTTACACTTTTAATTTTTATACTGATATCGTCATCGGTTTTTGATGCAAATCCGGTCATGCTTTTCATTAGGGTTTCTCCATATTACTTTTATCTATAACCCAACTTAAAGCTTTGGATTTTTCTTTTTCAGCATGAAACCAAACCACTTTGGGATCAGCTCTAAACCATGTCATCTGACGTTTGGCCAAATGCATCGTGTTTTTAATAATCATCGACGTCATCTGATCTTTCGAGATTTGGTCTTCAAGATACATCTGAACTTCTTTGTATCCCACACTTTGAAGTGGCTTCCAATCAGATAAACCCTTTTTTATTAAGCCTTGAACTTCTTCAATCAGCCCAAGATTAAGCATGCGGTCCACCCGATCACTTATTTTTTTTAATAATTCGTCACGATCCAAGTACAAACCAAGCTTTGCATGTCTAGACGTCGCAGATTTTTTTTTAACCTCAGACATTTTTTTATCTTGGCTAAAAAAAACGTCTAAAGCCCGATGAATCCGGTACTCATCATGGATATGAATATTTTTTAAACTTTCAGGATCGACATCTTTTAATTTCTGAATTTTTTCTTTCAATGAAAGCTGATTCAAAAAAGAAATCTTATGTTTCATCTCTGGCGTTAAAGTTTCAATCTCTTCCATTCCCGTTTCTAAAGCCTGAATGTAAAAGCCGCTGCCACCCACAATTAAAAACATTTGGTTTTTGTAAAGGTCGTGTTGTCTTAAGATTTCAAACTGTCTGACAAACTCGCCAGCCGTAAAAGCCGTTCCAGCCATAGCCACACCATAAAGTAAATGCGTGGCTTTAGAAAAATCATCATCAGACGGATAAGCAGTTCCAATCTTTAGATCTGAAAAAAACTGTAGGCTATCGCAATTGACAATAGGGCACTGAAGTTTGTGGGCCAAAGTCAAAGACAAATCTGACTTTCCACAGCCCGTAGGTCCCACAATAAAAAGATCTTTAGAAATTATAGAACTCAAAGTTTAGACTTTCCTACAAAATTCTTTTTCTAATTGATTAAAAGAATGTCGAACAAACACAGGTCGACCGTGGGGACAATAGCTTGTGGTCGAATAGTCGTCCATTAAATCCAACAACTCTTCCATCTCTGGCACGGTGAGGATTTGTCCTGCACGAATGGCCGAGTGACAAGCCATGGTGGCAAAAATATCACTGACTACATCTTCAAAAATAAAACTCTGACCCAGTTCTAAAATTTGCTCTGACATAAGAGTTAAGGATTTAAGAATGGCACTGTCTTTAATTATGGCTGGTGTTTCAGTGATTTCAATTTGGGTCGGACCACTTTGTTCAAATAAAATTCCCAATTTTTCTAATGACGTGGCATTTTTTAAAAAAGCTTCAATCAAAGATTCATCATCCACTTTAAATGTTAAAGGCAGTAAATGCCTTTGAGTTTCTAATGCAGATCCTTTTTTAAATCTTTGCCATAGTTTTTCAAATAAACAGCGTTCATGAGCGGCGTGCTGATCTATATAAATAATTTCAGCTTGATTTTGTGTAACTATATATGTTTTTGCCACTTGGCCAATTACTAATAAATTGGACCATAAGCTTTGATCTAAGGGTGCGTAAGCCTGACTTCGGCCTGAGGGTGCGTAAGCCTGACTGCTGTCGTGGTTCTGTGCAGCAGAATCAGTGTTCAGCACTGAAAATTCGGAACCAAATTTTGAATCTGTAAAATTATTTAAAGATTTATTCTGAGACCTAAAAGCTTTAAGTTCAAAACCGGTTTGTTGATTTACAGGATTATCGTCGTTTGAGCTGACATTATGAAAATAATTTTTTATTTGTGATTTATTATTTAAACTTCCATCTGAAGTTTTAGAATTAATATATCCATTTGTATTTAAATAATCTGAGTACGTGTTGTATTCAGATTCTTTTAAAGAGCTTTCAGAATTTAAAAACCCGTGTCGCCACGGACTTTTTTCAACAAAATCCATAATTGTATTTCTGACGGCGCGGTAAATAACGGATGAATCTTTAAACTTCACTTTACTTTTCGTCGGGTGCACATTCACGTCTACAAAATCTTTAGCCACAGACACAAACACAGCCCCCATGGGATACTCATGGGGTAGAAGTGAATTTTGAAATCCGTCCCTGATGGCAGATAAGATCATAGGTTCTTGGACCCAGCGATTTTGCACAAAAACCCAAAGCTTTCGATTAGACTTGGCTGTTTCATGGGGCGGGGCCAAATGAACTTCAACTTGAATATCGCCGTAATCTTTTTTGTGAATAAAAAGCTCATTCGTTTTTAAAATATTTTGATTCCGTCGCTTTAAAGCATCCAAGTTCAAATCATTTTCAATTTTTGGCCAGTAATATTCTAACTGATCTCTAAAGAACAATTTAATTCCGACATGGGGCTGACATAATCCAAAAGCAAATAAAACTTTTTTGATCTCCATGACTTCGGCGGCATCGGTTTTTAAAAATTTAAGCCTTGCTGGGGTGTTTTGATAAAGGTCTGAAATTTCAATTTGGGTTCCAAAATCTAAATTGGAATCTATAATTGAATCAACAACGCCAAAATGACTTTTAAGCTCTACACACTTTTCACCACGTCTATGTGTTCTAATATTCATATTAGACACGGCAGAAATACTGGCTAAGGCTTCCCCGCGAAAACCGTAAGTTGAGAGCTGCCATAAGTCGTTTGAAGATTTTAATTTACTTGTGGTGTGCCTTTGAAGGGCTAACTTTAAATCTTCGGGATTAAATCCAAAGCCGTTATCAATTAAAGTTAAGCTTCGCCCCCCCTCACCTAAACGTAGTTCGATGTCTGTGCTGCCAGCATCAATTGCATTTTCAATTAACTCTTTAATCATATGAGCTGGGCGCTCAAGAACTTCCCCAGCTGCAATTTGGTCAATCACATGGCTATCCAGAGATAGAACTCGCGGGTTTTCCAAAGCGTTTAAATTCAAATCTGTGCTGAAATTTTGATTTTGGTTTTTATCAGATGACATGCCATGAACTTAAAATCTTTTTTGTAATCCCGCAAGCACACCCCAGTAACTAGAGCTTTCAAAGTAGTATTTGGGCTCAACTTTTAAAGCCCAATCCCCCATCTCATAAATAACACCCAGGGTCGCAACGCCACCCAGGCTTAAATTTTTATTTGATTCTGATTGCCCTGAAATCACAAAGTCAAAAAAAGAAGCATTCAGCACCGGCCCAATTGCAGCATACACAAAACTCGATTGGGATCGTCCTAATATGAAGGGAAAACTAAGTTCGGTAAGAATAAAAAAGCCAGAAGCGTCTAAAGAAAAATCATCAAAAAACTGTGGCGCCCCATAATGAAAAGACACAGACAAGTCGGCAAGTAAATTTCTAAATAACCAGTTAGGACCTGTAAGTTTAAATCCAAGCAGCCATTCATTGGAACTTTTTTTACCGCTGGCCACATCTTCGGTGTAATTGATAAATCCAACTTGCCCACCAATAAGGTCTTCAAAAATAAGGGGACCTGTCGATCTGGCTTTCTTTTTTTGGTTTTGACCATCCAACCTTGGACCAAAATAAAGACCCGGCGTTGAATTATCGGTCAAGCTCTTAGCTGAATTTTTAGCCGCTTTTTTTTTTGCTGCTACTGAGTCTGTTTTAGGTTTCTCTGAAATTTCGCTATTGATTTTATCAATAAAAGTATTGTCTGAGCTATCTTCTAAATCATTATCCTGGTCAAAAACTTGTTCTGGCTTCGAATTGTCCTTGAGTGAGGAGCTTCCTTTAGAAGATGTTGGATTTTTTATTTTTTTTTTAGACGTGCTTTGTGCTTTTTGACCTAAGATTTTAATTTCAGTGTCTAACATGTAGCCAAAGGTTTTAGAATTTAGTTTTACTTTATGAAATAAACCCAAACCATTTAAGCCTTCCGTCGTGCTTTTTGTGGCATACACTTTTTTTGATTTAGGTAATAAATAAATAATTTTAGCATCAAAATCGGGTTTTTGATAAATAGCAGCTTGATCCCTGACAGGTTGAATAACAACAATACTTTGGGCTGAAGCCATTTTAGGAACTACATAAAGAAACACTAGAAGTAATACATTTTTGATTTTCATTCTTAAATAAATTATCTAATTCTTAAAACTGAGGGTCAATCTATGTTTTAATAAAAAAAGACGAACCTTTTAAGTGGTTCGTCTTTTAATTTTTTTAAGATTTTTAAGCTTATAGGCTTAAAAACTAATCCATGAATCCTGAGAATGAAATCAAGTTAAGAGCAATAGTGCTACCTTCGTCAATATCGCCACCAACTGCAAATCTAACTGCAACGTTTGGAGTCCAAGTTAAAGTTTCAGAAATAGCATATCTCTTACCGATTGAAGCATGAAGGTTGATCTGATCAGCTGCACCTAAGTCAGCATAAGAAAGTCCACCACCAACAAACATTGAATCTCTTAATTCTGGAGCAAAGTTATATCTAACTAAAGCACCAAGACCCAAAGCTGCATCAGCTCCAGAAACACCAGTGTCAGCATATGAAAATACGCCACCGATTTGAAGAGTTTCAGACATACCGAAATACACTTCACCAGTTACACCGAAAGAAGTTGTTGTATCGCCACCGAAACCAGGATCGTTCATGCTGATATTAGCACCAGTTCCAAGAAATGAATTGCTGATTTGAATTTCGTAAGCCGCGTTAGCAGAAACTGCAAAACTCAACCCCATTAATAATGCAAATATATTTTTCAACATAAAGTATCTCCTTATAGTTAGTTCTTTTGTTGTTTGTTTACTTCTAAATGTTAGCTGAACTGTAAAATTTTAGTCAATAGCCTTTTTTTAGTTTAAACGCAGATTGTCTTTGATTATTTTTTTTTGAATAAAAAATGCAGATTAAATTTTTAAAATCTAGAAAGTTTATTTCTAATAAATTGATCATTAAAAAGAATTCCAAAAAGCAATTAAAGCCTTAGCCCTATTCAAAAAGAACACTAAGACTGATCACATTAAAACTTGTTTTAAACATCTAAGCGCAATCCCTACTTGTTGTTTTTTTGACGTTTTTAAATGACGGCTGTTATTAAAATTCTTAAATAATAGCAATAAACACTTGTTGTTTTTAAACATGACTCTTGCTTTTTATAAAAATGCTTAGTCAAAAAAGTCATCAAATCTTTAGGATTTATTAAAGATAAGTTAAAATCAGTTCACACTACTTTATATATGGTAAACCATGGCTTAGATCCAGTTCGGCTCTTGCTAGGCTCTACTTAGGATTAAAATATTACGACTAAAAACTTATTTTGCTTGGATCAGTAACACCTTTTAATCTCTGAATGACCTCTTAGAGAGCTTAACAATTTAAGTCTTATTGCGTTTAAGCTGTTAATAATTTGACACTTTTTTTTACACACACTACTTGTGATGACTTCAAAACTACAAATTTTTAAACACCTAATAATTGGAGCAAATTTTATGACAAAGGGTATTTTAGCAACATTAATGATTCTAAGTTTTGGTTTTTCCTCCTTTGCAACTTATGAAATTCAAATTAATGGAACGTATGCTTTACCATTAGTAGGGACATCTGGCGGAACAGGCGCAGGAATTTTAATCTCGAACACCGATGGCCTCGATTCTACGGATCTGACACTAGCTGGGGAAGTTTACATGGATTACACCTCACAGCTCCAATTCGGTGGCTTATTTTTATTCAGCGACCAAGAAATTCTTGCTGAATCAGTATTTGGTTTTGGTGCTTTGGCTAGATATAATTTAGAAACAGACCTAAGAAATTCAATTTTTGTGGGTGGCGGTCTTAGATATATTGATTTTGTTAATGATAGCAATTTTGCTCTTTTATTATCTGCTGGAAAAAGATTTCCTATTTCAAACACATTAACTTGGACACCAAATGCAACTTTAGCTCTTAATTTTGCAGGTGATATAGACAGCGGGTCTTTCTTAGCTCTTAACTTTATTTCGTTTTCTGGATTCATGGATTAAGACTTAAAAGGATCAATTATGAAAAATCTGAACGTTGCTGTTGTTGGTTCAAATCGTGGAATCGGACTTGAGCTGACCAAACAATTATCTCAATACGGAAACACAGTTTATGCCTTTTGCCGCAAGTCGTCTTCTGAACTGAATGATCTTAAAAATATTAAGATCAATGTTAAAATTATAGATCAGTTTGAAGTCACCGACTTAAGAGCTATGTCTCTAGCTATTCAGACGGCAGGACTTAAAAATATTGATATTTTAATTCATGTTTCAGGCATCCTTAGGGAAGACGACCTTAATGACATTAACGAAGACGGAATTTTAGAGCAATTCAAAGTCAACGCACTTGCCCCTATTCTATCGGTGAAAGCTTTTTTACCTTTGATGAGTGAAGGCTCAAAAGTGGGCTTGATCACAAGTCGAATGGGCTCTGTGGCGGATAATACAAGTGGCGGGATGTACGGCTACCGCATGTCTAAATCAGCTCTAAACATGGCTGGAAAATCTTTAAGCGAAGACTTAAAAGATCAAGACATCACAGTTCTTTTACTCCATCCAGGTTATGTCAAAACCGACATGACAGGACATCAAGGTCACATCACCCCTAAAGAATCCGCTGCCGGCTTAATTAAAATTCTAGATGAAAAAACAATAGATCAAACCGGAACGTTTTGGCACGTTAACGGTGAAGCTCTGCCTTGGTAACTCCAAAAGTAATTGTTTATAAAAATCCAAAAGATTTTTGGTTTGAGATTTCACCTCATTTAAAAATAGAAGAAGCAAAAAATAGCCTGATACTTGGCATATCCTTTCTTTTTTTATCCGATCCTAAAAATTGTATTTATCAAAGTGCATTTTTTGATGGTTCAAATTTTTTAGGATCTCTAAGTTGCAGTCAGCATAGACAAAGTATGAACTTACTTCCATCTCCTGTAAACAACTCAAGTCATGCCAAAACACTGTTTGATGAGTTTCTAAAATCTAATATTAACCTGACAGGAATTGTTGCAGAAACAAAAAAAGCTGAAATTTATAAAAGCACTATTGATAGTCTTGGACTGAAAACAAGATTGAATATGTCACAAGGAATTTACAAATGTTCAAAGGTTTTAATACCAGCAACAAAGGACAAAATTAATTTTAGATTGGCCGATATTAAGGATCTAAAAACTATTGGTGAATGGATTGTAGACTTTCATAGAGAAGCCGTTCCACACGATCCCCCAGTAAATGGTGAAGTCGAAGCCAAAGTCCGAATAGGAAATGAAATGATTTATGTTTTAGAAAAAGAAAATCAGCTTTTATCCATGGCCGCATGGAGCAGAGACTTGAAATCTTCATGCTCTATCAATTTAGTTTTTACTCCAGAAAAATATAGAAAAAAAGGTTATGCTAGCTTAGTCACTGCTTTGTTGACTCAACATATGCTACTTCAAGGAAAAAAAGGAACTAAACTCTACACTGACACGAAGAACCCAACGTCCAATAAAATCTACCAACAGATAGGCTACGAATTCGTCTGTAATTCATTACACATTGGTCTAGTCTAATTTATTGCAATTGTATATACATGTATATACAATTTAGATTATGTTCTTGTTTGAAGTTGTACGATGTCTAGATAAAGCTAAGGTCAAGTACGCTATTGTTGGCGGCTATGCTTTGGCCTTACATGGTATTGTTAGGGCCACTATAGATGTGGATTTAGTGATTCAAATCAGCAAATCTCAACTTAATTTCTTAGAAAAGGCATTGAATTCCATAAATTTAACTAGTCGTATTCCAGTTGGGGCTAACGAGATTTTTGAATTTCGAGAAGAGTATATTAAAACCAGAAATTTAATTGCTTGGTCTTTTGTTGATTATAAAGATCCGTCGAGAGTCGTAGATGTACTTCTAACAGAAAACCTAAAGGCGTTAAAAGTTCAAAAAATCACGGTTTCAGGACAAAAAATAACAGTTGCAAGCTTAAAAGATCTTTTGAGAATGAAAGAGCTGGCCCATAGACCTAAAGATTTATTGGATATTGAATCCATAAAGGCGAAACTCAAATGAAAAAACTAAAATCTAAAAATAAAATCTCAGAGAACATTAAACCTGCCGACGCATTAAAATTTTTGGAAGACTTCCGATTATTGGGATCAAACATAGATGGTCCAAAAAAAATGATTAGTATCCGCTTACCTGAAAATTTAATTCGTAATTTAAAAAACAAAGCTAAAATTGAAAATAAAAAATATCAGGCTTTGATTATAGAAAGCATTCGAAGTTATCTAAAAAAAAATAAGGTCACTTAAAGTGCACGACGACCAATGTCCATATCGTCGTAGAAATTTAATAATTTCTATTTATTTTTAAGTAGGTAGTAACAATAATTGATCGACCCTAGGTCTTCGATTTTTTTATCAATGATGTCTGAACAAATGTCTTCAGCCACTTTAGGGTTCATTCCCCGATTTTTATCTAAGATCTCATCGACACAAGCTAAAAACTCACGGTAATCACTATTTGCAAATACAGATGAGGCACTACAAAATACACAAAACAAAAAAACCACAGTTTTAGATTGAGTCATATCTTTAAATACCACTCTAAGGTGATAACTGGTGAATAGTTCCTTTTGAAATGAAAAAAATTACATAATAATCAGATAAATAATCAAGATATGCGTCAAATGATGGGCCATCTGATCTAAACCTAAAATATTCCAAAAACTATTTTGAGTTAAATCGTTGAATCGACCTAAATATTTTGGGCCTGATTTTATTCGATCAATAAGAAAGTGAACGCTAAAATCAAATAGTGAAAGCCACCAAAGTTCTGGGGCAAAATAAAGACAAATGAAAAGTGTAAAAAATCCGTGAACTAAACAGTGGCTCGCCAATGGCAAAATAAAACCCCAATCTGGTTTACTTTTTTTAAGCATGTAACTATTTTGAAATAAAAAATCACTTAAAAAATGTTTGATGTGATAAATAATTAAAAGTTTAAAAATTAATATTTCATTCATTTTATTTAATGCGACCCCGTACTCCCAAACCCACCTTCGCCTCGATCTGTCTCAGTCAAATCATCAACCAGAATCAATTGGGCTTTAACCACAGGACAAATCACTAACTGCGCTATTCTTTCTTGATCTTCGATCACCACATCGTCTTGGCCTAAATTGATCATAATCATTTTGATTTCACCACGGTAATCGGCATCAATGGTTCCAGGGGTATTCACTAAGGTCAGACCTTTTTTTAATGACAGGCCACTTCTTGGACGAGCTTGAATTTCGTACTCTTTAGGAATTTCTAAAGTAAGCCCCGTGGGCACTAATAAACGCTCAAAAGGCTTAATTGTGATTGGCTTGTCTAACTGAGCACGGACATCTAGGCCGCTTGCCCCTGCTGATTCATACTGCGGAATGCTGCCTTTAAAGTGAGGCCAAACTTTAACTTTCACTTCAATCTTTGAATGAAAGTCCATATACTTTTTTACGTAATCTGAAATAATAGGATCAACATACTCAGTGAAGATCTGTTCTGCAGTGGAAACAAATTGTTGAACATCAAGGCCACTATTTTTTTTGCCGTTAGGCCTAACAGCTTGTTCAAATTTTTCTTTAGCCATTAAAAAAATAGTCTCTGCATTTTCTGCTAACAACTTTATTCTTAAACTCATTTTTTCAACATCAATCATAAAACCTCTATTTTTAAAACGTCCACTTGAAATCTTTAAAGCTAGTCATTGAATTTGGGGCTAACCTATTAGTTTCCCCCATACATAAAATCGACATTTTATCTTGAATCAAACTGTTTGGAAGCATTTTGTTAAACGACTCTATTGATATTTTATCTAAGTCTTCAATGACAGCTTCAGCACTTCGATACTTTTTAAAAATCATTTCATTGACGCCAATGGAATTCATTCGACTTTCCAAATCATCCATACCCATCACAATGCTGGCCTTCACTTGAGTTTTATATAAATTTAAATCATCAATAGAAATTCCATCTTTTAGCAAAAGCTTAAACTCTTGGTCTAATAATTCTAAAATAGCATTCACATTTTCAGACGCTGCACCTATATAAATAGATAGGCTGCCCCCTTCTAAAAAAGATTGCAGATAAGTATAAACATTATAGGCCCAGCCCTTTTGCTCACGGACCACTTGGTAAAGTCTTGATGTCATCCCCCCGCCCAAGTAAGAGCTAAGCACATAAGCTTCAAAGCGGTAAGGATCTAAGAAGCTAACTGATGGCAGACCAATGACTAAGTGGGCTTGTTCTGAAGGTCGACTTTGCCATTCATTAAACCCGACTTGGCTTAATGGTTCTAATTTTACATTTTCTTTGTATAAAATGGGTTTTGATTTTTTTCTTTGATCAAGACCCTGCTCTTTAATTAAACTTAAAAACTCGTCGTGAGTGATAGGTCCAGCAACCGAGATCACCATCTTAGACGGCTGATAACACTGCTCGTAATAATCAACTAAATTTTGTCGAGTTATTTTTTTTAAACTTTTTTTGCTTCCTAAGATATTTCTTGAAACAGGATGACCTTTAAAAGACAGCTCAAAAAAAAGATCAAAAATATGATCTTCTAAATTGTCCTTAGACATGTCGATCTCTTGGATGACCACACCTTTTTCCCGTTCAAATTCATCGGGCTTAAAGTCGGCGTTAAAAACCAAATCCGTTAATGTGGTTAAACATAAGGGCAATGACTCTTTAAGGCCCGTAGTCGTGAAGCAAGTGTAGTCCCTGGACGTATGGGCATTGATGTCTGCCCCTGCTTTTTCAATATCTAAGACAAGATCTAAGGATGATTTGGTTGCAGTCCCTTTAAAGACCATATGCTCAGTTAAATGAGCCATCCCGGTTTGGCCTTCAAGTTCGTGCTTCGTCCCACACTCAATAAAAAATCCCACATGGACAGTCTTGGCCCAGTTATGAGTCTCTGTGACGACACGGATTCCATTGTCTAAAATTGTTTTATTAAATTGAGGTGAAAGCATAAAACTAAAATCCTAAATTAATTAAAATTAAATCACTTGAGAATCCTAAACTTAGAATGTTTTAAAGTGAAGCCGTTTGGAGTCTGGAACGTATAGAATTTCGCCTATAAATGAAAATACCTATTGAAATATAGCTTTCAATTCGGTTAATAAACGAAAATTTGACATTACGGACCTAAACCAACACCATATGTATATAACACGGAGATATAAGATGAATAAAACACCATTGTTTACAAGTTCGGATTTACTTTTTTTAGGAGCAGCATTTGCTTCGTTTCTTTTTTCAGTCTTTTTATGGTTCACATCATCTAAAGAGCAAGGAATTTTTGTTGGTCTTTGGGTTCCATCGATTATCAGCCTTGGACTATATTTTAGAATGTTACAGATGAATCAAAAAGCTCAAAAATAATGGATGATAGTTACATATTTTTTGCTGGTCTAGGTATTTTTATGGTTGTCATCACAGCCATAATTTTAACTATGGTAACAACTTTTAAGCTTGCATCCAAAGAAGCTGAAGCTAATCGTATTTCAGAAAATAAATCATCCAATAAAAAATTATAATCTTATTAGTTTAGAATATATTTGTTAAATAAAACTGCAAAAATAAAAAAAGGCGAATTTGATTTCGCCTTTTTTTATTTTTAAAACATCTTAAATTATACTTATCTAATGATCTAACAAAACCTTACGGCTTAGTTTAATACGACCAGCGCGGTCGATATCTAGAACTTTAACGCTGACCATGTCGCCTTCGTTTAAAACATCAGTGACATTTCTTACGCGCTCGTGGGCCAGTTCTGAAATATGAAGCAGACCGCTTGTGTTCGGTAACACTTCAACTAAAGCTCCGAAGTCTAAGATTTTAATCACTTTTCCGTTATAAACCTTACCAACTTCAGCTTCTGCACAGATGTCCATGACCATTTGGATCGCTTTTTTAGCCATCTCTGGATCTGTGGACGCAATGTGAACTTTACCACCGTCTTCGATATTTAATTTCACACCTGTGGCTTCGATGATCGCTTTGATCATTTTTCCACCGGGTCCAATCACTTCTCTGACTTTATCTGGTTTAATTAAAATAGTTTGAATTCTTGGAGCATAATCTGAAATCTCACCACGAGGAACGCTCATGACTTTTTCCATTTCACCTAAAACATGAATTCGTCCGTCTTTGGCTTGATTTAAAGCCGTCTTCATTACATCAAAAGAGATGGAATCAATCTTAATGTCCATCTGAAGAGCTGTGATCCCTTCACGAGTTCCAGCCACTTTAAAGTCCATGTCACCCAAATGATCTTCGTCACCTAAGATATCAGTCAAAACAACGACATCGTCGTCTTCTTTAATAAGACCCATCGCAATTCCAGCCACATTGCCCTTCACCGGAACCCCAGCATCAAGAAGTGCAAGTAAACCTGAACACACAGTTCCCATTGAACTTGAACCGTTAGATTCTAACACTTCGCCCACAATACGAATGGTGTAAGGGAAATTTTCATAATCAGGAAGAATCGCTTTAATTGCACGTTCAGCTAAATATCCATGTCCAATTTCACGTCTGGACTGCCCACCCATTCTTCCAGTTTCACCCACTGAAAATGGAGGAAAATTATAGTGAAGCATAAATGGTGTTGTCACTTTTCCATTTAAAGTTTCCATGGATAAGGCGTCTTCATTGGTACCTAAAGTTACAGCGGACAAAACTTGCGTTTCCCCACGAGTGAAAAAACCAGATCCATGGGCACGCGGCAATAAACCTGTGTCACAGACGATGGGTCTGACTTGAGTGATGCTACGACCATCAATACGTTCTCCACCTTTTGTTACCATTAGGCGTGCGACTTTATATTTTAAATTTTCAAAGGTGATACCAACATCTTTTTCAATTTTTTTAGATTCATCTTTATCTTTAGCATGAGATGTGAATTCAGCTAGGGCGGATTTCTTAGCATCAGATAAAGCGGAGTATCTTTCGGCTTTGCTCTTTATTTTAAGACCCGCTTCGACTTTTGGTTTTAAGAAGTCATTGTATTTAGCTTGCGCCGTTTTATCGACTTCATAAATTTTGTAAGAACGCTTTTCGATCCCACATTCATTTCTCATTTCATCTTGAGCTTTAAAGATCGGTTCCATCGCTTTATGGGCATACTTCAGCGCTTCTAAAGCTTGGGCTTCAGTGATAAATTTAGATTCACCTTCAACCATTAACAGACCGTTTTTAGTTCCTGCTACAATGAAATCAACTTCAGACGTTTTTAAAAATTCAGGAGATGGATTTAAAACCCACTTCCCGTCTTTTAAACCAATTTGAGTCGCTGCTGTTGGACCATTGAACGGAATGTCACTGATGTGAAGAGCGGTCGAAGCCCCGATTGATGCTAAAATTTCTGGTGGATACTGACCGTCTACACTTAAGATTGTAGCCACGATCTGCGTGTCGTAGTTATAACCTTCTGGAAAACAAGGACGGATGGGTCTGTCGATCAATCTGGCTGATAAAGTAGAAAGAGTTGTTGGACGACCTTCACGTTTAAAGTAACTTCCTGGAATTTTACCAGTGGCGTACATCTTTTCTGCGTATTCTACCGTAAGTGGGAAAAAATCCATATCTGTTTCACGACGAGACGACACCACTGTCACCAAGACTCGGTTGTCACCACAAGAAACTAAAACTGCACCGTCAGCTTGACGCGCTAATCTTCCTGTTTCTAGAGTGATTTCGTGATCACCGAATTTTACTTTTTTTTGAACTATATTAAACATTTTTTCTCCTTAAAAATTTTTTATATTTACCTTTTTTGAAGGTCTGTGAGGGTGTGTAGGGATTGAATATTAAAATTAATATCTTCAATAAAAAAAAGCCTCTAGATAAAGAAGCTTTTTTTAATTTTCTTATTTTCTGATTTCTAGTTCGACTAGGATTTTTTTGTATCCTTCAGGATTCACACGATTTAAATAATCCAAAAGCTTACGTCTTTTGTTAACCATTTGCATAAGACCTTTTTTTGAAGACTGGTCATGCTTATTAGCTTTTAAATGATCTGTTAAAATTAGAATTCTTTGAGTTAAAAGAGCCACTTGGATTTGGGGACTTCCCGTATCTAAATCTGATGTTCTAAAGTGGACTACGACTTGCTTTGTTTCTTCTGTTGTTAATGCCATTGATATTCTCCAGTTAGGGTTAGTTGACCTCTCCGGTTTAGTTGCAGATCGCTCACGCAGACTAAACCTAAATAAGCGTCATGGACTTTCGCTTAATAAAGCCAAGTGATGTTGTAGTTAAGTCTGGGGTTAAAGACAAGGATTTAGTTACAATTCGCTTAGCTGTTTAATGCAAAGGGTTTGTGTAAGGATGAATGACGTAGACGGGCTTAAATTTAATTAAATTTGAAAAGCCATCTTCGCCATGAGTCCATACAAAGCGCATTATATTGATTCTCAAAACTAGGTCGGGTAATTTAAGAGCACTTATCTAAGGAAAATGCTTTTTATGTCAAAAAAATCAGTCTTAAGTTCAGAATCAATCTCCAGAAAATGGCAACTGGCGTCTGACCTGTTCGATATGGCTTTTAAAACTAAGCAGTATCAAATCAAAAAAAAATTTCCAGAATTATCAGACCTAGAGATTAATAAAAAGGCGTATGAACTGATAGAAAAAGGGTGCCGATGAAGAGCTTAATTCAAGTCTTTTCAGAAATAACTCAAACCTTAGAATCAAACAATATTCCCTATATGATCGTCGGCTCAATGGCGTCTATGGTTTATGGGGAACCAAGATTGACCCATGACATTGATATTGTGCTGAATATACTCCCATCAGATGGCTTAAAGTTTGCTGATTTATTTAAACTTAAAGACTACTATTGCCCCCCTCCTGAAATTATAAATTCTGAAATTACCCACAAGGGGCAATTCAATCTGATTCATCAAGAGACTCAAATCAAAATTGATCTCATCATTCGTAAAAACACAAGTCATTCGATTGAAGAATTTGATCGAAGACAAAAAATTACTTTTTGGGATAACCAAGAGGCCTATATAGCTCAACCCGAAGATGTCATTATTAAAAAACTTTCTTATTACAGAGAAGGTGGATCGCCAAAACATATTTCAGATATTAGAGGGATTTTAGCCAACACAGAAATTGACACCGATTATTTAAACAAGTGGGTCGATGAGCTTCAGCTACAAAAACAATTTAACGAAATTTAATTTTCTATGCACACAACAATTTAACTAAATAGTTGTGGATATAAAACACTAAGTCCTTTTCACTTTATTTTTTCAAGTCAGGTAGGCAACGATTATGTGATGGCCTACTGACTGGGAATGAAGGGTTTTGTTTTAGCGATCACTTAGATTATAGATTAATTGACCATTGAATTATTCTTTGCACCATAGATCAAACCCAATTCGGTGTCCCCAGTCTAGTGACCTGAAACGCAAAAAACCGCGCCGATAATTACTTCGCCAATGTCGCCAGTGCTGTTAGGCAAGTCGCCATCGAGTCCACCACTATAGCCATTGAAGTCGGTCACGTATGGCTTGATTATCGACGACGACCAAAAAACATACTTGCCAAGATCGCCCTCAGGGCGTTGATACCCACGACTGCTAAAATAGAAACTATCTGGCGTGCCATCATATATGCTTACTGGTTCATATTTGCCACATTGTTTATCTATTTTTTCGCACGCATCAACAATCCCTTTAGACCCAAGACTCATCGATAGCTTAGCCAGTTCTCGGGCGCTCGGAAGGCGTGCATCATGAGTAGAACAATACTGAATAGCTTCGGCATGATTCATGATTATGACTCTGTTATTGTCATCTTTGACGATGTCGATAGATACGGGAAAACCAATGTTAGCAGTTTGGAGTTGTTGAAGTTCAGATCCAACGGGCTTGGCTGAGGCCACAGTCCCTATGGTAACTGAAACAGTGAATATAAAACTAAATATCGTTAAATTTGTTATGCGATTCGATTTCATAGAATTCCTTTTTTGTTAATTTAAGTTTGCAAGGCGGATGCCAATCTAAAGCAGCCAACGGCTAGAATGAGATTAGGTTTCTTGATAAACTAATAGGCAAAAGAGTAAAGAATTCATTTTTCCTTAGTGCATTTACTTTATTGAATCTTGAAGCATCGGCGGCAGAATTCTTTAACGTGTTGGAAACTTTGTAATTAGACAAAAAGGAAGCCCTCTAACCCACGCTTTGTAACTTTAAGAACTGACTTAGGAAGCCTTTGATCTTTATGGCTACAAAAGCTTGTATTTCATCCTGTTGCGACAACGTTCATTATTACATTGAGTATTTTAATGTAATAACTGTCTATTTTTATACCTCCGTAGCGGGGGTATAAAAATAGGCAGTTAATTGTTAAACGCTCTTAAGATTTTAGGTTGAGTATCGGGGTTAATTTCTAGCACGGCAATCAACTGAACTAATTTAGAGTCAAAAATACGAACCAGTTTGGATTCATTTTTGAACTGGCACTCTTTGACTAAATGCCTGATTCTTAAATTTAAATCTTTTGGAATTTGACCATTTTTTAAAAGTCGAATTTCATGATCAAAGACTCTGTAGAAAGGCCCAGAAATAGAATCTTTAATGTCTTTTATGTAGCTTGTGATGTTTTCTAAAAGTTCACTATATGACTTAGCTGATGACCCCTTTTGATTCATCTCTAGAGATGTCACCGAGGTGTTATTTAATTTTTGTTTATCATTATTTAGCTCTAAGTTCATTTGAAAATGGGCCTCGATAAGAAGCGAGTAATCCAAGGCGTCTTTTAAAAGATAATTTCCCGACTGGTGCCGAACAAGTCCAGACATAATTGCGCCTGATCCTAAATTTTTACCTAATTGATGAACCCAAGATCTAATGTAAGAACCCTTTTCGCATTTAAGATCGACTTTAAGATGAAGTGTTTTTATTATTTCATTATTAAATTTGTAATCTTCATTGTTTGTATCTAATAGTTCCGCACTGTAAAAATTCATTTCACGAATTGGGGTTTGAACAGATTGCCCTTTTCTAGCGTAATCATAAAGTTTTTGACCCTTGATTTTCACAGCAGAGTAAATGGGAACTTCTAATTTAAGTGGCCCAACAAGATTTTGAATTGCATTTAATATTTCTTGTTTTGTGAAATCAATTTTTAAAGCTATTGGGTTTGAAGTAGGATTCTGTGATGAATTTAATGACGAATTTATTAACGAGCCCACTTCTGCTTCTGGCTCCACTTTTTCACCTTCTGCGTCCCAAGAATCAGTCTGAAGGCCTAACTGAACATCGGCCACATAATGCTTATCTTGGCCCATGATGTAACTTGAAAATTTTGTGGCCTCGCCCAACATTATAATCAATAAACCTTCAGCCATGGGATCTAAGGTCCCTGCGTGACCTACGGCTTTCATTTTTAAGACTTTTCGAACTTTGGCGACGACGTCATGACTGGTGATTCCCTTGGGTTTATTAACAAGTAAAATTCCATTCATAAATTAATTTTCTTCTTCCGAGTCTGCTGTGGATTCCAATGATGAATCCGATCTTTTGCTTTCCGCAAATATTTTTCCTATACGATCAATCTCTGCAACTGATTTATCTTTATGCCATGATAATTTTGGCAAGAATTTCATTCTAATTTTTTTTGAAATTTGCTTTTGAATGTCCACACGAATAGCGTCAAGTTCACTAAAGACTTCATCTTCGGCATCACCAGGCAAGACGCTTATGAAAACTCGGGCTGAGCGCATGTCACCAGCAACATCCACTTGAACGACAGACACAAGGACACCTTGATCTATAAACAAAAACTCAGTCAGAGCTTGACCAATGCATTGGTGAAGCTCTTTTTCAACTTTTTGAACTCTGAGAGGTTTAACTGAAGGCGCATTCATTATTTAAATCCTAGTCTTTTAAAGACTTCTAGCTATGGATTCAATAGTGAAAGCTTCAACAACGTCACCCACTTTTAAATCATTATAATTTTCAATTCCGATACCACACTCAAAGCCGGTTGCGACTTCACGAGCGTCATCTTTAAAGCGTTTAAGACTTGAAAGCTTACCAGTGTAAATCACTTTGCCTTCTCGGACTAAGCGCACATTATTACTTCTTTGAATTTTACCTTCAGTAATATAACTTCCGGCAATGGTTCCAATTTTAGGAATTGAAAAGACTTCTCTGACTTCTGCACGGCCCTGTTCTTTTTCAATGATTTCAGGATTAAGCATTCCAGACATAGCTTTTTTCATATCATCTACAATTTCATAAATGATTTCGTAACATTTAATTTCAACACTTTTTTCTTTAGCTAAAGCCTTAGACGTCGCATCAGGTCTAACGTTAAAACCAACAATAATACCTTTGGCCGCACTGGCTAGTAGCACATCGGATTCGTTAATTCCACCAACAGCGGTGTGAACAAACTTAACACTGACTTCATCACTTTCAATTTTAGCAATCAGACCTTTAATGGCTTCCACACTTCCAGCCACATCAGTTTTTAAAATCACAGGCAATTCTTTAAAGTCGCCTTTTTTAGCTTTCGCAAAAATACGGTCTAAAGACATTTTGTCATCTGTATCTAAAAGAGCTAATGCTTTTTCATTTTCAGTTTTTCTTTGCATCGCTAAATCAGCAGCTGCTGTTTCATCTTTACAAATATCAAAACGGTCACCGGCCTGTGGAGTTTCTGGTAATCCTGCGATTTCAACGGGTTCACCAGGACCAGCTTCTTTCACGTTTTTACCTTGATCGTTGATCATCATACGAATACGACCAGAAATCGTTCCCGCGCACACAGAATCCCCAACACGAACAGTTCCATCTTTAACTAATAATGTGGCGACAATCCCTTTACCTTTTTCCACTTTACTTTCAATCACAATTCCTGTGCCTGAACGTTTTGGATTCGCACTCAATTCTTGAAATTCTGCCACTAAATAAATACTTTCTAATAAAGCGTCCACTCCGTCACCTTTTAAAGCCGATACAGGAGCAAAAATAGTTGTTCCACCCCACTCTTCAGGGACAAGTTCTAAATCAGCCAACTGCTGTTTAATACGGTCAGGATTTGCACCAGGTTTATCCATTTTATTAATAGCCACGATGATTGGAACCCCTGCGGCTTTCGCATGATTAATCGCTTCACGAGTTTGCGGCATCATGCCGTCATCAGCAGCGACAACAATAATCGCAATGTCTGTCACGTTAGCACCACGAGCACGCATCGCCGTAAAGGCTTCGTGACCAGGAGTATCGATGAATGTAATCACACGATCGTTACCTAAGTTTACTCTGTAGGCCCCAATGTGCTGAGTGATTCCACCGGCTTCGCCTGACGCAACTTTGGCTTTTCGGATTGTGTCTAGAAGTGTGGTTTTTCCATGATCCACGTGACCCATGACAGTTACGACCGGAGCTCTATGAACTTTTTCAGCACTTAAGTCCCCGAAGGCCACTTGAGTTTCTAAATTTTGTGACGTCAGGTGAACGTTTTCTGCTTCCCACTGAAATTCAGGAACGATCAAAGAAATAGTATCAAAATCCAAAAGCGTTGCAGGTTTTGCCATAATGCCTTGAACCATTAAAACTTTTGTTAATGCTGGCATCTTAAGACCCATAGCTAACGCCAATTCTTGAACGCTCATGGTGTTATAAACTTTAACCACGCGCTTGTGGGCCGCAGGTGTGGTTAGCTCAGTTCGTTTCCCTTGCATTGTTGGAAGCTTTTTCTTTTTAGGCTGGAACACGGCTTCACGCTTTCTAAAATCCGCAGATCTGAAAACTCCTGGGTTTTCAACTTTTACTCCAGCCTCTTCGGTCGGAGCGCTTGTCGGAGTGACAGCAGGTCTTCGTTTTCTAAAGTCATCTCGTTTATTTTTAGAATCATCAACAGGTAGCATTGGTTCTGGAGCTACGAATCCAGTTCTTAAATTTCTAGGTCTTGCCCCAACTGCAGGTCTTGCCGTTGAGTTCGCAGGTCTTTGAAAATTACCGCCCGTGCTTGTAGGTCTCGGTCTTTGCGCATCACCTGTCGATGATGTACTTGGACTTTGAGGTCGACGAACACGGCTTAAATCCATGCGACCAATAATGTTTTTCTTCGTGATGATTGTTTTCTTTAAAGTAGGTCTTTTGATTCCTTTATCATCAGTTAATGTGGCCGCATCTTCAGATGTGACTTCAGAATCGGTAGTCAAAACTTGTGTTTCAACCACAACTTTAGGAAGATCTTTCATTAGTACAGCTGGTTCTGAAGATTCAAAACTAATTCTTTGGGCTGTTAAATCTTCAGCAGTTAAACCTTTTGGACCGTCTAAGGCTTCATCACCAGATCTGCGAATAACCGTTCTTCGAATTGTTGAATCTTCTGCCGCTTGAGGAGTTACAATTGGGGCTACAGTTGTCGTACTTTTTACAGCAGAGGAAACAACTTTAGATGTAGTCTCTTGAGCTGAACCTTTTACTGATTTTTTACTTGCGACTTTTTTTGACGCAGTTTTTGTTGAATCTGCTTTTTTTGAAGATGCTTTTTTAGATGAGGCCTTCTTCTTAGATTTATTTTCTTGTTCGTCTTCAATTTCGTCTTCAGACTTTGATGGCGCTTTTTTCTTTAGGACTTTCTTTTTAGCTGACGCTTTTTTGGAAGAAGAATCATCCAAACGACCCATAATATCTGTTTTTTGTTCATCAGAAAGAACAGCCATGTGGCTCTTCACTGGTAAACCCCACTCTTTGATTTTATCCATCAAAAGTATGGTCTCTATTCCGATTTCTTTAGCAAATTCATAAACTTTCATAATACGTACGTTGTCCTAGTTTTTTGTTAGCTATAATTTAAGTATCAAGATTATTGTTAAATTTTTTTAGCACTTACATTAATGTTTCTCTTTTTAAAAATGACTGATTACTCTTTTCCTGAAGGAGTTTCAGTAGCACTTTCGGCCTGAGCTGAAACTAATTTTTCGGCTTCGGTTGCTTTATCTAATTGAGCCAGTTCTTCACGCAATCTATCTTCAGCTGACATTTTAGCAGATGCTTTAAACTTGTTCTCTCTTTCTGTCACTGGGGCCTGTGGCATCTCTTTGCCTTCTTTTTCATAAGATTCAATTAATTTAATTGCAGCCACTCTGAGTTCATCGGCTTTAGCCTGGTCTTCATAACCTGGAATGGTCATTAAAACATCCACATCGGATTCAGCCACTGCTTTCACAGAACCAAAACCTGACTGCACAATATTTTGCGCCATAGTGTCGTTCATATTTGGAATCAACATGATGCTAAAGACCGATTGAGCCGTACGAATAGCTGCATCAGATTCACCCATGATATCCAAACGCCAGCCCGTTAACTTTGCAGCTAAGCGAACATTTTGACCTTTCTTACCTATAGCAAGACTTAATTGATCGTCGGGAACAACGATTTCCATTTCTCTGGCGTCTTCGTCCATAAATACTTTTGAAATTTCAGCGGGCTGTAGGGCATTACATACGAATGTCACCGTATCATCGGACCAAGGTACAATATCAATTTTTTCGCCTTTTAGCTCTTGAATGACATTTTGAACACGACTTCCTTTAACACCAACACAAGCACCTACGGGATCAACCGCAGGGTCGTTAGATTTTACAGCCAACTTCGCACGCTGACCTGGTTCACGAGCTGCGGCCATAAGTTCAATAATTCCATCTTCAATTTCTGGGACTTCGTTAGCGAAAAGCTTCATCATGTAACGACCATCAGCTCTGGACATAATGATCTGAGGTCCACGTGTCGATTGACTGACTTCTTTGATGTAACCCTGAACTCGGTCGCCGGGTCGGTAAGATTCACCTGGTATTTGTTCTCGCTGTGGAATAAAGGCTTCGGTGCGTCCTAAATCCACAACAATAGCTCCGCGCTCAACACGACGGGCAATACCTGATGCGATTTCGCCTTTTCTTTGTTCAAATTCTTCAAAAATAATTTCACGCTCAGCTTCGCGCACTTGTTGAGTGATAATTTGTCGAGCCAACTGAGCCGCGATTCGACCCAAGTCTGTTGCTTCCATTCGAATACCTACGGAATCACCTAATTGGACATTTGGATCTAAATCTATAGCCTTTGTCATTTTAATTTCAACTTCATCGTCAATGAAATCTTTATCTTCAACGACTTCTTTAAATTCAAAAAGTTCAACTTCACCTGATTCATCATTGTACTGAGCTTCGATTTCGCGATATGTGCCGTACTTTTTAATGGCTGCCGCAAGCATCCCTTGAGTCACGGCGTTGATGACAATTTTTTTATCAATGCCTTTTTCTTTACCTAAAGCTTCAATCATTCGGCTCATATCAGAAAAACCAGACATATATTCTCCTCTTATTTTTTTAAATTAATTATTTATTTTAAATCACAATCTTAAAATTTAATCTTTATTATAATAAATTACGTTAACAATTAATGCTTTTTCTGACGACCATATTCAAACACAACATGGGCTTTGTGAATCACATCAAAAGGGACTTCTATATTTTTCATTTTAGAATTTTCGACATCTTTAAAGAAAATTTTTCCTTCCAAAACTTTGTCAATAACAGCTTTAAATGATCTTAAACTTCCAAAACTTTCAGACTCTTCGCCTTTTTTAATGACCACTTTTGCTGGCTTATCTAATGCACCTTCGAAGTGCCAGATTTTTTTTAGGTCTCTTTCTAAACCAGGACTTGAGACTTCTAAATCATATGCCGCTTCGCCAGGAATTAAGTTTTCAACATCTAAAAGTAAGTTTAATGCTCTGGAAACTGAAGCACAGTCATCGATACTAACGCCGCCCACTTTATCAATAGTCACTATTAATTTACGCTGCTTTTCGATGTACTCGACGTCATAAAGAATAAAACCCTCTTTTTCAACGACATCAACCGCTAATTTTTCTAATGCTTCAGATATTTCCAATGTCGTGTCCAATGATTTTTCCATAGCTTTGTCTAACAAAGTAAAATCCTTAACTTTTTTAAAAAAAAAGAGGGTCTTATTAAGGACCCTCTCTCACAAATGTTGTTTCAAGAATTCAATTATTATCAAAAATTAGGCTTAGTGGCAAGTTAAATGATCATTGTCTTATCAGCTTAAAGAGCATCTGAAGTTAAAACCCTGTTTAAATCGTAAATGACTGACGTACTTTAAACCTTATTTTAGTCACAAATGACTGGCGTACTTTAATTAAACCAGGGTTTGATTAAAGTAGTTCATTAAAATGGCGTCGGAACCGTCAGGATAGTATTTTGGCCTTAATCCAACCTGCTTGAAACCAAATTTAAGATACATGTTTATTGCGGCCAAATTTAAATCCGAAACTTCAAGCCAAATCTGAAATGATTTATTTAAATCAGAATTAAACTGTGTATTACAAAATTCAATAAACTCCTGCAGAAGTTGAATGCAATTACCTTTTCGCCTTAAATCGAATGGCACTTCTAAATAATCAATTTCAAAACCAATGTCGATCAACCGATACCAAACTTGGCCTAAAACTATTGAGTCTTGAGATGAACAAAAAATTAAATCTTTGGGATGATCCTTAAGCCAGCTTGGTTTTGATCCTAAAAGAGGAGTGCTCATATCAAATTAAATATCATCAAAAGATTGTTCTTCGCAATAGACACAGACGATCTTTTAATTTAAGTGAATAATTTAATTTTATAAAAAATAAAACTTGAGACTTATGAAAAAATTAACTTTATTTATTCTGTTTTTCTCTTCGCCTATCAGGGCCGAGCTTTGCGTGCAGTATTTAAAATTTCAGAGCTCTGCGAGATTTGAAATTGAAAATAACCCATCGGCTCATGGGTCCTATTCTTTTTCCGATGGAAGAATGTTATTTGACGATGGTGAACTTATTTTAATAAAGATTATTCAGTCTTATTCAGGATTAAGTGCCAAAGAAAAAAGTGCAAATTTAATGACTTATTTGAATTCACAGGATTTTTACCCAACGCTTTATTTCGAGCACGTAGACCCAAGGTCAGGCTCTTTGTATTTGATTAATTCCAATTATTTTAAAAAACATAGAGATCAAAATCATACTTTTAATCATCCGGCATCGATTTTCAAAAGAATGGTCTTAGTCTTAGGACTTTAATTGATGATAAATTTTGTCTGCAATGCTGACGCCGTCACAAGCCGCACTTGTGATTCCACCAGCATATCCAGCCCCTTCACCGGCAGGGTAAAGACCTTCGTGGGATATCGACTGCATGGATTCAGAATCGCGAGTGATTCTGATGGGACAGGAAGTTCTGGATTCAACACCGATAAGTAAGGCCTCTTCAGCAGCAAAGCCTTTCATTTTACGATCAAATATTTCCATGGATTTAATAAATTGCCCCCTGAATTGTTTCGAAAACAATTCGTGCACTGGGGCCGAGATCGCCCCGGAGGGGGATGATGTTTTAGGTAAATCAGTTGATAGCTTTTGCTTCATAAAATCTTTTAACTTTTGGGTGGGAAGCTCTTTAGTGCCGCCCAAAGCTTGAACTTGTTTGTAAGCTTCACTTTCTAAGCTGGTTCTAAATTTTAAACCACCAAACAGGTCGTCTTTAAAATTTTTATTATGATCGATACTTATAACAATGGCGGAATTCGCGTGTGGAGAATTTCGGTTGTAATTGCTCATGCCATTCGAGACCAACAACCCCTCTTGGGTGCCCGAAGACAACACATATCCCCCAGGACACATACAAAAACTATACACCCCAAGCCCTAAATCTTTATCCGTGTGAGCTAGTTTATAGTTTGCGGCCCCTAATTTTGGATGATCCCATTGGTTTTTATATTGAATTTTATTAATCAATTCTTGGGAATGCTCAACCCTAAGTCCAACGGCAAAGGATTTACCTTCCATGGCCACTCCATTTTCATGAAGATGTTCAAAAAGGTCCGTCGAATGACCTGCCGCTAAAATTAAATGCTCGCTTTGAATGGTATATGAGACAGAGTTCAAATCTTGGGTCGAAGATACATTGACCCCAGTCACATTTTTTTTAAAACCCGACCCTTCGCTGTATAAAATTTGATTTACTTTTGTATTAAATAAAAACTGACAGCCCAGGCTTTCTAAATGCATTCGCATCTTTGGAATTACACGTCTTATTTTATCTGATCCCACATGGGGGTTCGCTAAGTACTCAATTTCTGGTGGAGCTCCGAATTTCACTAAGCTTTTCATCACGTAGGGAATATGAACAGATTTAATTCCAGTAACCAATTTACCATCTGAAAATAAGCCTGCACCGCCCTCTCCAAAGCCGACATTGGAATTTGGATTTAGAATCCCTTTTCGCCAAAATTTAGCAATGGATTGGACTCGCTTTTCTGTGGGTTCGCCCTGTTCGATTAAAATAGACTTAATGCCCCTTTCTAATAATCTGTAAGCCGCAAACAGACCTGCAGGACCTGCCCCAATGATAACCACCGGCAGTTGATTAAATTCTACTAATTTGTCTAATTGAATATCCGGAGTAGTTGTAGATTCGCCGTTAGCGAATGTTTTTACAGAATATATAAAATTAATTTTATCTCGCTTCCGAGCATCTACTGACTTTCTTAAAATGACATAAGAAGAATACCCAGGGTCCATCCACTGAAGTTTTTCAGCAAGGTCCTCATCTAAGCCTAATTTAATATCTTTAAGTTCTTTTGCCATTTCAGGGCTGAAGATAGATTAAGATGATGAAAAAAGCCAAAAAATCATTAAGATATTATTTTAAATCAAAAAAATTACAGAAACGGATGAGAAATGAGCGAATCTGAAACTAAAACTCCCAAAACATGCCTTTCATGTTACCGCCCTTTTGAATATCGAAAAAAGTGGGAGAAAAACTGGGCCGATGTTAAATATTGTAGTGATCAGTGCCGAAATTCTGCAAAAAATAAAAAAAATCTATTAGATAAAAATTTAATGGAATCAAAAATCATTGAACTTTGTAATTTAAGAAAACCTAAAAGCATTTGTCCTTCAGAGGTTGTTCGCGCTTTATTTGAAAATTGGCAACCGTATATGGAGCCCGTCCGTGAAGTCTCTAGAAAGCTTCATTTAGAACAAAAAATAGTTATCACTCAAAAAGAAATCCCAATTAAAGATATTAATTTTAAAGGTCCAATTAGAATTAAAATTAAAGTCTAAAATTATTTAAAATTTCAGAGATTTTTAGTCTAGAAGCACCACACTTATATCCCACTTATTTGGCACTAAAATCTTAAATTCTCTGTAAAAAAAATATTCTGTTTATATATTAAAAAAATAAACATATTTTATTAACTTTAAAAAGTAACACGTTGCTTAAATAGTATTATTGATAGCTGACTCGTTGTATTTAAGAAGTTGTTTTTAATAAACGATTAAACCGTTAGTTTAAATTGAACTGACTTAAATCAAGGGGAAAAAATGAAAAAAGTTATATTATCAATATTAGTAGTCACAGCCTTTTCAGCAGTGTCGTTGGCATCAACTATCGATCCTGTCGATGTTGGCAATAAGGCTTTAAATTTGCTTATGACTCAAAACCCAATGGCTGATTCAGATTCTGATGGGGATGATATGTTAGTAAATTCATTAATTGCGAGGGGGATGCTTACGACTGAAAGCGGAACTGAGCTTTACTTAGCTCAAGTGACAAATGCGTGTGAGCTTGTAGTGCCAAGTGCTTCGGGTTTAGATGTTTATTCTTGCCGTTTATTTTTAGTAAACTCAGACCGCGTTGTTGAAGCTGATGGTTCAATTACTCCGGCTAAGGGAATGACAGAATCTGCAATAATTATTGATTATACATTTATAGTTGATCCAATTAATGGAACAGAAAAAATTTATGATGTTAAATATTTATTTGCTGGCTAATTAGGCTTAATTATATTTTCAATTCACTTGCCAAAGAAGACCGATTTTTTTAAGATTGGTCTTCTTTTTTTATTTAATCTTTGCCCGGGTGGCGGAATGGTAGACGCAGTGGATTCAAAATCCACCGAATGCAAGTTCGTGAAGGTTCAAGTCCTTTCCCGGGCACCAAATGTAGTTATATTCGTTTTTTATTTCCAATACGTGACTGTGACTGGTGCCGACATTAGAAAACCAAAAGAACCACCCATTTGATTGACAGATGATGGCTGCCTAAAATCCGAACCCTTGTGACACATGGGCACAATAGAAGATCCAATGGCCGTTGTGTGAGGACGGTTGTTCCAATTTCCACACGTTCCAATCGTAGCTACAAGTAAATTATTATAATAGAGCAATTGGCTACTTCGTCCTTGTCTAATATTTAAATTTCCACCTGCAACAAGTTGTGATTGAAAACCCTTTTTGGTTTAACATAAATACTCCTTGATTAAGAAATTAAATATATATTAATTACACAAATATTTTAAAAATATTTGTGATTAAACTTTTATTCCCAGTAAGAAACACTAAATGGTGGTGTGGTTGAATTTCCACGGTATTGAATTCCCATGCTAGTGTTTTGCGGAAAATCAGTCGTATTTGTACAAAGTGGCAGGCCTACTTGAGGTAGTGTAAAAGTTGATTGTCTGTTAAATGAAGGATGACCACAAGAACCTAATGTAGATACTAGTATGTTGTTGTAATAAAGTTGATTAGTGTTTCTTACGCTTAAAGTTCCACCGGCGGAAATTTTGACTCCATTAACTTTACTCTTACCATTTAATATTACAGTGGCATTTATTGAGCTAACTGTTGAACTCCAAGTATTACTATCAAGTGATCCACCAGAACTACTTCCTCCACTGCAGGAGTCTCCAGGTAAAACTACTCTCATCGCTTTAGCTGAAGCTGGTATTCTAGTAGAATTAGCGCCTAACATCTGCCCCGTACTCCTGTTAAGATATCTTCCAAGGTTGGCCCCGCCCTTGTTAACTAAGCAGTCCCCCACCCCTAAAGCGTCAGCGCCTATGTTTGAGCATCCTGTGACATTTCGCCCTGCATCTATCGTCACTTCTTTTTGAATTAAAATGCTTTTCAAAGCTTGGCTTCTCGATGGACCACGATCACGGCGAACATCAACCATTATGTTAACTATTCCATCGACGGCAGCGCCAGCAATGTCGACGTTCTGCAGGTGGATATGAGATATTTCTAATTTATCAAATTTGTTAAGGTTGTTATTGGTGTAATTATATTTAGCTACTCCCGCATTGTCCTTAATCACAAAATCATTGGCCGCGTTAGGAGCAACAGAAACAAGCTGGGCTGGCACGCGAATACCACTAAGGGATTCTGTGCAGGCCGTTGTATCAGAAAGTAAAGTTTCTACTTCTTTTTTTAAGTTCTGGTGAGACATCTGGTCTTCAAGATAAAAGACAGTGTTGGATTGATTCTGAATCATGGTTGATAGACCGACACTCATGATGGACATAATGGTCATTGCTACCATAACTTGTGCGATTGAAAACCCTTTTTGATTCATCATAAAAGACTCCTTTATAAAAAAAAATATTACATATATATATCGGAAGGTCTTTATATCTTAATAAGATCTTAATATTTAAAATATTAAAAAAAGACTCATTTTGATTCAAAAAACAGAAAAAATGATTCAAAAATAGAATTTATTTTAAATAAATCGTATAGCAATTGGTCACAGGATTCAATTTAAATTGAAAAAAATTAGAGCTTGATCAAATTCAATAAACTTATAGACTTTACCACTTAGGATTAAATATTTTTTTGTATTTCAATAAATATTCTAATATAGATTTAATTTTAATTAAGGGGTGGGGATTATGTTTAAAAAAATTTTTACTTTAACTTTTATGCTGTTCGTTTGTGGTTGCTTTAAAGACAAAAAATCAAGTTTAACTTCTGAAGCACTTTATGAAGGATTAACTGTCCCCGTTCAGCGAAATTTCAATTTAAGTTCGAAAATCGGTGCTTGTGAAGACTTTCATAAATATGTTTGTTCTGAAACTGAAGACAATTTCAAACTGCCTTCAGATCGCGAACGCTGGACTTTTTCTTTCACTGATAATGGTGAAAAACTTCTTCACGCCAAAAAAAACTTCTTTCTTAAAATCAATGATTACAAACCTAAAAGCAAACGCGCCCAGCAATTCAAAGACGTTTATTTGGCTTGCATGAACGAAGAGTCTGCAAAAAAAGAAGAGATCGATTTTATTTCAGCAGAGACTAAAACCCTATCAACACTTAAAAACAATGCAGATTTAATAAACTTATCTGAAAGTAGGTTGGATCAGGGGCTTAAGTCTTTTACTAATTTATACACAACAGCGAACAAAGAAGACCCTTCAATTTTTGATGCCGTTATCATATCTGATATGCAAAGTTTGCCTGAAAGAAGCTATTACCAAAATAAAGATTTAATTAAAGAATTTAAAAATATTTTAACTGAGTTTTTTAAAACTGTGAAAATGGATCAACCCGAAGTCAGATCCCAATGGGTGATTGATTTTGAAACTTCACTTGCCATGAAAGCTCCCTTGCCCCATGAAATGCGAGGACGATCCGCCGAAAAAAGAGATATCACAAGAGCTGATTTTTTAAAGAGATATCCTGAACTAAAGTTTGATAGAATGTTGAGCAAGATACCAGAAAAAACAGTGCTGATAGATTTGATTCCCGAAACCAATGAATTTGTAAATCAAGCGTTTACAACACAATCGCTTGAGGCATTAAAAAGTGTTTACGCCTTTCATAGCATGGAAGATTATTTAGATGCGGCTTACCCAGAATTTTTTAATAAATATTTTAAGTTTAAAAACAAATATTTAGGAGGCCCTGAATTGCGCCCCGCTCTTCAAGAAAGATGTACCACACTAGTTATGAATCAGTTCGGCATGGAGCTCGATTATGAACTGATTGATATTTTATTTCCAAAATTTCCCGAAGACAGAGCCATTAAAATGGGTGAAGCCGTCAGAGCTTCAATTTTAAAAGGTTTAAATAACAACACATGGCTTTCTGAATCCACTAAACAAGAGGCCATTAATAAAATTAAATTTGCAAAGCTTCACTTGGTCCAACCTAAAAAAGATAAAGATTGGAACTTTATGACCATCCAAAAATATGATCCGTCAAAACCGTATGCCAATTATATTTTATATTCTAAAACAGATTTTGCAAAAACACTTCAAGAATTAAAAGACATTCGAAATCCTGATTTGTGGTACATGTCCCCGCTTGTTGTGAACGCGTACTATTCTGCTAATGATAATAAATTTGTTTTGCCTCAAGGAATTTTGCAATTTCCATTTTTTTCTAGTGATATGACCGACGCCGAAAACATTGCGGCAATTGGTATGGTCGTTGGTCACGAGCTGGGGCACGGTGTTGATGATAAAGGATCAAAATATGATTACACTGGGAAAGTCAGGGACTGGTTTACCAAAAGTGATCTAGAAAACTTTAAATTACGTGGAGACCGTTTTATTGCTCAATTTAATAAAATTGGTCATGACGGAAAACTAACTTTAGGTGAAAACATTGGGGATCACGTAGGACTTACTTTTTCTTACAACGCAGCCTTTTCAGAGCCTGAAAAAGCAAGCATTGAAGATAAACAAAAGTTTTTTGTCGCTTTTGCTAGAATGTGGTGTGGAGTCAGAACAGACTCGCAAAAACAAATTCTACTTAAAACCGACCCTCACTCTTTAGGCGAAGAGCGCATCAACCAACAGGTCATCCATATCCCAGGCTTCCACGAAGCCTTCAGCTGCAAACCCGGCGACAAGATGTTCCTCGCAGAAAAAGATCGTATCCGAATCTGGTAATCCCCAAAAGTGCCAGGTTCTTTTTGCGAATTTCGATCCGGACAAATCACCATTCGAAGTTATTTTAGATTTAATGGCAATATTAAAACATGTGACGATCCAATAAATTGGATTAGATGTATCAACTTAAAACTGGCTCTAAGTCGAATGAATTAAATTAATCTAAATTCCAATGGATTAAATTTTTTTGATCTTAAATTAATGGCCAACTTAAATTTTGACTTTTTTAAAGCCTTTGAAATGTTTTCCCAATCTTCATCTGTAGCGGGGGTGTTTAGCCAATCTAAGGTTTTTTCTAAATTAGAAAATAAAAATGTGTCCTCCGTCACTGGAAAGCAGGCTTGAGTTTGACCCAATAAAAAAGATAGCGAACTAAATGGATATAACTCACATCTTTCGACAAGTTTTGCTTTAACTGGATTTCTATAAACATATTTATAGACTTGTTGTGCGTAGAAATCTGTTTCGATAAGACTTCGAAAATGTCTTGCTCTGTAGGCTTGATTGATGCGACCGCTTAAGTCATTTATGTAACGACTGCACTCTTTCATGAAACGAGCCATGATTACATCTAAATTTGAATCCGGTGTTGAGATCAAAAGGTGAAAATGATTATTCATCAACACAAAAGAATGTATCTGTGCATGATACGCATAGCTTACAAAATTAAGCTGATCAGACATTATGTCCCATACTTGATTCAGAGGAAGACCAAACCATTCTTTGTTAATACAGCGTCCGGACACATGATATGGAAACTCTGATTGTAAGATTGATTTTGATCTAGGCATTTAATCTATATTCAAAATTTAATATTTGAGTAAGACCGCTTACAACTGATAAGAGGCGAATTGGTATTGAATTTCGGACATGCCAGATTCGCAAAAAGAACCTGGCACTTTTGGGAGGACTAAGGTCTATGATTTTTAGTTTAACACTAAATGTAACACTCAATTTAGGTCTAGTTGAATTTAACAAATGTAAAGTTAATCTAATGACAGAGGTAAGTTTTATGAAAAGTAAAATTCTATTGCTAGCTATGATTTGTTTTTTAATTTCATGCTCTGGTAGCGAACCTGCAAGTAGCACCGGCGGCGGTGGAACGGGTGGAGGCACGGGATCCGGGTCAAGCACTTCGGCTAACTTAAGTTTAGAGGTCAAACGAAATTTTGAGGGCGGCACTTCAAAAACATCAATTGTAAGTTGTGAAATCCCTACGACTGCAACGTTAGGAACGACTCTAGCTTGTAACGTACAAGTTGAGGAACTGATTTTACATTTTAGTGATCTTGATTTTATTTACTCCACAAACAGTAGTTCAACGTGCACACGTGTCGTATTTCGCCCGTATTACTATCTTAAATCGACTTCCGCCGCCTTTCTTTTGGACGGCGCTGATGCGACGACAGATTGTACCGTTGCTGACGCTAATTGCTACGGTGGCGCAGCCCCGGGCATGCCAGATCTAATTTCAGGAGGGTTTCCCAAAATTGGAGGCCTTTATTATTTAACAAGAAATCAACTCTCTGCTTCGACAAAACTAGATGCCGCCTCAATTCGGGTTAAATCCAACGCCGACCGAGATTTAAGAAATAACACGGCTGTCACAAATAATCTTCCATTAGCGTCCAGAGGCGCAAATATAAATACAGCCTCAGCTAGATATTTAGCCAACACGTATAACGATTATACTTTAAGCTGCTATAATGATTTCGGTGAGCTTAATTATGAAATCACACTTACTATTGGGGACGATGACATTGCAGGAACCCCTGTTGGTTTAGATAGTTTTTATGATTGGGGACTTTAATATTTTAAAGTCTTATTCGCTGATCTAGAGAATAAATAACTCAATAATGCTTATTTTTGTCACTCAAAATGATCAAATGAATAACTTTTAGGTAGTTAAACATAAAGATTTTCATTTTAAATTGGTATAAACTTTGATATGTCACTCCTATGTTTAGAACTACTCTGCTTATAGCTGTCTGTTTATTTTTTAATTTAACTCCATTAAAATACACTTATGCACGTCAGTGCGCCTATTACTTACATGAAACTGACTTCGAATATTTAATTCAAATTGAAGTTGCGATTGAATCAAACCCTGATTATTTAATCACGCTTAGTCGTGCAGAACTTGAATTCATTAAAGACTCTTTCAGTAGATATGACTTATTTAGAACTAAACGAGAACCCTTTCCTCATAACATCACTTTAACTTTAGCTATTTTAGAATTCCATATGACTGATGGGAATAATTTAGATCATGTCAGCCGCGCCCTTCAAATTTTAAATCGAATACCAGCTGCAGTTGCATTCAGAAATCACCGCATCATGTTTTACAAAGCAAAGTATTTGATTGCTTCTGGAGAGATTAATAATCAGCGTGCTGCATCTCGAATTGCCAACACGTTACTTGGTTCTTTGATGGTTGAACGCAGACAGGCTGCAATAAATATAGCCCAGCTTTTAATTTCGACGAATATTGGTGAAAACATTGATGCTGGGCTAAGACTTAGAGAGCTTGAAAAATCCCTTTTGAATTAAAATTTAAATAATAAGAATTAGTCTTTATTAATAAAGACTTCCGGATGGTTCTTTTTTAAAATAAGAAATAACTTATCTATCTCTGGCACAGTTAAAGTCATGGGATCAAAAATTAAATTCACATCACTTTTATTTTGAATCCAACTTTCAGTTAAAATCTTAAAGTTTTTAACTCCGTAATTTTTTATAGCTTCGAAATTTTTTAAAAACTGAGTCACAACTTTTTTATTATTTAGTATAGCCAGATTTTCAAATGTTTTAAATTCTGCGTTTTTTGACCAATTGTAACTACCTGTAAAGACAACCTGATTATCCACAATCATATATTTATGATGCATTTGAGGGGCATCAATAAAATCCCAAAAAATCATATAGTACTTAAAGCTAACTTTCACACCTTGAGTTTCAAGCCAACGACCAAATCGAAAGCCTGTTGAGTAACAGTCTTCTAAGCTTTTTCCTGATTTTAAACACTTGTCCCGCATTTGATCTTCAAGGATTTGGTATTCAGGGCTTAAGTACTCCTGGCCATCCAAGATCACTTCAACTTGAATTCCTTTTTTAGCAGCTTCAGCTAAGGTTTTGGCTAAGGTCCATGATCTTAAATGACCAGTCGCTACTTTTATAGATTTTTTAGCATTCAAAATTGTAGAAATTAATTTGTTTTCTATTATTCCAATATTTAGATTCTTTTTAATTTTAAATTTATTTTTTCCATCAACGGTTTCAATAAAAAAATTATCACTCGTAAATAAAGCAACACTTTTAAAATCTTTAGCATCGGGCTTTAGATATAATAGCCCAAGGTGGTCTGAATTTGATGGAATCAAATCATCTATAAATAGTGGGTGACTATTAAAATATAAATATTCAAATTCGGTTTGGAAGGCTTCAACTAATTCTGGACAAGATCTTGAACACACAAATAAATTTTCATCATATGAAGCTTGAAGCGGACTGTCGTTAAAATTTCCACTGGTGTTTAAAAGTGTTTTCCCGTCCACGATCAAAAATTTGTGATGATTTGTTACATTCACATATTTTATATTTTCTGTGTTTACACCTAGCTTTTCAAATTCTGCTTCAAGCGGCAAAAAGAGTTCAACTAAGCTTTCCATGTCTGCACGACGAATTAATATTCGAATTTTAAAATTTGAATTATTTTTAACTTTATCTACCAAGGCTTGAATGATGGGTGTCGATCTAAATGTATAAATCGAGATATCAATATTTTTTTTAGATTTTTGAATTTCTTGAACGACAATTTGATCTAAATTTGTTTCGGGCGAAAAGTAAACTTCAAAACTAAAGCCTTTTAAGCAGAAAAATAAAGAAAATAATAATACAAATTTCAATTTTACTCCTTCATTCGGCAATGAACCTAATATTTAGATTTTTTTCTAATTAATAATTTAATTTAATTTAAAAAATTATTTCGATTTTTTAATTATTATAAGTTTATCCAAAGATTTAATTTTGATTTTACTTGAAGCTAAATTTGCTTTTTGTCTGGCTATCTTAATCGTTTTACCTCTAGCTAGACAAACCCCCATTCTTCTAAAGGGCCTAGCTTCATGTTTACCAAAGATTTTTAAATCGGTATTTTTTTGTTCTAAAGCTTGTGTTAGTCCTGAAATTTGAAAATGAGTGCTTTGAATTTCAGATAAGATCACACTTGATGCTGACGGCCCGTAATATTCAATGCTAGGGATTGGAAGTCCTAGTATGGCTCTGGCGTGCAAATCAAATTCAGAAAGATTTTGACTGATTAAAGTCACCATTCCAGTGTCATGAGGCCTAGGTGAAAGTTCAGAAAAGTAAACGTCATTATCAGTTAAAAAAAATTCAACACCAAACAGGCCTGCCCCGCCCAAATTATCAGTAATTCTTTTTGCCATTTTTTCTGCTTTTTTTAGCATGGAAGAACTAACTTTTGCCGGCAACCAGCTTTCTTGGTAATCCCCACGCTCTTGACGGTGACCTATCGGTTTAACAAAAATCGTTTCCCCTTTGATGGGCTTTACAGTCAGTAATGTGATTTCACTTTTAAACTTTATGAACTCTTCGACAATGACTTTTTTTATATTTCCACGCATGCCTTGCAAAGCAAAGTCCCATGATTTTTTTAAATCACCAGATGACTTAGCTACAGACTGACCTTTACCCGAAGACGACATGACAGGTTTAATAACACACGGAAAGCCAATGGATTTTGATTCTTTAAATAGCTCTTCATAATTTGTCGCATATTTAAATTTTGCAGTTTTTAATTTTAGTTCGTTTGCTGCTAAATCTCTAATTGCATCACGGTTCAAAGTCATGTGAGCCGCACGAGCAGAAGGGATCACGTTAAACCCATTTTTTTCTAAATCAATTAGAGCTTGAGTCGCTAAAGCTTCAATTTCTGGAACCAAGTAATCGGGCTTATGCTTTTCGACTATTTTTTTTAAGGCAATAGGATCCAACATATCAACAACTTCAAATTGATCAGCCACCTGCATGGCAGGTGCCTCTGGGTACTTGTCGACTGCGACAGTATGAACCCCAAGTCTTTGACAAGAAATAATAAATTCTTTACCTAGTTCCCCTGAACCCAAAAGCATGACTTTCTTCATAGATTTTGGAGTTAGCATAGGCTTTGGCCTTAGACAACAGATGTCCAAAACTTAAGACATTTAAGCCTCCAAGCAAGTGTCCTTAAGTGCCTAGCTGAATTCAAATTGCCAGCGCAACTTTAGTTTTAAATAAAACCTCGAATGGTGTTTTGTAGTCAAGGCACTTTCTGGGTCTAAAGT